>NZ_JAERMU010000004.1 GCF_016756775.1 Dryocola clanedunensis subsp. sulfonylureivorans | reverse complement strand
ACGTTGAAGACTACGACGTTGATAGGCTGGGTGTGTAAGCGTAGCGATACGTTGAGCTAACCAGTACTAATGATCCGTGAGGCTTAACCTTACAACACCGAAGGTGTTTTGGTGAGAGAGATTTAATTTTCAGCTGAATGTTCCAGATTTTAAGTTAATGGTTGCGTGAAAGCGTGACGGTTAACGAAACAGAATATGCCTGGCGGCACTAGCGCGGTGGTCCCACCTGACCCCATGCCGAACTCAGAAGTGAAACGCCGTAGCGCCGATGGTAGTGTGGGGTCTCCCCATGCGAGAGTAGGGAACTGCCAGGCTCCAAATTCAAAGCAGTAAAAGCCAGAGTGACATCTGGTGGTTGTAAGAAATTCGGTGGAGCGGTAGTTCAGTCGGTTAGAATACCTGCCTGTCACGCAGGGGGTCGCGGGTTCGAGTCCCGTCCGTTCCGCCACTTATTAAGCCCTGAGTCTTAGACTCAGGGCTTTTTTCTTGTCTGAAATTCAGAGATTGTTGCTTTTTACGCAAATATCTTCTGCATTTACCTCTCTTTTTCAGCATAATTTCTGCCTGCATAATCCTCGTATTGCAAACACATATTAACGAGGTAAGTCATGACCATCCCTGCATTTGGTTTAGGTACGTTTCGCTTAAAAGACGACGTGGTAATCGCATCGGTTAAAACGGCGCTGGAACTCGGCTATCGCACGATCGATACCGCTCAGATTTATGATAACGAAGCGGCTGTTGGGCAGGCGTTAGAAGAGAGCGGGGTAGCGCGTAGCGATCTGTTTATCACAACGAAGATCTGGATCGAAAACCTTAGCAAAGACAAGCTGATAGCAAGCCTTAAGGAAAGTCTTAGCAAGCTGCGCACTGATTACGTCGACCTGACTTTGATCCATTGGCCATCGCCTCGAGATGCCGTGCCGGTGGCAGAATTCATGCAGGCTTTACTGGAAGCGAAGAAAGAAGGGCTGACCCGCCAGATTGGGATCTCTAACTTCACCATCGAGCTGATGCAGCAGGCTATTGACGCTGTAGGAGCAGAAAATATTGCGACCAACCAGATTGAGCTGTCTCCTTATCTGCAGAACGGCAAAGTAGTGCAGTGGGCGAAAGATCGCGGTATCCATATCACCTCTTATATGACGCTTGCTTACGGCAAAGCATTAAAGGACGAAGTGATAGCTGCCATTGCGCAGAAGCATAACGCGACTCCAGCTCAGGTCATTCTTTCCTGGGCGATGGCGCTGGGTTACGCGGTGATCCCGTCATCAACGAAGCGTGAAAATCTGCAAAGTAACATGAAAGCGCAGTCGTTGAAGTTGCAGCACGAGGATATGGCAGCCATTGCTAAGCTGGACTGTAATGACCGCCTGGTCAGCCCGGAAGGACTGGCACCTGAGTGGGATTAAGATAAATTACAGCCCCTTCGGGGGCTGTTTCACGTGTTCACTCAGAAAGTCGATAAATGCCCTGATGCGCGTGCTGACGGCCCGGTCGCTATAATAGACTGCGCTGAATGGCATCTCCACCGGCAGCAGTTTATCCGCCAGCAGCTCGACAAATTTCCCCTCAGCAATCTCCTGATTAATCATATAGTCAGAGAGACAGGCAATTCCGTTCCCGTTCAGACAAAGTTGTTTCAGCGTCTCCCCGCTGTTTGACGTGATGCCCGGTGTGATGTCATAAAGCTGCCCGTCACTTTGCGCAACTGGCCAGCGGTTCAGACTGGCCGTTTCTGAAAATCCCAGGCAGATATGATCCTTAAGATCCTCAGCGCGGGTCGGCATACCGTACTCTGCCAGATATTCAGGCGAGGCGATCAATTTGCGAAAACTGGCAAAAAGCGGCTTCGCTCGCAGGCTCGAATCCGTCAGCGTGCCGGCCCGAATAGCGACATCAACCTTACGTTCAATCAGATTGATGAATGTTTCTGATGAAACCAATGACAGTGTCATTTCCGGATACCGCTCGCGGAACGGTTTAATTAAGGGCATTAACAGGTGCAGCATAACGGGCGTGGCCGCATCAATACGCAGCAGTCCGCGTGGTGTCTGCCGTGTTTCCATCAGCTCATTTTCCGCCGCCGCCATCTCCTGCAAAATCTGCTGCACGCGGCGGAAATAGCGCTCACCTTCTTCCGTCAGGCTCAGCTGTCGGGTCGTGCGGTTCAGTAGGCTGACCCCTAATTTCATTTCAAGTTTTTTTACGGCACGGCTGACGGCGGAATTCGCCAGGTCCAGCTGCTCCGCTGCCCGGCTGAAGCTACCGCTTTCCACAACGGCAACGAATATCGCCAGTTCTTCTGAGGTCGCCTTCATTATTGCTCCTGGGGCAAAATTCTATTGAGATTTTGCATATTTTTGTTATTTAACCATCTCGCCATACTACGTGTCATCAAAAGACACCTGCTATGGAGTAAATTATGCCACTCGCTCTTCTGGCACTGACTATCAGTGCGTTCGCTATCGGTACAACAGAGTTCGTTATTGTTGGCCTGGTGCCAACCATCGCTGAACAACTTGCTATTTCGCTACCTTCCGCCGGGCTATTAGTTTCAATATATGCGCTCGGCGTTGCCGTTGGGGCGCCTGTCTTAACCGCACTCACAGGTAAGCTGCCTCGCAAACAACTGCTGATTGGTCTGATGGTGCTGTTCACCGCGGGAAATCTGTTAGCCTGGCTGTCACCGAACTACGAGACGTTAGTTATCGCGCGCTTGCTGACCGGTCTGGCACACGGCGTGTTCTTTTCAATCGGCTCCACTATTGCCACAAGCCTGGTCCCGAAAGAAAAAGCAGCGTCCGCTATTGCCATCATGTTTGGCGGGCTGACCGTTGCACTGGTGACGGGCGTTCCGCTGGGCACATTTATTGGTCAGCACTTCGGCTGGCGCGAAACCTTCCTGGCCGTTTCAGCCATCGGTGTCATTGCGCTGATCGCCAGCACGATCCTGATCCCGAATAACATCCCAACCCGTGCCGTAGCGAGCATTAAAGAGCAGATCAAAGTCCTGACGCACCCTCGTTTACTGATTATCTATGCTATCACCGCGTTAGGTTATGGTGGCGTATTCACCGCATTTACCTTCCTGGCACCGATGATGCAGGATCTTGCGGGTTACTCTCCCGCTGCAGTCAGCTGGATCCTGCTGGGGTATGGCATTTCCGTGGCTATCGGGAATATCTGGGGCGGTAAGCTTGCCGATCGCCACGGCGCGGTGCCAGCTCTGAAGTTTATTTTTGCTGCGCTTGCCGCTCTGCTGCTCGTCTTCCAGTTCACCGTAACTTCGCACATTGCTGCTTTGCTCACCGTTCTGGTGATGGGTGTGTTCGCCTTCGGGAACGTACCGGGTCTGCAGGTCTATGTCGTACAGAAAGCGGAAGAGTACACGCCTAACGCAGTAGATGTTGCATCTGGTCTTAACATTGCCGCCTTTAACGTCGGGATTGCATTAGGCTCAATCATTGGCGGACAGACGGTGCAAAGCTTCGGTCTGGCGCAGACCCCATGGATTGGCGCAGTGATTGTCGCTGGGGCGCTGCTGTTAATTGGGCTTAGTGGTCGTCTCGATAAACGTACAGAGGTTGCCATCGGCTAAAAGAATGAATCAGAGCGCGTGCATTTTGTTACGCTCTGATTCATCGATGGTTTGAATTGTTCATTGAAACTCTCCGTTAAAGTCCCTATAACTGAAAGACCGCCCTGCGTCTCAAGGGCTTCCGGTTACAGAGGTCATCAGTCAAACGTGCGTAAAAATACCTATGCCATGCGATATGTCGCCGGTCAGCCAGCAGAACGCATTCTGCCGCCTGGCTCGTTTGCAAGCATAGGTCAGGCCTTACCGCCCGGTGAGCCGTTACCGACGGATGGCGTGCTGCGCGTACTGGTCTGGAATATCTTCAAGCAGCAGCGGGCCGAATGGCTTTCGGTGCTGCAAAACTTTGGTAAAGATGCCCACCTTGTCCTGTTACAGGAGGCGCAGACCACGCCGGAGCTGGTGAGATTCGCAACCAGTAACTATCTGGCTGCCGATCAGGTTCCGGCCTTTGTGTTACCACAGCATCCCTCTGGCGTCATGACGCTCTCTGCCGCACACCCTGTCTATTGCTGCCCTTTGCGCGAGCGGGAACCTATTCTTCGCTTATCGAAGTCCGCGCTGGTCACGGTTTATCCTTTGCCGGATGGTCGTTTGCTGATGGTAGTAAATATTCATGCCGTGAATTTTAGCCTTGGGGTAGATGTTTACAGCAAGCAGCTCGGGCCGATTGGCGATCAGATTGGCCACCACAACGGACCGGTGATCATGGCCGGTGATTTCAACGCCTGGAGCCGCCCGCGCATGAACGCGCTGTACCGCTTTGCCAGGGAGATGTCTCTGCGCGAAGTGCGCTTCACCGACGATCATCGCCGTAAAGCTTTTGGTCGCCCGCTGGATTTTGTTTTTTATCGTGGTTTTAACGTTACGGAAGCATCTGTGCTGGTGACCCGAGCGTCCGACCACAACCCTCTACTAGTCGAATTTCGTCCCGGCAAACCTGAGCTGAAGTAAGGTTAGTCAGGTCTGCCGTTGGGCAGACCCGTGTGCTGCCCTTTTAATCACTCAAACGCAAGGACAATACGATGGCAACACAATCCCACCACGACAAAGTTGATCAGCAGTTTGGTTCTCAGGCCAGTGCCTATCTGACAAGCGCCGTGCACGCTTTTGGGCGCGATTTAGAGCGTCTGGGCGACCGTCTGACGGCATTCTCTCATGCAAAGCTGCTGGACTTAGGATGCGGGGCAGGGCATGCCAGCTTCATTGCCGCAGCGCATGTGAAAGACGTGGTTGCCTATGATCTCTCCGATCAAATGTTAGCTGTGGTGAATGAGGCTGCACAAACACGGGGTATCTCTAACCTGACAACCCAACAAGGTTACGCGGAAGTTTTACCGTTCGATGATGGCTCCTTTGACGTTGTTATCAGCCGCTATTCGGCGCACCACTGGCATGATGTGGGTAAAGCGCTGCGTGAGGTCCGTCGCATACTGAAGCCCGGTGGTACGGCAATCTTTATGGATGTGATGTCCCCAGGCCACCCGGTACTGGATATCTGGTTGCAAACGGTAGAAGCGCTGCGGGATACCTCCCATGTTCGTAACTACTCCAGCGGTGAATGGCTGAGCTTGTTTAACGAAGCGGGTCTGAGCACGCAAAACCTGCTGTGTGACCGTCTGAGCCTGGAATTTACTAGCTGGATCGCAAGAATGAGAACTCCACCGGTACTGGCAAATGCAATTCGAGCCTATCAGCAAAGTGCGTCAGATGAGGTCCAGCGTTACTTTGAGCTGGGAGAAGAGGGGTCGTTTACCAGTGATATTGTGATGCTGGAAGCGAAGAAGGTGTAATCGAACAATAAAAAAGGCACCTGTTAAGGTGCCTCAGACTGATGACAAACCTAAAGCGAACGAATTTCGCAAAGATCTCACCGAATAAATAACAAGGAAAATCAATTCATTGATTTTCGCCTGCTGACCACAAAGAAGGAAAAACCACGCTTTTTCCTTCTTTGTCAGCAATCTAAGGCACCTGTTAAGGTGCCTTTTTCTTTAGATAACAATCAGGTATCTGGTGTCGCATTATTGCTGACAAACAGCGTTAGCTGGTCGCCAGGCTTCAGGTTGTCGGTATCGTCGTTCCAGCGCAGAACATCCTTGATGTTCACGCCGTGACGTTTTGCAATACTCGACAGGGAGTCACCCTTACGCACCTTGTAGGTGATGCTATCGTTTTTAGCTAAACGCTCGCCGCCATTTTTAACGCTGAGCGTCTGGCCAACTTTGATGTGCGCGCCTCGAATGCCGTTCCAGCTTTGCAAATCTTTCGTGCTTACGCCTAAACGTGAAGCAATGCCTGACAGGGTGTCCCCTGAGCGCACTTTATAAGATTTGTTGCTACCTGCATTTCTACGGTTGTCAGCGACAAGCGTAGGCTGCACGGCTGCAATTTCACCGGAAGCCAGAGAAGCTTTAAGCTGGCGGGCATGTTTCTTTGGCACCATCACATAACGCTGATTTTTGCCCACGGTAGAGGTTTTCACCCCGGCATTGAAGGCTTTCAACGTCGAAAGTGACATACCCGTCATCTCGGCGACCTGACTTAGCTGTACCGGATTAGAAACTTCAACCTGTGCCAGCGCGCGGCTTTCGTCTGACGTTGGCAAACGAACCCCGTACTTTTGGTTATTCTTAAGAATTTCGCTCAAGGCTAACATTTTAGGTACGTAGATTTTAGTTTCACGCGGCAGTGAAAGTGACCAGAAGTCCGTTGGTTTCCCTCGGGCTTTGTTCGCTTTAATGGCGTTCATCACACGGCCTTCACCGCTGTTGTACGCCGCTACCGTGAGTAGCCAGTCACCATCAAACATCTTGTTCAGACGCTGCATCATATCCAGCGCAGCAGTGGTGGAAGCCACTACGTCACGGCGTGCATCGTACGATTTGGTCTGCTTCAGACCATAGTTCCGCCCCGTACTTGGAATAATCTGCCAAATGCCAGCGGCATTTGCGCCAGAGGTCGCGTGGGGGTCAAAAGCGCTCTCCACTATGGGTAGCAGTACCAGTTCCATCGGCATGTTACGTTTCTTAACTTGCCCGGTAATCCAGTACATATACGGCTCTGCCCGTAATGTTACATCGTGGAGATAGCTCTTATTTCTTAGGTATTTCTGTTTCTGTTCGCGGATCCGGCTGTTTTCCGGTATCCCCATCTTTTGCTCGTCGCCGATGAAGTCCCACAGGTTCTGATCTTGCGCGAGGAATGTCCCATCGTCCATCCATCGCGTCGAGTTCGCTCGACCAGTGTACTTTCCTGCTTCACCTTGACCAGCTGCAGACAGACTCTGTGCATGCTGTTGGATGTTAGCGTCATGCCTTGACGCCTGGCACCCCACAAGCAGGACAGTGGCGAGTAATATCGCTTTTGCCTTCATGTGTGTGTCAATGGTTGCTTAAAAGACGAGCAAGAATACAGTTGCCCGCCCAACAACACAACCAGAATATTCAGAAGCTATCTTTCTTTGCCCTCAACCATGCAAATACCTGCTCTGGTTGTTGCAAACTTGTTTCTTTTTGTATTATATCTTTTAAATCAGCATCTTCCGTTCTCAGAAAAAGATTAATACCCCGCTCTATTTGCAACGTTGTCGGTAAAGTAGCGTGGTTTTTTAGGCGTAACTCCTTCACTTCTCGGTAATATCGGATTAATACCTGATCCTCAGGTAAAATACTTAAGGCAAATTTGATGTTTGATTCCGTGTATTCATGAGCACAACAAACCAAAGTTTCTTGAGGTAACTTGTTAAGCTTCTGAAAAGATTCATACATCTGTTTTGGTGTGCCTTCAAATAGCCGTCCACAGCCGCCAGAAAACAGCGTGTCGCCGCAGAAAAGATAAGGGAAACTGAAATAGCACAAATGGCCCAAAGTGTGACCCGGTGTAGCAATAACACTAAATTCACACTCTAAAATATTGACCTTATCTCCTTCCCTGACTACCCGGTTCGTTCCCTTATCTTGTGTCTCCTCAGGCCCATATACCACAAGGCCTGGGAAGGTTTGCAGAAGTTCTTTCACACCGCCAACATGGTCGTGGTGATGGTGTGTCAGCAGAATGGCCTCCGGCTGCCAGTTGTTTTTTGCGATCGCGTTTAGCACCGGTGCGGCTTCCCCAGGATCGACGATAATGCATTTACCCGCCTCGTCGTTAAGAACCCAGATGTAGTTGTCCTGGAAGGCGGGAATACTGTTAAGATTCATAATTCAACCTCTCGGCGATAGAAACAGGAAGGTAGTGATGAAACCGGCAAGGATACCTGAAAATTTCACTTCACCGCATCATTGGGGGCAGTTGCCCTGGGGGGAGTACTACCGGGAAGCGCTGGAAAAGCAGCTGCAACCCTGGCTTGCTAAAATGTTTGGTTTTCATTTACTCAAGATAGGCAATCTCAGCGCGGAAATCGACACAAGCGGCTGCGCTATTTCCCATCAGGTGAATGTTGCCCAACAGGGATCGCTGCTGCAGGTTAATGCCGATCCGCTGCATTTACCCTTCGCTTCTAAATCGGTGGACGCTTGTTTGCTGGCCCATACGCTGCCCTGGTGTCAGGATCCACATGGTTTATTGCGTGAGGCCGATCGGATACTTATCGACGACGGCTGGCTTATCATCAGTAGCTTCAACCCGGTGAGCATACTGGGCCTGGGCAAAGCCATGCCGTTTCTGCGTAAGCGCAGCCCTTATAACAGCCGCATGTTTACGCCAATGCGTCAGTTTGACTGGCTTTCCCTGCTGAATTTTGAAGTGATGCACCAGCGCGGGTTTCAGGTTCTGCCGTGGCACAAGCAGGGCGGGAGAATGCTCAGTACGCATCTGCCCGCACTGGGGTGCATGCACGTCATCGTGGCGCGTAAGCGGACGCTTCCCCTTACGCTGAACCCGATGAAAAGCCGCAAAGCTAAAACGCAGATTCGCTCAGCCGTGGGAGCAACCCGGCAATACCGGGAGGTGGCTAAGCCTTCGCATCCGGCAGGTAGCCAACATCCTCAAGAGTTGGATTAGAGGCTGCCTCACGGGCCAGTTCGTCGCAGCGTTCGTTCTCTGGGTGGCCCGCGTGGCCTTTGACCCACTCCCAGCTGATGGTATGTTTGCCCAAAGCAGCGTCCAGACGCTGCCACAGGTCGACATTCTTCACCGGCTTTTTATCTGCCGTTTTCCAGCCGCGCTTTTTCCAGTTGTGTATCCACTGGGTGATCCCCTGGCGTACGTACTGGCTGTCGGTGCTGAGCACGATATCGCAAGGTTCGATTAACGCCTCCAGCGCAACGATGGCCGCCATCATTTCCATCCGGTTGTTAGTCGTCAGGCGATAGCCAACGCTAAAAATCTTTTCATGCTGTTTGTACCGTAAAATGGCACCATATCCACCTGGCCCGGGATTGCCGAGGCAAGACCCATCGGTGAAAATTTCTACCTGTTTCCGCATCTCTGGTAGACTTCCTGTGAGTAAAAATTCAAGTCTGACATAAACGAGCGCTATGAGCACAGCAATTACACGACAGATTGTCCTCGATACAGAAACCACCGGTATGAACCAGATCGGTGCTCACTACGAAGGCCATCGAATTATTGAGATTGGTGCGGTGGAGGTGATCAACCGCCGCCTGACCGGCAATAACTTCCACGTATACCTGAAGCCCGATCGGCTGGTGGACCCGGAAGCGTTTGGCGTGCATGGGATTGCCGATGAATTCCTCGCGGATAAACCGACCTTTGATCAGGTCGCGGATTCGTTTATGGATTACATCCGTGGGGCAGAGCTTGTCATCCATAACGCCTCGTTTGATATCGGCTTTATGGATTATGAGTTCAGCAAGCTTAAGCGTGATATTCCTAAAACCGATACCTTCTGTAAAGTCACCGATACCCTGGCGCTGGCGCGTAAAATGTTCCCCGGCAAGCGCAACAGCCTCGATGCTCTCTGCTCTCGCTATGAAATAGACAACAGTAAACGTACGCTGCACGGCGCATTACTCGATGCCCAGATCCTTGCTGACGTCTATCTGATGATGACCGGCGGCCAGACGTCGCTTAAGTTTTCTATGGAAGGTGATATTCAGCAGAAGCAGGGCGGGGATGGCATCCAGCGTGTTGTGCGCAGCGCTGCAGGTTTGCGCGTCATTCAGGCAAGTGATGAAGAAGTCGCTGCCCATGAATCACGTCTGGATCTGGTGATGAAAAAAGGCGGTAGCTGCCTGTGGCGCGCTGAAAGCTGAATAAATGAGTTAAAAATCAGCATTCAGTTTGTTTTTACGGCAAATGATTCAATTTATAAGAAAAACCATTGACGCCCGGCGGGGCAATCCGTAATATTCGCTTCGTTCCCGACGGGGGACAATGCGGAGCGGTAGTTCAGTCGGTTAGAATACCTGCCTGTCACGCAGGGGGTCGCGGGTTCGAGTCCCGTCCGTTCCGCCACTATTCAGGGCCACGTTATTTATAACGTGGCCCTTTTTGCGTTTCTGTACTCAGCGTTACCCGGCACTTCTGCTTTTTTTCCAAATCCGTAAAAAACCTCCCGGTACAGGCTTTATTCCGCATTATGTTAGTGGGGATTATTTTTTAATATCCCTTTTTATCAGCATAATCCTTCGCGGTATAAGATAAAACACTCAAAAAATCCTTCTGGAATAAACCTAATCAGAATGTTACGTTTTGGTTAAAGTTAATGGTTGGAGTGCCGATATTCTATCCGGGTATTTGAAAAATGACTTCATATAATTTGGGTGAACAAGTTTAAAGTACAAGTATATGAAAAGAATGAGTGCGAACTTTAAATTTACTAAATTGTAGAATTTATAATTTAGAATTTAATATACATGGAGCTGTAGCTTATGTTGTCAAAATTTAGTGGCTTATCCTGTCGGAGTAAATTTTCTGCTCTTGAACATGCTGTGCCGATGATTTTCTTCACTCCACACGGGATTATATCGGACGCGAATGAACACTTTTTGAAAGGTATAGGCTATAAACTTAATGAGATCGTCGGTAAACATCACAGTATGCTTTGCGATCCCGCTTATGTCTCCAGTATCGCCTATAAACAACATTGGCACGATCTTAATCAAGGCAAGCCTGTTAGTGGAAACATCAAGCGAATTCGCAAGGATGGCAGTGAGATTTGGCTTGAGGCGACTTATACCCCAATACTGAATCGCCAGAAGAAGGTGATTGGTATTGTCAAAATAGCTAATGATGTGACGGCTCGTATTAGTGAATCTCAGGAACATAAGGGATTCTTACATGCTATCGACCGCTCAATGGCTTTGATTACGTTCAGCCCGGATGGTGAAATTCTCACCGCAAATGAAAATTTTCTTAACGTAATGGGATATCAACTTCATGAGGTGCAGGGAAAGCAGCATTCAATGTTATGTCCACCTGAATTTCGCCAGTCCAGCGCCTATCACAATCACTGGCAGGGGCTGAAAAACGGTGAGTATGTCGCAGGGCGCTTTGAACGAGTCAATAGTCGTGGCGATGTTATCTGGCTTGAAGCGAGCTATAACCCGGTACTAGACAGCGATGGTCGGGTGATCAAGGTACTTAAAATTGGCCAGGATATCACTGAACAGATGGCACAGCAGCGCCGTGAGACTGAACTCATGGACAACGTACACAGTATGTCGTTAACCACTGATAAGCATGCCGCTGAGGGTATCAATATTGTTCATCAGGCTGTGGAAGGGCTGCAAAGAGTTGAGGCCAGGGCAAGAGAAACATCGCACATAGTGACTGAGCTTGGCGAACATTCCGAACGCATTGTGGCTATGGTGGATGATATTCGTCGCATCTCCTCTCAAACCAATCTGTTGGCCCTCAATGCCTCTATTGAGGCCGCCCATGCCGGAGAGCGTGGCCGTGGATTTGCGGTTGTCGCGGCTGAGGTTCGTTCGTTAGCTGAACAGTCAGGGAAAGCGGCAGTTGAGATTGAGGAGCTGACAAGAGATATCCGCGACGGCGTATCATCAGCTATTGATGGGATGGATGTTTGCGTCGAGGAGTCTAGCGTAGGCGTGACGCTTGCTCAGAATGCCGGGCAGCTAATTAATGAGGTGAACGTCGATATTCAAGGCGTGGTTCATATCATGACTGACTTTAACCGCCTAAAAAATCGCACAGCATAAACATGCTAATGGCTGGACGGTCTGGTCCAGCCATTTCTTATTTATCTGAAATTTGACAAAATTATAGTTATTCAGTCACGCTGCTTTTAACACTTTCTGCGCCAGTTTTGGTGCTGTCCCATGCCTGAGTTGTTGTCTCTTTAGTCGCATCCCAGGCCTTCTGGCTGCCTTCCTTAGTGCTGCTTACGGCTTTCGCCGTGCCTTCTTTGGTTTTATCCCATGCCTTCTGGCTGCCTTCTTTAGTGCTGCTTACGGCTTTCGCCGTGCCTTCTTTGGTAGCATCCCAGGCCTTCTGGCTGCCTTCCTTAGTGCTGCTTACGGCTTTCGCCGTGCCTTCTTTGGTTTTATCCCATGCCTTCTGGCTGCCTTCTTTAGTGCTGCTTACGGCTTTCGCCGTGCCTTCTTTGGTAGCATCCCATGCCTTCTGGCTGCCTTCCTTAGTGCTGCTTACGGCTTTCGCCGTGCCTTCTTTGGTTTTATCCCAGAGCTTCTGGCTGCCTTCTTTGGTGCTGTTAACGGCTTTTTCAGTGCCTTCTTTAGTCGCATCCCAGGCTTTCTGGCTGCCTTCTTTGGTGCTGTTCCAGGCTTTTTGCCCATCCAGCTTTAATTTGTCAGTGGCAGAACCGTCGCTCTGCGCTTCGGTCATCGCTTCCTGAGTGCGGTTTTCAGTCTGCTGCAGTTTTTCTTTTGCTGTATCTGCACCAGCGTGGGCTGCACTAACCGTTTCATCTGTGGCGTGCTGCATTTCACCCGCAGCCATAGCGCCAGTAGTCATAAAGATGAGTGACATTGCGATTGCTGTCTTTTTCATTTGAATTTCCTTTTTTCAGAGTCCAGTCGCAACTCTATTTTCTCTGTATGCAACCTACAATGTAAAAAGTCTTAATTTTAGTGTGGGTTAACAATCAGTGAATTAGTACACGATGTGGGCCGATAAATTATCTGTCTGGATGCGCTATTAACTTTAAGTGGTTGCCGTGTTCTTGTGATAACGTCAAACGGTTAGAAAAAATAATTTGCCAATAATTTATTTTCATTGAAGGAAAGTGTTTTCAATATCATAAATTTTACATTATTGAATTTGATATTATTAAATATATAAAGCCAGTCATGTTCATGACCGGCTTTATAACGATAACTCAGAACATTTTAGTACCCGGGACTGAGTTTAAAGGTCGAAACAGCGCGAGCCAGCAGATTGGCCTGGCCCTCTACGCCTTGCGCAGTGGCAGCCACTTCTTCCACCAACGCTGCATTTTGCTGGGTAACTTCATCCATCTGGGTAATGGCTACCCGGATCTGTTCGACGCCACGGTTCTGTTCTTCGGAAGCCTGCGCGATGTTCTCCATCATGGCGTTCGCTTTACCTACCGCCGAGCTGATATCGATAATCACCTTGCTTGTTTTGTCCGCAAGCTCTGTCCCTTCTTCGATATACTGCGTCGATTCGTTAATCAGCGTGCTGATCTCTTTGGCCGAGTCGGTACAACGTTTTGCGAGGTTACGAACTTCTCCTGCGACAACCGCAAATCCGCGGCCGGACTGTCCAGCTCGGGCGGCTTCTACCGCTGCATTCAGGGCGAGAATGTTGGTCTGGAACGCAATGCCGTCGATAACGCTGATGATATCCACCATTTTTTGTGCGCTCTGGGTGATGACGGTCATCTTCTCCATCATCCCCTGCATCTGGACTTCACCTTCAGCAGCGATGGTCGCCGTCTGCTGGAACATCGTCGACGCATGGCGGGCGTTATCAGTATTCTGTTTTACGGTTGAAGAAATCTGTTCCATGCTGGCCGCCGTTTCAACGACCGCCGCCGCCTGCTGCTCGGTGCGGCTGGACAGATCGCCATTGCCGCAGGCGATCTCCTGGGTGCCAATGTTGATGGATTCTGCGCCCTGGCGAATGCTGGTCACGGTTTCCTTCAGCCCGGCCTGCATCTGCTGCAAAGATTCGCATAGCAAACCTATTTCGTTGCGATTTTCTACGTGAATATCGCCGGTGAGGTCACCTTGACCGATCTCGTCAAAATGGCGGGCAACGGTTTGCAGAGGACGAACCAGCATTTTGCGCAGCCAGAGGAAAGTGGCGATGAACAGAACGATAGCCAGGACCAGCAGAGCAGACATGACGGCCACGGCGATGTGATAAGAGTGGTTTGCTTTGTGGACAAATTCAGCCACCCGGGCCTGTGTAGCTGTAATATAGGAAAGATATTCCTTATTCCACTCCTCGCGAGCTCTCAGCGAGTCGGCTTTGTTTCCGGTTACTATTTGTTTGAATGTCTGTGGATCGTGAGAAGTCGTCAGGCTTTCTGCATTTTTTCTTATTGCAGCAGCCTCCAGTTTATAGGCTTTATGCATCCTTTCACCAATCTCAGGAAAGGTGTGAGACAGGCCAGGGATGGAGACATAAATAGCGAATTGTTTATCGGCTGTACTCAGCTCAGTCTGAATTGCGCGCTGCGCTTTTTGAAGATCGTAACTTTCCTGATGAATTTCTGCCTGCGAGGCAGCGTTAAAGATCGTGCGCGCCCGGACAAAGGCATCGCTGGCCAGGTTCAATGCTTTCTGCTCATTAGTATTGTAATCAAGTTTTTGCAGAAAGACGTTATTGACCTGAAGGAAGTGCAATCCCAATCCGCAGGCTAAAATTAACATCAACGTAAAGGCTGCAATGATGCTGACCAGCCCCACGCTTATTTTTAAGTTTTTCAAACCCTGCTCCTGTATCGATGTTTAAAAATAAACTTTTCCCTAAAGCAGTTATCGGCAAAGCTGAGCCAGGCATCACTTAATAAAAGTAAGGTTATGTAAATCGATTATGAAACAGAACGATCTGCTGTGAATTTAATAACAAAGGGGCTCCTGCCAGTCTTATCGTACTGTTTAACTGAAACTTTAAAATGAACTGCCTGATTTTTAGCTAAAAATAGATAAGGTGTCCGCTCGAAAAATAGGGTGTCCGCTCGAAAAATAGGGTGTCAGAGATTAAAAGATCAACCGCATGAATACGGTCGATCTTATTATTAGCGACTCAGCGTATTTTAGTATCCCGGGCTGAGCTTAAAGGTTGAAACAGCGCGAGCCAGCAGATTAGCCTGGCCTTCCACACCCTGCGCCGTGACAGCTACTTCTTCTACCAGCGCCGCATTTTGTTGAGTAACTTCATCCATCTGGGTAATGGCTACCCGGATCTGTTCGACGCCACGGTTCTGTTCTTCGGAAGCCTGCGCGATGTTCTCCATCATGGCGTTCGCTTTACCTACCGCCGAGCTGATGTCGATAATCACCTTGCTTGTTTTGTCCGCAAGCTCTGTCCCTTCCTCGATGTACTGCGTCGATTCGTTAATCAGCGTGCTGATCTCCTTGGCTGAGTCGGTACAACGTTTTGCGAGGTTACGAACTTCTCCTGCGACAACCGCAAATCCGCGGCCGGACTGGCCAGCACGGGCGGCCTCCACTGCCGCATTCAGGGCGAGAATGTTGGTCTGGAACGCAATGCCGTCAATAACGCTGATGATATCAACCATTTTCTGCGCGCTCTGGCTGATGACGGTCATCTTCTCCATCATTCCCTGCATCTGGACTTCACCTTCAGCAGCGACGGATGCCGTCTCCTGGAACATATTCGACGCATGGCGGGCATTGTCGGTATTCAGTTTTACGGTCGAGGAGATTTGCTCCATGCTGGCCGCCGTTTCAACGACTGCCGCCGCCTGCTGCTCGGTGCGGCTGGACAGATCGCCATTGCCACTGGCTATCTCCTGGGTGCCAATATTGATAGATTCAGCGCCCTGGCGAATGCTGGTCACCGTCTCTCTGAGACCGGCCTGCATCTGCTGTAACGCTTCACACAGCAGACCTATCTCGTTGTGGTTTTCAACATGAATCGTGCCGGTGAGATCGCCTTTACCGATCTCGTCAAAATGCATAGCCACGGTTTGCAGAGGACGCACCAGGATTTTGCGCAGCCAGAGGTGGGTAGTGAAGAAAAGAATAATGGCAACAGCCAGCATTACAGACATCATCACCACTGCAAAATGATATGATCTGTTACTCTGTTCGACAGTCTTGTCGAGGCTAGCCTGGGTAGCGCCGATGTATTCCTGATACACCTTCTCCCAGTTTTGACTTGTTTTCTTCGTTGTCGCGACGCTATTGATGACAATCTGTCGTAAAGTTTCAGCATCCGCGGTCAGACTGCCCACATTCTTTGTCAGCGTCGCTTTTTGTTGGTCAAAAGCCTTTTGCATCCTCAACCCTAGTTCGGGATAAGTCTGATCGAGACCTGGGATTTTTAAGTAATTACCGAATTGTTCGTCAGCAATGCGCAATACAGCCTGAGTTTCAGCCTGCGCTTTAGGAATATCAACATGCTCCTGATGAATTTTCGCCTGTGCAGCGCTGTTAATGAGTGCACGAGCACGGACAAAAGCATTGCGAGTCAGGTTCAACGCTTTTTGCTCATTAGCATTATTGTTCAGTTTTTTTAGATCTTGATTATTGTTCTTAAGAAAATAGAGTCCAAGCCCGCTGGACAACATCAGCATCATTGTAAATACAGCAATGACGCTGATTAACCCCACGCTAATTTTTAAGTTTTTCAAACCGTTCTCCTTGTGAACTCTGCACGATAAATCTTTTATCCTTTATGGGTATCGGCAGGTTTAGTTTTAAAATGAGACATAACAGGGAATAAAGTGTGAATGGGGATCTTTTTGCAGTTATTAACTTTTTATTTGCAATAAGGTTTGTTTTTGTTTTTCGCAGTGCAGGTGGGGCGTAGAGTGTAGTTGATAGTACTGGGTAGATAATGTTCAATAAGACGCGAAGAGGATGAGTTTATCATCAATTTGTTTAAAACAATATTTAAGATGGTTAAATTAAAGAGAATGTTCTGAAAGGAGGGCATGTATAAACAAGTCTTTGACTAATTCGCCTGCTGTTGGCAGAGATTTTTCCTCTCTTTACTTATGCATGATGTGCTGAACCTAACGCCATGAATAAAATTTTACAAAACGTAATGGGGACTACCTCTATGTCTGAGCTTAAAAAGCCAACTCGAATGAGATGGCATTTGTAATGCGTTCGAAAATAATTCAGGGTTCGCTTAATATTTTGTTCTTTCCGGACTCTTTGGCCGTATACATTAATTTATCCGCAGCTTCGATCAGCTGCTCAGCGCTCTTCTCACCTTTCCAGCTAACCAGGCCACCGCTAAAGGTCACGTACAGCTCGCTTTCTCGCCACGTCCTGTTTCCGACATCCTCCAGCCACAGCTCCATGAGTTTTAAGCTGTATTCATGCTTCTCCCCGGGGAACAATATGACAAACTCTTCTCCACCGTAGCGGTAGATTTGGTTTTTCTGACCAAGAATATTTTCCCCCGCTTTCACAACATATTGAAGCACGATATCACCCGTTGCATGACCCCAACTGTCATTGATTTTCTTAAAGTTATCGACATCAATGATCGCCAGCTGAAACAGCTTCCCTTGCTTCATAAATTCGGTGATGTCTTCGCTAAATTTTCGGCGTGTTCCGGCAAGCGTCAGGGGATCGACGGAGGCAATTTTTTTTGCATTGGTGAGCTGCTGGTACTTCGTTGAAACGGTGTCAGAGAGCATCTCAAAGCTACTGTTCTGATGGCCATCATCAAGACCATTGGCTTTCATATAGACGAGATTGATAAAGTTTATCAGATAGCTTCGGCACAGGAAGATACCGATGATATATAAAATAAAGCACACCAAGCAGATTAAAATTAATATTTTGTAGCGCGCGGTGAATAACTCCTCGTAGGCATGAGCCGGAATAATAGTAAAACCAACCCAATCAGGGTTGTTATAGGCATGATAAAAAATCATGTCGCCGCTTTGTCTGTCGATAAAATGGCCGGTTAAATTTTGGGCTCTTTTCAACCATTCAGCTTCTACCGTACGAGAAAAGACCGCGCTTTTATTTGATGACATAATCACATGGCCACCGCTGTCGGCAACAATATATTCCCCGGAGAACGGGGTGATTTTTGATTTCAAAATATCACTGGATTCATCACCATTGATGCCAACTGTAATATTGCCGATGGTTTTTGCATTCTCATCGAGCAGGTTTTTGGTTGCTATAAGTACCGGGTTAGTGCGTTGGATAGCTTTATCAGTAACCGTTACCATAGTCGTGGAAAACAAGATGTTATCTTTCGCGACAGCTTTGGGATACCACGATTGCTCACTGGCTAAAAAAGAGTCAAAAGGAATGTCCGGGTAGGATTTAAATTTATCTTCAGTAGAGGAAATGACAATGGCGATAAAGTAAGGGCTGGACATCATTGCATTCTTTATCAATCCACTCATGAGTGGATTGTTACCAGCAATGTAGCTATCAACGCTGGCTTTGGTTCTAAATCCATTCTGCGTCAGCGAGTTCAGAGAACGCCTGATTTCCCGGATGGGGATTTCAATGCAGCCTATGGAAGTGTTGTCATCGAAGCGCTGAACGGTGGTCAGAAACGAGTCGCGAATCATCGAATGCGTATAGAAAAACGTCAGGCCCGTTAGCACGATAAAGGGAATAAGCATCATACCCATCAACATTGTGAATACATTAGCGCTACTTCTTTTTTGCACAAATATGTCCTCTATCTGAATAGTGTTGTTAACTGCTTTAATTTTATTTATGGCATGGATGGTGGACTTCCCTTTATCCATCAAGTTATCGGCAGGAGTAATTTGAATCATGATGGGTAAAAAGTAAGAGAATATTAATAGATGACAAAAACAACGTGGCTAAAACGACAGGGATGACTGAGATGAGAGGTATTATCACGTTAAGTGATCATGTGTTTTGAGTGTTTGCGGTCATTGACAATAATAACGAAAGGTTCTGAGCCGTTGCTTGTCGATTTCATTTCTTAGTGGGTTTTTCTCTTATTTCAAAAAGCCAGCCATTAAAATGACTGGCTTATATTTATTACTCCGCGAGTTTTAGTATCCCGGGCTGAGCTTAAAGGTTGAAACAGCGCGGGCCAGCAGGTTAGCCTGGCCTTCCACACCCTGCGCCGTGACGGCCACTTCTTCTACCAGCGCCGCATTTTGCTGGGTAACTTCATCCATCTGGGTAATGGCTACCCGGATCTGTTCAACGCCGCGGTTCTGTTCTTCGGAAGCCTGAGCGATGTTCTCCATCATGGCGTTCGCTTTACCTACTGCCGAGCTGATATCGACAATGACCTTGCTTGTTTTGTCCGCAAGCTCCGTCCCTTCCACAATGTACTGCGTAGACTCATTAATCAGCGTGCTGATCTCTTTAGCCGAGTCGGTACAACGTTTTGCGAGGTTGCGAACTTCTCCTGCGACAACGGCAAACCCACGTCCGGACTGTCCAGCACGGGCGGCTTCTACCGCGGCATTCAGGGCGAGAATGTTGGTCTGGAAGGCAATGCCGTCGATAACGCTGATGATATCAACCATTTTCTGCGCGCTCTGGCTGATGACGGTCATCTTCTCCATCATCCCCTGCATCTGGACTTCACCTTCAGCAGCGACGGATGCCGTCTCCTGGAACATATTCGACGCATGGCGGGCATTGTCGGTATTCAGTTTCACGGTCGAGGAGATCTGCTCCATGCTGGCCGCCGTTTCAACGACCGCCGCCGCCTGCTGCTCGGTGCGGCTGGACAGATCGCCATTGCCGCTGGCGATTTCCTGGGTGCCAATATTGATAGATTCCGCCCCCTGGCGAATGTTGGTCACCGTCTCCCTTAGCCCAGCCTGCATCTGCTGTAACGCCTCACACAGCAGACCTATCTCGTTGTGGTTTTCAACATGAATCGTGCCGGTGAGATCGCCTTTACCGATCTCGTCAAAATGCATAGCCACGGTTTGCAGAGGACGCACCAGGATTTTGCGCAGCCAGAAGTGGGCAATAATAAACAGCAGAACGGCCACGCCCAGCAGAAGCGACATGACTAACACTGCGATAGTATAGGATTTGTTACTTTGTCTGACGATATTATCCAGCGTCGCCTGGGTGGCGATGATGTAAGACTTATACTCTTTATCCCAGACTGCTCGTGTTTTCATCCGGTCCGGGGTTGTTGCGATCAGTGATTGATTGAATCCCTCAGCGTTATCATAAGCCGTCAGACTTTCTGCACTACTCCTCATCATGGCAGCCATATTGTCATGTGCCTTTTGCATCCTGTCACCAATCTCTGGATGCGTATTAGAGAGTCCGGGTATTTTTAAGAAAATACCAAATTCACGGGATGCATTGCGCTGTGCGTCCAGCATGCCCGTTTGCAATTTCTGGATATTAACGTTTTCATGATGAATGATTGCCTGTGAGGCCTTATCAAAGAAGCCGCGTCCGCGGGCGAAGGCATCACGGGTTGCGTTCAGCGCCTTTTGCTCATTCGCGTTGATGTGCAGTTTTTCCAGATCGTTATTATTCGTTTTAAGGAAATACAACCCCATTCCACTGGCCAGCACCAGCATCAACGTAAAGATAGCTAAGATAGTCACTAGCCCTACGCTTATTTTCAAATTTTTCAATCCCTTCTCCTGTGCAAATTTTTCATAATCGATATTTTAATTTTTGTAGTTATCGGCAGGCGTGCCGGAGACTGTAATTGAAGGGCGGTAACTGATGACTAAAAACGGAGGAAATGAGGTGATTGTCTTTATATTTGCACCAGGGCGGATGAATATAATGTCTTGGGGGGTGGCTGAATGAATAATATATCTGTCAGATCGCCTGGATTATACATTTAATGCAGATTATTTAAATATTGTTTTTAGAGTGGTTGTGTTTATAAGGTTGGTATTTAATGTCCAATAAAAAAGGCCTGAACCAGCGATGATTCAGACCTTAATTTAATCGGTGATTTACTCTTTCCCCACGGCTACCTCGCCGTGATAGCTCGTAACCTCGCTCACTTTCTCTGCTCGAGCCAGCCAGCGGTAGCAGCCCGCGCTCATAAACGCGCCGATAAACCAGCTGAAGTTTGCTATTTCGTGCAGGGAGGGGATGAAGCTTATCGTCAGACAGACCGCGACGGACGGCACCAGCGCAATAATCGCCTTCGGATTAAACCCGCCTTTATACCAGTAGCGCCCCTGCGGCGTGTCATTAAACAGTTCGTCCACGTACACCTTGCTGCGCTTGATGATGTAGAAATCCGTCAGCAGAATGCCGAACAGCGGCCCGATGAACGACCCGAGCACGTCCAGGGTGTAGTGAATCAGCTCCGGGGACTGGAACAGGTTCCACGGCGTAAGCAGCACGGAGCCAACGGCGGCAATCATTCCGCCGGTACGGAAGCTGATTTTTTGCGGCGAACAGTTAGAGAAATCAAAAGCCGGGGAAACAAAGTTTGCCACGATATTAATACCGATTGTCGCGGTGATCATGGTCAGCAGGCCAATCGCCATTGCCAGGCTGTTGCCTACGTGGCTGACGGTTTCAATCGGGTCGGTGATCATCCTGCCAAACAGCGACTGCGTGCCGGAGACAATGACCACGGTTACAATCGAGAACAGCAGGAAGTTAAACGGCAGCCCCCAGCGGTTGCCCCGGCGGATCTCCTTCATACTTTTGCCGTAGCGGGAGAAGTCGCCGAAGTTGAGCAGCGGGCCGGAGAAGTAGGAGACAACCAGCGCGGTCGCCGTCAGCATCTGCCAGGCCTGTTCGCCGGAGGTGAGCTGCTTGCTGGCAAGCGTGAAGGAGATGCCGTCAAAACCGGTCTGGTACAGGATCCAGCCCGCCAGCGCCATCATTACCACGTAGACCGCAGGTCCGGCGATATCGATAAAGCGCTTAATCGCGTTCATACCGTGCCAGAACACCATCGCCTGCAGCACCCACATAATGCCGAAGCAGATCCAGCCCAGATGCGACAGGCCGAGGAAATGCCCACTGGTCATCGGTGCCAGCGACGGCCAGAACTTCAGCATCACCAGCATCAGGGCGTTCGCCGCCAGATAAGTTTGAATACCGTACCAGGCAAAGGCGATAAGCCCGCGGATCACCGCCGGAATATTCGCACCGAACACGCCGAAGGCCTGGCGGCAAATCACCGCATAAGGCACGCCCGCCATCTGGCTGGGTTTGGCCACCAGGTTGGCGCACAGCTGCACGATGCAAATCCCCACCAGCAGGCAAAGCAGCACCTGCCAGCTTGCCAGCCCCAGCGTAAAGAAGCTGGCCGCGACGACGTAGCCGCCCATGCTGTGCACGTCGGACATCCAGAAAGAAAAAATATTGTACCAGGACCAGCTCTGATTGCGCGTCGGCGCCAGATCTTCATTACACAGGCGCGGGCTGTAGCCGGCGTTAGGGTTATCGACCAGTGGCGTAGCGTGTTCAACGTTTGGCATGAAATCTGCTCCTTAAAAAACAGATGCTGACGGAATGTCTGCAACTTTTGTTGCATTAACCAGGCCAGGTTTCAGATTTCATGAATTAACGGGCCGTAGAGAGGCAGGCAGCGTCAGTTAAAGGTTGTATTGATGCATTCAATGCATTATCACGGTGCAAGTGCATAAACAAATGCCCGACGCTGGTGCTCATCGGCGGGCAAAAAACGACAAGGATCCAGCATGACGCAACATTTGATTCAGGTAATTAACCCCAATACCAGCGTGGCGATGACCCACACCATCGGCGAAGCGGCGCGCGGCGTGGCTGCATCCACCAGCAGGATTGTGGCCGTCTGCCCGACGCAGGGCGTGGAGTCTATAGAAGGGCATTTCGACGAGGCCATTGCGGCGGTAGGCGTACTGGAGCAAATCAAACTTGGCAAAGCGCAGGGCGCCAGCGGCCACGTCATCGCCTGCTTTGGCGACCCGGGCCTGCTGGCAGCGCGCGAGCTGGCAACCGGCCCCGTTATCGGCATTGCGGAAGCGGCTATGCATACCGCAACTTTGCTTGCGACACGTTTTTCCATTGTCACCACGTTGCCGCGCACGGTGATCATCGCCCGCCATTTATTACGGCAGTACGGCTTCGAACATCACTGCGCCGCGCTGCACGCCATCGATTTACCGGTGCTGGCCTTAGAAGATGGCACGGGTCTTGCTCAACAGAAGGTACGCGAGCGTTGCATCCAGGCCATGCGTGAAGATAACAGCGGGGCCATCGTGCTTGGCTGTGGGGGCATGGCAAACCTGGCGCAGGAGCTAACGGCAGAGCTGGGGATCCCGGTTATCGACGGCGTCACGGCGGCGGTAAAGATGGTGGAATCCCTTATCGCCCTCGGCTTTGGCACCAGCAAACACGGCGACCTCGCGTATCCCAATAAAAAGCCGCTATCAGGCTGTTTTGACATGCTGAGCTGAATTCCGGCTCGGCCCGAGCAAGGATACGAACCATGCAGGCTGTACCGAAAACCTACAACTTTACCGAGAACTACCCGCGCGACATGAAGGGCTACGGCGGGAAACCGCCTCACGCACAGTGGCCGGGCAAAGCGCGAATCGCTCTGCAGTTTGTCCTTAATTTTGAAGAGGGCGGGGAAAACCACGTTCTGCACGGCGACAGCGGCTCGGAGCAGTTCCTGTCCGACATTATTGGTGCGGCCAGCTTCCCCGATCGCCATATGTCGATGGATTCGCTCTATGAATACGGCTCCCGCGCGGGCTTCTGGCGTATCCACAATGAGTTTCAGAAGCGCGGGCTGACGATGACCGTTTTCGGGGTGGCGATGGCGCTGGCGCGTAACCCGGAAATTGTCTCCGCCATTAAAGTGGCCGACTACGATGTGGTCAGCCACGGCTGGCGCTGGATCCACTATCAGAACCTGGACGTCGCCACCGAGCGCCAGCACATGCATCAGGCGATTGAGATACTGGAAGATCTGTTCGGCAAGAAGCCGCTCGGCTGGTATACGGGCCGCGACAGCCCGAACACCCGCAGGCTGGTGGCGGAAAACGGCGGCTTTCTGTATGACAGCGATTATTACGGCGACGATTTGCCGTTCTGGAGCAGGGTAAACTGCGAAGACGGCTCGGTGAAACCCCATCTCGTCGTGCCCTACACGCTGGATGCTAACGACATGCGCTTCGCCACCGCGCAGGGTTTTAACACCGCCGAACAGTTCTATACCTATCTGAAAGACAGCTTTGACGTGCTGTACGAAGAGGGGGAAACCGCGCCGAAAATGATGTCGGTTGGCATGCACTGCCGCCTGCTGGGCCGCCCGGGGCGCTTCCGAGCGCTACAGCGCTTTCTGGACTACGTGCAGCAGTTCGACGACGTGTGGATTTGCCGCCGTCAGGAGATCGCCGAACACTGGGTGAAAACCCACCCAGCAAGTTTACAGGGTGGATAAGCGGTAGCGCCATCCACCGCTGGATCAGGCCATCAGACTGACATGCGCCGCCACGATGCGCCAGCCGTACGGGAACTTCACCCAGGTCTGCATCTGGCGGCCAATTTTTTCGCTGCCGTCGCGGGAGAACTCGGTGCTGGCCACCGCCATATCATCGCCGTAGGTGGTGATAGTGGTGTTATCCAGCAGCCTCTCCAGCCCCTGGGACGGGCGGGCATTGCGGAAAGCCCGGATCTGCTCAATGCCGTATAAATTCTCGGATGCGCCGTAGCGCACGGTGCGGGCATCGTCCCAGAAAAGCTCGTCGAGCACGGCGATATCATTGCTGATCAACGCCTGCTCGTAGCGGTAAAACGCCGCTCGGACTTCATTGAGGATCGCCGGGCGGTCGATATTGTCACGCATCATTTAATTTACCTTCACGTCCACTATTCCCTGCATTTCGAGCAGTCGTGCGGCCTGCAAACAGACATCCTCGCGCCACGGAGCGGCGATGAGCTGTACGCCAATCGGCAGGCCGCTGGCGGTGCGTAACGGTACGCTGACCACCGGCAATCCCAGAAATGAAATTGGCTGGGCAAGCATTCCCATGCTGGCTTTCACGGGCAGATCTGCGCCGTTGATGCGCATCGTCTGCTGCCCTTTTAGCGTTGCGCAACAGGGCGTGGCGGGGGCGATAAGCACATCAAACTGGTCAAAGAGCGGCAGAGTCTGGTCGCGGAACCAGGCGCGGAAGCGCTGTGCCTGAGTGTACCACGCGGAGGGGGCCATAGCTCCGGCTAACAGACGCTCGCGGGAATTCAGCTCAAAGCGTTGCGGCTCCCGGCGTAACGCGGGCAGATAGTGGTTTCCTCCTTCGGCAGCGGTCAGCAAAAACGCCGCCGAGCGGGCAAGCTCTGCCTCGGGCAGCGTAATGCTTTCAGAGGCTTCGAGGGCACGGGCCACCGTGGCAACGGCGTTTCTGGCAGCATCGTCGCACCAGGTGTCGAAGAAGCCACCGAGCGCCGCGCACCGCAATCTTCCGACGTCATTTAGCTTCGCGGAGATTTTTTGCGCTGGCCGGCCAGACTGAAAATGGTCGCTGCTGTCCGCGCCCTGCAAAATGTCATAAACCAGCGCCAGGTCCTCCACGCTGCTCGCCAGCGGGCCGATGTGGTCGAGGCTTGCGACAAACGGCTGGCTGCCGCTGCGCGAAAGCCGCCCGAACGTCGGCTTCAGCCCGAACACGCCGCACAGGGACGCGGGAACGCGAATCGAGCCGTTGGTGTCGGTGCCGAGCGTAAAGCTGACCATGCCAGCCGCGACGGCTGCCGCCGAGCCGCCGGACGATCCTCCTGCTACCCTGCTGATATCCCGCGGATTGCTGGTCGCGTCGTAACGGCTGTTTTCGGTGGTGAAGCCGTAGGCATAGGCATCCATATTCAGCGCGCCAGCAAGCGTAGCCCCGGCTTCGTTAAGCCTGCGAACGGCAAAGGCATCTTTCGTGGCGGCGGGATCCGTGCTGAACAGCTCCGCCCCGGCAAGCGTTGTCACACCTTCGATATCGAAAAGATTTTTTACCGCGTAGGGCACGCCGGCCAGCGGCGGCAAAGCTTCTCCTTTAGCGCGCAGGCGGTCGATAATTGCAGCTTCGCGCAAAAGACGTTCCTGAGTGACGGCGGTAAAAGCATTGATCGTTGGATTAGCCTGTTCAACCGTTGCCAGCGTTTGCTGCGCCAGCTCGCCTGCGGAAAACTCACCCTTCGCCAGCCCCTGCTGGATTCCTTTAATCGACGGAAAATTCATAGCTTATAGACCCCCGCGACTTCCTGGCGCTGAGGGAGTTCGAAGGCCATCAGCGGGGCCGCCATGCCCGCCATGCGGGTCAGCTGCACCGCCAGCTCTTTGCGGCGTTCGTCATCCAGCGGCACTTCAAGCAGCTGCTCCATACAGAAGATGTACGTCGGCCAGTCAATTTCTTGTCTCATCTGCCTCTCCTCAGAATCCGGCGGCGCTGCCGTTGCTGCGTGGATCGTAGGCACCTTCGAGCATGCCGTTGGTGTGGCGCACAATGGCCCCCGCGTGGCCGACGGCCTCGCTGAAGTCGGGCAGGGATTCGACGTCGTGCCCCAGCCTGCGCAGCGTTTCGAAGGTTTCCGGGCTGAAGCGTCCCTCCAGCTTCAGGCTGTCGGTGGCCTGGCCCCAGGTTCTGCCCAGCAGCCAGCGCGGGGCGCTAACCGCCTCCTGTAGCGGCATTCCCTGAATGACGTGGCGCGTGAAGATAGCCGCCTGGGTTTGCGGCTGGCCGTCACCGCCCATCGAGCCGTAAACCATCGTGCGTCCATCTGCAAGACGAGCGGCAGCCGGGTTCAGCGTATGGAAAGGCTGTTTGCCGGGGGCTAGTGCCAGGAGATGCTCCGGGTTGAGGCTGAACGCTGCGCCCCGGTTCTGCCACAGCACGCCGCTTTTCGGCAGCACCACGCCGCTGCCAAACTCGTGATAAATGCTCTGGATAAACGACACCGCCAGCCCGCTGTTATCAATCACGCCCATCCAGACCGTGTCGCCGGGGCCTTTGCCGGTTCCCCAGGCCGCGGCCTTTTGATCATCGATTTGTGCCGCAAGCTCCGCGAGGGGTTCCGGTTCCAGCAGGCTCTGAATTGAGGTGGTGATATGGCGCGGATCGGTAATGTACCGGTCGCGCAGGGCAAAGGCTTTCTTGGTTGCCTCCACGATGCGGTGGACGGTCTGCGCCTCGTCGGCATCTTTCATCGGCAGATTGTCGGTAATACCCAGAATCGCCAGCGAAACCAGCCCCTGCGTCGGCGGCGTCATATTGAAGATTTCACCGTGCTGATGCTCGAGGCGCAGCGGAACGCGCCTTTTTGCGCGCTGGGCCGCAAGATCCTGATAATTAATCGGCATGCCCAGCTCGCGCAGCTCTTCCGCCATCAGCGCGGCGAGAGGCCCGCGATAAAAACTTTCCAGTCCTTCTACGGTCAGGCGCGTCAGCGTTTCAGCGAGCCTCGGCTGGGTAAAGCGGCTGCCCGTGCGGGGGATCTCACCGCGATGTAAAAACGTCTGGGCGAAGCCGGGGATATCAACCAGCTCGGCGTATTTACCGTGTGTGGCGCTGGCCTGCGACCGGGTAACGGGAATGCCGTCAGCGGCATAGCGAATCGCATCCGCCAGCAGACGTGAAAGCGGCATTGAGCCGCCGCCAAGCTGCGCCGAAACCTTTAACGCTTCGTCCCAGCCGCTCAGCGTGCCCGGCACGGTGATTGCCGACTTTGGCCCCCGGTGGGGAATAGCCTGCTCACCCGCAAAAAAGTCAAAGGTTGCGAGCGTGCCCGCAGCCCCGCTTGCGTCTATGGCAATCGGCTCGCCTTCCGGTGGAACGATAAGCCAGAAGCCGTCGCCCCCGATGCCGTTCATATGCGGATACACCACGGCGATAGTTGCGGCGGCAGCGACCATCGCCTCAATGGCATCGCCGCCGTGGCGTAAAACGGACAGCGCGGTTTCGCTGGCAAGATGGTGCGGTGTGACGGCCATGCCGGAGGGAGCCATATTGCTTTGCATCATCGTTATTGTCTCTTTGGACCAAAGTCGGTGGTGTTATCAAGCAAGAGCTGTTCCAGGTTGACGGGGATCGTTTCGCTGTGTCAGGCTCCGGTGAAACAAAAATTCCAGGAGCCATCGTGAAACAGCTAGATGAACGGCTGCGCGCCGCATACGACAAGCTATCCCCGCAGGAGCAGCGCGTGGCGGCGTTTATCGTCGACCATTTCGATGACCTGATTAGCTACAACAGCGCCGAGCTGGCGCGCCTTTCCGGCGTCTCGAAAGCCACGGTCAGCCGCCTGTTCAAACGGCTGGGCTACGACCGTTATAAAGATATGCGCGACGAGCTGCGGACGCTGCGCCAGAGCGGCATGCCGCTGACGGAAAACCGTGACGCGGTGCAGGGCAATACCCTGCTGGCGCGGCATTATAAACAGGAAATGGCCAATTTAACCCAGTGGGTAAACGCCCTGGACGCGCAGCAGTTTGCCGCCGTGGTGAGCGCGCTGGTGAGCGGCCGACGCATTTTTATCATCGGCCTGCGCAACTCGTGGCCGGTGGCCATCCATCTTCGCCAGCAGCTTTTACAAAGCCGCAGCGACGTCTATCTGCTGCCGCAGCCGGGCCAGACGCTGGCGGAAGAGCTGGTGGATCTCAGCGCAGAAGATTGCGTGGTAGCGGTCGCTTTCCGCCGCCGCCCGCGCATCATTAAACCGCTGCTGGCGAACCTGCACGAGCGCGGTATTCCTCTGGTGGTGATGAGCGAAACCCAGGCCTCCGGGCTGGCCCCGCTCTGCCGCTGGCACCTATCCGCCCCGCTGGAAAGCGTCTCCGCCTTTGACAGCTACAGCGGCGCCATGAGCCTGGTGAACCTGCTGGCCAACGCCGTGCTGCACGAAGCGCTAACCACGGGCCGCCAGCGCATCCACCAGATTGCCGATCTTTATAACGAACTGGACGAATTAGAACAGCGCTGACGCACCTCCGTGGTGCGTCTGCGCATCATCAGTGAACCGTAATGGTTCATTACTGCCGGATTAATCATTCACATCTGGCCGGGTGGATATGCGCCGCGCCATCCACCACCCTTTCTTTAAATCTTTTCTGCCTCATGGCACATTAGTTGCAAAACTATCCGTATAGAATCTTTTGTTTCACGCAGAATAAAAGGAACGCGCATGTTCGCCATTCAGGACTACCCACAGATTAATCCGCCGCACCGCCTGCTGATGGGGCCGGGGCCAATCAATGCCGATCCGCGCGTGCTGCGCGCCATGGCAAGCCAGCTTATCGGCCAGTACGATCCGGTGATGACGGGCTATATGAATGAGGTGATGGCGCTGTATCGCGAGCTGTTCCGCACGCAGAACCGCTGGACCATGCTGGTGGACGGCACGTCCCGGGCTGGCATCGAGGCGATTCTGCTGTCGGCTATCCGCCCCGGCGACAAAGTGCTGGTGCCGGTGTTCGGTCGTTTCGGCCATCTGCTTTGTGAAATTGCCCGCCGCTGCCGCGCCGAAGTGCACACCATTGAAGTGCCGTGGGGCGAAGTTTTCACCGCCGACCAGATTGAAGACGCGATCAAAAAGATAAAACCGCGCCTGCTGCTGACGGTGCAGGGCGACACCTCCACCACCATGTTGCAGCCGCTGGCGGAGCTGGGTGATATCTGCCGCCGCCACGACGTGCTGTTCTACACCGATGCCACGGCCTCCTTCGGCGGCAACGCGCTGGAAACGGATGCCTGGGGCCTGGATGCCGTCTCAGCGGGCTTACAAAAATGCCTCGGCGGCCCGTCCGGCAGCTCGCCGGTTACTATCAGCCCGAAAATGGAAGAGGTGATCCGCCGCCGCAAATGCGTGGAGGAAGGGATCCGCACCGCTGCGCATGAAGATGGCGACGACGAGATGATCTACTCCAACTATTTCGATCTCGGCATGGTGATGGACTACTGGGGCCCGGAGCGACTTAACCACCACACCGAAGCGACCAGCATGCTGTTTGCCGCCCGCGAGTGCGCCCGGGTGATCCTCGAAGAAGGGTTAGATCGCGGCATCGCCCGCCATGAGCTGCACGGCAGAGCGATGGTGGCGGGCATTCAGGGGATGGGGCTGGAAACCTTCGGCGACCTGAAACATAAAATGAATAACGTGCTGGGCGTGGTTATCCCCTCCGCCGTGCACGGTGAGGAAGTCCGCAAGCTGCTGCTGGAGGATTTCCATATTGAGATCGGCACCTCCTTCGGCCCGCTGCAGGGCAAGATCTGGCGCATCGGCACCATGGGCTACAACGCCCGTAAAGACTGCGTGCTGCAAACGCTGACCGCGCTGGAGGCGGTGCTTAACCGGCTCGGTTTCAAAACAACCCAGGGCGCGGCGATGCAGGCAGCGTGGGATGTCTACGCGCAGGGGAGCCGCTGATGGTAAAACTTGCCATGACGCCCGCTGCGGCAGAGGCGGCGGCGCATCGCATCCTACAGCGGGCGGATATGCTGGCCGCGCTTAGCGAAACGCCGGACGGCCTGACGCGCGTCTACCTGTCACCCGAACATCTGCGCGCCAACCACCTGGTTGCAAGCTGGATGGAGCAGGTTGGCATGACTACCTGGCAGGATGCTGTTGGCAACGTCTGCGGCCGCTATGAAGGCGCGAGCGAAGGGGCGCAGGCCGTGCTGCTTGGCTCGCATCTGGACACCGTGCGCAATGCGGGCCGCTATGACGGCATGCTGGGCGTGCTGAGCGCGCTGGAAGTCGTCGCTTATCTTTATCAGAACGCTATCCAGCTGGAGCAGGCGATAGAAATCGTGGGCTTTGGCGATGAAGAAGGCACGCGTTTTGGTATCACGCTGCTGGGCAGCCGGGGACTAACCGGGACATGGCCGGAAAGCTGGCTGGCCTGTGAAGATGCCGCTGGCATCAGCGTGGCGCAGGCGCTGCTCAACGCGGGGTTCGACCCGTCGCGTATTGCGCACGCAGCCCGCCGCCCGGATGCATTCAGCGCCTATCTGGAACTACACATCGAACAAGGCCCGGTGCTCGAGCGGCACGATCTTGCCCTTGGGGTAGTGACCGCCATTAACGGCGCGCGGCGACTGAACTGCAAATTTACCGGTGAGGCCGGTCATGCGGGCACGGTGCCAATGTCGATTCGCAAAGATGCGCTGGCCGGAGCCGCCGAGTGGATGTCCCTCATCGAACGGACCACACGTGAGCAAGGCCCGGACCTGGTTGCCACCGTCGGTTCGCTACAGTGCTCGCCAGGGGCGGTCAACGTCATCCCCGGTGAAGTGCATCTGACACTGGATATCCGCAGCCCGCAGGACGGCAGCCTTGACGATTTGCTCCACCAGTTGTTAAGCGAAGGCGAGCAGATTGCCGTTCGTCGCGGGCTGACGTTCAGCGCCGAAACTTACTATTCCATTCCGGCCACGCCCTGTGACGAAGCGCTACAGGCGCAGCTCGGGGGCGCCGTCAGCGCTGTGCAGGGCCGCAGCCTCTCGTTGCCGAGCGGGGCGGGGCATGACGCTATCGCCATTGCCGAGCGCTGGCCGGTGGGCATGCTGTTTGTGCGCTGCGACCGGGGCATCAGCCATCATCCGGCCGAATCGGTCACCCGGGCCGATGTCGCTCAGGCGGTACGGGCATACACCCATGCGGTTATGCAGCTGGCCCGGTCGCCGCTTACAGATTTCAACAACGCAGAGGAGCAGGACGCACAGCGTCTGGTTTCTCCGTGCGTTGCGCTTCCTGAATGGGTGAATGGCGTGGTGGCAGGCAGACCGTACGACTCGTTTAACGAGCTGCTGGATCGTGCTGCCAATCTGGCTGGAGGCTGGGATCGGCAGGATCTTGAGCTGGCCCTCTCCGCCCATCCTCGGATCGGTGAACAAGCCCAGGGCGGCAGCAAAGAGGCCGCGTTGTCCCGTGGTGAACAATCTGCCGTGGACTCACAAAATACCGTCCTCAGTCTGGCGCTTGCCCAGGGCAACGCCGAATACGAAGCCAAATTCGGGCGGGTATTTCTGATTCGCGCTAAGGGCCGCAGCGGGGAAGAGATCCTTGCCGAGCTCCAGCGCCGCCTGAAAAATTCCCCGCAGCAGGAAGAAGCCGAGGCGCTGGAACAGCTGCGCCAGATTACATTGCTACGACTTGAAGGGGCGTTCGCCTGATGAGCCAGCTAAGCACCCATGTTCTTGATACCGCGCTGGGCAAACCTGCCGGGGGCGTGGTTATCCGCCTTGAATTTCAGTTTGCAGACGGCTGGGAAATTATCGGTGAGGGGCAGACGGATGCCGACGGGCGGCTGAAAGATTTACTGCCCGTGCCGCTGGAGGCGGGGCACTACCGCCTGACGGCTGAAATTGGCCAGTACTTTGCGGCAACCTCGCGGGAGACGCTGTATCCCACGGCACAAATCGATTTTGTGATTCCCGAGGGCGGCGGTCATTACCACCTGCCGTTCCTCATCTCCCCCTGGTCGTGGTCTACCTATCGCGGCAGTTGAACCCACTGAAAACGGAAGGGCAGCATGAAAGAGAACAACAGCGCCTGCGCGCGCCCGGAAGACCAGCGTTACCCCGTCGTCAAAACTTTCACCTGGGGATTGCAGCACGTGCTGACGATGTACGGTGGGATTATTGCCCCGCCGTTAATTATCGGCAGCGCAGCCGGACTCGGCGCCACGGATATTGGCCTGCTGGTCACCGCCGCGCTGTTTATCAGCGGCTTATCAACATTGTTGCAGTCCCTCGGCGTGCCGTTTTTTGGTTCGAGGCTGCCGCTGGTGCAGGGCGTGTCGTTTGCCGGGGTGGCGACAATGGTCGCGATTGTCACCGGCGGCGGCGGGCTGCCGGTCGTTTTCGGGGCGGTCATCGCTTCTTCAGTCCTGGGTTTGCTGATCACGCCGTTTTTTGCGCAGATCATCCGCTTCTTTCCGCCGGTGGTGACCGGCTGCGTGATCGCGGTGATCGGCCTTTCGCTGATGCCGGTGGCGGCGCGCTGGGCGATGGGGGGCAATATGAAAGCCGCAGACTGGGGCGCTCCGTCAAATATTGGCCTCGCGGCGCTGACGCTTGGCACGATCCTTCTTCTTAACCGGATCGGACGGGGCAGCATTACGCGAATTGCGGTGCTGGCGGCCATGATGGTGGGCACGCTGGTGGCGGTAGCAACCGGCAAAGCAGATTTCAGCGGCGTGCTCGAAGGGAGCTGGGTGGCGATGCCGACGATGTTTGCCTTCGGCACGCCCGTCTTCGACGGCGCGGCGATCCTGTCGATGTTTCTGATTGTGCTGGTGCTGCTGACGGAAACCACCGCCGGACTGATGGCGGTGGGCGAGATCGTCGGCACGGACGTTAACGGACGACGTATTGCTAACGGCCTGCGTGCGGACATGCTGACCAGCGCCATCGCGCCGGTATTTAACTCCTTCCCGCAAAGCGCCTTTGCCCAGAACATCGGGCTGGTGGCGATAACCGGCATCAAAAGCCGCTTTGTGGTGAGCGCTGGTGGAGCGATCCTGGTCGTGCTGGGTCTGCTGCCGGTGCTGGGGCGGGTCATTGCCTGCATTCCGATGCCGGTACTCGGCGGCGCGGGCGTCGTGCTGTTCGGCTCGGTGGCGGCAAGCGGCATCCGCACGCTGGCGAAGGTGGACTACAAAGAGAATATGAATCTGGTGGTGGTGGCAACCGCGCTGGCCTTCGGCATGATCCCGATAGTCATGCCAACCTTCTACGATCGGTTCCCCGACTGGGTGCGCACGCTGCTGCATTCCGGCATCAGCGCGACCTGCCTGGTGGCCTTCGTCCTAAATATCCTGTTTAACACACGTCTGCTTCCTTCACGCCGCCGCCTGCCAGAAGCCTCCTGATTAAGCCCCTTCTTAATAATTCATTCCGCACGCTGCTTTGTGGTGCGTGCGGAGTTAACATTTCAAAAACATAATTGCATCATTTTGATCTAATTAATTAACAAATGCACAGCATTGGTGCAATTAATGCACCGTTTTTGTGCGTTTTAAGTACGGTTGGGAGTGAAGGTTCGAAGGATCGAACCAATGAAGGATAATTAATTTTCAAATTTATCAAATAGATATTTTTATATTTCAGAATTATTACGAACCATTCAGAAATTGGTTCGACTATTGCAAGTCATTAGCAAGGTAAGCATTACGCGACGCGCTGAGGCTGACCAGCAGAACAATAAATAAAGTTAATGACGCAACGATAGCAGGCATCTGAATGGCAAATACCTCCCGGTTTCTGGCAAATTCCAGCTCCGCGCTGGAAAGGCTGCGGGCGTTGATCCACTCCCACGAATCGACGCCGGGCATTCCTTTGCCCACCGAGCGCGAGCTTAGCGAACGGCTGGGCGTCGGGCGTCGTGAAATCCGCCGGGCGCTGGACGTGCTGGAGGAAGAGGGACGTATCTGGCGCAAGCAGGGCAAAGGGACATTTATTGGCCCAGCGGCTCCCGTCGAGCCACTGGCGCTACAGGGTCTGTTGCAGCAGACCAACCTGCATGAAGTGATGGAGGCGCGACTCCAGCTTGAACCGGGTCTGGCCCGTCTGGCGGCCCTGCGCGCCACGGGCGAACAGATAGCGCTGATGGAGCGGCTGATTGAGCGCATCGAGCAGGTCAGCCCGAGCGATCCGGATCTCAACGAGCTGTGGGACAGCGCCTTTCACCGTGCCATTGCCGAAGCAGCCGGCAACCGCCTGATGCTCGGCCTTTTTGATGCGATCGACGCCGTACGCCGTGAGCCAAGCTGGCAGCACCTGCGAGAGCTGGCTCGCACCCCGGCCCGCGTCACCCGCTATGACGATCACCACCAGAAAATCCTTACCCATATTGCCGCACGGCAGCCCGTAGAGGCCGCCGCCGCGATGCATGACCATCTCCTCGACCTGCAGCAGGCGCTTATTCAGGCCATCAACCACCAGGAAACCACGAGCTTATGACGACGATTCCTCTGAACGCGCCTGCGCCAGTCCTGCGTCTGCGCAACCTGAACGTAAGATTTAGCGGCTCGCCCGTCAGCGTGCTGGACGGTATCTCCCTGACGCTGAAGGCGGGAGAAACGCTGGCGCTGGTGGGGGAGTCAGGCTGCGGTAAAAGCATTACTTCGCTGGCGCTGATGGGCCTGCTGCCCGCCAGCGCGCAGATTGTCAGCGGTGAGATGCAGTTCAATCATTACGATCTGCGCAGCCTGTCGCCGCGAGAGTATGCCGATATCCGCGGCAACCAGCTGGCGATGATTTTCCAGGAGCCGATGACCTCCCTGAACCCGGCTTTCACCCTCGGCGACCAGCTCAGCGAAGCGATTATGCGCCACCGCAGGGTGAACCGCCGCGAGGCAATGTCGGCCGCGCTTGCCATTCTGGAGAAGGTACAAATCCCGGCGCCGGAAATGCGCCTGAAGAGTTATCCGCACCAGCTTTCCGGCGGAATGCGCCAGCGCGTGATGATCGCCATGGCGCTGATCAACCATCCGCAGCTGTTGATCGCCGATGAGCCGACGACCGCGCTGGACGTCACGATTCAGGCGCAGATCCTCTCGCTGCTCAACACCCTGAAAGAAGAGACGGGCACGGCGGTGCTGATGATCACTCACGATCTGGGCGTGGTGGCGGAAGTCGCGCAGCACGTTGCGGTGATGTACGCCGGCCAGGTCGTCGAAAGCGGCACGGTGGAGACGATTTTTGCCGATCCGCAGCACCCTTACACCATTGGCCTGATGGGATCGATTCCTTCTTTGGGGGCGCGTAAAGGCTCACTCGCGACGATACCCGGCTCGGTGCCGCTGCCGGAATCTATGCCACAGGGCTGCCGCTTTGCCACGCGCTGCCCGTTCGCGGAACCTCGCTGTCACAAACAGAAGCCTGCCCTGCAAAACATGGGGAGCCACCATCAGGTCGCGTGCTTCCGCGTGCCGCTGGAACAACACATCGCGCTGGGAGAAATCGCATGACGACGCCGATCCTCGAATGTCTGGAGTTAAGTAAGACCTTTGCCGGGCCTAAACGCCTGTTTGCCCGCAGCAGCCAGGTGACGGCGGTCGATAGCATCTCGCTGAAAGTCTGGCCGGGTGAAACGCTGGCGATTGTCGGCGAGTCCGGCTCCGGTAAATCAACGCTCGGGCGGCTCCTGCTTCGCCTGCTGGCCCCGACCCAGGGACAGGTGTACTACCAGGGGGAGGAGATCACCCAGGTTAACGCCGCACGCCTGAACCAGCTTCGTCGTGAGCTGCAAATCATCTTCCAGGATCCCTTCGCATCGCTTAACCCGCGCATGACGGTAGAGCAGATCGTCGGCGAGCCTTTATGGCTGCATCAGAACATGGGAAAGGCGGATCGCATTCATCGCGTAGCCGAACTGCTGAAAACTGTCGGCCTGCCGGCGGCCTGGGCCAGACGCTATCCGCATGAGTTTTCCGGCGGCCAGCGCCAGCGTATTGGCATCGCACGGGCGCTCGCATCCGGGCCAAAACTGCTGCTGGGCGATGAGCCGGTTTCCGCATTGGATGTTTCCGTACAGGCCCAGGTCGTTAACCTGCTGGAGAGCCTGAAAGACCAGTTCGGGCTAACGATGATCATCGTGGCGCACGGTCTGGCGGTGATTCGCCATATGAGCGATCGCGTGGCGGTGATGTACCTCGGGCAGATCGTTGAGCTTGCCCATGTCGACGACATTTTTGATGCGCCGCTGCACCCTTATACCCAGGCGCTGATCGCCTCTGCGCCGCAGATGCAGCCAGGCGTTGCGCGCCAGACGCCGCTGTTGCAGGGCGATTTACCGGATCCGTCCAGCCCGCCGACAGGCTGCCGTTTCCACACCCGCTGTCCCCACGCGAAAGACGAATGTCAGCAGCGTGAACCGATCATGCAGGTTCTGGACGGCGGTCGCCAGGTCGCCTGCCACCGCTGGCAGGAGATCAATCGTGACCGCAGCGTCATTCACATTGCGCCACCTTCTGCCGCTTTTGTTCGTCGCCGCGCGCTGTTTGAACATGCGGCATCCCAACAATCCTGACCCCTCTGGAGTGAAAAATAACAATGAAATTGCGAAATGCAGTGGTGACTACCCTGGGAAGTGTGTTGTTGCTGGGAGCCAGCGCCCAGACCTATGCCGAAAGCGTGCTGCGCATTGGCTTAGGGGCTGACCCGGACATGCTCGATCCGCATCAGGCCCGTACCTATTACGGCCGCTTTGTCTTTGCAGCCATGTGCGACCGGCTGGTGGACGTGGACGAAAATCTCAAGGTCGTGCCGGGGCTGGCGAAAGAGTGGGCGTGGAGTGACGAAGGCAAAACGCTGACCCTGAACCTGCGCGAGGGCGTGACCTTCCACGACGGCGAAAAGTTTGATGCCGAAGCGGTGAAATATAACCTCGACCGGGCTATGACGATGCCGGGTTCGCTGCGTAAAAGCGATCTGTCGTCCGTTGAATCTGTAGAGGTGAAAAGCCCGACTCAGGTTGTGCTGCACCTGAAATCGCCGGATGCAGCCCTGCTCAGCCAGCTGACCGACCGCGCCGGCGCGATGATGGCACCGAAAGCCGCGGCGAAGGCGGATTTTGCCGCCCATCCGGTCTGCTCCGGGCCGTATCAGTTCGACAGCCGTGTTTCACAGGACCGCATCGTCCTTAAACGCTTTGATAACTACTGGAACAAAGGTGCCTACCACTTCGATAAGGTGATTTTCCTGCCAATCCCGGACGCATCCGTCCGTCTGGCTAACCTACGGGCCGGGGATCTGGACGTCACCGAAGGGATTGCCGCAAGCGATGTGAAAACCGTGGAGGCCGACAGCAAGCTGAGCCTTGCGAAGGTCACCGGCCTTGGTTATCAGGGCATCACCTTTAACATTAACAACGGCAAAGTCCCGGCAAACGATCCGTTCAGGGATGCCCGCGTGCGTGAAGCTTTCTCGCTGGCTATCGATCGCGACGCCTTAAATCAGGTGGTGTTTGAAGGGCTTTACGCACCGTCAAACCAGGGCCTGTCCACGGTCAGCCCTTACCACGTCAAACTTCCCGTTGCGCCTCGCGATGTCGACAAAGCAAAAGCGCTGCTGAAAGAAGCGGGCATTACCGCGCCGCTGAACGTCTCCCTGCTGGTGCCGAACAACCCGACCTCTCAGCAGGTGGGCCAGGTGCTGCAGGCGATGACCGCCGAAGCGGGCTTTACTCTCAACCTGCAAATGACCGAGTTTGCCACGCTGCTCGACCGTCAGCAGAGCGGCGACTACCAGCTCAGCCTCTCCGGCTGGTCAGGACGCCCGGATCCTGACGGCAGCCTGTTTGCGTTCATCAACAGCAAAGGCAACCTCAACGACGGGCGCTACAGCAATCCACAGGTGGATGAGTGGCTGACCCAGGCCCGCCAGAGCAACGACCAGGCCACGCGCCAGGCGCTGTATGACAAAGTGGTAAAGCAGCTGCAAAGCGATATGCCGATTGCCTATCTCTACTTTGAGCCGCGCATCTTTGGGCTGAACAAAAAAGTGCAGGGCTTTAAACCTTACCCGGACGGCATCGTGCGTCTGGCGGGTTTAACGCTGGCACCTTAACCGACGGGCGTGAGGAGAGACCATGCTGGAACTGATTTGCAAACGCCTGCTGCTGGCTATACCGACGCTGCTTATCGTCAGCGTCATGGTGTTCGGCCTGCAAAAACTCCTGCCGGGTGATCCGCTGATCGCCATGGCGGGGGAGGAGCGCGACCCGGCGGTGATCGCCCAGCTGCGTGAAGAGCTGCACCTTAACGATCCGATCCCGGTGCAGTATTTTCACTGGCTGACCAGCGCGCTACAGGGTGACCTGGGGATCTCCTTACGTACCCATGAGCCGGTCACCACGCTGATTGCCAGCAAATTACCGGTGACCCTCGAGCTGTCGCTGCTGGCGATGATCATCGCGCTGCTGGTGGGCATCAGCATGGGGATCGTCGCGGCGGTGCATAAAAATAGCTGGATTGACCACGGCACTAACTTCGTGGCGATCTCGGGGATCTCGGTGCCGCACTTCTGGCTCGGCATCCTGCTGATCCTCGTCTTTTCAGTCAATCTTCAGTGGCTGCCGGCCTCGGGTTTTGTCCCCTTCAGCGAGGACGCGCTGATGAACCTGCGCACCCTGCTGCTGCCTGCTTTAGTGCTGGGGACGGGGCTTGCGGCCACGTTGATGCGCCATACCAGGGCGTCAATGATTGCCGTGCTGAAAGCCGATTACATTCGTACCGCTCGCGCCAAAGGGCTGCTGCCCAAACGCGTCATCCTGAAGCATGCGTTTCGTAACGCGCTGGTGCCGGTGATTACCTTAACCACGCTGCTGTTCGGCGAGCTGCTTGGCGGCGCGGTGCTGACCGAGCAGGTCTTTACCATCCCGGGCTTCGGCAAAATGATCGTCGACTCCGTCTTTAACCGCGATTACGCCGTGGTGCAGGGCGTTGTGCTGGTGGTGGCAATAGGTTTCCTGTTGCTGAACCTGGTGGCGGACGTGCTCTACGTCCTAATCAACCCGAAAATGCGGAGCTGATCATGGCTGAATTATCCACAACGGGCGTGGCGGTCGCGCTGCCCAAAGCGCCAAATCGCGTGCTGAAAAAATTCCTCGCTAACAAGAGCGCGATGATTGGTGCGGTCATTGTTGCCGTGTTTGTCCTGGTGGCGCTGCTCGCGCCCTGGATTGCCCCCTTTGACCCGGTGAAGGCTAACTTCCTGGCGGTGCGCAAGCCCCTCTCTGAACTCTACTGGTTTGGCACGGATGAGCTTGGGCGCGACATTCTATCGCGCATCGTCTGGGGTGCGCGTACGTCGCTGCTGGCGGGCTGTATTTCGGTGCTGATTGCCGTGGTTATCGGCGTGCCGCTGGGGCTGGTGGCCGGCTATTTTCAGGGAATGTGGGATGGGGTGATCTCGCGCTTCATCGAGGCGCTTTTGGCCTGCCCGTTCCTGATCATGGCCATCGCGCTGGGGGCCTTTTTAGGCCCGAGCCTGAGTAATGCGATGATCGCCATTGGCCTGTCGGCGATGCCGATCTTCGCGCGTCTGACTCGCGGACAGGTGATCGCCATCCGTAATGAAGAGTATATCGACGGCGCAAGGGCGATCGGCCTGCCCGATCGCTGGATCATCATCCGCTACGTGCTGCCCAACGTGATGTCCCCGATTCTGGTGCAGTCTACGCTTGCGATTGCCGCCGCCATTATCACCGAGGCGAGCCTCTCGTTCCTCGGCCTTGGCCAGCAGCCGCCAAACCCCTCCTGGGGCGCGATGCTCAATACCGCGAAAGGTTTTCTGGAGCAGGCCCCGTGGATGTCCATCTTCCCCGGCGTCGCCATTTTTCTGACGGTGCAAGGCTTTAACTTATTAGGTGACGGGCTGCGCGACGCGCTTGACCCGCGCAATGACTGACATGCAGGAGACGTAATGAAAGACTCACTCGATTTTCAGGCAGGCTATCCCTCTTACCGTCCGGCCATGATGGGGCGCAACGCCGTCACGACGTCTCAGCCGCTGGCGGCCCAGGCGGGCCTGCGTATGCTGTTACAGGGCGGCAACGCCGTCGATGCCGCGATTGCCAGCGCCATGGCCCTGACGGTCGTCGAGCCAACCGGCTGCGGCATCGGCAGCGATGCCTATGCGATAGTCTGGGACGGCAAACAGCTCCATGCGCTAAACGCAACGGGCCGCGCGCCAGCAGCCTGGCACCATGACCATTTCGCGCACCACCCGACTATGCCGGAAACCGGCTGGGATGCGGTAACCGTGCCGGGCGCAGTCTCCGGCTGGGTGGCGCTGGCCGAACGTTTTGGCACTTTACCGCTGACGACGCTTGCCCAACCGGCAATTGACTATGCCCGCAACGGCTTCCCCGTTTCGCCGCTGATAGGCCAGCTCTGGGAGCGCGGCTACAAAAAATTGAAAGACCAGCCGGGCTTCAGCGAATGCTTTGCACCGGAAGGAAGAGCGCCAAAAATCGGTGAAATGTTCCGTAACCCGGCGCAGGCCGACACGCTGGAAAAAATCGCGGCCACCAACGGTGAGGCCTTCTATCACGGCGAGCTGGCACAGAAAATTGCTGCTTTTGCGCAAGAGCACGGTGCGCACCTGACGAAAGAAGATTTAGCCAACCATAAAGCCGACTGGGTGGCGCTGCTGTCGAAAGACTTTGCGGGCGGCTCGGTGCAGGAGCTGCCGCCCAATGGACAGGGCATCGCCACGCTGATTGCGCTGGGCATCCTGGAGCAGTGGGATATTGGCCGCTACGGCCCGGATTCGATAGAAACGCTGCATTTGTCCATCGAAGCGATGAAGCTGGCGCTGGCCGACCTGGACCGCTACGTTGCCGATGAAGATCACATGGAGTTCGCGGCAAAACATCTGTTAAGCGACGAATATCTCAAGCTGCGGGCGGCGCTCATTGACCCGGATAAGGCGAGCGACTTCACCTATGGCTCACCGACCCAGAGCGGCACGGTATACCTCTCTACCGCCGACGCCAGCGGCATGATGGTGTCGTTTATTCAGTCGAACTTTATGGGCTTCGGCTCGGGCGTGGTCGTACCAGGCACCGGTATCAGCCTGCAAAACCGCGGCGCGGGCTTCGTGACCGACAAAAATCACCCTAACTGCGTGGCGGGCAGCAAGCGTCCTTTCCATACCATTATCCCGGCGTTCGCGCTGGATAAAGACGGGCAGCCGCTGATGTCGTTTGGGGTCATGGGCGGGCCGATGCAGGCTCAGGGGCATCTACAGATGGCCATTCGCATCATGCTGCACAAGCAGAACCCGCAGGCGGCTATTGATGCGCCGCGCTGGCGAGTGGTACAGGGCAGGGAAGTGGTGGTGGAGTCGACAATGGATCGTAATACCATCGCTGCGCTGCGTGAGCGCGGGCACACCGTTACAGTCGAGGATCCGCTGCAGGCCTATAACTTTGGCGGAGCGCAGATCATCGTTCGTGCGCCGGAAGGGCATTACATCGCCGCAACCGAGAGCCGTAAGGACGGGCAGGCGCTGGTTTATTGAGTTTGTCCCCTCACCCCGGCCCTCTCCCCCAGGAGAGGGAGAAAGCCGGGCCGTCCGTATATCCTCTGGGGGAGAGGGTTAGGGTGAGGGGAAAAAGACTATAAACTAAACGGATCCGCATCCTGCCAGGCCGGGAATTTCTCCCGGTACTCCTGCAGGGCGACCAGCGAGAGATCCGCATCCAGACGCGTGGCCTGATGAGCATCGGCGCTGGCGAGGATCTCACCCTGAGGATTGATAATTTTGCTGTCGCCGCGATAGTGGTGGCCGTTGCCATCCGTGCCTACGCGGTTGCAGCCTGCTACGTACGCCTGGTTTTCAATCGCACGCGCCACCAGCAGGCTCTGCCAGTGCAGGGAGCGTGGCGCGGGCCAGTTGGCGACGTACAGCGCCAGATCGTAATCGTTGCGGTTGCGTGACCAGACCGGGAAGCGCAGGTCGTAGCAGACCATCGGAAGAATGCGCCAGCCGCGCCACTCCACAACCACCCGCTCTTCGCCCGCCTGGTAGTGATGGTGCTCATCGGCCATGCGGAAGAGGTGGCGCTTATCGTAGAAATGTACTTTGCCATCCGGCTGGACGAGCAGAAAACGGTTTACCGGGCCGCGCTCGGTTTGCAGCGCTGCGCTACCCGCGATCATCGCCTGCGTCTGCTGGGCTTTGAACTGCATCCAGTCGATCACCTCTTCTTCCGCCAGCGACTGTTTTGCCGCCTCCATCGCGAAACCAGTGGTGAACATCTCGGGCAGAATAATCAGATCGCGGCCATGGATGCCGTCGAGCAGCACGTCGAAATGGCGCAGGTTGGCGGCGCCGTCCATCCAGACCAGCGGCTGTTGCAGTAGGGTAATTTTCAAGCCAGACACAATCGTGATCCCATCAGAGTCAGTATCTCTTCACTGTAGCATGAGAAATGCGGCTTTTTGTTAATGGCAAAGCATGGAAGTCAGGTTTTGTAGAGAGATAAGCGTCAGCGCCATCCACCCTTGACGATCTTTTAGCAATAAAAAACCCCGCGAACGGGGTTTTTAAACTTCAGGTTAATTAAGCCGCTTCAACCTTGCGGTGTTTCTCCGGCAGCTTTACCGGCTTAGTCGCCAGGTCCTCTGGTTCGAACTCATCGACGTTAATACTGCGCAGGCGGCTGGTTTCGGCGGTGGTGAGAATAGCCGCTTCTTCCGCGTTGATTTTCCCCTCTGCCAGCCACTGTTTCGCCTGTTCGTCCAGGCGGGTGAACGGCAGATTGTGGCCAATCTCTTTACACACGCGCAGATGGATTGGCTCGGCGGCCATCACGTCCAGCAGCGCCTGCTCCAGCAGACCGGCCGGATTGTGCTCGCTCGGCGTCAGATACTGGCCGCGGCCAATACGAGAGCGCGTTGCTGAAGGCACCTGCATGATTTTCGCCAGCTGGTGATCAAGTCTGTCGGACGGCGCATCGTAACGGCGGCCGAGCGGGAAGATAACCAGGCGCATTGCCCCGGCAATAAAGCCGTTCGGGAAGTTGCGCAGCAGATCGTCAATCGCCTGCTCTGCCTGGAACAGCGCATCCTGCACGCCCCAGTGAACCAGCGGCAGATCCGCCTCGTTACGGCCTTCATCGTCGTAGCGTTTCAGCACCGCAGAGGCCAGATAAAGCTGGCTCAGCACATCACCCAGACGGGCGGAGATGCGTTCGCGACGCTTCAGGCTGCCGCCCAGCACCGCCATAGAAACGTCAGACAGCAGCGCCAGGTTGGCGCTCAGGCGGTTCAGATGCTGATAATAACGTTTGGTGGCGTCACGGGTTGGCGTGGCGCTGGTTAAGCCGTTGGTCAGGCCCAGCCACAGGCTGCGCATCTTGTTGCTGCCCACGTGGCCGATGTGTTTGAACAGCAGCTTGTCGAAAGCGTTAACGTCGTTGGTCTGTGCCGCCGCCATCTCTTCGAGCACGTAAGGATGGCAGCGAATGGCCCCCTGGCCGAAGATGATCATGCTGCGGGTGAGAATGTTTGCGCCTTCTACCGTAATGGCGATAGGTGCGCCCTGGTAGGCTCGGGCCGCAAAGTTGGAGTCACCCAGCATGATGCCTTTCCCGCCGAGGATATCCATCGCGTCGAGAATGGAGCGCTGACCGCGATGGGTACAGTGATACTTCACAATGGCGGACAGCACCGCTGGTTTTTCGCCCAGCACGATGCCGTAGGTGATGAGTGATGCAGCCGCATCCATTACGTAGGCGTTACCCGCAATACGCGCCAGCGGCTCTTCAATCCCTTCCATCTTACCGATAGAGATTCTGAACTGGCGGCGAATGTGTGCATACGCCCCGGTCGCCATAGCAACAGATTTCAGGCCACCGGTCGCATTCGACGGCAGGGTGATGCCGCGCCCCACGGACAGGCACTCAACCAGCATGCGCCAGCCCTGGCCGGCCATTTTCGGGCCGCCGATGATGTAATCGATCGGCACGAAGATATCGTTGCCGCGCGTCGGGCCGTTCTGGAACGGAACGTTGAGCGGGAAGTGACGTTTGCCGATTTCAACGCCGGGGGTATGGGTCGGGATCAGCGCGCAGGTAATGCCCAGTTCTTCTTCGTCGCCCAGCAGATGGTCCGGGTCAGATAGCTTAAAGGCCAGCCCCAGAACGGTAGCGATAGGTGCCAGCGTAATATAGCGCTTGTTCCACGTCAGGCGCATGCCCAGCACCTGCTGGCCCTGCCATTCGCCCATGCAGACGACGCCGATATCAGGGATGGCACCCGCATCGGAACCTGCTTCCGGGCTGGTCAGCGCGAAGCAAGGGATCTCCTGGCCGCGTGCCAGACGGGGCAGATAGTGATCTTTTTGCTCTTCGGTACCGTAGTGCTGAAGCAGCTCGCCCGGGCCTAAAGAGTTAGGCACGCCGACGGTGATCGCGAGGATCCCCGAGACGCCGGAAAGCTTTTGCAGCACGCGAGCCTGAGCGTAAGCCGAAAACTCCAGCCCGCCGTACTCTTTCTTGATGATCATCGCAAAGAAGCGATGCTCTTTCAGGTACGCCCACAGCTCCGGCGGCAGATCGGCCAGCTCATGGGTAATCTGGAAGTCGCTTGCCATGCGGCAGGCTTCTTCAACCGGGCCGTCAATAAACGCCTGCTCTTCGGCTGTCAGCTTAGGCTGCGGGTAATTATGCAGCTTTTCCCAGTCCGGTTTGCCACGGAACAGATCGCCTTCCCACCAGGTGGTGCCCGCGTCGATCGCTTCTTTTTCAGTGCGGGACATCGGCGGCATCACCTTACGGAAGCCCTTGAACACCGGTGCTGAAATCAGCGATTTACGCAGCGGGGTAAAGACCAGCGGTAACAGAATAATGGCCAGCGGCACCAGCACCCAGAAGGACCAGATACCGGCAAAACCAAGGGCCGCCGTCCACGCGAGGAGGAGGGCGCTGCTCAGCAGCAGATTGACCTGGTGATAAAACAGCACACCGAGGAGAACAACGGTTGCAACAACACTCAAAATCAACATAACGAAAGCTCCCTTGCTTGTAGGAGGTCTGACCACTTGTGATGTATTGGTTTTAGTGTATGTGCATTTTTTTATCAATGTGTTTACAAAATAATTACAACCTGGCTCACATTGTTGCCGCGCTGACATCCAAAAGCAGGAGGATATGGCGCTTCTCGCGCTATCCGGTAAACTGCATGGGTTTACTCAATCAATAAATACTGAAGGATATCCTCATGTACCAGGATCTTATTCGTAACGAATTGAATGAAGCCGCCGAGACGCTGGCTAACTTCCTGAAAGATGACGCCAATATTCATGCTATTCAGCGTGCAGCCGTGTTGCTGGCGGACAGCTTTAAGGCCGGCGGTAAAGTGCTCTCCTGCGGCAACGGTGGCTCCCACTGCGACGCGATGCACTTTGCAGAAGAGCTGACGGGCCGCTATCGCGAAAACCGTCCGGGCTACCCGGCGATTGCGATTTCTGACGTCAGCCACATCTCCTGCGTGAGCAACGACTTCGGTTACGACTACATCTTCTCCCGCTATCTGGAAGCGGTTGGCCGTGAGGGCGACGTGCTGCTGGGTATCTCTACCTCCGGCAACTCCGCAAACGTCATCAAAGCGATTGAAGCGGCGCGTGAGAAGGGCATGAAGGTCATCACGCTGACCGGCAAAGACGGCGGCAAAATGGCGGGTACGGCGGATATCGAAATTCGTGTGCCGCACTTCGGCTATGCGGATCGCATTCAGGAAATTCACATCAAAGTGATCCACATCCTGATCCAGCTTATCGAAAAAGAGATGGTTAAGGCTTAAGGCTTTGACGCTTCGCTATCGTGGCCGTAGGGCGGATAAGCGAAGCGTCATCCGCCGGTAATTTGGGGGAGGTAAAAATGTGCGAACTGCTCGGGATGAGCGCCAATGTACCAACGGATATCTGCTTTAGCTTTACCGGTCTGGTGCAGCGTGGTGGCGGAACGGGTCCCCATAAAGATGGGTGGGGAATTACCTTCTATGAAGGTAAAGGCTGCCGCACGTTCAAAGATCCCCAGCCGAGCTTTAACTCACCGGTAGCCAGGCTAGTGCAGGAATACCCAATTAAGTCCTGCTCTGTCGTCGCGCATATTCGTCAGGCTAACCGTGGCAAAGTCGCGCTGGAAAATACCCATCCCTTTACCCGTGAGCTGTGGGGCCGTAACTGGACCTATGCCCATAACGGGCAGCTCAAGGGACACCGCACGCTGGACACCGGGCCGTTTCGTCCGATTGGCGAAACGGACAGCGAACAGGCGTTTTGCTGGCTACTGCATAAGCTGACGCAGCGTTATCCCCGCACGCCGGGCAACATGCAGGCGGTATTCCGCTACATCACCGAGCTGGCGGCGGAGCTGCGCGAAAAAGGCGTGTTTAACATGCTGCTTTCTGATGGTCGCTATGTGATGGCGTTCTGCTCCACAAACCTTCACTGGATAACCCGTCGGGCACCGTTTGGCGTGGCAAAACTGTTGGATCAGGATGTGGAGATCGACTTTCAGGAAGAGACCACGCCAAATGATGTGGTCTCTGTCATTGCGACTCAGCCGCTGACGGGTAACGAAACCTGGCACAAGATTGCGCCAGGGGAATCGGTACTATTTTGTCTCGGTGAGCGAATAGTTTGAGGCGAGCTGCGGTTGCGCCGTTGGCGTGACCGGTTTGCTGATGACATAGTTACCGCTGATCACTGACACGCCAGGCGGCTGATGATTGGCGGTAAAGTAGTCATAGCCAGGCTTCAGCTGTTTCCAGAAGTTGATGTAGTAAGAGTGCTTATAGCGTTCCATATTCGCGTCCGTCATGCGGAACGGATAGATACTGACCTGCACCCTCGGCTGGCCAAACACCAGCGCACCGGTGACAAACTGGAAAATCTCATCGATATTGCTGTCGGTCATGGCGTAGCAGCCAACGGACACGCAGGCACCGTGAATCATCAGATACTGGCCCTGATAACCGTGCGAACGGTCGTAGGCGTTCGGGAAACCAATATTAATGGCTTTATAAAAGCGGCTGTCTGGCTTGAGCTGGCTGCGATCCACGCTGTAGAACCCTTCCGGACTCTTAAAGTCGCCCTGGCGCTGTTTCGGCCCCAGACCTCCAGAATAGTTACAGATGCGGTAACTGTTGAGCAGCTGATACTGTTCGCCCATCTTTACGTAGAGCTCAAGCGTGCGCTCTTCTTTAAAGATCTGAATATAAACGGGCGAACCCATCAACTGTTGCTTGAATTCTTTGCTGCCGGGCGTCGTGGTGGTATTGCCATTAAGAAAACTGGCAAACGACATGAATGGCATCAAAAGCATCGCAATAACGAGTGCGATCTTGGGCATACTGCATGATTCCTTGATAAACCTGTAACCAAATGCCAGGACGGCACAAAAGACCCTGAATCAGACTAATCCGTATTCGGTGCGCTCACATTAGCACCATCAATAAAATTCGCAAGAGCCAGTCGCGAGTTTCCAGACAACTGAACGTAATAAATTTGCCGATAAAGTAAAAGAGTTGTTGTTTTTGCGTAATAGCTCGCATTGCGGGCCTTAACTTTGCCCATTTATCCCCCTTCTTGCCGCCAATAATGCTAAAATCCCCGCGAATGATGACCTGCGGATAAGAAAGGACGCTTTCCATAAGTCTTATACCCTGAGCGTAGCCGGGTTGGCTTAGTTCCTGTCAAGCGTTTCGAATGGATGCAATTCCCCGCTTTCTTACCTGTCTGGCGTGTTGTCGTGGTTGAGAAAAGACTCAGCCCATTCGTTGTCGGCTAGCGTTTTTGTCGGTTTTTAATAGCCTATTTTACACGTGATAACCTTATGATAAAAATCAGAAAAGGTCTTGATTTGCCCATCGCCGGCCTGCCCGAGCAGCAAATCTATGATGGACCAACGATTACACAGGTTGCCTTACTCGGCGAAGAGTACGCAGGTATGCGTCCTTCTATGCTGGTTAAAGAAGGTGACAGCGTTCTGAAGGGACAGCCCCTTTTTGAAGATAAACGCAATCCGGGTGTGATGTTCACCGCCCCTGCCAGCGGCATCGTCAGCGCGATTCATCGCGGCGAACGTCGTGTGCTGCAGGCCGTCGTGATTAATGTGCAGGGTGAGGAAGCTGTTGCTTTTGAACGTCATGCACCAGAATCACTGGCAACCCTCCCTCGGGAGGAAGTTCAGGCCCAGCTGCTCTCCTCTGGCTTATGGACGGCGATGCGTACTCGTCCATTTAGCAAAACGCCGCTGCCTGGCACTGTTCCCGCGGCTATTTTTGTCACGGCCATGGACACCAATCCGCTGGCGGCAGACCCACAGCCCATCATCCTTGCCCATCGTCAAATGTTCGATGCGGGCCTGACGCTGCTGTCGCGCCTGACGGACGGTAAAGTCCATGTGTGCCAGGCCGGTGGCGGCAAGCTGGGTGGTCATCCCGTTGGGCAGGTGACCTTTAATGAGTTTGCCGGGCCGCATCCCGCGGGGTTGGCGGGTACTCACATTCATTTCATCGAGCCGGTTAGCCTGCATAAGCAGGTGTGGCACCTGAACTACCAGGACGTCATTGCCATCGGCAAGCTGTTCATTGAAGGCGAGTTGTGGAACGAGCGCATCATTTCGCTGGCGGGTCCGCAGGTGAAGACCCCGCGTCTGATCCGTACCTGTCTGGGTGCCTCTACCGTTGAGCTGACCTGCAATGAACTGCAGGAAGGGGAAAACCGTGTTGTGTCCGGTTCGGTGCTGAGCGGCGTTAACGCCAGCGGCCCACATGCCTGGCTCGGTCGTTTCCATTTGCAGATTACCGTGCTGGTAGAAGGGCGCGAGAAAGAGCTTTTCGGCTGGGTAAAACCGGGTGCCGATAAATTCTCCATCACGCGTACTACGCTTGGCCACTTCCTGAAACGCAAACTGTTCAACTTCTCGACCGATACCAACGGCGGCGAGCGCTCAATGGTGCCCATCGGCAACTATGAACGCGTGATGCCGCTGGATATCCTGCCAACCATGCTGCTGCGTGATTTGCTGGCGGGTGACACAGACAGCGCGCAGGCGCTGGGCTGCCTGGAACTGGATGAAGAAGATCTGGCGCTTTGTACCTATGTTTGCCCCGGGAAGTACGAGTATGGCCCGGTGCTACGCGAGGTCTTAACCCGCATTGAGCAGGAAGGATAACTCATGGGCCTGAAGCAACTCTTTGAAAAAATCGAGCCGCACTTCACGAAGGGCGGCAAATTAGAAAAGTACTACCCGCTGTATGAAGCAACGGCCACGGTGTTCTACACGCCGGGTCTGGTGACGCCGGGTGCGTCCCACGTGCGCGACGCCATCGATCTGAAACGTATGATGATCCTGGTATGGTTCGCGGTCTTCCCGGCCATGTTCTGGGGCATGTACAACGTGGGGATGCAGACTATCCCGGCGCTGAACAAGCTCTACGGGCCGGAACAGCTTCAGCAGGTTATCTCGGCGGACTGGCACTATGCCCTGGCGCAGATGCTGGGGGTCAGCTTTACCCCGGATGCCGGCTGGCTGAGCATGATGACGCTCGGCGCGGTTTTCTTCCTGCCGATTTATATCACCGTCTTCCTGGTCGGTGGTTTCTGGGAAGTGCTGTTCTCCATCGTTCGCAAACATGAAATTAACGAAGGCTTCTTTGTTACCTCCATCCTGTTTGCGCTGGTGGTGCCGCCAACGCTGCCGCTCTGGCAGGCCGCACTGGGTATCAGCTTCGGTGTGGTCATTGCCAAAGAGATCTTCGGCGGCACGGGGCGTAACTTCCTGAACCCGGCGCTTGCTGGCCGTGCTTTCCTCTTCTTTGCCTATCCGGCGCAGATTTCTGGCGACCTGGTGTGGACGGCGGCAGACGGTTTCTCCGGTGCGACGCCGCTTTCACAGTGGTCTCACGGCGGCGGCGAAGCGCTGGTCAACGTGGTGACCGGGCAGCCGGTGACCTGGATGGACGCCTTCCTGGGCAATATTCCTGGCTCTATCGGTGAAGTCTCCACGCTGATGATCCTGATCGGCGGTGCCATTATTCTGTTTGGCCGAGTCGCCTCCTGGCGCATCGTAGCTGGCGTCATGATCGGCATGATTGCCACCGCAACGCTGTTTAACTTCATCGGTTCCGACACCAACCCGCTGTTCGCCATGCCGTGGTACTGGCATCTGGTGCTGGGGGGCTTTGCATTCGGCATGATGTTTATGGCCACCGACCCGGTTTCCGCCTCCTTTACCAATAAAGGGAAGTGGTGGTACGGGACGCTTATCGGCGTGATGTGCGTGCTGATTCGCGTGGTTAACCCAGCCTATCCGGAAGGGATGATGCTGGCGATTCTGTTCGCCAACCTCTTTGCACCGCTGTTCGACTATGTGGTGGTGCAGGCCAATATCAAGCGGAGGAAATCGCGTGGCTGACGTAAAAAGTAACGATAGCATCGGCAGAACGCTGTTGGTGGTGCTGGTGCTTTGCCTGGTGTGTTCCATCGTGGTGGCGGGTTCAGCCGTTGGCCTGAAGTCGCGCCAGCAGGAACAAAAGGCCCTGGACAAGCAGCGTAACATCCTCGATGTGGCAGGGCTTGCGGTACCGAAAATGACCGGTGAAGAGGTGAAAACCACCTTCGAATCCCGCATTACCCCGCGCCTGTTGGATCTGAAATCCGGTGAAATGCTGGACAAAGACCCGGCCAAATTCGATCTGGCTGCTGCCCTGCGCGACCCGCAACAAAGCGTCGAACTTACCGAAAGCGAAGACCGCGCAGGTATCAAACGCCGCAGCAACGTCGTGGAAATTTATCTGGTACGCGACGAGCAAAATAAGGTGCAGGAAGTCGTGCTGCCGGTCTACGGTAAAGGCCTGTGGTCGATGATGAACGCCTTTGTTGCGCTGAATACCGACGGCCGCACCATTAAAGGCATCACCTACTACGATCAGGGTGAAACCCCAGGTCTGGGGGGGGAAGTTGAGAACCCAAACTGGCGTGCCCAGTTCATCGGCAAAAAGCTGCTGGATGAAAACGGTAAGCCGGCGCTGCGTGTCGTGAAAGGCGGCGCGCGCCAGGGGGATGAATACGGCGTAGACGGTCTGTCCGGCGCAACGCTGACGTCAAACGGTGTACAACACACTTTCGATTTCTGGATGGGCGAGCTCGGTTTCGGCCCGTTCCTGAAACAGGTTCGTGAAGGAGCGCTTAACAATGGCTGATATCGCAGGCATGAAAGAAGTTAAGCGGGTACTGGTCAGCCCGCTGGTGGACAACAACCCAATCGCGCTGCAAATCCTTGGGGTTTGTTCGGCGCTGGCGGTCACCACCAAGCTGGAAACAGCCTTTGTGATGACGATTGCGGTGACGCTGGTGACGGCGTTCTCCAGCATGTTTATCTCGATGATCCGCAACTTCATCCCGAACAGCGTGCGCATCATTGTGCAGATGGCGATCATTGCCTCGCTGGTGATCGTGGTCGATCAGATCCTGCGTGCTTACGCTTATGAGATCTCCAAGCAGCTGTCGGTTTTCGTTGGCTTAATCATCACCAACTGTATCGTAATGGGCCGCGCAGAAGCTTACGCCATGAAGTCTCCGCCGCTGGCGAGCTTTATGGACGGCATCGGCAACGGTCTGGGCTACGGCGTGATCCTGCTGCTGGTGGGCTTCCTGCGTGAGCTGATTGGCAGCGGCAAACTGTTTGGCGTCACCGTCCTGCAAACCGTGCAGAACGGCGGCTGGTATCAGCCAAACGGCATCTTCCTGCTGGCGCCAAGCGCGTTCTTTATTATTGGCTTGTTGATTTGGGCGCTTCGCACCTGGAAGCCGGCCCAACAGGAAAAGGATTAACAGACCATGGAACATATGATCAGTCTGTTCGTGCGGGCGGTGTTTATTGAAAACATGGCGCTCGCCTTCTTCCTCGGCATGTGTACTTTCCTTGCCGTATCGAAGAAAGTCTCCACCGCGTTTGGCCTGGGCATTGCCGTTACGGTGGTGCTGGGTATCTCCGTACCGGCCAACAACCTGGTGTATAACCTGGTGCTGCGCGACGGAGCGCTGGTGGAAGGGGTGGATCTCAGCTTCCTGAACTTCATCACCTTTATCGGCGTGATTGCGGCGCTGGTGCAGATCCTTGAGATGATCCTCGATCGTTTCTTCCCGGCGCTTTACAACGCCCTGGGCATCTTTCTGCCGCTTATCACCGTGAACTGCGCCATCTTCGGCGGCGTGTCGTTCATGGTGCAGCGTGACTACAACTTCAGCGAATCCATCGTTTACGGCTTTGGCTCCGGCATCGGCTGGATGCTGGCGATTGTCGCTATGGCCGGAATCCGCGAGAAGATGAAGTACGCCAACGTGCCCGCAGGCCTGCGCGGCTTAGGGATCACCTTTATCACCACCGGATTGATGGCGCTGGGCTTCATGTCATTCTCCGGCGTGCAGCTATAAGGGCGGAAAGTTATGGAAATTATTCTTGGCGTGGTGATGTTCACGCTGATCGTGCTGGCGCTGGCGCTGCTGATTTTGTTTGCCAAATCAAAACTGGTGAACTCCGGCGACGTGCTAATTGAAGTCAACAACGATGCGGACAAACAGTTCCACGCTCCGGCGGGCGACAAGCTGCTCAACACGCTTTCAAGCCAGGGGATCTTTATCTCCTCGGCCTGCGGCGGCGGCGGCTCCTGTGGTCAGTGCCGGGTGAAAATCAAAGAGGGCGGCGGCGATATTCTGCCCACCGAACTGTCCCATATCAGCAAGCGCGAAGCCAAAGAGGGCTGCCGTCTGGCCTGTCAGGTCGCCGTGAAGCAGGATATGAAAATTGAGCTGCCGGAGGAGATCTTCGGCGTGAAGAAGTGGGAATGCGAAGTTATCTCCAACGATAACAAAGCGACGTTCATTAAAGAGCTGAAGCTGCGCATTCCTGACGGCGACGTGGTGCCGTTCCGTGCGGGGGGCTACATTCAAATTGAATCGCCGCCGCACGAAGTTAACTACGCCGACTTCGACGTGCCGGAAGAGTACCGCGGTGACTGGAACAAATTTAATCTGTTCCGCTTTAAGTCGGTGGTCAAAGAACCGTGCGTGCGTGCTTACTCCATGGCGAACTATCCGGAAGAAGAGGGCATTATCATGCTCAACGTCCGTATCGCCACGCCGCCGCCGAACGTGCCGGATGCACCGCCGGGGATCATGTCCTCGTATATCTGGTCGCTGAAAGCGGGCGATAAAGTGACGATTTCCGGGCCGTTTGGTGAATTCTTTGCCAAAGATACCGACGCGGAAATGGTGTTTATCGGCGGTGGTGCGGGTATGGCACCGATGCGCTCCCATATCTTCGACCAGCTTAAGCGTCTGAACAGCAAGCGCAAAATCAGCTTCTGGTACGGTGCGCGCTCGCTGCGCGAAATGTTCTATGAAGATGAGTTTGAGCAGCTGGCGCGTGACAACCCGAACTTCACCTTCAACGTGGCGCTTTCCGATCCGCAGCCGGAAGACAACTGGACGGGCTACACTGGCTTTATCCACAACGTGCTGCTGGAAAACTATCTGCGTAACCACCCGGCACCGGAAGACTGTGAGTTCTACATGTGCGGACCGCCGATGATGAACGCCGCGGTCATTAAAATGCTTAAAGACCTGGGCGTAGAGGATGAGAACATCATGCTCGACGACTTCGGCGGCTGACAGGAGCGCCTATGCTGACCGTTTTTATTGCCACCTTTGCGATATTCCTGCTGGTTGTGTTTGGGATGTCGCTGGGCTTTATCGTGAAGCGGAAATCCATTCAGGGCAGCTGCGGCGGTATCGCAGCGCTCGGGATGGAAAAGGTCTGCAACTGCCCGGAACCCTGCGACGCGCGTAAAAAACGCATGGCGCAGGCAGAAAGGCAGGCCAGATACAAAGACCGGCAAATTCTTTAGTCTTGTTAGATGGCGCTGCGCTTATCTAACCTACGCTTGTTTTCCGTAGGCAGGATAAGCGCAGCGTCATCCGACAATTCTCCCTAGATCCCCGAATTATCGTAGGTCGGATAAGCGCAGCGTCATCCGACGAGCCTCCGAGATCCCCGAATTATCGTAGGTCGGATAAGCGAAGCGTCATCCGACAATCCCCCAACGAATTGCCATGCTCACACTTTTAACTGTATACTTATCCAGTTAAATAACCGAGCCAGATGAGTATGCGCAAAATCATTCATGTCGATATGGACTGCTTCTTTGCCGCCGTTGAGATGCGTGATAATCCAGCCCTGCGTGATATTCCGCTGGCGATAGGCGGCAGCACCCAGCGCCGCGGCGTGATCAGCACCGCCAACTATCCGGCGCGTAAATACGGCGTCCACAGCGCAATGGCTACGGCCACGGCACTGAAGCTCTGCCCGCATCTCACGCTTTTACCCGGTCGTTTTGACGCTTACAAAGAAGCCTCGAACCACATCCGGGAAATCTTCTCCCGCTACACCACGCTGATTGAACCGCTGTCGCTCGATGAAGCTTATCTGGACGTGTCTGACAGCCCACACTGTCACGGCTCGGCCACGTTAATGGCCCGTGAAATCCGCCAGGCTATCTCTGACGAGCTGAACCTCACCGCTTCTGCGGGCATCGCGCCGGTTAAATTCCTCGCCAAAATCGCCTCCGATCTCAACAAGCCCAACGGCCAGTATGTGATCACGCCTGAAGACGTGCCTGTGTTCCTCGAGACTTTACCCCTCGCTAAAATACCCGGCGTAGGCAAAGTCACCGCGGGCAAGCTTGAAAGCCTGGGGCTGCGTACCTGTGCCGACGTGCAGAAAACCGATCTTGCCTCGCTGCTCAAGCGCTTCGGCAAATTTGGACGAGTGATCTGGGAGCGCAGCCAGGGCATCGACGAGCGGCAAATCAGCAACGACAGGCAGCGCAAATCCATAGGCGTGGAGCGAACGCTGGCGGAGGATATTCACGAGTGGGAAGACTGCGAGGCCATCATCGAACAGCTGTATCCGGAGCTGGAAAGAAGGCTGACAAAAGAGAGGCCGGACTTACTGATTGCCCGTCAGGGCATCAAACTCAAATTTAACGATTTCCAGCAAACCACTCAGGAACACGTCTGGCCGCAGCTGAACAAAGAAGACCTGATAGCCACCGCAGGAAAAACATGGGATGAGCGCCGGGGAGGGAGAGGCGTGAGGCTGGTGGGGTTACACGTGACGCTGCTGGATCCGCAGCTGGAGCGGCAGCTATTGCTGGGGCTGTGAAATGACCCTCACCCTAACCCTCTCCCTAAAAGGGAGAGGGGACTTTCATTGCTCCCTCGCCCCTTAGGGGAGAGGGCCGGGGTGAGGGGATAAGCTTACTTCGCAGGAATCGCTTTCAGCAGTTCGGTCAGCAGGATCCAGTACTGGCCCACGCTTGCGATATGCACCTGCTCATCCGGAGAGTGCGGCCCGGTAATGGTTGGCCCAATAGACACCATATCCATCTCCGGATAAGGCTTCTTGAACAGACCACATTCCAGACCCGCATGGATAACCATGATGTTCGGCGTCTTGTTGAACAGCTTCTGGTAGGTTTCACGAACCAGCGCCATCACCGGGGAAGCCGCATCCGGCTGCCAGCCCGGGTAGCTGCCTTTGGCAACGGTCTGCGCGCCAGCCAGCTGGCCTACGGATTCCAGCATGCTCACCACGTAGTCTTTACCGGTATCGATGAGGGAACGGATCAGACAGATGATTTCCGCGCTCTCTTCGCTCAGGGTAACCACGCCCACGTTCAGGGAAGTTTCAACCACGCCTTTCACCGCATCGGAGTTGCGGATCACGCCGTTTGGCGTGGCGTTCAGCAGCTTGATAAAGGTGTCGCGGCTGTTTGCCGTCAGGGCAGCTTTATCCGTGCTGGTTGCTTCGACCAGAACGGTGGTGTTTTTCTCCACCGCGCCCAGCTCGTTTTGCAGGATTGCCAGATACTGGCCGGCTAGATCTTTCAGCTGCGCCGCTTTAGCCGCAGGCACGGCCAGCACGGCTGAGCCTTCGCGTGGGATGGCATTACGCAGGGTGCCGCCGCTGAAGTCGATCAGACGTGCGTCCAGCTCCGCCGCGTGGGCAGACAGGAAGCGGGCCAGCAGCTTGTTGGCGTTGCCTAAACCCAGGTGGATTTCTGCGCCGGAGTGACCGCCCTTCAGGCCTTTAATCGTCAGCTTGAAGGTGTCGAAACCAGCCGGTACGGCTTCACGCTGCACTGGCAGGGTGGAGATAAAATCAATCCCGCCCGCGCAGCCCATGTAGATTTCACCCTCTTCTTCGGAGTCGGTGTTAATCAGGATATCGGCCTGCAACCAGCCAGTCTGAAGGCCAAAAGCCCCGTCCATTCCGGCTTCTTCGGTCATGGTCAGCAGCACTTCCAGCGGGCCGTGGGCCACGGTGTCGTCTGCCAGTACAGCCAGCGCGGACGCCATGCCGATACCGTTATCCGCACCCAGCGTGGTGCCGCGAGCTTTCACCCACTCGCCATCAACGTACGGCTGGATAGGATCTTTAGTAAAGTCGTGCACGGTATCGTTGTTTTTCTGCGGCACCATATCGAGGTGCGCCTGCAGAACAACCGGTTTACGGTTTTCCATACCGGCGGTGGCAGGTTTGCGAATCAGGATGTTACCCACCTGGTCGCGTTCAACGTGCAGGCCCTTTTCTTTTGCCCAGGACAGAATGTGTTCCGCCAGTTGCTCTTCATGATAAGAGGGGTGCGGAATGGAACAGATTTTGGCAAAAATATCCCACAGCGGCTGCGGAGATAATTGAGACAATTCAGACACGTTAAGTCTCCCAGGAATTTAATTTTTGGCACGCTGGTCACAGTCCGGACCAGGCTCATTTACACTGCAAGCGGGGCTTGCGCGATGGTCTGAGAATACCACTAACTCTCAGGTTGTGACGACCCAATCCACTTAAAAACCGCTGCTGTCGGCCCGCAACGCTGGTTTTTAGTGCGTCAGATCTCTATAATCTCGCGCAACCAAAACCCCTTTGAACATTTTTAAGCCGTTAACAATAGGCCGGGATACATCACATGAGCGAAAAATACGTCGTCACCTGGGACATGTTGCAGATTCACGCGCGCAAGCTGGCCAGCCGCCTGCTGCCTGCAGAACAGTGGAAAGGCATCATTGCCGTTAGCCGTGGCGGTCTGGTTCCAGGCGCTCTGCTGGCACGTGAACTGGGTATTCGTCATGTTGATACCGTCTGTATCTCCAGCTACGACCACGACAACCAGCGCGAGCTGACCGTCCTGAAGCGTGCTGAAGGCGACGGCGAAGGTTTTATCGTGATTGACGATCTGGTTGATACTGGCGGCACCGCCGTTGCGATTCGCGAAATGTACCCGAAAGCGCATTTCGTCACTATCTTCGCCAAGCCAGCAGGCCAACCGCTGGTTGACGACTACGTGATTGATATCCCGCAGGACACCTGGATCGAGCAGCCGTGGGATATGGGTGTTGTATTTGTGCCGCCATTAGCCGGTCGTTAATACATTCATCCTTTGCATAGATTTACGCCCGGCTAAGCCGGGCGTTTCTGTTTTTTAGCCGCCGACAGAGTACAATGCTGCATTCCTGACGTTTTCATGGAGGCAGACAAGCGATGTCACAGGTCAATCTGAGCGAAGAGCTGTTCAAACCCCGTTTTAAACACCCCGAAACCTCGACGCTAATCCGTCGCGCCCGACATCATTCTGCCCCCAATATTCAGTCCGCCCTGGACGGCAAAACCGTTCCGCACTGGTACCGTATGGTTAATCGCCTGATGTGGATCTGGCGTGGCGTAGATCCGCGTGAAATTCTTGACGTTCAGGCCCGCATCGCCTGCTGCAAAGAAGAGCGCACTAACGACGATCTGTTCGATACCGTTGTGGGCTACCGTGGCGGCAACTGGATTTACGAATGGTCGAAGCAGGCGATGATGTGGCAGCAAAAAGCCAATCAGGAAACCGATCCCGCGAAAGTAGGTAAGCACTGGCTCCAGGCTGCCAACCTCTACAGCATTGCGGCCTATCCGCATCTGAAAGGCGATCCACTGGCAGAGCAGGCGCAAGTGCTTGCTAACCGTGCGTTTGAAGAAGCCGCGCCGCGCCTGTCCGGCGATCTGCGCGAGCTGGAGTTCTCCATCAGCGGCGGGGGGGCAATCACCGGCTTCCTGCATATGCCGAAAGGGGCCACCGGGCCGCAGCCAACGGTATTGATGTGCGGTGGGCTGGACGCGCTGCAAAGCGACTACTACTCCCTGTTTGAAAAGTACTTAGCCCCGCAGGGCATCGCGATGCTGACGATTGATATGCCGTCGGTCGGCTACTCCTCAAAATGGAAGCTGACCCAGGATTCCAGCCAGCTACATCAGCATGTGCTAAAGGCGCTGCCCAATATACCGTGGGTGGACCACACCCGCGTCGCCGCATTTGGCTTCCGCTTCGGGGCAAACGTCGCCGTACGTCTTGCTTACCTTGAAGCGCCGCGCCTGAAAGCCGTCGCCTGTCTTGGCCCGGTGGTGCACAGTCTGCTAAGCGACCCTGTACGCCAGGCGCAGGTGCCGGAAATGTACATTGACGTTCTTGCCAGCCGCTTAGGCATGTACGATGCGTCGGACAGCGCATTGAGCGTTGAGCTGAACCGTTACTCTCTCAAGACACAAGGGTTGCTGGGCCGACGTTGCCCAACGCCAATGCTGTCTGGCTACTGGGCCAACGATCCGTTCAGCTCGGAGGAGGAGTCCCGTTTAATCACTTCGTCATCTGTAGATGGCAAATTGTTGTCGATCCCCTTCAACCCCGTGTATAAGAATTTTGACAATGCCTTAAAAGAAATCACGGTATGGATCAAACAGAGATTACGTTAAAAATTTGCTAAATCTTAACGGTTTGGTAAAACAGTGGCTTCACAACAGGAGATCGCAATGACGTTACCGAGTGGACACCCGAAAGGAAGATTGATCAAAAAGTTTGCCGCCCTTGGCCCGTACATCCGGGAAGAGCAGTGTGAGGGCAACCGTTTCTTCTTCGACTGCCTGGCAGTATGCGTCAACGTGAAACCTGCGCCGGAGAAACGCGAGTTCTGGGGATGGTGGATGGAGCTGGAAGCACAGGAAAAGCAGTTTACCTATACCTGGCACTTTGGTTTGTTCGATCAGGACGGAAAATGGACGCCGACCGCCTCGAAAGACAAAGAAGTGGAAGACAGGCTCGAAGTGACGCTGCGTGGTTTCCACGAACGTTTACGTGATTTGTTAAAAACATTAAATCTGGATCTGGTGCCTGCCAAAGATTTTGCTGAAAAGCCCGTTAAGCTTTCAGCGTGAGGTTTTTAAAAATAAAAAGCCCTTTTTAATAAAGGGCTTTTTTATTTGTATTTTTACGACAGATAACTGAAGCGTTCTCCGCCGTTAAGCATGATAAAGTCAGAACTGATAAACCAGACCTAAAGCTACCACGTCATCCGTATTCAGGTTGAGTGCGTTATTATCACCCAGTTGGTTGATTTTATAATCCACATACGTCGACATGTTTTTATTGAAATAATAAGTGGCGGCAACATCGATATATTTCACCAGGTCTGCATCACCTACGCCTTCAATATCTTTGCCTTTCGCCTGAACATAACCCAGTGACGGACGCAGGCCGAAATCAAACTGGTACTGAGCAATCACTTCAAACGCCTGGTTTTTATTCGCAAAGCCGCTGACTGAGGTGTCCACTCCGCCGATATTAGCCGTGCCGGACACTGGCGTCATATTGCGTGTTTCGGCATACATAGCGGCCAGGTAAACATTGTTGGCATCATATTTCAGGCCGGTGGTCCAGGCTTCGGCTTTATCACCCTGACCGTAAATATTGGTTTTCTGCGCCAGCGTGCGGTTGGAGTTACTGTACGCGCCGCCTACGCTCATGCCGCTGTCGCCCAGCTCATAAGTCAGGGAAGTCCCGAAACCGTCGCCGTTGGCTTTGCTTGCCGCGCGGCCGTCGTTCTCGTTTTTACCCTGGTACTGTAAGGCAAACTTGAGGCCATCGATCAATCCGAAGAAGTCGGTATTACGGTAAGTTGCCAGCCCGTTAGCACGGCCGGTCATAAAGTTATCGGTTTTGGTGTAAGAGTCGTCACCAAACTCCGGCATCATATCCGTCCACGAGGCGATGTTATAAAGCACGCCATAGTTACGGCCATAATCGAATGAACCGTAGTCACCGGCTTTTAAACCTGCAAAGGCTAAACGCGTTTTCGCGGTATTAGTATCGCTCTCGCTTTTATTGCCCGCCATCTGGTATTCCCACTGGCCAAAACCGGTCAGCAGATCGTTAATCTGTGTTTCACCTTTAAAGCCCAGGCGAACATAGGACTGGTCACCATCAACACTATTATTATCACTGAAATAATGCAGCCCTTTAACCTTTCCATAGAGATCGAGTTTATTTCCGTCTTTATTAAAAATCTCTGCGGCCTGAGAAGAGGAGACAGCAACAACGCTTATTACCATCAATGCCAGTGTGGTCTTTTTCATTTTCAATTCCAGATGTGTTGGACGCGCTAAAATTTAATCGAAATAAATTCCGTTAAAAAACGCAGAGAGTTTTATCGCCTGGAGATGAAAGATTTATGACAGAACAAGATAAAACTTAAATATAGGTAAAAAAGGTTTGCCGTCATAAAATTGTCAAATGTTACCGCTACGCTTGCTGATCCCTTTCAGGAAGTTGTGTGATTTCCCTCTCAGCCTGTTGGCAAGGCGCGTGAGTCCTGATACAACGTCAGTTGGTCTTTAATTTTCCCCCTTTCGTTAAAACGGCAGAGAATCATGAGTGATAGCCAGACGCTGGTCGTTAAACTTGGCACCAGCGTATTAACCGGTGGCTCACGCCGCCTGAACCGCGCCCACATCGTTGAGCTGGTGCGCCAGTGCGCGCAGCTGCACGCGAGCGGGCACCGCATTGTTATTGTTACCTCCGGGGCCATTGCCGCCGGGCGCGAGCATCTGGGCTACCCGGAACTCCCCGCCACTATCGCCTCCAAGCAACTGCTGGCGGCGGTTGGGCAGAGCCGCCTTATTCAGCTGTGGGAACAGCTCTTCTCTATTTACGGTATCCACGTCGGGCAGATGCTGCTGACGCGTGCCGATATGGAAGACCGCGAGCGCTTTCTGAACGCGCGTGACACCCTGCGTGCGCTGCTCGATAACAACATCGTGCCGATCATCAACGAAAACGATGCGGTGGCTACCGCAGAAATCAAAGTCGGCGATAACGATAATCTCTCTGCGCTGGCCGCTATTCTGGCCGGGGCGGACAAACTGCTGCTGCTGACCGACCAGCAGGGCCTCTATACCGCAGACCCGCGCAATAACCCGGAAGCGGAGCTCATTAAAGAAGTTCACGGCATCGACGACGCGCTACGCTCCATCGCGGGCGACAGCGTCTCGGGCCTGGGTACGGGCGGCATGGGCACCAAACTACAGGCCGCAGACGTTGCCTGCCGTGCGGGCATCGACGTCATTATTGCAGCAGGCAGTAAGCCTGGCGTGATTGGCGATGTGATGGCGGGTACGCCAGTAGGCACGCGCTTTCACGCGCAGCAGTCGCCGCTGGAGAACCGCAAACGCTGGATCTTCGGCGCGCCACCTGCGGGTGAAATCACCGTGGACGACGGCGCGCTCTCCGCCATCCTCGAGCGTGGCAGTTCTCTGTTGCCTAAAGGGATCAAAAGCGTGACGGGCAACTTTTCCCGTGGCGAAGTCATCCGCATTCGCAGCCTGGAAGGGCGCGACATCGCCCATGGCGTCTGCCGCTACAACAGCGATGCGCTGCGTCGCGTGGCGGGCCACCATTCACAACAGATCGGTGCGATCCTCGGCTATGAATACGGCCCGGTGGCGGTGCATCGTGACGACATGATCGTTAACTAAGGAGCGGGCAATGCTGGAACAGATGGGCAAAGCCGCCAAAGCGGCCTCTTACAAAATGGCACTGCTCTCAAGCCTTGAGAAAAACCGCGTGCTGCAACGCATTGCGGATTACCTGGAAGCGCAGGCTGAACAGATACTCACTGCCAACGAGCAGGATGTGGCGGAAGCCCGCACCAACGGCCTGAGCGAAGCGATGCTCGACCGCCTGCTGCTCACCCCGGCACGCCTGAAAGGTATCGCCGACGACGTGCGTCAGGTCTGCAACCTCGGCGACCCGGTAGGGCAGGTGATTGACGGCGGGCTGCTGGACAGCGGCCTGCGCCTCGAGCGTCGCCGCGTGCCGCTGGGCGTGATTGGCGTGATTTATGAAGCGCGGCCTAACGTCACCGTAGACGTCGCCTCCCTGTGCCTGAAAACCGGCAACGCGGCGATCCTGCGCGGCGGCAAAGAGACGTGGCGTACCAACGCAGCCACCGTGAAAGTTATCCAGCAGGCGCTGGTGGAATGCGGCCTGCCGGCGGCGGCAGTACAGGCGATTGAAAGCCCTGACCGCGCGCTGGTCAACGAGCTGCTGAAGATGGATCGCTACGTCGATATGCTGATCCCACGCGGCGGCGCGGGCCTGCATAAACTTTGCCGCGAGCAGTCCACCATTCCGGTGATCACCGGCGGAATTGGCGTCTGCCATATCGTGGTGGACGACACGGCGGAAATCGAACCGGCGCTGAAAATCATCGTTAACGCCAAGACTCAGCGGCCAAGCACCTGCAACACGGTGGAAACGCTGCTGGTGCATCAGGGCATTGCCGACACCTTCCTGCCCGCGCTCAGCAAGCAGATGGCGGAGTCCGGCGTCACGCTACACGCGGACGAAAAATCCCTGCCGGTGTTGCAAAATGGCCCGGCGGAAGCGCTGCCGGTGAAAGCGGAAGAGTACGATGATGAGTGGCTGTCTCTGCATCTGAACGTGAAGGTGGTCGCCGATCTGGACGAAGCCATCGACCACATCCGCGAGCACGGCACCCAGCATTCGGACGCCATCCTGACCCGCACGCTGCGCAACGCGAATCGCTTCGTTAATGAAGTGGATTCCTCTGCGGTATATGTGAACGCCTCAACCCGCTTCACCGACGGCGCGCAGTTCGGCCTGGGCGCGGAAGTTGCAGTCAGCACCCAGAAGCTGCACGCCCGTGGCCCGATGGGTCTGGAAGCGCTGACCACCTATAAGTGGATAGGCTTTGGGGACGATACGGTTCGGGGGTGATTGAAGAAGGGTAATACGGATAAGTTATTACCCTTTCATTTTGGGGACGTGTACTGTTTGTCAGTACACTCTTTTGAGTCCATCTCCTTCTCAGTGTCAATACTGACAAGCTAAAGGAGAGTCCATCGTTTAAGGCGTAGCGAGAAAAGTTGTCCCACTAACCGCAGTCGCAATAATGTCAGTGAAACATATCCCTGCTTAACTCAAAGGTTAGTCATCCTGTGACGAGGGTCCCACCTATGGCATATCTCGATAAAGCACTTCGGTTTAACCCTGCATCTCCTGATTTTCAGGAAAATCTTCATACCGTTTATCATCACATGCGAACTCACCAGCCGGTGATGCGAATAGGTAAAACATGGGTACTCACTCGCTATAAGGATGTTTATCAGGCTCTGAGAGAGCGCTCTTTCATCTCTTCGGGAATCCCTGAAGATTTGCATGCTGAACTGGAAAAACGGAGCCTCAGCCTCTCTCCTGCTTTGCGATCCCTTCTTTACGGCATCGTGCTGTTTGAAGATGGTGGCGTTCATCGGGAGCACCGTCAGGCGCTACAGGCATTGTTTTCGGGTGACTCATGGGTGGCCTTAACCGACATTATTTCTCGCGAAGCGAATTCGCTGGTGGCGGAGCTTAATGGCGTCAACACCTTAGACGGAATTGGCCAGATTGCCGCCCCTCTCTGGGGAAAGCTTTTTGTTGCCTGGCTCAACCTGCCGGAAGAGCAGCAGGAAGTGGTTGAGCAGGAGAGAAATGCAATTCGGTTATTACTCGATCCCAGCGCCATTGACAGACAGGGGCTTGAACGACTTTTAAAGGCGCTTTCACATCTGGATAAGAGTTTTTGTCGTCTGGCACAGGCGCACAGGAAGGGGTATGACTCGCTTTTTTATCGCAGTCTGCTCAAAGGATATGGTGGCAATGAAGAGACTCTTTCGCAGCGATTCAGCACCGATTGTGTCACGATGCTAATTGGCGGGAGTGAAACCAGTGAAGCTTTGTCCGGAAACCTGCTATTTATGCTTGCACAGCATCCTGAGCTACAGGAACGTGTCAAAAATAACTCCCTGCGCATGAAAGATATCGTCATTGAAACCATGCGCTTTGAGTCGCCGCTTCAGATGGCCAGGCGAAAGGTCGAGGCCCCGGTGACGCTGCTGGGTCGCCAGCTCAGCGTGGGCGATAACGTTCTGCTTTGTCTTGGTTCGGCTAACAGAGATGAACATGTTTTTGAGGAGGCATGGCGTTTTATGCCCGGCAGAAAGAATGCTCAACGCCAGCTGGGGTTTGGTGCGGGTGCGCACCAGTGTATCGGTCAACTACTGGCACAATACCAGGCTGAGAGCCTCGCCACTGCGTTAAGCGACAGAGGCACTATCACTCTGGAGGGCGAAGCCATCTGGTCAAAAAAAAGTCTGATACTGAGAACGCTTGAGAGCCTGGCAATAAGAATCGGCTAAAGGATTAATTTCAGCACCCCACTTTGAGATTTTTATTACACGCAAATAGTCGCGCGACCAGGGTGCTTTTATTCCCAGCTATGAATGTGAACCCAGGCAAAACGTTGGTCCGACAGCCCTCCTGTATCGCAAAAAAATCACCATCCTGTTTTAACGTTATGATTGTAAATGGAAAATGTGTGATTTATTGATACCGCACTCATGTCAATCACTATCCTCTCCCACCCGACAAAAAATCTGCAAAAGTAGACAATCATCGAATTTTCATCTTAAAGTTCTGGGATAAGGACTAGACAAAACCACCGACCAGTTATCAAATGGTCAAATAATCATAGCTTGATGTTAAAGAGCGGCCGTTATTCATAAAGCCGCCGGGCATTCTGGTGCTTACCGGCACGCCGACACACCTCATGGAGATTTTATGCAATCCTCTGTTAACAAAAACGAAAGCCGGACCTTCTTCGGCCATCCTTATCCGCTGGGCTCGCTGTTTTTCACCGAAATGTGGGAGCGCTTCTCGTTTTATGGCATTCGCCCCTTATTGATCCTGTTTATGGCCGCGACCGTTTACGACGGCGGCATGGGGCTGGCGCGTGAAAATGCCTCTGCCATCGTCGGGATCTTCGCGGGCAGCATGTACCTGGCGGCGCTGCCGGGCGGATGGCTGGCAGACAACTGGCTCGGCCAGCAGAAAGCGGTCTGGTACGGTTCGATCCTAATCGCACTCGGCCATCTGTCGATTGCGCTTTCCGCCATGATGGGCGACAGCCTGTTCTTTATCGGCCTGATGTTTATCGTGCTCGGTTCCGGCCTGTTCAAAACCTGTATCTCGGTGATGGTGGGGACGCTGTACAAAAAAGGCGATGCGCGCCGCGACGGCGGCTTCTCGCTCTTCTATATGGGTATCAACATGGGCTCCTTTATCGCGCCGCTGATCTCCGGCTGGCTGATAAAAACCCACGGCTGGCACTGGGGCTTTGGTATCGGCGGGATAGGGATGCTGGTCGCGCTGGTGATTTTCCGCGTCTTTGCCGTTCCGGCGATGAAACGTTACGACAGCGAAGTTGGCCTGGATTCAACCTGGAACAGCCCGGTGACGAAGAAAAATGGCGTGGGTGCCTGGCTACTGGCGCTGGCGGCTGGCGTAGCGGTCGTTGTGACGCTGATTGCGCAGGGTATTGTGGTTATCAATCCCGTCGCGGTCGCCAGCGTGCTGGTCTATGTGATTGCCGCTTCGGTGGCCCTCTATTTTATCTATCTGTTTATGTTTGCCGGTCTGAATCGCAAGGAGCGCGCCAGGCTGCTGGTCTGTTTTATTCTGCTGGTCTCCGCCGCTTTCTTCTGGTCCGCCTTTGAGCAGAAACCAACCTCGTTTAACCTGTTCGCGAATGACTATACCAACCGCATGGTGGGGGATTTTGAAATCCCTGCGGTGTGGTTCCAGTCAGTCAACGCGCTGTTTATCATTCTGCTGGCCCCGGTATTCAGCTGGGCATGGCCGGCAATGGCGCGGAAAAACGTGCGCCTGAGCAGCATCACCAAATTTGTTATCGGTATTTTATGTGCCGCGGCGGGCTTTGGCCTGATGATGCTGGCGGCAGAAAACGTCCTCAACAGCGGCGGAGCAGGCGTGTCGCCATTCTGGCTGGTCGGCAGCATTCTGATGCTGACGCTGGGTGAGCTGTGCCTGAGCCCGATTGGCCTTGCAACCATGACGCTGCTGGCGCCGGAAAGAATGCGCGGGCAGATGATGGGGCTGTGGTTCTGCGCCAGCGCGCTGGGCAACCTGGCGGCGGGCCTGATCGGCGGCCACGTGAAGGCCGATCAGCTGGATATGCTGCCGGATCTCTTCGCCCGCTGCTCTATTGCGCTGCTGATCTGCGCAGCGGTACTGCTGGTGCTTATCGTACCTGTACGCCGCATGCTGGAAAACGCGCAGGTGAAGAACGAGCAAAAACCGGTGACGGCTGCCTGACCTCGCGTGACGGGTAATCAACGAAGCTAAGCGACTAAAAAGAGGCCGGGTAATTATCCGGCCTCAGATTGCTGACCGGCTTTAAAATCTCGGCGCAACCAAATCCTCAATCAGTAAATTCACCAGCTCAAAGAGCAATCCATTCAGCACCTCGTTCACCTCGGCAGTTTGCCTCTGACTCATCAGCACCTGAGTCAGCGCGTAGCAATACTGACGCAGCAACTCTGAATCCTCGGCGAGATGCTGAGGCTGGGTATCTATTAACTTCTCTGCCGTCAGTCGATCAATCAGATACTGAGATAACGGCCTTTCCAGCTCATCTTTCATTACTTCAAGGCACTCAGCCAGGCGGATATATAAAGCCTGCCGATGAGCAGGACTGCTGTATTCAGTCAGCTCGTCGGAAAGCGTTTCGCAGGCGTCCAGCAGTTCGAACAGGTCCAGTGTCATAGGGACTGGGGAAGGGCTTAAATGAACTTTTGTGTTAACTGTATTCATGACGATAATCTTTGCTGAGTTTTTAAGATCGTCACTTCATGAGTTCCTACGCTCATGGGGGTGACGTTGATGGGGGTAGGAAGCCGAGGAACTCAACAGAAACCGGCCAGCCCGAAGGCTACCCACCAACGTCACCGTTACTCAGGATAAAGGTGTGTTGGTGCCGCGACAATTAAAAATACGCTGGTGCGTTCATTGTCGCTGTTGGTTCCATCGGGTTCCTACGCCCGGCACCAGATTTTGCTGGTGCCCAAACAGAATAATCAAATTGGTTTTCAGCTGACAATCGATATTTCCAGATAAGAAGATTGTTGGTTTATTACTGCGAGGGAACTCGCAAATCTTAAATTATCATTAATCTAATAATATAAAATATGCATAACCTGGCTCAGTAAATTTATTTTGCGAATTTATCTTCGCTCAGTTTAAAGAATTTGTACTCGATTATTTATGGCTTGCTGGCGTTACCATCTTAACTCTATTTATTAATAAAGGTTATTATGATGTGGGTCTATACTGTCAACGATGGGATTTTATCGCGAGGTGAAGAACGAATCTCGGGTGGTTATGCTGGCTTTGGTCCTTATATGAATAATCCAGCGTTTGAATGTGTGAAAGATTCAGGGCCGCTACCACGAGGACGTTATAAAATTGGTAAGCCTTTTTTTCACCCGCGTACCAAGGGATATACGATGCGGCTGATTCCTGACAGCTCAAATACGATGTGCGATCGTGAAGACTTTTTGATTCATGGCGACAGCATTGTTCATCCCGGTAAGGTCAGTCACGGCTGCATTATCTTTCCGTTCAATGTAAGGACGCATATATGGGAAAGCAACGACCATTTATTAACCGTCAGGTAGCCGCAGGAATCACGGTGGTTTTTCTCAGCCTGCCTTGTTGGGGGGCTTCTTCCGGCCCGGATTGTTCTGGTATCCAGCGCTGGCCCACCCAAACGACAAAGGTTCGGCTTGCGGAGTTTGGTTTTACAGCGGGTCAACTTGATGACACGAAAACCAAAACCGAGCTGATAGCGACAATGCCTGTTAAAGGCAAAGCGGGTACAGATACCGTTTACCAGCAGGTCTATCGTATCCATTTTGTGACGAATTCCGGCGAGCCTGTCAACGTCATGACGACTACGCTTGCGAATGACGAAGAGTGCTCCGCTGGCCTTGTCTCCATTGCTCTGATAGCAAAAGAACTTAGCCATTAATCTCTGCCAGGAGGTAAATGGCAGGCGACCCGGGTAGAGACGCGCGGATTGTCATGACAGCGATGCCCCCCCGCAAATCACCAGCTCCTGGCCCGTAATCGCCGCGGCTTCAGGCGATAATAAAAAGCTGACCAGCGCAGCAACTTCCTGCGGGGAGATCAGACGCCCGATGGGGGGAACGGACGGCGGGGAGCTGCTTCTGCCCGGCGCTTGCAGCATCGGGGTTTCCGTTGCGCCCGGCGCCACGATATTGACCGTGATCCCCAGCGGAGCCAGTTCTGCCGCCCAGCTCCTGGCCATGCCGACCAGCGCGGCTTTTGTGGCAACGTACTGCGACCGCCCGGCGGCCCCTTTTGACGTCCGACTGCCAATGATGATGAACCTGCCACCATGCGGTAATTTCTGCGCGTAGTAATTGACCAGCGCTTCGGCGACGCTGACATGCAGCTGCCAGAGCTGCCTGCCGATCTCCGGGTTCAGTTCACCCAGCGGTGCGGCGGCCATCATACCTGCCGCATGGATAACCGCATGGGGTTGATCAATATTGCCCAAAGCGTCTGGTAATGCCTGTGTGTCCATGAGATCGATGGCGATGCTGCGGAATTGCGCGCAGTCTTTGTTGACCACCCTGCGGCTCAGGCCGGTGACTCTCCAGCCCTGGGAGAGAAGCAGATCAACGATCGCTTCACCAATCCCTGAGCTGGCACCCGTTACGATGGCATGACGCATATCAGGCCTCCAGCAGCGAGCGTGGGATTTTAAAGACCGCCTTCCGCACTTCAGCCGGTTGCCGCAATGCGCACAGGGCCTGATGAGGTTCGCCGGGCAGAAAAACGGCAAAATTCCCGGCCCTGAGTTTTATCGTCACGCAGTCCGGTGCCCCAGGCGTGATGAAAAGATCGGGTTTACGCTCTTCATCCGAAGGGCTTGCGGCGGACAGGCATCCGGCATGGATCAGTTCTTCTCCGCTGAGGATGACCTGAATATCAGCCCAGCCGCGATGATATTCCGTATGGCGAAGGTTTTCTGGCTGCGTCAGAGAGGAGCCAATATTACAAAACCAGGCCACTCCCTCGGGTTGCCAGCGCCCGTCTGCCCGCTGTTGAAGGGCGTTGAGTGAGGTGTCCACTCTGTCCAGAATACAGCGTAGCGCAGCGGGCAGCCCTGCCTGCGGCAGGGCGTTAAGATCGCCGATGATCATTGTTGGCTCTCCTTCACCCACTCAGGGGAAAGATGGACATATTTGATGGCCTGACGGTAATAGGTGTAGGCGATGTGCAGCATTCCCTGCGAGTCCTGCTTTATGCTTGGGTAGGAAAATTCCCGGTTCAGTTTTTGCTGCGAGTTATTGGTCATGCAGTAGCCGTCACCTTCATCAAGATGGCGCTGCCATGGCCAGCTTTTGCCACCGTCAGCGGAGATGGCTACCGTCATCGGCGCGCGTGGCGCCCCCCAGAAGGCGGTGCGGCCGGACGTCACTGTCGGTTCTTTACGGCTGTCATCGCCATCATCGATTTCATCATAAAGTGAAGCCCGGCGCTCGGTCGCTCCCGCAGCATTCATGGCATTAAACACCAGCGCCAGCTCGCCGTTGTGCAACGTCGTCACCTGAATGGAGGAGTTATTGTTGGGTAAATCCGTCGCCTCGGGTTTTGACCAGCTTTCGCCGTTATCGGTGGACTGGCTGTAATAAATATTATCGGCCCAGCGGCTGCGAAACAGCGCAATCAGCGTCCCGCTGGTGAGCGGCGTAATATTCATATGGACACACCCCAGGCTCCCCGGCACCTCTATATCCCGCCAGGTTTTGCCCTGGTCGCTGGATAATTTAACGGCGCTGATATCGTCATTGCCCACCCATTTTTCACCGGCACGGGTGCGGCAGTAAAAGACCGGCAGCAGCCAGCTGCCATTTTCCAGCACGGTGATTGGCTGGCGGATAAATGTGCCCGGCTCGTCGAGTAATACGCCAGTCTCCCCCCAGCTTTGCCCGAAGTCGGTTGACTGACGATAGCGCACAATCGCCGTTTCCTGATTGCCGGAAATTTGCGCCGTCCACAGCAGCCATAGCACGTTGTCCGGGGCCAGGAAAAGGAGCGGATTTTGCTCCGAGCGCGTAGGATCATCCGACAGCCTGACGGCCTCGCTCCAGCGTTCGCTACCCGGCATGAGACAAGCGCTCCAGACCGAAATATCCGCCACCCCTTCCTGCGTGCCGCCGAACCAGACGCAAAGCACTCTGCCATCCGGCAGCGGCAATAAATTAGCCGCGTGGTTCTGCGGGCATGGCGAAGGCAGCATTGCTGTTAATAGCTGAGGATCCTGTTTCACTGGTCGGATAACACCATCACGAATTACAGCAGCAGACATGTCAGACTCCATTATTTTCAGCGGGGGTAGTATTTTTGCGATCGTTTTTATTCGGAATTAAATAGTCAATTGCCATGATGACAGCCGGAGTGAGCAAGGCGATGTACATGTTGTTGATACCGAAAGGATCGCCGAGTAAGTACCAGACAGATGTGACAACACAGGCCCCTATTAGCCCCGCGTTAGCACCACGGGCGCTTTTGAAGAACGGGGCGTAGAAAGCAATGACCGCCACCACGGAAATCGATAAGCGAATGGCTCGGGTAAAGAAGGAGAGCTTCAACACTTCAGGAACCACCAGCACGAAGATCAGCGGCACAAAGCCAATCAGCAAAGAGATCCAGCGCGTTGCTTTGAACTCCTGCTCCTGGGTAGGTTGGTAATAAGGGACGTAAAAATCTTTGACGACCAGCGAGGAGATGGCCAGAGCAACCGTACTGACGCTGACGAAAATCGACGCGACAAGCGCCGTGGTCACCAGCCCCGCCAGCCACGGGTTCATATCCTGCAGGAAGATCGGCATGGCATACAGGCTGCTGATTTCAGGGTGTAAAAACTTAGCGGCAACGCCGATGACGGCAATGGCTAAACCAATCGGCAAGCAGAAAAAGAACGCGATCATAGTTGAGCGTTTGGCCGCTTTGACATCTTTTGTTGAGGAGATGGCCTGGATAACGAACTGGGTGCAGAAGATGGAGCCGACCGTACCAATCAGCCAGGCGAAAATGGTGCTGGCACCGAGATCGCCATCCCATGTCCAGTAAAAATCAGGCATGTGCTGGATCATCGGGGTGAAGCCGCCAGTTTCGTACAGCGCGAAGCCCATGATGATCAGGATGCCGACATACTTCAGGATGCTGTGCAGCAAGGTCACCCAGGCAACCCCTTTCATGCCGCCGAAGACAAAGTAGAATGTACTGACCACCGCGGTAATCAGCGCGGCAACGGGCAGATTAATTTTCAGGATAGTGGAGATAGCCGCAGCGCCGCTGACATAGTTCCCCACGTTCACCAGCAGCAGCGCGTAGATCATAATGATCGAGATGATGTTTTTGGTGCTGGTGCCGTATTTCTCCGCGATAGCCCCGGAGATAGTAATTTTTCGGGTGTTATAGATACGTTTGACCAGCACGAAACCAAATATCGGGAAGCCAATGGCTGCGCCAATCACCGACCAGGAAGCAGCGATACCGTGTTCAAACGCCGCCTGTGCAGTACCAATGGTAGATTTAGCACCGATGTATTCCGACATCAAAAGGATGCCGACAAGAAAGGCTGGCATAGCGCGCGAGCCTTCCATGAAATCGCCAGTATTTTTACTGCGTAACCGGTAGGTTAGCCAGGATGTAAAGACGATATAGGCAATCACCAGGCCAACAATAATTAAAGTATCTTCAGCGGTAAAATTGTTCATCTCAGCCTCTCTTCAGGGCGTACGAAGCCAGGGCGCAGGAGCGCCTGGTCAGGTTTATGACGAATTTATGCCTACATCAGCGACTGGGTCACTATCTGGCGGATCTGTTGATTCATCTGCTCGCTAAACTGCACGGCGTAGCGGCTTTCCCCGACGGGGTAGCCCATCAGCAGCAGAGCCTGTTTCACGGCGGCGGGTGAGAAAGCCACGTTGTAGAGGTCAGTGCGCAGGCGGGTGACATTTTCCTGCGCCTGCTGCGAAGCGGAAATGTCCCCGGCTTTGAACGCCGTCCAGATAGCATTGATTTGCCGGGGAGCGACGTTCGCCAGCCCGGAGATGCAGGCTGAACATCCTTCCACAAAGCCCTGATGAATCAGCGAATCAGGGCCATTCAACACGTCAAACTGGTCAATATCTTTTACCGCTTCGAGGAAACCGCTCAGGCTTGCGTAGCTGCCGGCGCTGTCTTTAATGCCGATGATATTGCCGTGGCGGGCTAATGTACGGGTCGTTTGCGGCTCGAGGGTATTTCCCGTGCGCGCCGGAATGTTGTACAGAAAAACGGGTACGCTGAGCGCGTCGGCAATAGCGCTGTAATGGGCAATTAATTCATCTTGCTTGAGCGGCACGAAGTAAGGCGTGATGACCGAAACGGCGTCCACCCCCAGTTTTTCGATCTCTTTCCCCAGGCGGATCGTCTCGCGAGTGGAGATCTCACCGATATGGGCCACGACGTTTGCCCGGCCTGCGACGGTCGTGACGCAGGTTTCGGTGACGGCGATTTTCTCTTTCTCATTGAGCACGAAAAACTCGCCGTTGGTACCGCCGCAAAAAATGCCGTTGCCTGCGTCCAGCTGGCGATTGACCTGATTAGCTAACTCAGGAGTATTTAACGCACCATCCCTTTCAAAAGGGGTCACAATCGCGGTCAGGACACCTTCGATTTTCTTCTTCATTATTCTCTTCTCCGGCGCTAATTTTTAGGGAACAAAGCCTGGTAAATTTCCTGGATATCGGCGTGATTTACGGTGCAGGGAACGTTATTCATTAGCCGCTTAACGTTAAGGGCCGCATCGCTGAGGGCGGGGATAGCGCTTTGCGGAACACCAAGCGTTTCCAGGTTATCCGGCAGGTTCAGCCTTTTGACGAGATCCTGGAAATAATGCACCAGCGCGTGTGACTTTTCCTCGTTGCTCAGGGAAAGGTCGGCATTCGGAATTAAGTCCCAGACCTGGGCAAATTTGTCGATAGCGTGCGGGCGGATCGCTTTCATGCACGGCGCCAGCAGAATGGCGTTTGCCACGCCGTGAGGCAGATGGTAAGTGCCACCAAGAGGATAGGAGAGGGCATGGACCAGGTGGGTACCGGCATGCGTTATAGCGACACCGCCATAATAAGATGCCCATAACATTTCTAGCCGAGCGTTGAGGTTGTGCGGATTTTCGACGGCGACCTCAAGATTGCGAAAGAGTTTATGCAGCCCCATTAACGCGGCGTTATCGCTGAGCGGACTGGCGCAGGTTGCGGTGAAGCACTCAATCAGATGGCATAGCGCATCTATCCCCGTTGAGGAGGCAATGTGTGCGGGCATGCTGGTGGTCAGCTCAGGGAGCAGCGCAACATAGTCCGGCAGCATGACCGGTGAAATAATGCCGACTTTGGTGTTTTGTTCCGGGATCGCCAGAATGGCATTCGGTGTGGATTCAGAGCCTGTGCCTGCCGTCGCCGGGATCAGTAGAGACGCTACGCGGTGTGTGGGTTTCTCTCCCGCAAGCAGCGCGGTGAGCCCCGGCGAGCTGGGATGACAAAGTACGCTGAGCAGCTTGGCAACATCCAGCACGCTTCCGCCCCCGACGCCGATAACCATCTCTGCCTGCGTATCGTTCAGCGAGGCGAGGATAGCCGCCACCTGATGCTGGTTTGGCTCCGCCGGCACCGTATCAACGAGCTGGACCTGGCAAGCCTGCTTTTTCAGCAGCTGATGAATTTGCTGCATCGCAGGAAGCCTGCTGATGTTGGCATCCGTTAGCAGCACGATTTTCTGTTTCCCTTCAACCAGCGGGGCGAGGGCGGCCGTCGCCCCTGCGCCGCTTATCAAGGTACTGTTTATTGTTACCACAACCTTCTCCTGTCATTTTGTGTGGTGATTAATTTCAATCACTCGATCTTTGATTACCTGACGGTATGGCCTAATTTTATAATTTATTCGCGAAGTGAATAACTTGAACTTGCTCACACTTAATCAAATGTGATTGAATATAATCAATAGCAGGAACACGGAATCAATATGGGTACGGGCATGAAGGTCGCAGACGAAAAAATTCTTGTGATGGCAGATGACTTTACCGGCGCCAACGATGCCGGGGTCAGCTTCGCTGAGGCGGGGGCCGTCGTGGATGTCGTGTTTAACTCAGCCTGGGAAGGCGCGGCTCAGGTCGTAGTGCTTAATAGTGACAGCCGGGCGCAAAGTGCAGAGCAGGCTGGTGCTTCGGTAAGCGAGCTGGTGCAGAAAGTCAGCCACGCGTTCGGGGCGGGCTGGGTCATCAAGAAAATAGATTCGACCCTGCGCGGCAACATCGGCGCTGAATTAACGGCAATGATGGCGGCGACGGGGTTGAGGAGTGCGGTTATCGCTCCGGCTTTTCCTGCGGCGGGGCGGACCCTTCGTGGTGGAAGATGCTATGTCGACGAGGTGCCTCTTTTAGGGACGGAATTTGCCAGCGACCCTAAAACACCGGTGCTCAGTTCCGATCTGGCAGCCATCATCGGCATGCAGAGCGCTATTCGCTGCGTGATGACAACCCCAGCTCAATTATCAACCATGCTCAGGAGATCTGCGGAGGCTGAACCCTGCGCCTTTATTGTTGATGCGCAGACGGATGAAGACCTTGATGCTATTGCACAGGCGGCTGCGGATGTGCGTATCCGTCCTTTGCTGGTCGGGTCGGCAGGATTATGCGATGCACTGACCCGTAAGCTTTTCCCTGCTTTTCCCATTTCAAATTCGCTGCTGGCGGTTGTCGGATCGATGAGCGATACCGCGCAAAGACAAGTTGCGCTGCTGGAGGGGCATCCACGGGTTTGTACGGTGGCTATTGATCTGCAGGATGTATTCAGCGGCAACAGGCAGCCCTATCTGCAAAAACTTCAGCAGTCACTGCGCGCTGGCCGTCACTGCGTCGTCCACACGGCACCAACCCTGGCGGCACGTGAGCAAATTGATGCCCTGTGTGCGGTGCAGGGGCTTAACAGGTCGCAGTTGGGGGACCTTATCTGTTCTTTTCTGGCAGCGTTAACCCGCGACGCTATCGGCGAAGCGCCTCCCGCCGCGCTCTATCTATCCGGCGGTGATGTTGCCATGGCCGTAGCCCACGCGCTGGGTGCAAATGGTTTTCGGCTTAGCCGTCGCGTCGCGGGCTGTGTGCCTTACGGCAAATTTCTGGGCGGCTGCTGGCAACGTCCGGTCATGACAAAAGCAGGGGGATTTGGCGACGACGCGACCTTGCTGCAGGTTCTGAAGTTTATCGAGGAGAAAATGAGTGACTGATATTATTGCTGTAACCATGGGCGATCCTGCCGGCATTGGTCCGGAAATTATTATTAAATCGCTGGTTGAAGGGGAGTTGTCGGGAGCGCCTGTGATAGTGGTCGGCTGCGTGCAGACATTGCGCCGAGTGCAGAATGCCGGGATCACGCCTGATGCGGAATTGCGCGTTATAGGGGATGTCTCAGAAGCTGTTTTCTCTAAGGATGTGATCAATGTGCTGGATGAACCGTTGGCCGATCCTGATGCCCTGAAGCCGGGCGCTGTGCAGGCACAGGCGGGAGATCTGGCGTACCGCTGTGTGAAGCGAGCCACCGAGTTGGCAATGGCCGGGCAGGTAAAAGCTATCGCTACGGCCCCTTTGAATAAAGAAGCTCTGCATCTCGCCGGGCATAATTACCCAGGCCATACCGAACTGCTGGCTTATTTAACAAAGAGCCAGGATTACGCAATGGTGCTCTATACCGATAAGTTAAAGGTTATTCATATCACCACGCATATAGCGCTGCGTAAGTTCCTCGATACCCTTAATGGGGATCGGATTAAAACGGTTATCAGCGTAGCGGATACTTTTCTTAAGCGCGTGGGGTATAACAATCCGCGTATTGCCGTGGCTGGGGTGAATCCTCACGCCGGGGAAAATGGCCTGTTCGGCGATGAAGAGATACGGATTGTCTCCCCGGCCATTGAGTCCATGAAGGCGCAGGGTATTAACGTCGTCGGGCCTTGTCCGCCGGATACCGTCTTTATGCAGTGCCATGAAGGAATGTATGACATGGTGGTGGCGATGTATCACGATCAGGGACATATCCCCCTGAAATTGCTTGGTTTCTATGACGGGGTAAATATCACCGCTGGCTTACCTTTTATCCGCACTTCCGCAGACCACGGCACTGCTTTTGATATTGCGTGGACAGGTAAAGCCAAGTCTGAGAGCATGGCGGTCTCGATTCAGTTAGCTATGCAAATCGGTCAGAAATAAGATGAAGGGATATAATCGGTTAGAGCAGATTATGGATTACCTGAAAGGGCATAATCTGGTCACAGTTGAACAGCTTGTCGCGGTGACTGAGGCCTCTCCGGCCACCATCCGCCGCGATTTAATCAAGCTCGACCAGGAGGGGGTGATCAGTCGCTCCCACGGTGGCGTGACGCTCAACCGGTTTATCCCCAACCAGCCAACTACCCATGAGAAAATGCAGCGCAGCCTTGCTGAGAAGCATGCCATCGCTCGTGCGGCGGCCAGTTTTGTTAAGGCTGGTGACGCCGTGGTGCTTGATGCCGGCACGACGATGATTGAGCTGGCGCGTCATCTCACCCATCTGCCGCTGCGGGTGATCACCAGCGATCTGCATATCGCCTTGTTCCTTGCTGAGTTTAAGCAGATAGAAGTGACGATTATCGGTGGCCGCATCGATGATTCCAGCCAGTCCTGTATCGGCGATCACGGGCGAAAACTGCTGCAGAACGTCTGGCCTGACGTGGCGTTTGTCAGCTGTAACAGTTGGGATCTGCAGCGCGGTATCACTTCCCCGACCGAAGAAAAAGCGGCGCTCAAGCGTGACTTAATCGCCAATGCTAAACGACGTGTGCTGCTGGCGGACAGTTCAAAATACGGTGCCTGGTCGCTGTTTAACGTCGCCCATCTGGCGTCGTTGTCCGATATCGTCACCGACGATCGCCTGGACAAAGAGATTTGCGAGGCAATCGAGAAGATCGCCCCGCGTCTGACTATCGCCTGAAACGCCTTCCTCACAGCTCCATAAAATACAGTCGTCGGCGAGGCCGTAAATCCATCTCAAAAATGGCCTTCGCCATCGCTTCACCCATCTCCGCGCAAACCACCAGGCCCTGCACGAAAGGCTGGTCGTGCATCAGCCACGGCAGCGCGCCGAAGGCTATGCGACCGCGCACGGCCTCCGGTGCAAGCAGGGTGTAATCTTTGCTGACGTCCGGGATATCGTCCCCCGTAGAAAGCAGTTGCTTACGCAGGCTCGGGAACGGCAGGTCTTTGGTTTTCAGCGCTTTCTGGCCTCGGGCATCGATATAAACGTTGAACTCATGCTTTTCTCCCTGCGCGTAGATCACCGTCCGCTCTTCTTTAACCTCCAGCTCGTAGTCCGGCCCCAGAGCCTGAATGCTGATGACGCCTGCTTTGTGCAGCGCCAGCAGGCGGCGGATGGATTCTGAGGGGATCGCCGCATAGTTATCGATGAACACCCGCGCCAGGCTGTCGTGGAAGCGCTTGCCGTCCTCTTCGCTCAGATGAGGGACGATCTCTTGCACGACCTCGTGCAGCCGCAGGATGGTGTAGCGCCAGGCAATTGTGCGTTTGTCGCGCTTGTTGCGCTCAACTTCTTCAAGGTTGGCTTCCGCCCACTCGAACGGATCGTTTTGATGGCGCGGGGCAAAGATGGCGTCGTGAAAACTTTGCGGATTAAGCGCCCGCAGGGCTATCCGCTCGCTCCAGGCGGGATCCGCCAGCGCCAGCTCTTCAACCATCAGCCGGAACACCCGATCCAGCAGGCCGTCCGAACCTTTGGCGATCTCTTTCTCAATGATGTTTTCGGTGGCGATGCTTAGCGGCTCGTACGGGAGCGGGCAGTAGAAATCGGCTTCCGGCAGAATACCTGAGCGGGACATCAGCACGATTTTCAGCGGTTCACTCTGCTTATCAAGCTCGAAGCGCACCTGCTGCTCGTCCGCCTCGATGAATCTGCCGTGCTGAACGGCGACGGCCATGGCGGCGTCGATGCCGCTGAGCGACGTGCCCATAATACCGACGCTACAGGCACCGATTTTTGCCTCCATCAGCCCCGACCACGGGCTCGGGAAGAAGGTGCGCGTCGATTCGCTTTCGTCGGGCCAGACGTGCCCGGTAGCGATAACGGCGAGGTCGTAGACCTCCTGCAGCGGCTTCTCTTCCGCCCAGATGCGCACGCCTTCCGTTGTCGCCTCCAGGTCGGTTACCCGGCATGTTTCCCGGACGGTTATCTCAAAGCCTTTTTGCTTCGCCTGTTTTACCAGCTCAAGGAACTGGTCGCGGAAATACTCGCCCAGCAGAATACGCGGCAGGAATTTGCGGTCATGCAGGGAGGCATGTTCAACGCGGTAACGGGCAAGATGCTCAGCGCTTTGCTCTTTAAGCCAGTCCAGATAAGTCCTGAAAATAGGGGGGATCTCAATACTGGCGATGTTGGCCAGCATCAGCCTGGAGTTGTCCTCATCGCTGTACGGCATGCCTACGCCTGCCTCGTCAGACTGCTCAAAGACCGAGACGGCAAGCGGTTCGCCGTGCTTAAACAGCGAGTAAAGCGTGTAGATCCCTGTCGGTCCTGCGCCGATAATCGCAATCTTCTTCATCGATACTTCTCCTCGTGACATCCATAATCCATCAGAAACTCATCATTTTCTTTTGCCGGAGCTAGACTAACTGAGTGTGATCTTTATCATAATCTGGTGAAGACAATAAAAGAGACCGTGCTATGCAACATATCATTGAGGGCTTCCTCAACTTCCAGAAAGAAATATTCCCGCAGCGTAAAGAGCTCTTTCGTAGTTTAGCCTCCAGCCAGAATCCGAAGGCGCTTTTTATCTCCTGTTCCGACAGCCGTCTGGTGCCGGAGCTGGTCACCCAGCAGGAGCCGGGGCAGCTGTTTGTCATTCGTAACGCCGGTAACATCGTGCCTTCGTTCGGCCCGGAGCCGGGCGGCGTCTCGGCAACGATTGAGTATGCGGTCGTGGCGCTGGGCGTAACGGATATCGTGATTTGCGGCCACTCTAACTGCGGCGCGATGAAGGCCATTGCGACCTGCCAGTGCATGGATTCCATGCCTGCCGTCGATCACTGGCTACGCTATTCCGACGCGGCAAAAGCGGTGGTGGAGAAAAAGAGCTGGGATAACGAAACCGCGAAAGTGAATGCGATGGTGGAAGAGAACGTCATCGCCCAGCTGAACAATATCAAAACGCATCCTTCCGTTGCCGTTGGCCTGCGCAATAACGCCCTGCGCCTGCATGGATGGGTATATGACATTGAAAGCGGCGAGATCCGCACGCTGGATAAAAACACAAAAACCTACGTCTCACTGGCGGACAACCCGGACGTCTGCTTCGAGTAAGCAGGCTTTCGGCCGGGCAGGGAGGCCCGGGACAATAAATATCGCGCCATTCTCTCGCTATCTCCTTTTCTTCCGCCATAGTTGTAAAGCCTCGTTTAAAATTAAACAGCCTGCTGGTCGATATTTCACCGCTATATCGACTAAGGTCTCCTGCTTAATTTATTCATGCTTTTCAGACACACGGGTGGAAGAAGAATGCTCGACGGTAAAATGGCTTCTCTGCGTCAGGCGTTATGGAAAAAACGTCTCCCCATGCTTGTCGCTAAGGACGCGCGGACAGGAAATCCGTACAACTACTATTCGGTGCATCTGGTGGATGTTGACCACCAACGTTACCGGCTGGTGGACTGGCAGGATAATACCGCGCTCATAGCCCGCTGGGATTATGAGACACATGATTACACGGATGAGCGGCGCATTACCCTTGCCGAACTCGATGAAATGGATACGGAGATTATTCACCATCGCCGCTACGGGCCGGTGAGCTTCGGTGGCATTCTGGCTTTCAACTTCAGCTATTACACCCGCTTTGTGTATCTTAAAACGCTCATCAGCCGCGGCAAAGGCAGGTTCGTGTCGGCATTTTTTGCCAGCAAGGAGCTGAAAAGCCGTGACCGCATCTCGCTGCTTAACCTGCTGGTTAACGAATATGTTCATCAACGCCCGTCAAAGCTAAACGCGGGGGTCACCGTCGACGAGGTGATCGAGCTGCTGTATGGCAAGCTTTGGTATAAGCACATCCGCAATGAAGAGTTTCGCCGTAAGGTGACGCTGCTGCTGAAGTCGCTGGTTATCACCGAAGATTTGATGCAGCAAGACGAACGCTATTTTGTGCAGCCCAGGTCTGTCGCCACCATCGTCGATTACGAAAAAGACGAACGCCGCAGCGCACAACAGGTGAAGATGCAAAAAAACATCGTTCGCCTGATGCTGATTATCACCGCCTCGACGCTGATGATTACCCTCGCGCTGCTGTCGCTGGCGGGCGTGGTCGATCTGCATAAAATCTGGCACGCCATCGTTAACCTCAAACCAATCCGCGTGCTGTTTAAGCTGATTTAGCCGTCAGAGGCGGGGCGTATCACTCTTGCGATAGGCCCCGCTCTCCACGCTGTTAGCTACGAATAAACTCAAGAATATCGTTATTGATGACGTCGGCGTGCGTAGTCGGCATACCGTGTGGGTAGCCGGGGTAGATCTTCATTTTATTGTTGGGGATAAGTTTTTCCTGCAGCAGCGCCGCTGTTTTATAAGGCACGACCTGGTCGTCGTCGCCGTGCAGGATGAGCGTTGGCACGGTAATAGCCTTCAGATCTTCCGTTTGATCGGTTTGCGAAAATGCTTTGATGCCTTCGTAGTGCGCTTTGGCGCTGCCAGCCATGCCTTGCCGCCACCAGTTGTCAATGATGCCCTGTGAGGCCTCGGCACCCGGGCGGTTATAGCCGTAGAAAGGCCCGGCGGCGACATCCAGGAAAAACTGCGCCCGGTTCGCGGCAAGCGCCTGGCGGAAGCCGTCAAACACCTCAAGCGGCGTGCCGTCAGGATTGCCGTCCGTTTTCACCATCAGCGGCGGTACCGCGCTTATCAACACGGCTTTCGCCACTCGGCCCTGCGGCTGACCATACTTCGCCACATAGCGCGCAACCTGTCCGCCGCCGGTGGAGTGTCCGATATGCACCGCATTTTGCAGATCCAGATGCTCTGCCACGGCGGAGGCATCCGCCGCGTAATGATCCATGTCGTGCCCCTCGCTGACCTGGCTTGAGCGACCATGCCCACGTCGATCGGATGCGATCACCCGAAAGCCTTTCGACAGGAAGAACAGCATCTGCGTGTCCCAGTCGTCGGCGCTTAACGGCCATCCATGGTGAAAGAAAATAGGTTGCGCGTCCTTAGGGCCCCAATCTTTAAAGAAGATGCTGACATTATCTTTCGTGGTGACAAATGACATGATCTAACCCCCTGGTGGGAAGGATGGAGTAACGCTTGCTATTCCACGGCTGTGGAAGGGTGGCTGAAAGCAGTAAAGCAACGGGTAAACACAGTTTCAAAGCGTAGTGAAGAATGATTCGCTTTGCCTTCGCGCGGCGGACATTTTTGCCGTTCTGCTGTCGGGGTAGAGGGATATTGCTCTAAAAGCAGCATTTCGGCACCGAGGGCTTTGAGGACCTGGCCATGAAAAGGCGTGGTACTTTTTTCGAGCAATATATCTGCTAGATAAATCTTGTTGGCTCGGTGAAGATTAATTATCTGGCTAATTAAATTAACGCTATGCAGTTAATCAATATTGAAAATTTAACAAAATAGAATTTTAAAATAGCTCACATTTTAGGGCTTTTCTTTTGCACAATTGCATGCTGGTAAGTAATATCGGTCACTGATGAAGAATGGCTGAGAATGAAAATTGAATACCGTGCTGGTAAGAAACTCCCCGCTGATCAAAAGAATTTCAGCTATCGCATTTGTGATTGTCTGTCTGACATCTATACTTTCCTGGGAACTGATTAGCAACGCCTGGACGCAATATAATAAAGCACAGGATAATATCACTCAATTCTCTGATTTTTATCAGGTTCTTAATGTTTCAAATAAGCTAGCCGAAGAGCGTGGTTTTGCAAATCAACTTATATTTTCCTCTGGTAATAACAGGAAAGCCGCCAGAGCGGCCTTTCATAAAAGCCAGAGTCTGACCGATCAGGCGCTCAAAAAAATCCCTGATGAGATTCTTTCGAGCACAATGTTGCAAAATACACTTTCTCATTTATTGCGTGGCAGAGCAGACGTTGAGCAATATGTTGCGGGTCCGCGAGATAATGCATCTGGTGCGCAGGTCGCTGTTGATTCAATGATGGAAGCGACCGAGTATTTTCATAATATATTATTTATCAGGACTGAGTCATTCATCAAAATGGAGCCTTCCGCGCTGGGCGCTATCTTGCAGGGCCAGGCGCTGGGCGGGCTGCGTAACTCAACGGGCAAGTTGGGATCATATTTTTTATATTATCTCAATACAGGGCAGCCGTTAACCGAACAACAGCTGGAAAAAATATCGAAAGAGTGGGCGAGAATAGAAATTCAGTGGTGGTTGCTTGGTGCGCAAACCGATGAGGTTAAAGACTCAGCCGACTTTCGGGAATTAATGCTTAAAACGCGACATAAATTTCAAAATAAAGGTGCTGCACTCGTTCAGCTGCTTCAGGCCCAAAGTGAAAATAGAGAGCCGTATTCAATCAGCGTTGAAGACTTTTCGATTCGCTATCAAAACAGTCTGAGCACATTCAATGATTTGTTGCATATGTATTTGTCAGATGTGCACCGTTACTATAGTAAAGAGAAGAAAAGTGCTTTAAATCATCTGGTCATGACGCTGGTGACGCTGTTTTTAGTTTATGCTTTGGCGCTGGTGGCCGTGATTTATATTCATTCAGGCGTGGTTAAACCGCTGATGAAAATTAATTTGCGAGTGAAATCGATGGGCATTGATGAAGAGGAGTTGCCTCACAAAACGCAAATTTGCGAAATAAAAGCGCTGGAAACGACATTAAATAAACTTGAAGAGCATATTGATGAAAAAAGAATGCTCAGCGATGAATTAAAATTACTGGCAGAGAAAGATGCGCTCACCGGGGTGTTGAATCGTCGGGGCTTTGAAATGAGAGCGAAACAGCTGCTGGAGCAGAAGGACAGTGAAGCGCCGGCGTGGCTGATTTTGTTAGATATCGATCATTTTAAGCATATCAACGATACCTGGGGGCATCCTGCCGGCGACAAGGTGCTGTCGAGCTTAGGGAAAGCGCTGCAACAAGTCGCCATGGAGGACTGGATTGTTGCCAGGGTTGGCGGTGAGGAGTTCGCCATTATGTTCAGGATGGCTGATAAACAAGATGTCCTGCACTATGCCTGGCTTTTACAAATGACCTGCAAAAATCTTCGCGTTGCCGCGGAAAGCGGCATGGAGATCCGCTTCACGGCAAGTTTTGGGGTAGCAAGCGCTTACCACTGCGGATTACCGGCAATGATGTCCGAGGCGGATAAAGCTTTGTATCGTTCCAAAAAGGCCGGGCGCGACCGCATTTCCGGCTTTGATTCACAGGCGTAGCGCCGCGCTGGCAACCTTGGTTTGGCTGCCAGCCACAGGCACGCTTAAACCAGCTCTGGTAACCCCTTCAGCAGCTTATCGAGCGTCACGGGATAATTCCGCACCCGCACGCCCGTCGCGTTGTACACCGCGTTGGCGATAGCCGCGCTCACGCCGCACAGCCCCAGCTCGCCCACGCCTTTGGCCTTCATCGGCGATGACACCGGGTCGGTATCGTCGAGGAAGATGACCTCCTGTTCCGGGATATCCGCATGGACCGGCACCTCGTAGGCGGCCAGATCGTGATTCACGAAATACCCCAGCCGTTCGTCGATGGCTAACTCCTCCATCAGCGCCGCGCCAACGCCCATGGTCATCGCGCCAATCACCTGGCTGCGAGCAGTTTTCGGGTTGAGGATGCGGCCAGCGGCACAAACCGCCAGCATGCGGCGCACGCGGGTTTCCCCGGTCGCCATATCCACGCCAACCTCGACGAAATGCGCGGCGAAGGTGGACTGCTGGAATTTCTCTTCCAGCTCCGCGAACTCGATGCTGTCCTCAACGGTCAGCGTCCCGCCAGCGGCTGCGTCTTTCAGCGGCGCGCTTTTCTCCCCGTCGCGCACCTGCCCGTCGGTAAACTCCGCCTTCTGCGGATCAAGCCCCAGCTTCGCGGCGACCGTTTCACGCAGTTTGACGCATGCAGCGTAAACCCCGGCGGTGGAGCTGTTCGCCCCCCACTGGCCGCCGGAGCCTGCCGAAACAGGGAAGTCGGAGTCCCCCAGCTTAACCACCACATCTTCCAGCGGCACGCCCAGCATTTCGGCGGCGGTCTGGGCGATGATGGTGTAGCTGCCGGTGCCGATATCCGTCATGTCGGTTTCCACGGTGACGCGGCCATTGGCGTCCAGATGCACCCGCGCGCCGGATTTCATCACCAGGTTGTTACGGAACCCTGCGGCAACGCCCATACCGACCAGCCAGCGCCCGTCGCGAACCTGGGCGGGTTGCGCTTTGCGATTTTTCCAGCCGAAACGGTCGGCCCCCGTGCGCAGGCATTCAACCAGCTGGCGGCGGGAGAAGGGGCGTTTCGGGTTGGCCGGGTCAACCTGGGTGTCGTTGATAATGCGAAACTCAACCGGATCGACGCCCGCCTTCTCAGCGATTTCATCGATGGCGATTTCCAGCGCCATCAGGCCCGGCGCTTCGCCCGGCGCGCGCATGGCGTTGCCTTCCGGCAGGTCGAGTTTTGCCAGCCGCAGCCCGGTGAAACGGTTTGCCCCGGCATACAACAGCTGGCTTTGCTGCACCGCCGTCTCCGGTGGCCCGCCCGCAACGTTGCCGGACCAGCTTTCGTGGGCGATGGCAGAGATGCGCCCGTCTTTATCGGTGCCGATGCGGATGTGCTGAATAGTCGCCGGACGGTGGGTCGTATTGTTCGGGATCAGCGGGCGCTGCAGCGCGATTTTGACCGGGCGTTTTGCGGCGCGGGCGCCCAGCGCGGCCATCAGAATATCGCTGCGCAGGAAGAGTTTGCCGCCAAATCCGCCGCCAATATAGGGCGACAGCACGCGGACGTTTTCCGGCGGCAGGTTCAGCGTGGTGGCCAGGTCGCTGCGGCACCAGTCCACCATCTGGTTTGAGGTGTGGACGGTGAGCTTGTTGCCCTGCCACTGCGCCATAGAGGCGTGCGGCTCCATCGCCATATGGCTCTGGTCGGGCGTGGTGTAGGTGGCGTCCAGCTGCACTGCGGAGGCGGCAAAAGCACCTTCGAAATCGCCGGTCGATTTATCCGGTTCGCTTTCGGGTGCCTTATTGACAGAAGGTTTTTCATCGGCCAGATCGTAGCTGCCTTTTTCACGGCGATACTCGACCTTAATCAGCTCCGCCGCGGCGCGGGCCTGTTCGAACGTTTCCGCGACCACAACGGCAACCGCCTGATGGTAGTGGGTGATATCCGGCCCGCCCAGCAGCGGGGCGGGGTTCTTATCCCCCTTGCCGAGCTTCCCGGCGTTGTCGGCGGTGACGATGGTGATAACCCCCGGCGCCTGGCGGGCGGCCTCCAGCTCCATCGAGCTGATTTTGCCCTTCGCCACGGCGGAGCCGACGATATAGCCATAGGCCGCATCGGGCGTTTCATCGTGCCACTCGTAGGCGTAGCGGGCGGTGCCGGTGGTTTTTAGCGGGCCGTCAATGCGGTCATGCGGCAGGCCGACTACCTTAAGCCGATCTATTGGGTTTGCGCCCGCTGGCTTATCAAATTTCATGATTTATCCCCTCGCTTCCGTCAGCACCGAGGCGAGCGTGCGCTTCGCCAGGATCAGCTTGAATTCGTTTTCAGGCGTTGGGGTGGCACCAGCAAACAGCCGGTCGTATACCCCTTTTGCACCCTGGGGAAGCTGGGCATCCGCCTCTTCCATGCGCCAGGGCTTGTGCGCAACGCCACCCAGCGCAACGCGGCCTGTGCCATCGCTTTGTACCACTGCGGCGACGGATACCAGCGCAAAGGCGTAGGAGGAGCGGTCGCGGACCTTACGGTAGATATGCGTGCCGCCGAGCGGGGCGGGGAGCGTAACGGCAACGATCAGCTCGCCTGCCTTGAGGACGGTCTCCAGATGGGGCGTATTGCCCGGCGCGCGGTAGAACTCTGCGACAGGGATCTTTCGCTCGCTGCCGTCCGGGCTGACTGTCTCAATTGCGGCGTTCAGCAGCCGCATGGCGACCGCCATATCGCTGGGGTGCGTGGCGATGCAGGCTTTACTGGTTCCCACTACGGCATGCTGACGGCTGAACCCCTCAAGAGCCGCGCAGCCGCTGCCGGGAAGGCGCTTGTTGCAGGGCTGATTGGTGTCGTAGAAATAGGGGCAGCGGGTACGCTGGAGCAGGTTTCCGGCGGTGGTAGCCTGGTTGCGCAGCTGGCCCGAAGCACCCGCAAGCAGCGCGCGTGAAAGCACGGCGTAGTCGCGTCGTACTCGCTCGTCGGCTGCCAGATCGGTGTTGCGCACCAGCGCACCGATCCGCAGGCCGCCGTTCTCCGTCGGCTCAATTTTATCCAGCGCAAGGCCGTTAACGTCTATCAGGTGGGGCGGAGTTTCTATTTCCAGCTTCATCAGATCGAGCAGGTTGGTGCCGCCCGCAATAAATTTGGCACCGGGCTTGCCCTGGGCGCTGGCTGCCGCCTCCGCCGGGGTTTTTACGCGTTCGTAGGTGAATGCCTTCATGATTTCTGCCCCCCGGAGACGTCTTCAATCGCCGCAAGAATGTTGGAGTACGCCCCGCAGCGGCAGATGTTGCCGCTCATGCGCTCGCGAATTTCCTCCTGGGTTGGCTGGGCCGGTGAAACAAGATCGAGGGTGACGTGGCTTGGGATCCCGTCTTCGATTTCTTTTAGCACCGCCACGGACGAACAGATCTGCCCTGGCGTGCAGTAGCCACACTGGTAGCCATCGTGTTTGATGAACGCGGCCTGCATGGGATGCAGGTTATCCGGCGTGCCGAGGCCTTCGATAGTGGTCACTTCGGCGCCGTCCTGCATCACCGCCAGGGTCAGGCAGGAGTTAAGACGGCGTCCGTTGACGATAACGGTACAGGCCCCGCACTGGCCGTGGTCACAGCCTTTTTTGGTGCCGGTGAGATGCAGGTTCTCCCGCAGCGCGTCCAGCAGCGTTGTCCGGGTGTCGACTTCCAGCCGGTGTTCTTTGCCGTTGACCTTCAGCGTCACGGGGGACATTGCCGGTGGCGGCGTCGTTTTCAGTTCGCTGGCTCCCAGGCGGCCGGAGTGCGTCATGGCAGCGGCCGCCGCAGAAGCCGCGCCCGCTTTCAGCAGATCCCGCCTGGTCAGGTTGTATTCAGGCAGGTCAAAATCTCTAATGCAGAAAATTTTGCTCATATTGCCGCCAGTTTCAGGCTGCACTCTTTTATTTGCCTCATCGCCTTGGTTGCTCATACCAGGCCTCCAGTAATCTAAAAGTTGAACCAGGAAAAATGTACCGCGTAGGTTTTATAGCGAACTATTAAGCATAGACGGCGTAGCGGAAGGATTACTCCTGGTTACTGAATGCCGTCATGAGGAGGATTCATTAATCAACAGCGTTTACATTTAGCAGTGAAATGATTATGTTTCTCATTTGCATTTAAGGGTGGCGTTTTGCTCTCTGGTGTCCTGTCCGGCACCGGGGAGGCTCTCACAGGCCGCCACCCGCCTTTCTGACGGAAACAGGAACCTCATCGTGATTAAAAAAACAACGGCGCTGGCGGCGCTCATTGCGCTGGCATTAACGGGATGTACCGCTCAGCAAACCAAAACCGGGCAGCCCGCAGCCGCTGCTCAGACGGAGCAAAAAAGCGCCTTAACGCAGCGTGAGCTTTCTGAAGGCGTGTATGAAATGGCGCTCAGCCAGCAGTCGGGCGCGCTGTATGTCGCTACCGCGCAGGGGTTTAAAACCGTGCAGGGCGGAGTGATCTACAAGCTGGATCCGGTGACGCTGAAAACGCTGGGGGAATCGCATACTGACCTGAAAAACTTCGGTGCGGTAATGGATGCGGACGGCAAAACGCTGTTTGTGACCAACTCGCTGGACGGCGGCATCAGCGCGGTCAACGTTGAAGATGGCAAGGTGCTCAAACGCCTGCTGTTCACCGAGCGTAACGAGAAGGGCCTGCCGTACGGCGCGCGTGAAATCATTCTTCATGACGGGCTGCTGTACGTAGGCGGCGTAGCGGATCCGGCGGTGATCTGGGTGGTGGATGCGAAGACGCTGAAGCTGAAAAAGCGCATTAATAACGCCGGGAAGTGGGTTACCGGCCTGCTTTACTCAGAGCAGACGCAGCGTGTTTACGCGGCGAACGGCGGCGGTGAAATTCTGGTGATTAACCCGCGCACTAACCGCATCGAAAAACGCTGGAAGCCGCTCGGGGATAAACCAGCGCTGCTGCTTAACCTGGCAGAAGATCCGGCGACGGGCCGCCTGTTCGTGACCGACAACTCGAAGGCGAAAACCACGCTGGTGCTGGACAGCAAAACCGGGGAAGTGCTGAAGAACCTGGCGACGGGTGATACCCTGGCGGTGAAGTTCAACGCGAAGCGCAACGAGCTGTACCTGACCCAGCGCGAATCCGGCAGGCTGCTGATTCTGGACGCCACGACGTATGCGCAGAAAAAATCCATCAGCCTGCCGCCGCATCCAAATAGCCTGCTGCTCTCAGCCGACGGGCAAACGCTGTATGTGACGGTGAAGCAGGGCTTTAATAAGGACCACACCACCAAAGGGCCGGACAGTATTGTTCGCATTCCTTTAGCGCAGTAGCGTTGTTTTTTGTCGGATGACGCTGCGCTTATCCGACCTACGAAACCGGCGAGATGATGGTAACGTCATCCGCCGTTCGTTATCAAAAATGAATCACCGAAGGCAGCTGCGAAAGCAGGAACAGCAGCAGGCCGACGGTGCCGCCGACCAGCGTGCCGTTGATGCGGATAAACTGCAGGTCTTTACCGATGTTTAGCTCGATCTGCGCGGACATATCTTTCGCGTCCCAGCCTTTTACCGTATCGCTGATGTGCCTGGTCAGGAAGGTCGCGAACTCCGGCGCGACTTTGCCGACGGCCTGTTCCAGATGCTCGTTAAGCGACGCGCGCAGGGCGCTGTCGTTCACCAGCGTCTCCCCAAACCACTGGCCCGCCTCGGCAATGCGCTGTTTGATGCGGGAGTCCTCCGAGCGCATATCCTCCTTCAGCCATTTCCGCAGGTCGCCCCACATCTCGCTCAGGTAGCGGTTGAACGCCTCGTCCTCCTTCAGATACGTTTTGATATCCTCCGCTTTGGCGGCCATTTCCGGGTCGCTTTTCAGCCTGTCGATAAGCTTAAAGGTGGCGCGGTCAAAGGCCAGACGCAGCTGGTGGCCCTGGTCGTGGGTGATGTCGTCGAGCAGATTATTGACCGCGCTGGTCACCAGCTCGGCGCTGTGCTCGCCAAGCCACTCCGTCGGCAGGATTTTTGCTTTACGGGGATGCTCCGTTTCCAGCCAGTGCACAATCTGGTGGGCGATAAAATCGCGGGAGCTTTCGCGGTCAAGCCACGTCACCAGCTGGGCGATCATCGCGTCCAGCAGCGCCTGATGGCGGTTATTTTTCGTCATGCTCTCCAGCAGCAGGGCGCTGGAGTAGCTCAGGTCGACCTTATCAATCGCCTTGTGCACCGCCCGGCGCAGCAGGCTCTGAATGCGCGAGTCGTCGGTCATATCCAGAAAGCCGCTCATCACCTGTAACAGATGCTGGCCGACGCGCTGGGCGTTGTCCGGCTTGCTGAACCAGACGCCAATCATCTGCGCCGGTTCGTGGCGGCGGATCAGGGCTATCAGCGACTGGGTATCAAGGAATTTCTCCTGCACGAAGACGCCGAGGTTTTCGCCGATGCGGTCTTTATTACGGGGAATAATCGCGGTATGTCGGGCGATAAACGGAATCGGCACGCGGCGGAACAGCGCCACCACGGCAAACCAGTCGGCGAGCGCCCCGACCATCGCGGCTTCGGAGATCGCCTTGAGTCCGCTGACCCAGAAGCCTGGCGGGAGGAAGAGGGTTGTGACGAAAGTTGCCGCCGCAATGAGCAGCAATGAGAGCGCGATGCGCTTGGTTTTTTTCAGTTCAGCCATTTTATCCATGGCTAAAGCATAGAGCCGCGCGGACGGAAGCGGTAGAGGATTTCCGCACGCGGCTCTGAAAGCTGCCTTGTTGCTCGCTACGACGCTGGCGTGACGACCGGCGCATAGCCGCTTAATTCAGACACCAGATCGTTCACGCCGTCGCTCATATTCACGAAGCGGGTGAGCGGTGAACGGGTAATGACCACGAATACCCCAACGTTGCTTTGCGGCACCATCGCCATGTAGGTGATGAAGCCACCGCCGCCACCGGTTTTTTGCACGATACCCGGGTGGCCGTTCTTTGGTGCCATATACACCCAGCCTAAGCCAAGCGCATCCGCTTTGCCCGGTACGTCCATACCGATGACTTTATGCAGCTGCTTACGCTGGTAAATCAGCGTTTGCATGCGATCTGCCTGGCTGTTGCGCTGATGGAAGTCAGAGCTTAAGAACTGCTGCATCCAGCGCATCATGTCGTCCGGCGTGGAGTAAACCCCGCCGCTGCCAACCGCGGCAAGCGTGTTGTCACATGGGCTGGGGCCTTTTTCCGCCACCATCAGACGCTTGCACTGGTCGGGCGAAGGGGTAAACGTGGTGTCCTTCATGCCCAGCGGACGGGCAATTTGCTCGTCAAACAGCGTGGCGTAAGGTTTGCCCGCGGCACGGCTGAGGGCATCAGCCAGCAGGTCGAAGGCGAGGTTCGAATAAGAGGCGTTAGTGCCGGGGGCGTATCTCAGCTTAGCGGTGGACAACCAGTTCCAGCGCTGGCTTTGTGTAGGCCAGGTGAAAACGGTGCGATGCGCCGCACCGCCGGGCTGTTCGCGGGGCAGGGCGCTGGTATGCGTCGCAAGGTTTACCAGCGTAATGGGCTGACCGTTGAAGGTAGGGACGCGTGCACCCGGAGGCGCATATTTGCTTAGCGGATCGTTCAGCTTCACTTTGCCCTGGTCGAGCATTTTGACCAGCATCTCGCTGGTCATCAGTTTGCTCAGCGAGGCGATACGGATAACGGAGTCCAGCTGGGGCCGCACGTTGTTGCCGGGGCGGGTTTCCCCAAAACTATGGAACACTCGCTGATTACCATCGATAACCACCATCGCCATACCGGTAGCGCCGCTTCCGTAATAGATATGGTTGGCATAGCGCTCTGCAATTTCAGACGCAAAGACCGGATCGGGTGAGGTTTGCGCAAACCCCAAAATGGGCAGCGCAGCGAGGGCAAGCGCGGCGATGCGCGGGAGAAGAATTTTCAACGCAAGTAATCCATATAACGAAGGGAAGCGATATTGATCGTATTTATACTACTCATCGGCGCTGTGCAAACGCGGAAAATGAGCTTTGTGACAAGAAAAAGCGTAACGCGGCATTTCAACGCTTTTTTTGTGCGTTTTTTGCACCGTAACCAGTGGCTACGGTGCAGTGAAGGTTATTCCGTTTTGGTGGCGTCCTGCTGCATGACTTCGTCAGTGGTGCCCCCTTTCTGGATCATTTTTTCGTTAGTTTTATGCTCTTCGCGCATTTCGTGGCCGCTCAGGCAGGCTTTGGAATTTTTATTCTCCTGCGCACGGCAGTCATCGCTGATATGGCCCGGGTTTTTGAGCTGCTCTTTTTGTTCAGCCTGACTTGAGGTGCTTTGTGCCGGATTCTGTGCAAGGGCTGCACAGCTGGCGATGAGTAAAGTGCAGGTGCAGAAAAGAGAGATGATTTTTTTCATGGCGAACGTCCTGAGAGGTGAAGGGGGATCTCAGTAAGTATTAGTGCAAAAAACGAGCAGCGTAAAAACAGAATTGGATTTATCCTGACTGTTTTTTGTACCGCTAAAGGTGTATAAGAGGGATCGATGGTGCGTTATTAGTTGAAATAAGCAAAAAAACTGACATGTCCTATACATAGACTGATCGGATCGCGCGTATCATCTGCAGGGTAAGTTTTACCTTGCTGCAACTATCCTCGCCCTGTGGCCTCTAAGTAGTAGCCTGCGCTGTACCGCTAATGATTCAGTTCTTCAGGCGATACGCCTAATTCACGTATAAAGAAGCTCAACTATGTCGACAAAACCGCTGTTTTCCAAAACCTTGCTTCATCCACGTTACTGGTTGACCTGGTTTGGCCTGGCCATTTTATGGCTCTGGGTACAGCTGCCTTATCCTGTGTTACTGAAAATGGGCCGCTTTATCGGCAAATTTTCCATGCGATTTTTAAAGCGCCGCGTCTCTATTGCGCGCCAGAACCTCAAGCTTTGTTTCCCGCAGTACTCCGATGAACACGTTGATAGCATCGTCGAACAGAACTTTGCCTCTCTCGGCATGGGGCTGATTGAAACGGGCATGGCCTGGTTCTGGCCTGATGAACGTGTGCGCAAATGGTTTGACGTGCGCGGTCTGGAAAATCTCCACGACGCCTGTGCAAAAGGCCGTGGCGTCATGGTCATCGGCGTTCATTTTATGTCGCTTGAGCTCGGTGGGCGCGTCATGGGGCTATGTCAGCCGATGATGGCGATGTACCGTCCGCACAATAACAAAGCGATGGAGTTTGTGCAGACTATCGGCCGCTCCCGCTCCAACAAAGCGATGATTGACCGTCGCAATCTGAAGGGAATGGTGAAAGCGCTGAAGTCTGGCGAAGCCGTGTGGTTTGCCCCGGATCAGGACTACGGTCCGAAAGGCAGCTCCTTCGTACCGTTCTTTGCCGTTCAGGAAGCCGCCACCACCAACGGCACCTACACCATTGCGCGGCTGGCAAAACCGGCCATTCTGACCACGGTGCTTATCCGCAAGCCGGACGGCACCGGCTACCAGCTGGTGATTGAACCTGAGCTGGTCGACTATCCGGTGGATGACGAACAGGCCGCTGCCGCCTACATGAACCGTAAGATCGAACACGAAATCATGCGCGCGCCGGAGCAGTATCTCTGGCTACATCGCAGATTTAAAACGCGTCCTTTCGGCCAGGACAAGCTCTACAGCGCCTGATCCTGCGGCGGGTATGCTACGCTTCTGATGAATTTCAACAGGAGACGAACCATGCCCGCATCACGTGTTTTAATGGTTATCGATATGCAAAACGGGGTGTTTGAAACATCCCGTCTTGACCGCGAACGTTGTACCTCCCGCATCAATCAGCTCATCGATGCCGCAGACCAGGTGATTTTCATCCAGCACACCGAAGAGGGGCTGGAGCCGGAAAGCCACGCATTCGATCTTCTTCCTGAACTTACCCGGCCAGCAAACGCCCTCTACGTCACCAAAACGGCCTGTGATGCTTTCTATCGCACAACGCTTGAGGACGTTCTGCAAAGCCGCGGCATTCACGAGTTTGTGGTTTGCGGCTGCGCAACCGATTATTGCGTGGATACCACCATCAAAAACGGGGCCAGCAAGGGCTATGCAATGACGGTAGCAGGGGATGCGCACACCACGGCGAACCGTCCGGCGGCGGACGCGAAAGTGCTGATTGCTCACTACAACGACGTCTGGCGAAGCCTGACAATTCCGGGCAACCGGCTGGACGTAAAAGAGACGGCAGAGATTCTGGCTGCATGGACGAGTATCTGAAAAGTTTGCACATTACTTGATACAACATTCCCCAGGCTTTACTGTGCCCGGATCCGCTATAACTAAGCGACGTCGTAAAAATAACTAAAAGAACCTTACGTTCAGGAGTGTTGTCATGTTTAAGTCGTTTTTCCCGCGCCCGACAGCGTTTTTCCTGTCGGCTTTTCTTTGGGCGCTTTTAGCCGTTATCTTCTGGCAGGCCGGCGGCGGCCACTGGCTACAGAATCTTGCCGGCGTCACGGGTGAAGTACCGATCAGCGCGGCTCGCTTCTGGTCACGCAGCTACCTGGTTTTCTATGCCTACTATGCGGTTTGCGTCGGCGCATTTGCCGCTTTCTGGTTTATCTACTGCCCGCACCGCTGGCAGTACTGGTCCATTCTCGGCTCTTCATTGATCATCTTCGTCACCTGGTTTCTGGTGGAAGTGGGCGTGGCGGTCAACGCCTGGTACGCGCCGTTCTATGACCTGATCCAGACGGCGCTCAGCTCGCCGCACAAAGTCACCATCGGGCAGTTTTACCATGAGGTTGGCGTCTTCCTGGGGATTGCGCTGATTGCGGTGATGGTGGGCGTGATGAACAACTTCTTCGTCAGCCACTACGTGTTCCGCTGGCGGACGGCGATGAACGAATACTATATGGAAAACTGGCAGCTGCTGCGCAACATCGAAGGTGCCGCCCAGCGTGTGCAGGAAGATACCATGCGTTTCGCCTCGACGCTGGAAGATATGGGCGTGAGCTTTATCAACGCTATCATGACGCTGATTGCCTTCCTGCCGGTGCTTGTTACCCTTTCAGCCCACGTGCCGGAGCTGCCGATTATCGGCCACATTCCTTACGGCCTGGTGATTGCGGCGATTGTCTGGTCCCTGCTGGGGACCGGCCTGCTGGCGGTGGTGGGGATCAAGCTGCCGGGTCTTGAGTTTAAAAACCAGCGCGTTGAAGCCGCCTATCGTAAAGAGCTGGTATACGGGGAAGATGACCCGTCTCGCGCCTCGCCGCCCACCGTTAAAGAGCTGTTTAACGGCGTGCGTCAAAACTACTTCCGCCTCTACTTCCACTACATGTATTTCAATATTGCCCGCATTCTCTATCTGCAGGTGGATAACGTCTTTGGCCTGTTCCTGCTCTTCCCGTCGATTGTGGCCGGGACGATAACCCTGGGCCTGATGACGCAGATTACCAACGTCTTCGGCCAGGTGCGCGGCTCGTTCCAGTACCTGATTAGCTCATGGACCACGCTGGTGGAGCTGATGTCTATCTACAAACGTCTGCGCAGCTTTGAACGCACGCTGCAGGACATTCCGGTAGAAGCCGCAGGCGAATCGGTATAAAAAATGCGGCCCCATCATGGGGCCGCATTTTTAATGTCCTGCCGAAGGCGCGCCCGGCGCGCCGGAGCGGACAAACGGCGGACGCGCAAACCAGATAACCAGGATCAGCGCCATAAATCCCCAGCCCAGAATCCAGAAGTAGTCGATGGTCGACATCATGTAGGCCTGCTGCTCGATGGTCTTATCGATAAGCGCCATATGCTGCTGCGTGGCGCCTCCCATCTTTTCGACGTAATCCACCGCTGCCGGGTTGTACTGCGACACGCTCTCCGTCAGGTTCGCATGGTGGAAGATCTCCCGGCGTGACCAGATCCACGTGGTCAGCGACGAGGCGAACGAACCGCCCAGCACGCGGAAGAATGTTGCCAGACCAGAGCCTTCCGCCACTTCCGCTCCGTTGAGGTTCGACAGCACGATGGTGGTGATCGGCATAAAGAAGAACGCCACGCCAATCCCCATAAACAGCTGAACTTCGGCGATGGTGCGGAAATCCACGTCGGTATTGAACTGCGCGCGGATGAGGCATGAAGCGCCCATCGTCAGGAACGACAGCGAAGCCAGAATACGCAGGTCAAATTTCGTCGCATAGCGGCCGATTATCGGCGTCATGATCAGCGGCAGCACGCCCATAGGCGCTGCGGCAAGCCCGGCCCAGATTGCCGTATAGCCCATCTGCGTTTGCAGCCATTGCGGCAGAATAATGTTGATGGCGAAGAACGCCGCGTAGCCCAGCGTCAGCGAGATCGTGCCGATGGCAAAGTTACGATCCTTGAACAGGCGCAGGTTCACAATCGGATGGCGTTCGCCCAGCTCCCAGATGACAAACGACACCAGCGAAATCGCCGAAATCACCGTCATGATGATGATGTGCGTTGAGGCAAACCAGTCCAGATCGTTCCCTTTATCCAGCACGATTTGCAGCAGCCCTACCCCCAGCACCAGCAGGGCGATCCCAATGTAGTCGATGGGCGAGTGGGTGGTTGTCTCTTCGCGCGAGCGAAGCTGCGTCCAGACCACAATCGAAGCAAAAATACCGATCGGCACGTTGATATAGAAGATCCACGGCCAGGAGTAGTTGTCGGTGATCCAGCCGCCGGTAATCGGCCCGACGATAGGGGCGACCACGGTGACCATCGACAGCAGGGCCAGCGCCATGCTGCGCCTGCTGGAGGGGAAGATCACCAGCAGCAGCGTCTGGCACATCGGGAACATCGGCCCGGCAAAGAAGCCCTGCAGGGCGCGGAAGATAATCAGCTCCGTCATGCTGTGGGCGAAGCCGCACAGGAACGAGGTGAGGGTGAACATCACCACCGAACCGATAAACAGCTTCAGCTGGCCGAAGCGACGGGTAAACCAGCCGGTCAGCGGCAGGGCGATGGCGTTACACACCGCAAAGGAGGTAATAACCCACGTCCCCTGGTCCGCACTAACGCCGAGGTTCCCGGCGATAGTCGGCAGCGCAACGTTTGCGATGGTGGAGTCCAGCACCTGCATGAATGTCGCCAGCGACAGCGCGAGCACCGCCAGCCACATATTGGGGGGCGTAAACGAGGCCTTATCTTGCATAACGTCTCTCTTAACGGCTGCCCGCGGCTACCGTTTTGCTGTTGTCATGAAGGATTTTAGCCACCAGTTTGTCCGCCTCGGCCAGCGGGTTTTGATACACATCCGTGGTGAAACGCGGGGCGCTAACGGTTTGCTGCGGCAGCAGATGACCGCCGTCGTCGCGGATATCCACACGAACGTTCATCGACAGGCCAACGCGCAGCGGGTGTTTCTGCATGTCGTGCGGATCCAGCGTGATGCGCACCGGCAGACGCTGCACGATTTTGATCCAGTTACCGCTGGCGTTCTGGGCCGGCAGCAGAGAGAAGGCGCTGCCGGTGCCGATACCCAGACTTTCGATGGTGCCGTGGTATTCCACGTCGTCACCGTAAAGATCTGCGCTGAGGGTGACTTTCTGGCCCAGGCGCATGGTGCTCATCTGGCTCTCTTTGAAGTTGGCATCCACCCACACTTCGCTGAGCGGCACGATGGCCAGCAGCGTGGTGCCTGAATCCACGCGCATCCCAAGCTGCACGGCGCGTTTGGCCACATAGCCGCTAACCGGCGCAACGATGGTGCTGCGGGCGTTGTCCAGGAAGCGCTGGCGCAGGGTGGCAACGGCGCTTTTAATCTCCGGATGGCTGTCGATAACGGTGTCATCAACCATCGCGGTATTGGTGCGTAATGCTTCCTGCGCGGCGGCTAAATCGCTCTGCGCGCTGGTGACCGCATCACGGTAGTGGGAAAGATCTTCCGCCGCGATTGCGCCGGTAGAGAAGATTTTCTGACGGCGGGCATAGTCATTCTGCGCCGTTTGCAGGGCGACTTTTTTGGCCGCGACCTGGGCACGGTAGTTATCCGCCGTGCTGTACAGCCCGCGAACCTGACGCACAGTGTTTGCCAGGTTCGCTTCCGCCTGTTGCAGAGCGATTTCAGTGTCGCTCGGATCCAGCAGCACCAGCGGCTGGCCCTTCTGCACGAAGTCGCCTTCATCAACGGTGACCTGGGTCACCGTGCCGCCAATCTGCGGCGTCAGCGTCACCTGGTTGCCGTTAACGTAGGCATCGTCGGTGGATTCATAGAAGCGGGCGTAAAGCAGATACCACGCAAGTATTCCCCCGGCGGCCAGCACCAGGATCAGAAACAGAATAATAAAGTTACGTTTGCGCTTGCTGCCGCGCTCAACGTGTTGGGCAGGTGTGCTTTCCATCTTGTGATGACCTTTAGTAAAGACTTAGCGATGAGGTGCGACGATCTCGTCCGGCAGCATTTTTGTGATTAGCTCTACCAGTAAACGGGACTCATCGTGGGTGAGTCGGGCGGTGAGGTCGCCGATGATTGAGGCCAGCGCCTCTTTTTCAAAACGGTCGCAAAGGGCCTGGCCTTTGTCACACAGCGCCAGAATGACCTGGCGTTTATCCTGCGGGTTTGGGGTGCGGATAATCAGCTCCCGCTTCACCATGCGGTCAACCATACGGCTCATGGCACCGGCGTCCATGACCAGGTTTTTGCTGATTTCAACGGGGCTGGTGAAGCCTTTATGGATGCTGATAAGCACTTTGAACTGCGGGGCAGTGATATCCGCACCGGCAAAATAGTGGCTGATGAGTTGGTCTTTGAACTGGTTTGCGAGGTGGATAAGCAAACCGAGATGGAGTTTGTTGGTAATAATACCCGGATGGTGAGTCATGATATTTGCCTGGTCAGTAATTACAGATGAAATTACTGACCAGGCATTTAATTGTCAACGTTGTGTCAAGAAAAGCGCACATTTTGTCAGGCTGCCAGCCAGGCCGCGGTCTCTTTTTGCAGCGTTGTTTCCAGCTCTGAGCCTTTGGTGGCAAAGACGCGCTGCACCGGGAAGCCGGATTTTTCCAGCAGATAAGCGAGCGGGGCATAGGCCAGCGGGTAACGGGCCGCCGCTTCCCGATCGATTTCGACAAAGCCCAGCGGGAAATCAAAGGAGCCAAAATCGTAGACCACCTGGCGACGAAGAATTTTCCATTCGCCGTTGCGCTTTTCAATCATGTCAAAGAAGCGGTTGTGACAGGTGGCACCGAGCGCCAGCTTGCTGTTCTGGCCGATGATCATGGCGTTGGTGATAGCGAGGGCTTTGTCCTGTGCGGCATTAAAGGTTACGGTCGGCACGCCGATGAGATGTTTGGTGCCGATGTCCGATTCGCCCATGCGCATCGAGCCTTTAATAAACTCGCTCGCCAGTCCTTCAAACCAGGTCACCTCGATTGTGCCGTCCGGGTGAAACAGTTTAGCCAGCTCGTCCCACTGGGACTGGTCGCGGTAGATCCAGCCGTTTAACAGGTCACCAATGGCGAGGCGGTCTTCAAGGTATTGTGCGTTGTCAGTCATGCTCTGCTCCTGCTGGGTGGGTGTGGGGGCATTCTGGGCGCTCAGAGCTGATAGCTCAAATATATTGATATGATTGATTCATCAGTATTTATGATTGTCAGGGCCGGCAATAGCGGGCACAGTTAAACCTTAGTCCGGTGGCCCTGACGTGGCGATTATTCAAGCGGGCCAGACAAAACAAACACAACGGAACGTTATGACGATTGCAAAGCAAAATAAACAATATGGACTTTTCGCCCTGAGCCTGGGCGCAGCGCTTCTCCTCGCTGGCTGTACGACCAAAACCGCCCCTTCTGTTTCCGAAACCGCAAAGCCGGTGGATGTGGAAACGGTTGTGAAGCAAAAATTGCCGGCGGGTCAGAAGGATCGCAGCGCCTGGGCAAAAGAGTTAGCAACAACCTTCAAGAGCCAGGATATCGCACCGAGCGAGGAGAATATCTGCTCCGTGCTGGCGGTGGCGCAGCAGGAATCCAACCTTGTGGCGGACCCGGCAGTACCCAACCTGAGTGCTATTGCCTGGAAAGAGATCGACCGTCGCGCCGAAAGCCTGCATATCCCGGCGTTTTTGGTCCACACCGCGCTGAAAATTCAGTCGCCGAACGGTAAGAGCTACAGCGACAGGCTGGACAAGGTCAAAACCGAAGGCCAGCTCAGCGCCATCTTTGATGACTTTATCGGCATGGTGCCGATGGGCCAGAAACTATTTGGTAATCTGAATCCGGTGCATACCGGCGGGCCGATGCAGGTGAGCATCGCGTTTGCGGAGCAGCACACCAGCGACTATCCGTGGAAAATGGAAGGCACCGTGCGTCAGGAAGTCTTTACCCGCCGTGGCGGCATGTGGTTCGGTACCTACCATCTGCTGAACTACCCGGCGAATTACACCAGGCCGCTTTACCGTTTCGCGGACTTCAACGCGGGATGGTACGCCAGCCGCAACGCCGCCTTCCAGAATGCGGTAAGCAAGGCTACGGGAACGAAGCTGGCGCTGGACGGGGATCTTATTCTCTATAACACAGACAAAGCGGGCAGCACCGAGCTTGCGGTCAGAAAGCTGGCGGGCAGGCTGGATATGAGCGACAGCCAGATCCACCGGGCGCTGCAAAAAGGCGACAGCATCGACTTCGAGAAGACCGATCTCTACGAGCAGGTTTACGCGCTGGCGGAGAAAAAAGCGGGCAAGAAGTTACCGCGTGAGATGCTGCCGGGCATCACGCTGGAAAGCCCGAAAATCACCCGCAATTTAACGACGGCATGGTTTGCAAAACGGGTAGATGACAGACGTGCAGCTTGTATGAAGAGGTAAAAATTGGTGGATGACGCTGGCGTAGGTTGGATAAGCGCAGCGTCATCCAACGCTTAATATTCGTGCCGATGGTGGTATTTCACCATCAGGGCAATCATGCCAAGGAATGCGCAGCCCAGCAGGAAAGGCACCAGGCCAAAGACGGTGCTGACGGCCAGCCCCATCTCAATGCGTGGTCGGGTGGCGTCGTTGCCCTGCGCCAGATGTTCCAGCACGCCGGGCGCGTTAACCAGCAGGTTGAGGATCTGGCTGCCGACCCAGAAGCAGAACAGAATAAATACCGCGTAGGCGATATTGCTGAGGGTGGCACCAGTCGTTTTGGTTGAGGAGACGGTAATCGTCGTGGGGACCACGTGTTTCGACAATGATATTTCAGTCATAAGACCTCCCGTGTAACCGTCACGCCAGGCAGGTTTCCGCCCGATAATTGCAGCAAGTGTGGCAGGTCATAAGGTTTGTCAATATCAGATTGTTGGTAAATACAGGGCAAGAATCTTCCTGAAGTTGCATTATTTGCGTGAAATCACAATTTAGTAACTTAAATGAAATATCTGTAACACAATCCACGTTGACGTCTATAAACGTGCGGTTTCCCGGCACGGCCTGTGCGACAATGCCGCCACTGAATTTGTCTGCGGATGGCATCATGGTTGCGAAAACACTGAGTCTGAAAATGCGGCGTGACTGGCATTACTATGCCGTGGCGATTGGGCTGATTTTCATCTTAAACGGCGTGGTTGGCCTGCTTGGAGTCAATACTGAGGGCTGGCGGAGCTATGCGGTCGGCCTGGTGACGTGGGTTATCTGTTTCTGGCTGGCGGGCTTTATCATTCGCCGTCGCCCGGAACCTGAAGAGCCGGGAACGGCGAATGAGTAACGCTTAGGCCGTAATCGAACTTTTCAACGCGCCGTCCTGCTGGTGGCGCTCAAGGGCCAGTTCAATCAGGCGGGTAATCAGCGTCTGGTAGTCCAGGCCGCTGGCCTGCCAGAGTTTTGGATACATGCTGATGTTGGTAAAGCCCGGCAGCGTGTTGATCTCATTGATGATGACCTCGCCGTCTTCGGTCAGGAAGACATCAACACGTGCCATGCCGCTGCACTCCAGCGCCTGATAAGCCTGTACCGCAATACCACGGATTTTGTCGTTGATCTCAGCGGAAAGCGAAGCCGGAACCACCACCTGCGCGCCTTTATCATCTATGTACTTGGTGTCGTAGGAGTAGAAGTCGCTGCTGACCACGACTTCCCCGCAGGTGCTTGCCTGCGGTTCATCGTTACCCAGCACGGCGCACTCGATCTCGCGGCCTTTGATGCCGGTTTCCACCACAACCTTATGATCGAACTCGAAAGCGAGCGCCACGGCGGTTTCATACTGCTGTGCGCTGCTCACTTTGCTCACGCCAACGGAAGACCCCTGGTTTGCCGGTTTGATAAACAGCGGCAGACCCAGCTTCTTTTCCACTTCGGCAAAGCTGATTTTATTGCGATTAGCGCGGGTGAGCGTGATGAACGGCGCGACGTTCAGCCCCGCATCGCGCAGCAGACGTTTGGTGACGTCTTTGTCCATGCTTACCGCAGAGCCAAGTACGCCGGAGCCAACAAACGGCAGATTCGCCATGCGCAACATGCCTTGCAGAGAGCCGTCTTCGCCCAGCGTGCCGTGTACGATAGGGAAAATCACATCCACCTGCGCAAGGTGTTCGCCGGAGCGAGAGTCAATCAGCTGATCCTTCGTCTGGCCGGCGACCAGCGCGACATTTTTTTCGGAGCGGTTCAGAGCAATAAGTGCCGGATTCTGCGCATTGAGCAGATAGCTGGAGGCGTCATTGACGTGCCACTGTCCCTGCTTGTCGATACCCAGCAGCAGCACCTCAAACTTCGACTTATCAATGGCGTCGACGATATTTTTTGCCGACTGCAGCGACACCTCGTGCTCCGCCGACTTGCCACCAAAGACGATACCAACCCGCAGTTTTGCCATGCCCAAACCCATCCTTAACAATTACAAAGGCGAACAACATACCACGCTCATAGCGTTGATTCATGTGCTTCGTGGCTGCTTAAAATCTCGTGACTTCTATACTGATTATTCCGTAATCAATTAAGGATCGTGGCATGGCGAAAGGAGTAAAAATCGTGATGGGTTTCACCGTGACGGCGGTGGCGGCTTTCTGGATTTACCAAAACCTCCCTCCGCAGTTTAATCCCTTTGCTCCTTTATCCATTGACGATCCGCCAACGCTGGTGACTCGCTACAAGCTGCGCCAGATGGCAGACCACCCGCAGAGCTGTCTGGTTTTGCTTGAACAGGCGGCGGAACGCCAGCAGCTGCGTTTTCGTCCTGTGCCGAACGTGGCGGGGACCTGCCCGCTGACGGACGTCGTCAGTGTGCAGAGTTTTGGCGATATCGCGCTGAGCAGCAGTTTCCTGGCCAGCTGCCCGCTGGCGCTCAGCGCGACCATGTTTGTGCATCAGCGCGCGGCTCCGCTCGCACAGGCGACATTCGGCAGCAAACTGACGCGCATAAACCATCTTGGCAGCTACGCCTGCCGCAATATCTACAACCGAAAAGATGCGCGCCTGAGTGAACATGCCACGGCGGACGCGCTGGATATCAGCGGCTTTGTGTTTGCTAATAAACAGCAGGTCAGCGTGCTGAAAGGCTGGCGGGCCGACGGGAAGGGGAGTGAATACCTGCACCGGGCCTTTGATACGGGCTGTCCGTTTTTTGGCAACTCTCTGGGGCCGGAGTACAACGCCGCGCACGCCAACCATTTTCACTTAGGCATGCGCGGCTACGGTCTGTGTCGATGAGGTCAATTTGTATGATAAACTTCACAGAATTCCGCCTCTCTTTTCACTCCACTGATTAAGCGCATCGTATGGAATCCTGGAAGGTCAATATTATCTCGGTCTGGTTCGGTTGCTTCTTTACCGGGCTTGCCATCAGCCAAATTCTTCCGTTTTTACCGCTTTATGTTGAACAGCTGGGCGTGACGTCGCACCAGGCGCTGTCCATGTGGTCGGGGCTGACCTTCAGCGTGACCTTCCTGGTTTCCGCCATTGTCTCTCCGATGTGGGGCAGCCTCGCCGACCGGAAAGGGCGCAAGCTGATGCTGCTGCGCGCCTCCCTCGGTATGGCCGTCGCTATCCTTTTGCAGGCTTTTGCGACCAATGTCTGGCAGCTCTTTATTTTGCGCGCGATTATGGGGCTGACTTCTGGTTACATTCCTAATGCGATGGCGTTGGTTGCTTCGCAGGTGCCCCGTGAGCGCAGCGGCTGGGCAATCAGCACGCTTTCTACCGCGCAGATAAGCGGGGTGATTGTGGGACCGCTGCTGGGCGGGTATATGGCGGATACGCTGGGCCTGCGGATGGTGTTTTTTGTCACCGCAGCGCTGCTGATGGTCAGTTTTACCGTCACGCTGCTGCTGATTAAAGAGGGCGTGCGGCCGAAAATCAGTAAGGCCGAGCGGCTATCGGGTAAAGCTGTCTTCGCCACGCTTCCCTACCCGTGGCTCATGCTGAGCCTGTTTGTTACCACGCTGGTCATTCAGCTTTGTAACGGTTCCATTGGCCCGATTCTGGCGCTGTTTATAAAACACCTTTCGCCGGACAGTACCAACATCGCCTTTATCAGCGGATTTATCGCCGCCGTTCCGGGGATCTCCGCGCTCTTTTCGGCGCCAAAATTAGGCAAGCTGGGTGACCGCATTGGCACCGCCAGAGTATTAATGGCGACGCTAATTATCGCCGTGGTGCTGTTCTTTGCCATGTCCTTTGTGACCTCGCCCGTGCAGCTTGCGGTTTTACGCTTTTTGTTGGGCTTTGCCGATGGGGCCATGCTGCCCGCCGTGCAGACGCTGCTGGTGAAATATTCCAGTGACCAGGTAACAGGACGAATATTTGGCTACAACCAGTCGTTTATGTATCTGGGCAATGTCGTAGGACCATTAATGGGCGCGGGCGTGTCCGCGATGGCCGGGTTCCGTTGGGTATTTGCCGCCACCGCCGTAGTGGTGCTGATCAATATCATTCAGCTGGGTATTGCGTTACATCATAAACGTCGGAAGGATGAGCTACTGCGTCAGCGGCGGCAGAGTTAATTTTCTGGAATTTATATGGCTATTCCTGAAAAGAAAATCTGGAATAGCCCTTCCGCCATACTATTTTATAAATAAGTCATTCAGTAAGGTTTTTTGCGCTCTCGCACATAATTAAACTGTCATATAAAAATAATACCTCTGCCTACTAGGAAAGCGCCAGACGGAGTGTTACCGTCAGCTTTCAACCCCTTAGGGACAATGGTTATGAAAAATCTCATTGCTGAGTTGCTGGTTAAACTCGCCGAAAAAGAAGAAGAGTCGAAAGAGTTTGTGGCCCAGATCGAAGCGCTGGAAATTGTTGTTACCGCCTTGCTGCGCCGCATGGAACAAAGTGAACAGCAGGCTTTAATTACCAGTATTGAGGCTGCTATGCATGACGCTCGCCCAAAGGGGGTTGTTACCACCCATGACACACAACTCTTGCAGCAGTATTTAGAGAAGTTATTGACTCACCCACGGAGCTGAAACCTGCAAGCTGTCATTTAACTGTCATCTGTTATTTATATTGTTGCTCTGTTGTTTATTTATGCCTGTAGTTTTTACATGGAGAAAATAAAGTGAAACAGAGCACAATAATTATAACCTTATTCCCATTGCTGCTAACCGCCCCGCTTACCTTTGCGGAAAATATATCTTTAACACCAGAGACACGAGCGGCGAGCGGCGATATCACCCAGCCCGGCGGCGCACGACGCCTTAATAGCGACAGAACCGAAGCGTTACGTGCGTCATTAATTAATCAGCCTGCTAAGAATGTCATTCTGCTAATTGGTGACGGCATGGGGGATTCTGAAATCACTGCGGCCCGTAACTATGCGGAAGGGGCTGGCGGCTTCTTCAGGGGCATTGATGCGCTGCCGCTGACCGGGCAGTACACCCATTATTCGCTGGATAAGAAATCCCATAAGCCTGATTACGTGACCGATTCTGCCGCCTCGGCTACAGCATGGAGCACCGGCGTAAAAACCTATAACGGGGCGCTTGGCGTGGACGTGAACGGTAAAGACCATCCCACCATACTTGAGCTCGCGAAAGCCGCTGGCAAGGCGACCGGCAACGTCTCCACGGCGGAAATCCAGGATGCAACGCCTGCCGCGCTTATCTCCCATGTCACATCGCGTAAATGCTATGGCCCAACGGTGACCAGTGAAAAATGTGCCGCGAATGCGCTGGAAAACGGTGGCAAAGGGTCGATCACCGAACAGCTTCTCAATGCACGCCCTGATGTTACGTTAGGCGGGGGCGCGACAACATTTGCAGAGACGGCCAAAGCAGGGGAGTGGAACGGAAAAACGTTGCGGGAGCAGGCGCAGAGTAGGGGCTATCAGTGGGTGGATAACGCCAGCGGGCTTGCGGCAATCCGCGAAGCTAATCAGCAAAAACCGCTGATCGGCATGTTTGCGCCGGGCAATATGCCGGTGCTCTGGGAGGGGCCGAAGGCGAGCTATCACGGCAATATTGATAAGCCCGCCGTGACCTGCACGCCAAACCCGCAGCGCGATGCCAGCGTGCCAACGCTCGCCCAGATGACGGATAAGGCCATTACGCTGCTGAAGGGCAATGAAAAGGGCTTCTTCCTGCAGGTGGAGGGGGCGTCTATTGATAAACAGGACCATGCCGCTAACCCTTGCGGCCAGATTGGCGAAACGGTGGATTTGGACGAAGCGGTGCAAAAAGCGCTGGCGTTTGCCCGTGAGGATGGCAACACGCTGGTGGTCGTCACCGCTGACCACGCGCACTCCAGCCAGATTGTCGCCCCGGATACCAAAGCACCGGGCCTGACTCAGGCGCTGAAGACGAAAGACGGCTCGGTCATGGTCATCAGCTATGGCAACTCGGAAGGGGACGCCCAGGAGCACACCGGCACGCAGCTTCGTATTGCGGCCTACGGCCCTGGGGCGGCGAATGTCGTGGGCTTAACGGACCAGACAGATCTGTTCTACACCATGAAAGCAGCGCTGGAATTACCCTAACAGAATGTATGGCATTTTCTTAAATTCTGGTGAGTTATTCGCCTTTTCCGGCGGCGCGAGCCAGAATTAAGGCGCGATAAAACAAAAAGGAATGTCATATGAAATTTGCATTAGTGATGGTGTTACTGGCGGGTGTGGTGGGGTCGGCGTCGGCGGCAGATAAAGCCATGACGCCCCAGCAGCAGCGCATGACAAGCTGTAATCAACAGGCGACGGCGCAAACCCTGAAAGGGGACGAGCGTAAGAGCTATATGAGCGGCTGTCTGAAAAATGCTGGCACAGCTCCGGCACAGAAAAGCCTGACGCCACAGCAGCAAAAAATGAAGTCCTGTAACGCCGATGCGGGCAAGCAATCCCTGAGCGGCGATGCGAGAAAAACCTTCATGAGTCACTGCCTGAAAAAATAGGCAGCTTAGTTCCAACGGGTGAGTCGGGCCACTGCCTCACCCGAAAAATCATACTTTCCCCCCGAATACCCCCTCTATAATTACGCCAAATGTTTCAGAATATTCCTAAATATCATGAATGATGAACAAGGCTTCAGCAGATGGTTTTCCGGGGGATTTATGGACTGCCCGACCTGGCTTGATGACGATCGCCACCGCTCTGCGCGGCGATTCGCCCGACGTGTATATATACCCAGAGTGATTGGGCTTGCCACCGGCTTTTTCTGTGTGGCTTCCGTGCTGGTGCTACAGCCCGTTTCCGGCTGGTGGTGGCTATTGCTGGTGGCGAACGGTTTTATCTGGCCCCACTTTGCCTGGCAGGTTGCGGACAGGGCGGCCGATCCCGCCTGGGCTGAAAGGCGTAATCTGATGCTGGACGCCGGCATGGGGGGAATGTGGATTGCGGTGATGGGGATGAACGCGCTGCCTTCCGCGCTGATTGTTACCATGACTTGTATGAATAACATCGGCTGCGGCGGCGTGAAGCTATTCCTGGGCGGCCTGCTGACTATCGTGCTGTCGTGCCTGCTCACGCTGGGGCTGACGGCGATGCCATTGAATCTCGAAACCATGCCTTCCCAGGTCTGGATTTGTCTGCCCATGCTGATTATTTATCCTGTTTACTACGGGCTGGTCAGCTACCGGACAGCCATTAAGCTTGCGGAGCACAAGCGCCATCTGATGCACCTGAGCACCCGCGACGGGATGACCGGCGTTTTCAATCGCCGCCACTGGGAACACCTGCTGCATAACGAATATGATAACTGCCAGCGCTACCAGCGGCAGGCCACGCTCCTGCTCATCGATATCGACCATTTTAAAGGCATCAACGACACTTTCGGCCACGATGTGGGCGATGAGGCTATCGTTGCCATCACCGAGCATTTGCAGCTCACCTTGCGGATGACGGATGTGATTGGGCGTTTCGGCGGAGATGAGTTTGGCGTGATTATGTCCGGCACGCCCAAAGAGAGCGCCATTCAGTCAATGGTGAGGGTTTGTGAGCATCTGGATGGCTTTCGGCTGCCCTGCGCGCCACAGGTTGTGCTACGAATTAGCGTCGGCGTAGCGGAATTTGATAAGCGAATGTCCAACTATCGTGGCTGGCTGAAGGCGGCGGACATTGCGCTTTATAAAGCGAAAAATGCCGGGCGTGGCCGCATCGAAGCCGCCGCGTGAGCGTGAGAATTTATCGGGTAGTAGTAGGGTGGATAAGCGTCAGCGCCATCCACCGAAAATCAGAAGCTTATGACTTACCGAGCTGTTCAGACTTAGCCATACATTTCGCCATTGCCTCCATCACGGCCGACCGGAAGCCTTTCTCTTCCAGAACCTTCACCGCTTCAATGGTAGTGCCTCCCGGTGAGCAAACCATATCTTTCAGCTCGCCTGGGTGCGTGCCCGTTTCCAGCACCATCTTCGCAGCCCCCATCACTGCCTGTGCGGCAAACTGATAAGCCTGCTTGCGCGGCATCCCGCCCAGCACGGCGGCATCGGCCATCGCTTCGATGAACATAAATACATAGGCCGGGGAAGATCCGCTGACGCCGACAACCGGGTGGATCATTGCTTCGCTGACGACTTCCGCCCGGCCGAAGCTGCGGAAAATATTCACCGCGTCGGCAATATCTTCCGGGCTGACCAGCGCGTTTGGCGTAACGGAGGTCATGCCCGCGTTCACCAGCGCGGGGGTGTTCGGCATGGCGCGAATGATTTTGCGGTCATGGCCCAGTGCGATGGCGAGGGAGTCCAGCGTGATACCAGCCGCGATGGAGATAACCACCGTCTCTTTGTTCAGGCTGGAATTCACTTCCCCCAGGACTTTCAGCATCATATTTGGCTTCACGGCGCCAAAAACGATATCGGCGATCTGCGCGACTTCCTGGGCGCTTTGCGCGGCGTTAATACCAAACTCCTGGCGCAGCGCTTCAACTTTGTCCGGTGAAGGGGTGTAAACCCAGATGCTGCCCGGCTGAACCTGCCCGCTGGCGATCAGCCCGCCGAGAATTGCTTTACCCATGTTGCCGCAGCCAATAAATCCAATTTTCTTATCCAAAGCGTTGCTCCTGGGTTCAGGGTTTTAAGGGGATGTCTGATGCCTATAGCTTAACGCGCTTTCAGGCGATTCGGCTACGCTTAAGCAAACACTGAGAGGTAGCTATGGGAAAACGCGTACCCGATGAATACGCCAGCCGCACCCATCCGGTAGAAGAGGATATGCGCTGGCAGCTAAAAGAGTGGCAAATCGAGAAATGGGGCGGTCGCTGCCTGCTGCTGTTAGTGGTGCTTTCGCTACTGGGTGTCTTTTCAGATGGCTGGCTGAGCCAGACGACCGGCAGTAATCCGGCAGGCACTTTGCTGGTGGATTATCAGCGTGTGATGCGCTCACAAAGCGATGAAAATTTTACCGTTCGCGTGAAATCGGCCACCGGGCAACCCACCGTCCTGACGCTAGGGCAGGATTTTATGGACAACTTCGAGATTCAGACGCTCCAGCCGCAGCCGCTTACCACCCATACAACTCAACATGAAATGGTGCTGACCTGGCCTGCCAGTGAGGGGAAAGAACAGGCGCTCTGGCTGACGGCCCAGCCGCAGTCTGCCGGACATTACACTTCGACCTTCAGGCTGAATGGGGCCGAACCGGTGACGATTAATCAGTGGGTACTGCCATAAGGAGCAGGGCATGGATAACGTATTGCGCGCGGTCGGCATGTACATTCTGCTGATGATCGTGCTGAAAATTGCCGGACGGCGTACGCTGCTTGAGATGACGTCGTTCGATTTTATTCTGCTGCTGATTATCAGCGAGGCGACCCAGCAGGCGCTGCTGGGCAATGATTTCTCTTTCACCGGTGCGGCCATCACCATTATTACGCTTATCGCGATGGACATTCTGTTCGGCAAAATCAAAGAGTGGTTTCCCAAAGTCGAGCTGTTTATCGACGGATCGCCGCTGATCCTCGTCGAGAACGGCAGGCCATTGAGCAAGCGGATGCGCAAGGCGGGGATCTCTAACGATGACGTGCTTTCGTCGGCGAGGATAACCCAGGGCCTGGAACGGATGGAGCAGATAAAGTTTGCCATTCTGGAAAAGAACGGCAAGATCGCCATCATTCCCGCAGAAGAGAAGGATTCATGATGCAAATTTGGGTAGACGCCGACGCGTGTCCAAAAGTGATTAAGGAAGTGCTGTTTCGTGCCGCTGAGCGTACGCAGATTATGGTGACGCTGGTTGCCAATCAGGGCATGAAAACGCCTCCCTCCCGTTTTATTCGCAGCCTGCAGGTGCCTTCAGGGTTTGACGTAGCGGATAACGAAATTGTGCGCCGCTGTGAAAGCGGCGATTTGGTCATTACCGCAGATATTCCGCTGGCCGCAGACGTGATTGAAAAAGGTGCCGTGGCGCTGAATCCGCGTGGCGAGCGTTATACCCCAGCCACCATTCGCGAACGGCTGACCATGCGTGATTTTATGGATACCCTGCGCGCAAGCGGCGTGCAGACCGGTGGGCCAGACAGCCTGAACCAGCGTGACCGTCAGCTGTTCGCCAACGAACTGGAAAAATGGATCCTCGCGACGACCCGCACCCAAAACAGCAGGTAACGTAACGGCCCTAAACGAAGTCAGACAACAGCGTCTATGGGGTTGTTTTTCACCCGTGCTTTCAAGTAAGGTGGCGCAGATATTGGCTGGTAGCTTTCCTTTACGGAATTTACGCCGCTGGTCGTAGAGCCTTTGCGCATCAATGTTACATAATTGTTTTATTGTAACGATTGTTTTACACTTAACGCATGTACTAGTTTGCTGGTATGCTGAATATATCCGTCGCAACCCTACTTTCCTGATACTGGCAAACTGCTGAGGATTTTCCTTGATGACTCAACCCATTTTTCTGGTCGGCGCACGTGGCTGCGGTAAAACCACCGTCGGCACGGCGTTAGCGCAGGCGTTGGGCCGCAACTTTGTCGATACCGATAATTATTTACTCACCAGCACGCAGATGAGCGTAGCGGATATCGTCGCTCTGGAAGGGTGGGAAGGATTCCGCGCTCGTGAAAGCCAGGCGCTGCAAACTGTTACCGCGCAGGATACCGTCGTGGCAACCGGTGGTGGCATGGTGCTGGCCGAGGTTAACCGCCAGTTTATGCGCGAGCAGGGTATCGTTATCTATCTCCGCGCTCCGGCGCAGATCCTGGCCGATCGTCTGGAAGCTTTCCCGGAAGAGGGCCAGCGCCCTACGCTAACGGGTAAGCCTGTCACCGATGAGATCGTTGAGGTGCTGGCCGCGCGCGAAGCGCTTTACCGAGAGACAGCGCACCACGTCATTGACGCATCCCATAGCCCTGAAGCTGTGGTCGACGCGGTTCTGGCTGCGCTGCGAATGGCCCGAGCCAGCTGATCGTCTATACTCAAGGCTCATCCATGACCAAAGGAAGAGCAATGGCGAGCCAACCTCCCTATCCGCGTGAAGCACGAATTGTTGAAGTTGAGAAAGGGTCACAGACCGAAACGGTGACCTGGTATCAACTGCGAGCCGACCATCCTCATCCCGATACGCTAATTAGCGAGCACGAAAGCGAGCAAGAGGCCCTGGATGCTAAACGGCGCTACGAAGATCCGCAAAAGATGTAGTCAACCCGGGCAAGGAAGCCGAAATACCCGCAAGAAATATCCCAAAACTTCTCTCCCGTCTGGTTAATCACACTTTTTATCCCTTCTCTAAGTTAAATAATCATTACGATAATGTTATATGAAATAACAATGGTGTTTCGTTAAGGATTCCGGCGATGCTCGCGCGTTATGCTGCTACGCTTTGTGATTCATTGTTAAGCGACCCTGCGGCCAGCATCAAAAAGGGGATGGGTATCAGCGCAGCAAAGGGGCTGGTATAAATACAGGCGGAACGAAGCATGAAACCAGCATTGGCCATTCTTACTATCGGTGTAGTTCCCGTCAGTGAAATTCTGCCGCTATTGACCGAACATATTTCAGCCGACCAAATCAAACATGTCACCCTGCTTGGGAACATGACTCGTGAAGAGGTGCTGGCCGAATACGGCGCGGTGCCGGGTGAGCAAGAACTCCACGCGCTGTTGGCCGATCGGACCATTATCAACATCAGCAGGCAGAAGATTGAACAGGCGCTGCAAGGTATTCTCACGATCCTTGATAAACAGGATTACGATGTCATCCTGCTGATGAGCTCGCAGCGATTCACCGGGCTTACCGTCCATAACAGTATGCTGCTTGAGCCTGAACGCATTATTCCACCGCTGATCGCCTCCATCGTGGATGGTCACCAGCTCGGTATTATTCTGCCCATTCCCGAGCTGCTGAGCGACCAACATAAAAAATGGCAGCTGCTGGAGAAGCCCCCGCTGTTTGAGCTGGCGAATCCGGTGCACGGTACGGACGATGATTTGATCTTCGCTGGACATAAGCTGATTGCTGGCGGTGTCGATGTGGTGGTGCTCGACTGCCTTGGCTATCACCAGAAGCATCGCGATCTGCTGCAAAAAGCGCTTGATATTCCGGTCATATTATCAAACGTGCTGTTAGCTCGCCTGACTTCGGAACTGCTCGCCTGACGGCGGAAAACAATTTGCGTGACAGGCTCCAGGGTTGCCCTCTATATTGGTTTTTTGCACAATTTTAAAAGGGCCTGTCTATGCTACAAAGTAATGAGTACTTCTCCGGCAAAGTGAAATCCATTGGTTTTACCAGCAGCAGCACGGGTCGCGCGAGCGTTGGCGTCATGGCGGAAGGGGAATACACCTTCGGCACAGCTGAACCCGAAGAGATGACCGTCGTCAGCGGTGCGCTGCATGTGTTACTGCCAGGGGAAATTGAGTGGAAAACCTATGCGGCGGGCGAGGTGTTTAACGTGCCGGGCCACAGCGAATTTCATCTGCAGGTCGCTGAACCCACTTCTTATCTTTGCCGTTATCTGGCTGATAAGTAATTAGCTTTGGCGGGTCAGCATTGCGCTACCCGCCACCTTCGCTTTACTTCTGAGCTTCTCCGCCCAGCGCTTCCACCAGATTTTTAATCAGCGCGGCCAGTTCGCCGGTCATCAGAATAAAATCGGCGTCAAAGCGTGCGCCAAAATCTTCGCGGTCGATATCTTCATTCTGATCACGCAGCGTATCGGCGAACTTAAGACGCTTGATAGAACCATCGTCTGCGACCATCAGCTGAATACGCTCCTGCCAGTCCAGCGCCAGTTTGGTGACCACTTTCCCGGCTTCGATGTGGGTGGCGATTTCGTCGCACACCAGATCCTGCTGCTTACAGCGGATCACGCCGCCACCTTCAAGGATCGCTTTCAGCTCGGCTTCGTCCATCAGCGCGAAACCGGCAGGCAGATCGCCCGAACGAACCCATTCGGTCAGCGTCAGTTCGATAGGGGTTTCCAGCGCCAGTGGCACAACCGGCAGCGAACCCAGGCTCTTACGCAGCAGGGCCAGCGTATCTTCCGCTTTCTTGGCGCTGGCGCAGTCCACCATGATCAGCCCGTTAACGGTGTCGATCCACATCATTGTCTGGCTGAAACGGCTGAAGGCGCGCGGCAGCAGGGAGTGCAACACTTCATCCTTCAGCGAATCTTTCTCGGTTTTCTTGAGCTTGCGACCCTGATCCGCTTCCAGCTTGCTGATTTTCGCTTCCAGCGCCTGCTTAATCACCGGCGATGGCAGAATTTTTTCTTCTTTGCGGGCGCAAATCACAATCTGCCCGTTATTGGCGTGGGTTAATGCATCACTGTGCGAGCCCATCGGCGGCACCCAGCCGGTTTTTGCCATATCCTGGCTACCGCAAGGGCTGAACGTGAAGGCGGCCAACTGTTTTTCCATCTCATCCGCGCTAAGCGTGATGTCGCGGCTTAAACGGTAAACCATTAAATTTTTGAACCACAGCATGATTTTTTCCCGGTCAGGTCAGTGAAACGCAGCGGGCATGATAGCGAATCAGGCGTTCGGTTTCATTGCCTTTACGGCCCCCGACTTCTACTCTGTTGATAAAGCTCATCAAATGAGGAATTTTCTGTGCGTATAGGTATCGATTTAGGCGGCACTAAAACGGAAGTGATTGCGCTGGGTGACGAGGGCGAGCAGCTTTTTCGCCACCGTTTGCCGACGCCAAAAGATGATTATCAGCAGACCATCGCGACCATTGCCGAACTGGTGCGGCTGGCAGAAGAGGCTACGGGGCAGCGCGGCACGGTAGGGTTGGGCATTCCCGGCTCGATCTCGCCTTATACCCGAGTCGTGAAAAACGCCAACTCCACCTGGCTTAACGGCCAGCCGTTTGATAAAAACCTGTCGGAGGCTCTTAAACGGGAAGTTCGTCTGGCAAACGACGCGAACTGTCTGGCCGTTTCCGAAGCGACAGACGGTGCGGCGGCAGGGGCCGGCATTGTGTTTGCGGTGATTATCGGCACCGGCTGCGGGGCAGGTATTGCCATCAACGGGCGCAGCCTGATTGGCGGCAACGGCACGGCGGGCGAGTGGGGGCATAACCCGCTGCCGTGGATGGATGAAGATGAGTTGCGCCACCGCGAAGAGGTGCCGTGCTACTGCGGCAAACAGGGCTGCATCGAAACCTTTATTTCCGGCACCGGCTTTGCGACCGACTACCAGCGCCTGAGCGGTAAAAAGCTTAAGGGCAACGAGATTATGCACCTTGCCGAACAGCAGGATCCGGTGGCGGAGCTGGCTATCAGCCGCTATGAAATGCGCCTGGCAAAATCGCTCGCGCACATTGTGAATATCCTCGACCCGGACGTTATCGTGCTGGGCGGCGGAATGAGCAACGTGGAGCGTTTGTATAAAACGGTGCCGCAGCTGGTGAAGCCGTGGGTATTTGGCGGCGAGTTCGAAACGCCGATCCGCAAAGCGGTTCACGGTGATTCCAGCGGCGTGCGCGGCGCGGCCTGGCTGTGGCCCGCAGAGAAATAACAAGCGATGAGCGGTGGATGACGCTGCCGCTTATCCACCCTACGGTTTCCTGCCCCTATGCGAGGCGTTAGTAGGTCGGATAAGCGCAGCGTCATCCGACACTCTCAGATCATCCTACGGAAAACGCCTTCGCTAACCGGCTCACCCCTAATCCGTTGATCTTCTTCACCCGAATCTGCACCGGGATGCGCTCTTTCATCGCCTCCACGTGGCTAATAACGCCTATCGTTTTGCCGCTGGCGTTCAACGTATCCAGCGCGTCCAGCGCCGTATCTAACGTTTCTGCATCCAGCGTGCCGAAGCCTTCGTCGAGGAACAGCGAGTCAATGCGGGTTTTGTGGCTGACCAGATCTGAGAGCGCCAGCGCAAGGGCCAGGCTCACCAGGAAACTTTCGCCGCCGGAGAGGGTGCGGGTGTCGCGCACCGCGTCCGCCTGCCAGGTATCGACAACCTGTAGCTCCAGCGCCTCGCTGTCTTTGCGCTGTAAAAGATAGCGCCCGTGCAGGCGGTTGAGCTGGGTATTCGCCAGCCACACCAGGTTATCCAGCGTCAGTCCCTGGGCAAATTTGCGGAATTTATCGCCTTCTTTAGAACCTATCAGCGCGTTGAGATAGCCCCAGTCCTCGGCCTGCTCTTCACACGCCTTTATCTCGGCCATCAGCGCCTGCTGGCGAATACGGTTTTCCGCATCATGACGCAGCTGCTGCTGGATCTGCCCCTGCTGAGTCGTGTTATCACGCAGACGTTGAGTCAGCTCCGTAAGCTGCTGCTGGAGCAGCGGCAGTTCGGCATCCGCTGCCAGCTGTTGCGGGCGGGCTTGCTGATGCTGGGCCAGCGCGGTTTCCGCCTGCTGGCACAGCACGCTCTGCTGCTGCTGCTGACGTTCAAGCTGCTGCTTGAGTTGTTCCAGCTCGCTGCGCACCGTGTCGTCCAGCAGGGCGTTCTGGAAATCGGCTTCGTCGCTGAACGGGCTGGCGGCCAGCACGGCATGAAATTGTTCTCTGGCGTTGAGCCATTCGGCCTCACCCTGCTTGCTTTGCTCCTGCAATAGCCTGAGCTGGCCGTCCAGGGTACTGCACTCATTGTGCAGCGCCTGCCAGTCATTCAGCGCCCCGTCTTGCTCGCTCTCTGCCAGGGCTGGCGGCGTCGATCCATCGTCGATGAGGGTCGCCAGCAGATTTTCCAGCGTCGTAAGCTGCAGGCGAAGCTGCGGAAGCTTCTCATTGTGCTGCTGCCAAAGCAGTGATTCCTGCTGACGTGCTGCCAGCCACGCCTGCTCTTCTCCGATGGCCGGATGGGTAAGCCCGGCCTGCTCCAGAGCGGTTTGTAAGGCAACTCGCTGGTTGGTTAGTTCTGCCGCCGCAGAGTCATAGTGCTGCCTGTCTTTTTGCAGCTGCTCTTCCAGCGCCAGGCGTTCATGCAGCTGGCGAAGCTGCTGTTCGCGCTGCTCTTGTTCTTCCAGCCAGCCGCTGATGTCGTACTGCGGCGTAAGGGCGATTTGCAGCTCGGCGCAGCGCTGCTGCCAGCGGGCGGCAACGGTGGATAACTCTTCTGTGAGCGAGATCCCAGCGGCAACCAGCTTTTCACGCTGCTGCCGCTGGCTGTCCAGCTGGCCCTTCAGGGCAAAACCCTGCTCCCTGAGTTTTTCGACCTCGAGCTTTAACACCGCCAGGCGCTGCTGGTTTTCTCCCGGCTGAATGGCCTGATAGTCGGTCACGGCAGGGTGCAGGGTGGAACCGCATAATGGACACGGCGAGTCCGGCTGCAAACGCGAGCGCTCTGCTTCCAGGCTCTGGATAATTCTTTCCCGCTCGACCAGTTTTTCCAGATCGCTTTCGTGCTGGCGTTTATCTTTGTACTGTTGGCGCTTTTTAGTCAGCGCCGAGTCTTTTTCGGCAACCTGCTTATCCAGCTCGACCAGCTCCCGCTGCTGTTCCTGCTGCCGTTTATCCAGTGCGGCAAACTGGGGCTGAAGCGCGGCCAGCTGCTGGCGGCCCGGGCGCTGGCCGGTGAGCTGTTGTAAATGAGTGCTCACTTCTTCCTGACTGAGGGTCAGGCCGGACGCCGGGAAGGCGGCGAGTTTTTGTTGAACAGCCTGCATGGCCTGCTGCAGCTGCGCGATCTGCTTCTCATCTTTAGCCTGCTGGGCAAAGGCCATTCGCCAGCCCGCAATCTCCGAACCCCAGAGGCGATAGCGGTCGTGCGCGGCCAGCCACTCCTGCACCTGCTGGCTTTCCGCCTGTAACGTTTGCGCCTTTTGAGCGGCGAGCAGCCGGGTTTGCTGGCGGCGAGTGGTGCTGTGCTGTAAGCGAGCATTCACATTCGCGGCCTGTGCGGCGACGGCCTGCTGCGCCTGCTGGCGCTCCTGCAGGCGCTGCCAGTGCGGGCGCAGCTTTTCAGCGGGCAGCGAGCGCGTCAGTTTTTCAAGGCGCGGCGCTGCCTCCAGCAGGGCTTTATCCGCCGTCTCCAGCGCCTGCTTTGTTCGCAGCTGGTCGCCGGTCAGCTGCGCAAGCTGGCTCAGCCACTGCTGGCTTTGCGTGAGCTGGCGCTGTTCATCCAGCAGGTTTTTTTCGGCAAGAGTGAGCGCCTGCAAACTCTCTGAGAGCTGCTGCTGCTGTTCTTCGCTGAGCAGCGCCACGCCCGCGGCCTGGACGTGGAGATTTTCCAGGCGGCTTTTGATTTGCTTATGGTTTTCAAACACGGCGGCAGAGACCGTGCCGTAAATCTCCGTGCCGGTCAGCTCTTCGAGCAGCGAGGCGCGGTCGTTAGCGTCGGCATTTAAGAACGCCGCAAACTGCCCCTGCGAAAGCATCATCGAGCGGGTAAAACGGTCGTAATCCAGCCCGGTGAGCCTGGCTATCGCATCGAGCTTATCTTTGATTTTATCGGCAACGATTTTGCCCGTTTCGATTTCCGCCAGCTCCACGCGCGGAACCTGAAGATTGCCGTCCGCCGAGTTACGCGCCCGGTTCTGACTCCAGAAAGCGCGGTAGCCCACGCCTTTCACTTCGAACTCAACTTCTGCCAGACATTCGGCGGTGTCGCGGGTCATCAGGTCGTTCTGCGACTGGGAAACCGTGCTAAGGCGCGGAGTTTTGTGGTAAAGCGCGAGGCAGATCGCATCCAGCAGCGTGGTTTTTCCAGCGCCGGTCGGGCCGGTTATCGCAAACAGCCCGTTGCTGGCGAATGGCTCCTGGGTGAAATCGATTTTCCACTCGCCTTTCAGCGAGTTGAGGTTTTTTAAACGCAGGCTGAGGATTTTCATGCTTTTTCCTCCGCATCGTGCAGGCTGGAAACGGTCTGGGCAAAAAGCGTTCGCAGGCGCTGTCCACGCTCTTCGGTCGTCTCTTCCTGGGCCAGTCGGCGCTCAAAAACTTCTTCCACGGTCAGCTCGCTCAAGGTTTCTTTATGCTGATTAGCAATCACGCGTTCGCGCTGTTCCCGGCTGCGGCGCAGTAACACGACTTCTACCGGCAGGCTGTCGGTTAGCTGCTGGATATGGCGCTGGGAGTCGTGCAGGTATTCATCGGTGGCGATTTCGATATCCAGCCAGACCTTCGGCTCGGCCGGTGCATCCCGCCACTGCTCAAGCTGCTTTTCAATCTCACCCAGCGAGCCTTTAATAACCGCCAGCGGTTGGCTGACCGGAACAGGCAGGGCGGTGACATCATGCAGAGCACCGTCCGCAAACTCCACCAGATAAACGCTTTTCGCTTTGCCGGTTTCATCAAAACTCAGCGGGATGGGCGAGCCGCTGTAGCGGATGTGCTCCGTGCCGCCAATCAGCTGCGCGCGATGTATATGGCCAAGGGCAATATAGTCGGCGGGCGGGAAATTCTGCGCCGGGAAGGCATCCAGCGTACCAATATAGATGTCGCGCACCGCGTCGGTTTTGGTGACGCCGACGGTGGTCAGGTGTCCGGTGGCGATAATTGGCAGCTGCTGTTCGCCGCGAGCGATGACGGCTGCGGCATGGCATTGCTGGTAATGCTCCGTGATTGCTTCCATTAATGAGCGCTGTTTTTCGTGTCCGCTGAGGCCCGCCTGGCTACTCTGGATATCACGCGGGCGTAAAAATGGGATAGGACAGAGGATAGCGCCAGGCGTGCCGTCTTTCTTTTTCAGGAGCAGCGTTTGCTGGCTGGCATCGTGGCGGGCGCTGGCAATCACGCTGGTGTTCAGACAGGCCAGCAGCTCGCGGGATTCGTTGAGGGTAGCAACGGAGTCATGATTACCGGCGAGCACCACTAGCTGGCAGCCGGTGGCCTGGAGCTGAACGACAAAACGGTTGTAGAGTTCGCGGGCGTAGCTCGGCGGCGAGCCGGTATCAAAAATATCCCCGGCAACGATTATCGCATCCACGCTCTGCTCAACCGCCGTGCTCAGCAGCCAGTCAAGAAAAGCCTGATGTTCCGGCCCGCGGCTTTTGGTATAAAAATTCTGACCGAGGTGCCAGTCCGATGTGTGGATAATGCGCATAACCCGTCCCGTGGCAAAAAAAGCGTGGGGGGATTATAAAGGCAGTCGACCCGAAGGGCACTTGCGGGTGTCATAATTCAACGCAATGAGTCACGCGGCCGTCATTTTTTTCATAAATCTGTCATAAATCTGACGCATACTGGCGCACAAATTAGTGAGCAGACCGATGACAAAGCTGAAACGAGTGAGAGTCGACAATGTCTTACTCAAAAAATAACAAGGAAAATCAATTTATTGATTTTCGGCTGATAGCAACAAAGCAGGAAAAACCACGCTTTTTCCTTCTTTGTCAGGAATCTAAATGGCATTGTTTAAACAGGGCAAATCATGGCGAAGCGTATTTTAGTCGTAGAAGATGAAGCTCCAATCCGTGAGATGGTGAGCTTCGTGCTCGAACAAAACGGTTTTCAGCCAGTTGAAGCAGAAGATTATGACAGCGCGGTGAACCTGCTTATCGAGCCGTTCCCCGATCTCATTTTATTAGACTGGATGCTGCCTGGCGGCTCTGGCATTCAGTTTATCAAACACCTTAAGCGCGAGGCTTTAACACGCGAAATCCCAGTGATGATGCTGACCGCGCGCGGTGAAGAAGAAGATCGCGTGCGCGGGCTGGAGGTGGGCGCAGATGATTACATCACCAAGCCGTTCTCTCCGAAAGAGCTGGTTGCCCGGATTAAAGCGGTGATGCGCCGCATCTCGCCGATGGCGGTCGAAGAGGTGATTGAGATGCAGGGGCTGAGCCTCGACCCGTCTTCACACCGCGTAATGACCGGTGAAAATCCGCTGGATATGGGGCCTACCGAATTCAAATTACTGCACTTTTTTATGACTCACCCGGAACGCGTCTACAGCCGCGAACAGCTGCTGAACCACGTCTGGGGCACCAATGTTTACGTTGAAGATCGCACGGTTGATGTGCATATCCGCCGCCTGCGTAAAGCGCTGGAATTGACCGGACACGACCGCATGGTACAAACGGTACGCGGCACGGGCTATCGTTTTTCGACCCGTTTTTAGTTTCCTTCAGGAGTGTGACGCGTGCTGGAACGGTTGTCATGGAAAAGGCTGGTGCTGGAGCTGCTGCTCTGCTGCATACCGGCGGCGATTCTCGGGCTGATTTTCGGCCATCTCCACTGGTTTTTGCTGGCGGCGGTCACCGCGCTGCTGGCGTGGCATTTCTGGAATTTACTCCGCCTGTCGTGGTGGCTGTGGGTTGACCGCAGCATGACGCCCCCGCCGGGCCGCGGCAGCTGGGAGCCTTTGCTGTACGGGCTGCACCAGATGCAGCTGCGTAACAAAAAGCGCCGCAAAGAGCTGGGAAACCTGATCAAGCGCTTTCGCAGCGGAGCGGAATCGCTGCCTGATGCGGTGGTGCTGACCACGGAAGAGGGGACGATTTTCTGGTGTAACGGCCTGGCACAGCAGCTGCTGGGGCTGCGCTGGCCGGACGATAACGGTCAGAACATCCTTAACCTGCTGCGCTACCCGGAGTTTACCCGTTATCTCGGTAATAAAGAGTTCTCCCGCCCGCTGACGCTGGTTCTGAACAACGGACGTCATCTTGAGTTTCGCGTTATGCCCTACAGCGATGAGCAGTGGCTGATGGTGGCGCGGGACGTCACGCAAATGCACCAGCTCGAAGGTGCCCGCCGCAACTTCTTTGCCAACGTCAGCCATGAATTACGCACGCCGCTCACCGTTTTGCAGGGCTATCTTGAAATGATGCAGGACGAGGGGCTGGAAGGACCGCTGAAAGATAAGGCGCTGAGCACCATGCGTGAGCAGACGTCGCGCATGGAAGGGCTGGTCAGGCAGCTGCTGACGCTGTCGCGCATCGAAGCCGCCCCGGCGATGGTGCTCAACGAGAAGATAGACGTGCCGCTGATGCTGCGGGTGGTGGAGCGGGAAGCCCAGACGCTGAGCCAGCAGAGACAGATTTTGCAGTTTAATATCGATCCGGCGCTGCGGGTCTTCGGCAACGAGGAGCAGCTGCGCAGCGCGATTTCTAATCTGGTGTATAACGCGGTGAACCATACCCCGGAAGGTACGCATATCACCGTCAGCTGGGAGAAAACTCCGCTCGGCGCGAAGTTCAGCGTAATGGACAACGGACCGGGGATTTCGGCGGAGCATATCCCACGTCTTACCGAGCGTTTCTACCGGGTGGATAAAGCCCGCTCAAGGCAAACGGGCGGCAGCGGGTTAGGGCTTGCGATAGTGAAGCATGCGCTCAGCCACCACGACACGCGCCTGGATATCGAAAGTCAACCAGGGCGCGGCACGAGCTTTTCGTTTGTGCTGCCTGAACGGCTGATTGTGCCAGAGTAGACATTTAGAAATGTCGGATGGCGCTTGCGTACGCAGGGGGTTGTAGGGTGGATAAGCGATAGCGCCATCCACCGATGGCGCACAATTATTAACCAAATTCGTCAACTTCCCTTTCCATCTGCCGCTTACAGGCTATTTTTACGCCTTTCGTTAACTGCTTTTGCTCGTCTGGCGATTATTTGACCGCATGATGCGCCACCATCCTTTCTGTTAAATGAATTTATTCACTGCTTTTATTCTTAATATAAGAATATCAAACTACTTTTCCGATCCCTTCTTGTCTTCATACGCTATAAGCGATTTAATTACGCCCCGGTGTTAGCATTACGACTGCAATTGCGTGGTAATTCGACTAACTATTCTTCGCCACCGTAAGGGATCAGTATTTTCCGCTGTTGATACCGATTAACACCGCTTTTTTGCCATCATGGACGGCAAAAAATTTGAATACTTTCAACACCACACATCCACAGGCTGCAACTATCTTATGACCCATCAATTAAAATCTCGCGACATCATCGCACTGGGCTTTATGACCTTTGCGCTGTTCGTTGGCGCGGGCAACATTATCTTCCCTCCTATGGTTGGCTTACAGGCCGGTGAACACGTCTGGATGGCGTCGTTTGGCTTCCTGGTGACCGCCGTGGGCCTGCCGGTGCTGACCATTGTTGCTATCGCCCGTGTGGGTGGTGGTATCGATAGTTTAAGCTCACCGATTGGCCGCCGTGCTGGCGTTCTGCTGGCAACCATCTGCTATCTGGCCGTTGGCCCGCTGTTTGCCACGCCGCGTACCGCGACCGTCTCTTTCGAGGTGGGTATCGCGCCGCTGACCGGGGCCGGTGAGCTGCCGCTGTTTATCTACAGCGTTATCTATTTCGCGATGGTTATCGGCATCTCTCTGTACCCAGGCAAGCTGCTGGATACCGTCGGGCACGTGCTGGCTCCGGTGAAAATCGTTGCGCTGCTGGTGCTGGCTGCGGGAGCGCTTCTTTGGCCTGCTGGTGGTATCAGTACCGCGACCGAAGCTTACCAGAACGCCGCGTTTTCTAACGGCTTCGTCAACGGCTACTTGACGATGGATACCCTGGCCTCGCTGGTGTTCGGCATCGTGATTGTTAACGCCGCGCGTTCCCGCGGCGTGACCGAATCCCGCCTGCTGACGCGCTACACCATCTGGGCTGGTTTGATTGCCGGGGTCGGTCTGACGCTGATTTATCTGGCGCTGTTCCGCCTGGGGTCCGACAGCGCGACGCTGGTTGCCGACCAGAACGCCAACGGCGCGGCGATTTTGCACGCCTACGTGGCTCATACCTTCGGTGGCGCGGGCAGCTTCTTCCTGGCAGCGCTGATTTTCCTGGCCTGTATGGTTACCGCAGTTGGCCTGACCTGCGCCTGCGCAGAGTTCTTCAGCCAGTATCTGCCGCTCTCTTACCGTGCGCTGGTGTTTATTCTCGGCCTGTTCTCTATGGTGGTTTCTAACCTTGGCCTGAGCCACCTGATTCAGGTGTCTATTCCAGTGCTGACCGCTATTTATCCACCGTGTATCGCACTTGTTGTGCTGAGCTTCACCCGTCCGTGGTGGCATAATTCGACGCGCGTTATCGCACCGGCGATGCTCATCAGCACAATGTTTGGTATTATTGACGGCATCAAGGCTTCGGCCATCAGTGATATGCTGCCGGCGTGGACTGCACGTCTGCCGCTGTCAGAGCAGGGCCTGGCGTGGGTATTACCGACCGTGGCGATGGTGGTCATCGCCGTGGTGTGGGATCGGGCAGCAGGACGGCAAGTGACCTCCAGCGCCCACTAAGAAAATTGTTTGTTGTTTAACCACGGGGCTGCGCTCCGTGGTTTTTTATTTGTTGAGAGTGGTTGTGACGATGGAAAACAAGAACAAGCTCAAGCGCGGCTTGAGTACCCGACACATACGCTTTATGGCGTTGGGGTCGGCGATTGGTACGGGGCTGTTTTACGGCTCGGCCGACGCGATTAAAATGGCGGGGCCGAGCGTCCTGCTGGCCTATATTATCGGCGGCGTGGCGGCGTATATCATCATGCGCGCGCTGGGCGAAATGTCCGTTCATAATCCCGCTGCAAGCTCCTTTTCCCGTTACGCCCAGGACAACCTCGGGCCGCTGGCAGGCTACATCACCGGCTGGACCTACTGCTTTGAGATCCTGATTGTCGCCATCGCGGACGTCACCGCGTTCGGCATTTACATGGGCGTCTGGTTCCCCGCCGTGCCGCACTGGGTGTGGGTGCTCAGCGTGGTGCTGATCATCTGCTCCATCAACCTGATGAGCGTAAAGGTGTTCGGCGAGCTGGAGTTCTGGTTCTCGTTCTTCAAAGTCGCCACCATTATCATCATGATTGCGGCCGGTATCGGCATTATCGTGTGGGGAATAGGTAACGGCGGCCAGGCGACGGGGATCCATAACCTGTGGACCAACGGCGGCTTCTTCAGCAATGGCTGGATAGGCATGATTATGTCGCTGCAGATGGTGATGTTCGCCTACGGCGGCATCGAAATCATCGGTATTACGGCGGGCGAAGCGAAAGATCCGCAGAAGTCGATTCCGCGCGCTATCAACTCCGTCCCGCTGCGTATTCTGGTGTTCTATGTGGGCACGCTGTTTGTCATCATGTCTATCTACCCGTGGAACCAGGTCGGCACCTCCGGCAGCCCGTTCGTGCTCACTTTCCAGCATATGGGCATTACCATCGCGGCAGGCATTCTGAACTTTGTGGTGATCACCGCTTCCCTTTCGGCGATTAACAGCGACGTGTTCGGCGTGGGCCGCATGCTGCACGGCATGGCAGAGCAGGGCAGCGCACCGAAAGTGTTCGCTAAAACCTCCCGCAACGGCATTCCTTACGTCACCGTGCTGGTGATGAGCCTGGCCATGTTGCTGGCGGTCTACCTCAACTACATCATGCCGGAGAACGTTTTCCTGGTGATTGCTTCGCTTGCGACCTTCGCCACCGTGTGGGTGTGGATTATGATCCTGCTCTCGCAGATTGCCTTCCGCCGCAGGCTGTCGAAAGAAGAAGCCAAAGAGCTGAAGTTCCCGGTGCCAGGCGGCGTGGCGACCACGGTTGTCGGGCTGGTGTTCCTGGTGTTTATCATCGCGCTGATAGGCTGGCATCCGGATACCCGCATTTCGCTATACGTAGGCTGCGGCTGGATTGTGCTGCTGCTGATCGGCTGGATCTTTAAGCAGCGGCGTAGCGCGGCGATTGCTGAAAGTAATTAAATATGGATGAGGTTTATCTGGTAGCGTTTTGTTTTCAGGTAAACCTTTTATATTCTTTAATAATTTTTTCTCATATTAATTTCCCTTCCTGTACACCCTTATTTTAATAATCAGCTAAAGCATTAATTCGTTATTGATTAATATTATTTATCAATAAAGCCTGGCGCTAATCTGATTTTAAAAGTAAGAGGCCGCTTTCAAATATTTGTATGCTACATTCCCAGCGGATTCATTAGATGCAAGTGGCACGGAGTCCTTGCGCATAGAGCCTTTATGTCTCTGGTTTAGGGAAGAACAATATGCAATTCAGGAAGAGCTTAATAGCTACTTTAGTGCTACTTATTTTATCAGAAAACACGCAGGCGGCGCTGGTACGTGATGATATCGCCGTGCAAACTTATCGTGATTTTGGTGAAAATCGCGGCGCCTACAAAGCAGGTGCTACCAACGTTCCCGTATATCGTGCAGACGGTACTCTCAGCGGCGTCATTGCTAATGTCCCAGATTTTAGTGCCAGCGTAGACGGTGGCTTTTCGACATTGATTGACCCTGGAGCGACGGTAACAGCAAAGCATGTTTCTTATAACGATAATATTTCGTTTGGCAAGCGTTATCAGCAGCTAGATGCAACCTTATTTAGTGGTGCAGAAAATGCCAGCAGCTACACCTTAATGAATGAGGTGACCAAACGCGCCTATGATGTCAGTGCGAATATTGATTATAAACTTACTCGTGATAGAACACTTATAACAGACGCTGCTCCTGCAGAGTTGTTTACTGATATAAGTCAGGCCGTTCCAGGCTTATTAGTCGCCCGTGTTGGTGGTGGGTATATGTCGACTGCAAATCCTGACGGCTCGTCAAGTACTAATTATCAAAGCCTGTGGACGCTGGCGGGCGGTTTAAGCTCTCTTATAGGCTATACAGATATTGGCGTTGGTAAGAGGATATCTATTGATTTAAAAAGAAATCCGGTAACACCCCTTGACGTAGGAACCGTGCAAGGCGATAGCGGTAGCGGCATGTGGGGCTGGGACACTGTCTCTCAAAGCTGGAAGTTTCTGGCAGTCGACTCGACTGGTACAGGGAGTGGCTATGGTAAACGAAGCTATTATATTACGGCTCCAGGGTGGACGCAGGAGATTTTAGAAAGTTTCAACGATGCAGCCATTGATACCGGGCACTCCACCGATGTTATCCATGTAGGCAGCCAGGACGCCGTAAGCGGCGAAGGTGATTTCACATTAAACGGCGAGACAATTCGTTACCACGGTATCCGCACCGATATTGCAGAAAGCGAGCTGGCAAGAGCGGATTTTGAAACCAATAAAAACCTCATTTTCGGCGGTGCGGGCGGTGTAATAGAGCTTGATGGCGCGAATCTGAATATGGGGGCTGGTTCGCTGACCTTTAATGCCGATTACACCCTGACCGACGGCGGTGACGCCAGCCGTCGTTTGAACAGCGCGGGTTACATTATTAACGAGGGCGCGACGCTGCTTAGCACTATCACCGGTAGTCTCGGTGACACGTGGCGCAAACTGGGGGCGGGAACTCTGGTTGTTGCCGGACAGGGGGATAACCATGCCGGGCTGAACGTTGGCGATGGATTGACCATCCTTCAACGTGAGGGCGGACATGCCGCCGAGACAATACATATAGGCAGCGGCCGCGCCGTTGTGCGCCTGGGAGCAGATCACCAGCTCGACGGAACGCAGGTTGGATTTGGTAACCAGGGCGGTATCCTCGATCTTTACGGCCAGTCGCTCAGCTGGGCAGATATCATCCACATGGATAACGGCGCCACCATCGCGGCCAGTAAGGCTGGCAAACAATCGACGTTTACCTTTACTGGCAGCGGGCCGAAGACGTATCTGGGCAACTTTTTCGATGGTGGCTCTCTGGATAAGGGCTTGCTGCACCTCGTCTATGCGCCCGAGCTGCAAAACTCGTCCTGGACGCTGAAAGGGAATATCGATACCCGCGGCGGCATGGAGATTAACAACGGCAAGGTTGCCGTGCAGGGGGCTTCCACTCTCCATGCCGCAGGCTATGTTGATCCTACTGAATTTGAACAAGCCACGTTTGACCTTGGCGACAGCCTGGTCCAGCTTCGGGCAGGCCAGTTTGCGGTTGGCCGTAATGCTATTGCTCGTGGGCAGTTCGTGCTGGATGACAACTCATCAATCGTGCTCAGTTCCGCAGGAGCGCTGGCGAGCAGCGAACAAGGGATCCTGGAGGGCGCGTACCTTGATGGCAGCGTTGATCTTCAGGGGGCCAATTCAACCGTGCAGGCGAATGCCGACGAAGGCTTTTTGGTGAAAATTAACGCCAGCCTGCGCGGCATGGGAAGACTTATCAAAAATGGTCTGGGGTCTCTGCTGCTGAGCGGGGAAAACGATCTGCAGGGCGGCATGGACATTAACGCCGGTTCGCTTACGCTTAGCAACCGTGCGGTAGCGGCAGGCGGAGACATTCGCCTGAACGGCGGCGATCTTGCGTTCAATAATGACCTGGACGCGGACTACAACGCTGTGCTCAGCGGTAGCGCAGGCCATGTTACGAAGCTGGGAAGCGGTCGGCTGACCTTTAACCGCAACAATACCTTTAACCAGACCGTTTTGGTGGATGAAGGCACGCTGGAAATCGGTGACAGCCTGCATCAGGATGCGGGCCTGGCCGGGGACGTTGCCGTCAACGCTGGCGCGACTTTACGTGGTTACGGCTCGCTTGGCGGCAGTCTCTTTAACAGCGGAGCGGTGCGTCCGGCAGGGGCCGGCAGCAGCCTGCGCATTGCCGGCAACTACCAGCAGTCACCTGACGCGCAGTTATTGATTGATGTTGATCCGCTGGCAGGTGCTTCAGGCCTTGAAATTGCGGGGAGTGCGCAATTAGCTGGTGGTCTGCAGACAATCTTTGCCCCCGGCACCTATCGCTCCCGCTCTTACAATATTCTTACCGCGCAGCAGGGCGTAAGCGGTGAGTTTGCCAGCGTGACGAAAAACGGCGCTGACGAGCTTGCCCAGAGCATCACTTATGATGCCAACAGTGTGCTGCTGACTACCACCGGCGGCTATGTTGACCCCGTTACCCCGACTAATCCAGACGATCCCCTTCCTCCTGCGCCGGAAATAGTTGTGCGTCCTGGCAATCTTCCTGCTTACGATCCGCAGCTTCTGGCCATTGGCCTTCAGGAGCCGCATCGCCGGAGCCGGGACCAGGTTGACTGGTCAGCGACAGCGGATGCAGAGCCTAAGACGTGCAGTAACTGGGCGGATTGCGGCAACCATGACACCATGTGGGTGACGCCGTATTACAGCAACGGCAGCGGCAGCAATAGTCTGAGCGCGAAAATCAAAGGCATTTCGGTAGGCGGATATCTGGAAAGAGGTAACAGCCGGTTTGGTGCGGCGGCGGATTACGCCGACTTCGATCTTAACGCGGTCGGATCTTCAGCCTCCGCGGACCGTTACGCGGTTTCACTTTTTGCCTCGCAAAAGCTGAGCGATACGGTGCTGACGGGGTCGCTGGGGTACACCCATTCTCCGAGCGACATCACCCGCCAGGTAAGCAGCAATGGTCTGGCTTTGGGCGAAGGAAAAAGCAGGGTTAAGGCCAACGCCCTGTCGGCCGGGGTGAGTGCCAGCTGGCCGCTGTCCGTGGCTGGAATGCAGATTGTTCCGCAGGTTGGTATTGATAGTCTGAATGTTTATTACGCCAGCTTTGATGAGTCGATGTCGGCAAACAGCCAGCAGTTTGCATCAATGATAGGCAATATGAAGGTGCATGGCGCATCGAACCGCTATGACAGCCTGCAGCCCAACGTCGGCGTCAAAGCCTCTCGCCCGTTTGATATTGCAGGTACGGCGGTAACACCGAACCTGAATCTGACCTGGCGACATGAGCTGATGAACAACAATGACAGCAACGTTTACAGCAACGACGGCACGATGTTTACGGTAGAGAGCGATACGCTCGGCCGGGATATTATGGAGTACGGTGCCGGCGTTAAGGTGGACATTACCCCGTCGCTGAGTGCCAGCCTGAATGGCAAAGGTCAGTATCAGAAAGGCTATCATTCGCTGGAAGGTTTAATAGACGTGCGTTATCAGTTCTGATTGCAGTCCTTAGAGACAGAGAAAGCCACAGGGGTAACCTGCGGCTTTTTTTTTGCGCTATGGTTAACTTTCTCCGCCCCCACTTTCCTCCCCCAAATTAACTGAGAATGAGGAGTGCCCCGGCCTGCGGCTGTGGCAAGGTGGCGTCAAATTTACGACTCGGGGAAGTGATTATGTTGAATGCCTGGCACCTTCCGGTTGCCCCATTCGTTCAGACACGCAACGACAAGCTGTATGTCACCCTCTGGCTTGCCGGAGACGAGCAGCCATCGCGCGTGGTGTTGCGCTGTGAAAAAGATAATGAAGAAACCTCGGTCACCATGACGCGCCAGAAAAAAGCGCCTTACGACGGCGTGGTGGCCTGGAGCGGGGCTATCGATCTGACCAGCGGCCAGCCGCGTCGCCGCTACAGCTTTAAGCTCCTGTGGCTCGATCGCCAGCGCTGGTTCACGCCGCAGGGATTCGCTCAGATACCTCCGGCTCGCCTTGAGCAGTTTGCTTTTGACGCGCCGGATGAGGGGCCGCAGTGGGTGCAGGATCAGGTTTTTTATCAGATTTTCCCGGATCGTTTTGCCCGCAGCCAGCCGCGTAAAGATGGGCAGGATCAGATTTACTATCATCACGCCGCAAAACGAGAAATCATCCTGCGCGACTGGGATGAGCCGCTGACGGGCGAGGCGGGCGGATCGACGTTTTACGGCGGCGATCTGGACGGTATCAGCGAAAAGCTGCCGTACCTCAAAAAGCTCGGCGTCACGGCGCTGTATCTCAACCCGGTGTTCACCGCACCTAGCGTGCATAAATATGATACGCAGGATTATCGCCACGTGGACGCGCAGTTCGGGGGCGACCATGCGCTGCTCCGGCTGCGCAAAAACACGCAACAACAGGGGATGCGCCTGGTGCTGGACGGCGTGTTCAACCACAGCGGCGACACGCATCCGTGGTTCGACCGTCATCAGGCTGACGAGGCCGGGGCATGCAACAATCCGCACTCGCCGTGGCGGGATTTCTATAGCTTCTCCGAGGAGGGGCGGGCGCTGGACTGGCTGGGCTATTCAAGCCTGCCGAAGCTCGACTACCGTTCGGAGTCGCTGGTGGACGAAATCTACCAGGGTGAGGACAGCGTGGTGCGTCACTGGCTGCGTGAACCCTGGGGCATGGATGGCTGGCGGCTCGACGTGGTGCATATGTTGGGCGAAGAGGGCGGCGCGAAAAACAATCTGCTGCACGTCACCGGTATTACCAAAGCCGCGAAGGAAACCAGAGCGGACGCCTATATCCTTGGTGAGCATTTCGGTGACGCGCGCCAGTGGCTGCAGGTGGATGCTGAAGATGCCGCGATGAACTACCGGGGCTTTACGTTCCCGGTATGGGGGTTTCTCGCCAACACCGATATCTCCTGCGATCCGCAGCATATTGATGCGCAAACCTGCATGACGTGGATGAACGAATATCGCGCCAGCCTCTCGCACCAGCAGCAGCTGCGCATGTTTAACCAGCTCGACAGCCACGATACCGCGCGCTTCAAGTCGGTTCTCGGCAAAGACGTTGCGCGTTTACCGCTGGCCGTGGTCTGGCTGTACTGCTGGCCGGGCGTGCCTTGTGTTTATTACGGGGACGAGGTGGGGCTGGACGGTCATAACGATCCGTTCTGCCGCAAGCCGTTCCCGTGGCACAAACGCGATCAGGATCTGGCGTTGCTGGCCCTGTATCAGCGATTAGGCAAATTGCGTCGTCAGAGCAGGGCGCTGCGCCAGGGGGGATGCAAGGTCGTATACGCTGAAGGCGATATCGCGGTGTTCGTCCGAGTTTACCAGAACGAACGTGTGCTGGTGGCGATTAACCGGGGCGAAGCGACGAAGCTCACCTTGCCGTGGAGCCCGCTGCTGGAGGATAAAACCTGGTCGCAGCTGGAAGGGGAGGCGGTGTTTAATGAGCGGGAAATGACGCTGCCAGCGGTTTGTATGGCCGTGTGGCGCAGTATGTAAGGGGGGCCGCACTAACCGGCTCTGTTTAAACCTCTTTGGACCGGAGGCGACTAAGCCTCCGGCCGATTGTATTTATTATTAACAGTTTTAAAGCTTTATCGTACCGAATGATAAAAGACGCCGTTTCGCAGTTTTGTTAAAGTTACGCCCCATAAACATTAAGGTGAATTACACTTCACTCTACTGTTAGTATCATTTTCCCGGAAAAACCGGGGGTTATGACCGGTTGTGTCAAGGGGTTTGCATTGGATCGGCGGAAAACACTGGTTTTGCCACGGCTTACGGTCATCATCCACCTGTGTGGATTTTTGGTGTTTTTGTACAGCCTCTCTATGCTGCCGCCGATGGTGGTGGCGCTGGTCAACAAAGAGCGCAGCATGTTTGCGTTTTTAACCACCTTTGTGGTTTTCGCCTCTCTCGGCGGTGCCAGCTGGGCGATGACGCGACGCAGTAATATCCAGCTCAAAACTCGCGACGGGTTCGTTATCATCGTTCTGTTCTGGCTGCTGTTTTCCCTGATAAGCGCGCTGCCTTTCTGGCTGAATGCCGATGTCCATATGCCCTTTGCCGACGCGTTGTTTGAAGGCGTGTCGGGTATCACCACGACCGGGGCGACGGTGCTTAACGACGTCAGCGATATTCCCCGCTCGATGCTCTATTACCGGGCGCAGCTCAATTTCATTGGTGGCTTAGGCGTTATCGTTCTGGCGGTGGCCGTGCTGCCGCTGCTGGGCATTGGCGGCATGAAGCTTTATCAGTCGGAGATGCCGGGGCCGTTCAAAGAAGAGCGTTTAACGCCGCGGCTGGCCGATACCTCAAAGAGCCTCTGGTTTACCTATATGCTGCTTGGCCTGCTGTGTACCGTGAGCTTCCGCGCGGCGGGGATGCAGTGGTTTGATGCGCTTTGCCACGGGCTGTCGACGGTTTCTCTGGGCGGTTTTTCTACCCGCAACGAGAGCATCGGCTATTTCGACAGTAACGCCATTGAGATGGTGGCCGGCATATTTTCACTGCTATCGGCGGTGAATTTTACCCTCTATTTCGTCGCCCTGAGCAAATGGAGCCTGAAGCCGTTTCGTAAGAATGCCGAGCTGAAGTTCTTTTTATTGATCGTGGCGATTATCGCGCTGATCACCACGCTTGAGGTCTACCGAGCGGGAATGTACAACCTGCCGGATTCGTTTGTTCACGCGTTCTTCCTCACCAGTTCGATGATGACCGATAACGGCCTGTCGACCGGGGATTACGCCAGCTGGCCGTCGCACACCATTACTTTGCTGCTCAGCGCCAGCTTCTTTGGCGGCTGCGTGGGATCGACCTGCGGGGGGATCAAGGCGCTGCGTGTGCTGATTTTGTTTAAGCAAAGCCGCCACGAGCTGCACCAGCTGGCCCATCCAAGAGCGCTGTACAGCATTAAAGTGGGTGGGTCGCTGATCAACGACCGCGTCGTGCGCTCGGTCGGCAGCTTCTTCTTCCTGTACGCCGCCTGCACTTTTTTCTTCATCTGGGCGCTGAATCTGATGGGCTACGACCTGCTCACCTCTTATGCTTCCGTCGCGGCCTGTATCAATAACATGGGGCTGGGCTTTGGCGAGACGGCGCAGGGGTTTGGTACGCTAAGCGACGGAGCGAAATATCTGCTGTGTTCCGCGATGCTGCTGGGGCGTCTGGAGATTTATCCGGTAATAATTTTGCTGTCACGGGTGTTCTGGCGGGCGTAAAAGTTGGTGGATATTTTGGTGGATGGCGCTGGCGCTTATCCACCCTACGCCTGAGCATCCAGACGACAAAAACAAAAAAGGCCGCTTTCGCGGCCTTTCGTACAAAAACGTTTAGCGATTACAGCTTAGCAACGTTTTCGCTCAGGTATTTAGCAACGCCGTCCGGAGACGCGTTCATGCCTTCTTTCCCTTTTTCCCACTGAGCCGGGCACACTTCGCCGTGCTCTTCGTGGAACTGCAGCGCGTCAACCATGCGCAGCATTTCGTCGATATTACGGCCCAGCGGCAGGTCGTTAACAACCTGGTGGCGCACGATACCGGCTTTGTCGATCAGGAAGGAGCCGCGCAGTGCAACGCCAGCTTCCGGGTGTTCGATGCCGTAAGCTTTCTGGATTTCACGCTTAACGTCAGCAACCATTGCGTATTTCACTTCACCGATGCCGCCGTTGTCGACAGGGGTTTTACGCCATGCGTTGTGAACGAACTCGGAGTCAAAAGAAACACCAACGACTTCTACGCCACGTTTCTGGAATTCTTCGTAACGCTTGTCGAACGCGATCAGTTCAGACGGGCAGACGAAGGTGAAATCCATTGGCCAGAAGAACACGACGGTTGGTTTACCGTTGGTGTGTGCTTTGAAGTTGAAGTTGTCAACGATTTCGCCACTGCCAAGTACGGCAGCTGCGGTAAAATCTGGGGCTGGACGAGTAACCAGGACCATATGTACTCCTGTTAATTTTGTTAAAGTGAGTGTTAACGCAACGGGGGGGAGTATAGGGTTTGCGCTCCCTGCAACTCAAGCGTGCTGCGCCGATTAATCAGATAGGATTTGCCTATCAAAAAACGAAGATTTCCACAGCAGCCATCCAAAATAGCCCTTTTTTGTAAAAGGGCAAGAAGTTAATCCCCGCCTTGAGACGGTTTACAAACTTTTTTGTGCCGCCAGTTCCATCATACGCGGGTAGAAATGCCAGAAAAGGGCTTCCAGTGCTTCATAGTGGGTATCCAGGTCCTGCCAGGAGGCTCGCAAAGCATCCAGTCTTGGTCTACGCGACGCCATGCCGTTGAGAACGTTCGCGATAAACGCCATGTCGCCGTAGCGCTCCATCCAGCGCTCGTCCCAGAGATAGTTATTAAGGTTGATAAAGCGCGGCGGGGTGTCGGCCAGGTGCGGGACGATGTGCGAGCGCGCATGGGCGATAAAATCGACCAGCTCGATATCAGGATTCAGCTTCGACCAATGGCGCGAAACGAAATGGTCCCACATCACGTCTAACGTAATGGGCGAGACGCGGCGCGTTTCAGGGCGGAACCACGTTTTCGCCAGCGTCACTTCCGGCAGCCTGTCGGTCAACACATCTACCCGCCGATGCATATATATCCCCGCCACGATATCAGACGGGAAGCTGTCATCTGGATTGCCGCGGACAAAATCCGCCAGCAGGTTGCCGAGCAGCGAACTTTCCGCAAGGCTGGCGAGATGTAAATGGGCGAGGAAATTCATAAGTTTCTTTATCCGTATTGAGCTTTATGACGGCATATTGGTTGCCAGGAGCGGCCCCTGGCACTAGACTGTACCGCCACTTTTTAAGTCTGAGTTTTTAAGCCATGCGTGTTGCCGATTTCTCCTTCGAACTGCCAGAATCCCTGATTGCCCACTATCCGCAGGCAAGCCGCAGCGCCTGCCGTTTGCTGTCGCTCGACGGGCCGACAGGGGAGTTAACGCATGGCACTTTCACCGATTTGCTCGATAAGCTCAACCCCGGCGATCTGCTGGTCTTTAATAATACCCGCGTGATCCCCGCCCGTCTGTTTGGCCGTAAAGCCAGCGGCGGCAAGATTGAGGTGCTGGTCGAGCGGGTGCTGGACGACAAGCGCATTCTGGCGCATATCCGCGCTTCTAAAGCCCCGAAGCCGGGCGCTGAGCTACTGCTGGGCGATGATGAAAGCGTACACGCCACCATGGTTGCGCGCCACGATGCCCTGTTCGAAGTGGAGTTTAACGACGAGCGCAGCGTGCTGGATATTCTTAACAGCATTGGCCATATGCCGCTGCCGCCGTATATCGATCGTCCGGATGAAGACGCAGACCGAGAGCTTTATCAGACCGTTTACAGCCAGAAGCCGGGTGCGGTTGCTGCCCCGACTGCCGGTCTGCATTTCGATGAGCCGCTGCTGGAAGCGCTGCGTAATAAAGGCATCGAACAGGCGTTTGTGACGCTGCACGTTGGCGCGGGGACGTTCCAGCCGGTGCGCGTGGACAGCATTGAAGACCACATCATGCATTCCGAATATGCGGAAGTGCCGCAGGAAGTTGTCGATGCCGTGCTGGCCTGTAAAGCGCGCGGCAATCGCGTTATTGCCGTGGGCACCACGTCCGTTCGTTCGCTGGAGAGCGCCGCGCAGGCGGCAAAAAACGATCTGATTGAGCCGTTCTTCGGCGATACGCAAATCTTTATCTACCCGGGATACCAGTACAACGTCATCGATGCGCTGGTGACCAACTTCCACCTGCCTGAATCCACGCTTATCATGCTGGTGTCCGCCTTTGCAGGCTATAAACACACCATGAATGCCTATCAGGCGGCTGTAAATTCCGAATATCGCTTTTTTAGTTACGGTGATGCGATGTATATCACGTACAATCCACAGGCGATTAACGAGCGCCCAGGCGCTTAGCAAGAAATTCTGCGCCGTCCGGTCAACCGGGCGGCGTTTTTGTCTTAATCATCAGACTGTTTCTCTGATGCTGGAGGAAATGTGAAATTTGAATTAGATACTACCGACGGTCGCGCTCGCCGTGGCCGCCTGGTGTTTGACCGTGGTGTGGTAGAAACCCCTGCATTTATGCCAGTGGGCACTTACGGCACCGTGAAAGGCATGACGCCGGAAGAAGTGCAGGAGACCGGGGCGCAAATCATCCTCGGCAATACCTTCCACCTGTGGCTGCGCCCGGGTCAGGAGATCATGAAGCTGCACGGCGATCTGCACGATTTTATGCAGTGGAAAGGCCCGATTCTGACTGACTCCGGCGGCTTCCAGGTCTTCAGCCTTGGGGATATTCGTAAGATCACCGAAGCGGGCGTGCATTTCCGCAACCCGATCAACGGCGACGCGATCTTCCTCGATCCAGAAAAATCCATGGAAATTCAGTACGATCTCGGTTCCGATATCGTGATGATTTTCGATGAGTGTACGCCGTACCCGGCCGACTGGGATTATGCGAAGCGTTCTATGGAAATGTCCCTGCGCTGGGCGCAGCGCAGCCGCGATCGCTTTGATTCTCTTGGTAATAAAAATGCGCTTTTTGGCATTATCCAGGGTAGTGTTTACGAAGATTTACGAGATATCTCGGTAAAAGGTCTGGTAGAGATAGGCTTTGATGGCTACGCTGTCGGCGGCCTGGCTGTAGGTGAACCGAAGGACGACATGCATCGCATCCTGGAACATGTCTGCCCGCAGATCCCTGCTGATAAGCCACGTTACCTGATGGGCGTCGGGAAACCGGAAGACCTGGTCGAAGGCGTTCGCCGCGGTATCGATATGTTTGACTGCGTTATGCCAACGCGTAACGCACGTAATGGGCATCTGTTTGTTACTGATGGCGTGGTGAAAATCCGCAACGCGAAGCACAAGGATGATACCTCTGCGCTTGATGCAGAGTGTGATTGCTATACGTGTCGCCATTATTCACGTGCTTACTTGCATCATCTTGACCGTTGTAACGAAATACTCGGCGCGCGGCTCAATACCATTCATAATCTTCGCTACTACCAGCGCCTGATGGCTGGTTTACGTAAGGCTATTGAAGAGGGTAAATTAGAGCACTTCGTGACTGATTTTTACGAGCGGACAGGTAAACCAGTTCCAGCTTTGAACGTTGATTAATTTTAATAATGAGGGAATTTAAATGAGCTTTTTCATTTCTGATGCGGTTGCTGCAACCGGTGCTCCAGCGCAGGGTAGCCCGTACTCTTTGATTCTGATGCTGGTGGTCTTTGGCCTGATCTTCTATTTCATGATCCTGCGTCCACAGCAAAAGCGGACTAAAGAGCATAAGAAACTGATGGACTCCATCGCCAAAGGTGATGAAGTGCTGACGACCGGTGGTCTGGTGGGTCGCGTAGTGAAAGTAGCTGACACTGGCTATATCTCTATCGCCCTGAATGACACCAATGAAGTGATTATCAAGCGTGATTTCGTAGCTGCCGTTCTGCCGAAAGGCACCATGAAGGCGCTGTAATATTTGATGTCCCTAAGGGAACTACCGTGTTAAACCGCTATCCTTTGTGGAAGTACATCATGCTGGTCGTCGTCATTGCCGTCGGCCTGCTATACGCACTTCCCAACCTATATGGTGAGGATCCGGCAGTTCAGATCACTGGCGCGCGCGGCGTCGCCGCCAGTGAGCAAACGCTGATCCAGGTCCAGAACACCTTAAAAGAAGAAAAAATAACCGCTAAGTCTGTGGCACTGGAAGAGGGCGCAATCCTTGCACGCTTTGACACCACCGATATCCAGCTGCGCGCACGTGAAGCGCTGATGGCCGTATTGGGGGATAAATATGTCGTGGCGCTTAACCTTGCTCCGGCGACACCTCGCTGGCTGACGATGATCTCCGCAGAGCCGATGAAACTCGGTCTTGACCTGCGTGGTGGCGTGCACTTCCTGATGGAAGTTGACATGGACACTGCGTTAAGCAAGCTGCAGGAACAAACCACAGAAGCTCTGCGTAGCGACCTGCGTGAGAAAGGCATTGCCTACACCAACGTGCGTAAAGCGGATAACTATGGTGTCGACATTCTCTTTCGTGATAGCGCAGCCCGCGATGCGGCTGTCTCTTACTTAGGTCCACGTCACCGCGATCTGGTTATCACTAACCAGGGCAACAATTCGATGCGCGCCGTGATGTCCGACGCCCGTCTTAGCGAAGCGCGTGAATATGCCGTTCAGCAGAACATCAACATTCTGCGTAACCGTGTAAACCAACTGGGTGTTGCCGAACCGCTGGTACAACGTCAGGGTGCAGACCGCATCGTCGTTGAGCTGCCGGGTATTCAGGACACCGCGCGTGCGAAAGAGATCCTTGGCGCTACCGCGACGCTGGAATTCCGTCTGGTTAATACCAACGTCGACCAGTCTGCCGCAGCATCTGGCCGCGTGCCGGGTGATTCGGAAGTGAAGCAAACCCGTGAAGGCCAGCCGATTGTCATGTACAAGCGCGTGATCCTCACCGGTGACCATATCACCGACTCCACCTCAAGCACCGATGAGTACAACCAGCCTCAGGTTAATATCTCCCTGGACGGCGCTGGCGGTAACATCATGTCTAACTTCACCAAGGACAATATCGGCAAGCCGATGGCGACCCTGTTTGTGGAGTACAAAGACAGCGGTAAGAAAGACAAGACCGGTCGTGCGGTGCTGGTGAAGCAGGAAGAAGTCATCAACGTGGCGAACATTCAGTCGCGTCTGGGCAACAGCTTCCGTATCACCGGTATCAGCAACGCGAACGAAGCTCGTCAGCTCTCTTTGCTGCTGCGTGCGGGTGCGCTGATCGCGCCGATTCAGATTGTTGAAGAACGTACCATCGGCCCGACTCTGGGTCTGGAAAACATTCAGCAGGGTCTGGAAGCGTGTCTGGCTGGTCTGGCGGTCTCAATCATCTTCATGCTCTTCTTCTATAAGAAGTTTGGCCTGATTGCGACCTCCGCGCTGCTGGTTAACCTGGTGTTGATTGTGGGCATTATGTCCCTGCTACCGGGAGCGACGCTGACCATGCCGGGTATTGCGGGTATTGTCTTAACCCTTGCGGTAGCGGTCGATGCTAACGTACTGATAAACGAACGTATTAAGGAAGAGCTTAGTAACGGACGTTCGGTACAGCAGGCGATTAACGAAGGCTACCAGGGCGCGTTCAGCTCCATCTTCGATGCTAACGTTACGACGCTTATCAAGGTCATCATCCTGTATGCCGTTGGCACCGGGGCAATTAAAGGCTTTGCGATCACGACCGGTATTGGTGTGGCGACGTCCATGTTTACCGCTATTGTCGGTACCCGTGCCATCGTAAACCTGGTGTACGGCGGCAAACGCATCACCAAGCTGTCTATCTGAGGAGTGCGTTGTGGCACAGGAATATAGTGTTGAACAATTAAACCACGGGCGCCGGGTCTATGACTTTATGCGCTGGGATTACTGGGCGTTCGGTATCTCCGGACTTCTGCTGATCCTCTCCGTGGTGATTATCGGTGTGAAGGGCTTCAACTGGGGTCTGGACTTCACCGGTGGTACGGTTATTGAGATTTCGCTGGAAAAACCAGCGGATCTCGACCAGATGCGTGAAGCGCTGGAGAAAGCGGGCTTTGCTGAGCCGCTGGTGCAGAACTTCGGTAGCAGCCGTGACATCATGGTGCGCATGCCGCCTGCTCAAGGGGAAACCGGTGGGCAGGTGCTGGGCAGCAAGGTCGTCAACGTGATCAATGCGGCAACCAATCAGGATGCTGCGGTGAAACGTATCGAGTTCGTGGGGCCGAGCGTCGGTGCCGATCTGGCACAGAACGGTGCGATGGCGCTGCTTGTCGCGCTGATCTCCATTCTGGTGTACGTCGGGTTCCGCTTCGAGTGGCGTCTGGCAGCCGGTGTGGTTATCTCGCTGGCGCACGACGTGATCATCACCATGGGCGTGCTGTCGCTGTTCCATATCGAAGTCGACTTAACCATCGTTGCTTCTTTGATGTCGGTTATCGGCTACTCGCTAAACGACAGCATCGTGGTCTCTGACCGTATTCGTGAGAACTTCCGCAAGATCCGTCGCGGTACGCCTTACGAAATCTTTAACGTGTCGTTGACCCAGACGCTGCACCGTACGTTGATCACATCCGGGACGACCTTAGTGGTGATCCTGATGCTGTATCTCTTCGGCGGCGCGATGCTGAAAGGCTTCTCCCTGACCATGCTCATCGGTGTGGCCATCGGTACAGCTTCTTCTATCTACGTGGCGTCTGCACTGGCGCTGAAGCTGGGCATGAAGCGCGAGCACATGCTGCAGCAGAAAGTCGAGAAAGAAGGCGCGGACCAGCCGTCCATTCTGCCTTAAGAGTATTGAGTCAGATAAAAACCGCAGCCAGTGTGCTGCGGTTTTTTTTCGCCTGGCTGGGTAGGGTGGATAAGCGTAAGCGCCATCCACCGTTGAATGCAGCTGTGTCGGATGACGCTGCGCTTATCCGATCTACGACAAGGATTTTTGCAGGGAAATAAATTTTTTGTAGGGTGGATAAGCGTAAGCGCCATCCACCGTTGGCAGTCAGGCATAAAAAAAGCCAGCTCATCAGAGCTGGCTTTGTACTTTCCGGCGGATTAGAAGTTATAACCCACAACCAGGTAGCCACCCCAGCCGGTAGAGCGTACGTTGAAATCACCGTTGCCGAAGTTCAGGCTGGCGTCATCGTTCCACTGGCCACCGTTGTGCCAGTAACGAGCCACCACGGAGTAGTGCCAGTGATCGTAGTTCAGCGCAAGGATGTGGCTTGAGGCGATGGAGTTGCTGGTACGAGCATGATGACCGTTATTGTCGCGGAAGTCGTCGCTGCCCAGATCGGAACCCCAGTCAAAGTTAGTGAAGCCAATGTAGCTCAGGTTACCGCCCCACAGGGTAGTAATCGGCACAAAGTACTTCACTTTAAAGCGGTAGCCGTCCCACTGGTTTTCGTTGGACGCGCCGTAGTTCTGCCACTGGTATTTGGCATAGACGTTCATGGACAGGCTCATTGGCAGGCCAGTCTCAATGTCTGTGCCCAGACCCATGTACCAGGTATTCTGTTTGCTGGCGTCATCGCCGTGGGCGCCCATATCGTAGATATAGTTGTTGGCGATGTACCACTCTTTAAACGGCCCGAAGGCCAGGCTGGTGCCGGTCAGCTTGTCGATGGAGAAGCGCGGTTCAATCTCCATGAACATACGTGAACCGTCATCCCAGACGCCTTTATCGTTGCCATTACCCCAGCCGAAAGTTTTTGGGATATCGAGGTAGCCATAAAAGTCGAACCACTCTTTTTTGGCGAAGGCTTCATATTCCAGGTAAACGTCGTTGGTCAGCTGCGGCCCGAAACGGGTGTGATAACTCCCCACCACGTTAACGCTCTGGTGCCACCAGTCGGAGAGGTATTCGCTGTTTTTAGTCTCTTGCGCACTTGCTGAGAAGGAGCTTGAAAGCGCCAGAACGGTGCCGGCCGCCAGAATAATTTTTTTCATATTATTTGCCACTGTTTAAATATTCCCGTGAGAGGAGAGGTGAATCATTCACCCGAAGCCATCAACCATTCACCTGGTTTTTGATTGGCGCGCCTATTATAGAAATCCCTTCTCACAAAAAAATGTTTCATTTCACATTATCGTCATAGGCGTAATCGATTGCGTTCACGTTTGCGCACATCAAAAACGGCGCGATTGTACCTTCATCGGGAAATTAAGCAATTCAGTACCGAATGGTTACAATTAAATGTGATGAATATCACATTGTAGGGCGGGGGAGGTGTAACAGAATGCTCGATGCCAGCGTCTGGGCTGGTTGAAAAGCACCATCCACCGGAGTCAGTGGATGGCGTTGTTGCTTATTGACTTTGTGGCTGACCCTGGGACATATCACTCGGCTGAATATCATGAACGCGCACAAAGCCTAACTGGTCTGGCGTGATGCCCGGCAGAAGCAGCGGGATCGTCACATCGCTCGGGGCCAGCACGCTGGCAGGAGCATCGATCTGCTGCGTCTGCACGTTCACTTCCTGATAGTTGTCCGTGGTGCCCTGAATCTGCCCCCACTCAACTTTACCGGTGAACGCTGGCAGCGGATCGTTGGATTCACCTTTGATCGTCAGCGTCGCTCGCGTGCCGTTAGCCTCCGCTGCTACGTTGCTCAGCGACATCTGTAAATTGCCAAGCTGGCTATTCAGGCGTGCGGGAGTATTTGATCCCGGTAACAGGTAGACGCCGGTTGTGGATTTCGCATTCAACGCATTCTGCTGGGTGAGCTTCACGGTCTGATCGCCAAGCTTCGTCATTTGCTGGCTTAGCGAGCCGACCTCTTGCTTCATCTGGCGGACTTCGGTTTGCTGCGCGCAGGCGGTCAGGCTCATCATGCTGCCGACCAGGAAAACTCTTAAGTAAGTCTTTGTCATGGCTAATCATTCCTTGTTCATCGCTCCTGATTTAAGCGTAGTTCTTCCGGGATGAAAAGTCATATTTCGCGCCTGCCGGGGTCGTTGCCTTTGTACTCCTGCGACTTCGCGGTAAACTATTGGCCAATCGACTAATCCCTCAGGACGCGCCATGCATTGCCCATTCTGTTTCGCAGTAGACACCAAAGTGATCGACTCCCGTCTTGTTGGCGAAGGCTCCTCTGTACGCCGCCGCCGCCAGTGCCTGGTTTGCCATGAACGCTTTACTACTTTTGAAGTGGCGGAGCTGGTGATGCCACGCGTGGTGAAGAGTAACGACGTACGCGAACCGTTTAATGAAGACAAACTGCGCAGCGGTATTCTGAAAGCTCTGGAAAAGCGCCCGGTGAGCTCTGACGACGTAGAAATGGCGGTAAACCATATAAAATCTCAGCTGCGGGGGATGGGTGAACGGGAAGTGCCGAGCAAAATGATCGGCAACCTGGTGATGGAGCAGCTTAAGAAGCTCGATAAAGTGGCCTACATTCGTTTTGCATCGGTCTATCGCAGCTTTGAAGATATCAAAGAGTTCGGCGAAGAAATCGCCCGTTTACAGGATTGAGCATGATGTCGCTTGACGAAAAATTTATGGCGCGTGCGCTGCGGCTGGCAAAGCATGGCCGGTTCACCACGATGCCGAATCCTCATGTCGGCTGCGTCATTGCGAAAGACGGCGTGATTGTTGGCGAAGGTTTCCACTTTCGCGCCGGAGAGCCACATGCGGAAGTACATGCGTTACGCATGGCGGGTGAAAAAGCTCGCGGTGCCACGGCTTACGTCACGCTCGAACCTTGCAGCCATCATGGGCGCACGCCGCCCTGCTGCGATGCCTTGATTGCCGCAGGCGTAACACGCGTTGTGGCTGCGATGCAGGATCCTAATCCACAGGTTGCCGGGCGTGGCTTATACCGCCTGCAACAGGCAGGTATTGAAGTCAGTCATGGCCTGATGATGAGTGAAGCCGAAACGTTAAACCGTGGCTTCCTCAAGCGCATGCGCACGGGGTTCCCCTTTATCCAGCTCAAGCTGGGTGCCTCGCTGGATGGCCGTACGGCAATGGCGAGCGGTGAAAGCCAGTGGATTACCTCGCCTCAGTCCCGTCGCGATGTGCAGCGGCTGCGGGCGCAAAGCGCCGCGATTCTTAGCAGCAGCGCCACGGTACTGGCGGATAACCCTTCATTGACCGTCCGCTGGCATGAACTTGATGAGGCGACGCGAACGGTCTATACCGAAGAGAATCTTCGTCAGCCGACGCGAATTATCCTCGACCGCGAGAATCGCGTGACGCCAGCGCATAACATTATCGCCCAGCCCGGTGCAACCTGGCTTGCCCGTACTGAGGCGGATGACCAAGCCTGGCCGGAAGGCGTTGAACAATTTATCGTGCCGCAGCACAACGGCCATCTGGATCTGGTGGTGATGATGATGCTGCTTGGCAAGCGCCAGATAAACTCCGTGTGGGTCGAAGCGGGTGCCACGCTAGCTGGCGCACTGCTCCAGGCAGGTCTGGTGGATGAACTGATTGTCTACGTTGCCCCTAAGCTTTTGGGCAACGATGCGCGTGGCCTGTGCCAGCTGCCGGGCCTCGAAAAACTCGCCGATGCGCCTGAGTTTTCGTTCAGCCAGGTCCGCCAGGTTGGCCCGGATTTGTGCCTGCATCTCACCCCGCGTTGATTGCGGCAGAAACGTAAGCAGACGCTAAAAGATTATGATAAAATCCGCCCCCCTGCGGGGCCAAACAGAACCCGTAAAGGAAGAATATGAACATTATTGAAGCAGCCGTTGCTACTCCAGACGCTCGCGTCGCCATCACCATCGCGCGTTTTAACAACTTCATCAATGACAGCCTGCTGGATGGCGCAATCGACGCCCTGAAGCGTATCGGCCAGGTTAAAGATGACAACATCACCGTAGTCTGGGTGCCGGGTGCTTATGAACTGCCGCTGGCCGCAGACGCGCTGGCGAAAACCGGTCGTTACGACGCCGTGGTTGCGCTGGGTACTGTTATCCGTGGTGGGACTGCCCACTTTGAGTATGTTGCTGGCGGTGCCAGTAACGGCCTGGCTCACGTAGCCCAGGAGAGCGGTATTCCGGTCGCCTTTGGCGTGCTGACCACCGAAAGTATTGAACAAGCCATCGAACGCGCTGGTACCAAAGCCGGTAACAAAGGTGCAGAAGCTGCACTGACCGCGCTTGAAATGATTAATGTATTGAAAGCCATCAAGGCCTGATTTTTTGTAAGGGGAAATCTGTGAAACCTGCTGCTCGTCGCCGTGCCCGTGAGTGTGCCGTTCAGGCGCTTTACTCCTGGCAGTTATCTCGCAACGACATCTCCGATGTCGAATACCAGTTCCTGGCGGAACAGGACGTCAAAGACGTTGACGTTAACTACTTCCGCGAACTGCTGAGCGGGGTGGCTACTAACAGCGCGTATCTGGATGGGCTGATGAAGCCTTACCTGTCTCGTCAGCTCGAAGAGCTGGGTCAGGTAGAAAAAGCGGTTCTGCGTATCGCACTGTTTGAACTGTCTAAGCGTGATGACGTGCCGTACAAAGTGGCGATTAACGAAGCCATCGAACTGGCAAAAACCTTCGGTGCCGAAGACAGCCACAAGTTCGTCAACGGTGTGCTCGATAAAGCCGCTCCGCAAATCCGTCCCCACAGAAAATAATCTCCACTAAGGCCGGTTAATCCGGCCTTCATCTTTTATGAGGCATAACGCATGGCATGCGGTGAGTTTTCCCTTATTGCCCGTTATTTTGATCGCGTAAGAAGTTCCCGTCGTGATGTCGACACTGGTATTGGTGACGATTGCGCTCTGCTCAGCGTTGCGGAGAAGCAGCAGCTGGCGATCAGCACCGATACGCTTGTCTCGGGTATTCACTTCCTGCCGGATATCGATCCGCGCGATCTGGGCTACAAAGCGCTGGCGGTTAACCTGAGCGATCTGGCGGCCATGGGTGCCGATCCCGCCTGGCTGACGCTGGCCATTACCCTTCCCGAAGTTGATGAAAGCTGGCTTGAAGCCTTCAGCGACAGCCTGTTTGAACAACTTGATTACTATGATATGCAGCTTATCGGCGGCGACACTACCCGTGGACCGCTCTCGATGACGCTGGGTATCCACGGCCTTGTGCCGACCGGACGCGCACTTAAGCGCAGCGGTGCTCGCCCTGGTGACTGGATTTATGTCACCGGCACGCCTGGCGACAGCGCGGCAGGGCTGGCGATTCTGCAAAACCGCCTTGAAGTTGCAGACGAAAAACACGCGGACTATCTGGTTAAACGCCATTTACGTCCAAAACCTCGTGTTTTGCACGGCCAGGCGCTTCGCGATCTGGCAAGCAGCGCCATCGATCTTTCAGATGGCCTGATTTCTGACCTTGGGCACATCCTTAAAGCAAGCGACTGCGGTGCACGGATTACGCTGGACACGTTCCCGTATTCTGAAGCTATGCTGGCGCATGTTGATCCTGAGCAGGCGCTCGGCTGGGCGCTGTCAGGTGGGGAAGATTACGAGCTATGCTTTACCGTGCCGGAGATCAATCGCGGCGCGCTGGATGTCGCTATTGGCAACCTTGGCGTACCCTTTACCTGTATTGGCCAGATTGGCGCGGCGTCGGAAGGGTTGCAGTTCTCCGTCGACGGCAAGCCTGCGGATGTGAATTTAAAAGGATACGATCACTTTGCCTCGCTCTAAAGACGTCGCGAAAAGCCGCCTGAACCTGCGCAACCCGTGGCACCTGTTAGCCACCGGCTTTGGCAGTGGTTTGAGTCCGATCATGCCCGGTACCGCTGGGTCGCTTGCGGCGATCCCCTTCTGGTATCTGATGACGTTTTTGCCGTGGCAGCTCTACTCCATGGTGATAATGCTCGGCATCTGCATCGGCGTTTACCTGTGCCACCAGACGGCACGTGATATGGGGGTTCACGACCACGGCAGCATCGTGTGGGATGAGTTCCTCGGCATGTGGATAACGCTGATGGCGCTGCCGATCAACGACTGGCGCTGGGTTGCCGCGGGCTTTGTGATCTTCCGAATTCTCGATATCTGGAAGCCGTGGCCGATCCGCTGGTTCGATCGCAACGTCCACGGCGGGATGGGGATCATGGTCGACGATATCATCGCCGGGGTGATCGCGGCGGCGATTATTTATCTGGTTGGCCACCACTGGCCGATTGGGCTGATTTAAGCCTGCAACAATGAGATACGGAAAAGTATCTCATTGTTATTTAATATATAGCACGTTTACGTATTATTAAAATCAATGCCTTATTTGCACTGGACAAGGCCGTCCGAAATCGACCAAACTTAGCCATTCAGTTTTTTTACATGTTATATGTGAGGCTACTGGCAATGGCTTACGACCTAAGCTTCGATTTTCTGGAACAATTCAAAGAACAGAGCCTTGCGCTTAAATTATTACGTTCGCAACATTTCTCGCTCATCAGCAGCTTCCTACATCAGGTTTTCGTCTTTCCAAATCGCCGCAGCATCCCTTACCAGGAACTTATTGGTTTACTGGAACAGCATTTGCGAGATGTGAAAGAAACTTATGGTGATGACAAATTTCCGAAAAACGCCAGAAGTTATCTGGATGACTGGATTAATAACAAAGGTGGGTATTTACGAAAGTATCTTTCACAGGACAGCGACGAGCCTGAATGTGATTTGCTCCCCGAAGTCGAAAAAGCGCTGCGCTGGATTGAAGATCTTCAGGGGCGGCAATTTGTTGGTACGGAATCCAGACTGAAATTATTGCTCGATATGATTGGTGAGCTGGTTGAAGGAGCAAGCGAAGACCCGCTTCAGAAGCTACAGCAATTAAAGATGCGCAAGGCTGAAATCGAGCAGTCCATTGTCGCCGTGGAGCAGGGGCAGGACCAGAACTTATCCAACACTCAAATCAGGGAGCGGTTATATTTGCTCTCGGATATGTCGCGCCAGCTGCTGGGCGATTTCCGCCAGGTAGAAGCAAACTTTCGCCTGCTGGATAAGGAGTCCCGCAAAACAATAAGCGCGGGGGGGCTGGTGAAAGGCGAAGTGCTGGATAAAATTTTTGAACATCAGGATGTGATTGATGATTCAGACGAAGGGAAATCTTTTAGCGCCTTCTTTGAATTATTAATGACTCCGCAAATGCGTAACGGCATGCGTGAAAACTTACAGCAGCTGTTGCAGCACGAGCAGGGGCGCGAAGTTATTAAAAATGATCGTTTGCTGACGCATCTTTATAGCTGGTTACTGGACGCCGGGGCCAAGGTTAATAGCACCCGCCAGCAAATCACCGATCAGCTACGGCGATATATTCAGGAGCAATCTCAGGATAACCGACGTATCCTGGAAATTATTCGTGCGTTCGAGATAGAAGCCCATCGTTATCAGCCATATAGCGACACACTTTCGGGAATGACCCTTCCCGCGCTGCACTGTGACATTAATCCTTTATTAAGCCGCCAGCTCTGGCAGCCAAAAGAAGATGAGCAGATCGACAGTATTATGGAAACAGCAGAAGCTGAACCACAGGTCGATTTCAGCCAGCTACAGGCTCTGAGCCACATTAATGAGGCGGAACTCCAGCGTAATATTATGCAGTGCATGATGGATAACCAGGGGCAAATAACTCTCGCCGAAGTCATTGCGCATTATCCGCTAAGTTATGGGCTGGATGAGCTATTAACTTATATTAAGCTCGCTTGTGAGGATGCTGGTGTTGCTCACATTGATGAAAATTCAAAGCAGCAGATTAGCTGGGCACCTGAGGCGGGGATCACGCGTAAGGTTACTGTGCCAAAAATCACTTTTGTGCGGAGCATCTGATCAATGACCGACTTTATCACTAACACTCTCTTCTCGGACGATTCCCGCAAAGCGCAGTCCAAAATTCTTATCCGCTTATTAAAAGGTCCGTTATACCGCGCCCGGAACCGCGAACTTTGGGATATTTTGCTGCGCGACCAGCAGGGGATCCGCAATTATTTCCAGCCTCTGGGGCTTGGTTTAGTGCTGGACGATGCGGAAGGCTTCGCCTTTTTAATCCAGCATGTAATGGAAAATGAAGATGATGATTTCCCGCGCCTCATCCCAAAACGAAACCTGACTTATTCGCAAAGTCTTTTGCTGGTTTCACTGAGGAAACGGCTGGCAGAGCATGATGCAGAAGAAAGCGCGCCGAGGCTTATTGTCACCCGTCAGGAGATGCATTCCTGGCTAAAGCCTTACCTGCCAGAGGTGAATAACGAAGTTAAACAGCAAAAAGAGATTGATGCACTGATTAAAAAAGTCTGTGAAATGGGTTTTTTGACCGTACTGACTAACCATCCGGATGAGTTTGAAGTGCAGCGTATCATTAAGGCGATGGTGAGCGCCGAACAGATAAATCTCTTTATCGACTTATTCCGGGAGCGCATTAAGTCGCAGCAAGGAGAGGATGATAGCCATGAAATCTGAAACAACGGCTTTGAAAGGTTTTCGTTTAATACGTCTGGAAGCGCTCAACTGGGGGACTTTTGATAAGCAAATCTGGACCCTCACCGCTGAAGGCGGCAACAGCCTGCTGACAGGTAATATTGGCAGTGGAAAATCGACGCTGGTGGATGCATTAACCACGCTGCTGGTGCCGCCGCGTAAACTTGCGTACAACAAGGCCGCTGGCGCAGAAGAGAAGGAGCGTTCTGCAGAATCTTATTTCTACGGTCATTACACCTCGGTCCAGGACGATAACGGCAAAGCCCGGGCGAAAGGGTTACGCCAGACGGGGAATCATTGCAGCATTATTATGGCCGTTTTTTACGCCGAATCACTCCAGCAGTATGTCTCATTAGCGCAAATTTTTTGGTTAAAACCTGGCGATACAAAAGTGAAGCGGCTATACATCGTGGCCAGCCGCGAACTGGCTATCGCGGAAGATTTTTCTGGCTTCGGTTCTAAAATTAACGAGCTGCGTAAGAAACTGCGCAAAGACGATAAGCTGGATTTAGCGGATAATTTCCCGCCTTACCAGCTAGCGTTTTCAAGACTGCTGGGGCTGGGGAGTGATGGGCGTGCGCTGGAACTATTTAACCAGACAATTTCCATGAAATCAGTGGGTTCGGTGACAGATTTTGTGCGCCAGAATATGCTCGAGCAGCCGGATATTGAAAAGCAATTAGCTGAACTGGAAAGAAATTATGATGACCTGCATCGATTGCACGATGCAGTCGTGGCTGCCCGCCAGAAGATCCAGTTACTGGAGCCGGTAAGCCGTTACGGTGAAGGGGCGAAACAGGCCGCGCAGGAAAGAGACACTTTTGATAGCGCCCGCAGCGTGCTTGAACCTTATATGGCGGGCAAGGCTATTCCTCTTTACCAGTCGCGGCTGGCCCGGCAGCAACAGGATCTGACGAAGCTGGGGATTCAGCTATCCGCTATGGATAATCAAAGCGCGGTCTTACAACAGCGCATTGAGCAGATCCGCGATGATATCAACGGCAATGGCGGAAGCCGGCTTCAACAATTGAGTATTGAGATAAAGCAAAAAGAAGCGGAGCGCGACGATTTCAGCAAGAATTATCAGCGCTATCAAGGCCTGTCCCAGGCTCTGGAACTCGATTCTCGTCTGGATCCGGCAATATTTGTCAGCAATATCGCTCAGGCAAAAGTTCGGGCTGAAGAGGTCAATCAGCAGCTGGATGAACACGAACAATCTCGTGATGCGCTGAATAAACAACTTTGGCAAAAACAGGAAGAGCAAAATAACGTTGGCGATGAACTTAAGGCGCTGAATAAACGTCAGTCAAACATACCTCTACGCCAGCTTTCCGTCCGCGAGCAGATTTGTGCCGAACTGGGCGTAGGTGAAAATGAACTACCTTTTGTGGGTGAGCTGTTACAGGTCAAGGCCGACGAGCAACAATGGCAGGGGGCCATTGAAAGGGTACTGCATGGTTTTGCACTGAGTCTGGTGGTTCCGGATCAACATTATCAGCGGGTATCAGACTTTATTGAAAAAACTCACTTAGGTGCGCGGCTTGTTTATTATCGTGTTAAGCCAGTCGAAAACTTATCCACGATAACCAGCCCTCCCAACTCTCTTCCCACGAAAGTGGAAATTAAGCCAGACAGCACATTTTACGCCTGGCTGAATAAAGAAATTAAGCAACGGTTTACTTACCAGTGCTGCGATTCGCTGGTGGATTTCCGCCGCAGCGAACGGGCGTTGACGCTCAACGGGCAGGTAAAATCCGGCCCTGATCGCCATGAAAAAGACGATCGCCATAATATTCAAGATAAAAGTCGTTATGTCCTGGGCTGGAGCAATAAAGAGAAAATTCAGCTGCTGGCCACACAATATAGCCACTTGCAAAGTCTGGTCGCTACGCTGAACGCAGAGTTATCGCACTTTCGCAAACAGAAAGAGCAGCTTGATGAACTGCGCAGAAAAGCCCTCTTGCTTGCCGATTTCAATTACATTTTTGCGCAGATCAACTGGCCAAAGTGCAGCGAGGAAGTGGAGACATTGCGGGCGGATTATCAGCGGCTTGAAGCCTCCTCTGAGCAACTGAAATTACTCAATACCAGTCTGGATGAGGCCCGTGCAGAGCTCAAAGCCGTACTGGAACAGCGCGATGCGTTTCACACAGAGCGAGCAAAGCTAGAACAAAAAATTGAAACCCATCAGGAAGAGCTGAAACGGCAGCAGGAATCAGCCGTGCAGGCAACGCCAGAGCAGCAGGATGAGTACTATCCGTTGCTGGAAGAGATGTATCAGCGCTATGGGGCCGGGGACGATCTGCGCATTGAAATGCTGGTTAATCAGAGTTCGCTGCTTCGGGGCAAAATGAATGACAAGATCCAGCATCTGGAAGCCCGGCGAACCAGTAAGCAGGAAAGTATGATTGCGGCGATGGGGGACTTTGTGCATGCGTTTCCGAACGACGCGACAGATTTTGACCGTACGCTGGCCGCACTTGGGGAATATCAGCAGCTGTTACAGCAGCTGCAGCAGGAAGATTTACCCCGTCATGAGGAGCGCTTCAAAGAGATGCTCAACCGGGACACCATCCGGGCCATGGCGCTATTCCGCAGCCAGCTGGATAAACAAGAAGAGGAAATTAAAAGCCGAATTTTGTTAATCAATCAGTCATTGCAGGATCTGGATTATCAGCCCGGGACATACATAGAAGTAATGGGCGTTCTGTCGCCGGACATTGATATTCGCGAGTTCAAGCAACGCTTAAAGCAGTGCGTGGAATACAGCACTGACGATAATCTCTACTCGGAACAGAAGTTTGAGCAGGTGAAATCGCTTATTGAGCAGATGCGTAATCAGCCGAAGTGGACGCAAAAAGTGGTGGATGTTCGCTTCTGGTTCTTGTTCAACGTCATTGAACGTTATCGGGAAGATAACAGCGAAAAAGAGTGTTATTCGGATTCAGGCGGTAAATCGGGCGGGCAGAAAGAGAAGCTGGCCTACGCGATTCTGGCTGCTGCCATCATGCTCCAGTATCGGCTGGTTGATGAAAACAACGCTGCTGATACGCAGCGCCGTTTTAACCTGGTGGTGATTGATGAAGCGTTTGCGCGTGGCTCAAAAGACAGCACCCGTTTTGGCCTTGAGTTATTTAAAACGCTGGGTTTGCAACTGCTGCTGGTAACGCCTCTGCAAAAACTTGATGTTATTGAAAGCTACGTCAGCCACGTTCACTTTGTTGACCAGAAGGATAATCGTTCGATGGTGCTGAATATGACCATCGAAGATTATCGTGAGCGTCTGAATGTTAGCCAGAAACTACAGCAGTACAGCGAAATGGTTGAGGACGTTACGGATGACACATAGCGTTAAATCTCTGCGGGACAAGCTCCTGAAGAAGTGGAAACGGTATGATTTCCATCGCGAGTGGCTGGCGGGAACCCTGCTATTTCCGCAGCGTTTGACGCTGCCAAAAATTACAGGTCGGGAGCTACTGCACCGTTTTTCGGAGCTGCAAGTCGAGCTGATGCGCCTCCAGGCAGACTTAGCATCCCTGAATGGGGTGCGGCTTATCGAGCGAGAAAGTCACTTCAGCACGATGGGGCGGCAGCGTCTGCCCGACGCAGTGGAGTTTGAAACGGCAGAAGCCTTATTCCGCTTTATAGGGGCCTGGCGGCAATGGCAAAATTTTACCTCTGATGTAGCGCTGATCGGGACTGCATTTCCTGAGCTGAAGCCGTGGCTTGAGCAAATTATCGCGCTGATCGATGCTAATCACGGCATCTGGCCCCTGTTATTAAAAGTCTGCCGGTATTTCATCGCCCACCCCCGACCAATGGTTTATCTCCGTCAGCTGGATATTGTCGGGATCGACAGTAAATTTATTGAATCTCATAAAAAAATCCTGCGAATATTATTCGACCAGCTGCTGGCGCAGGAAACTATCGACATGAATTTCACCACGCTAAACAGCTACGGTTTTGAGCAGCGCTTTGGTTTGCTCTATGAAAAGCCGCTGGTGCGCTTCCGTTTACTCGATCCTCTGCTGAGCAAAGAATTCGGTGGACTAAGTGATATCACTACGCCCGTAGAAGAATTCTCAAAGCTAAACCTGATTTTAGATAACGTTGTGATTACCGAGAATAAAGTTAACTTTCTCGCCTTTCCTGTACTGAGAAACTCCCTGATTATTTTTGGCCTGGGCTACGGCGTACAAAGGCTTAAGCAGGTGCCGTGGCTTAAGGATGTCCAGATCTACTACTGGGGCGATATCGATACTAACGGCCTCGCTATTCTGTCGCAGCTTCGTGTTTATTTTCCCCATGCGCAGTCGTTGCTGATGGATGAAGCAACCCTACTGCAATGTCGCGAATGGTGGGGGGAGGAGCCTGAAAATAACGTTCATCCGGCCGGGGAACTGGCCTGGCTGCACGACCAGGAGCTTGAGTTATACAAAAATTTAAAAAGCCATGCCTGGCAACCCCGTTTGCGCCTGGAGCAGGAAAGGATCCCCTTTCATCTGCTTGAACAGGCTTTAGCTGAACGAAACCTGAAATAAACCTCATGCACTGTCCAGTTCCCTCGCCCCTCAGGGGGAGAGGGTTAGGGTGAGGGGAAATTACTTAAATCCCGCGACCTTATGCGGCTGATAAGGCGTTTCCAGCTCGGCAATCTCCTCCGGTTTTAGCGTAATATCTACCACCCCAAGTAAATCATCCAGCTGATGCTCGCGCGACACGCCAATAATCGGCGCGGCAATGCCCGGTTTGCTCAGTAGCCAGGCCAGCGCGATCTGCGCGCGGGAAGCATTTCTGTCCGCCGCCACGTTTGCCAGCCGCTCGGCAATCACCGCGTCGTTCTGCCTTGTTTCCTCGCTTTCCTCGTACAGCGTTTTGCCGACCTCATCTGAGACGGAGCGGGCCGTGGTGTCACCCCACGGGCGAGTTAATTTCCCGCGCGCCAGCGGGCTCCATGGGATAACCGCCACGCCCTGCTCGTAGCACAGCGGCAGCATATCCAGCTCTTCTTCGCGGTAGATCAGGTTGTAGTGATCCTGCATGGTGACAAATCTGGCCCAGCCGTGCTGATGCTGTAACGCCAGAGCCTGAGCAAACTGCTTGCTGTGCATCGACGAAGCGCCGATATAGCGGGCTTTGCCTGATTTCACCACGTCGTTCAGCGCCTCAAGGGTCTCTTCGATTGGCGTGTCATAGTCCCAGCGGTGGATTTGCAGCAGATCGACATAGTCGGTGCCCAGACGGCGCAGGCTATCGTCAATGGAACGCATAATCTGGCCGCGGGACAAGCCCTGCGGCAGATCGCCAACCGGGTAATAGACTTTGGTGGCCAGCACGACCTCTTCCCGGCGCGCAAAGTCCTTCAGCGCGCGCCCGACAATCTCTTCGCTGCTACCGTCTGAATAGCTGTTGGCGGTATCAAAGAAATTAATGCCGTTATCGATGGCGTGTTTGATGATCAGGCGGCTGCTCTCTTCCGGCAGCGTCCAGGCGTGATTCCCCCGGTCCGGCTCGCCAAAGGTCATGCAGCCGAGGCAAAGACGGGAAACCTTGAGATCGGTTATTCCTAAGGTGTTGTACTGCATGGTTCCGCTCCTGCTATGTATGTTCATAAAGCATAGCAGGAGCGGAGGAGGGGGTTATTGCAGCCAGCTGCGGATTTTCGCTTCGATACCTTCGGCGTCCAGGCCGATAGCCGCGCGGGCCTCTTCCTGTGTGCCCTGGGGAATGAAGAAATCAGGCAGGCCAATATTAAGAACCTGCACCGGCTTGCGGTTGGCCATCAGCACTTCATTCACGCCGCTGCCCGCACCGCCCTGAACAGCATTCTCTTCGACGGTGACGAGAAGGTCGTGGCTGGTGGCCAGTTCCAGAATCAGCGATTCATCAAGCGGCTTCACAAAGCGCATGTCCACCAGCGTAGCGCTCAGTGATTCTGCGACCTTAGCCGCATCTTCTAACAGCGTGCCGAAGTTCAGCAGGGCGACTTTCTCGCCTTCGCGCTTCTTCACGCCTTTGCCAATCGGCAGACATTCCAGCGGCTGGAGCTCAGCGCCCGTGCCGTTACCGCGCGGGTAACGTACCGCGCTTGGGCCATCGTTGTAGTGGTAGCCGGTGTGCAGCATCTGGCGGCATTCGTTCTCATCACTCGGAGTCATGATGACCATCCCCGGTATGCAGCGCATGAAGGAGAGATCGAACGCGCCCTGGTGCGTCTGGCCGTCTGCGCCGACGATACCCGCACGGTCGATGGCAAACAGCACCGGCAGTTTCTGAATAGCGACGTCGTGAATGACCTGGTCGTAGGCTCGTTGCAGGAACGTAGAGTAGATGGCGACAACTGGCTTGTAGCCGCCAATCGCAAGGCCCGCAGCAAAGGTCACCGCGTGCTGCTCGGCAATGGCAACGTCGAAATACTGGCCCGGATACTGGCGTGAAAACTCAACCATGCCGGAGCCTTCGCGCATTGCTGGCGTCACGGCCATGAGTTTGTCGTCTATGGCGGCGGTTTCGCACAGCCAGTTACCGAAGATTTTGGAGTAGCTCGGCAGGCCGCCCGCGCTTTTTGGCAGGGTGCCGCTGGTATGATCGAATTTAGGGACAGCATGGAAGCTGATCGGATCTTTTTCAGCCGGCGCGTAGCCACGCCCTTTTTTGGTCATGACGTGCAGGAACTGCGGGCCCGTCAGGCCACGCATATTCTTCAGCGTATTCACCAGACCAATCACATCGTGACCGTCTACCGGCCCGATATAGTTAAAGCCAAGCTCTTCAAACAGCGTGCCCGGCACAACCATCCCTTTGATATGCTCTTCGGTACGCTTGAGCAGCTCTTTGATTGGCGGCACGCCGGAGAAGACTTTTTTGCCGCCTTCACGCAGGCTGGAGTAGAGCTTGCCGGAGAGCAGCTGGGCCAGATGGTTGTTCAGCGCGCCCACGTTTTCGGAGATCGACATTTCGTTGTCGTTGAGCACCACTAACATGTCCGGGCGGATATCACCCGCGTGGTTCATGGCTTCAAAAGCCATACCTGCGGTGATCGCACCATCGCCAATTACGCAAACCGTGCGGCGATCCTGACCTTCTTTACCCGCAGCGACGGCAATACCGATCCCCGCGCTGATGGAGGTAGAGGAGTGGCCAACGCTCAGCACGTCGTATTCACTTTCTGCGCGCCACGGGAACGGGTGCAGGCCACCTTTCTGGCGGATAGTGCCAATTTTATCGCGACGTCCGGTGAGGATCTTATGAGGGTAGGCCTGGTGGCCCACGTCCCAGATCAGCTGGTCGAACGGCGTGTTGTAGACGTAGTGCAGCGCAACGGTCAGCTCTACCGTGCCAAGCCCGGAGGCAAAATGCCCGCTGGAGCGGCTGACGCTGTCCAGCAGGTAGCGGCGAAGTTCATCACACAGCTTCGGCAGGCTCTCTTTCGGCAGCGTGCGCAGCTCTTGTGTGGTATCAACCAGCGCAAGGTTCGGGTATTTGGCAATATCAAAACTCATCAGAAACTCATTATTATTTATCACGTTGGATGATATAGCTCGCTAACGCTTCCAGTGCGGATGTGTCTAACGACTGCGCGGCAAGACCTTCTAACGCGCGTAGCGACTCCTGGTAGAGATCCCATGCTTTGGCTTTAGCCTGTTCCAGACCCAGCAGCGCCGGATAGGTACTTTTGCCCAGCTGCTGATCGGCACCCTGACGCTTGCCAAGCGTAGCGGTGTCGCCGATGACATCCAGAATGTCGTCCTGTACCTGGAAAGCCAGGCCGATACAGTCAGCGTAGCGGTCAAGCAGCGGCAGAGCGTTGTGGCCTGCGGCCCCTGCGCTCAATGCACCAAGACGAACCGCAGAACGGATAAGCGCGCCGGTTTTATGGCGGTGAATACGTTCCAGCTCTTCGAGCGTTGAGCGTTTGCCTTCTGCCTCGAGATCCAATGCCTGCCCGCCGCACATCCCGGCCACGCCGCTGGATACGGCCAGCTCTTTAACCATCGCCAGACGGTCAACGATATCAACGCCGGGCATCGGGGCATCACTGAGTATAGAAAACGCCAGCGTTTGCAGGGCGTCTCCGGCAAGAATCGCATTCGCTTCGCCAAATTTAATATGGCAGGTCGGCTGGCCGCGGCGCAGATCGTCATCATCCATGGCGGGCAGATCGTCGTGGATCAATGAATAAGCATGAATGCATTCTACCGCTGCGGCAGGGGCATCGAGAGCTTCATCTGCTACGCCGAACATTTCGCCGGTCGCATAGACCAGGAACGGACGAAGGCGTTTACCGCCTAATAGTGCGCCATAGTGCATCGCTTCAACCAGTGGACTGCTCTGAAACGGCAGCGGAGCTAAGAAGCGCAGCAGCGCCGCATTGGCCCGTTCAGCATGGGCCTGAAGGTCGTGATTCAAATCCATTTACTCGGCGTCCGGCGTGAAAGGCTTGAGGGGCGCATCTTCGCTGTCGCTAAGCAGGATCTGTACGCGCTGCTCGGCCTGTTGCAGCTTCACCTGACCCTGACGGGCCAGCTGCACGCCGCGTTCGAATTCATTTAACGCCTCTTCCAGCGGCAGCTCGCCGCCTTCCAGACGAGTGACAATCTGCTCAAGTTCCACAAGCGCGGTTTCAAAGCTGGCAGGGACTTCGGTTTTTTTCGGCATAGTGAATGTCTGACTCTAATAATTGTGCAACCCCGCCATGGTAGCGGACTCAATTGTGTAACGCTATGGCAAGCTGTTAGTGATATACTTTCGCGCCTCGGATGCAGGGCATCGCGCCTTTGCAAGTCTTTAAGTCTTCCAGCCCGCATGATTCATCTCATGTATGGCTCACCAACAAATCATGAGCGCCATGAAGTTTATCATTAAATTGTTCCCGGAAATCACCATCAAGAGTCAATCTGTGCGCATACGCTTTATTAAGATGCTCACGGGGAACATTCGTAACGTTCTAAAACACTACGATGAAGATCTGGCGGTTGTCCGTCACTGGGACAATATCGAAGTCCGCGCCAAAGATGAAAACCAGCGTATCGCCATTCGCGAAGCACTGACCCGCATTCCCGGCATCCACCATATTCTTGAAGTCGAGGATGAGCCGTTCACCGATATGCACAATATCTTTGAACAGGCGCTGGAACTCTACCGCGACAAGTTGGAAGGCAAATCCTTCTGCGTGCGCGTAAAGCGTCGTGGTAAGCATGAGTTTAGCTCCATTGAAGTGGAACGCTATGTTGGCGGCGGTCTTAATCAACATATCGAGTCCGCGCGCGTGAAGCTGACCCACCCGGACGTGACCGTTAATCTGGAAATCGAAAACGACCGTCTGCTGCTGGTAAAAGGCCGCTATGAAGGCATCGGCGGTTTCCCGATTGGTACCCAGGAGGACGTGCTGTCGCTGATCTCCGGCGGTTTCGACTCCGGTGTGTCCAGCTATATGCTGATGCGTCGCGGCTGCCGCGTGCACTACTGCTTCTTTAATCTCGGCGGTGCCGCGCACGAAATCGGTGTTAAGCAGGTGGCTCACTATTTGTGGAACCGCTTCGGCAGCTCCCACCGCGTGCGCTTCGTGGCGATCAACTTCGAACCTGTAGTGGGCGAAATCCTCGAGAAAGTTGAAGACGGTCAGATGGGCGTGGTACTCAAGCGTATGTTTGTGCGCGCGGCCTCCCGCGTGGCAGAACGCTACGGCGTGCAGGCGCTGGTGACTGGCGAGGCGCTGGGCCAGGTTTCCAGCCAGACCCTCACCAACCTGCGCCTTATTGACAACGTTTCCGACACGCTGATCCTCCGCCCGCTTATCTCTCACGATAAAGAGCACATCATCGATCTGGCCCGTGAAATCGGCACCGCTGATTTTGCCCGCACCATGCCGGAATACTGCGGCGTGATCTCGAAAAGCCCCACCGTGAAGGCGGTGAAGGCGAAGATCGAAGCGGAAGAAGAGAACTTCGACTTCTCGATCCTCGATCGCGTGGTGGAAGAAGCCACCAACATCGACATCCGTGATATCGCCACGCAGAGCAAAGAAGTGGTGACGGAAGTTGAAACGGTTGATGCTTTTGCGCCGAATGACGTGCTGCTGGATATCCGCTCTATCGACGAGCAGGACGAGAAGCCGTTTAAACCGGAAGGGATTGAGGTTGCTTCACTGCCGTTCTACAAGCTGAGCACGAAGTTTGGCGATCTGGATCAGAGCAAAACCTATCTGCTGTGGTGCGAACGCGGCGTGATGAGCCGTCTGCAGGCGCTGTATCTGCGCGAGCAGGGTTTTAATAACGTTAAGGTTTACCGCCCGTAGCTTTCTGATTTACAAGGGGACTCTGGCCCGGCAAGCGTTAAATTTTGCGGTGTCGGAGTCCCTCTCAGGCTCTTCATTTTTGGTTCCCTCGCAAATAGCACAATAAGTCCACTCTATCCGTGTGGGTATATCCTTAATTGTGATGTTTCCCCAGGTATAAGCTTTTTTCTTGCCACAAAATAACCATCGTTTTTTAACGAGGATATCTTTTATGGCAAATCAACTACGTAAAAACTTACTGGCCTCATCTGTCTCCTTTATTCTGGCTTCCGGAATGCTAATGTCATCGGCATATGCTCAGGATGGCAATCTCAAAGCTACCAAAACCAATGTGGCATTTTCTGACTTCACGCCGACGGAATACAGTACGCAAGGTAAGCCAAACGTCATTATTCTGACGATGGATGACCTGGGCTACGGACAGCTTCCGTTCGATCAGAAATCTTTTGCACCGCAGTCGATGCAGAATCGTGAGGTGGTTGATACTTATAAAATAGGTATCGATAAAGCCATTGAGGCGGCAAAGAAATCGACGCCAACCCTGCTCTCATTGATGGACGAAGGTGTGCGCTTTACTAATGGCTATGTGGCTCATGGCGTGTCCGGGCCGTCACGTGCCGCGATCATGACGGGCAGATCGCCTGCTCGCTTTGGCGTGTATTCCAATACAGATGCTCAGGATGGCATTCCGCTGAATGAAACGTTCCTGCCGGAGTTATTCCAGAATCATGGCTACTACACGGCGGCTATCGGCAAATGGCATTTATCAAAAATCAGCAATGTGCCGGTCGACAAAGATAAACAAACTCGCGATTACCATGACAATTTCACCACTTACTCGGCGGAAGAGTGGCAGCCACAGAACCGTGGTTTTGATTATTTTATGGGCTTCCATGCGGCGGGAACCGCGTACTACCACTCACCCTCGCTGTTCCGCAACCGGGAGCACATCAAGGCAAAAGGTTATATCAGCGATCAGCTGACGGATGAAGCGATTGGCGCGGTCGATCGCGCGAAAACCCTTGACCAGCCTTTTATGCTCTACCTGGCCTATAACGCCCCCCATTTGCCTAATGACCATCCTGCCCCTGCGCAATACCAGCAGCGGTTCAATACCGGCAGTTCAACGGCGGATAACTTCTACGCGGCCATCTATTCCGTCGATCAGGGCGTGAAACGGGTGCTGGAGGAGTTGAAGAAAAATGGTCAGTACGACAACACTATTATCCTCTTCACCTCAGATAATGGCGCGGTGATCGACGGACCGCTGCCGCTCAACGGTGATCAGAAAGGGTACAAGAGCCAGACATTCCCCGGCGGGACGCACACGCCGATGTTTATGTGGTGGAAGGGAAAATTACATCCAGGCAGCGAATACAGCAAACTCATTTCGGCGATGGACTTCTACCCTACAGCGCTGGATGCGGCAGAGATCGCCGTTCCCGCCAGTCTGAAGCTGGACGGCACTTCGCTGCTGCCTTATCTGACAAACAACAAAACAGGTGAGCCGCATAAATACCTGGATTGGGTAACGTCCTACTCCCACTGGTTTGACGAGAAAAATATCCCGTTCTGGAATGGTTACCACAAATATGTTCGCCATCTGTCGGATGATTATCCAGATAACCCCAATACGGAAGATCTGAGCCAGTTCTCCTATACCGTGCGCAGCAATGATTACTCGCTGGTCTATACCTTCGAGGATAAGCAGCCTGGACTGTATAAACTCGACGATCTGCAGCAGAAAAATAATCTGGCAGCCGCTCATCCGGACGTCGTAAAAGCGATGAAAAGTGAGGTGACAGGCTTTATTGCGGGGAGTAAACCGCCGCTAAGCCAGATCAATCAGCAAAAATTTACCAACATCAAAACGTCACTTGGTGAAGAGCAGTAAGCCCACGCTAGTCTGACGGCAGGGAGATCCCTGCCGCATTATTTTGCAGAGAAAATCATGCATATCACGGCAAAACCTACGAGTTATCAGTGCAATATTCAGTGCGACTACTGTTTCTATCTGGGGAAGGCTGCTCAATTTAGCCGCCAGGGCTGGATGGATGACCAGACGCTGCGAAGCTTTATCAAAAATTACATCCGTGCCGCCAGCGACAACGTCCATTTCACCTGGCAGGGTGGAGAGCCTACGATGGCGGGGGTAGATTTTTTCAGGAAGGCTGTAGCCTTGCAGAAAAAGTATGGGGGCGGGAAGAAAATCTTTAACGCGCTGCAAACCAACGGCATTTTACTAAATGATGAGTGGTGCCAGTTTCTGAAACAGCACGACTTTTTGGTGGGGATCTCCATTGACGGTCCCGAAGCGCTGCACGACCGCTATCGCCAGACTCGAGCCGGTAATGGGACCTTCAAAAAGGTCATCTCGGCGATTGACCTGCTCAAAAAGTATGGTGTCGAATTCAATACATTAACGGTGGTGAATAATATTAACGTTGGCCACCCTCTGGAGGTCTACGAGTTTCTGAAATCCATTGGCAGTCGTCATCTGCAATTTATTGAACTGCTGGAGACCAGTAAGGCAAACATTCAGTTTGATGGGCGCACGGACGTCGGCAACATTATTGACTTCTCGGTGCCCGCTGTCAGCTATGGCAAATTCATGTCTGAGATTTTTAAACGCTGGGTGAAGTACGATGTCGGCACGGTTTTCGTTCGTCAGTTCGAAACTTTTGTGAGTCGTTTTTTAGGTAATGGGCATACAAGCTGTATTTTCCAGCAGGCCTGTCGCGACAATTTTGTGATGGAGTCCAATGGCGATCTCTATGAGTGCGATCATTTTGTCTATCCACAGTACAAAATCGGCAACATCAGCGACGCCTCGCTTTCTTCACTGCAAAGCAGTCGTCTGACCGCACAGAAGCAGGTACTGTCCAGTGATTGTCTGAACTGTATCTATAAGCCTGTTTGCAATGGAGGATGTCCAAAGCACCGTATTATCCGGGGTGGAGGTGGGCAGGTCTCGTACTTTTGCGCGGGCTATAAAACACTTTTTGCCACGATGACACCCTATATGAACGCTTTTGTGGAGCTTGCCCGCAATGGTATCCCGCTAGAGAAGATAATGGATATTGCGGAGCAAATTGAATCGGCGTGAGCGCGATCCATTTGCCCGCAAGGGAGGTGAGTTTTAATAATCCCGGTAGCTATAAATTCCGGCCGCCATTACCAGCTGCTGCGACACCTCATGGGCCTTCTCGCGCCCGACCAGCAGGTCGATAATCTTCAGGGCGAAATCAATGGCTGTACCCGGCCCCTGGCTGGTGAGCAAATTCACACGCGGGTCCCAGACCACGCGTTTGTCCTGCCACTGGCCTTCAGGAATCGTCTCCTTCAGGCCGGGGAAGCCGGTCATATTGCCAATCGGGAAGATCTCGTGGGGCACCAGCACCGTACCGGCCGCCGCACAGAGGGTGGCGACGATACGGCCGGAGAGATGAAACTGGCGCACGGTTTCCACCAGCAGCGGGCTGTCGCGGAAGCATTCCGCGCCTTTCAGGCCGCCGGGCAGAACAATGACGTCAAAATCACCGTCTGCAACTTCCACCAGTGGCGCATCAGCCACGATTTTTACGCCGCGTGAGCAGGTGACCGTGAGGTGACCATCGCTGGCAACGCTCGCCGTTGTCACTTTGATGCCCGCGCGGACCAGCAGGTCGATGGTGGTGACGGCTTCGGTTTCTTCAGTCCCAGGTGCCAGGCAGACCAGAGCTTGAGCGCTCATATTCATTCTCCTTACGCTTAATCTGCTCGTAGAGTCGGCTATTTACCGGCAGGTTCAGGCCGTGGGCCCGCGCACGCTGGAGTAAATACCCGGTGATATAGTCAATTTCAGTGTGCCGCTGCACCCGGATATCCTGCAGCATCGAAGAGATATTCGCGGCGGTGCTGTCGATAACCTGCTCAACGTAGTAGAGCAGGCTATCCGCTGAGGTATGGTGACCTTCACGCTCCATAACCTGCGCCACTTCGTCACAAATACTCACTACCTCGTCGTAATGATACTTTAACTCGCCGTTAGGGCAGTTGTACAAAGCCGTCAGCGGGTTTATCGCGCAGTTAACCGTGAGTTTTTTCCAGCTGGCGGGCAGGATGTTATCGTGCCAGGCCACGTCAGGCAGTGCGTGATGCAGCGTTTCTGCCAGGCGACTGAAGTCGCTCCCTGCGGCATTGCCTGGCCCAATGTGAGTGGTGCCGCGGGCGACGTGCACGATAACATTGCCGTCACGCCTTGCGGCATGGGTAGTCACCCCCAGCAGAACTGGCTGACGCAGCATCTTCAGTTCTTCCAGTGTTCCCATACCGTTGTGCAACAGCAGGATCGGGCTGGATTCAGGCAGCGTTGCGGCGAGCGTTTTTACTGCACCTGAAACCTGCCAGGCTTTGAGCGTAACCAGCAGCAGATCGCTGCCGGCGAGGAAATCCGGATCGTTGGCGGTCAGCGATTCATTAAAAGTACTGCCATCCACATCTACCAGATTGACCGGACAGAAAGGTTGGGGAACTCGTAACCAGCCCTGGACTTCATGTCCTTGTTTTATCAGCGCTGCCAGCCAAAGCTGACCTAGCGCACCGCATCCCAGTACGGTGATTTTCATGTCGCCTCCCCATCCACAACCTGCGCGGATGTTTTACGTATTCTATAGTATATCGGGCTCTCTCCTGTTTTAACGGGTTGTTTTGCGTGGCCCAGCGGGTATTATGCAACGCAACAAAAAAGAGAGGGAGAAGAAAACATGCCATCTTTTGACATCGTGTCTGAAATTGATATGCAAGAAGTCCGTAACGCGATTGAAAACGCAGAGCGTGAAGTCGCGACTCGTTTCGATTTTCGCAACGTGCCGGCAACCTTTGAGCTGAATGAGAAAAACCAGTCCATTAAGGTCGCCAGCGAGTCTGATTTCCAGGTCAACCAGCTGCTGGATATTCTGCGTGCCAAGCTGCTCAAGCGCGGCATCGAAGGTGCATCTATCGATGTGCCCGAGGAGTTTACCCACAGCGGTAAAACCTGGAGCGTGGAAGCGAAGCTCAAGCAGGGCATCGAAGCGCCGATCGCCAAGAAAATTGTGAAGCTGATCAAAGACAGCAAAGCAAAAGTTCAGGTGCAGATTCAGGGCGAAGAGCTGCGCGTAACGGGCAAATCTCGTGACGACCTGCAGGGCGCAATGGCGCTGGTCCGTGGTGGCGATCTGGGGCAGCCGTTCCAGTTTAAAAACTTCCGCGACTGACCCATTCAAAGGGGCTTTATGCCCCTTTCACCAGCTGTTCTATCTCAAATCGGTTCGTTATCTTGCTGTCGATCTTCACGTAGGCGCTGCGCTCCTGCGGGATGATATTCGCATCGCTTACGCCCGGCTGCGCCAGCAGTCTTGCTTTCAGCTCTACGTCATTTTCCGCATCTTCCGGCAGCTCGATTCGCAGGCTGGCAACGTATGGCGGTTCCGACATGGTGGAGCTGACAAGCAGCCAGACCATTGCCAGCAGCGCGCCTGCCAGGAATACCGTCTGGGAATCAAACATCCCGTCCAGCCAGCCGCCCAGCGAGCCGCCAATGGCCACGCCGATAAACTGGCTGGTGGAATAGATCCCCATGGCGGTGCCTTTGAAACCCGCAGGCGACTCTTTGCTGATAAGCGAGGGCAGAATAGCTTCCATCAGGTTAAAGGCGAGGAAGAAAAGCTGCACGCCAATCACCAGCTCCCAGAAATGTGGGCCGGAACCCCAGAGCACGATTTCAGCGATCAGCAACACGGCCACGCAGCCGACAAACACGCGCTTCATGCGGCGCTTCACTTCGGCATAGATAATAAACGGCACCACGGTGGCAAAGGCGATCAGCATCGTGCAGAGATAAATCTTCCAGTGTTGCGCGGCGGGGAAGCCTGCCAGCTCGAGCTGGCCGGGCAGGGCGACAAAGGTCGACATCAGCATGATGTGCAGGCACATGATGCCAAAATTGAGTTTCAGCAGCTTAGGTTCGGCGAGGACTTTGCTGAAGCAGCCTTTCACCATACCGGATTCGCGGTTCAGAACATGCGTTTGCGTGTTGGGAACGACCCAGAGGGTGATGATTATCCCTACCGTGGCGAGAATAGCGATCATCCAGAAAAGCGCGTTCAGACCGAGACTGTGGGTGATAATCGGACCCAGTACCATGGCGATGGCGAAGGTTATCCCGAAGCTGACGCCAATAAAGGCCATCGCCTTCGTGCGGTTCTGCTCACGGGTAAGGTCGGAAAGTAGCGCCATTACGGCGGCAGCTATCGCCCCGGAACCTTGTAAAGCGCGGCCAAGAATGATGCCCCAGATGGAACTGGAAAGGGCGGCAATCACGCTGCCGAGTACAAAAATCAGTAGTCCACCGACAATCAGCGGCTTACGACCAATACGATCGGAGAGCAAACCGAAGGGGATCTGGAATATTGCCTGCGCGAGGCCGTAGATACCAATCGCGAGGCCAATCAGCGCTTCACTCGCGCCCTGCAGGGACATCCCGTAAGTAGTAAGAACCGGCAGCACCATAAACATGCCGAGCATGCGCAGTGAAAACACCGTGCCTAAACCCCACGTCGCTCGTAGCTCGACGGGCGTCATTTTGTAATCGTTCATTACCACCTCTGATGAAAAACCGGTCTTAGTGTAGTGCGTGGGCAGGGGAGGGTAAACATCTGCTTATGTAACAAATGTTACAGGGTGGAACCGCTTGATGATGCTAATAAAAAAGGGCACCGAAGTGCCCTTTTATGAGGTTCACGACTTAGCGAACGTAAGTCAGCAGATTGTGCGTGTCTGCCGCCATAAAATCGACCGACATCATTACGCTCAGGGAGGTAATGGCAACGATTGAAAAGACGAACAGTTTGCGCGCCCAGACCTTATCGTCCTCCACTTTATACCCACGCAGCGCCATGCCTAACCACCACACGCTGACCGCAGCGGCAACAACCAGATATTTGTATCCGGCGTAACCACCCAGCGTCAGCATCAATGTGGCAACGGCAAACGCAATGATATAAAGGGTGATATGGTTCTTCGCCACCGAAATGCCTTTCACAACCGGCAGTACCGGAATGTTAGCGGCCTGGTAATCTTTAAAGCGGAAGATAGCAATCGCATACGAGTGCGGCATCTGCCACAGGCTAAAGATAGCCAGCAGGATCAGGGCACCGGTGTCGAACTGGCCGGTGACGGCACAGTAGCCAATAACCGGAGGTGCCGCGCCCGACAGGCTGCCAATCAGCGTGCCGTAAACAGACTTGCGTTTCATATAGAGGCTATAGACCCCGACATAAACCACGAAGCCCATCACGCCAAGCCACATGGCTAACGGATTCGCACCAAACCACAGCAGCATAAAGCCAGCAATACCCAACAAGGTGGCATACACCAGCGACATTTTCGGTGAAATCAGGCCTTTGACCAGCACCCGATTCTTGGTTCTCTCCATTTTACGGTCGATATCGCGGTCGATGTAGTTGTTATAAACACAACCAGAGGCCACCACCAGCGACACCCCTACGAGGGTGAAGAGAAACAGGGGATAATCAATACTGCCCTTTGAGGCCAGTAAAAATCCCCCAATGACAGAAATTAAATTACCGAAAATAATTCCTGGTTTCGTTACTTGCAGGTATTGCTTAATCATACACGCCGCTCTTAGTGAACCATCATGTTCTGGTTGAGGTTCCACATAATCCAGATCGAACCGATTACCAGAATGGCGATAATCAGCGCGGTAAAGACAAAGGCAACCAGGTTCCAGCGCTCGCTTGAAGAGGTATTCAAGTGCAGGAAGCAAACCAGGTGGACCAGAATCTGTACGACTGCGGTCACCAGAATCACGCCAAGCATCGTGGCGTGGGAAGCTGTACCTGTCATCACTATCCAGAACGGGATCGCCGTCAGGATGATAGACAGGATAAAGCCGGTCATATAGGTCTTCACGCTACCGTGGTGGGCGCCTGCGTGTTCAGTTGAATGACTCATTACATCGCCCCCATCAGATAAACGACTGAGAATACACAGATCCATACAACGTCAAGGAAGTGCCAGAACAGGCTCAGGCACATCAGACGAGCACGGTTAGTGCTGGTCAGGCCGCGGCGCGCGACATGAATCATCATGAACGCCATCCACACCAGACCAGAGGTGACGTGCAGACCGTGGGTACCTACCAGCGCGAAGAAGGCTGACAGGAAGCCGCTACGATCCGGGCCGTAACCTTCCTTGATCAGGTGATGGAACTCATAGATTTCCATCCCGACGAAGCCCGCACCAAACAGGAAGGTCAGCGCCAGCCAGGAGATAACCTGGCTCTTGTTGCCTTTGTTCATGGCGATAATCGCCATGCCGTAGGTGATGGAGCTGACTAACAGCAGGGCAGTCTCAACCAGTACGAACGGCAGTTCGAAGATGTCTTTCCCTGCCGGGCCACCGGCGGTGCCGTTCACCAGAACGGCATAGGTAGCAAACAAGCAACAGAACAGAATGCAGTCGCTCATCAGGTAGATCCAGAAACCAAAGACCTTATTGGTTCCTGCATCGTGATGCCCATGCTCAGTGGCGTGGGCACTTGCTTGATTGATAGTCTCAGTTGACATTTTTCAGCCCTGCTTTGGTAATTTCATCGAAATGCTGGTTTTCCAGTTTTTCGACTTCCGCAACCGGAACATAGTAATCCACGTCTTCGTCGAAGCTCTTCGCAATCCAGGTCACGATCATGCCGGCAAAGCCGATAATCGCCAGCCACCAGATGTGCCAGATCATCGCGAAACCAAACACGGCGCTGAATGCGGCAATGATGATGCCCGCTGCGCTATTACGCGGCATATGAATCTCTTCATAGCTGGTTGGCTGCTGGTACGCTTCGCCTTTCTCTTTCATTTCCCAGAATGCGTCACGTTCGTGAACGTGTGGCAGATGGGCAAAGTTGTAGAACGGAGGAGGAGAGGAGGTTGCCCACTCCAGCGTACGACCACCCCATGGGTCACCGGTCAGGTCACGATTCTGCTCGCGGTCGCGAATAGAGACGTAGAACTGAATCAGCTGGCACAGGATACCGCAGGCAATCAGCGCCGCGCCGCCCGCTGCAACAACCAGCAGGGTGTGGAACTGCGGATCGATCTGCTGGCTCAGACGACGGGTCATCCCCATGAAGCCCAGCACGTACAGCGGCATAAACGCCACGAAGAAGCCGATGATCCAGAACCAGAAGGCGCGTTTGCCCCAGCTTTCGTTCAGGGTGAAGCCAAACGCTTTCGGCCACCAGTAGGTCAGGCCCGCGAAGCAGCCGAACACCACACCACCAATGATAACGTTATGGAAGTGAGCGATCAGGAACAGGCTGTTGTGCAGCACGAAGTCCGCACCCGGCACTGCCAGCAGAACGCCGGTCATGCCACCGATGGAGAAGGTGACGACGAAGCCGATGGTCCACAGCATCGCTGAGTTAAAGACGATGCGACCCTGATACATGGTGAACAGCCAGTTGAAGATCTTCACCCCGGTCGGGATGGCGATAATCATGGTGGCGATACCGAAGAAGGCGTTTACGTTCGCGCCGCTGCCCATGGTGAAGAAGTGGTGCAGCCAGACGATGAACGAAAGTATGGTAATCGCGATGGTCGCCCACACCAGAGAGGTGTAGCCGAACAGGCGTTTTTTGGAGAACGTAGCAACCACTTCCGAGAACACGCCAAACACCGGCAGCACCAGGATATACACTTCCGGGTGGCCCCATGCCCAGATGAGGTTGATATACATCATCATGTTGCCACCCATATCATTGGTAAAGAAATGGGTGCCAAGGTAGCGGTCAAGGGTTAACAGCGCGACGGTCACGGTAAAGATTGGGAACGCAGCGATAATCAGTACGTTGGTACACAGCGAAGCCCAGGTAAAGACCGGCATCTTGAACATGGTCATGCCAGGGGTACGCATATTCAGGATAGTCACAAAGAAGTTAATACCCGTCAGCGTCGTACCAATACCGGAGAGCTGCAGACTCCATATCCAGTAGTCGACGCCGACCCCCGGACTGTACTCAATGCCGGACAGCGGTGGATAGGCCACCCAGCCGGTCTGTGCAAATTCACCCACCCCAAGAGACAGGTTAACCAGCACCACGCCGACAACCGTGAACCAGAAGCTCAGGTTGTTCAGGAACGGGAAGGCAACGTCACGGGCACCAATCTGCAACGGCACGACGATGTTCATCAGGCCGATAACAAATGGCATCGCTACGAAGAAGATCATGATAACGCCGTGGGCGGTAAAGATCTGATCGTAGTGATGAGGCGGCAGGAAGCCTGCTTCCCCGGCGGAGGCCAGCACCTGCTGGCTACGCATCATGATGGCGTCTGCAAAACCACGCAGCAGCATGACGATGGCGACAATAACGTACATGACGCCAAGACGTTTGTGGTCAACCGAGGTGAGCCACTCTTTCCATAAATATTCCCACTTACCGAAGTAAGTGATAGCCGCAACCAGCGCCAGTCCCCCGACGATAATTGCTGCAACCGTAACCATGATAATGGGTTCATGGTATGGGACTGCATCCAGTGTAAGTTTTCCGAACATTTTTATTCCTCGGCCCCTAGTGAGAGGTTTCCGCGTGACTCATGTCCATGCCTTCCATACCTTCGTGTGCCGCGTGCTCACCTTCTGGCTGGGTCATGTCCATGCTCTTCCCGTGTCCCATGAATTTATCAATAACATCTTTGAACAAATCAGGTTTAACAGCGGAGAAGTATTCGACTTTGTTGTATTCGCTAGGCGCTGCCAGCTTCTCGTAGGTCGCCATATCGTTCATGACTTCCGGAGATTGCTTAGCTTTAGCTACCCATTGGTTAAAGGTGTTCATATCTGGCGTCGCAATTGCTTTGAACTTCATGCCAGAGAAGCCTTTACCGCTGTAGTTAGACGAAATACCGTCGTAGGTGCCTGCTTCATCCGCAATCAGGTGCAGTTTGGTCTGCATGCCTGCCATTGCGTAGATCTGGCTACCGAGTCGCGGAATAAAGAAGGAGTTCATCACCGAGTTAGAGGTGATTTTGAATTCCACTGGGGTGTTGGCCGGGAAGGCGATTTCATTAACCGTGGCGATACCCTGCTCCGGATAGATGAAGAACCATTTCCAGTCCATGGCGATAACTTCGATGGTCACCGGCTTCGCTTCATGAACCAGCGGTTTGCTGGGCTCAAGGGCGTGCGTGGTTTTCCAGGTCAGTACCGCAAGGAAAATGATGATGAGGATGGGAATCGTCCAGACAACAGCTTCAACTTTGTTCGAGTGCGACCAGTTAGGGCTGTATTTGGCGTTTTTGTTTGAAGCCCGATACTTCCAGGCAAAACCGATAGCCATCGCGATAGCTGGGATAACGACGATCAACATCAGCCCGAGAGCTGTCAGTATCAAAGAACGTTGTTCCAGTCCAATCTGTCCTTTGGGGTCAAGCAGTGCAGAATCACAGCCACTGAGTAAAAATGTGCCAGCGATTAATGACAACCATCCCAAACTTTTATTGTATTTCCTGAGTCTCATTTAACGACCTCAATTCCGGGGGAGCTCTATTGTCGTTTAAAGTGTGCCGGCATTTTACGGGAAGGTTACATTACTGTAAACATGAATGGCGTAGTGTCAGTGGGGTGTTACTGGGTTCTGCCGTCGATGTCACACGAAATGCAACAAATCTATAAGAGCGCACGATCCGTGCGCGCTGGCGTGATTTATAACAAAAACCTATGCCTGCAGATATAGTACGGGATAATTGGTATAACTAATGGTTTTGTTGAACAATAAATTAACAAATCCGCATCATTTAATAAACGATATAAGCGCAAAGTAATTTCGCACCGGGCTGAATCGTTAATGTCAAAAAGCCTGAAATGCGCGTCGTGCAGGTTATTAAAAAAATCACACTGTAAAAGTGGAACACCAGAATTGTAAATTTTATTGCTGCTTATTTCGGCAAATTAATAACGGTGCTGAATAAATAACGGTGGTAATATTTATTTCGCACCGTTTTGTCACAGTAGTGCCGTTCTGCGCAAAGCGAGGTAATCCAGCAGGCCGCCAAACACCACGCCGCCGAGAGCAAACAGCGCACCCCATTCGAGGATCTGGAGATTGAACGCCCAGGCGGTCAGGCCCAGCGAGTTAGTGATCAGAATAACCAGCCAGACGCCAAGCAGTATGCAACCAAACGTCAACGCCCTGAGCGCCAGCCGATAGGCCGGAGCAAACTCGCTGCGTGGCATAAAGCTTTCCGTTTGCTGGGTGTATTCGAGGGTGGATTTACAGATCAGTAATAGCAATATCCCCGGCACCGCTGCGAATACCGAGAAAAGATAAAATGTTGGCCAGCCGTGAGCTTCGACAAACCAGCCGGCAATTGGCCCCACGTACACCCGTCCTACCGCGGAGAGAGCGGAAAGCAGGGCGAACTGGGTGGCAGAGAATGACTTATTACACAGCGTCATTAATAACGCCACGAAGGCCGCAGTGCCCATGCCTCCGCAGAGGTTTTCGAAGAACACGGCGGCAGCCATACTGAACATGTGCTTGTCCGAGATGGACAGCAGCCAGTAGCCGGCGTTGGACAGACCCTGTAACACGCCAAAGATCAGTAGCGCCCGGAACAGGCTCAGGCGCTGCATTAACACGCCGCCGTACAGCGCGCCGAGAATCGTGGCGAACAGGCCCAGCGTTTTATTCACCACGCCAACTTCACCCGCATCGAAGCCTACCCCACGGATCAGAAAAGTGGTGGTGAGGCTCATGGCAAACGCATCGCCCAGCTTATACATCACAATCAGCAGCAGGATCAGCCAGGCGTTATTGCGCCCGAAGAAATCACGCAGCGGTGCGACAACCGCCTGTTCGATGCTGCGGGGAACAGGAATGGCATCGCCAGGCTCGGGGGCCAGAATAGTGGCGACAATACACGGCAGCATTAGTGCCGCCATCAGCCAGTACATCGCCTGCCAGCCAAGGAAGCGATCGGCCAGCCAAAGCGCGAGGCCGCCGGAAACCAACATCGCCAGGCGATAGCCAAGTACGCTGATTGCTGCACCCGACCCGCGCTCTTCGGCAGACAGGACATCTGTCTTCCAGGCATCGAACACAATATCCTGAGAGGCAGAGCAGAAAGCGATGATCACCGCCAGCGCCGCCATCCAGCGTAGCTGTGACCCAGGCTCAAGAAAGCCCATTGCCGCAATGGAAATCAGCAGCAGTATTTGCGTAATCAGCAGCCAGCCGCGCCGACGGCCCAGCATCGGCGGCGTATACCTGTCCATCACCGGCGACCAGAGAAACTTAAAGACGTAGGCCTGGCCAACAAGGGAGAAAAAGCCGATGGTTTTCAGATCGATGTTTTCGACCGTCATCCAGGCCTGCAGGGTGCCGGAGGTCAATGCGAGGGGGAGCCCGGAGGCAAAGCCAAGAATCAGTAGAATGGCTGATTTCGGCTCAAGAAATTTGCGTAAATACTGACTGGACATGCGAGGCTCGGATTTTAAGCCCGCGAGATGCGGGCTTATAGGCAAAAATTAACGCGCGTTCTGTTTAATAAAGTCGTGAACGCTGGTGTCCTGGGCCATATCAGCAATGGTATCGGTCAATACGGAGTTAACCGCGTTGGCAATATTCTTGTTGGTTGCCTGGAACGCCCCTTCAACATTGTAGTTAGAACGGTAGTTCTTGGTCATCTTGTTGCCGTTCTGCGCGGTAGCAACGATAGAGATGTCCGCTTTAGTGGCAATGTTGTAACGCACGTTACCCTGGGAGACATCGGCATACAGCTGGTTGACGATGATCTGTAGGGCTACCGGTGCGCTTGGCCCAATCATATAGCCGCGAGCGGTCATTTGCTTTTCCAGCACTTCCTGCAGCAGGAAACGCAGATCGCGTGACGGGGTCAGGGTCACCAGCTGGTTATCGCGGGTCACTTTTGCAAGCGCCTGGTCGGTACGCTGATCAGCACCGTTGATGCTGACAGTCACCCCCATCAGGCTTGGATCCTGCTGCGGCAGGTTGATGATCGGTGCCACATCAATGGTGGTTGGCGGTGTTGCACAGCTGGCCAGCATAAAAACGGCGACCAGCGGGAAGAGTAATTTTTTTAACATGTTCGCTATCTCAATGTACTTAAAGGGGCGGGCAGAAAAAACAGGTCATCATAACACTGCGTCTGCCCAGTGGAAGTGCCTGACGCACGGAATTTCATCGCGTTGCGCTTTAAATGAACACTTACAAAGCAATCAGACCGATTTCGTGCCGATCTTTGCCTTAATAGCATTAAGCTACAGCAAGTTGGCAGTAAAAATCAGATGAAAGCTAAATAATTGTTGGCGTTACGTTATTAAAACGGTTAAAAGCGGCTAAGATTTAAAGGGATGAGTGGCATCTCTGCGTTGTTGAGGAGAAAGTTCATGATGGTACGCGAGCAAATAGAAACAAAATTAAGGGCAGCCTTTGAACCCGTGTTCCTGGAAGTCGTGGATGAAAGCTATCGTCACAATGTCCCGGCGGGCTCAGAGAGCCATTTCAAAGTTGTGCTGGTCAGCGATCGCTTTGTGGGGGAACGTTTCTTAAATCGCCATCGCCTGATTTACGGAACATTGAGCGAAGAGCTTTCTAACACTGTTCACGCTCTGGCCCTGCATACCTACACCATTAAAGAGTGGGAAGGGTTGCAGGATACAATTTTTGCCTCTCCGCCCTGTCGGGGGGCTGGCAGCATCGCCTGAAAAAACTTTCGGGTTTGCAACGATGGGAGCTTTCCCTTTTTGTTGCTCTCTGTTAAACGTATTTCCCAAAACGGCCTGCGGGCCGTTTTGTTTTGTCCTGGATTGCTCCTGGTTTTTGCAGGGATCTGGCAATAAATTCCCGTGAAGTGTGAAAAAGGCCGCAGTGACGTTGTGTTGCCGTTCTCGACTCACCTTGGTGATGCCGCTATAATGCTGCGTCTTATTTTTCGGAATGTCTTCGGGACGATTCTGACGACAGGGAATGTGATTCTGATACAGAGGACATCCCGGTTCTGTGAAGCACTATAAGACGGCTTCCAGAGTTGACCGAGCACTGTGATTTTTTGAGGTAACAAGATGCAAGTTTCAGTTGAAACCACTCAGGGCCTTGGCCGCCGTCTCACGATTACTATCGCTGCAGACAGCATCGAAAACGCTGTAAAAAGCGAGCTGGTCAACGTGGCAAAAAAAGTTCGTATTGACGGCTTCCGCAAGGGCAAAGTACCGATGACTGTAGTCGCTCAGCGTTACGGCGCTTCTGTTCGCCAGGACGTTCTGGGCGAGCTGATGAGCCGCAACTTCGTTGATGCAATCATCAAAGAAAAGATCAATCCAGCAGGCGCGCCTAATTACATCCCGGGCGAGTACAAAATGGGCGAAGACTTCAACTACTCCGTAGAGTTTGAAGTTTACCCGGAAGTGGAGCTGCAGGGTCTGGATGCAATCGAAGTTGAAAAACCGGTTGTAGAAGTGACTGACGAAGACGTTGACACCATGTTGGACACCCTGCGTAAGCAGCAGGCAACCTGGAAAGACTCTGACGCGGCTGCAACTGCAGAAGACCGTGTGACTATCGACTTCACCGGTTCCGTAGACGGCGAAGTCTTCGAAGGCGGCAAAGCGTCTGACTTCGTACTGGCAATGGGCCAGGGTCGTATGATCCCAGGCTTCGAAGATGGCGTTGTTGGCCACAAAGCTGGCGAAGAGTTCACTATCGAAGTGACCTTCCCGGAAGATTACCACGCTGAAAACCTGAAAGGTAAAGCGGCTAAGTTCGACATCGTTCTGAAGAAAGTTGAAGAGCGTGAGCTGCCAGAATTTACCGAAGAGTTTATCAAGCGTTTCGGCGTTGAAGATGGCTCCGTTGCTGGCCTGCGTACCGAAGTGCGTAAAAACATGGATCGTGAACTGAAAGGCGCAGTGCGTAACCGCATCAAGTCTCAGGCAATCGACGGCCTGGTTAACGCTAACAACATCGACGTGCCTGCGGCACTCATCGACGGTGAAATCGACGTGCTGCGCCGCCAGGCTGCTCAGCGTTTCGGTGGCAACGAGCAGCAGGCTCTTGAACTGCCTCGCGAACTGTTTGAAGAGCAAGCTAAGCGCCGCGTTGTGGTTGGTCTGCTGCTGGGCGAAGTGATTCGTACCCATGAACTGAAAGCTGATGAAGCTCGCGTTAACGGTCTGATCGAAGAAATGGCTTCTGCCTACGAAGATCCGAAAGAAGTTATCGAGTTCTACGGCAAAAACAAAGAGCTGATGGACAACATGCGTAATGTTGCTCTGGAAGAACAAGCTGTTGAAGCCGTTCTGGCAAAAGCGAAAGTTTCTGAAAAAGCGACTACCTTTAGCGAACTGATGAACCAGCAAGCGTAAGCATAATTTTTGGCATCATCGCCAAAATTTTGCTGCATCAAGCCCGTCACCTACAGGTGGCGGGCTTTTTTTATCTCTTGCAGAGCATTTTTGGGATGAATTAACGAAGTTTCAGGGTTAGCGTTACAAGAAAAGGTTGTTATGCTTGAAACAGGGCGAATCCATCCCCATAAACAGGGCATGGCTCCAAAAATACGACCCTGACTGATAATCCGTCCATGAAAGGTAACAGGCGCAAGGAACGTAGTCTTCTTTTCGCGTCTCAAGTAGAATCAGTGCAGTAGGTTAGAAGGCTTAATTACTCCAGGAGACGGAAATGTCATACAGTGGCGAACGAGATCAATTAGCACCCCATATGGCCCTGGTGCCGATGGTTGTTGAACAAACATCGCGTGGTGAGCGTTCATACGATATCTATTCCCGTCTGCTCAAGGAACGTGTCATCTTCATGACCGGACAGGTCGAAGATCATATGGCTAACCTGATTGTGGCGCAGATGCTGTTTCTGGAAGCAGAAAACCCGGAAAAAGACATCTATCTCTACATTAACTCACCGGGTGGCGTCATTACGGCGGGTATGTCTATCTACGACACCATGCAATTTATTAAGCCGGACGTGAGCACTATCTGTATGGGACAAGCTTGTTCCATGGGGGCTTTCCTGCTGACTGCTGGTGCGAAGGGCAAGCGTTTCTGTCTGCCGAATTCGCGCGTAATGATCCACCAACCGCTGGGCGGCTATCAGGGACAAGCAACGGACATTGAGATCCATGCCCGTGAAATTCTGAAAGTTAAAGCCCGCATGAACGAACTTATGGCGCAACACACCGGTAAATCTCTGGAAGAAATCGAGAGAGACACCGAGCGTGACCGTTTCCTCGCTGCCAGCGAAGCGGTAGAGTATGGCTTAGTTGACTCGATTCTGACTCACCGCAACTAATGCCCGAAAACAGTGGGCTCTATACTATAGTTGTAGTAACGGCCCGCTGGCGCTTACGATTGGCTGTGCCGCAATAATGGCACTTGCGTCGTTTGCAACGGCGCAAAGAAACAGATAAGAGGTTTTGCTTTATGACAGATAAGCGCAAAGACGGTTCAGGCAAACTGCTGTACTGCTCTTTTTGCGGCAAAAGCCAGCATGAAGTGCGCAAGCTGATTGCCGGGCCGTCAGTGTATATCTGCGATGAGTGTGTCGATTTGTGTAACGACATCATTCGCGAAGAGATCAAAGAAGTGGCTCCGCATCGCGAACGTAGCGCACTGCCGACGCCGCATGAAATTCGTCACCACCTCGATGACTATGTCATCGGTCAGGAACAGGCTAAGAAAGTCCTGGCGGTGGCGGTGTACAACCACTACAAACGTCTGCGCAACGGTGACAGCACCAACGGTATCGAACTGGGCAAAAGTAACATCCTGCTCATCGGGCCGACCGGTAGCGGTAAAACCCTGCTGGCAGAAACCCTGGCACGTTTGCTTGATGTTCCATTCACCATGGCAGATGCCACGACGCTGACCGAAGCGGGCTATGTGGGTGAAGATGTGGAAAACATCATTCAAAAACTGCTGCAGAAATGCGACTACGACGTGCAGAAAGCACAGCGTGGTATCGTTTATATCGATGAGATCGACAAAATCTCCCGCAAATCTGACAACCCGTCCATCACTCGTGATGTCTCCGGTGAAGGCGTGCAGCAGGCGTTGCTGAAATTGATCGAAGGTACCGTGGCCGCGGTTCCACCACAGGGCGGACGTAAACATCCGCAGCAAGAGTTCCTGCAGGTTGATACATCTAAGATCCTCTTCATCTGCGGTGGCGCATTTGCCGGTCTCGACAAAGTTATCGCTAACCGCGTTGAAACCGGTTCGGGGATTGGCTTTGGCGCAACGGTGAAAGGCAAGTCTGAAAAAGCCAGCGAAGGCCAGCTGCTGGGCCAGGTGGAACCAGAAGATCTGATCAAATTTGGTCTGATCCCTGAGTTCATCGGTCGTCTGCCGGTGGTTGCGACCCTGAGCGAGCTGAGCGAAGAAGCCCTGATCCAAATCCTGAAAGAGCCGAAAAACGCCCTGACCAAGCAGTATCAGGCGCTGTTCAATCTCGAAGGTGTGGATCTGGAGTTCCGCGACGAAGCGCTGGACGCAATCGCCAGGAAAGCGATGGCGCGTAAAACCGGTGCTCGTGGTTTGCGTTCTATCGTTGAAGGGGCGCTGCTCGATACCATGTATGACCTTCCTTCAATGGAAGATGTCGAAAAAGTGGTGATCGATGAAGCCGTTATCGACGACCAGACCAAGCCGCTGTTAATTTACGGAAAGCCAGAAGCGCAACAAGCTTCTGGCGAATAATTCGCCAAAATAACCAGTCGGTTAGTGTAAAAAGGGGGATTTTTATCCCCCTTTTATTTTTCCTGCCATTCCGGCATTGAATGCCCGGGAAACATCCCCATATACTGACTTACTTGCAGGTCGATGCCATAAGAGCGGAGGCATCGCCCCATCACCTGGCGGAAATTAAACTAAGAGAGAGCTCTATGAATCCTGAGCGTTCTGAACGCATTGAAATCCCCGTATTGCCTTTGCGCGATGTGGTGGTTTATCCGCACATGGTCATTCCACTGTTTGTTGGGCGTGAAAAGTCTATTCGCTGCCTGGAAGCGGCCATGGACAACGATAAAAAAATCATGCTGGTGGCGCAAAAAGAGGCTTCCACGGATGAGCCGGGTGTAAACGACCTGTTCTCGGTGGGGACCGTTGCGTCTATTTTGCAGATGCTGAAGCTGCCCGACGGCACCGTTAAAGTGCTGGTGGAAGGTTTACAGCGCGCGCGTATTACCACGCTTTCTGACAACGGCGATCATTTTACTTCCCAGGCGGAATACCTCGACTCACCGGCTATAGAAGAGCGTGAGCAGGAAGTCCTGGTACGCACAGCGATTAATCAGTTTGAAGGCTACATCAAACTGAACAAAAAAATCCCGCCGGAAGTGCTTACATCGCTGAACAGCATCGATGATCCAGCACGTCTGGCTGATACCATTGCCGCGCATATGCCGTTGAAACTGGCGGATAAACAGTCTGTACTCGAGATGTCCGATATTAACGAACGTCTTGAATATCTGATGGCGATGATGGAGTCCGAAATCGATCTGCTGCAGGTTGAGAAACGCATTCGCAACCGCGTTAAAAAGCAGATGGAAAAGAGCCAGCGCGAGTACTATCTGAACGAGCAAATGAAAGCTATTCAGAAAGAACTTGGCGAAATGGACGATACGCCGGACGAAAACGAAGCGCTGAAACGCAAAATCGATGCGGCTAAAATGCCGAAAGAAGCGCGCGAAAAAACCGAAGCGGAACTGCAAAAGCTGAAAATGATGTCGCCAATGTCTGCGGAAGCAACCGTAGTGCGTGGCTACATCGACTGGATGGTGCAGGTACCGTGGAACGCACGCAGCAAGGTCAAAAAAGACCTGCGTCAGGCTCAGGAAGTTCTTGATACCGACCACTACGGTCTGGAACGCGTCAAAGATCGTATCCTTGAGTACCTCGCAGTGCAGAGCCGCGTCAACAAGCTCAAAGGGCCAATCCTGTGCCTGGTTGGGCCTCCTGGGGTGGGTAAAACTTCTCTGGGCCAGTCCATCGCGAGAGCGACCGGACGCAAATACATCCGTATGGCGCTTGGCGGCGTGCGCGATGAAGCTGAAATTCGCGGCCACCGTCGTACCTATATCGGTTCGATGCCGGGCAAGCTGATTCAGAAAATGGCGAAAGTTGGCGTTAAAAACCCACTGTTCCTGCTTGATGAGATCGACAAAATGTCTTCCGACATGCGTGGCGATCCTGCATCGGCTCTGCTGGAAGTGCTTGATCCAGAACAGAACGTGGCCTTTAACGATCACTACCTGGAAGTGGATTACGATCTCAGCGACGTGATGTTTGTTGCGACCTCGAACTCCATGAACATTCCGGCGCCATTGCTGGACCGTATGGAAGTGATTCGTCTGTCCGGCTATACCGAAGACGAAAAGCTGAACATCGCTAAACAGCACCTGCTGCCGAAGCAGATTGAACGTAACGCCCTGAAAAAAGGCGAGCTGACAGTAGAAGACAGCGCGATCTCCGGCATTATCCGTTATTACACCCGTGAAGCGGGCGTGCGTAGCCTGGAACGTGAAATCTCCAAGCTGTGCCGCAAAGCCGTGAAACAGCTGCTGCTGGATAAAACGCTGAAGCACATCACCATTAACGGCGATAACCTGAAGGATTTCCTTGGGGTACAGCGCTTCGACTATGGTCGTGCAGATAGCGAAAACCGTGTCGGCCAGGTCACTGGTCTTGCGTGGACGGAAGTGGGCGGCGATTTGCTGACTATCGAAACCGCCTGCGTGCCGGGTAAAGGCAAGCTGACTTATACCGGTTCACTCGGTGAGGTTATGCAGGAATCTATCCAGGCTGCGCTGACCGTTGTTCGTGCGCGGGCAGAAAAACTGGGCATCAACGGCGACTTCTATGAAAAACGTGATATTCACGTTCACGTACCAGAAGGCGCAACGCCGAAAGACGGCCCAAGCGCGGGTATCGCCATGTGTACAGCGTTGGTTTCCTGCCTGACAGGTAATCCGGTGCGCGCAGATGTCGCGATGACCGGTGAAATCACGCTGCGTGGGCAGGTGTTGCCAATCGGTGGTTTGAAAGAAAAACTGTTGGCTGCTCACCGTGGTGGCATTAAAACGGTCCTGATTCCGGACGAAAATAAACGCGATCTGGAAGAGATTCCGGACAACGTGATTGCCGATCTGGATATTCATCCTGTTAAGCGTATTGAGGAAGTTCTGGCTCTTGCTTTGCAGAATGAGCCCTACGGCATGCAGGTTGTAACCGCAAAATAGTGACCTGACGCAAATACAGTTAAGAAAAACAGGGCTGGTAAGTGAATTCTCACTTGCCAGCTTTTTTTTGTATCGCTAAGTTAGACTGCTGGCTAAGTCAGCCTCGCATAACGGATGTTGTGCGGGCATGGCAGGCCTGATATAACTGCTGCGCGGTCGTGCTTTGATGGGTATGGGTACGATATAAATAATAACGAGAGGAAGAGAAGAGTGAATAAATCTCAACTGATAGACAAAATTGCCGCAGGTGCTGATATTTCTAAAGCTGCGGCTGGACGTGCGTTAGATGCTGTTATTGCCTCTGTTACCGAAACTCTGCAGTCCGGAGAAGACGTAGCACTGGTTGGCTTTGGTACTTTCGCGGTTAAAGAGCGTGCTGCCCGTACAGGCCGTAACCCTCAGACCGGTAAAGAGATCACCATTGCTGCAGCGAAAGTCCCAGGGTTCCGTGCGGGTAAAGCGCTGAAAGACGCGGTAAACTAAGTTCGATTATCTGTTAACTTAGCCGTAAAGCTTTGTCAGGGGCGCATCATCAGATGTGCCTTTTTTGTTTTAGCCGTCTTATTTTGCGCTTGCATGATGATTTGGAGCGGGTTTCTTGTCACAATAGCCCTCTTGTGCGCAGCGGCAGAGCTCGGCGCGTTCGAAAGGATGCACTGGCATCTGCGCAGGGTTTACCTATTACACTACAGCGGAGTGTTGTATCACCATGATGGACAATTTACGCGCGGCGGCAAACCACGTCGTGCTCAAGATCATTCTGGGTCTGATTATCGTGTCATTCATTTTGACTGGCGTGGGTAACTACCTGATTGGCGGTAATGCCAATTATGCCGCAAAAGTTAATGGCCAGGAGATTGGTCGTGGGCAGTTCGAGAACGCAGTAGCCAGCGAGCGTAACCGCCAGCAGCAGCAATTAGGTGATCAGTTCTCTGAGCTGGCCTCCAGCGAAGGCTACATGAAGCAGATGCGCCAGCAGGTGCTCTCCCGCATGATCGATGAAGCGTTGATGGACCAGTACGCCAGACATCTTGGCCTTGGTATCAGCGATGAACAAATCAAGCAGGCTATCTTTAAAGAGTCTGCTTTCCAGAGCAACGGTAAGTTCGACAACGCCCGCTATAACGCCATTATCAGCAATATGGGGATGTCAGCCGATCAGTACGCACAGGCGCTGCGTAACCAGCTGACCACTCAGCAGCTGATCAATGCGCTGGTGGGAACCGACTTCATGCTCAATGGGGAAACCGACGAGCTGGCAGCCCTGGTGTCACAGGAGCGTCTGGTGCGTGAAGCGACCATTGATGTGGCTGCTCTGACGGCAAAACAAACGGCTTCCGATCAGGAAATCAGCGCCAGCTACGAGCAAAACAAAAACCGCTATATGGCGCCTGAGCAATTCAAAGTGAGCTACATCAAGCTGGATGCTGCATCTATGCCGCAAACCGTAAAAGATGAGGAAGTGCAGGCTTACTACGATCAGCACCAGGACGAATATACCCAGCCGCAGCGTAATCGCTACAGCGTGATTCAGACTAAGACAGAAGCGGAAGCGAAAGCCGTGCTGGATGAGCTGAACAAAGGCGGTGATTTTGCAGCACTGGCGAAAGCGAAATCAGCAGACATTATCTCTGCCCGCAACGGCGGTGATATGGGCTGGCTGGAGCCGGGCACCACGCCTGACGAGCTGAAAAATGCTGGTCTGAAAGACAAAGGCCAGCTGTCTGGCGTGATCAAATCTTCAGTCGGCTTCCTGGTCGTTCGCCTGGACGACGTCCAGCCGGCGAAAACCAAGCCGCTTACCGAAGTGCACGACGCCATTGCGGATAAAGTGAAACAAGAGAAAGCGCTGGATGCTTACTACGCGCTGCAGCAGAAAGTGAGCGATGCGGCAAGCAACGACAACGAATCTCTGGCTGGTGCTGAGCAGGTTGCGGGTGTTAAAGCGGTTGAAACGGGCTGGTTTGGCCACGACAACTTGCCAGCCGAGCTGAACTTCAAGCCTGTATCGGAAGCTATCTTCAACGGTGGTCTGGTCGGTCAGAATGGCACGCCAGGCAGCAACTCCGACATCATTACCGTTGACGGCGACCGTGCATTTGTTTTGCGTGTCACCGAACATAAGCCGGAAGCGATTAAACCACTGGCTGAAGTTCGTGACCAGGTTATCGCTCAGGTTAAACGCCAGAAAGCGGAACAGCAGGCTAAGCTTGACGCAAACAAACTGCTCACTGCGCTTAAACAGGGTAAAGGTCAGGACGAACTGAAAGCGGCAGGTCTGAGCTTCGGCGAGGCGAAAACCCTGGCCCGTACCGGCCAGGATCCTGTGAGTCAGGCTGCCTTCACCTTACCGCTGCCGGCAAAAGACAAACCAAGCTACGGTGTGGCGAACGACATGCAGGGCAACGTGGTTCTGCTGGCGCTGGATGAAGTGAAAGCGGGCACCATGCCTGCCGAGCAGAAAAAAGCGATGGTGCAGGGGATCACTCAGAACAACGCTCAGATTGCTTTTGAAGCGCTGATGACCAACCTGCGTAAAGAAGCGAAGATCAAGATGGGCGACGTGGTCGACCAGCAGCAATAATCTTCGGCGTTTCTCGCAGAAAACTGCAACAGAATGCAAAAATCAAAGGCCGCTTTCGCGGCCTTTTCCACATTTAACTTTCGCTAATTGTTGTGATTTTTTTCTCCGGTTAAGGTGGCATCGCTATCAAACACATGGAGGAAATAGCATGAAAACAGCAGTGAAAGCGTTGTGTCTTACCCTGGTTCTGGCTGGTGCTGGTGCCTGTACTCCCGCCCATGCGGCCCCTGCCAAAGCAACCCCCGTGGCGCAGACATCTCCTGCGGCGGAAAAGATCGGCCCAAAATCGCCCTCAGACAAAGTGAGCGAAGCAAAAGCCGTCGATCCGGATGACGGAGTAGTGAGTATCAACACTGCCAGCGCGGAACAACTTGCTCAGGCGCTGAACGGCGTGGGGCTGAAAAAAGCACAGGCGATAGTCAGCTACCGTGAAGAGTACGGCCCTTTCAAAGAGGCTGACCAGCTACAGGAGGTGCCGGGGATTGGCAGCGCGCTGGTGGAGCGTAACCGCGGGCGCATAAAACTTTAATAGATAGTGCGTGCAGGCTCGCGTAGTCAGAAAACTTTGCTACGCTAAATAACAGGTCATACCAGTTGGTGTGGCCTGGCTATCTTACCTGCTTATTAAAAATAAAAGGTCATCGCGCTATGCAGACACAAATCAAAGTTCGTGGTTATCACATGGATGTCTATCAGCATGTGAACAACGCCCGCTACCTGGAATTTCTGGAAGAGGCTCGCTGGGAAGGGCTGGAGAGCACGGCGGGCTTTCAGTGGATGAACGAACGCAACATCGCCTTTATCGTGGTGAATATTAATATCAGCTACCGCCGTCCGGCGGTGCTGGGGGACGTGCTGACCATTACCAGCAGCCTGCAGCAGCTAAACGGCAAAAGCGGCGTGCTGAGCCAGATCGTGACTCTGGAGCCAGAAGGCCAGGCCGTGGCCGACGCGCTGCTGACCTTTGTCTGCATCGATCTGAAAACGCAGAAGTCGCTGCCCATTGAAGGTGAACTACGCGAAAAGCTTGAGCAGATGATGGAGTGACCGGCAGGGCGTGGCGAGCACCACGCCCGGGAAGGTTATTGCAAACCAGTTTTCTTTTTCATGGCGGCCATCACCATCGGCTTATCCGCCAGGTAATGATTCAGGCCGTTGGCGCGCAGGTGGCAGGCGGCGCATTCTCCGCAGCCGTCGCCCTTGATACCGTTGTAGCAGGTCAGGGTCTCCTGGCGTACCAGGTCCAGCTGCTGCCAGTAGTCCGCCAGCGCCCAGGTCTCCGCTTTATCCAGCCACATCAGCGGCGTTTCAAACCGGATATCGCGGGCCATGCCCAGGCTGACCGCATGGTTCAGCGCTTTAACAAATTCATCGCGGCAGTCCGGGTAGCCGGAGAAATCGGTCTCGCATACGCCGGTAATCACCGCCTCAGCTTCTACCTGATACGCATAAATTGCCGTCAGGGTCAGAAACAGAATATTGCGGCCCGGCACGAAGGTGCTGGGAATGCCGTTTTCCGACGGGTCGTAATGGGGTACGGGAATGCTGTCGCGCGTCAGGCTGCTGACGGCCAGCTCATTCAGAAGCGTCACGTCCAGCACCTTATGCGCGCGGGCACCTAATTTCAGCGCCAGTTCACGCGCGACGTCGATCTCTGCGCGGTGGCGCTGACCGTAGTCGAACGTCACACAGTGAACTTCATCATACTGCTGTAGCGCCTGAATCAGGCAGGTTGTGGAGTCTTGTCCACCGCTGAAAACGACAACTGCACGTTTCATGACTAATCCTGTAATGACCAAATGAATGTTACGTTTCGCCTATGGTAACGCCCTGAAACGTGGCTAACCAGTTTCTTTGCTGATGCGTCAGCTAATCGAAGGCGGGGGGAGCCAGGCTTGAGTAAAATCGAACCAACCCCATGCGTTAAGTTCAATGCCGTTAACCCCGGGCGGGGCGCTTATCTGGTAGCGGTAGTTAAACAGCGGCGTCACGATCGCCTCTTTCATCAGCGAGCTGAAGACATCTTTCAGGCCGGCATAGCGCGTCGCGTTATCGGGATGGATCTGCACCGCGTCAAGCGTAGCCTGAAGTCGCGCATACTGCGCCCCGGACAGCAGGCGCGGCCAGAGAATATCGCTGCGTAGCCACTGTTCGAGGGTGTATTCCGGCGCTTCGCCAATCAGCCTGTCGCCCATCAGAATATCCGCATCATCCAGCGCCGCGCAGTCTGCCCAGTTTTTGGCATCGTGGAAAATCAGCGTCAGTTCGCAGCCGAGCGCCGCCAGATGCTGTTTTATCTGCCGTGCCATGGCGTGCAGCTCCACCGGCAGATGGTAGAGCAGCGTCAGCTTCGGCGGCAGCGCTACGTTTTCGAGGGTTTGCCATTCCGGGATGGTCCAGCCGGGGATCATCTCGGTGCTTGGGGTGATCAAAGACTCTTCCACCGGCAGCGTGGCAATCACCTCGTGCTTGCGCACAATCTGCATCAGCATTCTCGCCTGCTGCGGGGTCAGGCTGCCGTTCTGCTTGATGGCCAGATAGCAAAACCCCAGGCTGATGCTGTTGCTGACCGGGCGCAGGTGAACCAGATCGTCCTGCTGGCCAATGGCGATCTGCACCGGATGGCGACAGCTTGTTCCCAGCGCCGTGTCAAAAAGCGCGGGCGTGATCCAGTATTCAATCGCCTTCAGCAGCGGGTGGCTCAGGTGATAACTCTCGTGGCTTTCAATGCGTACGAGATTCTCCTGAAAGCTAGCAATGCGGAACGCGCCGCAGCCCAGCTGGGCGTCGTCGGGATGGGAGAGGCGGCTGCAGTAGCTCGCCAGCCGCCACGGCAGCCAGTAATCCGGACGATGCAGCACAAACTGCAGACACTGCGCGTGGGGCTGCTCAATCGTCTTAACGCTGATAAACAGGCGGCGCATGGCGGGCAGGGTTAACAGCATCAGCAGGCGCTGCTGCAGCTGCGAGGTTTCTACCGCCTCGCCGCTGTGCCAGTGCAGCGTCGACCGAATAAAGAAATGCCAGCTCAGGCCGTCGTCGGAAACCTGCCAGTGATGAGCAAGATCGGGCTGGGGCAGGGTGCTGTGGGTAACAAAGCGGGTGAGACCGGAAAAAACCTGCCCGGCCAGGTGCTGTTCTGCGCGCCCCGGCATAAAGCCCGGCTGCAGGGGTTCGAGGGGACGATAGTACGGAATACGCAATGTAGGGGTGTCGTTTTGCCACTGGCCGCCCAGAAACGGCTGAAGCAGGTGGCGAAGCTGTTCCGGGGCGATCTGCGCCAGATCGAGCGCGTTCTGGTGCTGCCCTTTATGCAGCACCTCTTCCATCATGCTGGATCGCAGGCTTTCTGGCGTAACCAGGAAAGTCAGCTCTCCCCGCTTGCCGCGCCCGGACCGCGCCCGCCAGGTTAGCCAGCCTGCATCCTGCAGATGATTCAGCAGCGTGCGGACGTGACGCTCACTGCAAAAACAGCGGCCAGCAAGTTCTGCTATGGTTGCCTGCACGGGCTCACCTTCTGAGGGTTGCCACAGGCGCTGGAACTGATTAAGTCGATTAAGTAATCGCATAGCTAAACCCGGAACATTTTTTAAGAAGTATTCACTATTAGTTCCGTATATGCCAGGTAATACTGGCAGCCATGTTTGTAAGGCAATATTCAGGAGTCGCTATGGCACGTCTGGCAGCATTTGATATGGATGGCACGTTGCTGATGCCAAATCATCACCTCGGGAAAGAGACGTTGAACACGCTCAGACGTCTGCGCGACGAGCGACAAATGACGCTGGCGTTTGCTACCGGACGCCATGCTCTCGAAATGCGCCATATCCTTGGCTCGATAGATCTCGATGCTTTTTTAATTACCGGCAACGGCACACGCATTCATAACAGGGAAGGTGAGCTTCTGCACCGCCAGGATCTCTCACCCGACGCCGCCGAAGTTGTCCTCCAGAAGCAGTGGGACACCCGGGCGAGTATGCACGTCTTCAATGACACCGGCTGGATGACGGAGCGAGAAATCCCCGAGTTGCTTCATGCCCACGTATACAGCGGCTTCAAATACCAGATTATCGATTTTAAGCGTTTGCCTTTACATGAGGTCACCAAGATCTGCTTCTGCGGCGATCACGGCGATTTAAGCCAGCTGAAAATCCAGCTCGGCGAAGCGCTTGGCGAAAAAGCGTTCCTTTGTTTCTCGGCGGTTGATTGTCTGGAAGTCCTGCCGGTGGGCTGTAATAAAGGGGCTGCGCTAGGCAAGCTCAGTGAACATCTGGGTATGACGTTACAAGAGTGCATGGCGTTTGGTGATGCCATGAATGACCGTGAGATGCTCTCATCTGTGGGCCGCGGCCTGATAATGGGTAATGCCATGCCGCAGCTGAAGTCGGAATTACCGCATTTGCCGGTTATCGGCCATTGCAGTCAACAGGCCGTTTCGCATTATTTGAATCACTGGCTGGATACACCACACCTGACTTATTCCCCCGAATGACTCAAGGTTTTTTCAGCGCCGGGCTCTGCCCGGTTTTTTTATTCCTGTTATTCCTTGCGAACCATCAAAAAAAATGGCCCTCAAGAGGGCCAAAAGGACTGCCAGGAATAACACAACATCTCAGGTATTCCATTTCATGGAATGGCGGCGAGGATACATACTATTTGGCGTCACCGCTACGTTAAGTTTAATTATGAATATGATTGCATAATTTAAATACCGCCTGGTATGTAAAAAACAAAATAACAGAGTAAAAAGTTGACGATTTGAGCTATTTTTAAATCATCAATATGTCAGCGGCTGGCAGTATTTTCAGGATGTCTTTTGGGGCGGTGTAAACTCTAGCGCTGTATCAGTGGCTAGTTCATCAATAACCCCTTTTATATCATCAATGGTGATTGGCGAGCTTTCATTATCGATTTTTTTCCCTTGTCCCTTCCGCAGGACCTTCATCACCACTTTGTTGGTGTTGGCATCAATCAGCTCGCCTTCAAAGTAGATATGCGTGTCCATGGTGCGGTGTCCCGTGACCATCATGGTGCCAGCAACGACCATAGCAATTGGGACGACTTCATAGAACTGAATGTCCTGAGCGCTGCTGTTAACACCGGTAATCGCCCCACGGAAAATCAGGCTCCGCGGGCCGGGCGTGCTCACCAGCTCTATCTTTTCTGCTGCCCGCTCCCTCAGCCTGGAATTGGTGTAGGTGAGGATTTTATCCAGCGTTTCATGACCTAATTGCGAGTTAGGTTTCGGCTTCGGATAATACGTCAGGGGGTTGAACACCAGGCTATCGTAGCTACCAGGTTTATAGTCCGGTGAAACCCAACGTAAAATTGGCTTCCCGGTTCTGGACTCTGTTTTTTTAAGCCCGGAATAATCCTTCAGGAATCCTGAATATTTTTCTGGTGCTGTCACCGAAGATGAACAACCTGCCAGTGACAATAACCCTGTCAGACAGGCGGCCTTGAATAGAATAGAAAGTTGCATGAGTGCCCTCTAAAACTCCATGTAAAAAATCTGTAATTGCATACTCTGGCATAAAAGCCATGCAGTTATAGCAAATAAGATTTTCCATGACTATCTGGGCGCGAGTAATTGGCACGTTTTGAGATGTTTAACGATTCGTGGCATATTATACGTTCTGGGGTAATTATTATTGAATTAAATTATTGTGGATCTCAGACGGTATTTGTGGCCGGATTCACTCCGGCCATTATTCATTTCAGTAAATTCTGGATTTCAGCGCACCACGGCTGCAAATCACCGATATTTGTTTTCACCCATTGTGCATCGTAATAGGTTTCAAGGTAGCGCTCACCGCTGTCACACAATAGCGTTACGATCGAGCCGGTACGGCCTTCGGTGCGCATACGAGCAGCCATTTGCAAAGCTCCCCACATGTTTGTCCCGGTAGAGGCTCCGACTTTTCGCCCTAAAACGGTTTCGAGCCACTGCATGGTGGCAACGCTTGCTGCGTCCGGCACGCGCATCATTTCGTCGATGACGTCAGGAATGAAGGACGGTTCGCAGCGGGGACGACCAATACCCTCTATTTTGCTGCCAACTTTGCTGCTCAGGCTGCAATCTCGCTGGTGCCAGTAATCAAGAAACACGGAGTTCAACGGGTCAACCACTAACAGCTGCGTGGGATAACCCTGATAACGCAGGTAGCGGCCAATTGTGGCGGATGTTCCGCCTGTGCCTGCGCTCATTACAATGTAATCGGGAACCGGGTTCGGTTCGTGCTCCATCTGACGGAAGATACTGTCCGCGATATTGTTATTGCCTCGCCAGTCCGTCGCGCGTTCGGCGAAGGTAAACTGATCCATATAGTGGCCGTTCAGCTCACGGGCCAGCATCTCAGAGGCAGCATAGATTTCGCAGGCGCTCTCCACAAAATGGCAGCGACCGCCGTAAAATTCGATCTGTTCAATTTTGCGTTTTGCGGTGCAGGCGGGCATGACGGCGATAAACGGCAGGCCAAGCAAGCGCGCAAAATAGGCTTCTGACACGGCGGTAGAACCCGACGAAGCTTCGATAATTGTCGTACCCTCTTTGATCCAGCCATTGCATAAACCATACAGAAACAGCGAGCGCGCCAGACGATGCTTCAGGCTGCCGGTAGGGTGGGTACTTTCATCTTTCAGGTAAAGCTGAATGCCCGGAAAAGCTGGCAAAGCCAGGCGGATAAGATGCGTGTCTGCCGAGCGCTGATAATCGGCATTGATTTCACTGATGGCGTGGTTTACCCAGGGGTTACTCATGGCGGCGTTCCATTTGTCTATTTGTGCTTAGGGTAAAGCAAAAAGGAGATAAAAAAGTTGCCATTTAGCCTGTCTGAGGCTTTCATTATAGAAAATATTTCTCCCAAGAGTCGCCATGTTAGATAAAATTGACCGTAAGCTGCTATCCTTGCTGCAGGAAGACTGCACCCTCTCTTTGCAGGCGCTGGCGGATGCCGTTAATCTGACCACCACGCCCTGCTGGAAGCGCCTGAAAAAACTCGAAGACGACGGTATCGTGCGGGCGAAAGTCGCCCTGTTGGATCCCGAAAAGCTCGGGCTTGGCCTGACCGCTTTCGTGCTGATTAAAACCCAGCAGCACAGCAGCGACTGGTACGGTAAATTTGTCGCCGTCGTGGCGGATATGCCCGAAGTGCTCGGCTTCTGGCGCATGGCCGGGGAGTACGACTATCTGATGCGTGTCCAGGTGGCGGACATGAAACGCTACGATGACTTTTACAAGCGGCTGGTCAACGGTATTCCCGGTTTAACCGATGTCACTTCGAGTTTCGCCATGGAACAGATAAAATACACAACAGCTTTGCCGATAAGCAGCATCTAACCCTGCTTGTGGCGCTTTTCTTTATTTCAATACCCCGTTACCCAGGAACATCGCGTGCGATTATTTGCTCAACTAAGCTGGTACTTCACCCGGGAATGGCGACGCTATCTCGGTGCGGTGGCGCTGCTTATCATCATTGCCATTCTGCAGCTTGTGCCGCCCAAACTGGTGGGCGTGATTGTAGACGGTGTGACTTCGCAAAATCTTTCGGGCCGGCAGGTATTGATGTGGCTTGGGGTGATGGTCGCCATTGCCATTGTCGTCTACATGCTTCGCTATGTGTGGCGTGTGCTGCTGTTCGGGGCGTCTTATCAGCTTGCCGTGGAACTGCGCGAGGATTATTACCGCCAGCTCAGCCGCCAGCACCCTGAATTTTACCTGCGCCACCGCACGGGCGATCTAATGGCGCGCGCAACGAACGATGTCGATCGCGTGGTATTCGCGGCGGGTGAGGGCGTGCTCACGCTGGTCGATTCGCTGGTCATGGGCCTTGCGGTGCTGATTGTCATGTCTACGCAAATCAGCTGGGAGCTAACCCTGCTTTCCTTATTACCTATGCCGGTGATGGCCATCGTGATTAAACGCTACGGGGATCAGCTTCACCAGCGCTTCAAGCTGGCGCAGGCGGCGTTCTCGACGCTTAACGATCGTACCCAGGAGAGCCTGACCAGTATCCGCATGATCAAAGCTTTTGGCCTGGAAGACCGGCAGTCGGCGCTGTTTGCCGCTGAGGCGCAGGATGCGGGCAAGAAGAACATGCGGGTAGCGCGGGTGGACGCCCGCTTTGATCCGACGATTTATATCGCCATCGGCACGGCTAACCTGCTGGCGGTGGGCGGCGGCAGCTGGATGGTGATGCAGGGCACGCTGACGCTCGGGCAGCTCACCAGCTTCGTCATGTATCTGGGGCTGATGATTTGGCCCATGCTGGCGCTGGCCTGGATGTTTAATATCGTCGAGCGCGGCAGCGCGGCGTATAGCCGTATCCGCAGCATGCTGGCGGAAGCGCCGTCGGTGACAGACGGCAAGAAACAGGCACCGGAAGGCCGTGGCACCCTGCAGGCAAATATTCGCGCGTTCCATTATCCGCAAACGGCAAAGCCCACGCTTGAGAACGTTTCGTTTGCGCTCAAGCCGGGTGGCATGCTGGGGCTGTGTGGCCCGACGGGAGCGGGCAAGAGCACCATCCTGTCGCTTATCCAGCGTCATTTTGATATCGACCAGGGCGACATTCGCTTCCACGATATTCCTCTGGTGCAGATGCAGCTCGATTCCTGGCGCAGCCGCCTGGCGGTGGTGAACCAGACGCCGTTCCTTTTCTCCGATACCGTGGCCAGCAACATTGCCCTGGGCAAGCCGAACGCCACGCAGGAAGAGATTGAACATGTCGCAAGGCTTGCGAGCGTGCATGAAGATATCCTGCGCCTGCCGCAGGGTTATGACACCGAAGTCGGGGAGCGTGGCGTTATGCTCTCTGGTGGTCAGAAACAACGTATCTCTATTGCCCGCGCGTTGCTGCTGGATGCCGAAATTCTGATTCTGGACGATGCGCTCTCCGCGGTGGATGGGCGTACCGAGCACGATATTCTCCATAACCTGCGTCAGTGGGGTGAGCACCGCACCGTCATCATCAGCGCGCACCGTTTATCGGCGTTGACCGAGGCGAGCGAGATCCTGGTCATGCAGCACGGACATATTGCGCAGCGCGGCAGCCACGATGCGCTGGCATCGCAGCCCGGCTGGTATCGCGATATGTTCCGCTATCAGCAGCTTGAAGCGGCGCTGGACGAGGCGCCGGTCGAAGCGAACGACAAGGAGAACGCCAGTGCGTAAGTTAACGAAACAGTGGCCGACCATCAAACGCCTGCTGGCCTACGGCTCCCCGTGGCGCAAACCGCTGGCGGGCGCGGTGGTGATGCTGTGGATTGCCGCTGCGGCGGAAGTGACCGGGCCGATTCTGGTCAGCTACTTTATCGACAACATCGTTTCCGAAAACCGCCTGCCGGTTGCGCTGGTGGCCGGGCTGGCAACGGCTTATCTGCTGCTTTCTGTTACCGCTGCGGGCCTGCACTACTGGCAGGCGCTGCTGTTTAATCAGGCCGCGGTTGGCGTGGTGCAGCAGCTGCGGATGGACGTGATGGACGCAGCGCTGCGCCAGCCGCTGAGCGCGTTTGATACTCAGCCGGTCGGGCAGCTAATCTCCCGCGTCACCAACGATACCGAAGTGATCCGCGACCTTTACGTCACGGTTGTCGCCACGGTGCTGCGAAGCGCGGCGCTAATCGGCGCGATGCTGGTGGCGATGTTCAGTCTCGACTGGCGTATGGCGCTGGTGGCGATAACGATCTTCCCGGCAGTGCTGATTGTGATGATGATCTATCAGCGCTACAGCACGCCGATTGTCCGCCGCGTGCGCAGCTATCTGGCGGATATTAACGACGGCTTCAACGAGGTCATCAACGGCATGAGCGTGATCCAGCAGTTCCGCCAGCAGGCGCGTTTTGGCGAGCGCATGGGGGCGGCGAGCCGCTCACATTATCTCGCCCGCATGCAGACCCTGCGCCTGGATGGTTTCCTGCTGCGCCCGCTGCTGAGCCTGTTCTCAGCGCTGGTGCTGTGCGGGCTGCTGATGCTGTTTGGCTTCACTTCTGTGGGCACCATAGAGGTTGGGGTGCTCTACGCCTTCATCAACTATTTAGGCCGTCTTAACGAGCCGCTGATCGAACTGACTACCCAGCAGTCGATGCTGCAGCAGGCGGTGGTGGCCGGTGAACGGGTCTTTGAGCTGATGGACGGCAAGCGCCAGGATTACGGTCATGACGAGCAGCCGCTGCAAAGCGGACGCATTGAGGTGGATAACGTCTCCTTTGCCTACCGTGGCGATCGGCTGGTGCTTCAGGATATCAATCTGGACGTGCCGTCGCGCAGCTTCGTGGCGCTGGTGGGGCATACCGGCAGCGGCAAAAGCACTCTGGCGAACCTGCTGATGGGCTATTACCCGCTGACACGCGGTGAAATTCGTCTGGATGGTCGCCCGCTCGGTACGCTGAGCCACGGCACGCTACGCCGCGGCGTGGCGATGGTCCAGCAGGATCCGGTGGTGATGGCGGATTCGTTCTTTGTTAACGTCACGCTCGGGCGCGACATCAGCGAAGAGGCCGTATGGCAGGCGCTGGAAACTGTGCAGCTCGCGGATCTGGCTCGCACTATGGTTGACGGCATCCATACTCGACTGGGGGAGCAGGGGAATAACCTCTCCGTTGGTCAGAAACAGCTTTTAGCCCTGGCCCGCGTGCTGGTGGATGCGCCGCAGATCCTCATTCTGGATGAGGCAACGGCGAACATCGATTCCGGCACCGAGCAGGCTATTCAGCAGGCGCTAGCTGCCATTCGAGAACACACTACGCTTGTGGTTATCGCGCACCGCCTGTCCACTATCACCGATGCAGACACTATTCTCGTTCTGCATCGCGGGCAGGCGGTTGAGCGAGGCACGCACAGCGAATTGCTGACAGCAGAAGGGCGCTACTGGCAGATGTACCAGCTCCAGCTGGCTGGTGAGGAACTGGCTGCCGCCACGCGCGAGGAAACGCTCACCGCCTGATGCACTATAAGTATGCATAAATCCAGCGGCTACCGCCGTTGGTGCAAAACTGAAACGCACTCTGCACCAGCATGGTGCGTTTTTTCTTTCCAGGAACATTCTTAACCTCAGGTATCCTTTTCTCCCCACGATATATTCCACAAATCCCCTGATTAGCACGCCGGATCATGGCCGACTTTCATTTCTGGCACGGGCCTTGCTTTATCTCTTTCAGTGCTGCTGAGCAATTACCGATTGTCTTACTGGAGGGGAATCTATGAAGCTGGTTACCGTGGTCATCAAACCATTCAAACTCGAAGACGTTCGCGAGGCGTTGTCTTCCATCGGCATTCAAGGGCTGACCGTAACCGAAGTCAAAGGGTTTGGGCGTCAGAAGGGGCATGCCGAGCTGTACCGTGGCGCGGAGTACAGCGTTAACTTCCTGCCAAAAGTGAAAATTGATGTGGCGATTGCCGATGACCAGCTCGACGAAGTGATCGACGTCATCAGCAAAGCCGCCTATACCGGCAAAATCGGTGACGGCAAAATTTTCGTTGCCGAGCTGCAACGCGTGATCCGTATTCGTACCGGCGAAGCCGACGAAGCTGCACTGTAACGCCTCCCCCATCGTGAAAGGGACAGAAAAAATGAAAAAAATCGCCTCTGCTGCAGGCCTCTTAGCCCTGGCGCTTGCGCCATCACTGGCTTTCGCCGCCCCGGCCGTTGCTGATAAAGCAGACAACGCCTTTATGATGATTTGCACCGCGCTGGTGCTGTTTATGACTGTACCGGGTCTTGCGCTGTTTTACGGCGGCCTGATTCGCTCCAAAAACGTGCTTTCCATGCTGACGCAGGTGACGGTGACTTTCGCGATGGTTTGCGTGCTGTGGGTGGTTTATGGCTACACGCTGGCCTTCGGGACGGGCGGCAACTTCTTCGGCAACTTCGACTGGGCGATGCTCAAAAATATCGAGCTGAAAGCGCTGATGGGCTCGTTCTATCAGTATATCCACGTTGCGTTCCAGGGCTCGTTTGCCTGTATTACCGTCGGGCTGATTGTGGGCGCGCTGGCTGAACGCATTAAGTTCTCTGCGGTACTGATTTTTGTGCTGGTCTGGCTGACGCTTTCTTATGTGCCGATTGCGCACATGGTATGGGGCGGTGGTCTGCTGGCATCCCATGGCGCGATGGACTTTGCGGGCGGTACGGTTGTGCACATCAACGCTGCGGTGGCGGGCCTTGTAGGCGCTTACCTGGTTGGCAAGCGCGTGGGCTATGGCAAAGAGGCGTTCAAACCTCACAACCTGCCGATGGTCTTTACCGGCACCGCGATCCTCTACTTCGGCTGGTTTGGCTTTAACGCAGGCTCCGCAAGCGCGGCTAACGAAATCGCCGCTCTGGCATTCGTTAACACGGTTGTGGCGACGGCTGCGGCAGTCCTCGGCTGGGTGTTCGGTGAATGGGCGCTGCGTGGTAAACCTTCTCTGCTGGGTGCCTGCTCCGGCGCCATTGCAGGTCTGGTTGGTATCACACCAGCTTGCGGCTATGTAGGGGTTGGCGGGGCGCTGATTATCGGTATCGTGGCGGGCCTGGCTGGTCTGTGGGGCGTTACGCTGCTGAAGAAATGGCTGCGTGTGGATGACCCATGCGATGTGTTCGGCGTCCACGGCGTCTGCGGTATTGTAGGCTGCATCATGACCGGCATCTTTGCGGCGACGTCACTGGGTGGCGTAGGCTACGCGGAGGGCGTGACCATGGCACATCAGGTTCTGGTTCAGTTGGAAAGTATCGGTCTGACTATCGTCTGGTCCGGCGTGGTGGCATTTATCGGCTTCAAAGTCGCTGATCTGACCGTCGGGCTGCGCGTGCCGGAAGAGCATGAGCGCGAAGGTCTGGACGTCAACAGCCACGGCGAGAACGCTTACAACGCGTAATCGTCAGATTAAAAAAAGGCGGAACGTTTGTTCCGCCTTTTTGCATTTCAAATCGTAGGTCGGATAAGCGCAGCGTCATCCGGCAGGTTCTTAACTCCGTTTACGCATCACCCCTTCCTGCACCGTCGATGCAACCAGCACCCCATCCTGGGTATAAAACTCACCGCGAACAAAACCGCGGGCGCTGGACGCAGACGTACTTTCCACGCTGTACAGCAACCATTCGTTCATATCAAACGGGCGGTGGAACCACATGGAATGGTCGATGGTGGCAACCTGCATGCCCGGCTCGAGGAAACCAATGCCATGGGGCTGAAGCGCGGTTGGCAGGAAATTAAAATCTGAGGCGTAGCCCAGCAGATACTGATGGACGCGCAAATCGTCTGGCATCTTACCGTTGGCGCGCAGCCAGACCTGACGTGTAGGGTCAGCCTGATGGCCCTTCAGCGGGTTGTGAAACTCTACCGGGCGGATCTCCAGCGGTTTCTCGCAGAGGAATTTCTCTTTGACCTGCGGCGGGAGAAATTTTTCCAGCGAGCGGGCGATATCCGTTTCCGTTTTCAGGCCGTCAGGCGAAGGGGCCTGCGGCATGGCTTTCTGATGCTCAAAGCCCGGTTCGGGTGCCTGGAAAGAGGCGGTCATATAGAAAATCGGCTTGCCGTTTTGCACGGCGGCCACGCGGCGGGCGCTGAAGCTATTGCCGTCGCGGAGGGTTTCAACGTCATAAATAATAGGCTTCTGGCTGTCGCCCGGGCGCAGGAAGTAGCTGTGAAACGAGTGAATCAACCGTTCTGCCGGCACGGTTTCTTTGGCAGCATACAGCGCCTGGCCGGCCACCTGGCCGCCGAATACCTGACGTAACCCTAAGTCCTCGCTCTGCCCGCGAAACAACCCTTCTTCAATCTTTTCCAGATTGAGCAATGCCAATAAATTGCTGAGCGCCTGACTCATAGAACTTCCTCGAAATAGTAAAAACGGGCCGGTAACCTGCCTGATTATAACATGCTCTCAGCTTTAATCTCGTAGTGGCCCGACCTGATGAGATCCGCCGTTCCAGGCAAAATTCAGTGATATGTGCCACACTTAGCCTGATAAGCATGTTTTCACCGCTCATTACTTGTGGGACACAGCGCCCGCAAATGCATTGATAATAAGGAGAACAAATCAATGAAACTTGTGCCAATGTTAAGTGGTTTAGCCGTTGCGGTTGCCCTGGCCGGATGTGCTCAGAAGTCTGCGGATATCCCAACCCCGGCACCAGCCGCATCGACGTCATCCACGGGAGCGACTGCTCAATCGACGATTGCACAGCCAAGCGTGACCGGTACAGCCTGGATCCGTCAGAAAGTTGCGCTGCCACCGGATGCGGTGCTGACCGTGACGCTGTCTGACGCTTCGCTGGCGGATGCGCCGTCGAAGGTTCTGGCCCAGAAAGTCACTCGTACCGAAGGGAAGCAGGCACCGTTTAGCTTCGTGCTGCCGTTTAATCCGGCAGACATCCAGCCTAACGCGCGCATCATCCTGAGTGCGGCTATTACCGTGAACGATAAGCTGGTGTTTATCACCGATACTATTCAGCCGGTGATCAATCAGGGCGGGACAAAAGCGGATCTGACGCTGGTTCCTGTTCAACAAACAGCAGTGCCAATGCCGACCGGGGGCGGGGCGACAACCACTGTACCGTCCACCTCTCCGACGCAGGTGAACCCTTCATCAGCGGTTCCGGCGCCAACAACGTTCTAGGTGCTCTGCGCTCCGTAAGGGGCGCTTTTTTTAGTAGTTCCAGCGGTAACGCTGCATATCGATGTGTCCATCCCCGGAAACCATAATCCCTTCTGAGAGCAAAGCTTCGCGTTGACGCTGCAGGTCAGGACCCGTTAACGAAATGATACCGTGGCGGTTAACGACACGATGCCATGGCAGCTTACTTCCTTCCGGCAACCGTTTTAGTACGCCGCCAACCTGACGAGCCGCACGCGGCGAACCTGCGAGCAGGGCAACATCGCCGTAGGTCGTGACATGGCCTTCGGGAATGGCGGCAATAATCTGGTAAACCCGTTGCGGGAAAGAATCGTGGTTATCCATAGCGTGCTCCTTAATACGGCATCGCTAAGCATAATCGTCCATCAAGCCAGAGCAAGGAAAAACTCCGGCTGCGCAAGAAACCAACACCTGACCGCGAGCGGCTTGCAATTGCCGGGGTCAACATGGATAATGCGCCAGCGCGTCAGGGAACTGATGCTCTCAATGGGGGCCCTGTTGGTTCTCCCGCAACACTAACTTGTGAACTCGGTCAGATCCGGAAGGAAGCAGCCGCAGCAGGTGACGTGTGTGCCGGGATGTAGCTGGCAGGGCCCCCACCCAATTCTGCTAAGTACATGATATTAATCATGTAAACCCTCTGTTTTCGTGCATTGAAACGGCGGTGATACAATTTTCGTGTATCACTTAAGACGCTAATCAATGTCACATCTGATGCTATCCCGTCACGGAATCTGGTACTACCGTCGAGTATATTTAACACCTCGGAGACGGCGCGAGATTCGCATTTCTCTGCGTACACGTTCAAAGCGTGAAGCTATGAAACGTGCAGAGTAATACATCACCTCACAGCCTTTCGCCTGTGTTCCACAGGCCATCCCGGCACACTCATCTTCTACTGCGGCTGCTTCTGACTTGATAAAAAAGAAGAGGCAATCATTTCCGGATCTCAGTAGAGAACTTGAGAAGTACACCAACGCCAAAAAGGAAGCGGTGGGCGAGCGTGAGATTTTGACGATCAATAGATGCGTGAAGTCGTATCTTGCTGTCACGAAAGAACCGTTTAGTAAGCGTAGTGCTGCTGCGTTTGTCGATAGCTTAGAAGGTTCAGCCTCCACCAGAAATCGCTACATCAATAAGAACTCAGCATTTTTCAAATGGCTTGCTACACGCACAGATGAAGATATGCGTAACCCGTTTGAAGGGATGGGCGTAAAAGAAACCACGTCGCCGATGGATCGCCGTCCAGCATACACTCTCAACGATTTGAAACAGTTGCACATATCTTTGCATAGCGTGAAGGATTGGAAGCGCTGGGTTATCTTAATCGGGCGCTACACCGGTATGAGGCAGAATGAAATTTGCCAGCTTTACCAAAATGACGTGATGAAAGTTGACGGTATTTGGTGTTTCCGTATCGATAACTTAAACCCTAACCAGACGATAAAAACGGACAGTTCGCGGCGATTTGTACCGATCCATTCTCAACTGTTAGCGCTTGGCCTACTTGATTTCATCAACGACAGGAAAGGGCATTTGTTCCCTGAGTTAACCTTGCACCTTGGTAGCTATGGTCACTACTTCAGCCGCTGGTTTACGAGGTTCAGGGGGAAGAATGGTTTGCCTGAGTACCATTCGTTGTGGCATTACGCCGCTACAACGTTTAAGCAGCAAGGATGTCCTGAGCAGTTTGCCTTTCAAGTGCTCGGACACTCGAACGCAACGATCACTTACAACCGATACGGGAAAGGCGTTGATGTTTCGCGGTTGGTTGAGTTAGTGGAATTCCTTTAAAGAAATGCAGGGCATAACGGCACTTAAAGCATACGCCCCGCAGACCTTAGTTTGCTTATGGTTAGCACACTTGCCCGGTCATATTGGTGACTGAAGCAGTAATCAGTTTGATTAATTCTTCCTCATTCAAGTCTTCTGGGGTCAAATTCGGGTGCATCGCTGTAAGTGGGTACTTGGCGTATTCTTCTAATTCGATATAGCGACCGAGAGTTACGGTTTCGGTATACAGTTGGAGCAATAACTGTTTGTTGGTCATATTTTATCCTCAAAGATTAAATATCGCGTCTCGTTGCTATTTCTACCACTAACGGGGCTACCCAGCCTTTGGCGGTCATCTCTCTTTCTTGAAGATTAGCAAGACCAAAACAAGGCAAATGGCGCTACCGACAAATGCGGTGATCAAGAGGTTATCCACTGAATGCGATAAGTCATCTATGATCGCTTCACATAAACTGGCTTCCATCTGACCTGTTGAAGGGGGCCGTTGTATTTCCGGGTTAGCCCGAAATCAAACACTAGGATCATCAGGACTATAGAGTAGATGGCGAATACTGAAGCAATGCCTCCCCATCGAATGATAGTCTTTGCTCTATTCGTCATCATTAGCAGTCCTCCAAATCATCTCACCTTTTTAAAGATCAGTAGGATGAGAGGCACGCAGATCGCAAAGCCAAAAAGGGCGACAGTAAAAACGCCATCAGTGGCTTGCATGATCGAGTTTATAGAAGCTTGGTACTCTTTTAATGGGATTGGGCCAGAAAACCGCATACTTTCACTCTCGGTGAATGCGGAAAAAGAGAAGGTAGATAGCACCAGTGCGATAAAGTAGCATAGCGATACAATGACAATCCCACCCCATCGGAAAACGGTTTTAGTTCTGTTCGTCATCGCCATAAGATCCCCCTAATACTCCACCTACAGTGCCGCCGGAATACGGAGACAATGAATCACCAGTTGCTGCACCTTCCGCAGCAACATGCTGAACTACCCCGCCGGGGGGGGCCTGGAATGGTTGTAAGTTACCTGAATTAGGGTATTGCTCTTTGAATACTCCTGTCATCTCAACGACAAGCATTGAGGACATGTCTCCACCCTTCGCAATGAGAAATCTTTGCAGCGATACCGGAACGGTAAAATTTTCCTCGGCCTCAATAGATAGCTGGGTCGTCGTAGATGTGTAACCGTGCTCAAATACCCTAGAGCCAGCAAACTTAATCCCCGCAACTGAATGTGTGGTGCAGTTGCTGCCAGTAACGTCATACTCATCAATGGTATGGCCTCTCCTCCTTGTTGTCTCTGGCATTTTTGATGTTTGTATAGCTGGCTTACTGCTGTTCCATAGGTCTTCGAAGAACGCTCTTGTCTTCACCGGGTCAGCATCGTCTATGCGGAAAACACGAGCACCCATCTCATAGAGTTCAGAACGATAGTAAACCCTTGCATCTTCATCTTGCAGGAAGTTAAGAACACCATCTCCCGTAAAGCCTCCACGATTCGTTCTGCCATAGCGACCATACGTGTAGAGATAGACATTGTTATTCTCGTGCACCGAAACGAAAGCGTGACCTGCGTTTTTGGTTTCAGTCCAGATGTAAACGCCGTTCAATAACGGATTATCTTCGGGTTTGCAGGTGTCAGCAAAGCTGTTATGTTTCTTCGCTACTTGTGCGTGCTGCACTGGCTCTACAGGTGCTGTAGCCCAGGATGGGGTATTTACCTCAACGGTGCCTGGGGCAATCAGAAAATTGCTCCCCTGCGGACACCCGCAACGGATCGCCGAGCCATCCACCGCAACAGCGGCACTGTTTGAGCAGCGGTGATCGCCGTCCACAATGACCCCCACTTCCCCACATTTCGGGCAGGGGGTGGTCTTATCACCAATGTAAAGTTTCCACTTGCCCATTACAGACATACCAGGACGGGCGGCAATACATTGTGCGCCTGTAGAGGTTTTATCTCCGTGTAGACCAACGTTCTTACCGTGAACCGTGCAGCCTCTGTTTACTGATGCCATTGTAGCCGCCTTATTTCAGAAAATTAGCTGGCAACGTTTCCCCGGCTCGGACTGCTCTTCTGACACTCCCTTGTGGGCTACTGATTATTTTGTCACCGTTGTCGAGTAAGCTACCGACAAGAGCGGCGGATTTGCCGGAAGTATTACCCACACCAGTAGTGATCTTCGCGGTTGTTCCATCAGGGTAGCGAACCTCATCACCAACGATAGAGACATTAACTAACGTACCATTCTCAAGCTCGATCTGCTGCCCGTTGTGTTCACTGATAACCGTTCCCCCGTCGCGGGTTAAGCTACCCTCTGTAGCGATCAGATAAGCTGCTGTAACTGGGTGAGCGAGGTTGTAGGTGTTTCTTTCTGCGATCAAGTTGCGGGCTTCTTCGTTCATTTCCGCGAGCTGCTCGGTTGTGAATGGTGACTGGTCAAATGCTGCCAGCATTTCGGCGGTGAGTTCATTGGTGTACTGTTTCATAAGTCCCTCTACTTGTTATGGAAATAATTATCGTGGTCATTTTACAAACAATCACCACATGCGCAACAAGTATTAGGCCTAAGTAAAACTACGTTCCGTAACAACCAGTACTCAGGCATGAGGTAAAACGAGATCTGCCAGCTTTGCCACAATGATGTGATTCACGTTGATGGAATTTGGTTTTTTCGTATCGATAATCTGAATTCAAACCAGTCGGTAAAACTAGTTGGCGTCTAATATAAACCCGCGTTCTACGAGCTTGTGTCTAGTGTTAAGCTTGATTTTTCCCAGCCCCCGATCTGTTATAGCCGGAATCATCAAATATCAGAGAGGTGCTCAGGATGTCTTTAACCTGTAGAAGGTTGCTTTGCTGATCGCTAATCTATCCTGTACCGCTGCTGGTGGTAAACCCTGTGCTAACAGCTCCCGTACCTGTTCAACGGTTGCTTTGATTGGCCTGCCGCAATGCTTGCCTTTCGATTGGGCACGTTTGATACCTGCTGTTCTACGCTCTGCGATTAGGTCTTTCTCCAGCTTGGCGAGCTCAGCCACCCAATTCTGCATCCATTCTTCTCTCTATCTTCCACTGCTTCCACTCTTTCTGTCCGTCAGTTACCGGCATTATTTATAATTTTATTAATACAACTTGATAACAACTCTTCATTATTCCATGTTAAGGAATTTGTTATTTTCTTTTGTGACTGTTTCTGCGTGAATTAATTACCAGGAATTTTCTTGCTTTTGTGTGAATTTCCAACGGATTTATGCAAAATTAATGCTATTTACGCCGTTTGATAAATGTTCAAGGGTGTAATGAACATATCTTCAATATATACTTATTCCAGTTTTTAACCTGGCATTAATATTGTTTGTGTTTAAGAGGATTTGAAGATGGTGTTAACTTCACCAAAGCGTCCTGATGAGGCAATTGCAAGCCTTATTAACGCGCTGATGCCTTTAGGTGAACGTATAAATGTGACTTCACGTAAAAGAATTGGCTGGCGAACGAAAGAGACATCTTACCTGTATCTGTTACTCCGCGGCGAAATATCTGTCCTGCGGATTTCAGACGGTTTATTGTTGGGAACAACAAATCTACCTCACGTATTCGGTTTCACCGAGATGTTCTCCCCAATGGGCTGCAACATGCTCCGTGCCGAAACGGACTGCACACTGATGTGCATAGACACCGCGCTGGTCCTGCCAGAAATCGACAAGCAGGAGCTCTGGCGAGAGGTTGCTGAACTGTGTTCATATCATACCGCCAACATGCTTCTTCGTGACCTCAAGATAGTGAACCAGCGAACGCCGCCAGTTGTTCATAATTACCTTCAGGAATTAGACCGTTTACCCGCCGACAGAAAATATCGTGTGAATATTTTAAATTATATTCAGGAGCGGACGGGGTTGTCTCGCAGCAGCATTCTTAACGTTGTTTCGACCTTAAAAAAGAACAACTATATCGATTATGAACGCGGTGGCTATCAGCTGAAAATTAATAATTTGCCAGACTGATCTTGTTTTATTTGTATGATGTATAGCGTGCGGCATCATTATTTAATGTTGTCGGCTTTGGTAATTATTGCGCAAACAAATCCGTTGTTTGCGCAATAAGCTCTTTAGATAAGTGGAGTCTCATTCGATAACTTCAACCATTTTCTTTCGCGCCCGATCCCCCCAGCCCAGATTAATCCCCGCAGCGGCCAGTAAAATCATAATACCGCCAACGAACTGAATTGCGCTCAGGCTATGCCCAAAGACCAGGCGGTCAACAACCACCGCGATAACCGGATAGATAAATGAGAGGGAAGCCGTGAGTGCGGTCGGGAGTTTTTGAATTGCGCCGTAGAGCAGTTGATACATGATACCAGTGTGCAGGACGCCGAGCAGCAGCACAATCCCCCAGCCCGTGACGGACAGCGCCTGGTTAAAATTGACCAGCGGTAACAGCATCACGATACCTACGCTGACCTGCACAAGTGCGATTTGCTGCGGGGGAACACCTTTCAGCTGTCTGGTAATGATGGCAGTCAGCGCATAGAAAAAAGCTGCACCAAGCGCCATGGCAATACCTACGAGCCAGCTTTGTTCCCCTGAATGAGACAACCCGGTCGACACAACCAGCAGCATGCCCGTAAATGAGACGGCCAGCCAAAACCATTTAGCTTTACTGACCGTCTCTTTCAGGATGAATACCCCCATCCCAACCAGCATCAGCGGCTGCGTATTGTAGACAACCGTCGCCAGACCTATTGAGGTGCGGGAGTAAGCTCCGAACAGCAATAACCAGTTCAGCACCAGAGCAATACCGCCCAGTGCCGCTATCAGCGTCACGTATCCGGTGAGATGGCTTCGCCAGCTACCCTGATATAAGCCAAACGCCAGCAGCGTCAACGCGCCGAAAACACAGCGCCAGAACACAACGTTAGTGACCGACTGACCGGAGAGCAGAACAAACGCTCCGATAGTACCTGAAATCACCATCGCCGCTATCATCTGCAGGCTGCCGGTTTTCATCTCAGTTTTCATGTTTCTTCCTCCCCCTGTAAGTCGCTCTATTTTGACAATCGCAGGGGAGCGAATGAAGTGCTATTGTCAGGTGAAAGAGCAAAACTACCTTTTTTATCGAGGCAATAATGGCTGAATACCTTCCTGATGAGATCGACTACCGCATTCTTGCCTGCCTGGCGCAGGATGCGCGAATGTCCCTTAAAGCGCTAAGTCATCAAATCGGGCTTTCTTCACCCAGTACCGCGGAGCGCCTGAAGCGTCTGGAAGAGAAAGGGGTGGTGGAAGGCTACACGCTGAATGCTTCGCTACCGGCTCTCGGCTACAGCTTGCAGGCTATCGTGCGGGTAAAGCCGCTGCCCGGCCTGCTGCATAAAGTTGAAAAGCTGATTCAGGGGATCCCTCAGTGTATCGAGTGCGACAAAATCACCGGTGACACTGCTTTGTCATGCGTCTGGCGATCCGTTCTATTGGCCAGCTGGATGAGATCCTGGATGAACTGGCGGAATACGCTCAGAGCAATACCTCCATTGTGAAGAGTAGCCCGGTGAAGCGCCGGTTACCGCCAGTGAGGTAAAACAGGCTAGACCAACATACCCCTTGAGCTGTGGTTTCGCGTTTGAGCAAGATATTGCCAGCCAGGCTGTAGCCGCTCAAGCGCGTTGCGCATCTGCGCTGGCTCAAGGGTATAGGGCATCCTGAGATACCGTTCGAAGGCGCCCTCCGTGCCAAAACGTGGCCCTGCGCCAATGCGTATACCTTCGGACTCTGCGCTGACGGCGAACATTGTCGCCAGAGGTTTGGGCAACTCAATCCACAGGGAAAATCCACCCTGTGGTTTGCTCGTTATTCGCCAGTCAGGGAACAGTTCATGAATGGCCTCGCTACAGGCGCGCAGATTCTGACGCAGCATTTCCCGACGCTGAGGCAAAAAACTCTCCGCTTCTTTAAACAGATGAATTGCCGCCAGCTGTTCGAGAATGGGCGTTCCCAAATCAAGAGAGTTTCTGACCTGGATCAGCGAGGCAATGGTTCTGGTCGATGCGCGGATCCAGCCCAGGCGCAGGCCACCCCAGAAACTTTTACCCGCAGAGCCGAGCGTAATCACGCTATCCGTGTCGTCAAATGCGGCCAGAGGCGGCGGCGGCGGGGCGTCGAACCATAAATCAACCATCGTTTCATCTACGACCAAAGCGGTGCGGGATCGTGCAGCAATATCTACCACCGTTGCCCGGGTCGCGGCATCCATACAGCGTCCGGTTGGGTTATGAAAATCCGCGATCAAATAGGCCAGACGGGGAGAGGTCTGGGCAATCGTGGCGGCCAGCCCGTCCGTATCCCAACCGTGTTCCGGCAGGCTCACGGAAACCGGGCGGCAGGAGGCTCCCTTAATCGCTTCCAGTGCCATCGGGTAGGTGGGGTGATCGATAACAACGCGGTCACCCGGTCCCGTCAGCAGACGCAGGATCAGGCCTAAGCCGCTGACCGCGCCGTTCACCAGCATTATCTGATCGGCCGTGGTCGGTAACCCCCTGGCGGCATAGCCCCGGGCAATCACTTCGCGGAGTTCTGGCAAACCATGCTGGTTGTAGCCGCTGGACGTAAGATGTTCGGGTAGCGCTAACAGGGCACTGGAATAAGCCTGATGAATCTCAGGGCCAGCGGGAAGTGCTGCGGTGGAAAGATCCAGTACCGGAGCCATACCCGGTAACGGTGAAACGGAACGGCTGTTTTCGGGCAGCATGGTAACCGAGCCGGAACCCTGGCGGCTGAGCAAGTATCCTTCATCCCGCAGTTGCGCAAGCGCTGCTGCCACGGTCGTTCTGCTGATCCCAAGCGCGGAAGCCAGCTCACGCTCGCCGGGCAGCCTGCTGTCCAGCGACAGCCTGCCATCAAGAATCAACAGGCGCAGGCCATCCGCCAGCTGGCGATAAACGGGCGTGCGGGGAAGAGGCTGATGCCAGTGGCCAAGTAACTTGATTAGGGATGAGGTGCCGGTGCGTCGCTGTGTCATGTCAGTCCACTTAATGATAACTGGACCTTAATATTCAGTCCGCTTTGTCCGAAAGTATAGCCATGAAAGCGATGAGGAAGCTAAAAATGATGATGCGTCGATTAGTGCAGCTCTATGTCGGACTGGTGCTGTATGGTGTTTCAACGGCAATGTTTGTGCGCGCGGATTTAGGTGCGGATCCGTGGAATGTCTTTCACCTTGGGGTGGCGAAGATCTTCTCTTTGAATATTGGTCTGGTGATGATCCTCGTTGGCGCACTGGTGCTATTGCTGTGGATCCCACTGCGTCAGCGGCCGGGCCTTGGCACAATCAGCAACGTCATCGTTTTGGGGCTGGCCGCGGATGCGGCGCTGGCGCTGATGCCGCCGCTGGATTCCCTGTTCGTGCGCAGCATTCTGCTGCTGTCCGCAGTGGCGGTAAATGCCATTGCGACGGGAATGTATATCGGTGCAGGATTTGGCTCCGGCCCGCGCGACGGTCTGATGACCGGGATTAACGCCCGCACGGACTGGTCGGTGCGTAGCGTTCGTACGGCTATTGAGGTGACCGTACTGATTTCAGGCTGGATGATGGGCGGCACGCTGGGCGTCGGAACCGTTCTCTATGCGCTTGCAATCGGCCCCCTGATACAGCTTTGCCTGCCGTGGTTCCGCGTTCCCACGCAGAGTAAAAAATCGATGGCAGTCCCAGGCGTAGCGCCTTAAGCCGAAAAGCACAAAATCAACACCGTACCGGTTTCTCGCGCTATGGTTATCACTGCGAAAGTTAATTTCTCTCTCTTATGAGGTGCATGATGCACAGTCCGGTTATGGGTAAAGCGGCAGCGCACTGGAACAGCTACCAGCTGGCGGACATTCTGTCCCACTGCTTTGAAGGCTACCTGGTATCGTTTACGATTGATGGCGCAACCTTTGCCACGCGTTTTTCTTCAGAAGATATCAGCCTCAACGACAGCGTGGTCTGGCTGCAGGACGGCGAGCCCAGGGCGCTGGCTTTGATTACCCGTCGTGGGCAAAGCTGCCGTCTGGCCGCATTTGCTATCAGGCCGGAGCTGCGTGGGCAGGGGTATGGCAAACAGTTTATCGGGCAGCTTATCGACGCGGCACGCCTTCGTGGCGACAAGCATTTCTGGCTGGAAGTGATTGTGGGGAACGACAACGGGATCGCGCTTTACGAGCGCATGGGGTTTGTTCGCCAGCAGACGCTTGTTTGCTTTCATGCAACAGGATCGAGAGCGTTCCATCCTACGGGGGAACTGATGGAAATCGATCCCATACTGATGGCGAAGCTGATGATGTCGGATAGCTCTCTGCGGCTGCCCTGGCTAAGCGCCGCCGAATCGCTTTATAAGCTCCCAGGTAAAGCCTTCGTACTGGATGACGTGGCTTATGCGATGGTCATTCCAAATCTAAAACAGCCGAAGCTGCGCATGTTATATGTCGACCCCTCAGCGCGTGGCCAGGGAAAGGCGAAAAAACTCCTCACGCTGCTCCATGAGCGTTTTCCGGGGCTGTCCACGGCAGGCTCTGTCCCGGAACAGGTTGCGCCGCTTTATCTCAGCTGCGGCTATCAGCAGGATCCCATCACCCAGTATGAAATGCTACTCAAACTTTGAGCAGGCAGCATCCTGCCCCAACCACTACACTTAACTGGCGTAATCATCACGGGTAGAAATTATCTGCCCATTCTCCCCACCCCGTGGAGGTCACAATGCATTATGTCGATGGTTTTGTCGTGGCAGTACCCGCCGCCAATAAAGATGCGTACGTAGCGATGGCGGCTAAAGCCGCACCGCTGTTCAAGGAGTTTGGCGCGCTGCGTGTCGTTGAATGTTGGGCTGATGACGTGCCTGACGGCAAACTTACCGATTTTCGGATGGCCGTTAAGGCGGCCGATGATGAAGAAGTGGTCTTTAGCTGGATTGAATATCCTTCCAAAGAGGCGCGTGACGCGGCGAATGCGAAAATGATGTCTGACCCGCGTATGAAAGAGTTTGGTGAGTCCATGCCGTTTGATGGCAAGCGAATGATATACGGCGGTTTTATGCCGTTACTGGATGAATAAGGTGTTGTTTCGGCGGATGACGCTGGCGCTTTGTGACCCTATAGATTCGACTATGGTTCGGCAGAGCGAAGCGCCATCCCCGAAAGAGACTCTAAATCTGAATTTTCCCTTAACAGGTCAAAAGGCATTGCGTTTACGCCTCGTCGGGAACGGAGTGATTACGCTCTACCCAGCCAATAAACGCGTCTTTCGGCAGTGCTTTGCTGTAGAGCCAGCCCTGGCCGAACTGCACGCCCTGGTCGCGTAGCCATGCGGCCTGTCCTGCAGTCTCAATCCCTTCAGCCACCATCGCAATATTGAGCATCTTCGCCATCTCAATGATGTATGGGGTGACTTTTTTATACTCCAGCGCATCGACGAAAGATTTGTCTATCTTCAGCACGTCAACATCCAGATTTTGCAGGTAGCTAAGGCTGGAGTAACCAGTCCCAAAATCGTCAATATAGATAGGGTGCCCGGCCCGGCGGAATTGCTCGATAACAGGGGCTGTGAGCTTGGGGTCAGAGAAGCTTCGCTCGGTAATCTCAAAGGCAATTTGCTCTGGCTTGACGAAATATTTGGTCAGGTAGGGACGGATAACGCTCAGTATGTGGTCGCTGAGTAAATCACAAGTCGCGAGGTTCAGTGAAATATGATGACCCGGATGGCTGTGCAGCCAGCTTCCCATCTCGGTGAATAACTTTTCAATGACCTGTTCGGTGAGAACGGTAATCAGCCCGTTCTCTTCGGCTAGCGGAATAAACACATCCGGGCTTAGCCAGCTGCCGTCCGGCTGCTTCCAGCGCAGCAGAATCTCTGCCCCGACGCATTCACCGTTTTGCAAATCGACAATGGGCTGATACTTCACGGTGAACTCATTGTTATTGATGGCATCGGTAAGACGCGCTCGGGGAGATTGTAGGCGGCGAAGCACGCGGGTGATATACATTCCAGCCCCAAGGCTGAAGCCCATACCAATAGGGAGCCAGATCAGTAGCTGCTTATACCAGCTGTGTCTCAGGGGAGAGAGTGGGGCCCAGGCGATCATTGCCAGACCAAGGTTATTCTCACGGCGGATAACGTAAGCTGAATTCTGGAATTCATAACTACTCAGCCCCCGCTTTGCCTCAAGTTTCCAGGCGATGGCTTTGATCGGGACGCTACTGGCAATCACCTGATTTTTCCCCAGACTCACCATCGCGATATTCATTTGTTGGCCGCTGTAGGGGATCACATCAATAAACGAAAGGGGATCAATGACCGCAATATGCGGAGGCTTGCCGATGTAGATCATCGTACGTTTGAAGCCCAAATCGGTCGTGTTGGTGTACCAGGCGCTGAAACCTCCTCTGCCAACCTTATCCGGCTCACCAATATGCTGAGCGTCGCTGTGTTCCTGAAATGACGAGCAATGAATTTGCCCGCTCGTTTCGAACAATATTTCCTGGATATAGCGATAATTTAATGCAACGCGGCGCATAGCCTGAACGTGGGGGAGGGTACAGGTTTTATCGGTGCTCCGGTTTATCTCATCAACGGCGTCAGTAGATTGGTCGATCACCCTGCTGGTTCGTACCAGTGCCCGTTCGGCGAAATCATCAAGCTCATCATGAAAAACCTGGTTAGCCTTATGATGGGCGAGGAAAATACTCAGCAGAATAGGGATCAACACTGCCAGAATCAGCACGCTGTTGACCAGACCGACCAGTTTACTATTTGCCATTGTTTCAGAGTCCGGGGAAGGGCTTAGTTTTTATAATGGTTTTCAATGTCAGGCTAATTCTAGCCCAGCCCCGATGTGGATGATATGTTTCATCGCAAATGAACTACGCGTTAAGTGCTATTTGAGAAGACCATGAAGAAAAGTGAGTTTGTTACCCAGGATTTGCTCAGTAAAATTTATCAGCGCAGCGATAAAGAAATCAACAAATTACCGCCAGAAAGGCAACTTGCAGAGATTTATGGTGTTTCTCGTTTCACTATCCGCCAGGCGCTGGACAGGCTGGTGAGCATTGGTGTGGTCGATATAATTCAGGGCTCGGGGATCTGGATTAATCAACAGGCACGTAATAATCCCCTGGTTTATAATTCCATAACGGAAAAGCGATTTGACCAGATTGCTTTTCGGATGGTGAATCTGCATAAGAAATTACCCGACAGGGAAGAGCAGCAGGTATTTGGCGTGGGGGCGAACGAGTTTATTTGGCAGTTTTGTCGGCTGCGGCTGGTGGATAATCAAAAGGTCCAAATCGAAATATCCCGCCTGCCGGTGAAGGATTTTCCCGATCTTAATCAGCAGGTTATCGAACAATCTCTTCAACAGTATGTGCTCAGTAAGGGTTACTTAATTTCGCATCAGCTGACCAGCTATCAGGCAATCAGTATCAATAAAGAGCAGGCAGCACTGCTGGAGTGTAAAAAAAACATCCCGGCGATGCGCATTATCAACCGGGGGATCCTTGCTGGTGGGCGCGTATTTGAGATCAGTGAAATTGTCGATATCAACTATTCCTGCACCTATATCACGCCCTTTAATCATGACAACCTGGTGTTTCGCAGGGGTAATCAGGGCGTGTGAATCGTCCCGTCAGGCAGGCGGCTTTGCGTCCATTCATGAGGCCGATATTCTAGCGGGAAACGCTCGGCTTCCTGCGGATTAAACCCCACGCCAATACCAGGTTTATCAATAGGGTACATATAGCCTTGTTCCGCTTCCGGGCTGCCCGGGAAGACGGCCTGGGTATTCGGCTTATTGGGAATAAACTCCTGAATTGCCGAGTTATGCAGGTGAATATTCAAATGGGTGTTGACCGCGACGGCGATTGGCGTCATATCCGGTGGACCGTGCCAGGCAAGGCGCACGCCAAAGGCCTGACAAAGTACCGCCAGCTTTAAGGCCGGGGTGATGCCGCCAATTTGTGAAATATGGCAGCGAATGAAGTCGATACGGCGATTAACAATCAGATCGTGCCATTCCGCCGGGTTGTTAAACAACTCCCCCATGGCCAGCGGCACGCAGGACTGCGCACGAAGCTGCTCAAGCCAGGCGCTTTGCTGCGGCGGGAGAATGTCTTCAATGAACCAGGGTTGATAAGGCTCGAGCTGTTTCGCCAGGGAGATAGCCTGCTGGGGAAACAGCCTCTCATGGACGTCATGCAGGATGTGGAACTGGTTACCGTACTTCTCCCGTAGCCCTTTAAACATGGCGACGGTATTTGCCATGTACTCGTCCTGATCGTAGTAGGCGCCCGGCGTTGGATTTTTAGTCGCATGCAGTTCTTGCGGGGTGCCGCCATAGAACCCGAGCTGACAGCGAATATAGCGGTATCCCTCCGCCAGCAGCGTATCGACCTGCTGATACAGTGCCTCCAGCGTTTCACCGGCAGCGTGGCTGTAAACCGCAATGGCATCTTTCGATTTTCCACCCAGCAGCTGGTACAGCGGCATCTCCGCCAGCTGGCCTTTGATATCCCACAGCGCCATGTCCACACCGGCAATGGCATTGTTCATCACCGGGCCGTTGCGCCAGTAAGCGTTGACCGTCATCATCTGCCATAAATCTTCGATGTGGTTAGCATCCCGACCGATCAGCAAGGGCTTCAGATACTCATCGACCATCGTTTTTACCGCCACGGGGCGCTGCTGGAAGGTGGCGCAGCCGTGACCCGTCACGCCTTTATTGGTTGTGACGCGCACGGTGACAAGATTATGTCGGTCAGGTTTGGTAATAAAACATTCGATATTTTCGATTAGCGTAGGCAACACGAGATAACTCCACGGGCCACCATGATGTGGCCGGTTACTTATCGTAAACAGGGTTCTGTTAATTACTATCGCCCTATTAATATGCTCGGGTAAACCGCTTTTTTAATTAAATTTTATTGGTCAGGAATTTCTTTTAAAGTCTCGTAAAAACCAGACCAATTTCATGATCGTTGGCTTAGTAAGGCATGCCTGGTGGCTAAATGTGACGAGGTTCAAATTTCATTGGTTTGTTTTGTAGATTGCTTTTCTCTACCATCTAACCCCACAACACATAACAATAAGACAATCCGGAGTCATTCATGGGAACCGTAGAGGCCATCAATAATATTATCCGCCTGGTGGGGGGCGCCGATAATATTAATAAAGTCTGGCACTGTATGACGCGCCTGCGCTTCGACGTCATCGATGAAAGCAAAATCGACCAGCCTGAAATTAAAAAGCTGCCGGGAATATTAGGCGCGCAGATCCAGAGCGATCAGTTCCAGATAATCATCGGCCCGAAGGTGAACAGCTGGTATGAGCAACTCACCGCCGTACTGGGGACGTTTGAACAGCCTGCGACCAGCGAGCGAAAGCCTGAGCGTAAGAGCCTGGTTTCGCTGTTTATGGATACGGTTTCAGGCGTGTTTGGGCCGATTGTGCCCGCCATTGCCGGTGCCGGCATGATCAAGGGGCTGCTGGCGGGCCTGGTGGCGCTGAAGTTCATTTCGGCTAAAAGCGATACGGTGATCGTCATCGATCTGATTGCCAGCGGCGTATTTTATTTTCTGCCTTTCTTCCTGGCGATTTCTGCGGCGCGAATGTTCAAAACTAACGAATATCTGGCCGCAGCGGTTGCCGCCTGCTTTATGTACCCGTCTTTGATTGAGGCGGCAAAATCACTGGCCGGACACGCGCCGGATGCCGTCGATGCCTTCTATTTTCTGAACGTGATCCCCGTTTCGGTCTTTAATTATGCCTCGAGCGTGATCCCGGTGATCTTCTCGGTACTGGCGCTTAGCTATATTCATCGCTGGGTGGACAGCTTTATGCCGGATGTACTGAAAACGGTGTTCACGCCTACGCTCACACTCTTTCTGGCAGCACTGGTTGCGCTGGTCGTCATCGGCCCGGCGGGGATCTGGCTGGGTAAAGGCCTGGCGTGGTTTATTGAAGGGCTGTTCGGCGTGTCGGCAAGCTTTGCCGGGCTGGTGGTTGGGGCCATTCGACCCATCGCCATTCTGACGGGAATGCACCATGCGATGACGCCTATTGCGCTGCAAAACTTCACCGATCGCGGCTACGACATGCTGATGCCGATGATGTTTATGGCCAACATGGCGATTGCCGGGGCGACGTTCGCCATCTGGCGGCAGACGGCTTCACGGCAGGAGCGCTCAGTGGTGCTGTCGGCGGGGATCTCCGCGCTGCTGGGTATTACGGAACCCGCGCTGTTTGGCGTGCTGACTCGTTATAAAAAGGCGTTTATCGCTGCGACCGTCGCCAGCTCGGTGGCCTCCGCTTTTATCGCCTTCTTTGGCGTGCGGCTGTACGGCTACATTCTGTCGAGCATTTTCAGCCTGCCTGCTTATATTGGCCCGTACTTTATCTTTGCACTGATGGGCGTGGCGCTGGCACTGATCCTCTCATTCGTGCTGACCACGCTGCTGGTAAGCAAAAACGTATAGTGGCTGTGTGTCAGTTAATCGCTAATCATTTCTGACACATAGCTAACCCCACCGCGTTTTTTCTCCGTTTCATTTTTCAACACGCTTGCTTTTTTAACTCTCGTCACTTACTTTATTGTTATGTTATAACATATCGGAGTTAAGCCAATGAGACGCGATATTCATCCTTTCTACCGCACCGTTGTGTTCCACGACACCACTGTCAACGAATACTTTAAAGTGGGCTCAACCATTAAGACCGATCGGGAAATTAAACTCGACGGGCAGACTTTTCCATACGTCACGCTGGATGTCTCTTCCGCCTCACATCCGCATTATACGGGCAGGCAGAGAAGTCTGGATAAAGAGGGCAGCCCGGCGCGCTTCCAGCAGCGCTTTGGCCGTTTCTTTGGTGGGGAGGTTTAAGGTATGAAGGTTGTAAACTCTCTTCGTAGCGCAAAACAGCGCTACCCGGATTGTCAGATTGTGAAGCGTAAAGGCAGGCTTTATGTGATTTGCAAGAGCCATCCGCGGTTTAAGGCGGTACAGGGCGGGAAGAAACGGAAGCCGTCTTGAGATGCCTGGGGCCAGGCCCCAGGCTTTCACTGCCATCGTGCTGAGGACTTCAGGCCCGGGCCAGGGAGAAGATATCGTAAAAGGACAATTCGCCTTTGCGGGTCAGCATGGTGTGCAGCAGTGACTTCTGTTGATCTTCGACTTGCGGAGATTGCAGGATCTTATCGATCAGCGCGAGAGGCACGTTACGCGTGTTATACCATTCACCGTTGTAGCAAACCCGCAGGTCCAGCACGTCGATATCGCTGTAATGGTAGCGCGGGTTTACGTCGAAAAAGAAAAAGCCGTTCAGCAAGATGAAGAGCACGTTTAGCAGCCAGACCGACCCGGCGAGGGTCTCTGACTGCATCATGACGATAAGCGTAGCGAACCAGCCAATCCACATGCCGAAGAACAGTCCCGGATGTTTACGAATAAAGCTGATGCTAAAGCGTGGGCGGTTGTCGCGTTTCTCCACGACGTTGAGCTGTTCAATCGTCTCGTTTAGCAGGCGCTGGATTTCGGTCATGGGGTGCCTTCTGATTGCGGTTAAGTCATCGCTGTCACCAATGTGACAACTCTATTTTAAGAAGCCGCCCGTTCGCAAAAAAGTAACAGATTCAGCAAAATTAACCATAACAGTTAAGCGACCTGATTTTCTCAGACCGTCTTGATGACCCGCGCCGGGTTGCCGGCCACAACGCTATTTGCCGGGACGTTCTTAGTCACCACCGCGCCGGACCCCACCACTACGTTATCGCCAATCGTTACGCCTGGGTTAATCACCGCGCGTCCGCCAATCCATACGTTGTGACCAATCATGACTGGTTTACCCAGCTCAACGCCGCTGTTACGCGTTTCGGCATCCAGAGGATGGGTGGCTGTATAGATATGCACACCGGGCGCGAACATGCAGTTGTCACCGATATGCACCGGGCAGACATCCAGGATCACGCAGTCGAAATTAGCGTAGAAGTTATGACCCAGAAAAATGTTGTAGCCGTAATCACAGCGGAAGGACGGCTCGATATACGCCTCGTTGCTGCTGCCAAGCAGTTCAGCCAGCAACGCTTTACGCACCGCGGTTTCATCCGGTTGGGTATGGTTGTAGCGATGGATAAGGTGGCGGGCGTTCAATCTGTCGGCTTTGAGCTGCTCATCTGCAGGAGAGTAAAATTCCCCGGCTATCATCTTACGCTTTTCATCACTCATGGCTGTTGTGTCCCAATGGAGGCTAAAACCTCTACGGTAAACGAAAATGAATCATCATGGTTGGGAACGTTCCCTTTTTGTGTAGACAATCACAAGTTTCGCGTACCCACGGCCCGAGGGCGCATCAGCATAGCGATCTGGCCACAGAAAGGGGAGTAGACCATGTTAATGGGGTGAATACCGGAGTGTGGAATACTCAACATAAACATGGCTAGCGTATTACCGGCCGGTGCACTAAAAATGAACAGTTCTTCGATGAGGGATTAGCGGATAAATTTCCATACTGTCGGGGGTATCTTATCGTAGAGTTTATTCATGGTGAGTTCAGCAAGGCGATGGTCAGCTGCTGAATAAAAGACCGCCAGTTCATTGTCTGATAATTCGTATTTATTTTTTTCAATCACTCTTTCTAACGTATCAATTGTTTGGCAACGTCGCAGACGCATCAAATAATCAGTTTTGGTTAAGGGTTTCGTTGTCATACATTCACCTTAAGTATTTGTAATAATTTTTAAAAAGAGAGGCTCACGGGGTTAGCGCGGCTCTCGCTGACGAAACAGCGGAACAAGCGATTACCAGACTTACGCCATTTTTGCAGTTCCTGCGCGTTGATGCCGTAGTTGCTAAAGAGCATGAAGGTGTCATCGAGGTATTCGTCAATTTGCTCAATCAATTTACTATCATCGTCATACTTAATCTTGTAATTAAGTGCGAAGGCAGCAATGTGCTCAATCAATTCATTTAACTGTAGGTTAATGGCCGATGTCGGATCGTTAACCCAACCGTGATTACTCTCTCCCAGGTTGGCAAGGCAGTCATGATACAGGTTTTCGCACAAGAATTTAAGCTGTGCGATATCATGCCGTTTTGGTGAGTATTCGTCCATAATTCAGCCCCTTTTTATCGATAAAAATTTGATAAACACAACGCACTGGGGTGGACACACCTTGGTGAGGTGGGAGCAATTACAACGAGTATTCCATATGTCTTTACTATAAATCAATCTGCGCAAGATTTCCCTGGGCTATTACTAAAAATTACAATTCAAACATTAATTCATGAGATCTTGAGATTTTCTTCAGTATCACGGGGATGACATTCTCACATTAAGCCCTGGCCGTAATGTTAATAGGCATGACTGGTGTGGCTATCAGAGAACGGGCCTATTGACCCTGTAAATGTTAAATGCATGACGAATTAATACCATGTTAAGAATACTCTTAATATATAAGTATGGTTTCAAACGGAAGTTTTCGCTTTGAAAATTATAAACGTCTGATGAAGTTTTTTCTGCCATTTACCAAATAACTAACGTTTTGAAATGGTTGCTAAGAAGAAGACGCAGGGGGAGATATAACTTATGACTTGTAAGGTTAAAGGTAAGAAAAAAGGCCGCATAAGCGGCCCCAGACTGACGACAAACCTAAAGCAAATGAGTGTCGCAAAGATCTCACCGAATAAATAACAAGGAAAATCAATTCATTGATTTTCGCCTGCTAATCAAAAAGAAGGAAAAACCACGCTTTTTCCTTCTTTTTCAGCAATCTAAGGCCGCATAAGCGGCCCTTTTTAATAACACTCTGGATCAGTGATGGTGCTCGACTGAATGCGAATGTTCAACATCTTCGGTCTTGCGACTGAAGCGGCGGCGAACCACCACAAAGAACACTGGCACAAAGAAGATAGCGAGGATAGTCGCGGTAATCATACCGCCCATTACCCCGGTACCTACGGCATTCTGCGCACCACTACCTGCACCGGAACTGATAACCAGCGGCATTACCCCAAGGATAAACGCCAGAGAGGTCATCAGAATCGGACGCAAACGCATACGTACCGCTTCAAGCGTTGCTTCGATCAGGCCTTTCCCTTCTTTCTCCATCAGGTCTTTGGCGAATTCCACGATAAGTATCGCGTTCTTCGCCGATAGCCCAATGGTTGTCAGCAGGCCTACCTGGAAGTAAACGTCGTTGGTCAATCCGCGGAAGGTAGCGGCTAACAGCGCACCGAATACCCCAAGTGGAACAACCAGCATAACGGAGAACGGAATTGACCAGCTCTCATACAGTGCGGCCAGACACAGGAAGACGACGATCAACGAGACGGCATACAGAGCAGGGGCCTGGTTACCTGACAGACGTTCCTGGTAGGACATCCCCGTCCAGTCATAGCCAATCCCGGTAGGCAATTTGCCTGCCAGCTCTTCCATCAGGTTCATTGCTTCACCGGTACTCTTACCTGGAGCCGCCTGACCAAGGATTTCCATGGATGGCAGTCCGTTGTAACGTTCCAGACGAGGTGAGCCGTATTCCCAGTGCGCGGTAGCAAAGGCAGAGAAGGGAACCATTTGTCCAGCTGAGCCACGAACGTACCAGTTGTTAACGTCGCTTGGCAGCATACGGAATGGTGCATCGGCCATCAGGTAAACTTTCTTCACACGACCGCGGTCGATGAAGTCGTTGACATAAGAGCCACCCCACGCAGCGCCCAGCGTCGTATTAATGTCGCTGATAGAGACACCCAGCGCCTGCGCTTTCTCCTGGTCGATATCCACTTTAAACTGCGGCGTATCTTCCAGACCGTTAGGACGCACGCCGACTAACATATCCGGATGCTGGGCAATTTCGCCAAACAGCTGGTTACGTGCCTGAGTGAGTTTTTCGTGTCCAAGGTTCGCCTGGTCGATGAGCTGGAAGTCGAAGCCGGTAGCCGTCCCTAATTCAACGATAGCGGGCAGGTTGAACGCCAGCACAATACCATCTTTGATTTTCGAGAACGCCGCACTGGCTCGGGCAGCAATAGCCGGAACCTTGTTCTCTTCACCCGGACGCTCATCCCAGTCTTTCAGAGAAACGAACGCCAGACCGGTGTTCTGGCCCTGGCCCGCAAAACCGAAGCCGTTAACGGTAAACACTGAGTTAACGTTTTCTTTCTCATTCTTGAGATAGTAGTCGGTCACGTCGTCGAGTACTTTCTGCGTACGTTCCTGGGTCGCACCAGCGGGTAGCTGAGCCATGGTCAGGAATACGCCCTGGTCTTCATCAGGTAGGAAGGAGCTTGGCAGGCGAACGAACAGCAGGGCCATGCCGACGACAATCAGAAGGTAAAGCAACAGATAGCGACCCGTGCTGCGCAAAATGTTACCGACGCTGTCGGTATAGTGATGCGTGCTCTTGTCGAACATGTTGTTAAACCAGCCGAAGAAGCCTTTCTTCTCGTGGTGTTCACCTTTGGCGATCGGTTTAAGCATGGTGGCACACAGCGCTGGTGTCAGAATCATTGCCACCAGAACGGAGAGCACCATTGCCGAAACGATGGTAATGGAGAACTGACGATAGATAGCCCCCGTTGAACCGCCGAAGAACGCCATCGGGATAAACACCGCCGACAGCACCATGGCGATACCGACCAGGGCGCCCTGAATCTGCTCCATCGATTTACGCGTTGCTTCTTTTGGTGGCAATCCTTCTTCCACCATCACTCGCTCAACGTTCTCGACCACCACGATGGCGTCATCTACCAACAGGCCTATCGCTAGCACCATGCCGAACATCGTCAGGGTGTTTATTGAATAGCCAAAGATGGCAAGGATGGCGAAAGTCCCCAGCAGTACCACCGGTACGGCAATTGTTGGAATCAGCGTGGCCCGGAAGTTCTGCAGGAACAGATACATAACGATGAAGACCAGCAAGATTGCTTCAATGAGGGTTTTCACAACCTCTTTGATGGAGATTTTTACGAACGGCGTTGTGTCGTACGGGTAAACAACCTCAAGACCAGCCGGGAAGAACGGTTTGAGTTTTTCAACGGTGGCGCGCACCGCATTGGCGGTATCCAGGGCGTTAGCACCGGTTGCCAGTTTAATACCCAGACCAGACGCAGGCTTGCCGTTAAAGCGAGCGACAACGTCATAGTTCTCACCACCCAGTTCAACCCTGGCCACGTCTTTCAGCAGTACGCGTGAGCCGTCCTGGTTCACTTTCAGCAGTATTTTGCTGAATTCGTCTGCAGATTTCAGACGGGTTTGCGCAATGATAGAGGCGTTAAGCTGCTGGCCTTTCACCGGTGGCGTACCACCTAACTGACCTGCTGCAACCTGGGCGTTCTGCGCTTTGATTGCGGCGATAACATCCACCGGCGTGAGCTGATAGTTATTCAGTTTGTTCGGATCCATCCAGATACGCATCGCGTACTGTGCACCAAACAGCTGAACGTCACCAACGCCACGGGTACGGCTGATGGGATCTTTGATGGTGGCGCCTACGTAATCCGAGATATCTTCCTGAGTCATGGAACCATCGGTATTGATCATACCAAGAACCATCAGGAAGCTACTGGAGGACTTCTCAACGCTAACACCTTGTTGCTGGACTTCCTGCGGTAGCAGCGGCATCGCCAGCTGCAGTTTGTTCTGCACCTGAACCTGCGCGATGTCAGCATCCGTACCAGAGTCAAAGGTAATGGTTATGGTGACAGAACCAGAAGAGTCACTGGAAGAAGCCATGTACAGCAGGTTATCGATACCGTTCATGTTCTGTTCGATAACCTGTGTCACGGTATCCTGTACCGTCTTAGCATCTGCACCTGGGTAGTGTGCGCTGATCGAAATTGCCGGTGGCGCGATGGTTGGATATTGCGCGATAGGCAACTTCATGATCGCAAGCCCGCCCGCCAACATAATAATGATGGCGATTACCCAGGCAAATATTGGGCGATCGATAAAAAACTTAGCCATGTCTTAACGGCTCCTGTTTAAGTTAAGACTTCGTTTGTTCGGACTGTGCGCCTGCGGCTGGTTGCTGTTGAGCGTTATTATCAGCTGCGACTTCCTGCATTTTCACCTGAACACCGGGTTTAACTTTCTGCAAACCGGTTACGATAACGCGATCGCCATCATGCAAACCATCTGTTACCAACCACTTGTCACCGATGGCCTGAGTGGCCGTCAACTGACGCATTTCAACTTTGTTATCTTTACCGACAACCATCGCTGAGGCTTCACCACGCGGGGTACGCGTTACGCCTTGCTGAGGAACCAGCAGCGCGTCCGGGTTAGTCCCTTCGTCCAGTTTTGCTCGTACGAACATACCTGGCAGCAGAGTTTTATCCGGGTTCGGGAAGATGGCACGCAGGGTGATAGAACCGGTGGTCTGGTCAACCGTCACGTCGGAGAATTCCAGAGAACCTTCCTGCGTGTAGGCCGTACCATCACTGGTCACTAGCTGTACCTTCGCTTTGCCGTTTTCCTGTTTCAGCTTACCGGCAGCGAGTTCTTGCTTAAGGCGCAGGAAATCGTTGCTGGACTGCGTCACGTCGACGTAAATCGGATCGAGCTGTTGCACGGTAGACAGCGCGGTCGCTTGCCCGTTGGTGACCAAAGCGCCTTCGGTAACGGCAGATTTACCAATCCGGCCGCTGATAGGAGAGGTCACTTTGGTGTAAGCCAGGTTGATACGCGCGTTTTCAACGGCAGCTTTTGCAGCGACTACGGCAGCATTGGCCTGTTGCGAATCGGCCAGTGCAGTGTCGTAGTCTTGTTGACTGATGTATTTAGTGCCCAGAAGTTTCTGGTAACGATTGAGCGTAAGCTTAGCGATATTGGCGCTGGCCTGTGCTTTTGCCAGGTCGCCTTTAGCGCTGTCGTACGCTGCCTGATAGGTCGCAGGATCAATTTGATAAAGCGAGACACCCGCCTTGATTTCACTTCCTTCTTCAAAGTTACGCTTCAGGATAATGCCGCTGACCTGCGGGCGAACTTCTGCAATACGGTAGGCGCTGGTACGGCCTGGTAGTTCGGTCGTGATCTGTAAAGGCGCGCTCTTAAGAGTCACCACACCCACTTCGGGAGCTTGTGGGGCACTCTGCTGGGCCTCATTATCATTACATCCTGTAAGCGCTAAGCTGCCTGAAAGCATCAGAACGGCCGCCAGAGGCGTAAACCCTCTGTTTTTGTTCATAAGTAAACCTCGAGTGTCCGATTTCAAAGTTGTTCAATGGATCAAGTGTCCACAAACCCATTGCTGCGTTTATATTATCGTCGTGCTATGGTACATACATTCACAAATGTATGTAAATCTGACTCCAGTAAATTCCGCGACATATGGCACGAAAAACCAAACAACAGGCACTGGAAACCCGCCAACACATCCTTGATGTAGCTATCCGCTTGTTCTCGCAACAGGGCGTTTCTGCTACGTCACTTGCGGACATTGCCAAAGCGGCTGGGGTGACCCGTGGAGCTATCTATTGGCATTTCAAAAATAAGTCAGATTTATTTAATGAAATCTGGGCGCTAACTGAGTCCAGTATTGGGGATCTTGAAACTGAGTATCAGGCAAAATTTCCTGACGATCCACTCTCCGTTGTGCGGGAGTTGTTAATTTACATATTACAGTCAACGGTGACGGAAGAAAGACGTCGTCTGATGACCGAGATTGTCTTCCATAAATGCGAGTTTGTTGGCGAGATGGCCGTGTTACAACAGGCCCGGCGCGTCCTTTACATGGAAGGAAATGAACGTATCGAAGTCAGTCTGCAACGCTGCATCGATGCGGGGGCGCTGCCTGTCGATCTCCGTCTCTCGCATGCCGTTGTCCTGCTACGTAGCTACATTACCGGATTAATCGAAAACTGGCTTGTTGCCCCGGATAGCTTTGATCTGCATGGTCAGGCCCGCGATTATATCGTTATTTTGCTGGAAATGTTTCAGATGTCGCCAACGCTACGAAAAAAATCCCTGCCGGTCACGAATAATTCAGATTGAACCCAGGTAGTAGCCCCAAAGGTTCGCTATTCGGGTCAGGTAAGTCGTGATATTCTCCCTGCTCCTGTTGATGGCTTGTTTCGACGATCTCTCCGAACATCTTACTCATGACTAAGCAGCAAACTCTCTTACCGCGCATTTTCGTCGCTCTGGTACTGCTTTTCGGTACGCTCTTTCCCGTTTACTCCGCTCAGGCACAAATTAATGGCGATCTTCCCACGCGCGTTGACGTGCAAAGCCAGCTGGATGCCCTTAACAAGCAGAAAGACCTGACGCCTGATGAAAAGCTACAGCAAAGAGACCTGACGGAAACGCTCGAGACGCTCGATAAAATCACGCGTATCAAACAGGAAACTGCGGCGTTAAAAGCTCAGGTAGCCCAGGCACCGGAGAAACTGCGCCAGGCGACGGACGCCCTGAACGCCATCGGTACCGACAGCGACGATACACAAACGCGGGCCACGCTTGCCTCGCTCTCTTTGCGCCAGATGGAAGCTCGTGTCTCCGGTGTGCTGGATGATTTACAGGCCGCGCAAAATGACCTCTCCACTTTCAATAGCCAGCTGGTGTCGCTGCAAACGCAGCCCGAGCGCGTACAAAATGCGATGTACACCGCTTCCCAGCAGCTGCAACAAATCAGGAATCGGCTGAACGGCACAAGCCCCGGGGAAGCGGCGCTAAGGCCAACCCAGCAAAACCTGCTGCTGGTACAGCAATCTTTGCTTAATGCACAGCTGGAACAGCAGAGAAAAAGCCTTGAAGGGAATACCACCTTGCAGGATACGCTGCAAAAGCAGCGTGACTACACCACTGCGCACATCAACCAGCTTGAGCACGCTCTGCAACTGTTGCAGGAGGCGGTGAACAGCAAGCGTTTGACGCTCACCGAAAAAACGGCGCAGGAGGCGGTCACGCCGGACGAAGCGACCAGCATCCAGAACAACCCGCTGGTGCGTCAGGAGCTGGAAATCAACCATCAGCTCAGCCAGCGCTTAATCACCGCAACCGAGAACGGCAACAATCTGGTGCAGCGCAATATTCGCGTCAAGAACTGGCTGGACCGCGCCCTGCAATCCGAGCGGAATATCAACGAACAAATCTCGGTTCTGAAGGGCAGCCTGCTTCTGTCGCGTATCCTCTATCAGCAGCAGCAGACTCTGCCATCCGCGGACGAACTCGAAGATATGACCAACCGCATCGCCGATCTGCGCCTTGAGCAGTTTGACGTGAACCAGCAGCGGGATGCGCTATTCCAGAGCGATGTTTTCGTTGACAAAATCGAAGAGGGGCACAAAGCGGAAGTGAACGACGATGTTCACGATGCGCTGTTGCAGGTCGTGGACATGCGCCGCGAACTGCTGGACCAGCTCAATAAACAGCTCGGCAATCAGCTGATGATGGCTATCAACCTGCAAATTTATCAGCAGCAGCTGGTCAGCGTCAGCTCATCGTTACAGGCCAAACTGACCCAGCAGATCTTTTGGGTAAACAGCAACAAGCCGATGAACTGGGAGTGGGTTAAAGCCTTCCCGGGTGCGCTTCACGCTCAAATCAAAGGCATCAAAATTGATTTCAGCTGGAAAAAGGTGCTCGACGCGCTTTTCGTCTCCCTGTTTACCGCACTGCCGCTCTTGCTCATTGCAGGACTGATCCGCTGGCGTTTCAGGTGGATTGATAAAAAACTGGAGAAGCTTGCCGCAGACGTAGGTCAACTTCGTAGCGACAGCCAGCTCAACACGCCGAAAGCGATGTTGTTCAGCCTGCTAAAGGTGCTGCCCGCAACCCTTGCCATTCTGGCCGTGGGCCTGGTGTTGCTGTTTATGCAGACCAGCGTCAGCGATCTGTTGTGGAGCTTTGCCAAAGAGCTGGCGCTGTTCTGGCTGGTCTTTGGGTTGACCTGGCGCGTACTCTCTCCAAAAGGCGTGGGCGTCACGCATTTCAATATGCCAGAACAGCTGACGCGTCATTATCGTCGGCAGATTGTTCGCGTCAGCCTCGCATTGCTGCCGCTACTGTACTGGTCGGTTGTGGGTGAGCACTCACCGCTGCACCTGATGGATGACGTACTCGGTCAGTTCATTATCTTCCTCAACCTGCTGCTGATTACCGCTCTGGTTATCCCCATGTGGCGTGACAACTGGCGTAACAGAGAGTCCCATACGCTGCGGCTGGTCACCATGACCGTGCTCTCTATTGTCCCTGTTGCTCTGCTGGTGCTAACGGTGACAGGGTACTTCTACACCACACTGCGGCTGGCGAACCGATGGATTGATACTGTTTATCTGGTCATTATCTGGAATTTACTGCATCAGACGATCATTCGTGGTCTGAGCGTCGCGGCGCGCCGTATTGCATACCGACGTGCAGTCGCTCGCCGACAGCATTTGGTAAAAGAAGGGGCAGAAGGGGCCGAGCCGGTTGAAGAGCCGCCGCTGGCGCTGGATCAAATCAACCAGCAAACCATGCGCCTGACCATGCTGCTGATGTTCGCGCTGTTTGGCGTGGTGTTCTACGCCATCTGGTCTGATTTAATTACCGTTTTTGCCTATCTCGACAGCATTGTCCTGTGGCATTACAACGGCACCGAAGCCGGAGCCGCGGTAGTTAAAAACGTCACGATGGGCAGCCTGCTGTTTGCTTTAGTGGCCTTTATGGTGGCCTGGGCGCTGATCCGTAACTTACCAGGCCTGCTTGAAGTCCTGGTTCTGTCGCGGCTTAAAATGCGCCAGGGGGCGTCCTACACCATCACCACGATCATGAATTACACCATCATCGTGATTGGGGCGATGACGGTCTTTGGCTCGCTGGGCGTCTCATGGGACAAGCTTCAGTGGCTGGCCGCAGCGCTGTCGGTTGGCCTTGGGTTTGGTTTGCAGGAGATCTTCGGAAACTTCGTTTCCGGCCTGATCATCCTCTTCGAACGTCCGGTGCGCATCGGCGATACGGTGACCATCGGCACCTTCTCCGGTAGCGTCAGTAAAATTCGTATTCGTGCGACGACGATTACCGATTTTGACCGCAAAGAAGTGATCATCCCGAACAAAGCTTTCGTCACGGAAAGGCTGATCAACTGGTCGCTCAGCGATACGATCACCCGCGTGGTGATCCGCCTGGGCGTCGCTTACGGCTCCGATCTGGATAAGGTCAAAGAGATCCTGCTCAAAGCGGCTCACGATCATCCGAAAGTCATGCACGACCCGGAGCCATCGGTATTCTTCACGACCTTTGGCGCAAGCACGCTGGACCACGAGCTGCGCCTGTACGTGCGTGAACTCCGCGACCGCAGCTACACGGTGGATGAACTAAACCGCACCATCGACAAGCTTTGCCGTGAAAATAATATCAACATTGCCTTCAACCAGCTGGAAGTGCATCTGCGCAATGAAAAGGGCGATGAATTTACGGAAGTGAAGCGCGACAGGCTTAAGCCAGAGGGCGGGGACATTTCCCCCGCGTAAAAGTGTCAGCGGGAAGCTTCTTCCCGCTGTTTGCGCAGAAAATCGTCGCGGACGATTTCCAGCGCGCTCAGCACAGTAGCTGGCGGGATCTCGTGCTGTTCAAGCAGCATGATCAGATCGACGGCCAGCTTGACATCATCCGGTGCGTTATCCAGGGACATTGATATCCTCCTTTGTTTCGATAGCTGTAAAAAGTCGCATCAGCCCAGGCCACGCTCGCGGCGTTCAATGGCCCGCTCTATCCGCGTGATGGCCTGTCGGCAACGCTGAAGACGTCCTTCCTGAGCGGCAATTTCGCGCTGAAGCTGCTGCTGTCCGGCAAGCGTCGTTTGCGTACCCAGCTGGCTTTCCCTGTCGCTAATCATCGACAGTAATCGACGCTCATAATCCTGGTGGGTCGACAGCTTCTCGTAAAGATTCTCTGGCGCAGCCTTTTGGGGCTCATTGGTGCGGAGTTTCCACGTCGCCAGTTCTCGCTGCAGCGCGGCGATTTGCGCGACCAGTTTTTCTGCCAGAAAGGCAACCTGCTCCGTTCGACCAGTTTTCACGCTAAGCTGTAGCTGAGCGAGGTTGGCCTGCGCTTCGGCGAGATAATCTTTCAGCTGGGTACTGTGGGTATTGAACAGCTGCCTGTCAAAGCGGGCCTGCGAGGCGCGCTGCAAGGCAAGGGGTTCGATGGCTGACGCCAGTTCCGCGACGCGTGCATCAAGGGCTTGTAAGAGCGAAGCGGTTTTCACAAAATGTCTCTCCAGTGGCGGCGCGGCGTTCGCGCCAGTTTATTCCAGGAACGGGTATGCAACGGACTATTTTAATCATCATCGGTTGGCTGGCGGTAGTCCTCGCGACGTTTGGCGTGGTGCTGCCCCTGCTGCCGACCACGCCGTTTTTACTGCTCGCGGCCTGGTGCTTTGCCCGCTCGTCACCCAGGTTTCACCACTGGCTACTTTATCGCTCCTGGTTCGGTGGTTATCTGCGCCACTGGCAACAGCACCGGGCTATGCCGCCAGGTGCAAAGCCGAGAGCGATGATTTTTATCGTGTTAACTTTTGGCGTCTCACTCTATCTGGTCAACATTCTGTGGGTGCGGCTATTCTTGCTGATGATGTTAGGCGCGCTGCTTATTTTCATGTGGCGCCTGCCGGTAGTTGACGAAAAGCAACAAAAACCCTGAACCCCGCTTGCGGGAGTTGCAAATGTACGCGTCAGCCAGTAAATTCGACCGTTTTCGAGCACGGGTGCGGCTGGTCAATTTCTGGACCGCGGTTCAAACAGAACCTGCGACGCGCTCGGTGAGTTTCATGTTTTTAGCAGGCATTAATTATGACCGCGACTGCGCAGCAGCTTGAGTATCTGAAAAATAGCATCAAAAGCATCCCTGATTATCCAAAGCCGGGGATTCTGTTCCGTGACGTTACCAGCTTGCTGGAAGATCCGAAAGCTTACGCCCTCAGCATTGAACTGCTGGTAGCGCGCTTTAAAGACACCGGCGTCACCAAAGTGGTGGGCACCGAAGCACGTGGTTTCTTGTTTGGCGCACCTGTTGCGTTAGAGCTGTGCGTGGGTTTTGTACCTGTGCGTAAACCGCGCAAGCTGCCACGTGAAACGATTGCTGAGAGCTACGAGCTGGAATACGGCACCGATCAGCTCGAAATTCACGTCGATGCAATCCAGCCGGGCGACAAAGTGCTGGTGGTGGACGATCTGCTGGCTACCGGCGGTACCATTGAAGCAACGGTTAAACTCATCCGTCGTCTGGGTGGCGAAGTGACCGACGCGGCCTTTATCATCAACCTGTTTGATATCGGCGGCGAGCAGCGTCTTGAGAACATGGGTGTGAAGAGCTACAGCCTCGTGCCTTTCCCGGGTCACTGAGTCCTGAAAAAACGGTGGATGCCGCAGCCGCTTATCCACCTTGCGGCTCGTCTTCCCGCATCATAGAGGCCTCGCCCATCGGGTGGGGCTTATGTTAGCATTACCCCCTCACATTCACCTTTCCCGCGATCAAACAAAGAAGCCAATCTGAGAATGAGCTACCAGGTCTTAGCCCGCAAATGGCGCCCACAAACTTTTGCTGATGTTGTCGGCCAGCAACACGTGCTGACCGCGCTGGCTAATGGTTTGTCGCTGGGCCGTATCCACCATGCTTATCTTTTCTCCGGAACACGCGGCGTGGGGAAAACCTCCATCGCCCGGCTGTTGGCGAAAGGACTGAACTGTGAAACCGGCATTACCGCCACCCCCTGTGGCGTGTGTGATAACTGCCGCGAAATCGAACAAGGGCGCTTTGTCGACCTGATAGAAATCGATGCTGCCTCGCGCACCAAAGTAGAAGATACCCGCGACCTGCTGGACAACGTTCAGTACGCCCCGGCGCGCGGCCGCTTCAAGGTCTATCTTATCGATGAAGTGCACATGCTCTCCCGCCACAGCTTTAACGCGCTGTTGAAAACGCTGGAAGAGCCGCCTGCGCACGTTAAATTCCTGCTGGCGACGACGGATCCGCAGAAGCTCCCGGTTACCATTCTTTCCCGCTGCCTGCAGTTCCACCTCAAAGCGCTGGACGTCGAACAAATTCGCCATCAGCTTGAGCATGTGCTCGGTGAAGAGAAAATCACCAGCGAACCGCGAGCGCTGCAGCTGCTGGCCCGCGCCGCAGACGGCAGCCTGCGAGACGCGCTAAGCCTCACCGATCAGGCGATTGCCAGCGGTGACGGGCAGGTGACCACCGCTGCGGTAAGCACCATGCTGGGCACGCTGGACGACGACCAGGCGCTGTCGCTGATAGAAGCGATGGTCAGCGCCGACGGCGAGCGCGTGATGGCGCTGCTTAACGATGCGGCCGCCCGTGGCGTGGAGTGGGAAGCCCTACTGGTTGAAATGCTCACTCTGCTACATCGAGTGGCGATGGTTCAGCTATCGCCATCTGCGCTGAGCAGCGACATGGCGGCCATCGAACAGCGCATGCGCGAACTGGCCCGCACGGTTCCGCCTGCGGAAGTCCAGCTGTATTACCAGACGCTGCTGATGGGGCGTAAAGAGCTACCGTTTGCGCCGGACCGCCGCATGGGCATCGAAATGACGCTGCTGCGTGCGCTGGCGTTCCATCCGCGTAAACCGATGCCGGAGCCGGAACAGCCCCGTACTGTAGCGAGCATACCGGTTGTTAATCCGGGGTCTCCGCCTCCGAGACAGCAGGCGGCACCGCCGCCGGTGCAAAGCGATGCCCCGCTGCCGGATGCCACCAGCCAGATACTGCAGGCGCGAACACAGCTGATGCGCCAGCAGGGAGCCCAAAAAGCAAAAAAGAATGAGCCGGCGGCGCCAAATTCAGCGCGGCCGGCAAAAAACACTGCGCTGGAGCGTCTGGCATCGGTCACCGAGCGGGTACAATCCCGCGCCACGGCTATAGTTGAAGAGAAGCCTGAAGCTAAGCCGGAAGCCTATCGCTGGAAGTCGCAAAACGTCGCTGAGGAAGTTGTTGAACCCGTAGCGACACCGAAGGCGCTCAAGCGAGCGCTGGAACATGAAAAAACGCCCGAGCTGGCGGCAAAGCTTGCTCAGGAAGCCATTGAACGCGACGCCTGGGCGGCGGAAATTAACCAGCTGGTGCTGCCAAAACTGGTGCAGCAGCTGGCGCTGAACGCCTGGAAAGAGCAGGAAGGCACAAAAGTTTGCTTGCATCTGCGCGCGAGTCAGCGTCACCTGAATTCCCCGTCCGCGCAGAAGGCGCTGACGGATGCAATGAGCGCCCACTGTGGTGAATCCGTTGAACTGACAATCATTGAAGATGATAATCAGGCACAGCGAACGCCGCTGGAATGGCGTCAGGCTATCTATGAAGAGAAGCTGGCGCAGGCAAGAGAGTCTATGAGTGCGGATAACAACATCCAGACGCTGCGTCGTTTCTTCGATGCGGATCTTGATGAGGACAGCATTCGCCCCATTTGACAGACCGGTTAACCGGTCTGTTGTAAACCCTGATAGCCGCTAACCGCATTCTGCGCGTCAGCGGCCCGAGCGAAAGAGAGAAGATTATGTTTGGAAAAGGCGGTGGTCTGGGTAACCTGATGAAGCAGGCCCAGCAAATGCAGGAAAAAATGGCCCAGGCTCAGGAAGAGATCGCTCAGATGGAAGTCACCGGTGAATCCGGCGCGGGTCTGGTTAAGGTGACCATCAACGGTGCGCACAACTGCCGCCGCGTGGAAATCGACCCAAGCCTGATGGAAGACGATAAAGAGATGGTTGAAGACCTGGTTGCTGCGGCCTTCAACGATGCGGCCCGTCGTATCGGCGAAGCGCAGAAAGAGAAAATGGCCGGCGTCTCCAGCGGCATGCAGCTGCCGCCAGGCTTCAAAATGCCGTTCTGATGATCGGCGGATGACGCACTGCTTTCCGTCCTACGGTTGGTTACGTAGGTCGGATAAGCGCAGCGTCATCCGACAAAAAACGTCCTGAATTACTCCTCTTCAAACGCCGCGTAGCTCTCCACCAGAAAATCAATTAGCGCCCTGACCGCCGGTAGCTGACCGCGCCGGGAAGGAAACACCACGTGAATAATCTCCCGCCTTGCCCGCCAGTCCGGCAGCAGGTGCACCAGCTTACCCGCAGCTAGATGCTCGTTTAACATCAGCTTTGGCAGCTGCACTATTCCCACACCGGCGACCGCCGCGCTGCGCAGCGCAATCATATCCGTGGTAATAAACCGTGGCGCGTGATGAAGAATGACTTCCTGCTGATTCGGGCCATACAGGCACCAGCGATACACCTGCTGCGGCTTGCTTAAGGCGAGGCTCGGCCAGTGCTGCAAATCCGCCGGGGAATCAGGCTGTCCGAACTGCGCCACCAGCTCCGGGCTTGCTACCAGGCACATCCCTCTGTCGGCAAGCTTGCGCATCACCAGATCGCTGTCCTCCAGCGGCAGGGGGCGCACGCGAATGGCCAAATCCACGTTTTCATTCAGCACGTCCACCTGACGATTCGTCTCCTCCAGCTGTACGGTCACCTGCGGGTAGAGCGCCATAAAGCGCGCCAGCATCTCACCCACGTGGACGTGAAGCAGGGTGATGGGGCAGGCCAGACGAATCAGGCCGCGCGGCTCCGCCCGCAGCGTATCAATCGCCTCCTGAGCCGCCTCCGCCTCGATCATCATCGCTTTACAGTGGCGATAAAAAATCTGCCCCGCTTCGGTGACCGTAAAGCTGCGGGTCGATCGCTGGATTAATCGCGTCTCCAGCCTCTCTTCCAGCAGCGCGATGCGGCGGCTAAGGCGCGATTTTGGAATGCCAACGGCCCGGCTGGCGGGCGAAAATCCCCCGTGATCGACCACCTGCACGAAATACCAAAGATCGTTTAAATCCTGCATTTTATTGTCCTGTTTATAGAACGCTGATTCCATTTTACCAGTCTACCGGAGCTACTGTCTTGTGAGTAAGCTTTATCCATCAGATACAGCATTCACAGGAGAGAAAAAATGAAATCGATTCTCGGCGTCTATTCCGCCCCGGCCTCCCATTGGGTTGGCGACGGCTTCCCGGTTCGCTCGCTGTTCTCGTATGCAAAATTCGAGAAGCAGCTCAGCCCGTTCCTGCTGCTGGATTACGCAGGCCCGGCAGAGTTCAAACCGAGCAACAAAGGGCAGCGTGGCGTGGATCAGCACCCGCATCGCGGCTTCGAGACGGTCACCATCGTTTATAAAGGCGAAGTGGCGCACCGGGATTCAACCGGCAGCGGCGGGGTTATCGGTCCGGGCGACGTGCAGTGGATGACCGCAGGCAGCGGCATTCTGCACGAAGAGTTCCACTCTCCGGCGTTCAGCGAGAAGGGCGGAACCCTGGAAATGGTGCAGCTTTGGGTGAACCTGCCTGCGAAGGACAAAAACGCGCCCGCTGGCTATCAGTCCATTACCGACGCGGATATTCCGGTGGTCACGCTGCCCGACGGTGCCGGTGTGGCACGGGTCATCGCCGGTGAAATGGACGGGCAGAAAGGCCCGGCAAGAACCTTCTCGCCGATGCGTATTCTCGACCTGCATCTGAGCGCCCACGGCGTTACGCAGCTGAACCTGCCGGACGGCTGGAACACGGCGCTGGTGGTGCTGAAAGGCACCGTACAGGTAAACGGCCAGGAAGTGGGGCGTGAAGCGCAGCTGGTGGTGCTGGATGCCAAAGGAGAAGGCGTAACGATTGAAGCCAACAACGATGCCGTGGTTCTGGTGCTGAGCGGCGAGCCGCTCAACGAGCCGGTGGTGGGTCACGGTCCGTTCGTGATGAACAGCCGTGAAGAAATTAACCAGGCTATTGATGACTTCAACCAGGGCCGTTTCGGCCAGAGTATCGCGTAAAATAATCCCCCTGTGCGAGCCGTCGCGCAGGGGGATTATCTTTTTCTATACCCGCCCGCGGCGCTAATGTTAGGCTATGCCCCACTGTTTTTTTAGAAGCCTGAGCGATGCAAACCAGTCCTTTACTTACTGCCCTTATGGAATCCCTGCGCTGCCTGCCGGGCGTTGGCCCTAAGTCCGCCCAGCGCATGGCTTTTGCCCTGCTGCAGCGCGACCGCAGCGGCGGCATGCGTCTTGCCCAGGCGCTGACCCGCGCCATGTCTGAAATCGGCCACTGCGCGGACTGCCGTACTTTCACCGAACAGGAAGTTTGCGCCATCTGCAACAATCCTCGTCGGCAGGAAAATGGTCAGATTTGCGTGGTGGAAACCCCGGCGGATATTCACGCCATCGAAGCCACCGGGCAGTTCTCCGGCCGCTATTTCGTCCTGATGGGGCACCTTTCGCCGCTCGACGGCATCGGCCCGGCGGACATTGGCCTGGAGCGTCTGGAAGAGCGCTTAGCCAGCGAAAGTATCAAAGAGATTATTCTCGCCACCAACCCGACGGTGGAAGGCGAAGCCACGGCGAACTATATCGGCGAACTGTGCGGTCAGTACGGCGTGGATGCCAGCCGCATTGCCCACGGCGTGCCGGTCGGCGGCGAGCTGGAGATGGTAGACGGCACCACGCTGTCCCACTCCCTGGCCGGTCGCCACAAGATTACTTTCTGAGCAAACGCGGGAGGATCCTCTTCTTCCCGCTTGAAAATCTCCTCCGCTGTCCCCATTTCACACTCAACGTTTTCATCACCCTGTTTGATTTTGTTGAGGTATCAATGACCATGAAAGGACAAGAGACCCGTGGCTTCCAGTCTGAAGTGAAGCAGCTTCTGCACCTGATGATCCATTCTCTGTATTCAAATAAAGAAATCTTCCTGCGTGAGCTGATCTCCAACGCCTCTGATGCGGCCGACAAGCTGCGCTTCCGCGCCTTGTCCCAGGCCGATCTCTACGAGGGTGACGGTGAACTCCGCGTCCGCGTCTCTTTTGATAAAGAAAAGCGCACGCTGACCATCGCCGATAACGGTATCGGTATGACCCGCGATGAAGCTATCGACCACCTCGGCACCATTGCTAAATCCGGGACTAAAGCCTTCCTCGACTCCATGGGCTCCGACCAGGCGAAAGACAGCCAGCTGATCGGCCAGTTCGGCGTGGGCTTCTACTCCGCGTTCATCGTGGCGGACAAAGTCACCGTGCGTACCCGTGCGGCGGGCGCGCCTGCTGATGCAGGTGTGTTCTGGGAATCCGAAGGCGCGGGCGAATATACCGTTGCGGATATCACCAAAGCCGACCGCGGCACCGAAATCACTCTGCACCTGCGTGAAGGCGAGGACGAATTCCTCGACGACTGGCGCGTGCGCTCCATCATCAGCAAATACTCCGACCATATCGCGCTGCCGGTAGAGATTGAAACCCGTGAAGAGAAAGATGGCGAAACCATCCTCGGCTGGGAAAAAATCAACAAGGCGCAGGCCCTGTGGACCCGCAGCAAGTCTGAAGTGAAAGACGAAGAGTACAACGAGTTCTACAAGCACATCGCCCACGACTTTACCGACCCGCTGGCGTGGAGCCACAACCGCGTGGAAGGTAAACAGGAGTACACCAGCCTGTTATATATCCCATCGCAGGCACCCTGGGACATGTGGAACCGCGATCACAAGCACGGCCTGAAGCTGTACGTGCAGCGCGTGTTCATCATGGACGACGCCGAGCAGTTCATGCCGAACTACCTGCGTTTCATCCGTGGCCTGATCGACTCCAACGATCTGCCGCTGAACGTCTCTCGCGAAATCCTGCAGGACAGCCGCGTCACCCAGAACCTGCGCAGCGCGCTGACCAAACGTGCATTGCAGATGCTGGACAAGCTGGCGAAAGACGACAGCGAAAAATACCAGACCTTCTGGAAAAACTTCGGCCTCGTGCTGAAAGAAGGCCCGGCGGAAGACAACGCCAACCAGGAAGCGATTGCGAAGCTGCTGCGCTTTGCAACGACCCACACCGACTCCTCCGCACAAACTGTGTCGCTGGAAGAGTATGTGTCCCGCATGAAAGAAGGCCAGGAGAAGATTTACTACATCACCGCCGACAGCTATGCGGCGGCGAAAAGCAGCCCGCATCTGGAGCTGCTGCGTAAGAAAGGCATCGAAGTGCTGCTGCTTTCCGACCGCATCGACGAGTGGATGATGAGCTACCTGACCGAGTTCGACGGCAAGATGTTCCAGTCCGCCAGCAAAACTGACGAGTCTCTGGAAAAGCTGGCCGAAGAAGAGACGCCGGAAGCGAAAGAAGCTGAAAAAGCGCTGGAGCCGTTCGTTGACCGCGTGAAAACCCTGCTGGGTGAGCGCGTGAAAGAAGTCCGTCTGACGCACCGTCTGACTGACACCCCGGCTATCGTCACCACCGACAGCAACGACATGAGCACCCAGATGGCGAAACTGTTCGCCGCGGCGGGCCAGGAAGTGCCGGAGGTGAAATACATCTTCGAGCTGAACCCGGACCACGGCCTGGTGAAACGCGCGGCGGACACGCAGGACGAAGCGCAGTTTGGCGAGTGGGTAGAGCTGCTGCTTGACCAGGCGCTGCTGGCGGAACGCGGAACGCTGGAAGATCCAAACCAGTTTATCCGTCGAATGAACCAGCTGCTGGTATCTTAACTACCTCTGGTAGGTAGCGGGGTAATTGTCGGGTGGCGCTGTGCTTACCCGACCTACGAATGAACCGGTGTTGCAGGGTGGATGAGCGTTTAGCGCCATCCACCTTTCTTTTCTTTGACCTTCGCCACCAGCAGGCTTTCTTGAGGTTAAGCCGCCTTTAATGGTAAGGTCTTCGCCTCAGATCTAAGTACACAAAATCCAAACGTATGGGGAATTACGCAATGCGTATCATTCTGCTCGGCGCTCCGGGCGCAGGTAAAGGGACTCAGGCACAGTTCATCATGGAGAAATACGGTATTCCGCAAATCTCCACCGGTGATATGTTACGTGCCGCGGTAAAATCTGGTTCAGAGCTGGGTAAACAAGCGAAAGACATCATGGACGCCGGCAAGCTGGTGACCGATGAGCTGGTTATCGCGCTGGTGAAAGAGCGTATTACCCAGGAAGATTGCCGCAACGGGTTCCTGCTTGACGGCTTCCCGCGCACCATTCCACAGGCTGACGCCATGAAAGAAGCGGGCATCAACGTGGACGTGGTTCTGGAGTTCGCAGTGCCTGATGAGCTGATCGTTGAGCGTATCGTTGGTCGTCGCGTACACGCGCAGTCCGGCCGCGTTTACCACGTCACCTTCAATCCACCTAAAGTGGAAGGCAAAGACGACGTGACCGGCGAAGAGCTGACCACCCGTAAAGACGATCAGGAAGAAACCGTGCGCAAGCGCCTGGTGGAATACCATCAGATGACGGCTCCGCTGATCTCTTACTACAGCAAAGAAGCGGCGGCGGGTAACACCAAATACGCGAAAATCGACGGCACCCGTAAAGTGACCGAAGTCAGCGCAGAGCTGGCTAAAATCCTCGGCTAATCTTAAGCCTGAGCACTCAATACCAGGGCCTGCCCTGGTATTTTTTTACCTCAAATTTGCCCATTCGCTGTTATCGGTTTCTCCTCCTCTCTTTTACGTTACAATTATCGGCACTGTGTTGATAAGGAGCGTTCATGAGTCAGGAAAAAATTGGCGTTTTATTGGCAAACCTCGGTACGCCTGATGCCCCAACCCCGGCGGCGGTGAAACGCTACCTGCGCCAGTTTTTGAGCGATACGCGAGTGGTCGATACCCCGCGTCTGCTGTGGTGGCCGCTGCTGCGCGGCGTGATCCTGCCCATACGCGCCCCGCGAGTAGCCAAACTTTATCAGTCCGTGTGGATGGAAGAAGGCTCCCCGCTGATGGTCTACAGCCGCCGTCAGCAGCAGGCGCTGGCCGCGCAGCTGCCGGATATTCCCGTTGCGCTGGGCATGAGCTACGGTAACCCTTCCCTGAAAAGCGCCGTCGACGAGCTTCTCTCCCATCATGTGGATCATATCGTCGTACTGCCGCTCTATCCGCAGTTCTCCTGCTCAACGGTCGCTGCCGTCTGGGACGAACTGGGCCGGATATTTGCCGGCTATCGTTCCATGCCGTCCATCTCGCTGATTCGCGACTACGCGGAAGATGAGTCCTACATCAACGCGCTGGCCGCCTCGGTAAAACGTTCGTTCGCCGAACACGGCGAGCCGGAGATCCTGCTGCTTTCCTATCACGGCATTCCGCAGCGCTACGCCAACGAAGGTGACGACTATCCCCAGCGCTGCCGGGACACCACCCGCGAGCTGCTCAGCGCGCTGGAGCTGCCGCCGGAAAAAGTGATGATGACCTTCCAGTCGCGCTTTGGCCGCGAACCCTGGCTGATGCCTTACACCGACGAAACGCTGAAAATGCTGGCCGAGAAGGGCGTTAAGCATATCCAGGTGATGTGTCCGGGCTTCTCGGCGGACTGCCTTGAAACGCTCGAAGAGATGGCGGTGCAGAACCGTGAGGTCTTTATCGAGGCGGGCGGCAGCAAGTACGAATACATCCCGGCGCTCAACGACGATCCGGCCCATATCGCCATGATGCTGAGCCTTATCGAACGCTATCGCTAATCGCGCCGCGGGCCGTGAATGTGCTACCATTCACGGCCTGATTAGCAACCCTCCTGTGACAGCCCATGAAATTTCCCGGCAAGCGTAAATCCAAACACTATTTCCCCGTCAGCCATCGCGATCCGCTGCTGCAGCAGGTCCAGCCTGAAAACGAAACCGGGACCTCCTGGATTGTCGGCATCGACCAGACGCTGGTGGATATCGAAGCCAAAGTGGACGATGAGTTTGTTCACCGCTACGGCCTGAGCTTCGGCCATTCTTTGGTGATTGCCGATGACGTCGCGGAAGCGCTGTATCAGGAGCTGGTACAAAAAAATCTGATTACCCACCAGTTTGCCGGTGGCACCATCGGGAATACCATGCACAACTATTCCGTGCTGGCGGATGACCGCTCGGTCCTGCTGGGCGTGATGTGCAGCAATATTGAAATCGGCAGCTATGCCTACCGCTATCTCTGCAATACCTCCAGCCGAACCGACCTTAACTATCTGCAAGGGGTAAACGGCGCGATTGGCCGCTGCTTTACGCTGATTAACGAGCAGGGCGAGCGGACGTTCGCCATCAGCCCCGGCCACATGAACCAGCTGCGCGCAGAGAGCATACCGGAAGAAGTGATTGCCGGAGCGTCCGCGCTGGTGCTGACCTCGTACCTCGTGCGCTGCCAGCCGGGCGAGCCCATGCCGGATGCCACCATGCAGGCGATTAGCTTCGCCAAAAAACACAACGTGCCGGTGGTGCTGACGCTGGGCACCAAATACGTGATTGCCGAAAACCCGGAGTGGTGGCAGGCGTTCCTCAAAGAGCACGTCTCGATTCTGGCCATGAACGAAGAAGAGGGGCAGGCGCTGACGGGGGAAAGCGATCCGCTGCTGGCGGCAGATAAGGCGCTGGACTGGGTGGACTTAGTGCTCTGTACCGCAGGGCCGGTCGGGCTGTATATGGCAGGGTTCACCGAAGAGTCCGCCAAACGCATTACCCAGCATCCGCTGCTGCCGGGCGCGATTGCCGAATTCAACCAGTACGAGTTCAGCCGCGCCATGCGCCATAAAGACTGCGAAAATCCGCTGCGTATTTTCTCGCACATTGCCCCCTATATGGGCGGGCCTGAGAAAATCATGAACACCAACGGCGCGGGCGACGGCGCGCTGGCGGCGCTGCTACATGACATCACCGCCAATAACTACCACCGCTCCAACGTGCCAAACTCCAGCAAGCACCAGTTCACCTGGCTGACCTATTCGTCCCTCGCCCAGGTGTGTAAATACGCCAACCGCGTAAGCTACCAGGTGCTTAACCAGCACTCGCCGCGCCTGACGCGAGGCCTGCCGGAACGTGAGGACAGCCTGGAAGAGTCGTACTGGGATCGCTGATACTCGAATGGTGGATGGCGCTGGCGCTTATCCACCCTACAAAGGCGCAGGCCGTATGAGCGTTCAAAGGTTTATTCGTAGGCCGGATAAGCGTTCAGCGCCATCCGGCAGGACAGCAGGTTATTCGTAGGCCGGATAAGCGTTCAGCGCCATCCGGCAGGACAGCAGATTATTTGTAGGCCGGATAAGTGCCAGCGCCATCCGGCAGGACAGCAGATTATTTGTAGGCCGGATAAGCGCCAGCGCCATCCGGCACCTCAGAAGGTTTATCCAGCAGCCCCATCATCGTATTAGCAATCTCCCGCTCGCCCATCACGACCTCATTTGCGCCGCGCTCGGTGATGTAATCCACCTCGTCGTCGTAATGCGCGCGGGCAATAATCTCGATGTCCGGGCATTTTGCCCTGGCGGCCGCCACAATCTCCCCGGCTTCGTAGCCGTTCGGGATGGTCAGCAGCAGCCAGCGGGCGCAGTCCAGATGCGCCAGATTCATTATCTCTTCGTTAGCGGCGTTGCCCAGCACGGCACGAATGCCGCGTTCGCGAAGTTCATCCACGCGGCTGCGGGAGGTTTCGACCACCACCAGCGGGATGCCCTGTGCTATCAGCTTCTCGCCCAGCAGGCTCCCGACACGTCCAAAACCGACCAGTAAGGCGTGATTGCAAATATCCACGGGGATCTGCTTTTCATCTTCAATGGCTTCTTCCAGCGTCTGCTCATCCAGCGTTTCAGTTTTCTCGAGATAGCGCTCGAGCACGGCAAACAGGATCGGGTTGAGCATAATCGACAGGATCGCCCCGGCCAGCACCAGATTTTGCCCGTTTTGCGGCAGCAGGTTCAGCGCCATGCCCAGGCCCGCCAGGATAAAGGCGAACTCACCGATTTGCGCAAGGCTGGTGGCGATGGTCAGGGCCGTGCGCTGGGAGTGACCAAACAGGCGCACCAGGCCGAAGGCCGCCACAGATTTACCAAAGACGATAATGGCCAGCGTGCCCAGTACGGCCAGCGGCTCCTGAATCAGGATCATCGGGTCGAACAGCATGCCGACGGAGACGAAGAACAGCACGGCGAAGGCATCGCGTAAGGGCAGGGTATCATGTGCGGCACGGTGGCTTAGCTCTGACTCATTCAGCACCATACCGGCGAAGAAAGCGCCGAGGGCAAAGGAAACGTCAAACAGTTCGACCGCGCCAAACGCGATGCCCAGCGCCAGCGCCAGCACGGAAAGCGTGAACAGCTCGCGGGAGCCGGTGGCGGCGCTGCGAGCCAGAATCCACGGTACCAGGCGGCGGCCCACAACCAGCATAATGGCGATAAACGCTACGACCTTACCAATGGTGATCCCCATATCAAGAGAGAGCGTTGCCAGCCCGACGTCGCCTTTCTCCAGCATTCCCGCCACTGCAGGCAGCAGCACCAGGGTTAGCACCATCACTAAATCTTCAACGATCAGCCAGCCGATGGCGATTTGCCCGCGCTGGCTGTCGATAAGCTGCCGCTCCTCAAGCGCCCGCAGCAGCACCACGGTGCTGGCGGTGGAGAGGCACAGCCCAAAGACGATGCCGGTCATCAGCGACCAGCCCATCAGCGACGAAAGCGCCATGCCCAGCAGCGTTGCAACGGCTATCTGTGCTATCGCGCCGGGAATGGCGATATTCTTTACCGCCATTAAATCCTTCAGGGAAAAGTGCAGCCCCACGCCAAACATCAGCAGAATAACGCCTAGCTCCGCCAGTTCAGGAGCAAGTTTGGTATCTGCCACAAAGCCCGGGGTAAACGGACCCGCTAACACCCCAGCTAACAGATAGCCCACCAGGGGGGAGATGCGCAGCTTGTTGGCGAGCATCCCCAGTAAAAAAGCGAGCACAAGGCCGCCGACAATGGTGGTGATAAGCGGTGTCGCGTGATGCATTCCGTCTCCTTTCGTTAGCATAGGGTCCAAAAATCAGGCTGAAGATCCATTGGTCACTGTAACAGTTTATGACAAATTCATTATCGGCGTGGATGAATAATTAATAAAGGTTATCTAAAAGGCGCATTTCGACAAATAAAGCGCGCTGAGCAGTATTTCAGCCACTTATGATGAGGAATGTCTTTAACGGTATGGGAAGGAGGACCGACCAAAGCAAGGCTTTGGCCGGGAAAAGCTAAGCTTTGTGGCGGTTATCAGGCAGGAATACGGTCAAAATGCCCAATAAAGGCAGGAAGGCACAGATTTTATAGACCAACTCGATGCTCGTATGGTCTGCCACCAGGCCTAATACGGCGGCGCCAAGGCCACCCATCCCAAAGGCAAAGCCAAAAAAGAGGCCGGAAACCATACCGATACGGCCCGGCATCAGTTCCTGGGCGTATACCAGGATTGCCGAGAACGCCGAGGCGAGAATAAACCCGATAATCACGGTCAGGATCCCGGTCCAGTAAAGGGATGCGTAAGGCAAAATCATAGTAAACGGCGCGACGCCGAGGATTGAACCCCAAATCACGTATTTTCTGCCGATTTTATCCCCCAGCGGCCCGCCAATCACCGTCCCTGCGGCAACGGCAAACAGAAACGCAAACAGGTGGAACTGGGCGTTCTGGATGGACAGGCCAAACTTATGCATCAGATAGAAGGTGTAGTAGCTGCTGATGCTCGCCATATAGAAATATTTCGAGAAGATCAGCATCAGCAGAATCGAGACGGCCAGAATCACCTTATTACGCGGCAGCGGGTTGACCACCGGGGCTTTTGCTTTACCTTTGGACATCAGATGCTGCGCGGCGTACCAGCGGCTGATCTGCAGCAGTACCACAATCGCCAGCAGTGCGGCCAGCACGAACCAGGCAACGTTACCTTTGCCGTAGGGCGCGATAATCAGCGCGGCCAGCAGTGGCCCCAGAGAGCTGCCGAAGTTACCGCCCACCTGGAACAGCGACTGCGCCAGGCCGTGGCGACCGCCGGAAGCCATACGCGCCACGCGTGAGGACTCGGGGTGGAAGATAGAAGAACCTGTACCCACCAGCGCGGCTGCCAGCAGCACCATCGGGAAGCTGCCCGCCAGCGCCAGCAGGATCAGGCCGCACAGCGTGAAGCACATACCAATCGGCAGCGACCACGGCATCGGGTATTTATCGGTGTAGTAGCCCACCACCGGCTGCAGCAGCGAGGAAGCAAGCTGGAAGGTAAGGGTGATCATGCCGATCTGCACGAAGCTTAGCGAGAATTCAGCCTGCAGCAGCGGATAGAGCGCCAGAATCAGCGACTGAATCATATCGTTAAGCAGATGCGAAAGGCTGATAGCCCCTAAAATACCAAAGGAAGTGCGCGCCTTTTTCGCATCTGGCGGCGTGAGCGTCTGTTCGGAGGTTGCCATAAATACCTGTGAGAATCTGATTATTATTTTTGAACGGATAGCAGGGGTATCCGTAGGTTATTGTTACCCTGCTAACATACCTGCAGGTGAGAGTTGAGGAAAGTCGCAATTAATAAAACTTATTTGTCTATCCTGCTAACATTCTGATAATGGTTCAGGTTTAAGAAAATGGAGAATTTCAATGCGTTTCGCAATTAAAGGGGTAGCCACGGCGTTACTGGTGGCATTAAGTCTGACCAGCGCATCGGCGCTGGCCTGGGAACAAGATAAGACCTACAAAATTACCATTCTGCACACCAATGACCATCACGGCCATTTCTGGCGCAACGAGTACGGCGAATACGGGCTGGCGGCGCAGAAAACGCTGGTCGACAGCGTACGCAAAGAAGTGGCGGAAGAGGGCGGCAGCGTGCTGCTGCTTTCCGGCGGCGACATCAATACCGGCGTGCCGGAATCCGACCTACAGGATGCTGAACCTGATTTTCGCGGCATGAACCTGATTGGCTACGATGCGATGGCCGTCGGCAATCATGAGTTCGATAATCCTTTATCCGTGCTGCGCCAGCAGGAGAAATGGGCGAAGTTCCCGTTCCTCTCCGCAAATATTTATCAGAAAAGCACCGGGGAGCGCCTCTTCAAACCCTGGGCCATCTTCCAGCCGCAGGGGTTAAAAATTGCCGTTATCGGTCTTACCACCGACGACACGGCAAAAATAGGTAACCCTGAATTTTTCACCGATATTGAATTCCGCAAGCCTGCCGATGAAGCGAAGCTGGTGATTCAGGATCTGCAGGCCAACGAAAAGCCGGACGTGATTATCGCGACGACCCACATGGGCCACTACGATAATGGCAACCACGGCTCCAACGCGCCGGGCGATGTGGAAATGGCCCGCAGCCTGCCAGCGGGCGCGCTGACCATGATTGTGGGCGGTCACTCACAAAATCCGGTCTGCATGGCCTCGGAGAATAAAAAAGACGCCGATTACGTGCCGGGGACGCCCTGCGCGCCGGACAAGCAGAACGGCACCTGGATTGTGCAGGCCCATGAGTGGGGTAAGTACGTAGGGCGTGCAGATTTTGAGTTCCGCAACGGCGAGATGAAGCTGGTGCGCTATCAGCTGATCCCTATCAACCTGAAGAAAAAGATCACCTACGACAACGGCGAGAGCGAGCGGGTGCTGTACACGCCGCAAATTTCTGAGAATCAGAGGATGCTTTCGCTGCTGACGCCGTTCCAGCGCAAAGGCCAGTCGCAGCTGAAAGTGAAGGTCGGCAGCGTGAACGGGCATCTGGAAGGGGATCGCAGCAAAGTTCGCTTCGTGCAGACCAACCTGGCGCACGTCATTCTTGCAGCACAAATAGCACGCACCAGCGCAGATTTTGCAGTGATGAGCGGCGGCGGCATTCGCGACTCTATCGAGGCGGGGGATATCACTTACAAAGACGTGCTGAAGGTACAGCCGTTCGGTAACACGGTGGCGTACGTGGATATGTCCGGTAAAGAAGTGACGGATTACCTGACCGAAGTTGCGAAGAAAACGCCTGATTCTGGTGCCTACCCGCAATTTGCCAGCGTCAGCTTTGTGGCTACGGCTAACGGGCTGCAGGATCTAAAAATCAAAGGCGAACCCGTTGACCCGGCCAAAACCTACCGCATGGCAACGCTGAGCTTTAACGCCACCGGCGGCGACGGCTACCCGGCCATCGACAAAAAGCCCGGCTACGTGAACACCGGCTTTGTGGATGCGGAAGTGCTGAAGCAGTACATCGAACAAAGCTCACCGCTGGATGTGAATACTTACGAACCGAAAGGCGAGGTGAGCTGGCAGTAATAAGCATCAGCGCCATCCACCGCCAGGGTTTTAATCCCGACGGGCGATATCCGCAAAGGTGGCGTCCAGCGTCGTGGCCAGATCGCTGGCGGCGATTTCGATATCCAGCCCGCGCCTGCCGCCGGAAATATAGATCGTCGCAAACTCCTTTGCGGGTGCGTCGATCACCGTAGGCAGGCGTTTTTTCTGCCCTAAGGGGCTGATCCCACCGACGAGATAGCCGGTCACTCGCTGGGCAACCATAGGATCGGCCATATCCACCTTCTTAGCGCCAAGCGCCCTGGCGACCTTTTTCAGATCCAATTGCCCGGCGACGGGAGTGACCGCGACCGCCAGCTGTTTCATATCGCCGTTAATGGCCACCAGCAGCGTTTTGTAGACCTGCTCAGCGTTAAGACCCAGCTTGCGAACCACCTCGTCACCAAAGTTCGTCTCATTGGGATCGTGGTCATAGGTGTGTACCTGAAAGGGGATTTTATTTTTCTCGAGGAGTTTTACGGCGGGCGTCATCTCATCCTTCCTGCAAAATTGTTTCAAAAACGCACATTGTAGTCATACAGGTGATATATTTTAGAGATACTATATTGCTGCTTAATAGTGATAGCGTTCAACGCCACATTGAGCGACAATTCAGACTTCGGTCGTTAAATCGGCTGAAATAACAACAATAATAAACTTATTCCTCTTTGACGGGCCAATAGCAATATTGGCCATTTTTTTACTTATTTTTCAACAGCTCAGGTAAGTTTCCTTCCCCGTATAAATGCAGTGCACCCACCGCGACCACGTAGCGGCCGGGAGGCAGCTTCTGCAGAAAATACAGCCACTGGCGGTTACGCCGGTGCATCAGAACATCGTATAGTTCGTCGCCAAAAGTATTCGGCAGGGTAATGTTTTCCTGCTGCGGAGGGGACTCGAGCCACCAGCCGATCATCATCTGCAGCAGACGCGCGTTAGTATGCCAGTGGGTCAGCGTGTCGCTCAGCAGCGGCATACCGCCGTCCGGCAGCTGCATCAGTATATCCATCTGGCTTTGCGCTCCCTCCAGCTCCACCACCGGGACAGACATGGTTTTTGCCGCCTCCAGCAGTTGAAAATCTATGCCAAAGTCCGGGCGTAGCCCCAGACGCTGGGCCTGATGGGCCTGAAGCACCAGCGCAACCTGCCAGGCGGGCTGGGTGTCTATCGCGCGAAGAGAGACTCCCATCTCGTTTGCCAGGCCGACAACCTGCTGCCAGTCAGCGGGCGACAGGCGCTCTTCAAGCGGGATTTCTTCGATATCGTGGGAGAAAGGAGAGTCGCCTTCGGTAATATCGGCTTCGACAATCAAAGCGTCCGCGGCGCGCAGTTTTTCGATCAGGCGCTCCGACAGCGGGGCCATATCGCTTGTGCCCATATGAATACTGCCAACCAGGTGGAGATGGCGCTCGCCTGGAAGCGTGATATCAAGGGCAGGCCAGGGATAGCGGGTGGTCGAAAGGCTTGAAAACAATGCGCTAATACGCGATAGCAGACCCATACATCAGATTCCCTGGCTAAAAAGTCATGCTACCGCTGCGGGGTGAAAGGTGCAAATTTACCCGGCCCGTAGGCCGGATAAGCGAAGCGTCATCCGGCAATTAATCCTTCGGCTTAAACCGCAATAACCGGTTCGCGTTGCTCACCACGGTAATGGACGAGAGCGCCATTGCCGCGCCAGCCACCACCGGGTTCAGCAGCGTGCCGGTTAGCGGGTAGAGCACCCCTGCGGCAATGGGGATGCCCAGCGTGTTATAGACGAAGGCTCCCATCAGGTTCTGCTTCATGTTGCGCAGGGTTGCTTTGGAAATCGCCAGCGCGTCGGCCACCCCAACCAGGCTGTGGCGCATCAGCGTAATGGCTGCGGTTTCGATAGCCACATCGCTGCCGCCGCCCATGGCAATGCCTACTTCTGCCTGGGCCAGGGCCGGCGCATCGTTGATGCCGTCGCCCACCATCGCTACCTGACGACCCTCCAGCTGGAGCTTTTTAATCGCTTCGGCTTTACCATCCGGCAGCACTCCGGCAATGACTTCGTCGATGCCCGCTTCTTTGGCGATGGCGTTAGCCGTGGTCTGGTTATCCCCGGTCAGCATCACCAGGCGGTAGCCGTTGCGGTGCAGGCGCTGAAGGGCGCTCACGCTGTCAGCGCGCAGAGGATCGCGAATGGCAAACAGGGCGGCAAATTTTCCATCGACGGCCAGCAGAACCGGCGTAGCGCCTTTGCTGGCCTGCGCTTCTATTTCTTCCGCCCAGGCTCCGGTATCGATCTTCTGTTCGTCAAGCAGCGCCTTGTTGCCCAGCAGCAGGCTATGGCCTTCCGCTTCGCCGCTGACGCCCAGCCCGCGCAGGGTGCGGAAGCCGTTAACCTGCGGTAACGCTGCCGATTCTGCCTTGTCCAGGATCGCACGGGCCAGCGGGTGGCTCGAACCTTGCTCCAGCGCGGCGGCCAGGCGAACGGCTTCGCTTTCGGGCATTTCGTCACCGGTCAACACCGCCACAACCTTTGGCTTGCCCTCGGTCAGCGTACCCGTCTTATCAAAGACGAGGGTATCCAGGGTGCTGGCCCGCTGAAGCGCATCGGCATCGCGCACCAGCACGCCAAATTCGGCGGCGCGGCCCACGCCGGAAATGATCGACATTGGCGTTGCCAGCCCCAGCGCACAAGGACAGGCGATAATCAGCACGGTAGTGGCGATAACCAGCGTATAAACAATCTGCGGCGCGGGGCCGACGAAGTACCAGACGGCGGCGCTGAACAGGGCAATCAGCACCACTACGGGCACAAATACGGCGGAGATTTTATCCGCCAGCTGGCCAATTTCCGGCTTGCTGCTTTGCGCCTGGCGCACCATGCGGATAATACGGGACAGCGTGGTGTGGCTGCCGGTTGCCGTGGCGCGGAACAGCACGCTGCCGTCCTGCACGACCGTCCCGGCATGAATGCTGTCACCGTCCGCTTTCTGCTGCGGAACCGGCTCGCCGGTCAGCATCGCTTCGTCAAACCAGGCTTCGCCCTGGCTGATTTCGCCGTCCACTGGCACACGGTCGCCGGTGGTCAGGCGCAGCGTCATTCCCGCCGTAACCTCAGCAAGAGGCAGAGATTTCTCGCCTTCTTCCGTCACCACCCGGGCGGTTGGCGGCGTTAAATCCAGCAGACGTTCCAGCGCCTTCGAAGAGCGCTGGCGGGCGCGCTGTTCAAGCATATGGCCGAGGTTAATCAGGCCGATGATCATCGCGCTGGCCTCGTAATAGAGATGGCGCGCCTCCATCGGGAAGTGCTGGGGCCAGATGTTGACGGTTATCGAGTAAAGCCATGCGGCCCCGGTGCCCAGCGCCACGAGGGTATCCATGGTGGCAGTACGGTTCATCAGGCTGCGCCAGGCGCTGCGGTAGAAATGCCCCCCGGCGACAATCATCACCACCAGGGTGATAACACCGATAGTCATCCAGATGGAGCGGTTTTCCTCGGTGAGCATCATGTTGTCGCCGAGCATTCCCCAGATCATCACGGGGATGCCCACCGCCAGCGCAAGAATAGCCTGCCAGCGGAAGCGCTTCGTGGCGGCATTGGCCGTTTCCTGCTGCCGTTCACGGCGCTCGGCGTCGTCTTCAATCGCTTCGGCACCGTAGCCGGCGCTCTCCACGGCCTGAATTAAGGATTCGGCAGAGGCAGTGCCCATAATCAGGGCGCTGCGCTCGGCAAGGTTTACCCGTGCCTGGCTGACGCCCGGAACTTTCTGCAAAGCAGTCTGAACGCGGGAGACGCAGCTGGCGCAGCTCATGCCGTTGATCAACAGCTGCTGGCTGTCATCATCGGCTTCTGCCGGAAGCGTAGGGGAGACCGCTGTCAGTGCTTCCGACGGGGTTGATGACTCTTCTGTCAGCGGCTCAGCCTTTGGGTGGCTTGCAACCTCAGCTTCGTATCCCGCCTGCTTCACGGTTTCAACCAGAGCTTCCGGCGTTGCGCTGCCGGTTACGCGGGCGTGGGTTTGCGTCACTTCCGCCTGCTCCACGTCGGGACGTTGCTCGAGGCTCTCCTTCACGCGTTTGACACAGTGGCCGCAGGTCAGGCCATCCAGGGTTAGATCGATAACTTGAGACATCATCAGACTCCTTATTTTTGCGAGTATGGTAAGCTTAAACCTTCCAGTCAGGGGAAGGTCAAGGGGGAATAATGAATATCAGCGACGTGGCGAAAAAGACCGGGCTGACCAGCAAGGCGATTCGTTTTTATGAGGAGAAGGGGCTGGTGACGCCGCCGTTCCGCGCCGAAAACGGCTACCGGACCTACACGCAGAAGCACATTGATGAACTGACGCTGTTACGCCAGTCCCGCCAGGTGGGATTTAATCTCGAGGAGTGCCGCGAGCTGGTGAATCTGTTTAACGATCCTGCGCGGCACAGTTCCGACGTGAAGGCCAGAACGCTGCAAAAGGTGGCGGAGATTGAAAATCATATCGGTGAACTACAGGCGATGCGCCAGCAGCTGCTGACGCTGGCGGAGGCCTGCCCCGGCGATGACGGCGCCGACTGCCCTATTATCGACAACCTGTCCGGCTGCTGCCATCGCCAGAAGGCGGATTAACGCGGCTCTACCTTAAGGGTAATACCCTCGACGGCGACCACCACCACCTCGCTGCCCGCGGGCAAATCGCTGTCCGCCATCACGGGCCAGGAGCTGTCGGCGACGCGGATATGCCCCCGGCCGTTGACCAGCGCCGTTTCCAGGTGCAGATGACGGCCAACCAGCTGGTGCCCGCGCTGGTTCAGCACTTCACCCGGCTCCTGCTGCCTGCGCATAGCGAGCCAGCGCCACCAGAGGAAGGCGGCGACCAGCGTCAGCACGGCAAAGCACACGCCCTGCCACTCCCAGCCTAGCGGCACGACCCACACCAGCAGGCCTGTCACCACCGCAGCCACGCCGCTCCACAGCAGATAACCGCTGGCACCCAGCATTTCGGCTGCCAGCAGCAGGCCGCCGAGCGTCAGCCAGAAGATATGCGCGTGGGCAAACAGCAGGGCGATCATTTTTTACGCTCGTTACCGCTTTGCGCGATAAGTTCGCTGATCCCGGCAATGGAGCCCATCAGGCTGGTGGCATCCAGCGGCATCAGCACCACTTTGCTGTTGTTCGCCGAGCCGATCTGCTGCAGCGCGTCGGTATATTTCTGCGCAACGAAGTAGTTCACCGCCTGAATATCCCCTTTAGCGATGGCCTCTGACACCATCTGGGTGGCGCGGGCTTCCGCTTCAGCGCTACGCTCACGGGCTTCGGCCTGTAAGAATGCAGACTGGCGCTCACCTTCGGCTTTCAGAATTTTTGACTGCTTCTCGCCTTCCGCCTTCACGATCTCCGCCTGGCGAATCCCTTCCGCCTCCAGAATATAAGCGCGCTTGGTTCGCTCGGCCTTCATCTGCGCGTTCATCGCATCGATAAGCTCAGTCGGCGGACGCACGTCGCGGATCTCAACGCGGGTGATCTTAATCCCCCACGGGTTGGTCGCTTCATCGACGATATGCAGCAGGCGGGTATTGATGTTGTCGCGCTGGGAGAGCATCTCATCTAACTCCATCGAACCCAGCACGGTACGGATGTTGGTCATGGTGAGGTTGATAATCGCCAGTTCGAGGTTGCTGACCTCGTAGGCTGCGCGCGGCGCGTCAACGACCTGAATAAAGCAGACGGCATCGATGGAAACGTTGGCGTTATCTTTGGAGATCACTTCCTGGGATGGGATATCTAACACCTGCTCCATCATATTGATTTTGCGGCCAATGCGGTCCATAAACGGCACCACGAGGCTCAGACCCGGCATCAGGGTCTTGGTGTAACGGCCAAAGCGCTCAACCGTCCACTGGTAGCCCTGAGGCACAATTTTTACCCCGGCGCCAACAATGATAAGCGCGACAAGGATCAGTACGGGAATGAAGATAAACATGAAAAACCTCCTGGTTGTTTTCACTTTAGTCTACCCGCAGACAGCTAAACATTCAGCGACTTCTGCCCCGTTGAGCAGAATACTTTGTGGCGAGAGGCGGGATGAGCAGAATTATGCCATTCAGGCATAGCTATTATGATTTAAGTTCATTTTCTCAATGTGAAAAGCAGGATTAAGCTAGTCTCATTCGGGCCTGCGGCCCATTATTCTTTCTGAGGTAGGAATGAGAAGCGTCACCGTCGATGGGGAACAGGAAAACAAATCCCGCTGGAACAGAATTATTGAAGAATTACTCGACCACGCCGGCGTCAGAATTAATGGTAATAGCGCCTTCGATATTCAGGTAAATAATCCCGAGTTTTATAAAAGAGTGCTACAGGAAGGTTCGCTGGGGCTGGGCGAAAGCTATATGGATGGCTGGTGGGAATGCGAGCGTCTGGATAAGCTGTTTTGTCGCATTCTGCGCAGCGGCCTCGATAAAAAAGTGCCGAAGTCAGCTGCTGATATTCTCCGCGTGGCCAGCGCCCGCTTATTTAATCTGCAATCCCGCAAACGCGCCTGGATTGTCGGTAAAGAGCATTATGACATCGGTAACGATCTGTTTGCGGCGATGCTCGACCCCTATATGCAGTACTCCTGCGGCTACTGGAAGGACGCGACCGATCTGGTCACCGCCCAGCGCAACAAGCTTAAAATGATCTGCGAAAAGCTGCAGCTGAAGCCGGGAATGAAGTTGCTGGATATCGGCTGCGGATGGGGCGGGCTGGCGCAGTATGCGGCTCAGGAATACGGCGTGTCGGTGGTCGGTGTGACTATTTCTGCCGAACAGCAAAAAATGGCGCTGGACCGCTGCAAAGGTCTGGACGTGGATATTCTTCTGCAGGACTACCGTGATTTAAACAGCCAGTTCGACCGTATTGTATCGGTGGGGATGTTTGAACACGTCGGGCCGAAAAACTACGCGACCTATTTTGACGTGGCGGCGCGAAACATTAAGCCGGACGGTTTATTCCTGCTGCATACCATCGGCTCGAACGAAACGGATTTAAACGTCGATCCGTGGATCAATAAATATATCTTCCCGAACGGCTGCCTGCCGTCGGTGCAGCATATTGCCGAAAGCAGCGAGCCGCATTTTATTATGGAAGACTGGCACAACATCGGCGCGGACTACGACAAAACGCTGATGGCCTGGTACGAAAACTTCCAGCAGAGCTGGCCGCAAATTGGGCAGAATTATGACGAGCGCTTTAAACGGATGTTTACCTATTATCTGAACGTCTGCGCCGGAGCGTTCCGGGCGCGAAATATTCAGCTGTGGCAGGTATTGTTAAGCCCGCACGGGGTGGACGGCGGAATACGGGCGTATCGATAAAAATTAAAAAGGCCGACGAAATTAACGTCGGCCTTTTTTTACGTTATCAGTAGAGCAGGGAGTACATCTGGCGGCGGTACTTAGACGCCAGCGCATCGCCGGTGCCGAGCGCGGCCAGAATTTCCATAAGCATTTTGCGCACGTTACCGTCGGCGGCACCCAGATCTTTCTTCAGGTGGGTGTACAGCAGCTCAAGTGCTTCCTCGTTACGACCAACCTGATGCAGCTGCAGCGCCAGCTGGCTTGCGAGCTGGGCGTTTTCAGGATCTTGATCCACCTGCTGCTGGAGCTGTTGGATCTCCGGGGTATCCGCCGCCTGCTTAAGCAGGTCGATCTGCGCGATCAGCCCCTGGTAACGGGTATCCTGATCCTGTAATGGAATGGTTTTCAGCACGGCTTCGGCGTCTTCGCTGCGGTTCAGGGCAATCTGCACTTCCGCCAGCAGCAGGCCAATCTCACTGTTCTGATTAGAGATCTGCCATGCATCTTTGAGTAGCGGCAGCGCTTCGGCGTGCTTGCCTTCCTGCACCAGCAGCATGGCTTCCTGAGCCTTTAGCTCTTCTTCACGCGGCAGCACTTTTTCCAGCAGGGCGCGAATCGCCTCTTCCGGCTGCGGCCCCTGGAAGCCGTCCACCGGCTGGCCGTTCTGGAACAGATAGACCGTTGGAATGCTGCGCAGCCCGAACTGGGAAGCCACCATTTGCTCGGCGTCGCAGTCTACTTTGGCAAGAACAAACTGGCCCTGATACTGGGCGGCCAGCTTGTCCAGTACCGGCGTCAGCTCTTCACAATGCTGGCTGCGGGCGGACCAGAAGTAGAACAGAACTGGCGTGGCGACGGATTGCTCCAGAGTCTGGTGCAGGTTCGCTTCGGTAATGTCGATAATGTATTCGGCTGACATGAATCAATTCCTTATAACGATTTGTTTTTACATGGGGGCGAGGAGCGGCGCTTCAACTCAACCCCGTAAAATTTTGTCCAGCGCGCGGCCCGGCAGCAGGCGACGCAGCCACGAAATAGCGTGGGCAACCAGCGTCACTGGATAACGCAATTTCGGTTTGCTGCTTTCAAAAGCATGGCGCACTTTTTCCACTACCGCTTCCGGGCCAAGGGTAAATCTGGCTGCGATACCCGGGTTTTCCACGGGTTTATCCGCAATCGTCTGGTTAACGTTCTCAGAAAATTGTGTGCGAATTGGGCCGGGTTCGATCAAACTGACTTTAATGCCGCTGTGGTGCAGCTCCATGCGCAGCGTGTCGGACCAGGCCTCCAGCGCGTATTTACTGGCGGCGTAGGCACCGCGCCCCGGCGTGGCAATCAGCCCCATCACCGAGCTGGTCATAACGATACGCCCTTCACGGTGCGGCAGCATGGCCGGCAGCAGCAGCATGGTGAGCTGATGTGCGCCAAAAAAGTTAGTGGAGAACTGCGCTTCAAGCTGCTCGCGGGAGAGCGTCGGCAGCGGCCCGTAAACGCCGTAGCCGCCGTTGTTAAACAGGCCGTACAGGCGATTGCCCGTCAGCGCGATAACCTCTGCCGCCGCGCGCGTCACGCTTTCCGGGTCGTCCAGGTCGAGCTGCACGCCGGTAAATGCTGCCTGGTTCATGCGCTCCACGTCTTCCGGCTTACGGCAGGCGGCCAGGATGCGGAAACCCTCCGCCTGCAACGCTTTAGCGCAGGCGAGGCCAATCCCGCTGGAACAACCTGTAATTAAAATAGATTTTTGCATAACTTTACCCGAGAGGTGCCCCGTACATTCATGAGTCGTGGTTAACTAAAGGAGCCAGACGGGTCGCCATCCAGTCGGCGATAAACGGCTGGGCATCACGGTTAGGGTGAATGCCGTCATCCTGCATCCACTGCGGTTTCAGATAGACCTCCTCCATAAAAAACGGCAGCAGAGGAATATCAAACTCTTTGGCAAGCTGCGGATAAATCGCGCCGAAGGCTTCATTATACCGGCGGCCGTAGTTGGCGGGCAGGCGAATTTGCATCAGCAGCGGCTGAGCGTCAGCGGCCTTCACGTCGGTGATAATCTGCCGCAGGCTTTTCTCGATGGCCTGAGGCTGAAAACCGCGCAGGCCGTCGTTACCACCAAGTTCAATTAAGACCCAGCGCGGCTGATGTTGCTTCAGCAGTGCAGGCAGGCGTGCCAGCCCCTGCGGCGCGGTGTCACCGCTGATGCTGGCGTTGACCACTTTTGTATCCTGCTGGTGCCATTTCGAATCCAGCAGCGCAGGCCATGCGGCGGTTGCCGACATGCGGTACCCGGCGCTCAGGCTGTCACCCAGAATCAACAACGTGTCCGCATAAGCGGCGCGGAAGGTCATCAAAGCCAGAAACAGGAAGGGCAAATGCCAGCGGAAAACATTGTTGAAGTTCATCATCTTAGTAAGTCCGTATGTCAGGGGGATCACCAGCTTTCCATCCTTACCGGAGTTGAGCTGGTTGTCAAACCGGCGCAGACCATCGCGCTGATTGGCGAATCCGGCTCGGGCAAGTCCACATTGCTTGCGATTCTGGCAGGTCTTGACGACGGCAGCGAGGGCGAAGTGCATCTCTGCGGCCAGCCGCTGCATAACATGGACGAAGAGGCGAGGGCGGTGCTGCGGGCCAAAAACGTCGGCTTCGTGTTCCAGTCGTTTATGTTAGTGCCGACGCTGAACGCGCTGGAGAACGTTGAGCTGCCTGCTTTGCTGCGCGGGGAAAACGACTCCGCAAGCCGCAGCCAGGCCAAAGCCCTGCTCGAACAGCTCGGCCTGGGCAAGCGCCTGGATCACCTTCCGGCGCAGCTTTCCGGCGGCGAACAGCAGCGTGTGGCGCTGGCCCGCGCGTTTAACGGCAGGCCCGGCGTGCTGTTTGCCGATGAGCCAACCGGTAACCTGGACCGCCAGACCGGCGACCGCATCGCCGATCTTCTTTTCTCTCTTAACCGTGATTTTGCCACCACGCTTATTCTTGTCACCCACGATGAACAGCTGGCGGCCCGCTGCGACCGCCGCCTGCGCCTGCGTGAAGGTCAGCTGTGGGAGGAAGCATGATAGCCCGCTGGTTCTGGCGCGAATGGCGCTCGCCCTCGCTGCTTATCGTCTGGCTGGCGCTGAGCCTTGCGGTGGCCTGCGTGCTGGCGCTGGGCAACATCAGCGACCGCATGGAACAGGGGCTTAACCAGCAAAGCCGCGACTTTATGGCGGGGGACCGGGCGCTACGCAGCGCGCGTGAGGTGCCGGAAGCGTGGCTGAGCCAGGCGAAGCAGGACGGCCTGAAAGTGGGTAAGCAACTCACTTTCGCCACCATGACCTTCGCGGGGGATACGCCGCAGCTGGCAAGCGTCAAAGCGGTGGACGGCGTTTACCCGATGTACGGCGAGCTGGAAACAAAACCGCCCGGCCTGAAACCCGAGCCGGGCAGCGTGCTGCTGGCCCCGCGCCTGATGGCCCTGCTGAACCTGAAGGTGAGCGACAATATTGACGTGGGGGATGCCACTCTGCGCATTGCCGGGGAAGTGGTGCAGGAGCCGGACTCTGGTTTTAATCCGTTCCAGATGGCCCCGCGCTTAATGATGAACCTGGCGGACGTAGCAAAAACCGGTGCGGTGCAGCCCGGCAGCCGCATCACGTGGCGCTATAAATTTGGCGGCACGCCGCAGCAAATCGAATCCTTTGAAAACTACCTTCTGCCAAAGCTGACGCCGGAGCAGCGCTGGTACGGGCTGGAGCAGGACGAGGGGGCGCTGGGCAAATCCCTTGAGCGTTCTCAACAGTTCCTGCTGCTTTCTGCTCTGCTGACCCTGCTGTTAGCCGTGGCCGCCGTGGCGGTGGCCATGAGCCACTACTGCCGCAGCCGCTACGATCTGGTCGCCATCCTGAAAACGCTGGGGGCAGGGCGCGCGGCGCTGCGCAAGCTAATCATCGGCCAGTGGCTGATGGTGCTCCTGCTTTCGGCAGTGACCGGCGGCGCGGCGGGAATGGTGTTTGAGGCGGTGCTGATCAGGCTGTTAAAGCCTGTTCTGCCAGCGGCGCTTCCGCCAGCCAGCCTGTGGCCGTGGGTCTGGGCCGTGGGGTCGATGGTGGTGATTTCACTGCTGGTCGGCCTGCGGCCTTATCGCCTGCTGCTGGCCACCCAGCCCCTGCGCGTGCTGCGTCGTGACGCGGTGGCCAGCGTCTGGCCGCTAAAGGTGTATCTGCCGATCGTTACTGTCGTCGTGGTGCTGCTGTTAGCGCTACTGATGGGCGGAAGCACCCTGCTATGGGCGGTGCTGGCGGGAACGGTCGTGCTGGCGGCGCTGTGCGGCATCGTCGGCTGGGGCGTGCTGAAAATCCTCAAAAAGCTGACGGTGAAAAACCTCGCGCTGCGCCTGGCGGTGAACCGTCTGCTGCGCCAGCCGTGGGCGACGTTAAGCCAGCTTGCCGCGTTCTCGCTGTCGTTCATGCTGCTGGCCCTGCTGCTGGTCCTGCGCGGCGACCTGCTCGACCGCTGGCAGCAGCAGATGCCGCCGGAAAGCCCGAACTACTTCCTGCTGAACATCGCCACCGATCAGGTGCAGCCGGTGAAAACCTTCCTCGCCGAGCATCAGGTGATCCCGGAAACCTTCTACCCGATTGTGCGGGTGCGCATGTCGGCGATTAACGGCAAATCTACCGAAGGCAACCCGGACGAAGCGCTGAACCGCGAGCTTAACCTGACCTGGCAAAGCCAGAAGCCGGAGCACAATCCGATTCTGGCGGGGCAGTGGCCGCCGAAAGCGGGCGAGGTTTCAATGGACGAGGGCGTGGCGAAACGCCTGAATATCAAACTGGGGGATACGGTCACCTTTATGGGCGACACCCAGGACTTCTCGGCCAGAGTCTCCAGCCTGCGCAAGGTGGACTGGGAAAGCCTGCGGCCTAACTTCTACTTTATCTTCCCGCCGGGCGCGCTGGACAACCAGCCGCAAAGCTGGCTCACCAGCTTCCGCTGGGAGGGGAAGAACACGCTGTTAACGCAGCTCAACCGCGAATTCCCGACGGTCAGCCTGCTGGATATCGGGGCTATTCTGCGCCAGGTCGGGCAGGTGCTGGAGCAGGTGAGCCGCGCGCTGGAGGTGATGGTTGTGCTGGTTACCGCCTGCGGCGTCCTGCTGCTGCTGGCCCAGGTGCAGGTGGGGATGCGCCAGCGTCATCAGGAGCTGGTGGTCTACCGCACGCTGGGCGCCGGCAAGCGCCTGCTGCGAACCACGCTGTGGTGCGAGTTTGCCGTGCTGGGATTTGTTTCCGGGCTGGTGGCGGCCATCGGTGCCGAAACGGCGCTGGGCATGCTGCAAACGAAGGTCTTCGACTTCCCGTGGGAGCCGGACTGGCGACTGTGGGCGATCCTGCCCGTTACCGGCGCGGTGCTGCTTTCCCTGTGCGGCGGCTGGCTGGGCATCCGCCTGCTGAAAGGTAAGGCGCTGTTCCGGCAGTTTGTGGCCTGAGGATTTCAGAAGGGGGGATATCCCCCCTGTTTTCGCTTAAATCATCGCTATATACGCTGGTATATTTTGCATTTCATTGAGCTGGTGCATATTTAAATTATATTTATATATTTTTGTAATAGATATTAAGAACACGGAAGGGTTAAGCGCACAAATCCGTAAAAATTTCAGACCCCGGCGAGACAAATACCCTGTAATATTTTGACGCTTATAAAAAAATTGGTTACCAGGGTTCACTAATGAAAACAAAACTGCACACACTTTCACTGCTGGTGGGGGCCGGACTGCTATTGGGCTCGGCCTCGTTCGCCGCTAACGCTGAAATTACCTTAATAAAGCAGGATCCGCAGGCAGGCGATCCCTTAAGCCGCCTGAACTTTACCGTTGGCGGCAGTATTCGTCCGCAGTTCAACATGATGTCCGGAGACGGCGACAAAGGCTCTTATAAACGCAATGGCTTCGACGGCGGGACGCGCTTCCGCTTTGCGGCAGACTATTATCTGTTTGATGATATTAGCTGGATAAGCTATTACGAACTGGGCGTTAATATTCCGGCAGTCTTTGACTGGGATAACCATTATGCGGAAGGTGCCAACGACACGACCCGACGTATGCTTTACACCGGTCTGAAAAGCAAAACCTGGGGTCAGTTAACCTTTGGTCAGCAAAACAGTATTTATTACGACGTGGTCGGGGCGAAAACGGATATCTGGGACTACGACATGATAGGCCAGGCACCGGGTAACGGCATTAACGGTGACTACGATGGCTCCTATCGTTCCCGAAAAATGCTGAAGTATAAAAATACCTTCGGTGATGCGGATGTTTACGCTTCTTACCTGTTTGACGATAGCGAATACCAGCCGGGCAACGGCCTGAGCTACAAGCGTAAAGGCGGCGGCTCGCTCGGTGTGGATTACCATCTGAGCAAAGACCTGACCTGGGGTACGGCGTGGAACTACACCCGTGCCCAGATGCGCAACCATGGCGACGACGACAGCAAAAGCTATGACCAGAACATCGTGGGTACGGCGCTGAGCTGGAAACCAGATGCATGGACGTTCAGCGTGGGCGGCGGCTGGTACCAGAACTTCATGACCACCAAAAAAGTGGACGTGAACGACTACTTCGCGGGCGACGCGTGGGGCGTGGAATACTTCGCGGGCTACACCATCCCGGTTGGCCAGTACGCGCTGAAAACCGTACAGCCTTACTTCATGGGCGACCGTATCGAATACATCAACGGGCGTAACTACCAGCGTATCGATAACGGCCTGGGCGTCAGCTTCCAGCTGGACTACGGTTTCCGCGTGGATTACGAACACGTGTTCACCTCCAGCACCGACGATCTGGGCGACATGAACCTGGTGCGTCTGCGCTACGACTTCTAATCAAATCACGGCGGGTAAAGCTCATTTACCCGCCGGAAAGCTGCAACTCCCCAATGCGTTTCATTACTCCTGCGAGCCAGCTCTAAATATGGAAAAGCGATACCGGATCTGCTCCAGGGCAAAGCGCTGTTCCGTCAGTTAGTTGTCTGAATATGCAGCAAAAATAATTCTGCTGAAGAAAGCTATTTGGCTTAAGTACATAAAAATAAATTGAAAGAGCCCCGGCGATAAATTCCCTGAGATTTTTTCAATCATCACAGGGGGCACTCGATTCGAATTGGCATGGCATTGGCGAACTTAATCAAAATTAATTTAGCTTTAGTCGTAACGTTCTGGTTAAAAAGGTGGTCTGGTTTTGATTTGTTTATTGTAACATATTGAATGTTAAGTCATTTTCAATATTTATTCATTGTTAGTCGTTGATCATCAAATCATCTATCGTAAAAATTACTAACTCACGAATATAGTATTTATTAAGTATAATTTTCATGCTTTTTATTTTTCTGTTTTCTTTTTGGTTGAATTTAGCCTCTTGTTTATTTTAGCGGCACGAAATGCGTTTTATCTAAAATGAAAATTCACAATTTTTGAATTTCAATGTATTACATATAGTTACCATGTGTTTTGTAAGGTATTGCCGGAGGTGGTTTTTTTTTGCGCTTCCAATCCCTGCTCCATTTGTGGACTATCTCTAATCAATAAGTGTGCCAACTACGCGCGCGATGGTTTTTTTAGGAATAGTACTAAGGGTATAAATGTCTTTCTCAGTTGCCGAACAACCCCTCCCGTTACGAAAAAAATTGATTGCCTGGGGCTGCATTCTTCTTCAGCTGCTGCCGCCTGTTTCAGGCCTTGCAATGGCATTTCCTGCCGCTGCCAGCCAGCATATGCTGCCCTCTGCATCGACGCCTGCCGGGAGTAAGGATCCGTTCCAGCAGCAGCTTGCCTCGGGAGCAATGGTCGTCGGGACAACGCTTTCGGATGAGGACAGGACCTCATCCGAAGCGCTGTCTGATTACGCGCGTAGCCAGGCGGGAAGCGCGGTTAACAGCACGGTGGAAGGCTGGCTCAGCCAGTTCGGCACGGTAAAATCGCAGATCAGCCTGGATAAAGATTTTTCCCTGAGTGACAGCAGTCTGGATATGCTGTTACCGCTCTATGACTCCCCGCGGAATATGCTATTCACCCAGATGGGCGCACGTCGTAAAGACGACCGTACAACGCTCAATCTTGGTATCGGGATGCGTTTTTTCCCTGACGAATCGTGGATGGTTGGCACTAACGCATTCTATGACAACGATATCACTGGCCATAACACCCGTCTTGGGTTGGGCGCAGAACTGTGGGCGGATTATCTTAAGCTATCGATGAATGGCTATCAGCGACTCTCCAGCTGGCACGCCTCACGCGATTTTGAAGATTACGACGAACGCCCGGCGAACGGGTTTGATCTGCAGGTTAATGCTTTCTTACCGGCACATCCGCAGCTGGGCGGTAAGTTAGTCTATGAACAGTACTATGGCGATGAAGTGGCGCTGTTTGGTAAGGACGATCGACAAAAAGATCCCTATGCGGTCACGGTCGGCGTGAACTATACCCCGATCCCGATGCTCTCCGTCGGCGCGGAACAGAAAATGGGCAAGTCGGGTAAAGACGACTTCAACGTTAATATGGCGCTGACTTACCAGCTCGATCAGTCCTGGGCGCGTAATGCCTCGCCTGAAGCCGTTGATGCAATGCGCAAGCTTGCCCGCAGCCGCTACGATCTGGTTGAGCGTAACAACAATATTGTCCTCGAATACCGCAAGCGGCAGGTCATCAAGATGCAGCTGGCTCCTGAGCAGGTTCAGGGGGAAAGCAAAAGCACCCAGACTTTAACCGCAACAGTCAGCAGCAAGCATGGCCTGAAAAATATCGTCTGGAGCGGCGGCAGTTTTCAACAGTCCGGCGGCATAATCAAAGAGCTGGATACGCAGCACTTTGCCCTGACGCTCCCGGCCTGGAAAGTGGCGCAGGTAGCGCAGGCTGCATCGACGAAAAAAAGTAAAACGAAAGCCAGCGACGCCAGCCGAATCCTCAATACCTACGTGTTGACCGCCGTCGCGGAAGACAGCAAAGGCAACAAGTCCAAACCTTCCCATCTCAGCGTTGAAGTCTTGCCGCCGCAGGCGCATTTCGGCAGCGATGTGACCGTCAGCGGTGATAACGCGCAGCCTGACGGTGTGACGCCTGTGAACGTGGTGTTCCACGTGATTGACGGCAGTAAACAACCGCTGGCCGGTGAGCCGGTGACCTTTGCGGTCACCCTTGCTGACAGCAGCAAAACGACGAAGCAGGGCGTTTCCGATGCGAGCGGCAGTGCATCGCTTGATGTGGTTAGTACCGTTCCGGGTGAAGCAACGGTGGTGGCAAAACTCAGCGATGGCGATAGCCGCACGGCGAAAGTTCACTTTGCTGCAGCCGATGTCGATACCGCTCACTCTTCCCTGGCGGCGACGCCTGAAAGCATTGTCGCCGACGGTCAGACAACCACGACGCTGACGCTGACCGTGCATGACAAACAGGATCGTCCGCTCACCGGGCTGACCGGCGTGGTGTTTAAAGCGACCGGTGTGGATGGCACGAATCTGAGCGCGGTAAAAGAAACTTCTGCGGGGAACTATACAGCCACAATGAGTGGCGCTAAGCCCGGTACCGCGACCGTAACAGCACAGGTTGGGGCTAAAAATCTTAACGGTCTGAGCACCACGGTTGTTTTCACCAATGATGAAAACAACGGGCAGATAAAAGCCGGCGATCTCACCGTCATCACAGATAACGTCAAAGCCGACGGCCACTCTGCGGCATACGTTCAGGCCCTGGTCACTGATGCCGACAGCAACCCGCTTGGCGACAGGACGGTGACTTTTACCGCCACCTCCGGAGCCACCATCCAGCAAAGCGCCGTCAGCAACTCATGGGGTAAGGTGAGGGTGCCACTGACCCATACCAAAGCGGGGATTGTCACCGTTACCGCTACGGTAAACGGCAACAGCCAGAGTGCAGCGGTTACTTTTATCGCGGACAATACTTCTGCTAATGGCAGGCTGAATGTGATGGCTAATAATGCCGTCGCCAACGGCACCGAGGCTAACGTTGTCGAACTGGAGACAAAAGATGCCCAGGGCAACGCGGTGACCGGAATAGCGGTGACCTTCAGCACGACCAATGGTGCAAAAGCGACCCCCGCAAGCGGCGTAACGGACAAAAACGGCAAGTTAACCACCACGTTGACCAGCACGGTTGCCGGTGACAGCAGCGTGACGGCTAAAGCGTCCAACGGTGACATGCTCAGCGAAACGATCATCTTTGAAGCTGACACCAGCACCGCGGCGATTGCGGCGGAAGATCTGACAGTGGTTACGAACAATGCCGTCGCCAACGGCAGCGCCCGTAACCAGGTACAGGTCAAAGTCACGGATGCAAAAGGCAATCCTGTCCCGGCGCAGGTGGTTAACTTCAGCGCCGCTAACGGCGCAAAAATCACCGCCAGCGCGACGACCGATGCTCACGGGTTGGCCGTTGTCGGTCTTACCAGCCAGAAAGCGGGTGACAGCCTGGTCACCGCAACGCTGAAAGGCAAAAGTCAGTCGGTGAACACGACATTTGTTGCCGATAAATCCACCGCCCAGGGCGCGCTGAACATCGGTGTTAACCATGCGGTAGCCAATGGCACCGCGACCAATAGCGTAGCGTTACTGATCAAAGATGCCAGCGGCAACCCACTGCCGGGCACCGACATTACTTTCAGCGCCACCAACGATGCGGCTGTCACTCCTGAAAGCGGCGTGACGGACAGCGACGGCAAGCTTAGCGCGACCCTGACCAGCACCGTTGCGGGAAGCAGCAAAGTCACGGCCAAATCCGCCACCGGCGAGACCCTGAGCGCTACGGTCGACTTTGTTGCCGATACCAGTACGGCAACAATTTTGAAAGACGATCTGCTGGTGAAAACAAATAATGCCGTGGCAAATAACCGCGCCCAGAATCAGATTAGCGTGAGGGTGACGGATGCGCAGGGTAACCCTGTTCCGGCACAGGTCGTCACTTTCACCGCTGACAATGAAGCGAAAATTGCCCCGAGCGCCACAACCAATAGCCAGGGGATGGCAACCGTTGGTCAGATCAGCCAGAAAGCGGGTGACAGCAATGTCATCGCTACCGTGCAGGGTCACAGCCAGAAGGTGACAACGACCTTCATTGCGGATAAAACAACCGGGCAGGGTACGCTCACGGTTAGCTCCGATAAAGGCATAGCAAACGGCACTGACGCTATCGGTATCGAACTGGTCGTTCAGGACGCAGGCGGTAACCCGATTTCCGGGACAACCATCACTTTCAGCGCCACTAACGGGGCCACTGTGTTGCCTGCCGCGGGTATAACGGACAGCGAAGGTAAGGCAAGCGCGACGCTCACCAGCCTTACTGCCGGTACGAGCAAGATCACTGCAAAATCGGACAAGGGTGAGACGCTTAGCCAAAATGTCACCTTTACGGCCGACCCGGCCACTGCCACGATCGTCGCTGGCGCACTGGAAGTCAGAAGCGATAAGGCTCTGGCCAACGGCAGCGCCCGAAATCTGGTACGGGTCAAAGTGACGGATGCAAAAGGGAACGCCGTCTCTGGCCAGAAAGTCACCTTTAGCGCCGACAATGACGCAACCATTGAGCCTGCTGCGACTACCGATGCTTCCGGCATGGTCAGCGTTGGGCTAACCAGCAAGAAAGCTGGCACAAGCCAGGTCACTGCGAGCGTCAATAACGACAGCCAGACGGTCAGCACAACGTTTGTTGCTGACAAAACTACGATGCGCGGGGCGCTGACCACGAAGGTCGATGGCTCCGTTGCCAACGGCACCACAACCAACAGCGTTCAGGCTGTGCTCAGCGATGCGAATGGCAACCCGATTGAGAATGAGCCGGTGAGCTTCTCTGCAAATAACGGTGCCAACATCACACCGAGCGCAACGACTAATGCCAGCGGTATCGCGGAAGTGACGCTGACCAATACTCGCGCCGGTATCACCACTGTTACCGGTTCGTCGAACGGTACCCTTAGAACGGTTTCGTCGAATTTCATAGCCGATACATCCACAGCACAGATTGCCGATGGCGCAATGACCATCGTGGCTAACCATGCCGCAACCGACGGCATTGCGGCAAACCGTGTACGCGTTGCGGTGACGGATGAATTTAATAATATTCTAAGTCATCAGCTTGTTGGCTTCACAGCCAGCAACGGTGCGGTGATAGCGTCAACGGCTACTACCGATACTAACGGCATCATTACTCTGCCGGTGACCAGCACCACAGCAGGCGACAGCGTGGTGCAGGCAACCCTCAATGGCAGCAGCCAGCATGTGACCGTCAGCTTCGAAGCCGACGGCAACACGGCGCATATCGCCGATGGTGCATTGGTCATGGCCAGTGACGGTGCGGTAGCCAACGGCACGGCAACCAACCGCGTACAGGCAACGGTCACCGATGCGGGCGGAAACCCTGTGGCAGACGCAACCGTCAGCTTCAGCGCCAGCAACACTGCCCTCATCGCGGCGAGTGCGACAACCGACGCCAGCGGTATAGCGACGGCGACCCTGACCAGCAAGGTGGCGGGGAAAAGCGTTATCGTTGCTACCGTTAATGGCAGCAGCCAGCAGGTCGGTGCCAGCTTTGTGGCGGACAGTGATACTGCCCAGATCAAGACCGGCAGCCTGAAGGTCATGAATGACGGCGCGGTTGCCAACGGGACATCTGCAAACCGGGTTGCGCTTATCGTAACGGACGCCAGCGGTAATACGCTGGCCGATCAAAGCGTGAGCTTTACCGCCAGCAATGGTGCGAGTATTGCGGCAACGGCGACCACCGGCACCGATGGCGCGCTGGATTTGCCGGTCACCAGCACCCTTGCCGGTGAGAGCGTTATCAAGGCGACAGTCAACGGCAGCAGCCTGACGGTGACGGTGACATTCGTCTATGACCCGAGCACCGCTCAGATCGACAAACTGACGCTGGTCAATGACCACGCTGCGGCAAACGGCAGCGCCGCAAACCAGGTCAAAGTGCGGGTAAAAGACGCCAGGGGTAACCTTGCAAAGCAGATGAATGTGTCCCTGAGCGCCAGCAACGGCGCGACGGTGGCGGCAACAGGGACTACCGATGATAACGGCGAATACCTTGCTTCCCTGACAAGCCTGGTTGCCGGAGACAGTCAGTTTACGGCCGAGGTGAATGGCTATTCTGACTCGATCACGGTGAACTTCGCGCCGGATAACGCAACGGCGCACATTGCCGACGGCGATCTGACGGTGACCAGAGACAATGCCCCGGCGGACGGCAAACAGAATAACCGTATCGCACTGAGGGTCACGGATGCCAACGGCAATGTGCTGACGGGCCAGACGGTAAGCTTCACGGCGGACAACGGCGCGAAGATTGCGCCAGACGGCGTGACTGGCACGACCGGTACGCTCTCTGTACCGGTCACCAGTACCGTTGCCGGGGAGAGCACGATAACAGCGTCCATTAACAAGCTTAGCCAGAGCGTGAAGATGACCTTCACCTATGACACTGAAACCGCCACCGTCAGCGCGCTGACCGTGGTGAGTGATGATGCGCTGGCAAACGGGACGGCCACCAATAGTGTGAAAGCCGTTATTCTGGATGCACAGGGCAATCCTGTGCCGGATATGACGGTGGCGTTCAGCGCCGATAACGGCGCAGACATCGCGGCCAGCGGCATCAGCGATGCCAGTGGCGAGGTGGTGGTGACGCTCACTAACCGGAAAGCCGGGCAAACAAGGGTCAGCGCGCAGGTCAATGGCCATAGCTTATCCACTGCCGTTAACTTTAAGGCCGACGGCAGTACGGGGCAGATTGTAGCGTCCAGCCTGGTGGTAACGAAAGATAATGCGGTAGCTGATGGCGTGCAGAATAACCGCGTCCAGCTGGCGGTCACCGATGCAAATGGTAACGCGCTGTCAGGGGAGACGGTCAATTTCACGGCGGACAATAGCGCGAAGATTGCGGAAACGGGAACGACTGAAGCTGATGGTACGCTGAGCCTGCCGGTGACCAGCATTAAAGCGGGAGACAGTAACATCACCGCTTCGATTAAGGGCAGCAAGCAGAGCGTGAAGATGACCTTCAGTCCTGATAACGCTACGGCTACGGTTAACTCTTTAGTTGTCATCAGTGATAAAAGTGTCGCAAACGGTACAGCTTCGAACAGCGTCAAGGCCATAGTGCGAGATGCAAAAGGCAACTATGTGCCGGATATGGTGGTGTATTTCAGTGCGGATAATGGCGCAAAAATTACCGCCAGCGGGACTTCCAGCGAGGACGGCTCGGTGATGGTGGCGCTGACAAACCTCCATGCGGGAATAACCAACGTGACGCTCACCGTCAATGGCGCGGGTCAGTCAATACCGACAACCTTTATTGCCGATGCCTCTACGGCGGTGATTGCCGCGGGTGATATCAATGTGCTGTCCGACAACGCGCCTGCCAACGGTGTGAATGCAAACCACATCCAGGTCATTGTCAAAGATGCGAATGACAACCTGGTGGCCGATAAAACCGTCAGCTTCTCCGCGGCGGAAGCCGGGGTGAGCGTAGCGTCAACGGCTGTCACCGATAGCGCTGGTCAGATCACTGTTCCGGTCACCTCTACGGTGGCGGGCGTAGGGACCATAAAGGCGAAGATCAACGCCAGCGAGCAGAGTAAGACGGTGACCTTTATTGCCGACAGCGCAACCGCCAGCATTGCGGCGGCGGATTTCAAAGTGACGAAGAACAATGCGCTTTCGGATGGGGTAGATGCAAACCAGGTCCAGGCACGCGTCAAGGATGCCCAGGGGAATATTGTCAGCGATGCCCTTGTCAATTTTAGCGCCAGCAATGGCGCGGTTATCGGGGATGTCGTCCCGACGAATGCTCAGGGTCTGGTCACGGCAAATATCACCACTATCCAGCCGGGTATCAGCCAGATTACGGCAACCATTAACGGCCAAAAACAGAGCGTGAATGTGTCGTTTATTGAAGTCAGAGTGCCGGTCATCACCGCGGTGAACGATGTGACTGCTGGCTCGGTCGGGCCGCTGCAAAGCGGGCAGCTGACTAACGAAGCTTCACCGGTACTGACAGGGACGGCGGACAAAAATGTGACTATCAGGCTGTATAACGACGGCAAATTAATCGGCACCTCCGCCGCCGATGCCAGCGGTGACTGGACGATCAAGCCAGCATCGCCGCTGACCGTACAGGGCAATAACGCTCTGACGGTGACGGCAGCCCTGACGCCAGAAAGCCCTGAGTCAGCGCCGACCGAGCCGTTTATCCTCAACCTCGATTCCATTGCCGTGGTCCCGGGCATCACCCGGGTCACCGATAGCGGCAATGAAGTTGCGGAAGGGGGGACTACCAATGGGGCGGACGTTGTCATCTGGGGGACGGCTGAACCGAGGGCGACGGTCAACGTTTATGCTGTGCGCCTTGCCGATCGTATCAGTACGCTTTTAGGAACCACCACGGCTACTGAAAGCGGCAGCTGGAATTTTGAAGTGGCCGATCCAAGAATATTCCAGGACTCCGGAGAATTCAGGTTCCAGGCGAAAATTACCGATACCGCAGGGAACAGTACTAAAAGCGGCGACTGCCCTCCGTTTACGGTCTATTTCCAGAACTGGCCTGCGCCAGCCGGAACGCCAGGTTATCTCGCGCAATCCAGCAGCGATGATATAACCTCAAGCCAGGTAGCGTCGCTGCTAAGCAGTACGGGGAATGCGCTGATCATCTCCCGGCCGCCAGCAAACTACGCGAACAGCATTGACTTGCCTGCACCGTCGTCTGCAAAAGGCGCTAATGTCTACATCAGTATTGACGGCAGCCCGTCAACGATTTTAAAAATAGCGGGCGATCCGAAAGTCAGGCTGAGTGCTAACACCAACACGACCTGGTACTCAAACGGTACTGAATGGCGGCAAGTCTATTAATCGTTGAGACGTCAGTTTCTGTCGCTCGGATGACGCCGAGCTACGGGAATGCCTGTCATTAATCAAAAAAAAGGTGACGTTATTTCGTCACCTTTTTTTATCTCTAATTTGTTCGGTCAGGTTCTGTCCCGCAGCCAGCCCTCAACCTGCTGGTAATCCCCGCGGAAGACGATCTGTCCGGCTTTTTTGCTTAGCTGGTAGCGGTACATCGGGTCGTAATACTCTTCCAGCAGCGGGGACAGCCAGGCCAGATGCTCGTCGCAGGATCCCGTTTTCCGCTGCGCTTCCAGCGCGGTATCAAGGTATCCCGTGAACTGGGAATAGCGCTCAAGCCCTAAACGGCGGCGGATGGCGAACAGCCCGTGGTGCAGGTATTCTCCGTACTCTTTCCACGCGGTCTCTTCATCGTTAACCGATAAAAACGCTTCGCTCATCTGCTGGAAATATTCGTATTTCAGCCTTTCCAGACGGACCTCAAACGGATCTTCTATCACTACAATCTTCGCCTGGGTCATCTGCTCCCTGAAGGCTTCGGGAATGTGGCGGGAGCCAATCATGCGCCCTTCATCCTCAATCACCAGCGGCACAGGCCCGGCGTTGCTTTTCTTGATAAGGGTAACGGCGAGGTTGTTTTCAAAGCAGGTCTGCGAAGGCTGTTCGACAATGGTGCGGCCAAACGACGAGCCGCGGTGGTGTGCCAGCCCTTCAAGATCGACCCCGGCGGGCAAAGAGCGGATCAGGATCGTTTTGCCGCAGCCGGTGTTGCCGCTTACCAGCACCATCGGCCAGCGGGAGCGCTCTTCAATGGCCTGCATGGCAAAGTGGCGCAGCGCCTTGTAGCCGCCTTCGACCAGCGGATAATCAACGCCAGCTTCTTTAAGCCACTGCTGAACCAGATGGGAGCGCATGCCGCCTCTGGCACAGCAAAGATAACCGTCCGGGTTTTGTCGGCACTGCTCCAGCCATTTTTGCAGGCGGGCTTCGCGGATTTCACCTTTCACCAGGCTGTGGCCCAGCTCGACCGCTGCCTGCTGGCCGCGCTGTTTGTAGCAGGTGCCCACGGCAACACGCTCATCATCGGACATCAGCGGTAAATTCAGCGCGGCGGGCATCGCCCCCTGGGCAAATTCAACCGGCGCGCGCACGTCGATAAGCGGAGTATCGTGGCGCAGCAGATGTTCGTAATGTTGTGTATTGAGACGGGCGTTGTGCATGCATTGACCTTAAAACGAATGGGGGTGAAACGCCGGGGATTGTGCGCCTGTGAGCATAGAAAAGAAAGAGGGGAAATGGCGACAGGGCGGTTGAACCGCCCTGTAAAAGTGTAAACCTACTTAGTCAACTTGTTCTGCGCCCAGGCAATGCCGCTGGCGTAATCCGCCGGTAGCAGCGGCACAAGCGCTTCCAGCGAGGCGCCGAGCCTGTCGGTATCGCTGTCGTTCAGGTTGAGGTGGCCCACCTTGCGACCGGCGCGCACGTCTTTGTCGTACCAGTGCAGATGCACCAGCGGCAGCTTCAGCCAGGCGTAGTTCAGATCCGTGCCGATGAGGTTAATCATCACCGACGGCGCGTTGACCACGGGCTGCGGCAGCGGCAGATCGACAATGGCGCGCAGGTGCAGCTCAAACTGGCTGATGGACGCGCCGTTCTGCGTCCAGTGGCCGCTGTTGTGCACGCGCGGGGCCAGCTCGTTGATGAGCAGCCCGGCAGGCGTAATAAAGCACTCCATCGCCATCACGCCGACATACTTCAGCTCGTGCATGATGGCGCTGAGCATGGTTTCAGCCTGGTTCTGCTGCTCCGCATTGGCGTGCGGGAAGGCCACGCTTGTACGCAGAATGCCGTCCTGATGCAGGTTGTGGGTCAGCGGATAAAACACCGTGCTGCCGTCGTGGCCGCGCGCGCCGACCAGCGAAACCTCACCGGAGAAATTAATGCCCTGCTCAACAATGCATTCGCCGTAGCAGTCGTCCGGCAGCTGATCCGTTTCAAAGTCGCGTAAACGCCACTGGCCGCGTCCGTCGTAGCCGCCCACGCGACGCTTCACAATCGCCAGCTCGCCCAGATCTTTGAATACGCCAGACCACTGGTCGCGGCTGGAGAGAAGCTGCCACGGCGCGGTTGCCAGCTCCAGCTTATCGAACAGCTGCTTTTGCGTGAGGCGGTCGGCGATTATCGGGAACACATCGCGGTTAACAAAAGCGTTATGCCGCGCCAGTTCACGGGTCAGCGCCGTCTCGGGCCAGCGTTCGATCTCTGCGGTGATCACGCTCTGGGCGAAAGGCACCGCTTCCGGCTCCGCGTCCAGACCAACCGGATAAACCGCAATACCCAGCGGCTCGCCCGCCTGGCGCAGCATTCTGCCCAGCTGGCCGTTGCCTAATACGCAGACACGTTTCATGCGTCGCTCCGTGGGTCCGGGTTTTCCAGCACTTCGTCAGTCTGAGCGCTGCGCCAGTCGGCCAGGCGCTGGTGCAGGGTCTTGTCGTGCAGCGCCAGAATCTGCGCCGCCAGCAGGGCCGCATTAGCCGCGCCCGCTTTACCAATGGCGAGGGTGCCAACCGGAATGCCGCGAGGCATCTGTACGATGGAGTAGAGACTGTCGACGCCGCTCAACGCCGCGCTTTGCACCGGTACGCCCAGCACCGGCACCAGCGTTTTCGCCGCCAGCATGCCGGGCAGATGTGCAGCCCCGCCCGCGCCCGCGATGATCACCTCAAAGCCGTTGCTTTCAGCCTGCTCGGCAAAGCTGAACAGCTTGTCCGGCGTGCGGTGCGCGGAGACGACTTCTAAATGGTGTGGAACATCCAGGGCGGTGAGGATTTCTGCGGCAAACTGCATGGTGGCCCAGTCACTTTTGGAACCCATGACAATGGCGATACGCGCCGGGGTCTGGTTGGAGGACATGCGTCTCAAAACTCCTGTGGGTGTGCAAACATCACCGAACGGCTCGTACGGTCGGTCAGAAGGGTTGAGAGAATATCATGAACACAGGGCCAGGAAAACGGTTGCGTGGTTAACAAAGCGGCGAAAAGCGGGGGTTTTGCTTAAAAATCGAAAGGGATCAGTTCGACGTCTTCGGCGGTGACTTTGATCATCGAGCCATGCGTATGCCAGGCACCCAGCACGCAGCGAAACGCGGCTTCGCCGTTTGCCTGAAGCGTGTGGATTTCGGGGCGATGGGTATGGCCGTGGATCATCCACTGCAAGCGGTGGCGGGCGAGGGCGTCAACAACGGCATGCTGGTTCACATCCATGATGGCCATGGACTTAGTGCTGTTGGCGGATTTGCTCCCCGCACGCATCCGGGCGGCAACGCGTTTACGGATAAACAGCGGCAGGGCCAGGAACAGCCATTGCAGCCAGGGCTGATGCACTTTTTTGCGAAACGCCTGATAGCCGTGGTCATCCGTACACAGCGTGTCGCCGTGCAGGATCAGCATTTTGCGGCCATACAGGTCGAGGACTTTTTCTTCAGGTAACAGCGTCATGCCGCTCTGGCGGGCGAAGCGCCTGCCGAGAAGAAAATCTCGGTTGCCATGAATGAAGTAGCAGGGTACGCCGGAATCAACCAATGCTTTGATAGCTAATGCAATTTCCTGATGAAGCGGCTCCGGATCGTCGTCGCCAATCCATGCTTCAAACAGGTCACCGAGGATGTACAGCGCCTGGGCTTCCCGCGCCGTGCCGGCCAGAAAACGCAGAAAACCGGCGGTTATCGCCGGTTCTTCTGAGCAGAGATGTAAATCTGCAATAAACAGAATCATCGTGAGCGAATTACTCGCTGACGGTGACGCTGTTTACGATAACGTCTTCTTTAGGAACGTCCTGGTGCATGCCGCTGCGGCCTGTGGAAACGCCTTTGATTTTATCAACCACGTCCATGCCTTCTGCCACTTCTGCAAATACGCAGTAGCCCCAGCCCTGCATGCTTTCGCTGCTGAAGTTCAGGAAGTCGTTATCAGCCACGTTGATAAAGAACTGAGAGCTTGCGGAGTGTGGCGCCTGGGTACGGGCCATTGCCAGCGTACCACGGGTGTTTTTCAGGCCGTTGTTCGCTTCGTTCTGAATGGTGTCTTTGGTTTCTTTCTGCTTCATGCCAGGCTCAAAACCGCCGCCCTGGATCATAAAGCCGTTGATCACACGGTGGAAAATGGTGTTGTCGTAGTAGCCTTCGCGACAGTAATCCATGAAGTTTTTAACGGTGATCGGTGCCTTATCGTCGAAGGTTTTGATGACGATATCACCGTGATTAGTGTGAAAAGTAACCATGCTGTGCATCCTATATTTAGTCAGACAGTGTTCCGGCAGACGGTGCCGCCACACAAGGTGGTTGTTATAGCATAACTCAACATGATCATCACCTTGCAAAGCGTACTGCTTACCGGTGGAATTTTGAGGTAACATATAGTCAAATTTCGACTACACACGCAGATATGGAATCCCCTGATGTTAAAAATATTTAATACCCTGAGTCGCCAGAAAGAGGAATTCAAACCCATTCATGCCGGGGAAGTCGGCATGTACGTGTGTGGTATCACCGTTTACGACCTCTGTCATATCGGCCACGGCCGCACCTTTGTGGCGTTCGACGTAGTGGCGCGCTACCTGCGTTTCCTCGGCTATAAGCTGAAGTATGTACGCAATATCACCGATATCGATGACAAAATTATCAAGCGCGCCCATGAAAACGGCGAAGATTTCGTGGCGCTGGTCGACCGCATGGTCACCGAAATGCACGCTGATTTCGACGCGCTGAACATCCTGCGTCCGGACAGCGAGCCGCGCGCTACTAAACACATTCCTGAAATCATCGAAATCGTTGAGCAGCTTATCGCCCGGAATCATGCCTATGTGGCGGCCAACGGCGACGTGATGTTCTCTGTCACCACCGATACGGATTACGGCAAGCTCTCCCGTCAGGATCTGGACCAGCTCCAGGCGGGCGCACGCGTTGAGGTTGAAGCGAACGTGAAGCGTAACCCGATGGACTTCGTGCTGTGGAAAATGTCCAAGCCGGGCGAGCCGAGCTGGCCGTCCCCGTGGGGCGATGGCCGTCCGGGCTGGCACATCGAATGTTCGGCGATGAACTGCAAAGAGCTGGGGAATCATTTCGATATTCACGGCGGCGGTTCTGACCTGATGTTCCCGCACCATGAAAACGAAATTGCCCAGTCCACCTGCGCCCACGGCGGCGAGTACGTTAACACCTGGATGCACTCCGGTATGGTGATGGTCGACCGCGAGAAAATGTCCAAATCGCTGGGCAACTTCTTCACCGTGCGTGACGTGCTGAAATACTACGACGCGGAAACCATCCGCTACTTCCTGATGTCCGGCCACTACCGCAGCCAGCTCAACTACAGCGAAGAGAACCTGAAACAGGCTCGTACTTCACTGGAGCGCCTCTATACCGCTCTGCGCGGAACGGACAGCGCGGCGCAGCCAGCCGGTGGCGAAGCGTTTGAAGCCCGTTTCCGTGAAGCAATGGACGACGACTTCAACACGCCGGAAGTCTACTCGGCGCTGTTCGATATGGCGCGTGAAGTAAACCGCCTGAAAACGGAAGATATGGCGGCGGCGAACGGCCTGGCGGCGGCGCTGCGCAAGCTCTCTGCGGTTCTTGGCCTGCTGGAGCAGGAGCCGGAAGCCTTCCTGCAAAGCGGCGCGCAGGCGGACGACGGGGAAGTGGCCGAAATCGAAGCGCTGATTAAACAGCGTAACGATGCCCGTAAATCAAAAGACTGGGCGCTGGCGGACCAGGCGCGCGACCGTCTCAACGAGATGGGTATCGTGCTGGAAGACGGTGCGCAGGGCACGACCTGGCGCAGAAAGTAAGGCAATAAAAAAACCACCTGCGTGGCAGGTGGTTTAGTCATCAATGGTGGATGGCGCTGGCGCTTATCCACCCTACAACATCAGAGCGCAGTTCCGTAGTTCCGTAGGTCGGATAAGCGCAGCGTCATCCGACACGGCCATCCTACAAAATCGGCGTACGAATCAAATAATCAAACGCGCTTAACGATGCCTTGGCCCCTTCGCCGGTCGCGATAATAATCTGCTTATACGGCACGGTCGTACAGTCACCCGCTGCAAACACGCCTTTCACGGTGGTTTCGCATTTCGCATCAATGATGATTTCACCCATGCGGTTGCGCTCGACGCTGCCTTCCAGCCAGCTGGTATTTGGCAGCAGGCCGATCTGCACGAAAATGCCGGACAGCGCGATATCGTGAACGCCGTCTGAAACGCGATCCTTATACTGCAAACCGGTCACCTTCGAACCGTCACCTTTTACTTCCAGCGTTTGCGCATTAAGGATGATGTCGACGTTGGTCAGGCTGCGGACTTTATTCTGCAACACCTGGTCGGCCTTCATCTCTGGGGCAAACTCCAGCAGCGTCACGTGTTCGACGATGCCCGCCAGATCGATGGCCGCCTCCACGCCGGAGTTACCGCCGCCGATCACCGCAACGCGCTTGCCTTTAAACAGCGGGCCGTCGCAGTGCGGGCAGTAGGTCACGCCTTTGGTGCGGTACTGATCTTCACCCGGCACGTTCATGTTGCGCCATTTTGCACCGGTGGCGATGATGATGCTGCGCGCGCTGAGGGTTGCACCGGAAGCCGTCTGGATCTGATGTAAACCGCCTTCTACCTGCGCAGGGATCAGCCTGCTGGCGCTTTGGGTGTCGATAACGTCCACATCGTAGTCGTCCACGTGCGCCTTCAGGGCGCCCGCCAGCTTCTGGCCTTCCGTTTTCGGCACGGAAATATAGTTTTCGATGTCGACCGTATCCAGCACCTGGCCGCCGAAGCGCTCGCCCATCAGCCCGGTACGAATGCCTTTACGCGCAGAGTAAACCGCCGCCGCCGCGCCCGCAGGGCCGCTGCCGACAATCAGCACGTCGTAAGCTTCGCGCTTGTTCAGCGCTTCTGCCGCGCGTTTTTCAGCGCCGGTGTCAATTTTGCCGACGATTTCAGCGAGCGTCATGCGGCCCTGGCCGAACTCTTTGCCGTTCAGGTAAACCGCAGGCACGCCCATCACGTTGCGCTCCTGGATTTCATGCTGATAAACGCCGCCGTCAATCGCCGTATGGGTGATGCGCGGGTTAAGCACGCTCATCAGGTTCAGCGCCTGCACCACGTCCGGGCAGTTGTGGCAGGAGAGCGAATAATAGGTTTCAAAATGGAAATCGCCGTCGATGTCGCGGATCTGATCAAGCAGATCCTGAGACTCTTTCGACGGGTGTCCCCCGGTCTGCAGCAGGGCAAGAACCAGAGAGGTAAATTCGTGGCCGAGCGGGGAGCCGGCGAAGCGCGGACCCTTGTCGGAGCCTGGGTTGGTAATTAAAAACGACGGTTTACGTACCGGCAGATCGTTATTAATGCTGAAGGTGACTTTGTCAGATAATTCCGCGATCTCTGCCAGCAGTTCCTTTACTTCGGATGATTTTGCGCCGTCATCCAGCGTGGCAATTAACTCAACAGGTTTGGTTAATCTCTCAAGGTAGGCCTTGAGCTGGGTTTTCATATTGTTGTCGAGCATGGGGTAATCTCCCTGGTGGCAAAAAGCGAAACCCGCAGGGTGAATAAGCGAAAGCGCCATCCACCTTCCGGTAATACGGCGGGAGCTAGCCCGCCGGGGAAAATGTGAAGCCGTTAGATTTTACCGACCAGGTCCAGGGATGGAGCCAGCGTCGCTTCGCCTTCTTTCCACTTAGCCGGGCAGACTTCGCCTGGGTGAGAAGCCACGTACTGCGCAGCTTTCACCTTACGCAGCAGGTCAGATGCGTCGCGGCCAATGCCTTCGGCGGTGACTTCGATAGCCTGAATGATGCCCTGCGGGTCAACGATAAAGGTGCCGCGATCCGCCAGGCCTTCATCTTCACGCATGTTTTCGAAGTTGCGGGTCAATGCGCCGGTCGGGTCGCCGATCATCGCGTATTTGATTTTGGCAATGGTGTCAGAGCTGCTGTGCCACGCTTTGTGGGTGAAGTGGGTGTCGGTTGAGACAGAGTAGATATCTACGCCCATCTTCTGGAACTCTTCGTAGTGGTCAGCCACGTCGCCCAGTTCGGTTGGGCAGACAAAGGTAAAGTCAGCCGGATAGAAGAAGAAGACGCTCCAGCGGCCTTCTACGTCCTGCTCGGTGACTTCGATGAACTCACCGTTTTTAAAAGCGCTGTTTTTGAATGGTTTGATTTTTGTATTAATTAAAGACATCTGTACTTCCTCCGTTTTGCGATGGGAGAAAGATACCGAAGGCGGACGATAGTCTCTAATGGGTAGGTTTTATCGAATCAATAAGTATTTCCTAACAGCGAAACCGCAGACATGAAAAAAGGCCACCCGGTTGCCAGGGTGGCCTCTTCAAGTTGCGCGTTACAATTCCACTTTAAAAAATCATAACAGCGCGGGAATTACAGCACCGAAGCGGTGAAAGGGTCAATCGCCGCGCCAATTGTAGTAACGATGACTGCAATAGATTTTTCCTATTATCCAGGAATACTCAACAATTCCGAAATGCAGCACAGTTTTATGACAGACAAATTGCAACGTTATGTGTTCAAGGCTAGATTGAGCGCTCAGAAAATCTCTGAGGCTAGCGTGGCGCCCGGTGCGTCTATTTTTATTGAGGAACAGGCGTTGTCGGAATTGCTTTCAATTACGTTGTTTGTGGCAGCCATCGCTGTGTATGCCGTAAAAGCCGGCAGAAATATCTGGTGGTTTAGCTCTATTCTGCTGATTTTAACTTTTTTCATCATTCTCAACGTGACGTTGGTCGCCAGTAACTATTTTACCGGGGACGGGATCAACGACGCCGTTCTCTATACGTTGACCAGCAGCCTGACGGGCGCGGGCATCGGCAAATATGTCTTACCTGGGCTGGGCGTTGCGTTTGGGCTGGTGGTGGTATTCGGCCTGCTGACCTGGATTTTGCGCCGCCGTAAAAACCATCCGCACCACTTTGGCTACAGCCTGCTGGCCTTGCTGCTGGCGCTGGCTTCGGTGGATGCCTCGTCAGCGTTTCGTCAGGTCGTGGAGTTAGTGAAATCGCAGAGCCGCACGGGCGATTCAGACTTTGCCACTTACTATAAAGTCCCTCACGGCTCAATCAACAATCCTAAGCTGAACCTGGTCTATATCTACGGGGAAAGTCTTGAGCGTACCTATTTCCAGCCGGAGCTCTATCCCGATCTTGCCCCGGAGTTAACCAGCCTGAAAGATTCGGGGCTGGATTTCAGCCATACCATGCAGCTGCCGGGCACGGACTACACCATCGCCGGGATGGTCGCTTCCCAGTGTGGCATCCCGCTGTTTGCGCCGTTTGAAGGCAACTCATCGGCGTCTATGTCGAGCTTCTTCCCGAAGAACGTCTGCCTGGGGGATATCCTCAAAGCCTCGGGATACGAAAACTACTTTATGCAGGGTGCGGATCTGCGCTTCGCGGGTAAGGATGTGTTTTTACAGTCCCACGGCTTCGACTATATGTACGGCGCCCAGGAGCTGAAAAGCATGGTGGCGGACCCGAGCTATAAAAATAACTGGGGCTACTATGACGATACCGTGCTGGATGAAGTTTTTGAGAAATACATCGAGCTTTCAAAGTCGAACAAGCGTTTCTCGCTGTTTACGCTGACGGTAGATACTCACCACCCGGACGGCTTTATCTCTAAAACCTGTAAACGCCGGAGCTATGAGTTCGACGGCAAGGTTAACCAGTCCTTCAGCGCGGTGGCCTGTAGCCAGGAGCATATTGCGGCGCTGATCGAAAAAATTAAGGCCTCGCCGTACTTTAAAAACACGGTGATTGTGGTTTCCTCCGACCACCTGGCGATGAACAACACGGCTTACAAGTATCTCAATAAGCACGAGCGGGATAACCTGTTCTTCGTGATCCGTGGCGATAAGCCGCAGCAGAAGCTGATCCCGGTAAAACGCAGCACCATGGATAACGGCGCGACGGTGCTGGATATTCTGGGCGGCGATAACTATCTCGGCCTCGGGCGCAGCAGCCTCTCCGGGGAGTCGCTCTCTTCGGTGTTCCTGAATATCAAACAGAAAGTCCTCGGCTGGAAGCCGGATATTATTGATTTATGGAACTTCCCAAAAACCATCAGTGAATACTCCATCGATCAGAAGAAAAATACCTTCAGCTACTCTGACGCGCACTTCAAGATGCCGCTATTACTGCGGGTATCCGATGACAAAATCGAGCCGCTGCCGGAAAGCGAATACTCCGCGCCGTTGCGTTACCAGCTGGCGGATTTCTCGGTAAAGGATAAATTTATCTGGGTCGACCGCTGTTTCAAAATGGCGCGCCTTTGGGAACCCAAGCTGGCGCTCTCTACCGGTCTTTGTGTCGCACAGGGGCAGCTAGGCGGCAAACCAACGGTTCACTTTGTTGAGGGGCAGCTGGATAAACAGCCGGTGAAGTTTGTGGATGAGCAGCTTGATAAAGATCGCTTTAATCAGAGCGTGGCGATGCTGAAAGTGGATGAGAATGCTATTCGCTACCAGGCAGACAGCTTTATCTTTAGCGTGCCGGGCGCCCCGGATAACGTTAAGCAGTTCAGCGGGATCTCACGGCCAGAAGCCTGGGGGCGCTGGTCGAACGCCAACCTGGCGCCGGAGGTTAAAATCGAATACGCCGAACCGCTGCCGGAGAAGTTCGATCTGGTGATCACCGCCAAAGCCTTCGGCCCGAACGTGGGCAAGCCGGTGCCGGTAAAAGTGGGTAACCAGCAGCAAACGCTGACGCTCGGCGCGGAGCTGAGCACTACCACGCTGCACTTTGATAACCCGGAACGCAGCGCCACGCTGGAAATCGTCCCGCCGGAGCCGCAGCTCTCTAACGAGGGCAATATTCTCGGCCATGAGCCGCGTAAGCTGGGGATCGGCATGGAGGATATTAAAATAGTGCCCACGGCTTAATATTTGCATGGGGGCATATTGCCCCCATTAATTCTATTTTACACAATAAGTTAGCGATCCAGTCAGTGAATTAAAGATGTAAAAATAAAAGGTCGTCAAAATTTTTTGATTAGTTAAATGAATCATATTTTCTGAAAAAAAAGATTAATATGGTGATTGTTTTTTTTTGAAAGAAATTGTTCGCGTTTTTGCTCCCTTCTGAATTGTATGCCTGGTGAGTTGCATTATTATCCCATAATAATGTTGATGAAATAGCTATTCCCTGACTGCTTATCCTGTTTTTCCATCTCTTGTGAACCTGGTTGTAGGGGGCGGGAAGTGATGCTACGTTTTTAATTGTTCAGACCACTTGCGGAATGATTATTTGTGGTTTTCGTTTCTTCTTTATCAATGCTTTTAATTATATCTGTGGGTGTCGGACATAGCGGTTTTTTTTAGAATTATTGGTGTTTTATAATAGCTTTTCTGAAAGTACTGGATGTTCATGGCTGAATATCATGTTGATAGCTTTATATTACTTAACAAAAAGGAATTATCCGTTATGAAAAATATGAAGAAAACGATCTGTACCCTGGGATTGATAGCCGTTACAGCTACAGCGTATGCCGCTGATAGCGTGGATGTAAAAGTCATTGGTACCATTTCTCCGGCAGCCTGTGCGCCAACGCTTGGCGGCGGTGGTACGGTTGATTATGGCACGATTAAAGCGAACGCTCTGGCGGCAGATGACTACACTACGCTGGCTGTTAAAACGGTCTCACTGTCAATTACCTGTGACGCACCGGCGAAAGTAGGTATTCATGTACTCAATGGCCGTCCCGGAACAACCGCGGGTGCAGCTGAAGGTGGGCCAATGTCTTCGGCTCTGGCACCTGTCGCTCTTTTAGATATCCCTGCTGGTCAGTATCCTGTCGTCGGGCTTGGTGCTGATGGAACATCCGATATTGGGGGCTATGGAATAGGTATTGTTGAAAGCTCATTGAAGGTTGATGGCAACGCTGTCGATTTGATTCTGACAGACATGAGCGATCGTTCTCGTTATACGATGGAAGATGTTGATTATCCATTATATGATCCGAACAATGACTCCTTGTTTACCTGGGCAGCGCCGGGTACGCTGACCCCGGTTGCCTTCACAACCATGGCTGGCACACTTAATGTGCAGGCCTATCTGAACAAAGCTTCTGAACTTGATCTGACAAAAGAAGTCCAGCTTGATGGCCTGACTACGATCGAAATCGTCTATCTTTAAAATGACAAGAAGCGGCTTTCGTGCCGCTTCAGACTGATGACAAACCTGAAGCGGATGCATTTCGCAATGGTCTCACCGAACAATAACAAGGAAAATCAATTCATTGATTTTCGCGTGCTTCCCACAAAGAAGGAAAAAACAAGATTTTTCCTTCTTTGTCAGCAATCTCAGGCAGCTTTAGCGCCGCTGTTTTTTACCTGAATAAAGACCAGCGCCTATACAGGAGTTTGTATTTGTAGAGTGAATAACTGAACCGTTTTTATTCTAAACATTACAAAAATTCCCCCTCCCGTATTCAATTGGCTATTTACTGTATGTTAATAATTTAGTTAGTATATCTAAAATAAATCACGATCCAGTATGAAAATAGTTAAAAATGCTTTTTTTGTGGATAAAGAAGTTGGATGTATTGATTGTTTTTTTTACCCGGTTTCAGATGTGTTATTTTACAGCATTAGCATGTTTTGTTAGTTTTTTGCTTTTTTTTGAATGGTTATATTGATTTTATGGTTGCGGTATAGTGGTTTCTTCTGTTTTTTCTTGCTGTAAACCTGATGACAGAGGGGCAGCTAAACCTGTTATCCTGTTTCTCATTCAGGCTCTGTCTCATTCAGATTTAATCGTCATTATTTTGTAAAAAACTCCCTTCTGAAAACAGAGTTTGTCTACATCATCCTTTTATCATTATCGATAAATGTGAATGTAAGAAAGTCCTGATGTTCATAGCTGAATATTTTGAGATGAATCTTTATTATTTAACAAAATGGAATTGTCTGTTATGAAAAACATGAAAAAAACGCTCTGCGCTCTGGCAATGATGGCGGCAACTGCTTCAGCTTTTGCCGCAGATAGTGTGGATGTAAAAGTCATCGGTACCATTTCTCCGGCAGCCTGTGCGCCAACGCTTGGCGGCGGCGGTACGGTTGATTATGGCACTATTCCAGCAAATACCCTGGCGGCTGATGACTATACTGTACTTTCATTGAAGTCGATGAATCTTACCATTACCTGTGATGCGCCTGCGAAGTTGGCTATCCACGCCGTCAATGGACGCCCTGGTACATCCGCCGGGGTTACTGAAACCGGACCAATGAATTCAGGTTATGCACCTGTTGATCTGTTCTCTAATCATCTTACTCCAATCGTTGGTCTGGGCACTGATGGTTCAGCAAACGACATTGGCGGTTATGGCATTCAGTTTACGGACGGCTCTGTAACGGCCGATGGCAATGCGGTTGACGTTCTTTATAAAAGTACTGCCGAGGGGGATAACACCTTCAACTCAGGTAATGCGGAGTTTTACAGCGATAAATACGATCGTCTGATTAGTTGGGGTGCAACTGGAACAACGACTCCGGTTTCATTTACTACGCTGTCAGGAACAATGGAAATTCAGGCCTATCTGAACAAAGCATCAGAGCTCGATCTGACAAAAGAAGTTCAGCTTGATGGTCTGACTACGATTGAACTCGTGTATCTGTAAGATGAAAAGAAGCGGCTTTAGTGCCGCTTCTTCATTTCTATGCCAGGCAGATAGCTCAGCGCGATCCGCCGCTAAAGCTTACATAATCTCTCCGCCGCCGCATCCAGCGTCGTCTCCTGCTTCGCAAAACAAAGCCGAATCAATTTATGCGGGAAGGTGTCGGCGCAGAACACCGACAGCGGGATTGCCGCCACGCCCACCTCTTTCGTCAGCCACTGACAGAAACTCACGTCGTCCAGATCGGATATCGCGCTGTAGTCCGCCAGCAGGAAGTAGGTTCCTTCGCACGGCAGGATCTCAAAGCGGCTGCTTGCCAGCGCCTGAATAAACCGGTCGCGCCGCGTGCGGTAAAAATCTGGCAGTTCCCGGTAGTGCTCCGGCTGGGCGCGCAGCATATCGGCAATGGCGAGCTGTGCGGGGGTATTCACGGCGAAGGTCAGATACTGATGCACCTTGCGGATTTCCGCGCTCAGCGCCGCCGGGGCTACGCTGTAACCTATCTTCCAGCCCGTCATGTGGAACGTCTTGCCAAAGGATGAGACGGCTACCGCCCGCTCGCGCAGCTGCGGATGGGCAAGCACGCTGGCGTGCCCCTCGTCGGCAAAACAGATGTGCTCATAAACTTCATCGCTCAGCACATAGATTTCATGTTGTGCAATGGCCTGCCAGAGCGCGGCAAAATCGCTTTTCTGCCAGACTGTCGCGGAAGGATTGTGGGGCGTATTGAGGATCACCAGGCGGGTACGCGGGCTAAGCAGGGCGGTAAACGCCTGCCAGTCAACGCGAAACTGCGGCGGTTGCAGGGCAATTCGTTTCACCACGCCGCCGGACAGCGCTACCGCCGGGGCATAGCTGTCATAGCTTGGGTCAAAGCAGATCACCTCATCGCCGGGGCGGACGAGGGCGGTAATTGCTGCATACAGCGCCTCCGTCGCTCCGGCGGTGACGGTAATATCCGTGTTTGCGTCAGGGCGGTAGCCATAAAGCTCGACGGTTTTATCCGCAACAGCCTCCCGCAGCGCTTGTACTCCCGTCATCGGGGCGTACTGGTTGGCACCGTTCGCAACGTGCCAGGCGAGGCGCTCCTGCAACAGCGCTGGGCCATCGAAGTCAGGAAAGCCCTGGGAGAGGTTTATCGCCTGGTGCTGAGCGGCCAGCGCGCTCATTTGCGTGAAAATGGTGGTACCAAGAGCGGGGAGTTTGCTCTCGGGAATCAAAGCCTTCTGAGTCATTTAAGCGACCTTAACGTGATGCAGGTAATGCCTGGGACTATAGCATGACGTTAAGATTTGGCAATCAAGACGCTTAGACGGCTAAACTATAAGGTTATAGCGCGGCTTATCCTCCCTGAGAGAGGGCAGAAACCCTTATGCCTCCGGGCAGTGATAAACGTTGCCGGTCAGCGTCACGTTGGTCTGCTCGCTGCTGCCCGAACCGTCGTACATGCCGCCCGTCTGCCCTGCGCGCTGGGTGATAATGGACACCACGTTGCCGCCCATATTTGCGGCCTGGTTTTTCAGGTCGTTGCGCGCGCCCGTTTCCAGATTGCTGTTCGACGTCCAGCCGCCGGTAAAGAAGTTGCCCTGGCTGCCGGTAATATCGCCGAGGAACTTACATTCTTTGCCCGGCTCGTTATTCGTGACGCGGACGCGCTGCGCCTGCGGGTTTAAATTATGGGCACTGCAGCCGGCCAGCAGAATTGCCAGCGTAATCAGGGTGAGCTTTTTCATCGTCTTTCCGGATAATATAATTCAGGTTAAATAAATAATGACCGCGCATAAGAATAACGAGGTGTGGGATTTACCCTACGAGAGAAGTCTTAAAATAAGATTATTAAGCGAACAAAAAAAGAGTTTCCCGATTGGCGTTGATGCTACGTTTAGAAAGGGCGTTTAATCGTATATTTATTTCGCATATTTAATGAAAGAATTAAAGCCGGGTTGTTATTTATTGGTGAATAAATTAATTCGCAGAATAATTATTATGGCGCGCTGTATTAGCAGCGCGCCATTAAATATTAAAGAACGCCCTGGCCAAGCATTGCATCGGCGACTTTGACGAAACCGGCAATATTTGCTCCGCGCACGTAGTGCGTATGCCTGCCTTCGCCGCCGTAGTTTACGCAGGCTTCATGAATATCCAGCATGATGTGGTGCAGGCGGATATCCACTTTCTCTGCTTTCCAGCCGTAGCGCGCGGCGTTCTGCGCCATCTCCAGGCCCGACGTCGCCACGCCACCGGCGTTTGCTGCTTTACCCGGCGCGAACAGCACCCCGGCCTCCAGGAACAGGTCTGTCGCTTCGATGGTCGTTGGCATATTGGCCCCTTCCGCTACCGCCTTCACGCCGTTGGCAATCAGCACGCGGGCGGCTTCTGCATCCAGCTCATTCTGGGTGGCGCACGGCAGGGCGATATCTACCGGTACGCTCCACGGCCGCTGGCCTTCCAGATACGTCAGGCCAAATTCACGCGCATAGTCCGCTACGCGGCCGTCGCGGCTGGCTTTGATTTCGCACAGGCGGGCAATTTTTTCCGGGGTGAAGCCCGCTTCGTCCACTACGGTACCGTTTGAATCCGAAGCGGTAATCACCCGCGCGCCAAGCGACATCGCCTTTTCAATAGCGTACTGCGCGACGTTACCGGAGCCGGACACCGCCACGCGCATGCCTTCAAAGCCCAGCCCGTGGCGCTGCAGCATCGCATCTGTGAAGTAGATCAGGCCGTAGCCGGTGGCTTCCGGACGGATCAGGCTGCCGCCAAACGACAGCCCCTTGCCGGTAAACACGCAGGCGGTATTGTTGGAGAGCTTTTTCATCATGCCCGCCATAAAGCCCACTTCGCGGCCGCCCACGCCAATATCCCCTGCCGGAACGTCGGTGTCCGGCCCCAGGTGACGATACAGCTCGGTCATCAGCGCCTGACAGAAGCGCATGATTTCGCCTTCGCTTTTCCCCTTCGGATTAAAGTCGCTGCCGCCTTTGCCGCCGCCCATCGGCAGGGTGGTGAGGGCATTTTTGAAGGTCTGCTCAAAGCCCAGGAACTTGAGGATGGAGAGGTTAACCGACGGGTGGAAGCGCATGCCGCCCTTAAATGGCCCGATGGCCGAGCTGAACTGCACGCGCCAGGCGCGGTTAACCTGCACCTGATTGCTGTCGTCCACCCAGGCAACGCGAAACTGGATCACGCGCTCCGGTTCGACAAGGCGCTCCAGCAGGGCTGAACGTCGATACTGTGGATTTTGTTCCAGGAAGGGCCATAACGTCGTCATCACTTCACGTACGGCCTGGGAGAATTCGGGTTGATGCGGGTCGCGCTGCTGGACGGAAGATAAAAACTGTTCGAGGGAAACCGTGTTCGCCATAGGGGAACTCCTTGTCGTCAGAGGTTGTTATATTGTGTTTGTTGGTTGTTTTTTGACTATAACATTCACTTATGACGTGGCGGCAAGCGATTTATTTTTATTCTCTTTAAAGGCTTATTAGCGTGGTTAATTGCTTTCCGTCACTATTCCAGCTCACGCTGAAGGTGTCCCCTTCGCGGAATGGCCCAAGCGGAGAAACAAGCCTCAGTGCGAGCTGCCGCCCGGTAATCTTAACTACTTCTGCGGCGGTGAAATTAAAATAGCGGCCGACGTGGCGGTACAGCGCCTTAAATAAACTCTCTTTAGCGGAAAACGATAATGTCAGCGCCGTGGGGAAGGGGAGGCCGCAAACATGCAGCAATTCCCGCTCGGCGGGATTAACCACGCCTTCGGCTATATTCTGTGCGTCATAAGCATTCATTATGATCTCGGTATCAATGCCCACGCCGCAAAGTTCCCCCTGGCGATCCTGCATCACCGTTGCCAGCGCAACGTTGCCCGTGTGGGTGATGCTGCCGGTAAGCCCTGGTGGCCAGCACGGCGCACGATGCAGCCCGATGCCGGGCACATAATTTTGTACCCCATAGAAACGCAGCGCCTCCCGAGCGGCGATTCTTCCCGCCAGATGCTCCGCCCGGCGCTTAGTGACGGCCCCGGAAAGCTGCTCGCGGTGTGGTAAGCAAAGCAGATCGTCAGGCTGAAAAGTTGAGGCGTCGAAATCCACGCGGTAGACGCGCTGCGAGGTAGTGGGAAAGTCGAAATAGGTTAGCTGACAGATCATGTTGGTCGCTTATAACGGTGGAAGACACCGGCGCTTTTCCACCCTGCGGAAAAGCGCCAGCGTTACGCAATCAGAAGTGCGTGTTCAGGCTCACATAGTAAGTCCGGCCGGATTCGTTATAGGTTTCGGCACCCGCGCCGTACATATAACCCGTGTTGCCGCCGGTAGTCTGGGCATTACCCGCACGCCAGTGACGCTTATCGAACAGGTTGTCGATGCCCGTCGTTACGCTGACGTTTTTGGTGGCGTCCCAGGTGCCGCTCAGGCCGACGATGCTGTACGGGCTAACCTCGTTGGTTTCGGAACCGGTCGCCGGCTGGCCCTTGTAGTTGTACTTCTTCGGCTGCTGCTTGCCGTACCAGGTGAAGGTCGACTGCACGGAGATATCCTGACGGATCTGCCAGCTCAGCGTGGAGTTCAGCGTGTACTCAGGAATGACGGACAGGCGCTCGCCGGTCTCCTTGTTTTTACTTTGCAGCATGTAGGTCAGGTTGTTCGACCAGCTGACGGCGTCGCTTACCGGGACGTTCAGCGTGCCCTCCAGCCCTTCAACAACGGCTTTCGGGATGTTGTCCCACTTATAGATATCCGTTCTGGTTGCGCCGGAGGAGGTCTGGCCTACCGGCGAGTAGCCCGCTTCGATCTTGTCTTTGTAGTCGTTGCGGAACCAGGTCACCCCGGCCAGCCAGCCTTCATGCTTGAACTCAAGGCCGATCTCTTTGTTGACGCTGGTCTCCGCCTTCAGGTCTTCGTTACCCATCATGTAGCAGCCGACGCCCGTACCGCTGGCGTAGCAGCCCTGGCCCTTGCTGTAGAGAATGTAGTTTGGGTTGGTCTGGTACAGGCTCGGCGCTTTATAGGCGCGGGCGATGCCCATTTTCAGGGTGAAGTCGTCGCCAAGGCCCTGGGAGAGGTTCAGGGACGGGCTCCAGTTGTCGCCGACGATGCTGTGATGATCGAAGCGCAGGCCCGGCGTCAGCATGGTGCTGTCGGTCAGCTCCATGTTGTCTTCCGCAAACAGAGAGAAAATCTCCGCCTGGGTGTACGGGCTGCGGCCGGTGCTGTCGTAACCCGGAATGGACCCGCCCATAAAGGTCTGGCCGTTAGAGGTCTGATCCTTCATGCGCTGCTGGTTCCACTCGGTGCCCAGCGTCAGGTTCTGGTTCACCACGAAATCTATTGGGATATTCACTTCGCTGTGCAGCAGCACGTCGCTCAGGTCGATATCCTTAAACTTGTCGCTGGCGAAAATCCCTTCGGTGCCACCCGCCAGCCCTTCCTGCATGCGCGAGTTGCGGGTGTGCTCGTACTGCACCCAGTTGGTGGTGGTCAGGCCGTTATCCCAGCCGCCGTTCCAGGTCAGGGAGTAGGTCTGGCGGTAGAGGCGGTTGGTCTCGTTACCGTAGTTGTCTTTGACTATTTGGTTGGTATTGGTGTTCTGGGTGTCGCCGGAATAGAGGTTGCCCTGGCGGCTGTAGCCCGCCTCCAGCTCGAGGGACTGCATCGGCGCGAAGTCCCAGCGCACCACGCCGTTAATGTCTTTGTTAATCACGCCTTCACGACCGGCGGGCAGCGTATCGGCATAAATTCCCGTGCGTTCGGACTGGTGGCCCTGGTTGATGTCCCAGGCGTCGGCCTGAGTTTTATCCAGGTTACCGTACAGGCGGAAGCTGAAATCCCCGCCCAGCGGGCCGTTGAGGCTGAAGTTGGTGCGCTTGGTGGAGCCTTCGTCTTTGTGTTCAGGGGCGTTGAGATAGGTGTTCCAGGTGCCGTGCCACTCGTCACCACCTTTTTTGGTGATGATATTCACCACGCCGCCCGCCGCGCCGTTGCCATAGCGGGCCGCTGCCGGGCCACGGATCACTTCGATGCGCTCGACCATTTCCGGCGGTACCCAGCTGGCATCGCCACGGGTATCACGTTCGCCGCGCCAGCCCAGACGCACGGAGTTACGGCTGGTCACCGGCTTACCGTCGATCAGAATCAGTGTGTTTTCCGGGCCCATGCCGCGAATATCAATCTGGCGACCGTTGCCGCGCTGGCCGCTGGTGGAGTTACCGGTGAGGTTCACCCCCGGCATGGTGCGGACAAGCTCAGAAATGTCGCGTGCGGGCGGGCGCTTTTTCAGTTCGTCAGCGGTGATGGTCGACACGCCAGGGGCCTGCAGGTTTTGCTGGGCGGCGGTCACCACGACGGTGTCTTCCTGGACGGGCGTTTGGGCAGTTTCTTTATCGTCGGCTGTGTTTTCTTCAGCAAGCGCGGGGAGCGCGGCGCTGTAAATTCCCATGTTGATGAGCATCGCAAGGGAATACTGGATCTTCTTATTCATTATGGCGGCCTGCTTTTCCGCTGAGCTCCGCGTTTTCCTTGCCCAGAGGGCCGGAGTGCAGCATGGATGTCCGTGAGTGAAACCGATACCGCGTGCTAATGCTGAAACAAAAAAGCAGCATTATCCCTGCAATTCGGCAACTTATTGTTTTAGCTCAGAAGCCGTAGCTCACAGAGCGCGAATACGCTATTGCAAATGCAAATAATTATCAATAGTATTATCAGAATATTTCAGGGTTATGATTAATATTCCATTGATAACATGGGGTTATGAATTGGTGTCGAGAATAGAGCCGGGAAGTGAGGCGTGGTGGCAGGAAAAATCGCGGGAGAGGGGACCAACCGTGACCAGCGGGGAGCCGGGAAGCTGCTCGGTTACCTTCTGGTGGCGCGATCCCGCCGGAGACGAAAATGCCTCTGACATTAAACGCGTGTGGATTTACATCACCGGCGTAACGGATCACCACCAGCGCTCGCAGCCGCAGTCCCTGACGCGCCTGCCCGGCACAGACGTCTGGCAGTGGCAAACGCAGCTCGGCTCGCAGTGGCGCGGCACCTACTGCCTTATACCCTCAGCCAGCGAAGAAGATTTCCCGGCGGCGGCCTTCGAGGGCTTTCGGGCCGACCGTACCGCGCTGCGCGAAGGCTGGCGCAAACTGCTGCCGCTGGCGATTGCCGACCCGCTGAACCCGGACAGCTGGAAGGGCGGGCGTGGGCACCCGGTATCCGCTCTCCACCTGCCGGATTCGCCGGTGCAGGCCGGCTGGGACAACCCGGCGAAGGAGTGGCAAACTCCGCAGTGCATCACCTGGCATAGTAAACGGCTGGGCAATCAGCGTCGCGTCTGGGTATTCACAACGGGCGAAAACAAGCCGGATGAGCGCCCACTGGCCATTCTCCTTGATGGTCAATTCTGGGCGGAAAGCCTGCCGGTCTGGCCCGCGCTACAGGCGCAAACTAACGCGGGTGAACTGCCCGAAGCGGTGTATGTACTGATTGACGTCATCGACACCCAGCACCGCAGTAAAGAGCTGCCCTGCAACCCTGATTTCTGGCTTGCCGTGCAGGAAGAGCTTCTGCCGCAGCTGCGGGAAAAGACCTGCTGGCGCCAGGATCCGCAAACCACCGTCGTGGCGGGGCAGAGTTTCGGCGGGCTGTCGGCCATGTACGCCGGGCTGCACTGGCCCGAGACCTTTGGCTGCGTCCTCAGCCAGTCCGGCTCGTACTGGTGGCCGAAGCGCGATCCGCAGGCGCAGGACGGGCTGCTCATCAGGCAGCTGGCAGACGGCACGATAAAACCTGAGCCGCTGCGCATTTATCTTGAGGCGGGCTTCCGCGAGCCGCTTATTTATCAGGTCAATCAGAACCTGTATCCCTTACTACAACAAACACAGCAGGCTGTTTTCTGGCGTCAGGTTGACGGCGGACACGATGCGCTTTGCTGGCGCGGCGGCCTGATTGACGGGCTTAGCTGGCTCTGGCAGAGCGCTTAAAGACAGGAGTAAGGCATGGAGTACAGTAACCCTTTCGACGCCCCGCAGGGGCGGTTTTTTATCCTTCAGAACGCCGCCCGTCAGTACAGCCTCTGGCCGGAAGCTTGCGCGCTGCCTGCGGGATGGCAGATGGTGTGCGAGGCGGCGGGGCAGGAAGAGTGCTCCCGCTGGCTTAAAGAAAACTGGCGTGACCTGCAGCCCGTCTCTTTTGCTGATGCGGGAGGCAGGAAGTGAGTGAAATTCTGATGAACCCAGTAGAACAGCAGGCTGAAATGCTGCCGCTTGTCGCCGCCCAGCCGGGCATCTGGATGGCGGATCAGCTCTCGCCGCAGCCTAACGCCTGGAGCGTGGCGCACTATGTCGAGCTGGAAGGCGATCTAAACGAAGCGCTGCTGTGCAAAGCCGTGGTGGCGGGAATGGCGGAAGCGGATACGCTGCGCATGCGCTTTGCTGAGCAAGACGGCGAGGCCCGCCAGTGGATCGATCCCGAGGCGACCTTTACGCCGCCGCTTTGCCGCGATCTGCGTCAGGAAGCCGATCCGCAGGCAGCCGCGCTGGCTATTATGCGTGACGATCTGGATCGGGATTTACGCCTCGCCAGCGGTAGGCCGTTATATTTCCATGCGCTGCTGCGCCTGAGCGAAACGCGCTGGTTCTGGTATCAGCGTTTCCATCACCTGGTGGTCGATGGCTTCAGCTTCACCGCAATTACCCGCCGCATCGCCAACATTTACACCGCTTACTGCCGGGGCGAGCAGCCCGAGCCGAACCCGTTCACCCCGTTCAGCGATGTTGTTGAGGAGTATCAGCGCTACCAGCAATCGGGCACCCGGCAGCGTGACGCGGCGTTCTGGGGCGAAAAAGCCCGCCAGCTGCCGCCTCCTGCCACACTCTCTACCCAGCCGCTGACCGGGCAGGGGTCGACCACGCACCTGATCCGCCAGAAGCTTGATTTTAACCGGACGGAGTTTCACGGGCTGGTCAACGGCGCCGGTTTAACCCCTGCCGACATGGCGCTCGCGCTGGTCGCGCTCTGGCTGGGCCGCCTGAGCGGGCGCATGGACTACTCCGCAGGCTTTATTTTTATGCGCCGCATTGGTTCCGCCGCCCTGTGCGCCACCGGCCCGGTGCTTAACGTGCTGCCGTTTGGCGTGCGTATTATCCCGACTGCAACTTTGCCAGAGCTGGCGCAGGAGATTGCCAGAGAGCTGAAAACCCTGCGCCGCCATCAGCGCTACGACGCGGAACAGATCCAGCGGGATCTGGGCCAGGTCTCCAGCGGCGAGCCGCTTTACGGCCCGGTGCTGAACCTGAAGATGTTCGACTACCGCCTGGATTTCAACGGCACCGAAGGCGTGACGCACCAGCTGGCCTCCGGCCCGGTGCGCGACCTGGAAATTGCGCTCTACATCGGCGAACAGGGGGAGTTTACCCTTGAGCTGCTGGCGAATGCCGAGCGCTACGAGGCCCGGACGCTGGAGCAGCATCTGGCGCGCCTGCCGCTGCTTTTGCGCCAGTTTGCGGCTAACCCCTTGCTACGCTGTTCGGATGCGCAGCTGCTGCACAGTTCAGAAACGCAGCTGCTGGAAAGCGTTAACGCCACGCAGACGGCGGTTCCGGCCACCACGCTCGGCGCTTTGATTGCGGAGCAGGCGCAGCGCACGCCGGACGCCCCGGCGCTGGCCGACGCGCAGCATCAGTTTACCTATCGCGAAATGCGCGGCCAGGTGCTGGCGCTGGCGGGGGAATTAATCGCCCAGGGCGTGAAGCCGGGGGATGTGGTTGCCGTCGCGCTGCCCCGATCGGTCTTTTTGTCGCTCTCTTTACAGGCGATTGTTGAGGCCGGGGCGGCCTGGCTGCCGCTGGATACCGGCTACCCCGACGACCGCCTGCAAATGATGCTCGAAGACGCCGCGCCGCGCCTGCTTATCACCTCCGCAGATCAGCTGGCCCGGTTTAGCGCTCCCGAAGGGCTGAACACTTTCTGCTACGAAAGGTTGCTTCCGGCTGCGGATCGGCCTCTGCCGCTGAACGTATCCCGACCGGAACACACCGCCTACGTGATTTTCACCTCCGGTTCAACCGGCCGCCCGAAAGGCGTCATGGTCGGGCAGCAGGCTATCGTCAACCGCCTGCTGTGGATGCAGAACCACTATCCGCTCAGCGGTGAAGACGTGGTGCTGCAAAAAACGCCGTGCAGCTTCGATGTTTCGGTCTGGGAGTTTTTCTGGCCCTATATTGTCGGCGCGCGGCTCGTTATGGCACCGCCGGAAGCGCATCGCGATCCGCAGGCGCTACAGCAGCTGTTTAGCCGCTATCGTGTCACAACAACGCATTTTGTACCGTCGATGCTGGCAGCCTTCGTTTCTGCGCTGGACGGCGACGCAGCGATTGCCAGCTGCGCCACGCTGCGGCGCGTGTTCTGCAGTGGTGAAGCGCTGCCTGCGGATCTGTGCCGGGAATGGGAGCAGCTCACCCACGCGCCTTTGCACAACCTCTATGGTCCGACGGAAGCCGCCGTGGACGTGAGCTGGTATCCGGCTTATGGCGAAGATCTTGCCCGCGTGACCGGCAGCAGCGTGCCGATTGGCTGGCCCGTGTGGAATACCGGGCTGCGGATCCTCGATGCGGCAATGCGGCCCGTGCCACCGGGCATCGCCGGCGATCTTTACCTTACCGGGATCCAGCTGGCCCAGGGCTATCTTGGCCGCCCGGATCTCACCGCCAGCCGCTTTATCGCCGATCCTTTCGAGCCCGGCGAGCGTATGTACCGCACGGGTGACGTGGCCCGCTGGCTGGACAACGGCGCGGTGGAGTATCTGGGGCGCAGCGACGATCAGCTCAAAATTCGCGGCCAGCGCATTGAGCTGGGAGATATCGACCGGGCAACGCAGGCGCTGGAAGACGTGGCGCAGGCCGTCACGCACGCCTGCGTACTCAATCAGGCGGCGGCCAGCGGCGGTGATGCCCGTCAGCTGGTTGGCTATCTGGTTTCCGCTTCCGGGGGGCCGCTGCCGCTTGAGAAGCTGAGAGAACAGCTTTCGGCCACGCTTCCGGCGCATATGGTGCCGGTTGCGCTTGTGCAGCTTGATGATTTCCCGCTCAGCGCCAACAGCAAGCTGGACCGCAGGGCGCTGCCGCTGCCTGAGCTGGCAAAACGCGCTGCGGGGCGTGCGCCTGAAACGGCTCTGGAAAAAACTGTCGCCGAAGCCTTTGCCGGGCTGCTTGGCGCTGACGTTCACTCCGTCGACGATGACTTCTTTGCGCTGGGCGGCCATTCGCTGCTGGCGATGCGCCTGGCGGCGGAGCTGCGTCGTACCCTCGGCAGGCCGCTGACGGTGGGGCAAATCATGGTTGCTTCCACGGTGCGCCAGCTCGCCGAAACGCTTGCCGAAGAACATAGCGAAGAGCAGGCGAGCCGCGCCGGGTTTGAGGCCGTGCTGCCGCTGCGCAAATCCAGCGGGCCGACGCTCTACTGCTTCCATCCGGCGTCGGGCTTTGCCTGGCAGTTCAGCGTGCTGCAACGCTATCTGGATCCGCGCTGGTCGGTGACCGGCATTCAGTCTCCGCGCCCGACGGGCCCAATGCAGCAGGCGCAAAACCTGGCAGAGGTTTGCGAAGCGCATCTGCAAACCCTCAGAGAGCTACAGCCCCACGGGCCGTATTACCTGCTGGGCTATTCGCTGGGCGGCACGCTCGCGCAGGGGATTGCCGCAAGGCTTGCGGAGGCGGGAGAGGAAGTGGCATTCCTGGGCCTGCTGGATACCTGGCCGCCGGAAACGCAAAGCTGGGCCGAGAAAGGGGCGAATGAACTCGATCCGGCCGTGCTGGACGAGATAAACCGCGAACGGGAAGCTTTTGTCGCCGCCCAGCAGGGGCAGGCGTCAGACGCGCTGTTCGAGGCTATCGAAGGCAACTACGGCGATGCCGTCCGGCTGTTAACCACGGCGCAGAGCGTGCCGTTTAGCGGTAGGGCAACGCTGTTTGTTGCCGAACGAACGTTGCCGGAAGGGATGGATCCGCAGAAAACCTGGTCGCCGTGGATTGCCGAACTGGATATCCACCGCCTGGACTGCGCGCACGTGGATATCATTTCCCCGGACGCGTTTGTCGAGATAGGGCCGGTATTGCAGCAGGTGCTTTCTTTATAGGGATCTGCGGCGGATGACGCAGGCTTATCCGCCCTTGTATCTTGGACCGGTAGCTGGTTAGCTACCGGTTACACGAAACGGAGGAAGCTTGTATCCGCCCTGAAGACGCCGATCTTTCTTCGTAGCTTAAGCCCTCCGTTTCACCTTTCACGTCACTCAAAATCCGAACGGTAACCAGAAGCTCTGACTTCGTATGTACAAGGCTGGAATGACGTGTTGGCTCAGGTGAAAGGAGACAAAATATGTTCACTCT
>NZ_JAERMU010000003.1 GCF_016756775.1 Dryocola clanedunensis subsp. sulfonylureivorans | reverse complement strand
GGCGGCGCTGGGTGCAGTAATGCGCAAGCTGGTGCACATGTGCTTCGGGGTGCTTAAAACACGCCTGCCATGGGATGAAAATTATGCAGCTACCGCTTGACGTTCAAGACGGTAGCTACAATCAAGGCAATACTTTCCGTTCACTCCTTTCCGGGGGCCTAAATGTCCGACAACCCGTTCTTCCACGCCAGCCTGTTACCGTACCAGGCACCGCGCTTCGACGAAATCAAAGACAGCCATTACCGTCCCGCTTTCGATGAGGCTAAACGCCTTAAGCTCGCTGAGGTGGCCCTGATCGCACAGGCCGGGGAAGCACCCACGTTCGAAAATACTATCCTGGCGCTGGAAAAAACGGGGCGGATGCTGTCCCGCGTGACCAGCGTCTTTTTCGCCATGACGGCGGCCCACACCAACGATTATCTGCAGCAGCTTGATGAAGAGTTTGCCAGCGAACTGGCGGAACTGGGCGATGACATACGCCTCAACGAAGCGCTGTTTGGCCGTATCGATGCGGTTTATCAGCAGCGTCATGATTTGCATCTGGACGGCGAGTCGCTGCGCCTGGTGGAGGTAATCTGGCAGCATTTCCATCTGGGCGGTGCCACGCTCAGTGCGCAACAAAAATCCCGACTGAAATCACTCAATAAAGAAGCCGCGCAGCTCAGCAGCCAGTTTAATAACCGCCTGCATGCGGCGGGCAAGGCAGGTGGGCTGGTGCTTGAAAAAGCCTCCCAGCTCGAGGGGCTAAGCAGCAGCGAAATCGCCGCGGCTAAACAGGCCGCCGAAGAGAAGGGGCTGAAAGACCGCTGGCTGATCCCGCTGCTGAATTTCACCCAGCAGCCCGCGCTGCAATCTTTAAGCGACCGTCAGACCCGCGAAAAGCTTTTCAAAGCCGGATGGGAACGCACGCAGCACGGCGACGCCAACGACACCCGCGCCATTGTGGCAAGGCTGGCGACGCTGCGCGCGGAGCAGGCTCAGCTGTTAGGTTTCGACAACTATGCGGCGTGGAAAATCGCCGACCAGATGGCGAAAACGCCGGATGCGGCGCTCGGGTTTATGCGTAACATCGTGCCAGCCGCCACGGCGCGCGCGCAGCGCGAACTTGCGGACATCCAGCAGGTAATAGATGCACAGCAGGGCGGTTTTGAGGCGCAGGTCTGGGACTGGGCATTTTACGCCGAGCAGGTGCGAAGGGCGAAGTACGACCTCGACGAAGCGCAGATCAAACCCTACTTCGAACTGAACGGCGTGCTGGACAACGGCATGTTCTGGGCGGCGAGCAAACTGTTCGGCCTGAAATTTGTTGAACGCTTTGATATCCCGACTTATCACCCGGACGTGCGCGTGTGGGAAATCTTCGATAAGGACGGGCGCGGCATGGCGCTGTTCTACGGCGATTACTTTGCGCGGGACAGCAAAGGCGGCGGCGCCTGGATGGGGAATTTTGTCGATCAGTCGACCCTGTTTGCAAGCGACCCGGTGATTTACAACGTCTGTAACTACGTGAAGCCCGCAGCAGGCGAACCCGCGCTTATCTCCTGGGATGACGTGGTAACGCTGTTCCATGAGTTCGGCCACACGCTGCACGGCCTGTTTGCCAGCCAGCGCTACGCCACGCTTTCAGGCACCAATACGCCGCGTGATTTTGTCGAGTTTCCATCACAAATTAACGAGCACTGGGCAAGCCAGCCGGAAGTTTTCGCCAACTACGCGCGCCATTATCTGACCGGCGAGCCAATGCCTGAAGCACTGCGCGAAAAGCTCTTTAAAGCCGCGCAGTTCAACAAGGGCTACGACATGACGGAACTGCTGGCCGCCGCGCTGCTGGATATGAACTGGCACAGCCTGCAGCCGGGAACGGATGTTTCAGACGTGGCGCAGTTTGAAAGCGGCGCGCTGGAAAGCGAGAGGATAAATCTGGCGGCGGTGCCACCGCGCTATCGCAGCAGCTACTTCGCCCATATCTTCGGCGGCGGCTATGCGGCGGGATATTACGCCTATATCTGGACGCAGATGCTGGCGGACGACGGCTACCAGTGGTTTGTGGAGCAGGGTGGATTAACGGCGGAGAACGGCCAGCGCTTCCGCGAGGCGATTTTGTCGCGCGGTAACAGCAGCGACCTGGCACAGCTTTATCGCGACTGGCGAGGGCACGATCCCTATAGCGAACCGATGCTGAAGAATCGCGGCCTGGCTTAACAAGGGTTGATGACGCTGGCGCTTATCCACCCTACGGCTGGTAAAAGGTGGATGGTGCTGGGGCTGACCACACTAAGATTGATGGTTTTTTTGAGCTGGCTATTTATGCTACAATTATTGCCGGTTTCACAACGAACATATTGAGGATTGCAATGAATACCAAAACCAGCCCGGCCACGCTTGCGTTTGAATTTCTCCGTCGCGAAGCAGAGAACCTGACCCCGGCCCAGTACCTGGTCAAGTTCAACCAGCTTAAGCTTGAGTTTGCGGACTTAATGGAGCTGACGTCTCTTGAACTGCGCGAAGAAATTTCCCACGCACACAGCCTCGGTATTCATTGATTCCTGAGCTCCTGTTGTCAAAAAGCCACCGTCTCAGACGGTGGCTTTTTAATTTATTGCTTATGAACTATCGGCAAACAGAGTGCGGTTATTTACGGCCTAATAAAAAGCCAATTACCACGCCAATCGCGCCAGCGACGGCTAAGCCACCCAGTGGGTTAGAGGAAACCTGATCGCGCACGGTGTCTGCGGCATCCCTTACGGCGTAGCTCGCCTGCGAGGCATATTTTTTTGCCGCACCCGCCGCAGCGTGGTCCGGACGGTTAGTCTCGCGACCGAAAACTTCCTGTGCTTTACCCGCTGCTTCGTTCAATTTATCTTCGGCTTTCTCAAACATGTCGGACTCCTTAGGTGTGTATTCACCATTGAGTATAGCCAAAGCCCGGAACCTGCCAGCCGCTTTAGGAATGTTCACCGCCTGGCTCAGGCCTGCTGCGCCCGCAGCTGGTCAATCATCCAGCGTCCCGCCGCCCCCGGCGGCACCTTATTGGACCATATCACGTCCACGTCAATGCGCTGCGGCCAGCCCGCCACCGGCAGCTCTTTAAGCACGCTATGGCCGAACTGCTGCACCAGCCAGCGCGGCAAAATTCCCCAGCCGAAACCCTGCTCCGCCATCTCCAGCAGCATCAGCAGAGAGGGGGATGACCAGGCCGGGCCGCCGCCCGTCTGCCGCGTCGGGTCCTTATAGGTTTTCAGGCACAGCTGGCGCACGGTATGCAGCTGGTCCAGTTCCACGGCCGGCAGCTGCGCCAGTTCATGCTCCCGGTGCAGAAAAATCGACATATCGGCGCCAACCTGCAAACGTGCAACGGTGACGTCCACCGGATAACGCTCCTGCACGCGCAGCACGCCGACGTGGGCGCGGCCCGACTGAATCAGATCTATGACGTCCTCGTCTTCGGCAATCAGACACTCGAACTCAATATCCGGAAATTTTTCGGAGAAGCGCTTGAGGATCGATTCATGATGGGCGGTTTGCCAGACGTCCGAAAGCACGAAGCTCAGGCGCGGTTCGATGTTGCCCGCCAGCCGCACCGACACTTCATCCAGCCGTTCGCTGGCGGCGATAATCGACTGCACGTAGGGCAGCACGCGGTGGCCCTGCGAGGTGAGCACCGGCTGGCGGCTGCTGCGGTCAAACAGCGTAATCCCCAAATCTGCCTCGAGATTAGCGATAGCATTACTGATGGTGGACTGGCTTTTGCGCAGCTTGCGGGCGGCAGCGGAGAAAGATCCGGTTTCTACAGCCTGCAGGAATGCCTCAAGAGACTCGGGGGAGAAGTGCATTATCTATCGCTTTTATCGATGGCTATTCATTTCATTCTATCAGGAATTACGATGAGAATAGGGCGCAAGGCAACACACCGGAGTTATTTTATGCATTCTCAAAAAAGATCTTTCGCTGAGCGCGTGCTGCACGCGGTCGGCTTCGAAGTCATCGCCATCTGTATCTCAGCCCCTGCCGCCGCGTGGCTGATGAACAAACCTATTTTCCAGATGGGGGCGCTGGCCGTCATGCTGGCAACCGTTGCGATGATCTGGAATATCATCTACAACACCGGCTTCGACAAATTCTTCCCGGTCGGCCAGCCCCGTCGCCTGCCGCTGCGCATAGCCCACGCGCTGGGCTTCGAAGGCGGCTTTATTTTAATCGGCCTGCCGCTTGCGGCGTGGATGCTGGACGTGACTTTACTGAAGGCGTTTATGGTCGAGATCGGCTTCTTCCTGTTCTTCCTGCCGTACACGGTTGTCTATAACTGGTGCTACGACGCGCTGCGTAACCGTCGCCTGCAGTACCTGGCGAGCAGATAATCATCAGGCTGCCCTGCTAAAGGGCAGCTTCGTCAGCCTAAGTTTTACGAGCAATAATAAACAGGCGCGGGAAGAGCATCAGCACGTTGCCGTCCTTCTGCACCGGGTAAGCCTGTTGCAGCAGGTGGTGATAGCGCTCCAGAAACGCCTTCTGCTGAATGGCGTCGAGATTGGCCAGGTAAGGCCGCAGGCCGGTAGAACTTAGCCAGTCGATAATCGCCTGATGCGACGGCATAACGTGGAAATAGGTTGTGCGCCAGATATCCACGCGGCAGCCTTGCTCGGTCAGTAAATCGTAATACTCATTGGCTTCCAGCAGTGCTTCGCGCCCGGCGGGTGGGTTACCCAGCTCGCTGGCAACCTGGCGCATAAAGCCGTGCGTCGGCTCCTGCCAGTTATCCGGCATCTGCACGGCCAGTACGCCACTTTCCGCAAGCTGTTCTGCCAGATGCGGGAATAAAACGCGATGGTTGCCGATCCACTGCAACGAGGCGTTGGCAAAAATCACATCCTGCTTTTCTTCCGGCTGCCACCGGGCAATATCTGCCTGCTCAAACTTACAGCCAGGCAAGGCGGCGGAGGCTTTTTCAAGCATGGCGGGGGAGTTGTCTAAGCCGGTAACCTGCGCGTCGGGCCACAGTTCATGCAGCAGCGCGGTGCTGTTGCCCGGACCGCAGCCTAAATCAGAAATCCGCTTTGCAAAAGGGTGATTAATACGCGCGGCCAGTTCGGCTGCCGGGCGGGTGCGCTCTGCTTCAAACTGCAGATAAAGTGCCGGGTTCCAGTCCTGCATGCTTCTCTCCTCGGGCTAAAATTGCCCTAAGCATAGCCGCAAATGCTGTTACCCGGCGACTCGCCGCTCCTGCAAAACGCGGTAATGTGATGTAAATATTGTGGTATGCAACGTCTTGCGTATGGGCCTGCTGGCCTGATTAAGGTTGGATCAGTCTCTTAAACAAAAGCTGTTTGATATCCTGGCGCTGGGCAAGGACGGCATGGACCGTGAGGAGATTATTATCGACCGAATAAATAACCCGATATCCCTGTTCGGTATTACATTCACGATACTTTGCGCAGCCAAGATTCAACAGTTCCGGGCAAATCTGGCTACCAAGTGGAAATTCACGGGCTTTTGATTCGAAGACTGCAAGCGTGTCAGAAATGATCTTTAAATCACCACCGGTGATTTGCAGAAAACTGGCAATCGTCCTTAGCGTCTCTTTTGCTGTCCTGGTGTACTCAATAACAATCTTCTTACTGTCCATATAAGATCCTGATTATTATTTGTTAATGCCTAAATCTGCCAGCAGTTCGTCTTTGGTGAAAACCTTGCCTTCGGCTTTGTCTTGTTCTGACAACGTCATCAGTTTGAGCAGGGCAATGGCGTTCTCGCGTTCCTGCTGCACTTCCCAGGACTCGATAACGTAAGCTGGGATACCATTTTGCGTGACGAGGATGGGTTCGGAAACATCAAGAGATGCGGCATTTTTCTTAACGTAGCTGATCGTTTCAATTCTCATCATCACTCTCCTTAAAACGAATGAAGGACTAAATATAGACTTTATTTAGACCTTCATCAAGCAGGGCAATCGTTGCCGATGGATGACGCGTCGCTCATCCATCCGGCAGATTTACCCTTGCTTCTCCTTCTTCCCGTTCAGGTTCAGCGTTGGCGTTTCGTTAAAGAAGTTCCACGGCTTCAGCAGCGCGTGAACCCATTCCGTTGGCATGACTGGCCACTCCTCGGCGCGGGCGACGTGGGTGGTGCCGGTAGTCATCCAGACCACATCATCGCTGTCGTTCAGCGTCTGGTTGTCCTTTGTGTACTGGCCCAGGCCGGTGTCATGTGCCGAACGATTCGGGTATTTCCCTTCCGGGTAGCGTTCGTCCTGGTTATAACGCGTTACCCACAGCTGCCTGTCCATAAAGCTCAGTCGATGATAAATCCACTCGTCAGGGGCAAACTTCGCGCCCGTCGCCACCGGATGCGTGCCGCCTGCGTAGGGGATAATCTGGTAGGAAACCGGGTTGCCCATTTTGTTCTCTTTCATGGTGTTACTCAGCAGGCGGATGGTGCTGGGGTCGAATTTTTGTGCGGCTTCCTGCTCGCTATTAATGTCGTACTGCCTGATTTGCATGGTGCTGGTGCGCGGGCCACCGGCGGTATTGGGTTTGACTTCCGGGTCCAGCGCCACCAGCTTGTTATTCTCGCCGTCCACGTCCAGATCCAGACGGAAGTTGTAAATGTGCTGGTGGGTGGTGCCGACAATATTATGGTCGATCAGCGTGCCGTACTTCGTGTCATCTTTGGCGGTGGCATCATGCATGGTTTTTGCCTTCACGCCTTTCACCGCTTCAATCCCCGTCGCCCCGGCGTCAATACCGATGGTGCCGTTCTGGTGGAAGACCCAGTCGAAGATATAGTCGTAGTTACCCACGGTGCTTATCCAGCGTACCACCAGCTCGCGGCGCTCGGTGCTGACGTTCGGCTGGCCCATCTCCTGATGTTTATACTCCGGCCCGGCGTAGCGCTCGAAGATGGCGATGGCGTGCGGGATGGTCGTCGGTTTGCCAGTGTAATCGGCGATGGTTTCATCGAGCAGCACGGCGTTGCCCGGCGCATCTTTGCCCCGCGCGACAGGTGAAGTCAGCGTCCCCATGCCGTAATCACCGGCATCCAGATACGCCTTAAAATACCAGCCCACGTCCGGGTCGCCGTAAGGTACGATCATGCCGCCGAGCGAGCCTTCGTACATGATTTTGCGTTTCGTACCGCTATCGTTATAGGTCACGGTGGACAGAATCGGCCCAACGCGGGAGTTAAGGCGCAGGTGGAAGTCCCAGTTCTGCCAGTGAACGGTATCGCCGGTGATGGTGTAGTTTTTCCCTTCCTGCTCGATAATCTCCAGCGGTTTGATGTCCGGCGCCGTGCGGTCACGTCCGTCGAACGGGCGCGGATTCATCGGCACCGGAACGACCGGGCCTTCCTCAATTTTGATGATTTTCTTCGCTTCCAGGTCGACGACCGCCACCAGATTTTCAATTGGATGCGCCCAGTAGTTGCCGTCGCCGGTGTTCAGATAGCTCACCACTTTCAGCAGCCGCTGGTCCTGCTTCAGCCCATCTTTACCGTCGAAGTAGCCGACGGTGAGCGGCGTCGTCATCACTTTAGTGGGATCGTCCACGCCATGTTTTTTTAGCGCTTCGGCAAACTCTTTACTGCCGTTGATGATGGACTGCACGGTGGCGAAATCATCCAGCAGCACCATGCCGTGCGCGCCCTTAATCGGCTGCCAGGAGAGCACTTTACCGGCATCCAAATCTACGGTGCTTTCAATAATATGCATTCCATCGAGCATGATAACGTCCGCGGTGCGCGGGGCAGTGACCGGCGTGCCATCCATGACAAATTTCCAGACCTGCTCTTTAGGCGGCTCATGCAGGGAGATCTCGGTAAAGCGAATTCCTGGTTTGAAGTCAGGGGCAGCCTGAACGATGGATACCGCTTTTTCAATTTCGGTGGAAGTCAGGGAGTTCAGCGGATGCGGCTTCTTCTCCACGGCGAACGTCTGATCCAGGCCCGACTGGAAGACTTCATTAATAAACCCGTCCGAGATATACGCGGTCTTGTTTTTAAAGATCACCGGCACCTGCAGCTGCAGCGTTTTGCCATTCACAATGGCGGATTTGGCGTTCGGTTTAACTTTTACATAAGCGCCATCTTTGGCGAGGGTAAACATCTGCGCGTAGTCATCCCACTGCACGTCCGCGCCGAACTCCGTCAGGGTTTTCTCCATCGGCACCATGTGGGCCTCGCCGCCGTGGGCAAAGGCCGCGGGGGAGGTCATGAGGGCAATGGCTACAGCCAGCGCTTTCTTTCCGGTTGTTAAAGTCATACGGGTCTCACTCCTGGCGTTTGTTGTTGTGTGCTTGCTGGACGGGACTGAATTCAACATAACAACTTCTCAGGCGGGATATATGGCGCTGCTTGCCAACCTCTTTGCTGGCTTTGCCAATTTTAGGTGGATGACACTGTGCGTTTACGGAGTTGTAGGCCGGATAAGCACAGCGCCATCCGGCAAATTATTCTTTGCGGGCGACCAGCGTCAGAATGGAATAGAGCGCCACGGACTGGCCGTCCTGATTCAGCACCTCAACCGCCCACTCCACAACGCCAACGGGCCTGTCCTCCGCCGTTTTCTGCGGCTTAGCCGTCTTGCGCTTGCAGGTCAGGCGCACCTGGATGGTATCGCCGATTTTCACCGGTTCGATAAAGCGCAGGTTTTCCATGCCGTAGTTGGCGATAACCGGCCCGACGCCCGGGTCGACAAACAGCCCGGCCGCCGCAGAAACCACGAAGTAGCCGTGCGCCACGCGTTCGCCGAAAAACGACTCCGCAGCGCCGATCTTGTCGACGTGGGCATAAAAATGGTCGCCGCTCAGGTTGGCGAAATTAACGATATCCGCCTCGGTGATGGTCCGGCGCGCGGTCAGCAGGCTCTCCCCAATCTGTAAGTCGTCGAAGTGCCTGCGGAAAGGATGAACGGGATCTTCTGTGACCGCCGCGCCGTAGCTCCACTGCCTGCTGACTGCGGCGAGCATGGTCGGGCTGCCCTGAATCGCCGTGCGCTGCATATAGTGTTTCACCGCTCGCAGGCCGCCCAGCTCTTCACCGCCGCCCGCACGACCAGGCCCACCGTGAACCAGCATCGGCAATGGCGAGCCGTGGCCGGTGGATTCGACGGACGACTCCTGATTCAGCACCTGAATACGACCATGCGCGCGGGCAGCGCCCAGAATAAACTGGCGGGCGATATTCCCGTCTGCGGTGACCAGCGTTCCCGCAAGGCTGCCCTGGCCCGCGCGCGCCAGGGCCATTGTATGTTCTGCATCCCGATAAGGCATAACGGTCGCGACCGGGCCAAAGGCTTCCAGCTCGTGGACGGCTGGCGTCTCGTCCGGCTGCTGGCAGAGCAGGAGAGTAGGCGGGAAGAAAGCGCCAGCCGTGGAAGTATCCGCTTTGCCACCGACTACGGCTTTGCAACCCGCGGCTAAGAGCAGATCCACTTTCTGCTGCACGTCATCACGCTGCTCAAGGCTGACCAGAGAGCCCATGCGCACGCCTTCCTGCGTCGGGTCGCCGGGCTGGATTTTCTCCAGTTTTGCCTTCAGCGCCAGGGTGACGTTCTCCAGCTGCTGACTGGGAACCATAATACGGCGAATAGCGGTACATTTTTGGCCGGCCTTAGCCGTCATCTCACGTACAACCTCTCGGATGAACAGCGCGAACTCAGGCTGTTCCGGGGAGACGTCCTCGCCAAGCACGCAGCAGTTAAGCGAGTCCGCCTCCATGGTGAAGGGTACGGAGCGGGCGATGATATTAGGGTGACAACGTAACTTTTGCCCGGTGCTGGCGGAGCCGGTGAAGGTCACCACGTCCTGCTCATCCAGCAGATCGAACAGGTTGCCGACGCCGCCGCAGATGAGGCTGATGGCGCCATCCGGCACCAGACCGGACTCGACGATGGACTTCACCATCGCGTGCGTAACCTGCGCGCTGGCGGTGCCTGGTTTGATGATGGCAGGCACGCCCGCAAGCCAGGTTGGTGCCAGCTTTTCCAGCATTCCCCAGCACGGGAAGTTAAACGCGTTGATATGCAGGGCGACGCCGGATTTCGACGTCAGCACGTGGCGGGCGGCAAAGCCACCTTGCTTTGAGAGGGGGATCGTTTCATCTTCCGGCCACAGCACGTCGTCCGGCAGTTCGCGGTTGCCCATGCCCGCGTAGGCAAAAAGGGTGCCGATACCGCCTTCAATGTCCACCCAGCTGTCGGCACGCGTGGCGCCCGTCTGCCAGGAGATCTCATAGAACGCCTCTTTGTTAGCCAGCAAATGCTTCGCCACGGCTTTCAGCATGGCGGCGCGCTCTACGAACGTCATGGCGCTTAACGCCGTGCCGCCGTGGTCGATGGCGTAGCGGCGCGCCTTAGCCATATCCAGCCCCTCGCTCGTTACCTGGTACAGCGCCTCGCCGCTAATCGCATGATTTATCGTACGTTCTTTTCCGTGGCCCATCGCCCAGCCGCCTGCCAGATAGCTTGTTAACTGTTGCATCACACTCTCCACTAAGCATTACGTTTAATGCATTCAATGTTTGATTTGTGAATCATAAAAAGCAAGGTGTAATTTAATAATTTATTAACAATGTGAAATAGTGAGATGGTCACTGTCTTCGTAACAGGCTGAAAAACGAGGGTTTAACGAAATTTATCGTGACGATGCTCACAAAGCATGCGGATCAATTTTGCTGTTTTTGTTAACTTATCTGTAACTTTTATCTATCAAGTGATTCATTAAAACTCGTTTATTGAATCTTATTTGAATCATAAAAGGTGATACCGTGACTGAACAACACCGCTTTGATGAGCGAATCGCCCAGGAAATTGCGATAGAGCCGCAGGACTGGATGCCGGAAGAATACCGTAAAACGCTGATCCGCCAGATTGGGCAGCACGCCCATTCGGAGATTGTCGGCATGCTGCCGGAAGGGAACTGGCTGACACGCGCCCCGAGCCTGAAGCGCAAAGCCATTCTGCTGGCGAAGGTGCAGGACGAAGCCGGGCACGGGCTTTACCTGTACAGCGCTGCGGAAACGCTGGGCTGCGCACGGGAGGATATCTACCAGAAGATGCTCGACGGCAGGATGAAATACTCGTCGATCTTTAACTATCCGACGCTGAACTGGGCGGATATCGGGGTGATCGGCTGGCTGGTTGACGGTGCGGCGATTGTTAACCAGGTTGCCCTGTGCCGTACCTCCTACGGGCCGTACGCCCGGGCGATGGTGAAAATCTGTAAAGAAGAGAGCTTCCACCAGCGCCAGGGTTTTGAGGCCTGCAACGTGCTGGCCCAGGGCAGTGAGGCCCAGCGGCAGATGCTGCAGGACGCCATCAACCGCTTCTGGTGGCCCGCGCTGATGATGTTTGGCCCGAACGACGACAACTCCCCGAACAGCGCGCAGAGCCTGGCCTGGAAAATTAAACGTTTCGGGAATGACGAGCTGCGCCAGCGCTTCGTGGACAACACCGTTCCGCAGGTTGAGCTGCTCGGCATGACCGTGCCGGACAAAGATCTGCGCTGGAATGAAGAAACCGGCCATTACGAGTTCGGCGAAATCGACTGGCACGAATTTAATGAGGTGGTTGCCGGACGAGGGCTGTGTAACGAAGAGCGCCTGGCCGCCAAGCGTAAAGCCTGGGAAGAGGGCGCGTGGGTGCGCGAAGCCGCTCTGGCATACGCAGCTAAAAATGTCGGATGACGCTGCGCTTATCCGACCTACGTAAAAGCGAAATCTTCGTAGGGGGGATAAGCGTCAGCGCCATCCACCAAAAAGGAAAATTATATGAGCAATGTCCACTGGCCGTTATACGAAGTCTTTATCCGCAGCAAACAGGGGCTGTCGCATCGTCACGTCGGGAGCCTGCACGCCGCTGATGACCAGATGGCGCTGGAAAACGCCCGCGATGCCTACACCCGCCGCAGCGAAGGCTGTTCTATCTGGGTGGTGAAGGCGAGCGAAATCGTTGCCTCGCAGCCGGAGGAGCGCCCGGCGTTCTTCGACCCGGCGGAAAGCAAAATCTACCGTCATCCAACGTTTTATACGCTGCCCGACGGCATCGAGCACATGTGAGGCGCGCCATGACTTATTCCCCGTTAACCACCTACACCCTGCGGCTGGGCGATACCTGCCTGGTGCTGGCCCAGCGCCTGACCGGCTGGTGCGGCCACGCGCCGGAGCTGGAGATCGATCTGGCGCTGGCGAACATCGGCCTGGATCTGCTGGGCCAGGGGCGCAACTTCCTGAGCTATGCCGCAGAGATTCAGGGCGAACAGCTCGATGAGGACAGGCTGGCCTTCGGACGCGACGAGCGGCAGTACCACAACCTGCTGCTGGCCGAACAGCCGAACGGCGACTTCGCCGATACGCTGATGCGTCAGTATCTGCTGGACGCCTGGCACGTCGCCCTGTTCAGCCGCCTGCTGCACAGCCGCGATTTGCAGCTGGCTGCCATCGCCGCAAAAGCGATTAAAGAGGTTCGCTATCACCTGCGCTTCAGCCGCGGCTGGCTGGTGCGGCTGGGTAACGGCACCGAGCTTTCACATCAAAAGATGCAGAGCTCACTGAACAGGCTCTGGCGCTTCACGGGTGAACTGTTTCACGCCGACGAGCTGGAAATCAGCCTGGCAGAGCAGGGTATCGCCGTCGATCCACGCGGCCTGCGTGACGAATGGGAAGCGGAGGTGTTCAGCGCCCTGAATGATGCATCGCTGGTGAAACCGCAGGAAGCGCAGTACCGCACCGGCGGAAAACAGGGGCTGCACACCGAGCACCTCGGCCCGCTGCTGGCGGAGATGCAGTACCTGCAGCGCGCTTATCCCGAACTGCAATGGTAGCGAGGCAGCCTATGCAAACTCTCGACGCGCTGGAGCCGGCCCAGGTTCGCGACGTGTGGCGCATCCTCGGGCAAATCAGCGACCCGGAAATTCCGGTGCTGACCATCACCGACCTGGGCATGGTGCGCAGCGTGCATCACCGTGACGACGGCTGGCACATCGGCTTCACGCCAACTTACTCCGGCTGCCCGGCGACGGATTTTTTGCTGGCTGCTATCCGCGAAGCGATGGCCGAAGCCGATTTGCAGCCGGTGCATATCGATCAGGTGCTTCACCCGGCCTGGACAACGGACTGGATGACGCCCGAGGCGAAAGCGCGGCTGCGCGAATACGGCATCAGCCCGCCGCAGGGCCACGCCTGTCATGCCTCGTCGGCGAGTGCAGAAGTCAGCTGCCCGCGCTGCGGAAGTTTGCATACCTCGCTGATTAGCGAATTCGGTTCCACGGCCTGCAAAGCGCTCTATCGCTGCGACAGCTGCCGCGAACCCTTTGATTACTTTAAATGTATTTGAGGATGCCATGACGACGTTTCATTCGCTTAAGGTGGCACGCATTGAACAGGAAACCCCGGAGGCGGTGGCCATCACCTTCGCGGTTCCCGCAGAGCTGCGCAGCCATTATGCTTTTAAACCGGGGCAGCATCTGACGCTTAAAACGCGCCTCGGGGACGAAGAGCTGCGCCGCTGCTACTCCATCTGCCGGGCCGAGCAGCCTGGTGAAATCTGTGTGGCCGTGAAGGCCATCGAGGGCGGGCGCTTCTCCCATTACGCGGTCAGCGACCTGGTTGCCGGAATGGCGATGGACGTGATGATCCCACAGGGAACGTTTGGCTATCAGCCGCAGCCTGAAACCCAGGGCAATTATCTGGCCCTGGCGGTGGGCTCCGGCATAACGCCAATGCTGGCGATTATCAGCTCCACGCTCGCCACCGAGCCGCAAAGCACAGTGACGCTGGTCTACGGCAACCGCAGCAGCCGCAGCATGATGTTCCGCCAGGCGCTGGCCGACCTTAAAGACCGCTACCCGCAGCGTTTACAGCTTATCTGGCTGTTCAGCCAGGAAACTCAGGAGAGCGATCTGCTCAGCGGGCGGCTTGACGGCGCGAAGCTAAAAGCGCTGGGCGATCAGCTGCTGGATCTGAAAGGTTTCGACCGCACCTTTATCTGCGGCCCGCAAAGCATGATGCAGGAGTCCGAGGCAACGCTGCTGGCGCTGGGCGTTGCGCAGCAGAACATCTTCATCGAGCATTTCAATACGCCGGGCACCGCGCCGAGCCTGCGCCGTCGCGAACAGGCGGCGGGCAAAGTCGTCACGCTGCGCCAGGACGGACGCGACCGCAAAATCACCCTCGACGCCCACGACGAAAGCATTCTTGATGCGGCATTGCGGCAGGGCGCGGATCTGCCTTACGCCTGCAAAGGCGGCGTCTGCGCCACCTGCCGCTGTAAGGTGGTGAGCGGTGAGGTCGAGATGGGCATCAACTACAGTCTTGAACCCGATCAGCTGGCGGCGGGCTACGTCCTGAGCTGCCAGACGCTGCCGAAAGGCGATGACGTGGTGCTCGACTTTGACACGCAGGGGTTGTGATGAGCGAACTTCTTAGCAGCCGGAACGACCGGATTTTAACCCTGACGCTGAACCGTCCGCAGGCCCGCAATGCGCTGAATAACGCGCTGCTGGAGCAGCTTGCGGATGCGCTGGAAGCGGCACAAAACGATACCAGCACTGGCGCGGTGGTGATTACCGGCAGCGAGCGCTGCTTCGCAGCAGGCGCCGATCTTAATGAGATGGCGAGCCGCGATATGCCCGCCACGCTGAACGACCCGCGCCCGCAGCTGTGGGCACGCATCGAACGATTCCCCAAACCGCTGCTGACGGCGGTAAACGGCTATGCGCTGGGCGCAGGCTGTGAACTTGCCATGCTGAGCGACATCGTGCTGGCGGGGGACAACGCCCGCTTTGGCCTGCCGGAAATCACGCTGGGCATTATGCCCGGCGCGGGCGGCACCCAGCGGCTGATCCGAGCCGTCGGTAAAGCGCTGGCTTACCGCATGGTGCTGACGGGGGAGGCTATCACCGCAGACCAGGCGCTACAGGCGGGTCTGATTGCCGAAGTTTGTCCCTCAGCGCTGACGCTGGAATATGCGCAGAAGCTCGCAGCCCGCATTGCTCAACATGCTCCACTTGCGTTACAGGCCGCAAAAACTGCTCTGCGCCAGGCGCACGAACTTTCGCTGACTCAGGGGCTACAGCAGGAGCGCCAGCTGTTCACGCTGCTTGCCGCCACCTCCGACCGTCAGGAAGGCATCGCCGCGTTCCTGGAAAAACGCCCCGCCGCGTTCAAAGGACGATAGCCATGACTTTTATTCTCAGCGATGTGCAAAACGGCGTGATGACGCTGACCTTAAATCGCCCGGAACGCCTGAACAGTTTTAACGATGAAATGCACCGCCAGCTGGCAGAGGCGCTGACCCAGGCCGAGCGTGATGACGCTATCCGCTGCCTTTTGATTACCGGCGAGGGCCGTGCGTTTTGTGCCGGTCAGGATCTTAACGATCGTAATGTCGACCCAAGCGGGGCCGCGCCGGATCTTGGGGCCTCCGTCGAAAACTTCTATAACCCGCTGGTCAGGCGGCTGGCCAGGCTGCCGAAGCCGGTGATAGCTGCTGTAAACGGCGTTACCGCCGGAGCCGGAGCTACGCTGGCGCTGGGCTGCGATATGGTCATCGCCGCGCGCTCCGTTAATTTCATTATGTCTTTCAGCAGGCTGGGCCTGGTGCCCGACTGCGGCGGCACCTGGTTCCTGCCGCGAGTCGCCGGGCGTGCCCGTGCGATGGGCCTTGCGCTGCTGGGTGAGAAGCTCAGCGCGGAGCAGGCGCACCAGTGGGGAATGATCTGGCAGGTGGTGGATGACGAAGCGCTGATTGATACCGGCCGTGCGCTTGCCGCGCATTTCGCCAGCCAGCCTACGTTGGGCCTGGGGCTGGTGAAGAAGGCGCTGCTCGCCTCGGAAAACAACACGCTGGACGCACAGCTGGATCTGGAGCGGGACTACCAGCGCATTGCCGGACGCAGCGACGACTACCGCGAAGGCGTGGCGGCTTTCCTGGCCAAACGTCCGCCGGTCTTTAAGGGGAAATAATCATGCTGACTCCTCACTCCATTATTGCGGTCATCGGCAGCGGCACCATGGGCGCAGGTATTGCCCAGGTGGCGGCACAGGCCGGTCACGCCGTGAAGCTATACGATATTCAGCCCGATGCGGCCCGTCGGGCAATTGACGGCATCGCCACCGCCTTAAGCGCACGTGTCACGAAAGGTAAACTCAGTGAAGACGACAGAAACGCCGCCGTTGCCAGAATTTCCGTCGCACAAACGCTTAGCGAGCTGGCGCAGGCCGATCTGGTTATCGAAGCCGCTGCGGAACAAATATATATTAAGCAGGCCATTTTCCGCGAGCTGGCGGAGGCCTGCTCAGCAGAGGTGATTTTTGCCAGCAACACCTCATCGATTTCCATCACCGCGATTGCCAGCGGCATTCCGCACCCGGAGCGCGTGGTCGGGCTGCATTTCTTTAACCCGGCTCCGGTGATGAGGCTGGTTGAGGTGGTCAGCGGGCTGGAAACCGCGCCAGCCGTGCTGGACAGCCTGACCGGGCTGGCGATGCGCTGGGGGAAACAGCCGGTGCGCTGTCACTCAACGCCTGGTTTTATCGTTAACCGCGTTGCTCGTCCTTTCTATTCTGAAGCCTGGCGCGCGCTGGAAGAGCAGGTCGCTCCGGCCGCCGTGATTGATGCGGCGCTGCGCGACTGCGGAGGTTTCCCGATGGGGCCGCTGGCGCTGACCGACCTGATTGGCCAGGACGTGAACTTCGCCGTCACCTGTTCGGTGTTCAACGGCTTCTGGCAGGAGCGCCGCTTTTTACCTTCGCTGATTCAGCAGGAGCTGGTGCTCGGCAGGCGCCTTGGCAAGAAAACCGGGCAGGGGGTCTACCGCTGGCCGCTCGATGAATCACTGACTTACGAATTCGGTCAGATTTCTGACGCTGATAATGACGTTGTAACCTTTTCCGGCGTGGAACTTGACGATCTTCTGGTTCAGGTTACTCAAGGGGAAACCGCGTCGCAGCTGGCGCTTCGCCTTAAACGCCCTGTAGTGCTGGTCGATTTGATCAACGACTGGCGCAAAGCCGGGCTGGTCGTGCTGGCCGCTGCGGCTGGCAATACGGCTGAGCAAACCGCAAAGGCCGTCCGCTTCTTCCAGCGGCAGGGCAAGCAGGTTCTGCTGATTAAGGATTATCCGGGCATGCTGGTCTGGCGCACGGTGGCAATGCTGGCGAACGAAGCGCTGGACGCGCTGCAAAAGGGCGTTGCCAGCGAGCAGGACATCGATACCGCGATGCGCCTTGGCGTCAATTATCCCCACGGGCCGCTGGCCTGGGGCGCTGAGCTTGGCTGGCAGCGGGTGCTGACCCTGCTGGAAAATCTGCAACAACACTACGGCGAAGAACGCTATCGCCCGACATCGCTGCTGCGCCAGCGCGCGCTGCTGGAGACGCAACATGAACACTGATGCCTGGGCCAACGCCCGCGAGATGTACGCCCACGATAACTGCGCCCACCAGATGGGCATTGAGATTGTGGAGATGGGAGAAGGCTTCGCAAAGCTGACCATGACGGTGACCGAAGCGATGCTCAACGGCCATCAGACCTGCCACGGAGGGCAGCTTTTCACCCTGGCGGACACTGCTTTTGCCTACGCCTGCAACAGCCAGGGGCTGGCGGCGGTGGCTTCCGGTTGCAGCATTGACTTCGTTCGCCCGGCCCATGCGGGCGACACATTAACGGCCCTGGCGCAGGTGCGCACCCAGGGACGGCAGACCGGCGTTTACGACATTGAAATCATCAATCAGCACGAGAAAACCGTCGCCCTGTTCCGTGGGCGCTCTCACCGTATCGGCACCCCTGTCTCTGGAGCAAAGCTATGAATGACGCATTTATCTGTGACGGCGTGAGAACCCCCATTGGCCGCTACGGCGGGGCGCTGTCGTCCGTAAGGGCGGACGATCTCGCCGCCGTTCCTCTGAAAGAGCTGATGACGCGCTACCCGTCCGTGGACTGGAGCGCGGTGGACGACGTGATTATGGGCTGCGCCAACCAGGCGGGGGAAGATAACCGCAACGTGGCGCGCATGGCTACGCTGCTGGCAGGGCTGCCGCAGACGATTTCCGGCACGACAATCAACCGCCTTTGCGGCTCCGGGCTGGATGCGCTCGGCATGGCTGCCCGGGCTATTAAGGCGGGGGATGCGCAGCTGATGATGGCGGGCGGCGTGGAATCCATGTCCCGGGCGCCTTTTGTGATGGGTAAGGCGACCGCGCCTTTCCAGCGCCAGGCAGAGATGTTCGATACCACCATTGGCTGGCGTTTTGTGAACCCGCTCATGGCTGAGCATTTTGGTACTGACAGCATGCCCGAAACGGCAGAGAATGTAGCCGAGTTGTTAAATATAAGCCGTGAAGACCAGGATGCCTTCGCCTGGCGCAGCCAGCAGCGTACCGAAGAGGCGCAGAAAAATGGCGTGCTGGCGCAGGAAATCGTGTCGGTTATGGTGAAAGGTAAGAAGGGAACGCTGACAGAAGTTCGCGACGACGAACATCCTCGCCCTGAAACAACTCTGCAACAGCTTAACGCCCTGAAAGCGCCGTTCCGTAAAAACGGCGTCATTACGGCCGGGAACGCGTCCGGGGTAAACGACGGGGCGGCGGCGCTGATCGTGGCCAGCGCAGAAGCGGCTAAGCGCCACGGCCTGACGCCAAAGACCCGCATCGTCGCAATGGCTACCGCAGGTGTAGAACCGCGCTATATGGGCCTCGGCCCGGTACCCGCAACGCGCAGGGTGCTGGAGCTGGCGGGACTCTCCATCAACGACATGGACGTAATAGAACTGAATGAAGCCTTTGCCGCGCAGGCGCTGGGCGTATTACGACAGCTGGGGCTGCCTGACGATGCCCCCCATGTTAACCCCAACGGAGGCGCCATCGCTTTAGGCCATCCGCTGGGCATGAGTGGAGCCCGACTGGCGCTGGCCGCCAGCCACGAACTGCATCGCCGGAAGGGCCGCTATGCCCTTTGTACGATGTGTATCGGCGTTGGCCAGGGCATTGCCCTGATCCTTGAGCGTGTGAGCTAATCAAACCTGCGAGTACCTTATAATGATAACCTCTACTACAAAGCTGGAACCGATTGAAACCGCGTCAAAAGACGAGCTGCAGGCCCTGCAGACGCAGCGCCTGAAGTGGACGCTTAACCACGCCTACGCCAACGTGCCGATGTACAAACGCAAGTTTGACGCGGTGGGTGTACACCCTGACGATTTTAAAGAGCTGAAGGACATTCAGCTTTTCCCCTGCACCACCAAACAGGATCTGCGCGACAACTATCCGTTCGACACCTTCGCGGTGCCGATGGAGCAGATTGTACGTATTCATGCCTCATCGGGTACGACCGGCAAGCCAACGGTGGTGGGCTACACCCAAAAAGATATTGATACCTGGGCCGATATCGTTGCCCGTTCGCTGCGCGCCGCGGGCGGCACGCCAAAAGACAAAATCCACGTCGCTTACGGCTACGGTTTGTTTACCGGCGGGCTGGGCGCGCACTACGGTGCAGAACGCCTTGGCGCGACGGTTATCCCCATGTCCGGCGGCCAGACGGAGAAGCAGGCGCAGCTGATCCGCGACTTCCAGCCGGATATGATTATGGTGACGCCGTCCTGGTGCCTGAACCTGATTGAAGAGCTGGAGCGCCAGATGGGCGGTGATGCGCGCAACTGTTCGCTGCGCGTTGGCGTATTCGGTGCCGAGCCGTGGACGCACGCCATGCGTCGCGAAATCGAACGCCGCCTGGGCATTACCGCGCTGGATATCTACGGCCTGTCGGAGGTGATGGGGCCGGGAGTGGCGATGGAGTGTCTGGAAACCACCGACGGGCCAACCATCTGGGAAGATCATTTCTACCCGGAAATTGTTAACCCGATTAGCGGCACGCCGCTGGATGACGGTGAGCAGGGGGAGCTGCTGTTTACCACGCTGACCAAAGAGGCGCTGCCGGTGATCCGCTATCGCACCCGCGACCTGACGCGCCTGCTGCCGGGAACGGCGCGCACCATGCGCCGCATGGACAGAATCACCGGGCGCTCGGACGACATGCTGATCATCCGGGGCGTGAACGTCTTCCCGTCGCAGCTGGAAGAGGAGATCGTCAAGTTCGAGCACCTGGCCCCGCACTACCAGCTGGAGGTTCATCGCGACGGCCACCTGGACACGCTGTCGGTCAAGGTGGAGCTGAAAGAGAGCAGCCTCTATTTAAGCCACGAACAGCGCTGTTCCGTCTGTCACCAGCTGCGCCACCGCATTAAATCGATGGTCGGCATCTCCACGGACATCAGCATCGTCAACTGCGGCAGCCTGCCGCGTTCGGAAGGCAAAGCCATTCGCGTAAGCGATCTGCGCACGGCGGCGAACCAGTAAACAAACGGCGGATGACACTCCGTTTATTCGCCCTACGCTGCAACCTGTAGGGCGGGTAACGCAGTTTAACCTGTTGTTCAGGCGGCGTTGATGCGGGCTTCTAAGGCGCTGTCGATAATGATTTCAAAGTCAGTATACAACGCGATTGGTTTGACTTTCCGACCTGTTCGAACTAACTCAACAAAGCCGCGAGCGCTCAGCGTTTGTAAGGTAACTGACAGGTTACTGATCTGTCGGTTGGAAAGAGCAGCAAGCTCCGAGATGGTTTCCGGCTGGTGCTCAATAATAAGTCTCAACAGGACGAGATTTTCAGGGCTGAGTATCTGACCCAGGGCGTTAAGAGAAGTGAACCATATCTTCGGCTCGTTTGGTTCCCGTCTGTATTTACCGGACACAACGGCAAGCATATGTTTTCTTATTAACGCTTCTTCCATGATACCAATTCTGACCTTCATCGCTTTGTCCTTCTCTTGATGATCTCTTCGCTATTTTTAAAAAAGTCTTCCAGCAGCTGCGTTGTGGAGGAAAACTCATAGGGATGCCCCTTATCTGTAGAAGTCAGATGCACGTGATCCCTGACGATCCGGCCCGCAAATTTTCCTTTGCTGGCCGTTTTGATGCCGTGGGCATTGTCGTAGCCGAATATCCGCGTGTTGTGTTCATTGTGCAGCGTTAATGAATAACGAACACCGTGCGGGCAAAGCACTGAAGGAGGGACCAGCCAGGCTTCAGCCTTCCACCAGTAGCCATGATCCAGGTTGATGATGTAACCATGTAGTTCAAGCAGCCACTGCAATCCAAAATCTTCTCTTTCCATAGAGCGTCACCCTTACTTATGACCCAATCATAATGTTTGTTTGTTTTTAAAGCAAAGAAAGAATGGAGTGATAGATGCGGACAAACAATACAGCCGGCTAAAACCGTGGAAGCGTCTCGCAAAAGTAAAAATAATCAGCAAATTATGGCGAGCGCTTACTGCTGGAAAGCCTAAATACTTCAGTTATTTCAATTTTTATTATAATTGTGAATCGCATAGCTAATGAACTGATTTAAGGCATCTTTTTTGTGCTATGTTTTAGGCTGTTATGGACTTTAACGACATTTCTGGCGGCTAATGAGCAACAAACTGGAACAGTTTATCGGGCAGGCGGTGAGCGCGGTGCCCATCAGTGGGACGTCGCTGATTGTCTCTTTATACGGCGACGCGCTGGCGCACCGCGGCGGTGAAATCTGGCTGGGGAGCCTGGCGACCATGCTGGAGTCGTTGGGTTTTGGCGAACGCTTTGTTCGTACCTCTCTGTTCCGCCTGAATAAAGAAGGCTGGCTTGACGTGGAGCGCGTCGGACGGCGCAGTTTTTATCGCCTGACGGAGATGGGGCAGCGCATGACGCGGCGGGCGGAGGCCAAAATTTACCGGGCAGGGCAGCCGGAATGGGACGGGAAATGGCTGCTGCTGCTTTCCGAAGGGCTTGAGAAAAACACCCTCGCGCAGGTCAAGAAACAGCTGATCTGGCAGGGCTTTGGCACGTTAGCCCCCAGCCTGATGGCGTCGCCTTCCCAGAATCTCAACGATGTTCAGAATCTGCTGCACGAAGCGGGCGTGGCGGATAACGTGATGTGCTTCGAGGCGACTTCGCCGCTGCAAACCTCCCGAACCGCGCTCAAGGCGCGGGTGGAAGAGTGCTGGCTGCTGACGGACAAAAACGAGCGCTACGGCGAATTTATCCAGTCGTTCCGGCCTTTGCTGCCACTGCTGCGCGAAGCCGACGACAGCGAGCTTACCCCGCTGCGCTGCTTCCAGATCCAGCTGCTGCTCATTCATTTCTACCGCCGCGTGGTGCTTAAGGATCCGCTGCTGCCGGATGAGCTTTTACCGCCGCACTGGCAGGGGCAGAGCGCCCGCCAGCTGTGCATCAATATTTATCAACGCGTTGCTCCCGGCGCGCTGGCGTTCGTCAGCGAGCACGGTGAAACCTCGGTAGGGGAACTCCCGCAGCCGGGGAGCGGCTATTTCCAGCGCTTCGGGGGACTGACCCCGAACCTGTAAGGAGAAAATATGCCTGTATACCAGATAGACGGCCTGACCCCGGTCGTGCCGGAAGACAGCTATGTGCACCCGATGGCGGTGCTGATTGGCGATGTGATTATCGGCCATCGCGTCTATATCGGGCCGGGTGCTTGCCTGCGCGGGGATTTTGGGCGCATCATCGTCAAAGATGGCGCAAACGTGCAGGATAACTGCGTGATGCACGGTTTCCCGGAGCAGGATACCGTCGTTGAAGAAGACGGGCACATCGGCCACGGGGCGATACTTCACGGCTGTGTGGTGGGCAGAAACGCGCTGATCGGCATGAATGCGGTGATCCTCGACGGGGCGCAGATTGGCGAAAACAGCATAGTTGGCGCGGCGGCGTTTATTAAAGCCAAAGCGGAGTTTGCGGCCAATAAGCTCATCGTCGGCAGCCCGGCAAAGGCTATTCGTGAACTGAGTCCTGAAGAGATCGAATGGAAGAAGAAAGGGACGCGGGAGTATCAGGATTTAGTGATCCGCTGCCAGCAGACCATGCATCAGGTGGAGCCGCTGCGCGAGGTTGAGGAGCATCGCCGTAAGATAACGTTCGACGATGCCCATAAAGTGAAGCAGGGCGGATAATTTTGTAGGGTGGATAAGCGCAGGCGCCATCCACCTTTTAACCTTAAAGCTTAAGCGGTAACGATGCTGTCGATAGCGGCTTTAGCATCGGTCTGTGCTTTGGTCGCCACTTCCGGACCATAGGCGATACCTTCTGCGAACACGTAGTTCACGTCGGTAATACCGATGAAGCCCAGGAACAGGTTCAGGTAAGGCACCAGCAGATCGGTAGGGGTATCTTTATGGATACCGCCACGGCTGGTCAGTACCACGGCGCGCTTACCGGTGATCAGACCTTCAGGGCCTTTTTCGGTGTAGCGGAACGTGACGCCTGCGCGGGCAACCAGGTCAAAATAGTTCTTCAGCTGGGTTGGGATGTTGAAGTTGTACATTGGCGCAGCGATAACCACCACGTCATGAGCTTTCAGCTCGGCAATCAGTTCGTCGGACAGGGCCAGCGCTTCCTGCTGACGCGGGCTGAGCGGCGCATCGGATGGGCGCAGCGCGCCAACTAATTCTCCGTCCAGAACCGGAACCGGGTTGGCCGCCAGGTCGCGCACGGTGATCTGGTCCGCAGAGTGCTCTTCACGCCATTGTTCAACAAAATAGTCGGAAAGCTGATTAGACTGAGAGTAACCTGCCAGGATGCTGGACTTAAGAACTAATACTTTGCTCATGGGTGATTCCTTTGTTTTTGGTCATTCGGACAGATTGCCCGTTCGCTGAGACTTACTTTATTCACAATCCGATTGCAGTGATAGCGCAATATATCGAACCCTACGTTCATTTTTTTTGAACAAGGCGCGGATAACCGCGATGTGATAATCTAGCGAGAATTCTCGTACAAGACTTTTCCGGCAGTGCGCTGCCATGATGATGACGCTATGCAAAATACAAAACCTTCAGTCTCCTCGTTATCTTCCCGTTTAGAAGCCCTTATGCTGCGCGACCGCCAGCGCTTCTCCCGTCGTATCCACGGCGTGAAGAAGGTGAAAAATCCTGAATCCCAGCAGGCGGTGTTAGATGGCCTGGCACAGGAGATCGAAGCGGCAGCCGGTAAAGTCCTGCTGCGTGAAGCCTCACGTCCGGCGATTACCTATCCGGAAAACCTGCCGGTCAGCCAGAAAAAGCAGGACATTCTCGAAGCCATTCGCGACCACCAGGTTGTTATCGTGGCCGGGGAAACCGGCTCGGGCAAAACAACCCAGCTGCCAAAAATTTGTATGGAGCTGGGCCGCGGTGTGAAAGGGCTGATTGGCCACACGCAGCCTCGTCGCCTTGCGGCACGCACGGTGGCTAACCGTATTGCGGAAGAGCTGCAAACGGAGCCGGGCGGCTGCGTTGGCTACAAGGTGCGTTTCACCGACCACGTCGGCGATAACACCATGGTCAAGCTGATGACCGACGGTATTCTGCTGGCGGAGATCCAGCAGGACAGGCTGCTGATGCAGTACGACACCATCATTATCGATGAGGCCCACGAGCGCAGCCTGAACATCGACTTCCTGCTCGGCTACCTGCGCGAGCTGCTGCCGCGGCGTCCCGACCTGAAAATCATTATTACCTCGGCCACCATCGACCCGGAGCGCTTCTCGCGCCACTTTAACAACGCGCCAATTATTGAAGTCTCTGGCCGTACCTACCCGGTGGAAGTGCGCTATCGCCCGATTGTCGAAGACGCGGACGACACCGACCGCGACCAGCTGCAGGCGATTTTTGACGCGGTTGATGAGCTGGGCCACGAAAGCGCGGGGGATATTCTGATCTTTATGAGCGGCGAGCGCGAAATCCGCGATACCGCCGATGCGCTGAATAAGCTGAATCTGCCGCATACCGAGGTGCTGCCTTTATATGCGCGCCTGTCGAACAGCGAGCAGAACCGCGTGTTCCAGTCACACGCGGGCCGCCGCATCGTGCTGGCTACCAACGTGGCGGAAACCTCGCTGACCGTGCCGGGCATTAAATACGTTATCGATCCTGGTACGGCGCGTATCAGCCGCTACAGCTACCGCACCAAGGTCCAGCGCTTGCCGATTGAGCCGGTTTCCCAGGCTTCGGCCAACCAGCGTAAAGGGCGCTGCGGCCGCGTGTCGGAAGGGATCTGCATCCGGCTTTACTCTGAAGATGACTTCCTGTCGCGCCCGGAGTTTACCGACCCGGAAATTCTGCGCACCAACCTGGCGTCCGTTATCCTGCAAATGACCTCGCTGGGCCTCGGCGATATCGCCGCCTTCCCGTTTGTGGAAGCGCCGGATAAGCGCAATATCCAGGACGGCGTGCGCCTGCTCGAAGAGCTGGGAGCTATCACCAGCGAACAGGATCACAGCGTCTACAAATTAACGCCGTCCGGCCGCCAGCTTGCGCAGCTGCCGGTGGATCCGCGCCTGGCGCGCATGGTGCTCGAAGCGCAGAAGTTTGGCTGCGTGCGTGAAGTAATGATTATTACTTCCGCGCTTTCCATTCAGGATCCGCGTGAGCGCCCGATGGACAAACAGCAGGCGTCGGATGAAAAGCATCGTCGTTTCCACGATAAAGAGTCCGACTTCCTGGCCTATGTGAACCTGTGGAACTATTTGGGCGAACAGCAAAAAGAGCTGTCGTCTAACCAGTTCCGCCGCCAGTGCAAGGTGGACTACCTCAACTACCTGCGCGTGCGCGAGTGGCAGGATATCTACACCCAGCTGCGCCAGGTGGTCAAAGAGCTTGGCCTGTCGATTAACAGCGAGCCGTCGGATTTCCGCTCGGTTCACTGCGCGCTGCTGACGGGGCTGCTGTCGCATATCGGCCAGAAAGATGCCGATAAGCAGGAGTACACCGGGGCGCGCAACGCCCGTTTCTCCATCTTCCCCGGCTCCGGCCTGTTTAAAAAGCCGCCAAAGTGGACGATGGTCGCTGAACTGGTGGAAACCAGCCGCCTGTGGGGGCGCATTGCCGCCCGAATCGACCCGGAATGGGTGGAGCCGCTGGCCCAGCACCTGCTCAAACGCTCCTACAGCGAGCCGCACTGGGAGAAAGCACAGGGCGCGGTGATGGCAACCGAAAAAGTGACGCTGTACGGCCTGCCGATTGTTGCTGCCCGCAGCGTGAACTACAGCCAGATCGATCCGGCGCTGTGCCGCGAACTGTTCATCCGCCACGCGCTGGTTGAAGGGGACTGGCAGACGCGCCACGCGTTCTTCCGGGAAAACCTTAAATTACGCAACGAAATTGAAGAGCTTGAGCATAAGTCCCGCCGCCGCGACATCCTCGTCGACGACGACACGCTGTTCGAGTTTTACGACCAGCGCATTGCCCACGATGTGATCTCCGCCCGCCACTTCGACAACTGGTGGAAAAAGGTCGCTAAAGAGACGCCGGATCTGCTCAACTTCGAAAAGAGCATGCTCATAAAAGAAGGCGCGGAGCAGGTCAGCAAGCTGGACTACCCGAACTTCTGGCATCAGGGCAACCTCAAGCTGCGCCTGACGTATCAGTTTGAGCCGGGCGCGGACGCCGATGGCGTAACCGTCCACATCCCGCTGCCGCTGCTCAACCAGGTGGAAGACGCGGGCTTTGAATGGCAGATCCCGGGCGTGCGCCGGGAGCTGGTTATTGCGCTGATTAAATCGCTGCCCAAGCCGGTGCGCCGCAACTTTGTGCCCGCGCCGAACTACGCCGAGGCATTCCTGGGCCGCGCCACGCCGCTGGAACTGCCGCTGCTGGAAAGCTTAGAGCGCGAGTTCCGCCGCATGTCGGGCGTGACCATCGACCGGGAGGACTGGCACTGGGATCAGGTGCCCGATCACCTGAAAATGACCTTCCGGGTCGTGGATGAGAACAACAAAAAGCTCAAAGAAGGTAAGGATCTGAGCGAGCTGCGCGGCGGCCTGAAGGATAAAGTTCAGCAAACGCTTTCCGCCGTTGCCGATGACGGCATCGAGCAGAGCGGCCTGCACATCTGGAGCTTTGGCGCGCTGCCGGAAAGCTACGAGCAGAAACGCGGTAACTACCGCATGAAGGCTTTCCCGGCGCTGGTGGATGAAAAAGAGAGCGTGGGGATCAGGCTGTTTGATAACCAGCTTGAACAACAGCAGGCCATGTGGCGCGGCCTGCGCCGCCTGCTGCTGCTGAATATCCCGTCGCCGATTAAGTATCTGCACGAGAAGCTGCCGAACAAGGCCAAGCTGGGGCTCTACTTCAACCCGTACGGCAAGGTGATGGATTTAATCGACGACTGCATTTCCTGTGGCGTAGATAAGCTGATTGCCCAGGCGGGCGGCCCGGTATGGACGGAGGAGGGCTTTGCGAAGCTGCATGAGAAGGTGCGCGCAGAACTCAACGAAACCGTGGTGGAAATTGCGAAGCAGGTCGAACAAATTCTTACTGCCGTATTCAATATCAACAAGCGGCTGAAAGGGCGAGTGGATATGACCATGGCGCTGGGGCTGTCGGATGTGAAAGCGCAGATGGCGGGGCTGGTTTATCGCGGTTTCGTTACGGGCAACGGCTATAAGCGGCTGGGCGACACGCTGCGCTACCTGCAGGCTATTGAGAAACGCCTCGAGAAAATGGCTATCGATCCGCATCGTGACCGCGTGCAAATGCTGAAAGTGGAAAGCGTACAGCAGGCCTGGCAGCAGTGGCTCAACAAGCTGCCGCCAAAACGCCGTGAAGACGATGACGTGAAGGAGATCCGCTGGATGATCGAAGAGCTGCGCGTCAGCTTCTTCGCCCAGCAGCTCGGCACGCCTTATCCGATTTCCGACAAGCGCGTGTTGCAGGCGATGGAAGCCATCACCGGCTAATTACTGGAGGAAGAAACTTTTCCAGGCCGGTTTCGTAGGTCGGATAGGCGCCAGCGCCGTCCGACAAATCCAGTCCAAAACTAAAAATGCAATAATCTCCCGCCGGTACCATACTCCTGAGGCGGTCAATTTTTGACCGCCTCACCGGAGTTTCCTCATGAATCGTTTAGCTGACAAAGTTGCCATCGTTACGGGTGCCAGTTCCGGCATTGGTTATGCCACCGCGAAGCTGTTTGCGGCGCAGGGTGCAAAAGTGGTTGTGGGGGCAAGGCGTGAAGCGGAGCTTGCGCGGCTGGTGGATGAAATCAAAGCCGCCGGAGGCGAAGCCGTGTCGCTGGCGGGCGACGTGAGCGATGAGGCTTACGGTAAAGCGCTGGTTGCGAAGGCAGTGGACACCTGGGGGCGGCTGGATATCGCTTTCAACAATGCGGGCACGCTGGGGGAAGCAGGGCCAAGCACCGACGTTTCCGCCGAAGGGTTTGCTAATGCCGTTGCGGTGAATTTAACCGGCTCTTTCCTGGGCGCTAAACATCAGATTGCGGAGATGCTCAAGCACGGCGGCGGCTCGGTGATTTTTACCTCGACGCTGGTCGGCTACACGGTCGCCTTTCCCCAGATGGCCTCTTACGCGGCCAGCAAGGCGGGGCTGATCGGGCTGACCCAGGCGCTGGCCACCGAGTTTGGGCCGAAAAACATTCGCGTCAACGCGCTGCTGCCCGGCGCGGTGGAGACGGATATGTACCGCGAAGCGAATAATACCGCAGAGTCGCAGAACGCCATTGCCAGCCTGCATGCTCTCAAGCGCGTCGGCAAACCGGACGAGATTGCTTATGCCGCGCTGTGGCTCGCCTCGGACGAATCTTCGTTTGTGACGGGCACCGCCTCACTGGTGGATGGCGGCGCGTCGATTAACGGCGGCTGAGAGACAATTTCGGTGGATGACGCTGACGCTTATCCACCCTTTACTTCAATGGGTTACGTAGGTCGGGTACGCGTTGCGTCACCCGACATTCCAGGCCGCTACATTTTGTTTTAGCTCAGGCGGTAATAAGCGTTCGGCAGCATTTTTGCCGGCAGTTCGCTCTCGCCGTTCATATCCCGCAGATCGCGTTCGATGGTATTGCAGATGGCGTCCAGCGCCAGGTCGTTATCCTCCGTCCCAAAAGGATCTTCCAGCTCTTCGGCAAGGCAGTCCAGCGAAATAAAGGTGTAGGAGATAAACACCGACAGAAACGGCGTCATGTAATGCAGGTCGGTCACCAGCGCGAAGGGCAGCATGATGCAGAACAGATAAACCGTGCGGTGCAGGATCAGCGTGTAGGCAAACGGCAGCGGCGTGCTGGCAATGCGCTCGCATCCCCCGGCGATGGCGGAATATTCATTAAGATGGTTATCCAGGCTGCGCCACAGCACATCTGAGATCACGCCCTCCGCCCGCTGCTTCGCCAGCCAGTTCCCCATCAGCAGCAGGATACGGTTACAGGGCGCATGGCTCTGCATCACCCAGGCCAGTTCATCCTCACGCAGCCAGGGCTTCAGAACGGCGTCGATCGGCTTTTTACGCAGCGTCAGCCGCAGGCAGTTGCAGAACGCAACCTGAAGATTCACAAAATAATTGATGTCGTCATCCGTTGCGGCGGGCAGGCTTTTCACCTCGCGCAGCAGCGATCGTGAAGTTATCGCAAGTTGCCCCCACAGCAGGCGCGCCTCGTTGAAACGGGCGTAGCAGGCGCTGTTACGGAAGCCGAGGAAGATGGCAATCGCCACGCCCAGGATGCTGAAGGGTGCCATGGTGAGCTTAATACCCAGCGCTTCATACCACGGCAGGAAGAAGATCACGCAGATGGACAGGACAAGGTTAAGCAGCAGGCGGGAGTAGATCTTTTCCAGCACGGAGCCGTGCCAGACGAACAGGCGGGTAAACCAGTGTTGATGCGGACGAACAATCATAGTGAGGAAGCTCTGAAACAGGACGCCATATTTAACGGCAGAGTGTGAGCCAGATCAATATTTTGTTTCACATGATTTTAACAACATGAATTATTTTCAATAACCATGAATTTTCCTCGTTTGCCGCGCCGCCCGGCGCGTGGCATGCTCGCCTTACAAACAGACGTCCAGACGTCTAAAAATTCAAATAATGAACTATCACCCTGCTAAATTAGTTAGCCGGGCTATCAGGAGAATTCACATGCCGCACGCCACCCGTCACCACGCCCCGTTCCGCGCAGATATCGTCGGCAGCTTTTTACGCCCGGATGCCATTAAAGAAGCACGCCTGCAGTTTGCTGCGGGTGAAATTGATGCGCTTCAGCTGCGTAAAGTTGAAGATGAAGCGATACGCGCATCGGTTGAACAGCAGTGCGCATGCGGCCTGCATGTCGTGACGGACGGCGAATTCCGCCGCGCCTGGTGGCACTTCGATTTCTTCGACGGCCTGCAGGGCGTGGAGCGTTACGAATCAGAAAAGGGGATTCAGTTCAACGGCGTGCAGACTAAAACGCACAGCGTGCGCGTGGTGGGCGAAGTGGCATTTGGTGACCATCCGATGCTGGAGGATTTCCGCTACCTGAAAAGCATCAGCGGTAATGCGGTGCCGAAGATGACCATTCCAAGCCCGAGCGTGCTGCACTTCCGCGGCGGCCGTAACGCCATCGACAGTACAGTTTATCCCGATCTGAACGAGTATTTTGATGACCTGGCCACTACCTGGCGTGATGCGATTCAGGCGTTTTACGCTGCGGGTTGCCGCTATCTGCAGCTGGATGACACCGTATGGGCCTATTTATGTTCCGACGCCCAGCGTAAAGAGATCCGCGAGCGTGGCGATAACCCGGACGAGCTGGCAAAAATCTATGCCCGCGTGCTGAACAAAGCGCTGGAAGGCAAGCCGGAAGACCTGACTGTCGGGCTGCACGTGTGCCGTGGCAATTTCCGCTCCACATGGATCTCCGAAGGTGGCTACGAGCCGGTGGCTGAAGTGCTGTTCGGCAGCGTGAATGTCGATGCGTTCTTCCTGGAATACGACAACGATCGTTCCGGTGATTTCGCACCGCTGCGCTTTGTGCGTCCGGGCAAACAGCAGGTTGTGTTGGGCCTTATCACCACAAAAAATGGCGAGCTGGAGAACCCGGAGCAAATTCAGGCGCGTATTAAGGAAGCCGCGCAGTTTGTGGATATCAGCCAGATTTGCCTCAGCCCGCAGTGCGGTTTCGCCTCCACGGAAGAGGGCAACAGCCTGACGCCCGCGCAGCAGTGGGAGAAGGTGCGCCTGGTGACGGCTATTGCCGATAAGGTCTGGTAAAGGTGTCGGATGACGCTTCGCTTATCCGACCTACGAAAGAGCCAGGTAGGGCGGATAAGCGCGAGCGCCATCCGCCGTTTGTTTTACGAAAGCAGGGCGTTCAACGCTTCAATCTCCGCCCGCCACGCCTGTTGTAACGCTGGTTTCTGGTGCTTCTCCTTACGCGCCAGATCCTCTGCCAGCCTGTCTTCCAGCTCTATCAACCTTTCCAGCAGCGCGTCTGTCTCAGGAGCCACAGCTACGGTTGTGGAAACAGGTTTAACTCCTGTCTCGCCCGTTTCCTCCGCCGTCAGCAGCTCGTACATCCGATCCAGATCGTGCCATTCGCTCAGCTCACCGTTATCCACCAGCCAGAAGCGGTTGCAGCTTTTCGCGATCAGCGTTCTGTCGTGGGTGACCAGCAGCACGCCGCCCTCAAAGGTTTGCAGCGTTTCAGCCAGCGCCTCTTTGCCCTCCATATCAAGGTGGTTCGTTGGCTCATCGAGCATAAGCAGCGAGTAGCGTGCCAGCGTCAGGCCGACGAACAGCAGGCGAGAGCGTTCGCCGCCGCTTAAGGTACTGACCGTCTGCTGATGGCGCAGCCACGGGAAACCCGCGCCGATCAGCGCCATTTTCCTGTCCTGTTCGGTTAAAGGAGCAAAGGGTTCAAGCGCTTCCAGCAGGGAATCCTCATCCCGCAGCTGGTGCAGCGTCTGGTCGTAATAACCCATCTGCGCACGCGGATGAAGGCGGATACCTTCTTCCCGTTCCGGCTGCTGATATTGCTGCCACAGCAGGCGCAGCAGAGAGGATTTACCGCAGCCGTTGCGGCCAATAATCGCCACCCGGTCACCGCTCTTCACGCGCTGTAACGGCAGGCGGAAAAGCGGTTCGGCGTCTGGCGCAGGGCTGACGTACAGGTCTTCCATTTCCAGCAGCCGGTCAGCCTGGAGCCGCTCCCCTCGCAGGATAAGCTGCCACTGATTTCCGGCGCTCAGCTCGGTCTGCTCGTCCTTAAGCTTATCGACGCGTTTTTCCATCTGTTTGGCTTTGCGCGCCAGGTCTTCGTTGTCATACACGCGGCCCCAGACGGCCAGCCGTTTAGCGCTGGCCGCTATGCGGTCAATCTCTTTCTGCTCCGCCAGGTGGCGGTGGGCATCCGTTCGATCCCGCTCTTCTAAGGCCTGCCTGGCCTGTGAACAGGGAAGCTGGAAGAAGCTCAGAGTTTTATCACGCAGGATGCAGGTGCCGTTGGTGACGGCATCCAGCAGATGCTGGTCGTGGGACACCAGCACGAAGCTGCCGCTCCAGCTCTTCAGAAACTGTTCCAGCCACAGCAGGGTGGGCAGATCGAGGTGGTTGCTGGGTTCATCCAGCAGCATGAGATCCGGCTCACTTATCAGCGCACGCGCCAGCAGCAGTCGGGTATGCTGCCCGCCGCTCAGCGTACCGGCGGTGAGATGCCAGTCCTCTTCGCTAAAGCCCATGCCAGCCAGCAGCGCTTCGGCCCGCCAGCTTTCTTCGTGGTGTTCGCAGGCGGGTAGCTGCGCCAGAACCGCCTCGAGCATTGTCAGCGGATGGAGAGATTCCGGCAGATGCTGTTCGACGCGTGCCATCAGGCAGTGGTTTGCGCGGGTTACGCTGCCGCTGTTAGGCGCAAGGGTGCCGTCCAGCAGCTTCAGCAGGGTGCTTTTGCCGCAGCCGTTATGGCCGATAAGACCCAGGCGGTCGCCTTTTTTAAGCGTAAAAGTGATGTCAGCCAGCAGGGGGCCGAAGGCCGTGTCGAGGCTAAGGGATTGTGCGGTTAGTAATGTGCTCATTGTGCTTACTCAAGAGTTGGGCATAGGAATGCCTCGTCATACAAAACTGACGATAACTCAGTAAGCCTGAGGGAAGGATTTAGATTGGGGTGTCTTCGCTCAAGCCGAAGTTATCGCAGCACGGTATCGATAACGCTTGAGCAACGGCGATCGCCAAAAGTATGCAAAACGATAAGCGTTTTACAGTACAGCATGGGGATCCTCCTTATATTCAGCTGGTTGATGAGTGAGTGGATTGTAGCCATGAAACGCACGTTCTGCCAGCGATGAATGATTTGTTAATGATAATCGTTTACTTCTTGTTTTAGATAATGATAATCATTACCACATTCATCAGCCCATCAGGGAGAGTTATGTTTACCGTAACGGATTCAAAACGCCGCGTTTTACCAGTGCTTGCACTTTCAACCCTTCTGTTCTCATCGGCGCTTTTCGCCAACGACAATTTCACCCTTGAGCGCAAGCCGGTAGGCAAGGGCGCCTACGAAATGGCGTTGACCGGCGAGCCAGCCGCGCTGTATGTCGCCACTTCCCAGAGCCGCAAGCTCGATAAGGGCGGCATTGTTTATCGCCTGGATCCGGGCACGCTTGCGGTTAACCAGGTGATCCACAATAACCTTAAACCGTTTGGCGTGGCCGTCAATCACGCGACCGGGACGTTATTCCTGGGCAATACGGTCAACAGCGCGGTTACCGCTGTTGATGTGAAAACGGGTGAGGTGAAGAAGACGCTGGTTCTGGATGCCCGTAAGCGCACGGAAGATATCCGCCCGTTCGCGCCGCGTGAGCTGGTGGTCAACGAAGCGACCGATACCGTTTATGTTGGCGGGCTGGGTAAATCCAGCGTGCTGTGGGTTGTAGACGGCAAAGATTTAACGCTGCGCACCACCATTGAAGGGCTGGGCAAGTCCGCGACCGGTCTGGCCATCGATGCCAAAGCATCGCGCATCTATATGACCAACGCCGATAACGAATTTATCGTGATTGATACCACGACCAACAAGGTGATCGGCCGCACCAAGCTCGACCAGGACGGCGAACACTTTTATCTGAACGTGGCGCTGGATACGGCGAACCATCGAGCGTTTATTACCGATTCCAAATCCCCGCAGCTGCTGGTGGTGGATACCGAAACCAGCAAAGTGATTAAGAAAATCGACCTGCCGGTTTCCCTTGCCGTGCTGTACAACGAGAAGCGTAATGAAGTGTACGTTACGCATCGCGTTGCAGGTCAAGTCAGCGTGATTGACGCGAAAAACCTGAGCGTGGTGGACACCATCGATACGCCTACGCACCCGAACAGCATGGCGCTGTCTGCCGATGGGCAAACGCTGTTCGTGAGCGTCAAGCAGGCGGGTTCCCGTGAAAAAGAGCCGACCAGCCCGGATGAGGTGATCCGTATTAGTTTTAAATAGTCTGCCCGGGTAGGCTAACAAAGCGTCAGCGTCATCCAATGACACTGCCGGATGACGCTGCGCTTATCCGGCCTACGAAACCGTCTCGCCAAATCCCTGAGCGAAGGCGGCTTTCAGATCGTTCATAAATGCCTGCTCGTCCTGGCCTTCGCAGATAAGTTCAATCGTGGTGTTTCCCTTCACGCCCGCGCCGAGAATACTCATCATGCCTTTAATGGGGATCTCCTTGCCGTTATTAACCAGCGTAAGTGACGCCTGATATTGTTTAACGATCTTTGCAAGCGCAGCTGCCGGGCGGGCGTGTAAGCCGGTGCTGTTTACCACGCGTACGGATTGTTTAATCATCTTCTTCTCCTTAAGACGCCTGTCGCAATGCAGGATGCTGTTTATTCATCATCTGAATTTTGGCAAAAACATCCTCTTCCACGGCCTGCTTAGCATTAGCCATGACGCGCGCCAGATTCGCCTCGTTATTATTATTGACCCAGGCTTTGCCTACCGTGGTAATAAATGCTTTGCGCAGGTCGCTTGCGATATTAACTTTGGCTACCTTGTAATTAACGAAGCTGCGCAGTATTTCGGCGTCAATGCCTGAGCCGCCGTGAATAACCAGCGGAATATCAGAAACCTCAGCAATTCGTTGTAATAATGGAATATCAATGCGGGGAATATCTTCCAGGCCGTGCACGTTGCCGATAGAGACTGCCAGCATGTCGCATCCGGTTTCCGCCACGAAGCGGCGAACCTTTTCAGGTTCAGTTTTGCAGTCCGCTTCGCTAACGTGGTCATCCTCTTTGCCCAGAATAGCGCCCAGCTCGGCCTCCACGGGTACGCCAAAGGATTTACAGAAATCAACCGCTTCACGGGTGAAGGCGATGTTCTCTTCGAAGGGCAGCGCGGCACCGTCGATCATCACCGACGTGAAACCGGCCCGCACCGCCTGTTTAACATCCTCCAGCGTTTTACCGTGGTCCAGATGCAGGCTCACCGGCACGTCCATTTTGTCCGCGTGGCGTTTTACTATTTCAAAAATATAGTCATAGCCGGAGAGCTGGGCGTTGGTCGGCGCTATCTGAATAAAATTAGGTAATCCCGACCGTTCAATAGCATTCAGAATTGAAATTGTTGTTTCCAGGTTAGTGGTATTAAATGCGCCTGCGAGCACACGTTTCTCTTTAATACGATCGAGTAAGATCCTGCCGTTGACTAAGGGCATATAAACTCCTGGTAGTTAATTTAGGTTTAAAGGATTAACTGCTTAAACTTCAGCGTTTATGCATAAGGGCCTATACCCTCCTGTCGTAATTTAAAACGATAATATTCCAGCCAGCGCTGCTGATATTCCTTAAGCATTCTGAAGCGAGAAGGATCGGGAAGATACCGTTGCGAAACCACCGCTTCAGGTGGAGGGATGTCAGGGCACGCTATCAGTAACGCGCCCACCGAAACCGTTTCGTCGAAGGCTATCGCCTCAACGGGGCATTGCAGGGCATCCGCTTTGAGCTGTAGCCACAGCGGGTTATGGATTGCCGGACCAATGACCTTCATGGTGGTGCCCGCAGGAATATCAAAGCAGGCATGGCAGTGAAGCAGTTCCATTGTCAGCCCGATAAATACGCTTTCCAGCAGCGTTTCTGCGTCCAGCGTATCGCCAAGTCCGTACAGCAGGCCACGCGTGTTGCGGTTTTTATTGGGCGACCCCGATCCCCGCAGATGTGGAATAAATACGGGTACTTCATTCGGGGACCATTCCGGCTGCCGGTAACGCTGCCGGAGTATTTCCAGCGCCGTTTTAATCTCTCCCTCCGTCAGGCGGAAGGTTCGCTGTACCCATTCCAGCGCGTAGCCGCCCACGGGGAGAGAGGCGAAAAGGGTATAAAACTCCCTGTCCGAATAGCAGCCGTTAGCCAGCTTGTCCCGGCGGGCCTTCTCGTCGAGCTTTGGCTGCTGGTTGAGCAGCAAGATACCCTCGCTTGTACCGGTGGAGTTGAGCACTTCCCCTGGTTTCATCCCTAACGCTCTGGCCCCGACCATGTGATCGTGTCCGGCCAGCACAACGGCAACTTCCTCGGCCAGACCAAGCTCCTGCCTGAGTTCCGCCGTGACCCACCCTGCAACCTCACCGGGGCTAAGCAGGGGAGCCAGGGCGTCAAAGGGGATTTCAAGGATAGCCGCGGCTTCCCTCGACCAGGTCTGCGTGGTGATATCCAGGCACAGCGTCCTGCTTGCCAGCGTGATTTCGGTACGCTGCTGCCCGGTCAGCCACCACAACAGCACCTCGGGGGTATGCAGCCAGCAGATATCGCGTTTTCCACGCAGAGGATAGTTATCCAGCAGCCAGCGCATCTTGAAGGCCGAGTAGTTGCTGTGCGCGGGCAGCCCGGTAATCTCGTAAAGCTTACGGGACTCCGCCTCGCTTAAGCTGGCAAGATAAGCTTCGCCGCGCCGGTCGTACCAGGCCAGCATTGGCGTCAGTATTTCACCGCCGTTATCCACAAACACCCCGGACTCACCAAAGCTGGCAATGCTGATACGAGTAACCGGCAGGGGTGAGAGGGCGACAAGCTCCTGCATCGTGCTCTTTAATGCCTGCCACAGTGCCGCAATATCGAAATCGACATACCCTTCCTGCGACACCAGCTTAGGCGTCGGGAACTTGCGCACGTCCTGTACTGATACGTCACGACAGGCATAACTGCTGACTTTGCAATTGGTGGTGCCGATATCGATGACGAGCGCTGCGCCGTAATCAGGCATACACCGTTCCTTTTGTCAGACGAAACACACCGTAAATCACCAGCGCCATCACCGGTACCAGCCCAATGGCCAGCAGGTTGCCGTTGAAGATTTCCAGCAGCCAGTAGCGGAAGGGGTTGCCGCCGTCAAGGAAGCTGGAGACCTGGCCGCTCGACCCTTCGGCGAGCTTGAAATTGACGTCTTTAGCCATTCCCGTAATAAACGGCGCGATTTTGGAGGCGATCCACAGATCCGCGATAATTACCGGTATGGCCGTAATCACCGCCCGGAAAATGTTTCCCCGACAGGCAAGAACAATCATCGATGCCATCACCGCAAGATTAGCCAGATCCCCCAGCGGTAACACCTGGTTGCCAGGCAGAATGAAGGCGATGAACACGGAGATTGGCGTCAGGATCAGAGCTGTAGAGATGATTGCCGGATTACCGACCGCCACGGCGATATCGAGCCCGATATAGAGATCGTCGCGGCCCGGGTATTTCGCATTAAGGTACTTTTTAATCGCCTCGGATAGCGGAAGCAGCCCCTCCATCAGAATGCGCACCATGCGCGGCAGGATAAACATCACGCCGCCGATGCTGATCCCAAGCAGCAGGATATGCTTGAAGTCATAGCCCGCAATAATCCCCAGCAGCACGCCAAGAATAGTGCCGACCATCATCGGCTCGCCGAAGATGCCGAGCTTTTTCTGAACGTTTTCCGGATCGATATGAATGCGGTTGAGGCCCGGAATATTCTCGATGATTTTGTCGAACAGCAGGCCAATCGGGAAGAAGACCACGGATGACAGCGTGGGCAGGGAAATCCCCTCCAGGCCGAAGTATTTACTGACCAGCGGCGCGGACCAGTCTGCCAGCTTGAGCACAACAATTGCCGCCACTGCCGCCGCGGTCAGGCCCAGAACAAAGCTGCCCGTGCTGTAGTAGACCAGCGTTCCGGCCAGCGCAAAGTGCCAGTAGTTCCACATGTCCACGTCCACCGTGCGCGTTTTATTCAGCGCCAGCATCGCGACGTTAATCAGTATGGTGAGGGGGATCACGAAGGGAGCAATAGGCGATCCCCAGGTAATTGCCGCCAGCGGCGGCCAGCCGAGGTCAACCACCGGCAGGCTGATGCCGGTACGCTCAACCATCGCCTGCGCGGCCGGCCCGACGTTACTGGTGAGGATATCGAAAATCGCGTAGATACCCACGAAGCCAATCCCGACAATTAAAGAAGAGCGCAGCGCCTTCGCCGGTTTGACTTTGAAAAACAAAGCCAGAAAAAACAGCACCAGCGGCAATAAGACCGTCGGGCCAAAGCCCAGCACGTATTGCACTATGGTGTACAGGGTGTGTGCTAAATCATTCATGGCAGACCTCTTTTTCAGGTATAGCCAGACCTCGCGTTAGCGCCTGGATTACTGTGCTGAAGTTTTATTATTTATAGGGTTAAGCGTTTTCCCTGAGAATACTCACTATTTTCTCGAGGACTTTTTCCTCGCCAATACCGGTAATTATCGGCAGGCCGTTGACTACGGGAATATCGAGTTCATAGGGGACTTTGGTCGTTGAGACAATTAGCGTGGCGCCATCCGTATTATTAGGTAAAGAGGCGACGTTAGTTTGTGAATAATCAACTTTTAAACCGTGCTCTTTACAATATTCCATGACCTTTTCGGTAACGGCGGTGGATGTGGCAATACCCGTGGCGCAAACAAACAGGATCATCTGGCTCATACTTCACTCCTCGCTGAAATTTTGTCTAAAATGGACTGGTAGATTTCCTCGTCATTCATGACGAGAAGCTGCTGCATAAATTGCTCATCCTGAATGACATCCATGATCCAGCCCAGGACGTTGAGCTGTTTGTTACTTTCTCCCAGCGCCAGCATAAAGATGACCCGCACGGGGACAGGCTCTGGCTCGCCGCCCATCTCTTCAAACAGCACTGTCTCAGGCAGAATGCCAATACTTATCGCATTCTGACGCACGTGCTTGTGGTCGGTATGGGGGATAGCAACACCCACCGGCTCCACCGGCAGCCCTGTGGGAAACGTCTGCTCGCGGGTAATAACATGGTCGGCGAAATCAGCCGCTACCATTTCATCCCCAATCAGCGGTGCCGCAATTTTTCGAATGAGTTCATGCTGACTCAGCCCCGGCGGAGTGTGCTGCACATAATGACGACGGAAATTAATGCCCTGCATGCTTTATCCTCTTTATTAGTTAACGTCCCGGCGCTGTAATATTGTCCCAAGATAATATTTATTGCCTTTCAACCAGACGTTGCCAAATTCAACGGGCGATCCTCTTTTGAAAAATACCAGCTGTTCAAGATGTAAAACCGGTGCATCTTCACTGATATCGAGATAGTGGCCGCGATCGTTACCAATTAATCGTGCTGCGTAACGGCTTTCTGAATACTGAATTTTATTGTTCGATAATCTTTCTATCGTCGGGAATAAGTTTTCCTTTGTGAAATCGACCTCTGTAATACCGGGGCAGAGCTCAATATTAATTCTGTTCTCAATGAGCATGACTTTCTCGTCGCCAATGGAACGCAGGCGCTCAAGAAACAGGATGTCCTGACCGGGCTTGATCCCCAGCTTTTCTGCTACAAGCCTGTTGGCCGGTTCAATCCTTGAGGTAATCACGCTGGTGGAAAAGTTAATCTTCTGGCTTTGCAGCGCCTCAGCGAAAGATAACAGGCCTTCTCCAAGCGGGTAGGCCAGGTTCTCTTTCTTAACGAAGGTTCCTTTTCCCTGCACCTGCACCAGCAGGCCTTCGCGGACCAACTGGTTGACCGCCTTTTTCACCGTACCCCGGCTGACGTCCAGCATATCCATGATCTGGAATTCGGACGGAATGCGGTCGTCTTCGGCCAGATCGCCACTATAGATATTTTCCCTGATCCACTCCACTACCTGCTGGTAGAGGGGTATCTGTGAACTCTTACTCAACGTTTTCATGGTGCGCACCTGAACATTAAGAGTTGTCTATGGACAATCATGTACAACTTCGAGTTTATGATAGGGAATTCTTACGCGGAGGGGATGCGGGGGAGTCACAGTTTGGGGAACGCATTCGTGATCAATTTTCTGTGATGTATATCACGCCATGGTATTGGGCATTTCAACAAGCAGTGGCGAATAAACGAAAGCGCAAGTTTTCGGTTAGCTAAATTTCTGCATAGCTTTGCCAGGCGAAAAGTCTATTGATATAAATATCGATTCTTTTAAGTGTTAATTTTCTGTTTCTATACTGCGGATCCATTTCACAATAAGGGTCTGCCGCTATGACAACCATTTCTGTTGATACTGATTTTCCTGATCTGACCATTCGCCGCGTGGCCGGTAATATCGGCGCTGAAATTCTGGATATTAAAATTTCGCCGGATATCGACGCGGCTATCTTTGCCCAGATCGAAGCCGCGCTGGTGAAATATAAAGTTCTCTTTTTCCGTAACCAGACGCAGCTTACCGATGAAAGCCACCAGGCCTTTGGCGCGCGCTTCGGCAAAATTGTCGCGCATCCGACCGTTCCTGCACCGACCGGCACCAAACTCTTCGAGCTGGATGCTTCTAAAGGCGGCGGCAGGGCGGACTCCTGGCATACCGACGTTACGTTTGTGGAAGCCTTCCCCAAAATCTCCATTCTGCGCGGCGTAAAAATCCCCGAGTACGGCGGCGATACCGTCTGGGCGAATACCGCCACCGCCTACGAAAAACTGCCTGAAGAGTTGAAGCGTTTCGCCGAGAGCCTGCGTGCCGTGCACAGCAACGACTACGACTACGGCGCAGAGCGCATTGTCGCCGAACAGCAGCGATTGGATCACCATCGCAAAGTGTTTGTTTCCGCAGTGTATGAAGCCGAGCATCCGGTTGTTCACGTTCATCCAGTTAGCGGCGAAAAAGCTCTGCTGCTGGGCCATTTCTTTAAGCGCCTGTCCGGTTTCAGCAGCCGCGAGTCCGCACGCCTGTTCGAACTGCTGCAAAACCGCGTCATCCAGCTGGAAAATACCGTGCGCTGGCGCTGGCAGCAGGACGATGTGGTCATCTGGGATAACCGCGCAACCCAGCATTATGCGGTTAACGACTACGGCAATCAGCCGCGCCTGGTGCGCCGCGTAACCATTGAAGGCGATGCCGCCGTTGCCGTTGACGGCACGCGCAGCCGCACGGTTTCCCATCCTGCACAGCAGTCGCCGGTTAGCGCCGTAGCCTGACAGCCGATAATAAAAAGGATAATGATGATGCAACGTCGAGATTTATTGAAGGCGATGGCTGCCTTTGGGGTATACGCCATGGTGCCCGCGTTCGCCCGCGGGGCCAACGGCGCGAAAAAATACGAGGGCGTAACGCTGAATGTCTCGACGTTTAGCACCGCTTATCCAACCCTGCTGCGCCAGTGGCTGCCGGAGTTCGAGGCGCTGACCGGCGCAAAGGTCAACTTCGACACGCCGTCCTTCCCGGTGTACAACCAGCGGGCGGATCTGGAGCTGTCCACCCGAGGCTCGGCCTATGACGTGGTGAACGTCACCTTTATCTACACCAGCCGCTGGATTAACTCCGGCTGGCTGACGCCGCTCGACGAGTTTATCGCCAACCCGAACCTGACCAGCGCCGAGTGGGACGTGCATGACTTCCTGCAGGGCGGCCTGGTGCCGGAAACGGGGCGCGACGGCAAGCTGTATGGCATTCCGTGGGTGGTAGAAGGAATGCTGGCAGGCTCTTCGCGCTTTGACCTGGTGACCGAGGCGGGCTTCAAATTCCCGGATACCACTGACGATCTGCTTAAAGTTTTACAGGCGGTCAACAAGAAGCAGCGCGTGGCGGGTTACGTAACGGATAACCACTACGGCTGGACGTTTATTCCCTATCTACAGGCCTTCGGCGGCAACGTATTCCGCAATCCGCCTGACGATCTGTTCCCGACGCTGGATACGCCGGAAGCCGTTGCCGCCGCGGATTATTTTGCCCGTCTGATCCGCGAGTTCGGCCCGAACGGCGGCCTGACCTATACCGCCGATCAGTCCACCCAGGCGCTGAAACTTGGCCGGGTTAACTTCTCCGACTCCAGCCAGGCCTATCTGGCCCAGCTTGGCGATCCGGCGTCCTCGCGCACCCTGAAAACGGTGAACTTCGGCCAGATGGTGCAGGGACCAGCGGGGCGCTTCCCCGGCATGGCGGTTCATGCGCTGGGCATTCCGGCAGGTTCGAAGAACAAAGAGGCCGCGTGGGCGTTTATCCAGTGGGCGCTTTCGAAGCAGAACACCCAACGGGCGGTGGCGGCGGGCTACGGGTCGCCTACAAGGCGCAGCGATATCGATTCGCAGGCGTTCCGCAGCAGGCAGATCATCAACGGCGTTGACCTGGCGCAGCTCTCCCTGAGCGCGGTCGACCGCGCGGCCCAGGGCGGCTACATGAAATACCGCACGGTGGACGTATTCCCGCAGGTCGACCAGCAGCTCAATAAGGCTATCGCCCTGATTGTCTCCGGCCAGCTTTCGGCAAAACAGGCGATGCAGCAGGCACAGAGCGCGTCGATTGCCGATCTCAAACGCTCCGGCGCGAAGATCTGAGGAGCGACTATGCACGCGAAATCCAACTGGCAGCGCCAGCAAAAAATGGCGTATCTGGCGGGGCTGGTGCCGTCCATCGTCGTGCTGGCGATAATCACGCTGTTGCCCGCCGCGGCGCTGATTGTCACCAGCCTGACGCCGCTGAGCCTGACGAACCCGCAGGCGACGTTTACCTTCAGCGACCCGCTTATTAACTATCGCCAGCTGCTGGATGACCCAAGATTCCTGAATTCTGTGGTCACGCAGCTAAAGCTCTCGCTGGTTAGCGTGTTATTTCAGGTGATCATCGGGCTGGGGCTGGCCTTATTGCTCAACGGCGCATCGAAATGGCTGCACACCGCCCGGACGCTGTTTCTGATCCCGATGGTGCTGCCGCCGATTATCGTGGCGCTGATCTGGAAAATCATCTACACGCCGGATATCAGCCCGCTGCACCAGGTGCTGGACATGTGGGGGATCACGCTGCCGTCGCTGATTGCCAACCCGGCGACGGCGCTGTGGGCGATTGCCGTAGCGGATATCTGGCAGTGGTTTCCCTTCACCATGCTGATGGTGCTGGCGGCGCTACAGATGATCCCCAAAGATCCGCTGGAGGCGGCAAGCCTGGACGGCGCCAGCCCCGGTAAAATCTTCCGCTACATTGTGCTGCCGTATATCAAGCCGGTGCTGGTGGTTTGCGCGCTGTTCCGGCTTATCGACAGCTTCAAAGCCTTTCCGCTGATCTACGTGTTAACCGACGGCGGGCCGGGCTCGGTCACCGAAGTCACTAACTACTACGGCTTTATTCAGGCCTTTAACTTCTCGTACTGGGGCTACGGCAGCGCCATCGCCGTGGTGATCCTCGTCGGGGTCTTTGTGTTGAGCTATATCGTGGGCAAAGCGGGGTGGAGCGATGAGCGAAAAGCTGACGCTTGAAACTATTCATGCCTTACCGGCGCGCAGAGGCAGGCCGTTCCGGCTGCCGGGCGGGCGGGCCTTTGCAGCCTGGCTGATTCTGCTGGCGATGCTTGCGCCGTTCCTGTGGATGGTGATCATGGCGTTTCGCCCGGCCATGGAGGCCTTTGATTTAACGCTGTGGTTTACGCCAACGCTGGACGCGTTCCGTTCGCTGTGGCAGGGCAATTTCCTGCATTCGTTTGGTAACAGCCTGCTGGTCAGCACGCTCTCTACCGGCCTGTCGCTGATTATCGGGGTTCCGGCGGCGTGGGTATTAACGCGCTGGCAGTTTCCGGGGCGCAGGCACGTGGCGCTGTGGATCCTCGTGACCCGCATGGCTCCGCCGATTGCCTTCACCATCCCGTTTTATCTGGCCTGGCGCTGGCTCGGGCTGCAGGACACGGTGATCGGCCTTGCGATAGTGTATCTGACGTTTAACCTGGCGATCGTCATCTGGCTGATGCAGACCTTTTTTGCCGCCGTGCCGCCCGCGCTTGAGGAGGCGGCCTGGCTCGACGGCTGTTCCATCTGGCGGACCTTCTGGACGATTACGCTGCCGCTGGTGGCGCCGGGGCTGGCCGCAACAGCCATCCTCTGCTTTATCTTTTCGTGGAACGACTTCTTCTATGCCCTGATCCTGACGCGCACCCAGGCCGTCACGGCGCCAGTGGCGATCGTTAACTTTCTCCAGTACGAAGGGTGGGAGTGGAGCAAGATAGCGGCCAGCGGCACGCTGGTGATGCTGCCGGTAGTGGCGTTTACGCTGCTGGTGCGGCGCTATCTGGTCCACGGCCTGACCGCTGGCGGCCTGAAAGACTGAAGGATTGAATTATGGCGACTATTACCTTACGCAACATCCACAAGCGTTATGAAGATAACGTGATTATTAAAGGGCTGGATCTGACCATCCGCGAAGGGGAGTTTGTGGCGCTGGTCGGGCCGTCCGGCTGCGGAAAATCGACCCTGCTGCGCATGATTGCCGGGCTGGAGAGCATCACCGACGGGGAAATAGCGCTCGATGGCGAAGTCATCAACGACATTTCGCCTCAGGCGCGCAATATCGCGATGGTGTTCCAGAATTACGCGCTGTATCCGCATATGACGGTGGAGGATAACCTGGGCTTCTCGCTGAAAATGCAGAGCGTGAGGAAAGCTGAAATAGACGAGCGGGTAGCGAAAGTTGCCGCCACGCTCGGGCTGAGCAATCTGCTGAAACGCAAGCCGGGCCAGCTCTCCGGTGGGCAAAGGCAGCGCGTGGCGATGGGAAGGGCCATTCTGCGCAGCCCGCGCGTCTTTTTATTCGACGAGCCGCTCTCAAACCTGGATGCAAAACTGCGCGTTGAGATGCGTACCGAAATCAAAGCGCTGCACCAGCGGCTGAACGCCACCATGGTCTACGTCACCCACGACCAGGTGGAGGCGATGACCATGGCGGACAGAATAGTAGTGCTGAAAGACGGGGTTATCGAGCAGGTTGGTACGCCTCTGGAGCTGTACGATCGCCCGCGCAATGCCTTTGTCGCCGGGTTTATCGGCTCGCCGTCCATGAACCTGCTGAGCGGTACGCTCGACCGTGAATCGTTTATTACCGATGACGGCCTGCGCCTGCCGCTGAACAATGTCCCGGCGGCAAACCATGGCAAACGCGTGCTCTACGGCGTGCGCCCGGAGCACTTCACCCAGGTTAATCAGGGCGGGGTAGTCGCGGAGGTGAACGTGGTGGAGCCGACGGGAGCGGAAACGCAAATCGCCCTTAATATCGGCAAACAAAAGGCCATCGCCGTGTTTCGCGACAGGGTTCAGACGACGCCGGGCAGCGCCATGCACCTACAGCCGGACGTGCTGCAGACGCATCTGTTTGATGAGCAGAGCGGGGTGCGGATTAACTAGCTCAGGCTTCCCGCATGCCGTGACCGTGGCGCTGGCAGATAGGGCATAGGCTTGCGTCCTCGCGCCAGCTGGCGAATGGCTGCCGGCATGAAGAGCACGTTGCCCTGAAAACGACATGACGGACAGGGAAAGCAGAGGGCGAGGGCTGAATGGCTATCGCCTGCGGAAAGCAGACGTTTTCACAGGCTTTGCAGCCGTTGCAGCGGAGCGGGTCAAGCATCAGCTCGTTTTCCGTTAGCGAAATGGCCTGCTGCGGGCAAATTTTCACGCACGCGCCGCAAAGATAGCAGCGGCTGGTGTCCAGCCCGATAGCCAGGTTTGTTCCCGCAGGGGCGACAGCGGGTGACACCGCAGCGGTGCAGGCCATTGCCTGGCTGATTTGCAGCCAGCGGCGGCGTCCGCTATTAACGCTGTTTTGCGGCGGCGAAACTAACGTCCACGCAGGTTTACCAAGCCGGGCCAGGCGCAGGTTGAGTTCGGCAAGGGACAGCAGCCAGCCGGGATGCTCATCGGCATCCATCTCTACCGCGCGAATGCTGAACTCGTCATGCCAGAGCAGCAGCTCTTCCGGCGTGGGAGGGATATGGCTGAAAGGGGCGATCAGCACGCCGTCCCGATAAGCGCGCTGTGGGGGAGTCAGATCCGTTATAGCGGTGGTGGGACAAACGAACAGGCATCGCGCGCAGCTAACGCAGGTATCTGCATCAATATCCGCCAGCCCTTTACTGAAATTAATTGCCCCGAGCGGGCAGACATCCTGACAGGCCTGACACCGGCTGCGGCGAAGCTGGCTTCTTAAACAGGCCCGCCCCACGGAGGGGCGAGCCTTGAGGGACAGAAAATCCATCAGCTAAGCGTGAAGAACACGACGCGCAGCAGGACTTCCGCAGCTATCACCGCGCAGCCTCCCAGCACTACCATCGAGCGGCATTTGCAGGCGCGAACCGACCGGCCCATCAGCGCAATGCCCACCAGCAGCAGCACCCAGGAAGCGATATACAAGGTGCGCAGCTGGTCAAAAGCAGCGAGCGGCTGATGCGGGAAGGTCACAACCTGGCTGAGCTTTGCCTGGGTCAGGTAGCTGAAATAGCTCATCTGCTCCAGCAGGCGCAGCAGGACGCCGACCGCAATCACCGCCAGCGCAGAAGCCGCAACCTGCCTGCGAAGCTTGTCGCCCACTCCGGCAGAAAGCCAGATCCCCGCCGTTGCGCCGATGCTCAGCACGGCACCGAAGAACATGAACCAGGTGTTGATGTGGGTCCAGGTCGCGATGGTGGTATGGGTATAAATCGACCCCATACAGTACACGTCAATCAGGCCCAAAACGGAACCGAGCAGCAGCAGCGGCAGACAAACTTTGCGCAGGAACAGCGCCAGTACGGCTGCGATACCCACGGCTGCCAGGTAGAGGCTGGCAAAGATAATTTCCCTGCTCAGCCACGAGCTGCTGAAGTGACGAAGCGCGTTAAAAGCGTTGAGCGGATAGCCAAGGTGAAGGGTGGAGGCGATCAGCCCACAGCCCCCAGCCACAACGGCGACAATCAGCGGTGCCAGCAGGAACCGGCGGCGTTGTGCCCCGTCCAGCGAGTTACCGGCAAACAGCAGAATTAACGACAGCAGCACGGTCGTGCCAATGGAGCCCTGTACCAGCAGCGTAAAGACAATCAGCGGCCATTCTTGCACGATCATTTACCTCCCTGTTCTGCACCCTGGTGCGGTTTGATCACCAGATTAGGATGCGTAATGGACGAGTCCGGCAGGCCCTGAACGTCGCAGACGCTGCCGTACTTCGCGCGAAGCTCGTCAATCGGCCCAAATTTAATTGCCCCTAACGGGCAGGTTGCGACGCACATTGGCTGTTCGCCCTTTGACTGAAGATCGACACAAAAATCGCACTTCGACATTTGCCCCGTTTCTTTATTCATCTGCGGCGCGCCGTAAGGGCAGGACCAGGCGCAGTAGCCGCAGCCGACGCATTTGTTGGTATCAACCAGCACGATACCGTCACCGGGACGTTTATGCATCGCCGTGGTCGGGCAGTTTTTAGTGCAGATCGGATCGCTGCAGTGGTTGCAGGAGATAGAAAGCGTATAGGCGTAGACGTTGTTAAGCATCCCGCCGCTGCCGGTCGGCGTGAATCCGCCGCCTTTCACTTCATAAACGCGACGGAAGCGGCGGCCCACCTCAAGGTTATTTTTGTCCTTGCAGGCCACCTGGCACGCCTTGCAGCCGGAGCAGCGGGAAGAGTCGATAAAGAAACCGAGTTGCTTCGTGCTTACCGGCGGCAGTTCTGTAAATTTACTCATGCTTTTGCTACCTCAACCAGCATAGTCTGATGTGAATTCCCTTTTGCCAGGGCCGTGATGCGCGACGAGCTCAGCACGTTGGCGCAGCCGCCGTGGTCGACACCGTTGGCATCCGGCTGCCACCAGGCCCCGGCCTGCATGGCTACAACGCCCGGTAAAATGCGCTGGGTGACTTCCGCCGGGACCAGGCTGATACCGCGATCGTTGTGGATCTTCACCGTGTCGCCCTGGGCGATGCCGCGTTTTTCAGCATCCAGCGGGTTGATCCACAGCTTCTGGATCTGCACTTCCTGCAGCCACGGGTTGGCGTACTGCGTGGAGTTAGCGCGGTTTTTGCCTTTCCAGGTGATCAGCTGCAGAGGATATTTAGCGGCAAGAGCATCTTCCGGGCCTTCGTGGGCCGGAACGTAGTGGGAAAGCGCCGGGATTTCCGGGTGATGCATGTCGTAAAGACGCTTAGAGAAAATCTCGATTTTCCCCGACGGCGTGGCGAACGGATGGTTATCCGGGTCACGAATGTTGTCTTCGAATGCAACGTACGGCTTACTCTTAAACAGATGACGACGCTGGATCTGCAACTCCGCAAAGGTCGGCAGATTTTCATCCGGCATCGACAGCCTTGTGGCTTCCCAGATGTGTTCAATCCACTGCTTTTCGTCGCGGCCAAGGCTGAATTCCGCCTCAACGCCCAGCTTAGCGGCGACTTCACGCAGCCAGTTGTAGTCGGTGCGGGCCTCAAACGGCGGCTCGACAAGCTTGTCCGACAGCACCAGATAGTTGCCGGTGCCCCAGGTTTCGCCGATGTTCCAGCGTTCCATAAAGCTGGTTTCCGGCAGCAGCAGGTCGGCGTATTTTGCGCTCGGGGTAAGATAAAGATCGGTTGCCACGATGAATTCGATTTTTGATTCATCCTGCAGAACGCCGATGGTTTTGTTGATGTCCGGGTTCTGGTTTGCCAGGTAGTTACCGGCGTGCGAGAACAAAATACGAATATTGTTGCTGAGCTTCTCCGCCCCGGTCAGACCGTCCTGCGGCGTGACTTTGCTGGCATCGTCCGCCGCCTGAACCCAGTTCATGACGGAGATTTTTTCTTTCACCGGGTTGTCCGGCATTTCCGGCCCGGTGGTGAATTTACGGTTGCCGATGCCGCCGTAGCCCGCCGCCCAGCCGCCTTTCACGCCGACGTTTCCGGTCAGAGTAGCCAACAGCGTTGAGCCGCGCGCGGTACGTTCGCCGCAGTTATGTCTTTGCGGGCCCCAGCCCTGGATCAGCGCGGCAGGTTTGGTCGTCGCGTAGTCCCGTGCCAGCTGGCGAATAGTCTGTGCCGGAACGTGAGTTATCGGTTCCGCCCACTCGGGTGTTTTCGCGATGCCGTCTTTGGCGCCGGTAAGATAAGCCATTAGCGACTCGTTTTCCGGCACGCCTTCAGGCATTGAGCTTTCGTCGAAGCCGAGGGTATAGCGATCAATAAACGCTTTATCGTGCAGGTTTTCGGTGACGATGACGTACATCATCGCGTCCATCAGCGCGTTATCCGTGGAGGGACGCAGCGGGATCCATTCATCGGCAAGGGAGGAAGCGGTGTCCGAATAGCGAGGATCGACCACGACAAACCGCGTGCCGTTTTGCTTCATCTGCTGAAAATAGTGGTTGCTGTGGCCAAAGATCGTTTCGGTGGTGTTGTGGCCCCAGAGAATGACCAGCTTAGTATCGGCAAGCGTATCCAGGCTGCTGCCGCTGGCGGCGGCTCCGTAGGTGTAAGGCGTGGCGGCCGCGGTGTTACCCATGCTGACGGAGTGATAATACTGAAGATGGCCGCCGGTGAGGTTCAGCAGGCGGCGCACCATTGCATCGCCGCTGAAGGTGCCGCCGCTGACGGCGGTGCCAACGTGCACGTAGCGGGAGGAGGGGCCATATTTTTCCGTGATGCGCTTAAGGTTGTCGGCAATCAGCGTGGTTGCTTCATCCCAGCTGATACGCTCGAATTTGCCTTCACCGCGTTTACCTACGCGCTTCATCGGGTATTTCAGGCGGTCAGGGTGATAGACGAATTTGCGATAGCCGCGTCCGCGAACGCAGGCGCGCATGATCGGCATCTCTTCATCCAGCTCGTTATCGGGGCGCGTGGTGATGCGAGTTACCACACCATCTGCAACGTGTGCGCGAATGTCGCATTTCCCGCCGCAGTCGAAGGTGCTGCAGGTCGGGACTACGCGCTCTTCGGGTGCAGAAGAAACCGTGCCGGGGCTGGTCTGTGGATTGGCGGCAAAAGCGCTGCGGTTGATGAACAGCGGCGTTGCGGCAAGGGCAGAACTCGCTTTTACAAAATGTCGACGAGAGATCCCTGATAGCGTTTTATCTTTATCGGTCATGACATAGGCTCAAAAAAAGAAAGCCATGCTAACAGTATGGCTTTTAAGTTCGTTGCGTTATATCAATGCCCCGGAGGTATAAAATTACACTCCTTTAGGAGTAGGTGCTGTTTTACTCTTTCGCTACCGCATCCAGCACGCGAACCAGCTGCGTGACAAACCCGTATTCGTTGTCGTACCAGGCAACGGTCTTCACCAGCTGCAGATCGCCGACCTCGGTAACCTCGGTTTGCGTGGCATCGAACACCGAGCCGAAACTGGTGCCAACGATATCGGACGAGACGATCTCTTCATCCGTATAGCCGAACGATTCATTGCCCTCGGTGGCCTTTTTCAGCGCGGCGTTGATTTCATCGACCGTGACTTTTTTCTCTAAAATCGATACCAGTTCGGTGACCGAACCGGTCAGCGTCGGCACGCGCTGGGCATGACCTTTAAGCTTGCCCTGAAGTTCCGGAATAACCAGCCCGATGGCCTTGGCCGCCCCGGTAGTGTGGGGAATTATGTTCTGCGCTGCGGCGCGCGAAGCGCGTAAATCTTTACCGCGTGGACCATCGACCAAAGACTGCGTGCCGGTATAGGCGTGAATGGTAGTCATGGTGCCGAGCTTAATACCAAAGTTGTCGTGCAGGGCTTTCGCCATGGGGGCCAGGCAGTTGGTGGTGCAGGAGGCAACAGAGAGGATCTTATCTTCCGGCGTAATAGTGTTGCAGTTGACGTTAAAGACGATGGTTTTCATGTCGCCCGCCGGGGCGGAGATCAGCACTTTTTTAGCTCCCGCATCCAGGTGCGCGCTGGCTTTCTCTTCGGAGGTGTAGAACCCGGTGCATTCAATGACGATCTCCACGCCATCGTTACCCCAGGGGATATTCTTCGCGTCTTTCTCGGCGTAAACCTTAATCGTTTTGCCATTGACCACCAGCGAATCGTCGGTATGTTCCACGGTGCCGTCAAAGTTGCGGTAGCTGGAGTCGTGTTTCAGCAGGTAGGCCAGCACTTTCGGGGAGGTTAGGTCGTTAATAGCAACGATTTCCACGTCGCTTTTCGTTTCCAGAACACGGCGCAGCACCAGGCGTCCAATGCGGCCAAAGCCATTAATACCAATTTTTTTCATGACTGGATCCTCATTATTTACAGTTGGAAGTAGCAAAAACCGTAATCATCACTAGTGATAGCTCATAATGTGAGGAGCCGCAAACCGGGCAGGCGGAGGTTATTAGTAGGCTAATTTCGTCAGATGTTAATGATTTTTTAAGATGTTGCCGCTATCGTGGTGCCATTAGCGATTCGGGTCAGGGCTTTTTAATGCGCAGCAAATACACCTCGTTACAGATAACCCTCCACTGGCTGGTTTTTCTTTTGATCGTCACGGCCTACTGCGCCATGGAACTGAAAGGCTTCTTCCCGCGCAGCTATCGTCCGGCGATCAACGCCACCCACGTAACCTGTGGGCTAAGCGTGCTGGTGCTGATGGTTTTACGCCTGCTGGTCAGAATCAAATACCGCGCGCCGGCCATCACGCCAAAACCCCATCCTGCCATCATCGGCGTTTCCCATCTGGTGCACACCATCATCTACCTGATGTTTCTCGTGCTGCCGGTTATGGGGTTCCTCACCGTCTACTATAAGGGCAGCGACTGGTCGGTGCTGGGTATTCCCATGCCGCACGCGCCGGAACTGGATGAAGATCGCCAGTTCACCATGAAGGAAATCCATGAGCTGATTGCCAATACGGGCTATTTCGTGATTGGTATTCATGCCTTCGCGGCGCTGTTTCATCACTACGTCTGGAAGGACAACACGCTGGTGCGCATGCTGCCGGGTAAGCGGGAGTAATTTCTACGGCAGGCAGAAGTAGCACGATAGCCGCAACTGGCAACGTCAGCTGGTTGCCTGGCTTCGAGCCTGCAGGTGCACCTAAAGGTTTATCACTGAATTGGTTAAATAATGCCCGTTGAGTAGTATGGCAGCGGGTGCCTGATACTTTCTGTTTCAGGCATGTTAAGAAGCAGAAAGAGAAAAGCCCCGAGTAATTTTTTCAAATTAACCCGAGGCCCCTCGTATGCTCGACACATATAAGGTTAGCCTCTTACAGACCGCAAGGTCAAGGAGTAGCTGCCATGAAGCCGCAAAGGACTGTTATCTGGTGCCTGCTTATCGTCTGTATGACGATACTGGTATTCACCTTGTTGACCCGCCATTCGCTTTACGAACTGCGTTTTCGGGACGGTAACAGAGAGGTTGCGGCCGTAATGGCTTACGAATCCAATCGGTAAGGGCAACCGGCGGGGAGTCATCCCCGCCACCGTTGCGTTGAGCTGAGGCGTTCTCAGGCACCCAAACTTATGTATATCGCTATTCTTATCTGTCCTCACCGCCACGCATTTACTCACCGCGTAATAAAAAGTTAAAAGATAATTTTTACCTGAGCCCTAAATTACATGTACCATACCCCCCCATAGTATCAGGAGGCCGCTATGCCCCATTCACCGGAAGACAAAAAACGTATTCTGACCCGCGTGCGCCGCATTCGCGGTCAGACGGAGGCGATTGAGCGCGCGCTGGAAAACGGCGATCCCTGCATCGCTATTCTGCAGCAGATCGCCGCCGTTCGCGGTGCCGCTAACGGCCTGATGGGCGAGATGATGGAAATTCACCTGAAGGATGAGCTGGTCGCGGGCGAAACGTCCGAGGAGCAGCGCGCCGTGCGCATGGCGGAAGTCGGTAATCTGCTCCGCTCTTATCTAAAATAAATACATTCCCACCTGACGACGGAAGAAGACAATGAAATCACGTGCAGCAGTAGCATTCGGTCCGGGCAAGCCTCTGGAAATCGTAGAAATTGACGTCGCACCGCCGAAAAAAGGCGAAGTGCTGGTCAAAATTACCCATACCGGCGTGTGCCATACCGATGCTTTCACCTTGTCCGGCGACGATCCGGAAGGCGTATTCCCGGCGGTGCTGGGCCATGAAGGCGGCGGTATCGTGGTGGAAGTGGGCGCGGGCGTTACCAGCCTGAAGCCGGGCGACCATGTTATCCCGCTTTACACCGCTGAGTGCGGCGAGTGTAAATTCTGTAAATCTGGTAAAACCAACTTGTGCCAGGCCGTTCGCGCCACACAGGGGAAAGGCCTGATGCCAGACGGCACCACGCGTTTCTCATACAACGGCGAGCCGATCTACCACTATATGGGCACCAGCACCTTCAGTGAATACACCGTTGTGGCTGAAATCTCACTGGCTAAAGTAAACGAACAGGCTCCGCTGGATAAAGTCTGCCTGCTGGGCTGCGGCGTGACGACCGGCATCGGGGCGGTTCATAACACCGCAAAAGTTAAAGAAGGCGACACCGTAGCGGTATTTGGCTTAGGCGGTATTGGCCTGGCAGTTATTCAGGGGGCCGTTCAGGCGAAAGCCGGGCGTATCCTGGCCGTCGATACCAACCCGGAGAAGTTTAAGCTCGCCACGGAGATGGGCGCGACCGACTGCATCAACCCAAAAGATTACGATAAGCCGATTCAGGACGTCATCGTCGAGATGACCGACGGCGGGGTGGACTTCAGCTTTGAGTGTATCGGCAACGTGAACGTGATGCGCTCCGCGCTGGAATGCTGCCATAAAGGCTGGGGCGAAAGCGTGATTATCGGCGTGGCCGGTGCGGGCCAGGAGATCAAAACTCGTCCGTTCCAGCTGGTGACCGGCCGCGTATGGCGTGGCTCCGCATTCGGCGGCGTAAAAGGCCGTACGCAGTTACCGGGCATGGTAGAGGACGCGATGGCTGGAAAGATCAATCTCGATCCGTTTATCACCCACCGTCTGCCGCTGGAGCAGATTAACGAAGCGTTTGACCTGATGCACGAAGGGAAATCGATTCGTACCGTGATTCATTTCGGCGAGAAGTAAACTCATGCGGCGGATGGCATACGTGCTACTCCGCCCGTTTTTTAGCCAATGGTCGTTGGCGCTTTCTTTATTTGTACGTGGTGGTAACGCTCACGAAAATCGGCTGCGGCTTCCTCCGCGCTCTGGCGGATCTCATCGCTGTCGGCCTGATGGCGCAGCAGCATATCTGCACTTTTTACCACCAGAAACAGATGCCCGTGCGACTCCGCCATCGTCTGGCCGGAGAGGAGTGCGGCGCTCATCAGCAGCAAAATCATTCCCAGCCTTGCGCGCAGTTTATTAACCATTTTCCCAAACCTCATTAACGTGACGGCCACACTGTATAGATAATTCCGGTAAGTGACTATTTGAATATTCAAAAGAGCGTTAAAGATTTGTCAGCAGTGTAAAAGAGGAGGGAGACTGGGTTTTGTTGATGAAAGGTTAAGTATTTGTAGGGTGGATAAGCGCGAGCGTCATCCACCGCAGACAATCAGTGCGCGACAGATTTCGAAAATAGATTTATCACCAGCACGCCAATAATAATCAGCGCCATACCGGCGACTGCGGGCCAGTCCAGCTTTTGGCCTAAGAAAATCCAGCCGACTGCACCAATCAACACAATGCCCGCGCCGGACCAGATAGCGTAAATCACGCCCGTGGGGATGGTGCGCATGGTCAGCGACAGGCAATAAAAAGCCACGGCGTAAAACAGCACGGTGGCGACGCTCGGCCACAGGCGGCTGAAGCCTTCGGAGAGTTTCAGGGAAGTCGTGGCAATCACTTCCGCCACAATGGCAATAATCAGCCAGGTATAGGTCATTTCAGTTATCCGTTTCAGTCAGGTCCAGCATGGAGCCGGGGAATGTAGCGAGATTTGGTTTATCGGGCAAGCGCTGCCGCGCGATAAAGCGGTTTCTTCCCGGCATCCTAATATTCCGAAAGCCCCGCAAGGGCCCGCTCTCCGGCATCATCCACCGGCAGGTAAACCAGCAGGCGTGCGCCGTCTCGCGGGGTAGAAAACCAGTTGGCCTGCTGCATCTGAACGGTGCCTATCTGCGGGTGGATAAAATCTTTGAGATGGTTTTCAATTCCTTTCACTTCATAACGCTGTTGCCACAGGGTCTTAAACTCTGCAGAGACGCTGGTAAATTGCTCAAGCGCCTTAACTACTTTAGCTATAACAGTTGTTGGAAATGGCGTATTTTTAACAGACTGATATAGACACGGAGAGCGGCATCGACATGAAAAAGTATCAGCAGCTGGCGCAGCAGATAAAAGACCAGATAGCCCTTGGCGTCTGGCTGCCGGGGGACAGACTACCGTCTCTGCGCGAGCAGGTGTCCCACAGCGGAATGAGTTTTATGACCGTTGGCCATGCGTATCAGGTGCTGGAAAGCCAGGGCGTGATTGTGGCTCGTCCGCAGTCCGGCTACTACGTCGCGCCGCGGCAGGTCGCCCGGACAGCGCCAGCACCAGCACCAGCGAAGGTAATGAGCGACGAAACGGTGGATATCAACACCTATATTTTCGACGTTCTCCAGGCCAGCTGCGACGCTTCGGTGGTGCCGTTTGGCTCCGCTTTCCCCGATCCGCGCCTGTTTCCGCTTCAGCAGCTAAACCGCTCCCTTGCCACGGTGGGGCGAACCGTCGCGGCAATGAGCGTGATTGAAAATCTCCCACCAGGCAACGAGGCGCTGCGTCACGCCATCGCCCGGCGCTATGCCCAGCAGGGGATGCAGGTTTCGCCAGATGAAATCGTTATTACCGCGGGGGCGCTGGAGGCGCTGAATTTAAGCCTCCAGGCAGTCACCGAGCCGGGAGACTGGGTGATAGTCGAAAACCCCTGTTTTTACGGTGCGCTTCAGGCGCTGGAGCGTTTACGGCTCAAGGCGGTTTCTGTGGCAACCGATCCACAGCACGGCATCGATATGGCGGCGCTGAAACAGGCGCTGAACGACTATCCGGTTAAGGCCTGCTGGCTGATGACCAACAGCCAGAACCCGCTTGGTGTAACGCTGAGCCCTGAGAAAAAGCAGCAGCTGATCGCATTGCTGCAGGAGCATAACGTTAGCCTCATTGAGGACGACGTTTACAGCGAGCTTTATTTTGGTCGCGAACGCCCTCTGCCGGCACGAGCCTATGACGAACAGGGCATGACGCTCCATTGCTCGTCGTTTTCTAAATGTCTGGTGGCCGGTTTCCGTATTGGCTGGGTGGCGGCAGGGAAACATGCAAGGCGCATCCAGCAATTACAGTTAATGAGCACGTTATCCACCAGCACCCCGATGCAGCTGGCGCTGGTGGACTATCTGGCGACCAAACGTTACGACACGCACCTGCGCCGCCTGCGGCGGGTGCTTGCCGAACGCAAACAGCATGCCTGGCAGGCGCTGCATGCCGTCATGCCTGCGGACGTGAAAATTCATCACAGCGAGAGCGGTTATTTTTTATGGCTTGAGCTGCCGGAGGGAATGGATGCCGGCGAGCTTAGCAAACTGGCTATCGCCCAAAAAATCAGTATCGCGCCGGGGAAGATGTTCACAACAGGAAACGCGTGGGCCAACTATTTTCGCCTCAACGCTTCATGGTTATGGGGCGACAGAGAACAGCAGGCTATTGTGACGTTGTCACGTTTAATCTCACAGCTCAGGGAGTCTTAATGGTGTACGAGACAGAGCGTTTAATCCTCCGCCCATGGAGGCAAAGCGACAGACAGCCCTTTGCGGCGATGAACGCAAACCCTCAGGTGATGCGCTATTTCCCGTCACGGCTGACGGCAGAATTAAGCAATTTACTTGCCGATATCCTCGAAGAAAAAATGAAGGTGAACGGCTGGGGATTCTGGGCCGTGGAAGAGAAATACAGTGGAGCATTCACAGGATTCGTCGGGCTTAACATCCCGTCGTATCCACTGCCATTTTCCCCCTGCGTAGAGATCGGCTGGCGGCTTGATAACACCTTCTGGGGCAAGGGCTATGCGCCGGAAGCCGCCCGTAAAGCCCTGGAGATTGGCTTTCAAATGTATGGCATGTCGGAAATCGTCTCCTTCACGGCTCTGGTGAATACCCCTTCTCAGCGCGTGATGGAAAAAATCGGCATGGTGCGCGGTGAGGAGTTCGATCATCCAGCGCTTGAGGCAGGCCATCCGCTGCGGCGGCACGTGGTTTACCGGATAAAAAAGAGCTGAATCACAGCGGCGAAATTTAATTCTGGAAGACGTCTCGCATCTGTGCGACATTTTGTCGCGCATAGCGCTTTATTGCGCTTTACTCTTTTTAACTGAAGGTCACAAGGAGGTGATGGAGCATGAACATGGCTATTAGCATACGGTTAGATGACCAGTTTGTAGCGGATGTCAAAATTCACGCCGACGCCTGCAGCCGAAGCGTGCCGAAGCAGATCGAATACTGGGCAAAGATTGGGCAAATCGTTGAGGATAACCCGGATCTTCCGTTCAGCTTTATCAAAGAGACGATGCTGGCACAAAGCGAAATGGAAAATGGCAGAGTGCAGAAATATGTCCGCAGAACGAAAAAGCAGCCCCCTGAAAGTCTATGAAACAGCCCGCTTCGGCAAGGCGCTGGCAAAGTTGCCGTCCCCGCTGTTGACGCAAGTTGAAGATGAAATTGAGAAAGTCATTGCTCATCCTGAAATAGGTGAGCCTAAAAAAGGCGATCTAGCCTACCTGCGCGTCCATAAATTTCATCTGAACAACCAGCTCGCGCTGCTGGGCTACAGCTGGGTTGATACGCGCCTGGAGCTTTACCTGTTAAGCCTCGGCGCACATGAAAACTTCTACCAGATGCTAAAGCGTCAGCGTAAAGCCGATCTGCTGTTAATGAAAAAATAAAGGCGATGGCGGATGATGCTAAAACTTATCCACCCTACGGTTAGGTAGCCTATAGGGCGGATAAGCCTGCGTCATCCGCCAGCACTCAGGAGGTAATTTCAATTAAATTGCCATCCGGGTCTGCAATAACGGCTTCGTAAAAACCATCCCCGGTCTAGCGGGCGGCGTGTACCAGTGCGCCAGTCGGTTCCAGGGCAGCGACCATTTTGTCCACGGCCTCGACGGTTCCCAGACTGATTGCAATATGCGCCCAGCCGGTGCGGTTATCCTCGCGGGGAGGTTTATCTGCCAGGCCCGGCAGCGTCATCAGCTCCAGCGCCGGGCCGCTTTCCAGCGTCACAAAATGTGAAATAAAGCCCTCGCGTCGCTTCGAGTGGTATGCCTCACCGACGGAAGCACGGAAATGCTCGCGCCAGAAGGCCGCCGCCCGGTCAAGATCGTTGGTCCACAGTGCAATATGCGCAATCTGCATTCACCACCTCCATCCATATGAAATTTTGATAATTAGCAATAAGCGGGCTGCCCGGAAGCGCAGCGGTGACCCGCTGTCTACACTTAAAAAACGTCGGATTATGTTAACCCGCGTTGGCGATCCTGCGTGCGGGTTTACTGCGCGGTCTATCACAGGCTGACGAAATTTTTCACCTGGTGCATACAGGATATATTGGCTCAGGCTATGGTTTTTGGATGGGGAATAACTTCAGGGGTATCACTATGCAAAGCCAGCTGTTGATAGGCGGCCAGTTAGTGGATGGGCTGGGCGAGAAGCTGCCGGTTTATAATCCGGCGACCGGAAAAGTGCTGCTGGAGATAGCCGAGGCGACGGTTGAACAGGTTAACGAGGCGGTGCTGGCTGCAGAGGCTGCTTTTGCAACATGGGGCCAGACAACGCCTAAAGAACGTGCGGAGCATTTGCTCAGGCTGGCAGATGTTATCGAGCAAAACGGTGAGACTTTCGCTCGTCTGGAATCACAGAACTGCGGTAAGCCTTACCACTGCGTACTGAATGATGAAATTCCTGCCGTGGTAGATGTTTTCCGTTTCTTCGCCGGTGCGAGCCGCTGCCTGAATGGCTTGGCCGCCGGGGAGTACCTCAGCGGACACACCTCCATGATCCGCCGTGACCCGGTGGGCGTGGTGGCGTCGATTGCGCCGTGGAACTATCCACTGATGATGGCGGCCTGGAAGCTGGCCCCGGCGCTGGCGGCGGGGAACTGCGTCGTCATTAAGCCTTCGGAAATCACGCCTCTTACCGCGTTTAAACTTGCAGAGCTGGCAAAAGAGGTGTTCCCGGCCGGCGTGCTGAACGTGCTTTTTGGGCGTGGGCAAACGGTGGGAGATGCGCTGACCGGCCACAATAAAGTCAGGATGGTATCGCTGACTGGCTCTATCGCGACGGGGGAGCACATCATCAGCCATACTGCGCCTTCGATTAAGCGCACCCACATGGAGCTGGGCGGCAAAGCGCCGGTGATTGTGTTTGACGACGCGGATCTGGATGCCGTGGTGGAAGGTGTCCGTACCTTTGGCTACTACAATGCAGGGCAGGACTGCACCGCCGCATGCCGCATTTACGCGCAAAAGGGCATTTACGACAGGCTGGTCGAAAAGCTCGGGGAGGCGGTTGCCAGTCTGAAGTATGGCTCACCGGATGACGAATCCACCGAGCTCGGGCCGCTCAGCTCACAGGCGCATCTTGAAAGAGTGAGCAAAGCCGTCGAGGCCGCGAAAGCTTTGCCGCATGTGGAAGTGGTCACCGGTGGCTCAAAGGTCGATGGCCCGGGCTACTATTTCCAGCCAACGCTGCTCGCCGGGGCGAAGCAGGAAGATGACATCGTGCAGAAAGAGGTCTTTGGCCCGGTGGTGAGCGTGACGTCGTTCAGCGATGAAGCGGAAGTGCTGGGCTGGGCAAACGACTCCGACTACGGGCTGGCATCGTCCGTCTGGACGCAGGATGTAGGCCGCGCACACCGGATGAGCGCCCGGTTACAGTACGGCTGTACCTGGGTTAACACGCACTTTATGCTGGTCAGCGAAATGCCGCACGGCGGGCAGAAGCTGTCGGGCTACGGCAAGGATATGTCGCTGTTCGGGCTGGAGGATTACACGGTTGTCCGGCACGTAATGATAAAGCATTAGTGAGCGGGGGATGACGCTGCGTTTTTCCGCCTTAACCAGGCGGAGCGTCATCCAGCGATCTCAAAAACTTGATCTGCATCATACAAAAAGAGCATAATTTGCCAAATTTCTTTATCAATTATTAAAAATTAGAATGACGCTTTATCAACATATGTTGGTTTTTTACGCTGTAATGTCGGGCATCTCTGCGGTGATTACCTGGTTTTTGTCTCACGAATCTAAACGAATCAAACTGTTAAGTTCCGTGCTGGTTGGGGCGACCTGGCCGATGAGTTTCCCCGTGGCGCTGATGTTTTCCCTGTTCTGAGCGGCAAATAGCTCTCCAGGCCAAAAGTGTGAGTCAGGTTTTGTTTCTGCCTCGCGGGAAGGAGTATGTTGGTTCCAGTAACAGCGGAACGGAGGTAACTAATAGTTTGAAACGGACTCATACAAAGTAACTTCAGTTGAAACGCTAAAGGCCGGTCTTGATGATCGGCCTTTTTTATTCAGCAGCCCGCGGTGATGTAATCTCCGTTAGCGCTCACCGGTATCACCGTCAGAAACAGCACGCAGGCGAAGAGAACGAGTAAAATTCCGCCGACGACCTTAAGGGCGAGCGCCATAATGCGAAGGTGCTGCGGCGAGCGGGTCAGGTAAAGCTTACCAATACTGTCGCGAGCCCAGGTCACGGCTACAGACAGCGTCATAATCGACAGCGCGGTTCCCAGCGCCATCGTCATCACCGCCATTATTCCCCACGTGATAAACCCCAGGGCGTTGGAAAACAGCAGGATCATGATTGCGCCGCTGCACGGTCGTGCGCCAATGGCCAGAATCACTCCCAGGTGCGTCATCCAGCTACCGTCACGGCCGCTATAGCCCACGCCGTGATTATGTCCACAGCCGCACTGGTCATCATGCTGATGGCTGGCCCGCTCGGCGGGTACGAGGCTTTTTATCTGCATCTGCGCTGGCCGATAGCCACGGAATGCGCGCCAGATAACAAATGCACCGAAGGCCCCGATCAGCAGCGCGCTTAGCTTCTCAACGTACCAGCGGCTCTGGCTTAGATCGCCGCCAGAAAGATTAAGCACCACCGACAGCACAAAAACAAAGGCAATGGCGGTAACGCCCTGCATCAGGCTGCCCAAAAACGGCACCAGGCGGCTGACCAGCGGCGTTTCCTGATTAGTGCTCAGGTAAGTGGTGACGATAAATTTTCCGTGTCCCGGGCCTATGGCATGCAGCACGCCATAGATAAAACTGCCGGTCAGCAGCCAGATGCCGCCGCTGTACTGGGCGTTATTAATCTGCAACAGATAGAGCACCAGATAGCGATGCAGGGTGATCTGCACGCTCAGGCACCACTGAATAAAGGCGCTCCAGTGTTGGGAGGCGGTGATGATGGCAAGCGCGGCCAGCACCAGCAGGATCATCCCACCGGAGAGACTCATTGTGCGGTTCAGGGCTTTGGCTGTCATGGCAGATTCATTCTGGTAATAAACAGGCAAAGTATAAGTAGCGATCTATCGATAAAACAAATGAATAAGGTAACAGCATTTCATCTTGTTCCCCGCAGCGCGATCTTATAGTCTCGGAACTCCTTGTTTTCTCTGCCTCAGGAAGCCTATGTCTGGCCAGCCATCTCTGCTAACCGTTAATTCACTGGCGATTTCAACGTCGGATGACTCTCCGCTGGTAAAGGGCATTTCGTTTGCCGTTGAAAAGGGCGAAATCGTTGCGCTGGTTGGCGAGTCAGGGTCGGGAAAAACCCTGAGTTCGCTCGCGGTAATGGGCCTGCTGCCTGAGGGTGTCCGGCTAACGGGCGGAGAGGTTTGTTTTAACGGCGATGTTGTGGCAACCCCTGGAAAACCCTTTGTAAAAGGCCTGCGCGGCAGGCAAATCGGGATGATTTTTCAGGAGCCGATGAGCAGCATGAATCCGGTGCTGAAGGTGGGCGAGCAAATTGCCGAAGTACTGGTTCGCCACCGAAATATGGGCTGGAAGCAGGCCCACCGTGAGGCGGTCGCGCTGCTTGAACGGGTGGGCATTGTGGACCCGGCGGCACGGGCAAAGCAGTATATCCATCAGCTGTCCGGCGGAATGCGTCAGCGGGTGATGATTGCCAGCGCTATCTGCTGCCGGCCCTCATTGTTGATAGCCGATGAACCCACCACGGCGCTCGACGTCACGATTCAGGCGCAGATCCTGACGCTGTTACAGGAGCTCCAGCGCGATATGGGAATGGGGATACTGTTTATCACTCACGACCTGAGCGTGGTCGCTCGCTATGCTGACCGGGCGTACGTCATGCATCAGGGGAATATTGTTGAGCAGGGCGATGTGCCGGACCTGCTGACGGCGCCGCAGGCAGAATACACCCGCAAACTGATCGCCGCTTCTGAAGCCGTTATTGTACCCAATGAGCGCATCAGCCCGCAGCGCCTGCCGCTGATTCAGCTTTGCAGGGTGACAAAAAGTTACCCTGTCACGTCAAAACTGCCTTTTGTGCCCCGGAAACGCGATACGGTGCTCCATCCCACCACGCTTGATATAGGCAGAGGCGAAATCGTGGGGTTAATTGGGGAGTCCGGTTCGGGAAAAACCACGCTGGGCCGGACGACTATTGGGCTTGTTGCAGCAGACAGCGGCAGCGTTATTTTCGACGGGCTGGATTTAACGCGGGCCAGGCAAAGGGAGCTACAGCAAATGCGGCGCAGGGCGCAAATTATTTTTCAGGATCCCTACGCCAGTCTCGATCCGAAAATGCCCGTGGGCGAGCAAATTGCCGAGCCGCTGCGGGTGCACAAGCTGCGAACGGCTTCGCAAATTCCCGGGCGAGTAGCAGAATTACTTGAATTAGTTGGTCTGGATGCCGCTTGCGCGACACGCATGCCCGCGGCGTTTTCCGGCGGCCAGCGTCAGCGTATCGCTATCGCCCGGGCGTTAGCGCTGGAGCCGGATTTACTGGTGGCAGATGAAGCCGTTTCCGCGCTGGATCTTTCCGTGCGCGGGCAAATTCTGGCGCTGCTTGCGGAACTGCGGGATAAACTGAGCTTGACCGTGCTGTTTATCAGCCACGACTTAGGCGCGGTTCGTCAGGTCTGCGACCGGGTGGTGGTTCTGTACCGTGGTAATGTCGTTGAGAGTGGCGAGACAGACCGGGTGCTGAAAAGTCCACAGCACGATTACACCCGGCAACTCCTGGCCGCCGCGCCAGATATCAGCCAGGCGCTGCTGCTAAGAGAGGGCGAACTCAAGCGGTAACGCAGTACCGACGTCCTGTCGCTCTGCCTCCTGCGCCACGCGGGCGGCAAGGGCGATATCAAACACGTTCAGCCCAAACGAAGAGAAATAGACGCTGTCGCCAGGGGCGGCTCGCCAGTTATCTACCACCAGGTTTGCTAGATCTGCCGCCATTTTCGCCTGTGTAAATCCCCCGGCGCGGTACATCTGAAACAGGCTTTTGGCGCTCGTAGCGCAGTAATCGCCCCAGCCATCCACCACCACCTTGTCAGCCCTGGCAATCGCCTCAAAGCTCACCTCATGGTAGCCAATCTGCATCACCATTCGCCCAGGCTGGATAAACTGCGGGCCGATGAACGGCTGGCTGGCGCTGGTGCAGGTGATCAGTGTATCCCATGACTGGGCAAGGGCATGTTCGATGCTGGTTAGCTTCTGCGTTGGCCAGGGTAACGAGCCAGCCCGGTCGAGCATGGCCTCAAGATGTGAAGGCGTGCGGTTCCAGCAGTCAACCTGTTCAAGCTCCGGGAACTGAGCCGCAAGCATTTTAAGATGCGCGCAGGCCTGCACACCGGCACCAAGCAGCAAAATGCGCCGGGGCGGTACAGGACTGGCGTACTTCAGGGCCAGCGCGGAAACGGCGGCGGTGCGGGTGGCGGTAAGCGATCCGCTTTGCAGTAATGCGACGGGCAGACCGTTATCCGCCCGGTTAAGCAGCGTCATGGCCATCGCCATCGGATAGCCGTCCTGTGCCTGCGGACGGTGAGCCGTCCACTTCACGCCCGTTGCATTAAAGTCACCGCCAACACGTGCCTGCAGGGCGTAGACTTTCCCCTGCGGCGCGGCGAGGTTCACATGCGTTTCAGCGGGCATGCTCGCCTCTCCCTTGCGCATTAGCTTCACCGTTTCCACCACGTTATCGAAGGCCAGTTGCGGGTCGGTCCCCCCCAGGGCGGCAACCTGAGATTGCGTTAAGTAGCGCAGTGCAGACATGATAATTCCCTTTAAAAAGCCAGAAGCCAGTCGCGAATGGACTGCTGATAACGAGCCAAACCACGCAGCGTCACGAATTCGTTAATGCCGTGGGCGTTGCCGCCTTCACCAAGTCCGCCGATCAAAAAGGCCGGGGCGACGGGAGCGAAGGCGTAGGCAGGGGCGCAGCCTGGCGCCCACGGCCAAATCTGCGGTCTGGCCTGCTGCTGGTGGTAGCTGGTCATCAGCTCCAGCACGCCTGCGTCATGCAGATTGAAACGGTGTCCGGGATAGCTGTCGTCCAGCTGCAGCTCAACGCCCTCCAGGGAGGGATTTTGCAGCTGCTGACGGATGCGATTAAGCAGGGCATCGGCGTCGATACCGGGCGGGGTACGCAGCGCTAACTCCGCGCTGGCCTGCCAGGGGATCACGCCTCGTCCCCCCGTCGGGCTGCTGTTGATATCCGAAATGTTCAGCACGGCGCTGCCCAGCAGCCAGGAAAGGCAGCCAGAAGTATCGCCGGCGATCGACAGTTTTTCGCTGCGTCTGAAGCGCAGCTCATCCTGCAGGTTAAACGTCTGGGCCAGCTCGTCCAGCAGCTGGCCGGCTTCTTCATCCAGCGACTGAGTTTGCAGCACGCCGTTGGCCTGAGCGGGGGCAATAGTGCCAAGAGCCTGCACCAGCCGCCAGACAGGGTTTGCGATCCACGCCGCATTGCTGGCGTGAATGGCCGCCGTTGGGCCACCCCAGCTTCCACCTTTGGCGCACAGGCGTCCTGCACTCATCCCCGTAAAGCCCAGGTAGAGACGAGGCGCACCGCCGCCATATTCACAAAGTGAAGGAAACAGTACCGCCTCGGCGGGTTTAACAGGGCACGGTATGCGGGCGAGATAACGACGCAGATGGCCGCTACCTGTTTCTTCTTCGCCTTCGAGGAGGATGTCGATATTGGTATGCAGCCGCCCCGAATGGTAGAGATCCCTGACCACCATCAGCATGCCGGCCAGCGGGCCTTTATTGTTTTCCGCTCCGCGGGCGATAAAGACGTCGCCCTTATCCGGCCAGTGCGCAATATCACCGACGAAGGGATCGACTTCCCAGCCTTCTGACGTGGCGGGCATGACGTCGTACATGTTGTACAGCACAACGGTTTCAGGCGAGCCGATATCGACACGGACATGTACCAGCGGCGGGGCGCTTTCAGCCAGCTGTTGGCGCACCGGATAAATGACCGTGGCATCCACCTCGCTAACCAGCCACTCTTCCAGCCACAGAGCCAGCGCCTGAAGCTGTGCCGGATTGCCCGCCACGCTTTCAAACGGCGTGAGCTGCCGGAGCAGAGCCAGGGTAGCGTCGAGTTGAGTCATAACCTGATCCTCGGGTTCAGCACGACATAAAGTAAATCAATCAGCAAGTTAACCACCACAAAAACCAGGGCTGCCAGCAGGACGATGGCCTGCACCAGCGGGAAGTCGCGATTCTGAATGGCCTGCACGGCAAGCCGCCCGATGCCCGGCCAGGCAAAAATGATCTCGGTGACCAGCGCGCCGCCAAGCAGCGAGGCGAAATACATGCCCTGAACGGTCACCACAGGGATCAGCGCGTTGCGTAGCCCATGGCGGATCAGGATGCGCCACTGGCTCAACCCTTTGGCCTGTGCGGTGCGGATATAATCCAAGTGTAGCACATCAATCAGGCTTGCGCGGACCAGGCGGGCAATTGCGCTCATATAATAAGCGCCGAGGCTGATAGCCGGCATGATAAGCTGGCTGGCGCTGCCGTAGCCGCTGGAGGGCAGCCAGCGCAGCTGCAGGCTGAACAGTAATATCATCAGCAGACCAAGCCAGAACACCGGTATCGCCTGACCGCTGAAGGCGAGCAGACGAGCGAGTAAATCTATGAAGCTGTTACGCCAGATGGCGCTGACCAGCCCGAGTAAGACGCCCACAATGGTACTCCAGGCCAGCGCAGTCACGGCCAGCAGCAGGGTGGCGGGAACCCGCTGGGCGATGAGTTCAGTCACCGGCTGGTCATAGCGCAGGGACTGGCCTAAGTCGCCGTGTAGCACCGCATTCAGATAATGGCCATACTGCCACAGCAGCGGTTGGTCGAAGCCCATAGCCTGCCGGAAATGGTCTATTTCTGCCTGGCTTGAGCCGGGCGGCATCATCACCGCAGCCGGGTCGCCGGTGAGATGCAGGCTGTAGAAGATGAGGAGAGAGACGCCGAACATGACCAGCACGGACTGCCCGAGACGCGAGAGAATATAGCGCAGCATGTTAGTCGAGCCTCGTGTGGGTTTTGCGCAGCAGGCTGTCGCCAAGCAGGTTACAGCCGATAACCAGCGCGGCTATCACAAGCCCTGGGTAAAGCACCAGCCACTGCGCCAGCAGCATGTAAGAACGGCCTTCACCAATCAGGTTACCCAGGGTCGGCGTCGGCGGCTGGATCCCCATTCCCAGAAAGCCGATGGAGGCTTCCAGCACAATCAGCCGCGGAATGTCGAGCGTAAGCAGGACTATCAGCGGCGTCGCCAGATTCGGGAGGATGTGGCGCAGGAGGATGCGGGGGGTTGAGAAACCCATTGCCCGAACGGCCTCAACAAACTCCAGCTCCCGTAGCTCAAGGGTTTTAGCCCGGGCCACGCGGGCATAAATTGCCCAGCTGGTGACGCCCATGATAATAATGATGTTCTCAAGCGTGGTGCCAAACAGCGCCATCACCAGCAGGATCAGCAGGATAAACGGCACGGCGAGCTGAATATCCATCAGGCGCATGATGGTGGCATCCACCCAGCCGCCAGCGTAGCCTGCGACCATCCCCAGCAGCGTACCGATGACGGCGGCAATTGCCGCCGCCAGCAGGACGACCATCAGCGAGAGCCTTGTACCGGAAAGGATGCGGGCCAGCAGATCTCGTCCCAGCTGATCGGTTCCCAGCCAGTGGGTTCCGTCTGCTGTCGTCGTGCCCGGCGGCATGAAAATATCCGCCAGGCTATTGGTCAACGGGTCGGGAAGGGGCAGCCAGGGTGAAACCAACGCGATGAGTATGACTGCCGCCAGCAGCCCCCCCCCTACAACGCCGTCGCCGGAAAATCTTTTCCGCGGACGGCGGGATAACAGTTTTGTCGGGAAGATCATTTCACTCTCAGGTCAAACAGCGGAATACGCGCGTCGGCGCGCCCTTTAAAGGTCACGCTGTCGCCGTTCGCGTAAAGCGAATCTTCACGATACAGCGGGATAAGGGGCTGCTCTTTGGCGACGTCCTGCTGGATTTGCTGCAACAGCTTCTCGCGTTTTTTGCTGTCCACGGTGCTGCGGCTGGCGTTGAGGAGTTTATCCAGTTCAGGCGAGCTGACCGTGGAATACGGTTCGCCGGAATGCAGGATAGGGTACAGCGCGGCATCTGCGTCCAGCGTCTGGGTGGAACCCCAGGCCAGCATGTACATCTCTGCCTGCTTGCCGGAAGCCACCTGCTGAGTGTAAACGGACCATTCAGGCACTTCGAGCTGGGCTTTCACACCGATCGCCGCCAGATCCTGAACGATCGCCTGTGCCACTTCGGCGCTGGCAATGTAGCGGCGTGGTGCCTGGAACTTCAGGGTGAACCCGTCCGCATAGCCGGCCTCTTTCAGCAGTGCTTTCGCTTTGGCAATGTCCTGTGCCGGGGCGGGGACGTTCAGATAACCGAAATCTTTTGCGCCAGCCATGGTCCCCGTTGGCGTACCAAAACCATGCAGCAGCTGGCTGGTGTAAGCCTGACGGTTCAGGGCCAGCGATAACGCCTGCCGCACGCGGACGTCATTCAGCGGTTTTTGATTATTTTTAAGGCCCAGATAAATCGTCAGCCCGCCGCCTTTAACCTGCTCCAGCTGGATACCCGGTTTGTTTTTCAGGGCGCTGACCAGATCGGCCGGAACGCTGTCTACCAGCTGCACTTCACCGGTCAGCAGGGCGGTGATACGGGCCGTAGCTTCCGGGATGGGGCGCCAGGTCACGGTGTCGATTGACGGTTTGCCACGCCAGTAATCTGGATTAGCCTGCATCACCACGCGTTCGTCTGGTATAAATTCTTTTAATGTATAAGCGCCACTTCCGACAGGTTTTCGTGCAAATTCCGCAGCACCGACTTTACTTACATAGGCTGGTGGAACGATATAGGTCGGGTATCGGCTCATGCGGGTAGGTAAAAGCGGGTCCGGGCCATCTGTATGAATGCGGACCTGGTTCTCACCCGTTACTTCAACAGACTTAATGGTTCTGATGTAGGAGATGGTAGGGGCATGATTAGCCGGATCGAGAATACGGTCGATGGAAAATTTAACTGCCGCGGCGTTGACCGGCTCGCCGTTGGTAAATTTAACGCCGGGCCGAAGATCGAACTGCCAGGTGGTGTCATCCAGCGCTTTCCAGGAGGTAGCGAGGCCTGGCTGTAGCTTCATTGCGCTGTCGCGCAGGATCAGCGTATCGAAAATGTTGTCGACAAGCGTGGCGGCTTCCTTCAGAAAACCGGGATCCATGGCGGTTGCCGAAGCAGGCTGTGCGATTGTCAGTTCGCTTGCATAACTAACCGGGGAGGATAAAGCTAACAGGACAGCGAGTGCGGCAAATTTAAAGCCCAGTCGATTCATTTCTAGTCAATCCTATGCGTTATTGGCAGTTAAAAACAGAGGGAAAGTTATCATAAAAAGAGTACTCATTACTGAAAAGGGAAGGATAAAATTATTCTGTGTTTTACCATTGCTCTTTATGGCAAACCCGATATCAAACTACAATGACAAAATAATATTATTGCTATAGGAAATAAACATGTTCGATTTGGAAAAAGCGCAAAGAATGAGTTTAACCCTGCAGGTGGAAGCCCGGCTTAAAAGTGCATTAATTGTAGGGGCATTAAAACCCGGCGCCCGGCTGGTGACCAAAGACATTGCCGAACAATTAGGCACCAGTATTACCCCAGTGCGAGAGGCATTATTACGGCTGGTCTCTTCCGGTGCGCTGGACGCCACGCCGGCGCAGGCCTTCCTGGTACCGGAGATCTCATTGAGCCGTTATCACGAAATCATTACGATTCGTAAGAGTCTGGAGGTGATGGCGGTGACGGAAGCGGTACGCTACATGGACGAAGAAAAGCTCACGAGGCTGCATCAGCTCTACGATGAGTTCCGCGCAGCCAAGCTATCTGCCAACGTTGAACGTGCATTGCAGGCCAACCGTGCGTTTCGGTTCCAGCTGTATGATTACGCCGGGATGCCAACGCTTTGCGTGCTGATCGAACAGCTCTGGGTGCGGATTGGTCCCTGCTTCAATTATCTCTATCCGCAGTCGGAAGCGGCCGCACAGGGCCACCATAATTATGATGATTTACTGGAAGGCTTAGCCCAAAGAGATGAAAAGCGCTGCGTCAGAGCGATATTGAAATCTATTGATGATGGGGCGACGATTTTAATGAATCAATATTTTGGTTAGCCGCCTGCTGCGCATAAATTAATAACCCGCAATAATAAAGTGGCCTTTATTCTGCTCGGCGGAAGATTCTCGCGCGGCATGAAAGGCCATATTTGTACATAAAAACAGCTGGAATAGACATACTGTGATTCATTCATAATAAACCAGGTTAATTAATGGCCGTTTATTTAAGTGTGGGTGAATTCCATTTAAGTATCACTTAAATAAAATTCACTGGCGACGCTTATCCCGGATCCAGTCCTGCACTTCGACGACAAACTCATCCGGTGCTTTGCGGTAAACCCGGCGGGCTAAATCCAGAATGGTGTGCTGGGAGAGGGCTTCTTCCATTCGCTGCTGAGCGGTGTTCATCACGGCGCGAATACCGCAGATGCCTTCACAGGCCCAGGCTGGAGGAGCTTCATCAAATACCGCCATACGCTGGCGGATCTCTTTGCAGTCGAAAATGGATTTATCGCCATCAATGGCGCCCACGATATCCAGTACGCTTATTTGTTCCGGCAGACGGGCCAGCGTAAAGCCGCCGCCTTTGCCTTCGCTGCTTGTCACAAGGCCTGCGCGGGAGAGTTTGGTAAAGATTTTGGCGAGATAGTCATAGGGGACGCCCTGAAGCTCGGCGATTTCACGCACGCTCATCTCCACGCCGTTCCCTTTACTGTCTACCATACATACCAGGCTGTGAATGCCATATTCCACCCCTGCACTGTAAAAAGCCATGCAAACCCCCACCATAATTATTCCGAGTAATGTAGGCATATTTCAGACGTCCTGCAATCAAAAGCCACGTTTAACGGGAAATAAAATTTAACGACGAAACAACTTGTCGGCGTTAACTGCGACAAGTATAGTCGCAGTCAGTGGCCCGTCGGTGGCATTTACTTCTTGAAGGAAGATCCAATGAAACAAAAGATCCTGATTCTCGGTGCTGGTTTTGCAGGTATGTGGGCAGCCCTCAGCGCCGCTCGTCTGACGTCTATGCATCAGCGCAGCGACATTGACATCGTGGTGCTTGCTCCTCAGCCTGAACTGCGCGTTCGCCCACGTTTTTATGAGCAGAAAGTAGAAACGCTGGTGTCTCCGCTGCTGCCGCTGTTTAACGTCACCGGCGTAAAGTTTGTGCAGGGCGAGGCCCAGCGAATCGATGCGGAAGCGAAATGCGTCTGGTATCGCAATGCACAAAACGAAAGCACCGTCGAACATTACGATCGTCTGGTACTGGCAACGGGCAGCCATCTACGTCGTGATTTGGTGAAAGGGGCTGCAGAACACGCTTTCGATCTCGACCAGCTGGAAACTGCGCTGCGGCTTGAACAGCACATCAATCAGCTCGGCCAGCAGCCGGACGGCCCGGCTCGCGACACCGTGGTTGTCTGCGGCGGCGGTTTCACCGGCATAGAAGTGGCGACCGAGCTACCGCACCGCCTGCGCCAGATTCTGGGGGAAGGCAGTGCGCCTCGTGTGATTGTTGTTGAGCGCGGCGACGTGATTGGTGGGCGCTGGAGTGAAGAACTGCGCGATGTTATCCGACAGGCCTGTGATGAACTGGGCGTTGAATGGCGTCTGGGCGCCGAGATTGCTGAAGTTAACGAGCAGGGCATCCTGCTGGCCGAAGGGGAGCTCATTGAGTCGAACACGGTTATCTGGACGGTGGGCGTACAGGCAAACGGATTAACCGAGCAGCTTGCCGCGCAGCGTGACGCTCAGGGACGTCTGCACGTTAATGAGTTCCTGCAGGTGCCGGGGTATGACGATATTTTTGCCACTGGCGATGTTGCCCGCGCGGCAACGGATGACAAAGGTAACGTGGCGCTGATGACATGCCAGCATGCAATTATGCTGGGCCGCTTCGTCGGACATAACGCGGCCTGTTCGCTGCTGAACCTGGAGCCGCTGACCTACCGTCAGGTGAATTACGTCACCTGTCTGGACCTGGGCAACTGGGGCGCTGTCTATAGCGAAGGCTGGGAGCAGGAGGTCAAGCTGACGCGAGGGGAGGCGAAGAAGCTGAAGCTCTCTATCACCAGTGAACTTATCTATCCTCCAAAAGCGGACCGTCAGATTGCGTTTGAAACCGCAGATCCTCTTGCCGCATTTGTCTGAGTAAGCGTAGACGGTATGATGTGCGCCTTTGCCTGGTTACAGAGGATGCACATCATGAACGACATGACCTTCTTTGCGCGTTTTGAAACCGATATCGTCGCCGGACGTAAAACCATTACGCTGCGCGATGAAGCCGAATCCCACTTTCAGGTTGGGCAACGGCTGCGTGTCGGACGCTACGAAGATGATGTTTACTTTTGTACTATTGAGGTGAACAGCGTAGCGCCCGTGCGGCTGGATGCACTGTCGGAAGAGCATGCACGCCAGGAAAATATGACGCTGTCAGAGCTTAAGCAGGTGATTGGTGATATTTACCCGGGGCTGGAAGAACTGTACGTCATTTCTTTTAAATTAATCGAATAATGTCAGTAACATGAAGATTAAGAGCAAACGCTGCCGGATTAATTCCGGCAGCGCTGTTAAGAAGAAATGCGCGTTGATGTTTCGTAATGTGCGGCCCAGTATTGATTGGCCAGTCGTGAAATAGTCACGCCTTTTTTCCTTGAGGCATGCATAAATTTGCCGTTACCAATATAAATACCAACGTGGCGCTGATGGCGGGATGTTCTGAAGAATACCAGATCGCCGAACTGTAATTTGGCTTTAGGAATGCGCTTTCCACGAGCAAGCTGCCCACCCGTTGTTCTCGGAATGCGGATATTCATTTTTTTAAATGCGCGCTGCGTCAATGCGGAACAGTCAATGCCCTTTTTGGTTGTGCCGCCAAGACGATAGCGCACGCCTTTCCAGTTACTGTAAAAACGCGAGATACCCACTTCAGAAACCCGACGACTGGATTTAGCTATCTTGCCAAAGGAGTTAGACGTCTTACGGCTGGACTTAGCCATGTTGTGATGAGACCTGGTGGCCTTATGACTGGACTTAGCCGTCTGGTGATGAGACTTAGCTGTCTTGTGGTGAGGTTTTATCGCCTTGTGGCTGGACTTAGCTGTCTTGTGATGAGGTTTTGTCGCTTTGTGGCTGGACTTAGTGGTTTTGTGATGGGGCTTTGTCGCCTTGTGCTGGGACTTAGTGGTTTTGTGATGGGAATCGCTCGTGCGCGCCGCTGAGGCGTGGGGCGCAAAAAAAGGTGAAATGATAAAAGCAACCAGCAACAATATTTTCAGTAAGAACTTCGACACAATTAATACTCTGCTTCCCTGGCACTTCATCTCATTCGTCTGTGATTTCGATGAAATCCTGTATTACATTAGCCCTTGCGCTAGTGAGATAATTCACCGCAGAGGCACAAATCCTGAGTACGCATACTAACCATAAGGAGAATGAATTTCTATCCCTGTATATTCCTAAAATGCACAAATTTACGGTAACTAATTCATATTCATTTTCATCGTAATATGAATAACAGCGCGAAATACCTTTTACTGTGACATGTTAAATATTTGATCGCGTGAATTGAGTGCGATCTTTAGATTGATTTGAGCGTTTTTTACCGCTGGAGAAGGAAGGGGCTGGCCCTTCCTCGTTTAGAGATTACTGGCTGGCGTTTTTTAACATCTGATAAAGCTCATCTTTAAGCCGCAATTTCTCTTTCTTCAACTGCATGACCTTCTCGCAATAGCCATTACCCTGTGGGCCCTCCCTTCGCAGGATCTCATCATCGAGCTTATTGTGCTTATCGAACAGGCTGAGAAAACGTGGGTTTGCGGATTTTAACTCGGTGATAAGTTCGCGATATTCAGGAAACATATCAAACCTCCCTTAGACGTGTGTCGGTGAATGGGGTGTTACCGGGCATGAGTCTTAACTGCCAGAGTCAGTGTAGTGGCGAGACGGCCACTAAGGAAGCATGGAATCGTATGGGTTTGTCAATTTGCGATCGGCGTAGCGCACAACCCCTGTCAGCACGGCAAGGTGGGAGAAAATTAATGCCGTAAAATGCGAAAGACAGCCCTTTGGTGACGTGATAAAACAGCTCTATGATATATCTTACAGAACAAGAGAGCGCACGATGACCGTACAACACAACAAAGAAAAATTACCCAGCCGCCTAAAAAATGAGCTGAGATTTCGTGAGCTGATCGTTAAAGAAAAGCAACGCGTTGCTGGCTGTTTCGACCGCATTGTCTTTACCAGCGAACAGTTAAGCGGCTTTAACTCACAGGGCTTTGATGACCACATTAAACTCTTCTTCCCGGCTGAAAGCGGCGAGGTTCAGCTTCCACAAATCACCAACGAAGGAATTGTCTGGGGTGACGGGCCGCGTCCACAGGCACGAGATTACACTCCGCTGGCCTTTAATGCGGATAGTAATGAACTGACCATAGACTTCTATATTCACGATGCAGGGGTGGCCAGCGCATGGGCTGAAGGCGCGATGCCCGGAGATACCCTGATGATCGGTGGGCCGCGTGGCTCGCTGGTGTACCCAACTGATTATGCTTTTCAGCTGTATGTCTGCGACGAGACTGGTCTACCCGCAGTGCGTCGTCGTTTGTTGACGCTCCCGGAAAACGTAACCGTGCAGGTTTTGGTGAACAGTCATCATAGTGAGGTTCATCAGTACCTCAGCGATTTCACGCACGTGGCCCTTGAATATCTGGACGAGACAGCGCTTGCGGAGCGGTTAAAGGCGCTGAGTATCCCGGCCGAGGATTATTTTGTGTGGATCACTGGCGAAGGTGAGGCGGTGAAGCGCATGAGTGATGAGCTAAAGACATCCAGGAACCTTGATAGTGACTACGTTCGTGCCGTAGCTTACTGGCACCGTAAATAGAGGGCGCAACATGCGAATGCAAAATGACGGCCACGGTATCCCTGAAGGCAAGGCGCGTCATCGGCGTGAAAAACTGTTTGATGCTCAGGATATTCGCCTGCTGATTCTGAACTGTCTGGCTACCCGCCAGGCCCATGGCTATGAGCTGATCAAAACTATCGAGGCGCAGGCTTCGGGCGAGTATGTGCCCAGCCCGGGTATTATCTATCCGAACCTGACGTTACTTGAGGAAATGGGGGCTATCTCAGCCGCGGTGGAGCCTGGCGGCAAGAAAGTCTGGGCCTTGACCCCGGAAGGTACGGCCTCCCTTGAACAGCAGAGAGAAGAGGTGACTGCGATACTCAGACGTCTCGAAACGCTGGGCGTGCTGGGCGATAACCGTCGCATACCGGAAATGCAGTGCGCTATTCATAATTTTAAAATGGCGCTTAATACAAGGCTTGGGAAAGGAGATTTACCCCGGGAGACGCTCTATCGGATTATCGATACCCTCGATCAGGCGGCGAAAGATATCGAGCGCAGCTGAGCGTTTTTTTGAAAATTAAGATAATGTCGGTTGATTTACGATTAAGTATAAAGTTTTCCCCCAACGTGCCGAAACCCTATGCATCTGTTGGAATGAGAATGGGAAAGCATGTTAAATCGTATAAAAGTTGTCACCAGCCTGCTGATTGTGCTGGCGTTGTTCGGAATGCTGCAATTAACCTCTGGCGGGCTGTTCTTCAATGCCCTCAAAAGTGATAAGGAAAACTTCACCGTCCTGCAAACCATCCGTCAGCAGCAGTCTACGCTGAACGGAAGCTGGGTTGCACTGCTGCAAACCCGTAACACCCTTAACCGCGCCGGTATCCGTTACATGATGGATACCACCAGCACCGGCAGCGGTTCCACCGTGACTGAACTGATGCAAATCGCCAGCACTTCTCTGAAGCGTGCCGAAGAGCAGTGGGCGATTTATGAAGATCTGCCGCGGGATCCTCGCCAAAGCAGCGAAGCCAGCAGTGAGATTAAACGCAACTACGAGATTTACCATGGGGCGCTGGCACAGCTGATTCAGCTGCTGGGGTCAGGGAAGATCAATGAGTTCTTCGACCAGCCGACGCAGAAATATCAGGACGACTTTGAACAGCAGTATGTCCGCTACCTTGAACAAAATGACCGCCTGTATCAGCTGGCCGTGGAGGACAACAATAGCTCTTACCATCTGGCTATAGGGATCCTGATAACCATTCTGATCGCTGTTCTGGTGGTCATTATTTGCGTCTGGCTGGGTATTCAGCGTGCATTGATAGCGCCGCTGAACAGCCTGATCGCCAGCATTCGCCATATTGCCGGGGGTGATTTGGTGCGCAGAATCGAGGTTGAAGGCTCTAACGAGATGGGACAACTGGCCGACAGCCTGAGAAACATGCAGTCTGAGCTGGTCAGCACCGTTGGCAACGTGCGTAACGGCGCGAATGCGATTTACAGCGGTGCAAGTGAAATCTCAGCTGGAAATAACGACCTTTCTTCCCGCACCGAAGAGCAGGCGGCCTCCCTTGAGGAAACGGCTGCCAGCATGGAAGAGCTGACCGCTACCGTGAAGCAAAACGCGGAAAATGCCCGTCAGGCAAGCCAGCTGGCCCTTAGCGCATCGGAAACGGCCCAGCGCGGGGGCAAAGTGGTGGATAACGTGGTGCGTACCATGAACGACATCGCCGGCAGCTCCAAGAAAATTGCTGATATTACCAGCGTTATCGACGGCATTGCCTTCCAGACCAACATTCTGGCGCTGAACGCGGCGGTTGAAGCGGCTCGTGCAGGTGAGCAGGGGCGCGGATTTGCTGTGGTTGCAGGTGAAGTGCGTAACCTGGCGCAGCGTAGCGCCCAGGCGGCGAAAGAGATCAAAGGTCTGATTGAGGACTCGGTCAGCAAAGTGGATACCGGCTCGACCCTGGTAGAGAGCGCCGGCGAAACGATGGGGGAAATCGTCAGTGCCGTGACCCGAGTCACCGACATCATGGGCGAAATCGCCTCTGCTTCCGATGAGCAAAGTAAGGGGATTGACCAGGTAGGTCTTGCGGTGGCTGAAATGGACCGCGTCACCCAGCAAAATGCTGCGTTAGTGGAGGAATCCGCCGCTGCCGCCGCTGCGCTCGAAGAGCAGGCCAGCCGTCTGACCCATGCCGTTTCTGTTTTCCGCATCAGCCGAAATACGGTGAAAGAAACCACGGAGGCCAAAGAAGTGAGAGGCATGAAAGTCGTCAAGAGCGTGAAGGCTCCTAAACCTTCTGCTGCGCCTGCCGCAGCTCCGCGTAAAGCTGCCCCCGTGACTTCCCCGGATGAAAACTGGGAAACCTTCTGATTCTTTAAGACGGGATCAGCAACAAATAAGCGCTTCCGGCGAAGCGCTTAACCCAGATACATCGTTAAGGGCTCACGTCTGAGCCCTTCTTCCATTCAGTTTCCCTTACAGCACAAGCTTTACGAAAGCCTGAATATCATCCAGCACCTGCTCGCGTGCCAGCGGAGCGCTGTCGATGATCAGCTGATCGGAATAGCCGTTCAGCAGGGCGCTAATCTGCCTTGTCACGCGCGGAATGTTAATTTCGCGGAAGACGCCGCTGCGAACGCCTCTGTCAATAATCCCCGCCAGCAGGGCATCCCACTTTTCTGTCATTTCGAGAGCAAGGTCGGCATACGCTTTGTTATGCACCGCCAGCCGCCAGAGAGAGCCATAAAGCTCCCAAATGGCATCAGCGCGATCGGGCAGATAATCTTCAATGAATACGGTCATGGCCTGTTCAGGAGGAAGGGGGGCGGTTTTACGAGCGTAGGCTTCCAGCTCGGTACCCATAAAGCGGCTTAAAGCGTTGAGGCACAATGTCTGCCAGTCGGGGAAGTAGTGATAAATATGGCTGCGGGCAATGCCGACCAGCTCGGTCACATCGCGGGTCGTGACTTTCTCGATGCCTTTTTCGGTAAACAGCGTAATGGCCGCGTCGAGAATTTTGACTTTAAGTTCGGCACCTTTTTCTTTCATCCCGGCTTCTTCATAGACGTTGAGCAGACGCGAAAGATAACAATCTGGCGCGGCTTTGTCATTGTCGAAGAGAGCCGGGGAGTTCTGTGGTTGGCTTAGCCCACTTCCGGCAGTGCGCCTGCAGCAATCAGCGCCTGAATCACAATCACGGCAATTCCGCAGGCAAATACCAGGATCAGTAATGGTTTGCCACCCACCACGCGGTAGCCGGACAAGTTTTGATCCTGGCGGCTTTTCCAGACCAAAAGCGACGGAATAATCAGCGCGAGGATCGCCAGGGCTACACCCGCGTAGCCCAGCGCCATCACAAACCCCTGCGGATAAAAGAGCGCAAAAATAAGCGGCGGGACAAAGGTCATCAGGCCCGTCTGTAAACGGCCAGAGGCTTTGCGGCTGCGCTGACAAAGGTCGCCCAGATAATCAAACAGCCCGAGGGAGACGCCCAGGAAAGAGGTGGCCAGCGCGAGATCGGCAAACAGATGAACGGCCAGCTCAACGTGTGGTGTGGCAACAACCTGACGCACAGCCTGCAGCAGGCCGTTCAGGCCCGAGTGTTCGGCCAACAGCGTGCTAAATACGCCTGAATCAATAGCGCCGAGCGTCGCGAGCTGCCAGAAGAGATAAGCCACCAGCGGAATGGCACTGCCGATGATAAAGACCCAGCGCAGCTTGCGCATATCGCCGTTCAGATAGCTGACGATGCTTGGCACGCTGCCGTGAAAACCAAAAGAGGTAAAGATGACCGGAATAGCCGAAAGGGCTAGCCCTTGCTCAAGGGGAAGGGTGAGCAGATTGGTGTGGTGAATATGCGGCATCATCAGCGTCAGCATAACAACCAGCAGAATAATTTTGGCGCTGAACAATACGCGGTTGAACATATCCACCATGTGCGTGCCGACACAGACAATGCCCCCGGCAACGACGGTGAACAGCAGCACGCCCGTTGTGGCAGGCACATTGCTGGATAGCCACTGGCTCAGGCTTGCGGCCAGCAGTTCGCCCGCCCCGCTGATGTAAGCGGCCGTCAGGGCGTACATCAGGAAAAGCATACTGAATCCGGTCAGCCACTGGCCAGGGCGGCCAAGATAGCGGCGGGCAAGGGTGCCAAGCCCGGTATCAGCCGAGACATGCTGGTAAACCTCAACCAGCAGCAGTGCGGTATAACACATCAGCCCCCACAGCCCCAGCAGCAACAGCAGGGTCACACCAAACCCCACGCCGGCGGACGCCAGCGGCATAGCCAGCATTCCTGCGCCAATAGTGGTTCCGGCAACGATAAAAATACTACCAAGAGTGCGGTTCTTCACGCTTTCCTCTGCATTTATTCTTTTACTGGCGATATTGTGCCGCGCAGGGTAAGGGAAATTGCTTAATGCGTCAAATCAGGATTACGGTATGTGTAATGAAATAATTACACAGCGCCTGCGTGACTACCTGCTGAGGATGAAAAAGCGGCCTGACAATATCCAGCCGCACAGACTGATGACAAACCTAAAGCGAATGCGTTTCGCAAAGGACTCACCGAATAAATAACCAGGAAAATCAATTCATTGGTTTTCGCCTGTTTATCACAAAGAAGGAAAAATCACGCTTTTTCCTTCTTTGTCAGCAATCTAAGCGGCCTGACAATGTCAGGCCGCACCTTAGTAAAAGATCAGCCCGATAACCGGACCCTCGTAAAGGCTTTGCGATATTCGCCAGGCGGCAGGTTAAATCGGCGGGTAAAAACGCGGGTAAAAGTTTGCTGTGACTCATAGCCGTACTTCATGCCAATGTCGCAGACTCTTTCCTTTGTTTCTCGCAGATCCTGCGCAGCCCGAAAAATTTTCCTTTCACGAATATATCGTCCTAAGGTAACACCTGTGTGTTGAACAAACAGACGTTGCAGATGCCACTTTGAGTAGCCTGAGCGGCGAGCAATATCGTCTATGCGTAGCGGTTGGTGGAGGTTGTCATCAATCCATTCGACAACAACTTCTATAACTTGTACTGCTATCGTCATCGGTATCCCCCTTCTTTACACGACCCGGATACAGAAGAGGTCGCTGTAATACGGGTAAACTGACGCCAAAAAATTGCCAGATTCATTACTTAAAAAGCAACAAATACACAGGCATGAGCTATCACAGCACCAGTTCATGCGGTGTCGAATCTAATAAATGTCAGCATCGGCATTTATCTCTTTTGCCGTAAACAGGCAAATAAGAATGATTCTTATCTGTTTTATCGCATCCCTCTTTTTGATGCCACCGCGAAGGAACGTAAATGAGAACCTGCATTTCCTGAAATTAGGTCAAAAACAGTCCAAATACTTTCTAAAACAACTGATTAACAGTCCGCCTGCCAGAACAAACCATTCACCGTGTTTATGCATATATATTGATTTAGATCATTTTTTCTCTGGTTGCAGGTAGTTTAATAAACCGTTAAATGATGTTATTAACTGCGATTTTAGCGTGTTAACAAAATATTAAGGTGAATTATGCTGCTAATGGTTAGCGTCAGCATTACTCGCAGGCTTATAGACTTCAGCACCTTGCAGTGAATCATCTGTAGGATGGGGTAACAGACAACCAGGTTCCCATTGTTCACCATAAGAGGTCCTTATGACGCAGCTATGTTTTCTCTCTCATCAGTTTGGTAAATATCTGAGAAGAGTGACTTACCCGGTAGCCCTCACGGCTATGAAAATGCTGACGGGCCCAATCGACTTTGGGAGGTCAGAATTTGCACCGCGCTGTGAAAAATAACAATATCCATTTTATTCAACTAGTTATCTTGGAATGATAACCAGAACGGGTCGCCTAAACGTTTACCCACGCGACGGGCGGCATCCCGAACCGCCGTTCCCCAGCGGGTCACTAGCGTGTCGTTTAACTCTTCGCAGGGGATAGCCAGCCCAAACCCGTAACGCTGCCCATTGTTGGGATCTTTTACCGCGGCAGAAATACCGGCGATGCCGTTGACGTACTCGCCCCGGGACAATGCCCAGCCGGAAGTTTTTATCTGTGCAATGCGGGTCGTTAACTCCTCCAGTGATTGCGGTTCGGTGCCCAGAGGATCGCTAAAATTGACGGGCAGATAAGCCGCGCGTTCCTGCTCGGGCAAACTTGCCAGAACAGCCCTGCCTGCGGCGCTTGCCCAGGCGGGAGCACGGGAGCCGGGTGGAGTATAGACCTGTAGCGAACGGGTGCCCGTACGCATATGAATAACGATCACGTCAGACCCTTCCAGCACGTTCACGTAGCCGGTGTAACCGGAGCCACGCACCAGCAGCTCCAGCTCCTCTTCGACCAGAGACGCCGTTGTGTGGGCGGCCCGAAATTGCCAGGAGGCTTCCATGACAACCGGCCCCGGACGGTAGGCCCGCGTCGTGACATCCCGCTCAAGAAAACCGTATTCCGCCATCATGCTCAATGTGCGTGAGGCAGAGCTTTTCGCTAACCCCAATTCGATAGTCACATCCGTGACCGTGACGCCCCTCTGTAAGCGAGCAATCAACTGCAGAACATCTTTTGCATTTGCAAGCGTACTCATTATTTCCCCGTTTCAGCGCTTCCATCAGCCGGCGTACAGTGTGCTTGACAACGCTACATAAGGGCAACATATTAATGTTCCAAATATAACAACTAGGTTCCATAAAATGGAACCAAAACACAACAACAAACACAGCGCAGGGGGAAATGGAGTTTGACCTGTCTGCCGGAGCGATACCATGACTCATCCATTAACCACGCCTGCCGAAGAGAGTGGCGGGGCGGAAGTACGCTACACCCATCCCCGTGCGCTGGCACCCTCCAATCTGATACTGGTCATTTTGCTGAGTATTTTCGGGGCCATCGTCGGTATTCAGATGCTGGCAAGCCTTGGCATCACGCCGAGCACGTCGCTGATTGGCGCGCTGGCCGCTATGTCACTTTCACGTCTGCCGCTGCGTTTGTTTAAAGGATTCCGATCGATCCATGTTCAAAACCTCGCGCAGACCAGTATCTCTTCAGCCACCTTTGGCGCGGCAAACAGCCTGTTTTTGCCGATAGGTATTCCCTGGCTGTTCGGCCTGCCGGAGATGGTGGCGCCGATGCTGGTCGGCATCAGTCTGGCGATGCTACTCGACGGCTGGCTGCTCTACCGAATGTACGATACCCCCGCCTTTCCGGCGAGCAATCCCTGGCCTCCGGGCGTCGCGGCGGCAGAAGCCATTCGCGCCGGTGACAAGGGCGGCAAACAGGCGTGGACTCTGCTTGTTGGCTTGCTGACCGGCGCCGCCGGCGCGCTTCTCCATCTGCCAATGTCGGCGTTTGGTGTCGCGTTGATTGGTGGCTTCGGGGCGATGGCAGCCTTCGGGGTTGGCCTGGTTATTCGTGGCTATTCTGAGGCCTGGTTTGGTCTGAATATCTCCGCTATGTATCTGCCGCACGGCATGATGATCGGCGCAGGTTTGGTGGCGCTCTTTCAGGTATCACGCATCATTTTTCGTCAGGGTTCGCCACGACGAAGCTCAACAACCGCAGCGGATAAAGACAGCGCGCGCCTGAGTAAGGCGATGCGTCTGGGGGCGTTAGGGTATCTGGGAATAATGATTTTGCTGTGTATCGGCACAGGGCTGTATACGCAGATGACGCCGACCATGCTGCTGTGTTTTGTGCTGTACGGTGCTTTTGTTGCCTTTGTTCACGAGCTGATCGTCGGCATTGCGGCCATGCACTCCGGCTGGTTTCCCGCTTTTGCCGTTGCGCTTATTACCCTGTTGATTGGCATGCTGCTTGGATTCCCCCCCGTGGCGCTGGTTGTGCTGGCCGGATTTTCGACGGCGACAGGCCCGGCTTTTGCGGATATGGGGTTCGATTTAAAAACCGGTACGATTCTGCGCGCCGGAGAAGGTGAGGCTTTCGACCTCGCGGGACGTAAAGAGCAGCTTATCGCTGCGATGATCGGCTTCGCCGTGGCGATTGTCGTTGTCGCCCTCAGCTATCACCTCTATTTCAGCCGCGGTGAATTCGCGCCAATTAATGCGGCTTATGTCGCAACGATCAAAGCGGGGATCTCCACGGATGTCGCGTGGAAACTGGTCATGTGGGCCATTCCAGGGGCAATTCTGCAGTTTATTGGCGGCTCCCGCCAGCAGCTTGGCGTGCTGTTCGCCACCGGTTTACTCATCGCCAGCCCGCTTGCGGGATGGCTGGTATTGAGCGGCATTCTGGTTCGCATGCTGGTCAACCGCTTTGTCGCTCCAGCACGGCGTAAAGGCCTGGAAGTATTTGCGGGCGGAGTCATCGCTGGCGACGCGCTGCTCAGTTTCTTCAGCAGCGCCATTGGTGCGCTGCGTAAATAATCCTGTACCCGATAAAAGAGAAAATAAAATGAAACGCAAACTGACAACGGACGATATCCAGGCCGCCATTTACGGCGGGGCAATTCTTGGCGGCGGCGGCGGGGGCATGATCGCTGCCGGAGAAAAGGCGGCTACGCTTGCCCTGGCCGTCGGCGACGTCTCTCTGTGGAGCGCAGATGAATTTCCCTCCGACGGATTGACGGCTACCGTCGCGCTGGTGGGGGCACCTGCCGCACCGAACCCCTGCCTGAAACCAGCACATTTGATCAGAACCATCGATCTCCTGCGTGACGCGCTACCGAAAGACCAGCAGATAGTCGCGCTTAATACGAATGAAAATGGGGCGGAAACAACATCTAACGGCTGGTTCCACGCGGCCATGTGCGGCCTGCCAGTCATGGATTTAGCCTGTAACGGTCGGGCACACCCAACCGGAATGATGGGGGCGCTGGGGCTGCATCGTGAGAAAGATTACCGCTCGGTCCAGGCGTGGGCGGGCGGAGATGCCGGGCATTATGTTGAAGGTCTTACCCAGGGCGGGCTGGAACAGGCTTCCGGCGTCGTTCGTCGGGCATCCGTTGAAGCAGGCGGCATGGTCGCCGTGGCGCGTAACCCCGTAACCGTGGAATACGCCTGTCGCCACGGAGCACCTGGCGCGATTAGCCAGGCGATCGCGCTGGGTCATGCATGGCTGAACGAAGGCTACGAGGGCGCTCTGCGCTGCTTACAGGGTAAAGAAATTGCCCGTGGCATCGTTAAACATTACAGCTGCGAACAGGTTGGCGGCCTGGACGTGGGCAACGTTGAGCTGGCCGATCAGGCGGCGACCGTGCTGCGATTTGTTAATGAATACATGATCCTGGAACAGAACGATCGTTCCGTGGCTAACTTCCCGGACCTGCTGATGACCTTTACCGCCGAGGGGAAACCTGTGGTTTCGGCGCATGTGCGTGAGGGGATGGATATTCGGGTTGTGCTCGTCCCGGCGCAGCATTTGTTGCTGTCCAGAACCATGTTCATGCAGGAGCTGTATCAGCCGCTCGAAGCGCTGCTCGGTAAAACTTTTTCACCCGCATAACATTCTGCGGCAGGGAGATTTCATGTTGTTTGTACGTAAGTGCATGCTGGTGCCGGGCGTTTTGCCGGTTACCAGCATGGCAACAAATTCCATGGCCGAAGAGTTAGTCCGGGTTTTCCGGGCCGACATTAACTGCCCCAGCGGCTTCTGAGATAGCTAACCGCATCCTGCGTCTGTGGCTGATTGAGGTAATTCTCTCTGAACAGAATCGTGCCGCTAACGCCAGGCAATGACTCGTTCAAATCGAGCTGCTTTTTAAGCTCGGGCACGCCGCCGCTGACGGTCCAGTCAGGCTCATTTTTCGAAGGCTCACCGACTTTGTAGAGCGCAACACCGATATACAGGCGGGTGTGGGTGGGCTTCACGACATCCGCCCACCATTTTGCCAGCACGTCATAACGAGCGGCTTTGCGGGAGAAGGGCCAGTAAACCTGCGGAGCGATGTAATCCAGTAATCCCTGTTGCACCCAGCGCCGGGTATCCGCAAAGGCCTCATCGTAGGCTGCCGCACCGCGCGTATCGGAGCCTGCAGCATCCTGTGAGCGATTGCGCCAGACGCCTGCGGGACTCACCCCGAACTCAACGCCTGGTTTTAGCTGCTTAATAGCGCGGGAGACCTGTTCGATCAGCTGCTGGGTGTTATGGCGTCGCCAGTCTGCTTTCGAACTAAATCCCTGGCCATATTTTTTAAATGTCTGGCTGTCGTTAAGCGCGGAACCCGGGGATTCGGCATAGAAATAGTCATCAAACTGAACGCCATCTACCGGATAGTTGGCAACAACTTCAGCGACGATGCTGGTTATCCAGTCCCGCGCCTCGGGGATACCAGGGTCGAGTACAAAACGGTCGCTGGCAGTGCGGATCCAGTCGCGATGCAGAACAAAGACGCTGGCCGGGTCCAGCGATAGCGTGCGGTTTAGCTCATTCACCGTTGAAGGTCTGGTATTCAACGAAACGCGATAGGGGTTAAACCAGGCGTGAACTTTTATCCCGCGCTTGTGCGCTTCGTCGAGCATAAACTGGAGCGGGTCGTAACCGGGATACTCACCAATTTTTCCGGTCATCATATCTGACCACGGCAGGATTTTTGACGCCCAGAGGGCGGTGCCATCCGGTTTCACCTGGAAAAACACCGTGTTAATCCCGAGACTTTTGAGATTATCCAGCTTTAAGCGCAGAGCCTGCTGCTGCTGGCTGATTCGCTGCGCTGAACTGCTGGCGTTAACCGAGGCTATCGGCGGCCAGTCAAGACGCGAAACCGTCGTCAGCCAGACACCGCGCATTTCCGTATTTTGCTGAGGATGACCAGCTAAAGGCTGTTTTACCCCCGCCGGGGTGACCAGCGATTTCGGCGGCTCGGAAGAGCAGCTGGCGAGTAACAACGCTCCGGCAATAAGCGCACCAGATTTAGTGACAGAGTAAAGGCTGCGTGAACGGGCGATGGTGTGCTCCAGAGTGCTGGTCGTCGCTGATGGGATGCATCATTCTCATATGCTGCGGATTTAAGTCAATGGCTTAGCAGTTTAAAGATACATTCTTATGGTTCGTCCGGCAGGCCATACACTTTGAGTTTGTAGCCCCCGCGTTCAAAATTAATACATTTATCGGTTTTCAGCGAAGAGATAATATTCAAAATGCTACTGCGTGATAACCCCGTCCGCTCCTGGATATAGCTCAGGATGTTCACCCGTTCTTTAGTTGCCTCAGGTAAGCGGTCAAGCTCAAGCAGGTAGTAACAGACGATAGGGTAAGTCCGCTGGTTGACGATTTGCATATCGCGGTAAAGCATACTGTTGTTATGAAAAGAAAGTAATTCAGCGACGTCGCGCCACAGGCCGAAACGTTCTATGGTTTGCTCCGCTCTGGCATTATCCACGCTGAGCATCAGACAATTCGTTTCTGCCCGGAGAATATTGCCTCTCAAAGAGGAAAACATCTCGGAAAAGCCGAAAATGTGCGGTTCTGTCACTGTCGCGACCAGAATACCGTCGGTAATACGGGAGACGGAAATTTCGCCGTCAAGAAAAAGAAAGACCGAGGGTCTGCCGCCATTATCCCATGTCAGCCTTTTTCGGGGCCCGACATTAAGCGTTTGAGCATGAGGCGTTAATGCATTTAGCAGCCGATCAATAGCGGCGGCTGGTCTTGTCGGAGCTTGAACCATTGTTGACCTGATAATAAATAATCACTTGCAGCATTCTAGAATAAAAAGCCCTTCTCGCATAAAAAAAGAAGGGCTTAACACTCAGGGCAGTGACAGGAGATGACAGATAATGATTATTTCACCACTTCCAGAACAGGCATCGGGTACTTACCTTCGATAATTTGTTTGTCCGGCCCGTAGAGACGCATAATGATGTAGGTATCTTTTTCCGGGATCGGCAGCCAGTTAGGATTATTGGCATCCCCTTTGGTGCTTAAATCGATGGTGTACATACCGTCCGGGCCTGGCTTAAGGGTCCGATCGCCGCGGCTGTGGCGGTTGATTTCATTATGGGCCATTAGCATGTTATCCGTGCCGTAGACGGTAAAGGACCAGAACTGGCTGACGTTCGGTGCTTTGAAATGCATGCGGTATTTCTTCCCGTTGGAACCGTTAATATTTTGTCCGTCAGATCCTTTTAGAGCCTGAAGATACATAGATTCTTCCGGCGGCAGGCCCCATTGACCAATCAGCGTTCCTTCAGAAAACAGATCGCGCTTTTGATTCTGCAGCTCCGCGCGGGTGCCGAGCAGGCCGTTGGATGACTTTATTTTTTGAAGAAGCGCTTTCAGATGGGCAGCACCCAGCTCTTCACCTTTTTTAGCGGCGGTAAGTTGCTCGCTGGTGAAGTCGGTTTTACAAGGAACAACACCCACTTCTTTATATTGATCCAGCCACTTTTTGTCGGCCGTACCCATGTCACCTTCACACAGAACAAAGTTAACGCGCTGTAACCAGTTGGTTTTCGCCGGATCTGGCCACTGATGTTCGGTCGCTTTGGGACCTGGTTCACCCAGGTAGGCGGACAGCGTACGGATATTCCAGTCATCCATATAGTTCAGGGCAGTTTTGGTGTCTTCCTGACTGGTGGCCATAATCCGACCCATCAGCTTCAGGATGTCCGAGTCCACGCGAATGACTTCTGTCACGCTGGCCGGGACTTCACCTTTCCAGGTGCGGGAGGCAAACATAAAGTGGCCACCTTTGGTGCCACGTGTCCGTGAGCCAATCATCGAGGTGGTATAGTGGCCCATATCCATCGTGTGCAGGATCCAGTAACGACCTTTATCCATGTCAGGAACGCTGACGATCACCGGTTCTGCGCTAACGTCCAGCCAGCCCTGAAGGTGCAGGGTATCGTTATTGATAGTCGGGTGATCCGTATAAGTATCATCGGCAAGATGGCGGATGTTCTGAAAACGGTTCATCGGCGTGTTGGTTTTCACGGCCGTCTCATAAAAGAATTTATAAGCCTCATCCATGGAGTAGCCATAGACGTAGGCATCCTGCGCCATTTTATCGGTAATTTGTGCCATCGCAGGCAGCGCAACGGTAGTCAACACCGCGGCCAGTAAGAGTTTTTTCATAACAATCCTATTATTAGTGCTGCAGTTAAACTCGCTCGAAGTCTGCAAGTTTGAATGATTTGTGATTCAGGTCGTCGGTTGGGCCATAAAAACGCATTGCGGGAAGCGGCCGTTTGCCGCTGGTAGGGATCCAGTTATTTTCCAGGCCAGCTGGTGCCGTCGGGCCCACATACAGGGTGACGCCGCCGTCGGCGTTTTTGGTCATCGTGTCAAGATCGTAAGAGGAAAGGGTGGTACGCCCGGATTTGCTATAGATAAACGACATGGTATCGCGGTTATAGACCGTCAGCGCCCAGAACTGTTTGACAGGCATCTGCGGCGGGAGAGTGATTTTATAGAGCTGGCCTGCTTCTAGCAGCCTGCCTTTACTGTCAGCCATACTCATCAGATACTGCGTTGCTGGCTCATCGCTAAGCACCTTCGGCATATAGGTACACCAGAAGTACTCTGCAGCGCGATTAATCAGATCGATACGGTCTTCATAGATAAAAGTGAATTTCTTATTGTCATCCGCCTGAAGCAAGGATGCATAGTGGCGATCCGGCCAGTAAAGTTTCTCTTTAGGGAAATTGTCATACCAGTACTGCATATAAAACCAGGCGTCTATGGCAGCCTGGCGCATCGCTTTGGTGGTCTTCTCATCTGGCGTAAACGGTTTTCCTCTTTCAATCCCAAGTGATGCAAGCATTCCCATCATGACTTTGTCCTGCTCACGCACCGGCTCAATGCTGGCTACCGCATGCAGATCATGGAAATGGCGTTCGTCATAGTAGGGAAGAGTGGGATAACGGCTGGTGCCAGGATCCACAAAACGCTGCTCAGGAGGATTATTCGCGGCAGAGAGATAATACATCTGCAGGCGTCTGGAGTAATGGTAAGCATCTTCCGTCGTCTTGCCCGGCGCCTGAACGGAGCGGAAGGCAAACGCTACCCGGTAGTTAGGTGAAGGAACATGCAAATAGCCTTCGGGGATCGGGTCCGTGTAGCCTGGCGGGGTAAGCAGGAATTTGCCGCCTTTGCCTTTATCGAGACCGGCTGGCCCCACGTCGGCGATGGTGAACTGCCACGCATCAACGATCTGCCCATACAAACTGCCCTCGGCACCAGCAGCCGGAACCTCAAGCACCACCGGCCCTTTTTGTAGATCGGTGAAGGCGGTGATGTAGGGCGTCGTACTGTTGGCCGTGATGGCTTCAAGATGCGCCGTCGCCGGCTTTGAATAGGCAATGATATCGTTATCTTTCAGACCCAGATTTTCAAAAGCCGCGCGGCGGAAGCTGTAAATAGCGACCGCTGGCATATTCCACAATACCGCTTCAAAAGCACGCTGATATTTAATCTGGTAATCAAAATCTTCCACGGAGCTTGCAACGCCTGCTGGTGGCAGACCACCTGCGGTTTCACCTTGTTGTCCCGCGCCATGCTTCAAGACTGCTTTCGGTGATTTCTCCTGCGCGAAGGCCGGTGAAGATGTTTTAAGCACCGCAAGGCCAGCGGCTGAACCCAGCGCAAACTTATAGAACTCTCTGCGTGTCATTGACATAGCAAAACTCCATGAATATTTCGATTTAGTTATCTAATTGAACTATACAGTAAAATTGATATTTCGCTGATGATCGGCGGGTTATCTTCGAATACTGTTCGAGACGCTGGCAACGACGCAGATATTTATTAATGAACTTTGCGTTTCCCTTCATTTTCATTCAGAAAGTGGCGTGGCTGGCCTTCATCTTCTCTCCCCCCGTAGTCATCACCCGTGGATTTGTTAAAAACATTGAAGTTAATGTGGCTATGGCCGATAAGCCTTACGTCGTTTTTTGATGGACCCCATCGACAACTATCAATTGCTTAAAAATCATCAAGGATGACGTGTGGATTGCTGCCAACAACAAAAGATTCATTCCAATCATAAGGCTCCCGGCCTGCCTCATTCTTATTATCTCCGCCATTATTTTTTTCTGAGTAAATCACTATGAATACAGTATATCGTCTGGTCTGGAGCCATGCGGCCAATGGCTTCGTTGCGGTGCCAGAAACCGCCCGCGCCGGTAAGAAAAGAAAAACGCGTGGGCGTTCCATGCTTCTGGCTACGGCTTTGGCAGCTGGCGTGCTTCCAGCAAGCTCACTGGCCGACGAGGTAGACTGGTCGGAAAAATATCCGACCTACCTGTTTGCGGATGATAGTAGCGTTAATTATGACAGCGTGATTAACACCGGCACCGCATTTGCGATTGATGGCGGTGGCGGCAGCGATGGGACGACCCAGCATTTTGACTTTGGTACAACGTTAGACATTACCGGTGCCATGCCTGTGGTTGATGCCGGCAATGGCCCAACCAGCCGTGGTGTGAAAGCATCGAGGGCCCTGGGCGACTCCTTTGGGGCGGATAAAGGACGCCTTGTTTCTGCCTTTGCCAAAGATGCGCAGGGCAATCAGACAGCGATTACCTTAGACAATATCGACCAGTTCACCTATTCACCCAGCCCGGCCAACCCGCAGCAAAACCAGGAGATGAATCTTGAAGTGCCCGGGCTGGAAGGCTCATATCAGGTGATCAGCGTTTATGATTCCGGCACCTTTTCCTCTGCCTCCGACCAGGCCGTCGGGGAGATGGAAATGCCGGTTTATAATCCCGAATCCGTACACATCTATAACGAATTTGGTATTGCCAGCGTCGGCGGCGGCGGCGGCACGGTCAATGTGGACATTGGCGCAGACACCAACACGGCCGTTCCGATCCGATCCGCTGCGAATAACCTGGCGTTAATGGCGAAAAACTCCATTCTGATTAAAACCGACGGCACGGGTTCAGCTGGCAGTGACGCCAACTGGAAATCCGATAACTATATCCATTTCATGCCAGCGCCGGTTATCTCCAGAGATATTCAGAGTCTTTCTGCCCAAAGTACCCAGTTTGATTTCACGGTTAAAATCCCGCAGTACATGCAAACGGAGTCAGGCAGGATCATTGGCCTTGCGCCAAAACAGTTTCATATTACCTCGTCGGCGGATATTGCCGACGTGAATGACTATCTGCTGGGCCAGGGGAAATATGAAGGGCAGCCGCAGATGCAGTTCTGGCTGAGCAAAGGGGTAGAAGTGCGGGGGGAGGTCATTGACTCCACCGCAGAAGTGCAGGCGATTTATAACCTCATCATTTCTGAAATGATGAAGCAAAAAGAGACCACGACCATCGATTTCAGCTGGCACGTCTGGGAGGACATGGGCGCACATACCAACAACGCCACTCTGGGCACCGGCGATCTGAATGTGATTTACGCCACGGGGGCGAACGCTACCGGCACCGTGACCAGCGAAGGCAGTCTGGCGGTTGATGGGGCCTCCGCCGTGATGCGCGGCGACCGCGGCGCAATACTGACCAACGACGGAGCGATTAACGCCTGGCGAAGCAGCGGCAGCAGCCCGACGCCGGTCGGCATGCGCATCACTGACGGCACCGCCATCAACAACGGCACCCTGAATGCCGGTCTTTTCCTTGAAAAAGACGGGACCGATCAGAAGGAACATAACGCCGGGAGCATCGCTATTAAGGGCGATGGCGACAGCCATATCACCAATAACGGTCATATCAACGTCGCTATTACCGACGGTTCCACCCACAGCGCTGTTGGCATTGCGGCCAGCGATACCACGGAGGCGTTGAACAATGCGGGCGCCACCATTGCCCTGACGGGTAACGCAAACAATACTGACGGTCGCGCCGGGGGAAATGCGGTAGAGGTCAGCGATGCGGCCACCTTTAGTAACGACGGTGAAATTTATATTGGCACCACGCCAGTCACGGATACAGCAACCGCGTCCGCGGTAAATCTTGTGGGGAGCGGGGATTTAACCGCAGGCATTTACTCCACGGGTACCGGCGATATCACCAATAACGGCACCATTTCGCTACTGGACAAGACCCGTAACGCCGCGGGCATCCAGATTGACGGCGGCACCGGGACGGTGGTTAACAACGGCACCATAAACGTTCTCGGCAACTTAACCGCCAGCGCCGCTGCCGCTAACTATGGGCTGTATGTGAAAGACAGCGCAGGCCACGTCACCAACAACGGCGATATTAACGTTGACGGTGATAACAACATGGCGATTAACGTACAGGCTTACGGCAGCGACGCATCGATGAGCTCAACCGCCACCAGCACCATCACGGTGGGTACTACAGGCGACCAGGGAGGCAGCGATAACAACCCGTACACCTATCGTAACTATGCGGTGTATGCCGAGGGGTTGCAGAACAACGACGCTAATGTGGATCTGGATTCCACCATCAATCTGTTATCCGCCGGGGCGATCGGCGTCCACGCGCGTGGCAACGCGACCATCAATCTTGGTGACGATGCGGCCCTGAATTTCCAGAATGCCCAGCAGATAGGCTATTACGCCTGGGGGGAAAACGCCCGCATCAACGTCAGCAAAGCTGATATTACTGACAGCGGACAAAGCCAGTCCATTCTGTTCGCGGTCGATCATGGTGCAGAATTCAATGGCGACAACGGCAGTGGTACCGCCTATCAGCTGACGGTTGACGGAGAGGGGTCCGTAGGCGTCATGGCCAACGGCATTAACGACCAGAAAGACAGCGATCCGTCTAACGATAAAAGAACGTCGATGACGACCGGCAACGCGAAAATTAGCGTCAGCGGTAAGGACGCTATCGGCGTGAAAGTCACCGGCGGCGCGGCAGGGATCATTAACGATGGTGCTATCGCCCTGGAGGGGGATGACACCACCGCGGTAGCGGTTGATGGTCGTACTTTTTCTATCGATGGAACCAATGATGGCACGCCGGTGGCGACGCACGTGGATTCCAGCGCAAAAATTGGTTCTACCGCTGTGCAGACGGGGATCACCGGCTATGACGTAGGGCATGCCGGCGATATTGCTCTGGATAGCAATGCGGACATTGATTTGCAGGGCAATGACAGTACCGGGATTCGCCTGCACGACAACGGCTCGGCGGATGTCCTTTCCGGGGTGACGCTTGCTGGCTCCTACAACACCGGCGTCGATATCCAGAACGGCGGCTCGCTGAACATCAGCGGCGATATAACCAATAACGGCGGCACCAACAACACCGGCATCAACATCAACAACGGTGGGACGGTAAGCACTTCCGGCTCGATGGTAGTTAACGGCGATACGGGCAATATCGGGATCAACATCCAGAACGGCGGCACCGTCACCAATACCGGTGATTTGCTGATCAGCGGAAACAGCAACAATACCGGGATCAATATTCAGAGCGGCGGCAGCGTGACTAACTCTGGCGATATCACGGTTAACGCAGTGGCCGACAGTATCGGCGTTGATATCCACGATGGCGGCACGTTCAGCAACGGCAAGGCTATTACCATCAACGGCGCTGACGACAGCGGCAACATTGGTCTGCGTATCCAGGGCGGCGGGGCAACGGTCAGCCAGCTGGGCTCAGTCACCGCCAACGGCGGTCTGGCCGCCGTGCAGCTGACGGGGAACGGGGCAACGCTGGCGATTAAGGGCAGCGGTAACCATATTACCGCGGACGGCAGTGCGGACGGCGTGCTTATCGACAGCACAGGCGCATCATCGTTTAGCGCCAGCAACACGGTGATTGACGTTCTGGGCAGCGGAGCCGGGATCAACAACAACGCCGACGCCAGTAACGTCAATCTGAACAACGTTGAGATTAACGCGACGGATGGTCCGGCAATTCGCACCGCAAAAACCTTCAGCGCAGAAGGCAGCGGCAACGTGCTGAACGTTGACGGAAGCGGGATCGGTTTTGCCTTTATGGATGCGTCCGGCAATACCACCGGCGGCGACCTGACCATTGGGCGTGGTTATACGATCAACGGCACCGGTGCGGGCAGTACAGGTATTCTGGCGAAAACAACGGGATCGGTAAATTCCGGTACCGATATCACCATGAGCAAAGATGCCGGGGCCGCGATTGATGCCGCGCTGGCAAAGGCCGTCACCAACAGCGGTACGATAAAATACGGTAGCGATACGGGCAGCGCCATTCTTGCCGGTTCCTCGCTCGGTTTCACCAATACCGGCAGCGTGGTTTCTGACAGCACCTCAAATACCAGCGCCTTGATTGCATTGAATAATAGCGTTGGGAACAGAAGCATCAGCAATACCGGTACGCTGTCCACAAAGAGCGAAAATGCCATTCTGATTGACGCCACGGGCACGACAAACAACACCCTGACCAACAGCGGAAACCTGAGCGCAGCCAGCGCCGAAGCTGTAGCCGTTGCGATGGGCAGCGGTAACGACACCGTTACGCAGAGCGGCGGATCCATCAGCGGACAAATCAATCTTGCGGACGGTAATAACACCCTGAATCTGAACGGTGGCACACAGGCCGGACGGATGACGATGGGCGACGGCAACGATGCTGTCTCCATCCGGGGCGCAAGCAGCACCGGTGATATCCAGATGGGAAGCGGGGCGGATAGCTTCACCTGGGCTGGCGGAAGCTATAAAGGCAACGTGGACTTCACCGGCGGTGACGGGCAGGACAGCGCGACCTTTGGCGCGGTTAACATGGCTAACGTTGCCCATGTGCTCAGCGAAGGCGGCAGCAACAGCAGCCTGACCTTCAACAACACCACCGCAAAAATCGGTGAATTTAGCGCCGACGATCTGGCTAAAGGCACCAACATCGGCAGCGGCTGGAGCACGTTGACGCTGGACGGTGCGAATACCGATATTACCGTTGTCGACGATCTGCTGCTTTCCGGCACGCCGGAAATTAACGTTAACAACGGCGCGACGTTGCGCAGCGGCAACAGCGTCAGCGATGCTGGAGACGCCACCCTTCACGATTATGATATTTCCACTACCGGTAACAGCCTGATCTCCTTTGACGGCAGCAACACCCAGGAGTACGGCGGTGTTATCAGCGGTTCTGGCGGCATGGAGCGCATCGGCGGCGGCACGACTTATTTAGTCAAAGATAATACTTACACCGGCGACACGCTGATCGGCAGCGGCAGCACCCTGAGTCTTGGCCACGGCGGCGAGGCAGGTAGCCTGTCAGAGGTGACCAATATTACCGATAACGGCGTGCTGGCGGTGAATCGTTCCGCTTCGTCAGATGATGTGTCGCTTAACGGCGCGATCTCAGGCAGCGGGGCGTTCGAGCAAAACGGCGCGGGCACGACCCGTCTCGGCGCAAACAACACTTACACCGGGACGACTACCGTTAATGGCGGTACGCTATTGATTAACGGCAATCAGGTTGGGCGCGGTACAACCACCGTTCACAATTCTGGCGCGCTCGGCGGCTACGGTACGCTTGGCGGCGACGTCTGGTTTGACAACGGCACCACGCTGACCCCCGGTGATAACGGCGCAGGCACGCTGACCGTCAACGGTGATTTGCGTCTGGATGCCGGCACCAATAGCAGCTGGCAGCTTGGCCAGCACTATACTCCCGGCGGCTCGTTCAACGATCTGGTCATCGTGAAGGGCGATCTGACGCTGGACGGTGACCTGAACGTGGCGTTAAGCGAAGACGGCAGTTTCCTGCCGGGGGTTTATCGCCTGTTCAGCTATGACGGTAACCTGACCGATAACACTATGGATATCGTGACGTTACCGGACCACGACGCTGATTCAGCCTACCGCATCCAGACCGACGTCGACGGGCAGGTCAACCTGGTCCTTAATTTCGTCAACCCGGCGCAGGAGCTGCAGTGGTGGGACGGCGACGTTGCCCACGACAACAGCAAAATCGACGGCGGCGACGGCACATGGCGTTCGACCGAAGTCACGCCGTCCAACAACTGGACCAAATTTGTCGACGGGGGAAATGCCCCGTGGGCACCGACGGCCTTTGCGATATTTGCAGGGACGGGGGGCGAGGTCAACATTGATGGCAGCAGCGGGCGCGTCATTGAATCCGGCATGCAGTTCGCCGTCGATGGCTATAAATTCAGCACCGATAACGACTCTTCGCTCTACTTCATGGGGACGGTAACGGATGCCTATCCATCTTCCGTCCCTTTGCCAAAAAATAGCTGGGCGGCAGAAGGCGAAACCACCGCTGATACCTACCACGTAATCCGTGTTGGGCTGGGGGAATTAATCCCTGGGGAAAATATCACCGCCTCCATTGATGTCAACTTACTGCAGGACGAGCTGGACAGCCGCACCATCCGCTTACTGAAAGCAGACGGTGGCCGCCTGATCCTCAACGGCGACAACCACATCAGCGGCGGTATCGAGGTCTGGGATGGCACGCTCCAGGTGTCGAAAGACAGCAGCCTTGGCGACGCGGGAACCTCACTGACGCTGGCTAACGGCGCGGTGTTCCAGGCCGGGGACGATTTGGCCTTCAGTCGCAAGCTGTTCCTCGACGGCGAGCGGCAGGGAACGGAAGTCCCCGACGGCCCGGAGGCCAAATATGGCGGCGTGCTGGATGTGTTCGGCCATACGTTAAGGCTGGGCAACTCGCTCGCCCGGGCGAATGATTCGATCATCGGCGGTAACGGCCCGCTGACCATCGTCGACACCTCCACGGGAAGCGGCGTTGACGGCGATACGGGCGACGGTAACGGGGTTCTGGAGATGAACACCCGCAACACCTGGCTGGGCGATACGGGGATCTTTGGTAAAGACGGAAACGGGACTTTAACGGTTAACGCCAATGTGACCGGCGCGTTGGGGAAAGTGGATTCCGGCATTTATACCACTCAGGATGCGACCCTGAGCTTTAACAACAGCGCCAGTGCCGAACAGCACGAGCTGCTGGTGGACGGCGCGATGCTTAAATTCCGCAACGTTGCGGATGCGGCAGGCAGTACGATCAAGCTGGTTAACGCGGGCCAGGCGGAGTTTAGCGGCAACAGTCACGGCGGAAAGGCGGCAATTGATATTGCGGATAGCGATGCTGAACTGGCAATGCGCGAAAACGCCGATGCTGGCGCAGCAAATATTAACAACGGCGGGCTGGTTACTTTTGCCGATGATGCGCAGGCCCGTAGCGCTATTATTGCCAACAATGTCGATGCGCTTGTCGATCTCAGCGCTTCAGACGGGTATACCGCCATCGGTTCTCTCGCGGGCGCGGGTAACGTCGAGCTGGGTTCGGCGACGCTTGAAGAAGGCGCGCTCGGTCATATCGACGCTATCTCCGGTCTTATCAGCGGTAACGGCGGCAGCCTGGTGAAAACCGGCACCGGTTCGCTGATCCTCAGCGGCAACAACAGCTGGACGGGGACAACTTCGGTTAAGCAGGGTTCGCTGTTTATCAACGGCAATCAGCAGTCAGCCACCGGCAACGCGACGGTCGATGCTAACGCAACCCTGGGGGGAATGGGCGTGATTGGCGGCGATGTCCTCGTGGCGAACAACGGCCACATCACCGCCGGCGATAGCATGACCGGCGTCGGCGAGCTGACCATTAACGGCGATCTGACGCTGAATGACAATTCGCAGGTTGATTTCCAGCTCGGCCAGGCCTACCACGCCGGCGGCCTGATGAATGACCTGATCACCGTTAAAGGCGATCTGAATCTGGACGGCAAACTGAATATCACTGAAACCGACGGCGGCAATTTTGACGTCGGTATCTACCGCGTCTTTAACTACGAGGGCGAGTTGACCAATGGCCTGATGGATATTGGTGCAGCGCCGGAAGCGGCGGACGATCTTTATGTTCAGACCTCTATCGATAGCCAGGTCAACCTGATCAACCGCACCGGCTACACCCTGCGTTTCTGGGACGGTGCGGGTGGCGACAACGGCGAGCTGAAGAACAACAGCCAGATGGATGGCGGTGACGGTCTCTGGCAGAACAGCCACGGTAACGACAACTGGACAACCGACCAGACCGACCCGGACGGCCGAATAAACGCCCCGTACAGCGACGGTTCATACGCAATCTTTGGCGGCGAGGCGGGTAACGTCACCGTTGATAACAGCCTGGGCGAAGTCTTCATGGGCGGCGCGCAGTTCCTCGTTGACGGCTATGTGATCAACGATGGCGTGCTGACCATCCACAACGCGGATACGCAGCTGCGCGTCGGGGACGGCTCAAGCGAAGGTATTAATTACACCACCACCATCAATTCGGTTATCACCAGCGAAGGCGGCCTGCGCAAAACCGATGCCGGTACGCTCATCCTGAACGGTGATAATACCTACGCAGGCGGCACGGCGGTCAGCGGTGGCGTGCTGCAAGTTTCCAGCGATAAAAACCTGGGGGCGGCGGACAGCGCCATTACGCTGCGCGGCGGGGTGCTGCGTTACGCCGAAGCTTTTAATACCTCTCGTGAAGTGAAGCTGGCAGACGGCGGTGGGGCAATTGATACCTATGGCCACGATATTTCGCTTATCCATAGCGTCACCGGCGAGGGCGACCTGCACAAATTTGGCGACGGAAATCTGACGCTGACGCAGGACAGCACCTTTAGCGGAACCACCTGGATTGAACAAGGCGTATTGCAGCTGGGTAACGGCGGCACCGGCGGCAGCGTGACCGGTCATATTGTTGATGACTCGATGCTGGCGCTGGATCGCCGCGACAGCTTCACGCTGAACGGTGATATCTCCGGTGAAGGTCAGGTGTGGCAGAAAGGCACTGGCACCACTTATCTTAACGGGGAAAATAGCTGGAGCGGCATAACGTTAGTGGAGAACGGCACGCTAAAAGCGGCATCTGCAAACAGCTTCAGCGCCGCCTCAGACCATGTGGTGAGCATGAACGGCACGCTGGCAACCGGCGGCTTTAACCAGCACGTCGCGAACCTCAGCAACCAGGGCAACATCGACCTGCGCGGTGGGCAAATTGGCAACGCTCTGACCGTCCACGGTGACTATACCGGTCTGGATGGCACTATCGCCCTGAACGCACAGCGCCAGAGCGTGGGACTATCTGACCGCCTGGTGATCGATGGCGGCGAAGTTTCAGGTGTGACCTGGCTCGATATCGACGCCAGCCGCCTGGGCGAGCCCACCGTTGGCGACGGTATTAAGGTCGTTGAGGCGGAAAATGGCGCGACGACGACGGCGCAAACAACCAAAGACGGCTTCACCCTCGGGGCCGATGCGGTGGTCGCGGGCGCATGGGAATATCAGCTGTACGCGGGCGATGCGCAAGGCCTGGGAGAAGACTGGTATCTGCGTGCGGGCTACCGTCCCGACGTGCCAGGTTTTGACACCATCGCCACGACGATACGTCAGGCCGATCTCGCGGTTCTCGGCACCCTGCATCTGCGGGTGGGTGATGAACTGGATGCGGGTAAAACCAAACCTGTAAGCGATGAAGAACGCTTCTGGGCGCGTTACATTGTTAAGTCGGTGAATCAAAAGCTGGACGACGCAACGGGCACCACGACCAGCGCGAACTATAACGGCATGCAGATGGGCTTTGACCTGTGGCATAACGAAAAATGGCGCGCCGGTTTCTATACCACCTTTATGGATACGGATGCGCAGATGGACGGCTTTACCGGCATGCGCGGCGGGGCCGGTTACAACTCGACCTTCTCAACATATTTAGGGGGCTATGCCACCTGGACTGACGATAGCGGTCTTTACGTGGATAACGTGCTGCAATACGGCTACCACTCCGTTGATTTGCGTAATAACGCAGATAACGAAACCACCCATCCTGACGGCAGCAGCTTTACCGGCTCCGTTGAAGTGGGTAAACCGTGGTATCTCGGCAACAGTCGTTGGCTGCTGGAGCCGCAGGCGCAGCTGATTTATCAGTACAGTCAGTTCGATACGGTTACGCTTAGCGACAGCGCGAAATCCCGTGTGAAGCTCGACAGCGACCTGTCGTTGATCGGACGCGTGGGGGGCCGACTGGCCGTTGATGTTAAAACCGATCACGGCAACATCAGGCCTTATGCGAGAGTGAACTACTGGCAGGGACTTGGCGGCGGTCAGGACACCGTGACCTGGAGTAACGGAGCGAAGGGTTCCAGCAAAACAGAGATGAAAACCAGCCAAAACTACAGTGCGGTTGAAGCCGGTATGGGGGCGACCTGGGCGTTTACGCCGGATGTTTCAGCGTATACCGAAGTGAGCAAAACCTGGAGCACCGGCGGCGATATCGAACTTGATTCTGATATGTCTGCCTCTGTCGGCATGAAAATCCGCTTCTGATCCTGCAATCTAAGCAGGCGAAAATCAATAAATTGATTTTCCTTGTTATTTATTCGGTGAGACCTTTGCGAAATTCATTCGCTTTAGGTTTGTCATCTGTCTGAAGCGGCCTGTAAAACAGGCCGCTATTTTCACAAAATGGGCTATTTCGCCCGCTGCTTCAGCGCGTAAACCAACACCACGGCGAAACACACCATCGGCAGCGCGTAGGAAACCGCAGTGCTGTAGCGATCGGCAATCGCCCCCATCAGATACGGCATGATAGCGCCGCCAACAATCGCCATGATCATCACCGAACTGGCGCGTTTAGTTTGTTTACCCATGTTCTTGACGCCCATGGCGAAAAGGGTCGGAAACATGATCGACATGAAGAAGAAGATAGCGACCAGCGCAATCACCGAGACGTTATCAATCCCCGCAACGACCACGCCGCACAGCACGATATTAATGATGGCGTAGACCACCAACAGCGTGGCAGGGCGGACAAACCCCATCAGCCAGGTACTGAAGAAACGGCCAACCATGAAGCTTATCATACCGACGGACAGGAGATAGGACGCGTTCTGGTTCGACAGCGTATGCCAGTGCTCCGTAGTGTAGTTGATGAAGAAGGCCCCGACGCCTACCTGCGCCGCCACATAGAAGAACTGCGCAATGACGCCGCCGGTGAAATGGCCATGCTGCCACAATCCTTTCTCGATGCCGTGCTCCTCGGACGTGCTTTGCTCGCGAATGTCCGGCAGTTTTGTGCGCCCGAACAGGAAGGCAATCAGCAGCACTAAGACCGCGATGGCGACGTAGGTCGTTTTTACCGATGACAAGCCGTCAGCCGTGGTGCCCTGCGTGGCGGAGAAGAACAGCGAGCCGCCGATGATAGGGCCAATAAACTGGCCCAGGCCGTTAAAAGACTGTGAGAGATTCAGCCGACGCTCTGCACCAGCCGGATCGCCCAGCACGGTGGCGAACGGGTTAGCGGCAGTTTCCAGACATCCCAGACCGAGGGCGATGACAAACAGCGCGAACAGGAACATGGCAAAGCTGCCTGCGGAAGCGGCAGGGACGAACAGCAGCGCCCCAAGCGCATACAGACAAAGCCCGACCAGGATCCCGGCTTTATAGCCGAACCTGTCCATGAAGAAACCGGCGGGCAGGGCGATGATAAAATACGCCCCGAAATAGGCGGCCTGTAACAGGCCAGACTGGGCTTTATTGACGTGCAGCACTTCCTGGAAATGCTTATTCAGGACATCCAGCAACCCGTAGGATAAACCCCACAGGAAAAACAGCGTGGTGACCAGAACGAACGCCAGTCGGTAACCGGACGTTGTTTTGCGCTGCGCATAAGCAGGTGCGGCAGTTTTGTCGGCGAGCATAGTGTATTCCTCAGTATCTGGTAACGCATGTAGGGGGTCAGCTCAAACGGCTGATTTTTTTATGTCAGATAACATGAAAAACGCGATCGGCTCCCTCAATAGCAGGGAGCCGATCTATTTCTGGTCGGCAAGCGAAAAAATTTGCTCCATTGCCACCCACTTTTCACCGGCGGGCGTCCACGGCGTGGGGCGCTGATATTTCCACATCAGGGCTTCCCACTCACAGATTTTCGGATCGGCAAGACTGCGGCGTTCAAACAGCCCACTGTCGAACTCTTCCGTGGTTTCCATCACCATTATCAGCCGGTTACCCAGCCGGTAAATTTCCATCTCCGCGATGCCGTAACGGCGTAGATGCGCGGTGACTTCCGGCCAGATTTCACGGTGATAGCGCTGATATTCTTCGATAAGCGCCGGATCGTCCGCGAGATCCAGCGCCTGACAATAGCGGCGCTTCATGTCAGCGCCCGGTCGAGATGCCTATAGCCGCCGTCCACGGTCAACCACTGGCCGGTCGTGTGGGAGGCGCGGGAGGAGAGCAGAAACACGACCGTATTGGCAATTTCCTGCGGCGTGGTCATGCGCTGGCCCAGCGGAATATGCGAGGTAATTTGCTGCAGCTTTTCTTCGGGACGATCGAAGCTTTTTATCCAGCGTTCGTACAGCGGCGTCATGACTTCCGCCGGGATCACCGCGTTGACCCGGATACCGTCGCCGAGCAGCGCTGCCGCCCATTCGCGGGTCAGCGCCAGAATGCCGCCTTTCGCCGAAGCGTAACCGCTGGTATTGCCTTGCCCGGTCAACGCAGTTTTTGAACTGATATTAACGATGGCACCCCGGCTGGCGCGCAGGGCGCTCAGGCTCAGATGCGCCATCAGGTAATAGTGAACCAGGTTTTGCTCAAGCGATTGAACAAAGGCTTCCCGACCGGCGTCCAGCCCCACGCTGTCGTTGGCTCCGGCGTTATTGACCAGCCCGTCGATGCAGCCATAGCGCGCGAGAATATCTTCCACGCAGGCCTTGCAGCTGGCTTCGTCGCGAAGTTCGGTCAGCACAAAACCGGCCCGCGGTGAAAGCCGCTGCAGATTATCCATCAGTTCATTGGCGGGTTTGGTATTGCCGATAATCACCGGAATGGCACCTTCTTCGGCAAGCGTTAGCGAAATCGCCGCGCCAATGCCGGATCCGCCGCCGGTCACCATCACCACCTTATTTTGCAGATGCAGATTCATTACTCGTTTCCTGTAGTCGGTAAACTGTGTGGGCATTGCCGCCATAAATGGCGGCCTGTTCGTCGTCGCTTAGCGCTGCGGTAGCCTGTTCAATGAAAGCCCACGGATTTTCATCCTCGCCGGCCAGCAGGCACACCGGCCAGTCGGAGCCAAACATCAGACGCTCGCTGCCAAAGATGTCCAGCGCGGCGTCGAAATAGGGCAGCAAATCGCGGGGTGACATGCCCGGCGGTCGCGGCTCGGTCAGCAGCCCGGAGATTTTGCAGCTGACGTGTTTTAACGCGGCCAGAGGCGCAATCTGTTTCTTCCAGTGCGCGGCCCCCCGGCTTAAATCGGGCTTGCCGCAGTGATCGAGCACCAGAAAATAGTTGTCATGCCGCCCGGCAAACTGCACCGCCTCTGCCAGATGGCGGTGCGTGACCAGAATTTCATAGACATATTCCTGCTGCTGAAGCTGGCGGAGTCCGTTATTAATTGCCGTATCCGCCAGCCACTGCGCAGGGGATGGTTCGTCCTGAACCTGATGCCGAAAACCGCGCAGCAGCGGGTGCGAAGCTGCCTCCAGCTTTTTTGGCAGCGCCTGTGAAGAGAGATCCACCCAGCCGGTCACGGCGCGCACGAAGTCGGTCTTTTCTGCTATATCCAGCAGCCAGCGCGTTTCATTTGGGCAGGATCGGGCCTGAACGAGGATCGTGCCCTGAATAACGTGACGTTGTAACGATGGTCGTAACCTTTCCGGCAGTAAATCCTGCTTCAGTACCCCCATATCATCACTCATCCAGGGGTGATCCTGCGGCGTATAGCGCCAAAAATGCTGATGGCTGTCGATTCGCGTCATCGGCGTTCTCCTCGCTGCTTAGCCGTTAAGATCCGTCGCGATGGCGATACTTCTCCACCGAGGCCTGATGCATTTCGATGGAAAAGCCCGCGGCAAGCGGTGGCATATACGCCGCGTCACGAATGTCGCACGGGTGTACAAAATGCTCGTGAAGATGGTCAACGTATTCGATCACGCGGCCTTCATGCGTGCCGGCAATGCAGAGATAATCAATCATCGACAAATGCTGCACGTATTCACACAGCCCGACGCCGCCCGCATGAGGACAGACCGGCAGATTGTATTTTGCCGCCATCAGCATCACCGCCAGCACTTCATTCACACCGCCCATGCGGCAGGCGTCAATCTGTACCACGTCAATGGCTTCGCGCATGATGAACTGCTTAAACATGATGCGGTTCTGACACATTTCACCGGTGGCAACTTTAACCGGCGCGACGCCCTGGCGGATTTTTCGGTGGCCTTCAATGTCATCCGGGCTGGTGGGTTCTTCGATAAACCACGGGCTGGCAAAGGCGAGGGCGTTAACCCACGGAATCGCTTCGTTGGTTTCCCATACCTGATTGGCGTCAATCATCAGTTTGCGGTCCGGCCCGATAACTTCGCGGGCAATGCGCACGCGGCGGATGTCATCCTCCAGGTCGCGCCCGACTTTCAGCTTCAGATAATCGAATCCGGCATCGACGGCTTCCTGACACAAACGGCGTAATTTATCGTCGGGATAGCCCAGCCAGCCTGCCGACGTGGTGTAACAGGGATAGCCTTCCGCCAGCAGCTTCTCCATGCGCTGCGCCTTGTTATCGGCTCGCTGCTGCAATAAGGTCAGCGCTTCCTGCGGCGTTATACAGTCGGTGATGTAGCGGAAATCGATACAGCGCACCAGCTCTTCCGGTGACATGTCGGCAACCAGTTTCCACACGGGCTTTCCGGCGGCTTTGCTCCATAAATCCCATACCGCATTCACTACCGCACCGGTCGCCAGATGGATCGCTCCTTTGTCAGGGCCAATCCAGCGCAGCTGGCTGTCGCTGGTAAATTCGCGCCAGAACTTGCCCATATCGGCGGTGATGTCTGCCAGTACGCGACCGATAATCAGATGTTCCAGCGCCTTAATCGCCGCACAACAGATTTCGTTGCCGCGTCCGATAGTAAAAGTCAGGCCGTGCCCGCGCAGCGCCGGATCGTCAGTTTCCAGAATCACATAGGCGGCGGAGTAATCCGGGTCCGGGTTCATCGCATCCGAGCCGTCCAGCGCCTGCGAGGTCGGGAAGCGAACATCTTCAACACGTAAAGCCGTAATCGTTGTCATCGCAAAGTTCCTTCAGCTAAAAGCGCTATGCCTGTACCGTCTTCTGACGCTGCTCACCCAAACCTTCTATCCCCAGACGCATCACCTGGCCGGCCTTCAGGTAGACCGGCGGTTTTTGCCCAAGCCCGACGCCTGGCGGCGTACCGGTGGAGATAATGTCGCCCGGTTGCAGGCTCATGAAGCGACTGAGGTAACTGATGATCTCGGGGATTTGGAAAATCATCGTGCGCGTGTTGCCGTTCTGATAGCGCTTACCGTCCACCTCAAGCCACAGATTTAGCTGGTGAGGGTCGGGGATTTCATCGGCCGTGACCAGCCACGGGCCAGTTGGGCCGAACGTGTCGCAGCCTTTGCCTTTGTCCCAGGTGCCGCCGCGTTCAATCTGGAATTCGCGCTCGGAGACATCGTTAATCACGCAGTAACCGGCGACGTGCGACATGGCGTCGGCTTTGCTGATATAGCGTCCGCCGGTGCCGATGACCACGCCGAGTTCCACTTCCCAGTCGGTTTTGACCGAATCACGCGGAATTTCTACGTCATCGTTGGGGCCGACTATCGCGCTGGTCCATTTATTGAAGATCACCGGTTCTTTGGGGATCTCAGCGCCAGTTTCAGCCGCGTGATCGGCGTAATTAAGGCCGATACAGATAAATTTCCCCACCTTGCCAACGCATGCGCCAAGGCGCGGTTCGCCACTGACCAGCGGCAGGCTTTGCGGGTCGAGCTTGCGTAAAGCCTCCAGCGTTTCTGGCCGTAAAAATTCGCCGCTGATGTCATCGACATGCGCACTCAGATCGCGCAGTTTGCCATTGTTGTCCAGCAGGCCGGGGCGCTCCGAACCTGCGTTACCGTAACGGAGTAATTTCATGGGGCAGTGTCCTTGTTTGAAAATAAAATCTATGAAAATCAGATGGCTAAATTTACGGTGCGTCAGTTGCTCCAGCCGCCGTCAATTATTTGTACGGTGCCGGTCGTGTATGAGCTGGCATCCGAGGCCAGATACAGCGCCAGCTGGGCGATTTCTTCAGTTTTGCCGATGCGGCCGATCGGCTGGCGGGCAACAAACGCCGCGTAAACTTCGGCTTCGCTGCGGCCTTCAGCCTGCGCCTGGGCGGCAATGCGCTGATGCAGGGAGGGCGATTCCACCGTACCTGGACAGATGGCGTTGCAGCGGATCCCGCGGGTGACATAATCCGCCGCAACAGAGCGCGTCAGGCCAATAACGGCGGCTTTCGAGGCACTGTAGGCAAAGCGATTTGGCACGCCTTTGATACTTGAGGCGACCGACGACATATTGATAATCGACCCACGGTTGCGTTCAAGCATGGCGGGTAAAAAGGCGCGGATGGTGCGGAACATGGCCGTCACGTTGAGATCCAACGCAAACTGCCATTCGCGTTCCGTGCAGGTCAGGATATCACCGCTGTGAACCACGCCGGCACAGTTGAAAAGTACGTCGATCGCGCCAGTTTCTTCCGCTATGGCGGCAATGGCCTGAGAGTCGGTCACGTCCAACAGGCGAGGGGTAATCCCCTGAATACCGCGCAGCCCGTCGATGTTGATATCGGTAGCGATCACCTGTGCGCCTTCACGGGCAAACAGCGTGGCGGTAGTAAAGCCGATGCCTTGTCCAGCGGCGGTAATCAGAACTTTTTTCCCTGCCAGGTTCATAGCAACTCCTGTTAAAAGGTCAGTTAAAGGCCTAATGGTCAGGCCATTGAGGGTAAAAAAAATGCGTGATGAGCAGCGCTTTTTGTTAAGATGTCGGGCAAGTCTTTCCCTAAAACGCCATTTTGTTTAACTAATTTTTTACATGCATAAAACAAATCAGCAAGATTTTTGTCCGAGAAATGCTAGCTGAATCACTTAATAAGCGTTGACATCAGGTGCCCGATGCCGATAAAAAAATTAGAAAATCCCAGAATTTACAGACAGATAGCAGACCAGCTAAAGACGCTGATTGACAACAAAGAATTTCCGCCGGGCAGCCGCCTTCCCGCAGAGCGCGATCTGGCCAGTCAGTTTCAGGTTAGCAGGGCGTCCGTGCGAGAGGCGCTGATCGCGCTGGAAGTCATCGGGCTGGTGAGCGTTCGTGTGGGTAACGGCGTTATTGTCTGCCAGCCACCGGCGGCACCGGTGACGTTGTCACAGGAGCCGGTCATGTCCCAGGCGGGGCGCAATCAGTGGGCGGATGTGGATGATGAACTGAATATCGAGCTGGATTTCACCGCCGAGCTGCCGCCGTTCTCGCTGCTGCAAACCCGACGGCTGATAGAGCCTGAGACCGCTGCGCTGGCGGCAACAAACGCCACCGACGATGAGCTTGCGGCGATCAGGCAGGCGTATGAGCAAAACTGTCGCGATAACCGAAACGGCTCGGCAACGCATCCGGGTGACCGTTTATTTCATATCCGTATTGCTCAGGCCAGCGGGAATCCGGCCTATGCCTTTATCATTGCGCATCTGCTGGGGCACCGCTACGGCACCATGTTCCGCAATCTGCAGCTTCATTACACCCCGCAGGATATGCCGCACCGATCTGAAACAGAGCATCTCGAGATCCTGGCCGCGCTGGAAGCCCGCGACGGCCGTGCAGCAAAAAAAGCGATGAAGGCTCATCTGGATGCCGTGATTAAGATTTTCGGACAAGAGTGAGAATGGTTGCGGGGATAGTGTCAACGTTCAGAAATTAGAAATGCACCGCGCGCGGCACATCAGCCTCGGCATAAGTCGTGCGGTACGATTGACCAGCAAGAAGCAATCGGGTTGTCGCGCATGGGCATCAAAGCCTGACTGAATAACGAATCTCAAGCTTCATAATGAAACGCTCATCATTCACCCAATAAAATTTCAAAGATGTAGCTGAAACTATTATCAGCCAGGGTCATCAATAAACCCCTTCAATATGGCTAGTTAGTCATGACCAATTCAATTATTCAAAAAATACAATTCAATATTTTAGATATTATTTTTACCGTTGTTTTGAGGCGCCGGAAGGTTTAATGTGAAATTAAACTGTAGGATATTGTAGATTCTGCATTAAGTCGAACTAACAAAGCCGGAGTTAAAACATGACAAGAACGGTTGTTATTACAGGTGCTTTATCAGGAATTGGCACTGAGTGTGTCAGGTGTTTTGCAAGGGAAGGGTACAGAGTTATTTTCTCAGGCCGTAATCCAGAAAATGGCGCGAAATTATTAAATGAGTTTCATTCCATTCATACTGATATTTACTTTATCAAGGCCGATATAGCCATAGAAGAGCAGGTGTCCGAACTGGTTAATGAGGCGACAAAAATTTCGGGTAATATCGATGCCGTTCTGAATGTTGCCGGGACCGAAGGCAAACCCTCCCTCATTGAAAATACCACTGTCGAAGACTTCCACACTGTGTTCAATACGAATGTCCTTGGGACACAATTAGTTATGAAACATTTCCTGCCCGTTATGCTGCAGCAAGGGGCAGGGAGCTTTATTAATTTTTCATCGGTCGCGGGACTGGTAGGTATGCCTGGCGGCAGTATTTATGCTGCCAGCAAACATGCTGTCAATGGTTTAACCCGTTCAGCCGCGCTGGAAGTTGCTGGCTCAGGTGTACGGGTTAATGCTATTGCACCTGGACCTGTTGCAACAGAGATGTTCGATCGATTTGTTGGCCACGATGAAATGGCAAAAAAAGAGTTTCTCAGCAAACTACCTAGTGGGCGAATAGTCACGACGGAAGAAATCGCAGGAACAGCTCTGTTTCTGGCTTCTGATGCGGCTAAATCTATTGTCGGGCAGATAATAACGGTTGATGGTGGTTACGCTGCTGGCTAAATGTGGTTATAGCAGTCAGGGAGCCTAAAAATATCAACGCTAAGCTTTTTTAACTATCGCAGTATGAACGAGCTCCCGGCTGCCCATTAAATAAGGATATTCTATGAACGAAAATGAAGTTTATTCCGCGGGAAGATATCTCTGGCGCCTCATTTCTGTTTTGCTGGGCATCGTCATGATTTGGTTTGGCCTGATGCGGTTCTTGCCATTTATGGCCGACTCGATGGCGGCTTTACTGGTGCAGTATGCCTGGCTGCCTGCAGCCTCTATGGCCAGCACCGTGAGTATCATTGTTGGTACAGTTGAGGTGGTGATTGGTTTATTGCTGCTGTTCCCACAGGTAACGATCCGCCGCTATGCCGGGCTGGCGGCAGCGATATTCTGGTTTTTCGGGTTATTGTTGCTCATCGGCAAACCTATGTACCAGCATACCGATGTGTATTCCGGCTTCCCGGTGATTGGGGGTGGGCAAACACTGTTAAAACATTTAGGTATTGCCGCGTTAGGGCTGGGGATTTTTGCCTTCCAGCATCGTGAGCGTCTATATCGAGCTGCTGTGATCGGTCTGTGGTTAGGGCAACTACTGGTGCTTATCTGGATTGGGGGCATGAAGTTTACGATGGTGGAAGCGACGGGCATCAGCCATCTGATGAAAACGAGCCCGTTCTTCTCCTGGCTTTATGACTTCTGCACGATCCAACAGGCATCAATTGTTATCGGAGTGACAGAGCTCGGCACGGCGGCGCTGATGCTTTTCTGGCCATGGCATCAGAATATTGCACGCCTGGGTTTCCTTGCTGCGATTTGCACTTACTTGTTAACCAACTCTTTTTTGTTCAGCTTACCTGGCTGGCAATCAGGCTTCGGTTTTCCGTTTATTGGCCGTACCGGACAATTTCTTATCAAGGATGAGTTATTGCTGCTTGGAGCACTGGTATTGTTTCTCACGCCTTATACAAAAATATGCCACAAACAATTGCCACAGCGGACGTGATGAACTGATCTGATTGAGCTTTACTCTTCTCAGCATGAAGTGAAGCGCAGTACGTTGTCAACGAACGATACGACGCCGGGAAAGGAACGCCCAAAAAGGGCGTTCCTTTATTCATCATGCTGAAATGAAAATGTAAATCAGTTTATCAATGACAAATGAATAATCATCCTAAAAACCTGCCGGTTAATAGTCTGAAGATTGACCGCGCCTTTATCTCTGGTTTGCCACATGACCAGGTTGATGTGGCCATTATCAAAACGATTGTTAATTTAGGCCATGCATTGGGCTACAAACTAGTCGCTAGCCCGATGGAGCATCTGTTTTGGACTCGCCGGACTGACTATCGTCTAACATTTTATCGAAGATACCATCCTCGCTTAACTATCAGCTGTTGGCCCGTCGTCCGGACCTACAGGCTGATCACTGGTATGTGTAATCTTCGATGAAGCAAATAGATGCGGCAAAAGCGGCGTTCTATCCGAAGTTAGAATAAAGGTAGTTTTCGGGGAGTAAATTGTAGTTATTCTTCTTTAACAACCGTCATAGAGTTTTTTACTCGTGAAATGGTTGATCTGCCACAGTTTTCCATTTTTTGAATCTTACTGTAACTTTCCCCCGCTAATAACCGTAAGGAGATGCGATGATGCAAATCCTTATCAACAGGCCTGCCAGCAAGACTCCCCGTTGGGGTTTTTTTCTGTGCAAACAGAGGGTTTGTCTGTACATATTTAATGGCTTTCCCGGTCAACTCTAACAAGGTTGCCGTGGATGCGCGGCTTGCTATGCGCTCACTCTCATTGGAAATATGCAACCCCTGTAATGTCGAATTTAGGTTTAAAGCAACAACGTTCATTCCTTTCTCTGCGGTTTTACAAAGATTTATCCACTCCTCTTCCGGCATTCTTGCCAAAACAATGAGTTTCGCGACGACGAGCACATCACCAGAATTTGCTGTTGTAAGTATCTGTTTTAACACAGCAAGATCATCCTCTTTTTCCTCAAAAAAGTGCGTCATACCAGCATCCAACTGCTGGGTCGCAGCTACTAAAGCAGATTTCGATTCTGCGTATTCTTCATCAACAGGTAAGTAAACAAATATTTTTTTCATAGGGTGGCATTATGATTTTCAGGGAGTCCCAATATTATATATTGAGACTCCCTGCGTTTCAAATATTTTTCATATTTAATATCAATGCGTTACCTGTTCAGTCTCGTCAGCTCTTGATTGTTAAAGATAAGGAATGGCACGAATAGCTAATAATGTCAGGACTAGTCACGTTATTGTTCGTGTATTAACTGAGACCTAAGGTTGTTTTATTAAATCTGAATTTCAGTCACGTCATTAATTTTCTGTGATATATGATTTTATCGCAGATCTTAACTATTCCCGTCATTAATATCGCTAATTTTAGTGATATTTTGCGGCCTGTATTTTCAAATTACTGTTAAGCTGGTAAGGAAAACCTTCGCATGTTATTCAAAGAAAATCTTTCGCCAATTGCCAAATGTATTTTGGCAAGCATTTCTCCCATCCTTATTTTTTCATCTAGTGTCAGCGCCGGGGTGCAAGCAGCAGCATGTGGGTCGTCACCCACCACGACTTGTGGTGTCACGCCATATCAGAATAAAGATCTGTATTTTATTGACAGCACCGGAACTGCATTCATCAATGACCCTTCATCAAATGCAAACGTTTATATGAATAAGCGTAAACAGGATGATGTCCAGTCGCTAACAGTTTCAGGAACTGACATGTCTGGTAAGTATATTCAGGCGAGCTATACAGGCACTGCAAATATTACGTTAGAAAAGGGGGCTACCGCGGACATGATTGAAGTGGGAGCCACAGGCCGTACGACTAATACCAATATCGTCATTGATAATGCTAACCTGAATGGGGAGCAGGATAACGTTCAGTACAACAAATCGGTGGGTGATAAAGCCTATATGATGGGCGCTGCTATTTATATCGATCCATTAGATAATGGCGTTCACAGCGTAAGTGTTAAGAATAACAGCCAATTACATGGGAGTATTATTACCGGTGGTGCGGCCACGCAAACCATTAGCATGGATAAGAGTTCTCTCGAACACGGTGGCATTTATTCAGTGAGCCTGAAATCGGATAATATCGTTTCATTAAATAATGCCACACTGGATGCCTCACAAAGTGAAGTTGCCGGTAATATTGATCTTATCGCTCAACAGATTAGTCAGACTACAGGTAAGCCCATACCGCAGAATTTGAGTCAACTTGACGATATAGGTATTGCGCTTATAGGAACGACGAATAACCAACTTACCATGAATCAATCCACCGTTACCGGGGATATCGCGCTACAGAATGAGACAGGTACCAACCAGATCAATATGCAAGGCTCCACTGTAAATGGCAATGTCATCATGGAAAATAAGACGGGAGATACAGAATTCGCTGCAGTGAAGAGCACCGTCAATGGGAATGTGAACCTACAAAGCCAAAACGGAAAGATGGAAGCCTCCCTTGCCGATGATACGGTGATTGAGGGGGATTTGGTCCTCAATAATACAAATAGCCCAGCAGTTTTGAATAGTGTGGCAGGAGCCACCACCACCCAGCCGCTCACTCAGCTCTCGCTTTCTGCAAGTACCGTTCAGGGAGATGTGAATGTCTCAAACAGTAGCGGCCAGGTGAATGTCGTACTGGACAATAGTTCTGTTGAAGGCGGGCTTGCTATCGCTGCCGGGAGTGGTAATACCGATTTGACAGTGCAGAGTAATAGTCAGGTCGCTGGCGATGTTACATTGTCAGGTACGGGTAATGCACAAATTATGCTCACCAATAGCCAGATGAGCGGCAATATTGATACCTCTGCCAGTTCGGGAAATTCCTCCATTATTATCAGCGATGCAACCACGGTGGCGGGGGATGTGAAAACGGGTTCGGGTAATGACAGTATTGTCGTTGTGAGTGGATCTTCGGTGAACGGGAACATTGATGGCGGTGCTGGCAGCAACGCCATGGTTATGGACAGTAGCAGCGCATTCAATGGGCAATTAACAAATGTGAACGCGGTTTATGCCACCCAGGATAATGCAATAACCACCCCCGAGATAAATGGCAGTACTGTTTATAATCTGACGAGCAAATCGATGCTGGTTGGCCAAACTATGTCTGATGCAACGATAAATATGAGCACGGACAGTTCAGTTCTGGTGACAGGCGCAGTGACAGGTGTGAACTCGCTGACGATTAATCAGATGGCAAAAACGTCTCAGGAAGGGCAATCAATCATTGCTTCGTTTGATGATGTCAGCCAGGGAACGATTAATTACCAGTTTGCCAATGGCAAACACGATGTCGCTGCGCGTTCCGGGGCCTGGAACTATGATGTCACCGCCTCGTCGGTTCCAATGAATAACGGACTATCCGGCAGTGAGATCATGATTACGCAAACGCATTCAGGTTTAGCCAATGATGTTAAAGGTGCCATTGCCGGATTAGACGGTGCAAAACAGTCCGGACTAGCCGTGGTCGCTGATATTGCCAATCGCATGGACAATTTGCACAGTAGCTTCCTGATGAACGGGATTAGCGAAGGGGCGCATTTATGGGGGGATTACCTCTATCAAAACGGTGATTACACCGATGATGTCGATTATCACAGCAATTTGCAGGGCATGCAGGGTGGGGTGGACTGGAGTAAAAAACTGACCAACGGAGACAGCCTTACAGGTGGTATTGCGCTGGCGTATACACGCAACCGCGTCAACAATAGTGATGCTAACGGCAACTTCAACAATACCGTATACGGTAATTTCTACAGCCTGTATGGCGGTTGGCAGCAACATCTGCACGATAATCGTTGGGGTATGTTTGTTGATGGAAGTTTCAGCCTCGGCGATATTCGCTACTCCATGTCTGCCAATAATGTTCAGAGTTCCACCACGGGCATGCAGGAAGCGTTGAACGGTTCCTACGATGGCGATATGTACGACATTGAAACCCGGACCGGGGTCAATATTAAAGCCAGTCCTAATGTCTTGATCCAACCTTATGCCGTTTTAGGCTGGAATAAAGTCGACAGTGACGAATTTTCTGATGCTCAAATTAGCTTTGGAAAAAATCAGGTTTCTTCTTGGCACACTGGAGGGGGCTTACGAATTACCGGTAATATCAAGACCGCTAAACTGGATCTCATGCCGTGGATTGATGCGCGATACATTACCGAATTTAGCGATAACTCAGCTATTCAGGCAGCAGATTACCGGGAAAATTCTGGCCATAACCAGAAAATGGGGATTGTTGGAGCAGGGATAAATGCGGCCATTACAAAAAATCTGCATTTCACCAGTGGCATTTATGCCGGAATGGGTGATGTCGACAACAGCGTCAGCGTACAAGCCGGTTTAAATTATAACTTCTGAGCCGGTTCCTTCCTTACCTCGTGGGTAGGGAAGGCAACTCAAAAGTATGGAGAGTTGTTGTCCGCTGTAAGAAAAGTGTCCGTAGTGTAGATGAATCAGAAAGGGCTTAGATACTTTTTATCTAAGCCCTTGTTTTATTTGGTGGCACTGTTGGGTTTGAACCCACGATCAAGCTGAACGTATCGGTGTCGCTTCGGCCGTTTGAACTGTATTGATTTATCAGCTAGTGGGAGAGTCTTATGAACTTAGTTATCACTGTATGCGATTTAACATAATATACATTATGCGCACCAAAGTAAGATAAGGTAGAATTCAGCAATCCTTTGTCCAGATTGATGGTCGATCAGGCGATCTCTGCAACAATAACTGGAATGATTTCGGAAGAAACATCCTGTCATACCAGTCTGAGGGTTTCATGCGCCCTTCGTCATCAAATTCCTGCCACGCTTTCGGTACAGACGACTGTCAAGAAATAAGGACTGCAATGGCTCAGCATGATGTTCTGGAAAATCACGTCAAACATTTGCAGGATGAATGTTGTTCAATGATGGTGAAAATCGCTGACCGCCAATTACCCCGTCAAAAAATAACTATTCTCAAGGGAGCGCTTTGTGTCCCCTTGAGTTTTCCCGCCGGTAACGGTAAGTAACGGCGTCAGAAACATGCAAAAAAAAACCGCAAGTCTGAACCTGCGGCATTGTTAAGCAAACAGGAACATCAGAAGTTAGCTTTCACACCCAGGACACCAAGCGTATCGCTGTATCCTTTATCTCCCATCTGCTGGCTGATACTGGCCCACATATTAACCGTATTATTGACCCTGGCTTCCACTCCGGTTTTGAGTTCACCAATGTTACGCGTCCCGGACCGATCGATTCGCACCTCATCCAGCGATGCGCCAAAGTTGCGGGTGTTGTGCAGCCAGTTCGCTTCAACGAAAGGCTCAAAGGTGCGCCCTTTTCCGTCATCGAGAGCATGATGCCCTTTCAGAAAAGTACGTACGCCAAGGCGGCTCTGAATATTGCCATCCCCCTCGGAAATCACTTTCGTCCCGTTGCTTTCGCGGTGGTCATCTGCCCTGACCCCCATGTATGTGAGCTGTGCCTGAGGCTGAATATACCAGCTACTGCGTGCGCTTAACTGTGTCAGTTTCAGGGTATAACCCGTCTCAACCGAAGAAGTGATGCCTTTGGATTGATAATTCTCGGTCAGGTTGTCCTGCCCACTGACGCTGTTATCAAACCAGTTGTACAGTATCCAGCTGTCAACATAGGCACCTGTTTTCTCAACATTATCCTGAAACCAGGTGGCATAAAAGCCGGCGCTGTAGCCATCGATGCTGCTATCGGCACTGTATCCTGTATGTTGATTACGGGTATTGCCGTGTTGATTGGCATATCCACCCATGACTCCCAGGTGAAACCGATTAGCCCCGTCTGTGCTCAGAGAGGCCAGATCGCCACCAATCTGAATAACGTAACGATTCGACTGCGTTTTATTCTGACCGCTACTGTCTGTAGCACGGTTATGTCCACCCGCATTACGCATCCAGAGACTCGTTACCTGATCCTGCCCAAGAGCATCTACATAATGAGTTTCACCCATCCGGTCATGCAGCGAGGTAGAAAACAGCGTATTTGCTGCTGCGATATTCGCGCCGTACGCTGCCGCTTCTGGACGTATATTATTCTCTGCGGGGGCTGGAGTGGGATCTGGTTTTGGGTCCGGTGTGGGATCTGGTTGTGGATCCGGAGTGGGATCTGGTTCTGGTTCAGGATCCGGAGTTGGGGTCGGTTCTGGGGTGGTATCAGTGCTGGAAAGGTACCAGTTTGCAGTATTCTCACCGCTGCCACGAACCAGCTTGTAGTCATAAGCACCTGCTACAATTCGGCCATCCTGGGTAAACTCGCCGTCCGAAGCTGCTCCTACAGAAATCAATTCAATACCATTTAGCGTCTGCGCACCGCTTCCTCCGGCATTTTTCACGCGAACGGCCGTTGAACCGCTTGTCGATCCACTGATAGCAATGCGATCGGTTGCTGATTCATCACCATTCAGTTCTGTATCAAGAGCGATTGTGCCCCCATTCCCGATATAATCGCCGTCGATATAGAGTGCGTCGCCCGCAATATTATTGGCAAGGTTAAGGGTGCCACTGTTGTTCACTGTTGAAGCAGATAAACGAGAAGTGCCGTTAACCGAGAGGACTGCCGGAGTTTCAATCGTCACGGGACCCGTTGTAAGCAGCGTTGCATTATCGAGATTCAGTCCGCCCTGCTGCAGCGTGACACGATTAAATTCCCCTGCACTCTGCTTCCCCTGCAGTGTCCACATTGAATCACCTGACTTCACAAGGTCATCAAAGCCAATCAGATCAGTCCCTATACGTGTCAGATCGAGCGTGGAAGCCTTTGCGCCGGTCAGTTCAAGCGTATCGTTAGTTCCTGTGGTGGAAGCCAGGGCCTGGCCAGTTAACTGCCAGTTTTCTGAGAGCCGTAACGTGGCACCATTTTGGGCGTTGCGAACATCTACTGCCGTACCATTTCCACCGGATACCGCCCCCTGAACGTCAACGTTAGCCGTTCCCTGCGTGGCAACAATAATACCGGTGCCTGTTCGCGATTCAACGTTACCACTTGTCTGGATATCAAAATTACTTACCGTAGAATCAACTGTATCAATACCGACAACGGCAATACCCGCCCCGTCTGAAATAATGCTACCGGTATTTGATACGAGGGTATTACCTCCGCCGGCAGTGATTATGCCATAGTCATCGGCGGTGATAGTGCCACTGTTACTGATATTCACAGCACCGCTGCCCGCGATGGATAAGATCCCCCCGGACTCACTTAACGCATAGGAGGTTCCATCAGGGAGCTTAATAGAGTAGATGCTTGAACCGCTTGCGCTAATATCTCCGGTGTTATTTATTGTTATATCGCTACTGTGTAAACTGGCATCAGAATCCTGGGTGGTTGCAATAATACCGTAGGCTCCTTTCAATGAACCATTATTTGTTATACCAATCCCATCAGATTCATTACTAACCTGTTTAACCTGAATACCAATGTTGCCGGCACTAATTTCACCGTTGTTAATAATATTAACAGCGCCCCGGCCATAATTATCCACACGAAGGCCATATCCATAAGTATGCCCGACGCCAGCATTAACCACTCCGTTAAATTCCGCATTGAGATTTCCGGACGAATCCGCACCGCCATAGTAGAATAAGGCATTAGTTCGCTCTGAAGTTATGACTGAACCTTTTTCCTGAATGAGAGTGACATTACCTGTCCCCGTAGCCTCAATCTCGCCTGCATTGCCCAGGAATGAGTATTCAAAAGATTTATCAAACGTCACACTACCTGATGTATCGCCGATGCTGACTTGCACCCCTCCAGCTTCAGGTGTTCCCGAGCAGATCCAGTCGTTACTGCCTGTCTGTTTTTCGCATCCATCTGCCGCCTGCGCCGACATTGAGGCACCGCTGACAATAAATAATATATTAAGAGTGATTGTTTTCATTTTCATAGCTTTACTCTTTCCGGACACTTTACAAATTAATAAGCTAATGCATGTATTAACGCCGTAAACAATTAGCCTGAGAACTAACTAGCTCATTCGCGGCGATAAAAATAGATATTAAAGAAGCAACGTGTTTTTTAATTAAGTGTGATATGGATCATGTTTTCGCAACGTCTTGAATGACATAAATAAACGGTTCATGGATGGCTGTGCAAAATAATAAAATTGAATAAAGCAGAGTGCTTAGGCCCCTTCTCTTGCCGCAATGCATTTAACATACGTTAAAGTTTTTACAAACTCAAATATCAAAAACAAGATTATTCCTAAATTATTTTCATCCGTTAAATTCAATGACCAGCCTCACAGGCTTATCGGGGCACAGTCCAACACAGGCATGTTGTAGCGCTTGCTATAAATACTGTATAAAAATAGGCTGTCAAAGAGAATGTTTGTTAGATGAAATATCTATAGCAGCAAAGTACAATTATTCCATTTTAATTTGTTAAATTCACAAACTGGGAAAATAAAACATCCTCGAACAGCACCGTTTTCATTGGTCACTGAATTGCATTAATTAATGATGTCATTCATCCATACATCATTATCTTGTGGTTGATGATTGCTGAAAACGCTATATATTGTATGTGGTTTATTTGGTTGATGATAGCGCTCTATTTACAATAATGATGTATACCGTTGGTTTTCGTATTGTATTGTCTGTGATCAGAGTAAGCACAAAATTAACTGGTTGATATATTTAACAGTCTTGACGTAGGCTAATAACGTGACTGCCCACCAATATAACTGGAGAAAAATATGGATTTTCTTATAAATATATTTGCCCGCCTTGGTTTTCTGAAGCGCGATCTCGATTACCACCTGCTCCGTACCGCAATGATTGTCATATTTGTCTGGTTTGGTTACGACAAATGGTTTGAAGCTGAAATAAGAGGTTTGATCCCCCTTATCAAAAGTGGCCCTCTCATATTCTGGACAATTCCAGTCTTAGGTATAAAGGGGACCGGGATTTTTCTGGGAACGACAGAATGGACCTGCGCCACGCTCCTGTTTTTAGGATTCTGGAATAAAAAAATAGGTTTTCTTGGTGCACTTATCGCATGTGCCACCTTTGTAGGCACTTTCACCATCCTTCCCTTCGTCCCGGGCGCATGGGACCAGGAGGCCGGAGGCTTCCCGGCTATGACTATCGTATCGTCGTTTTTGTTAAAAGATCTTGTATTACTCACCGTCTCCTTCTACTTACTCAAGCAAGATGCTGGACGGGTAATTGAGGCTCGCAATTCCTCACCTGTTAGCCAATGAAGCTGTGCTGACCTCGCATGACTTGCGCTGGGTGAAGATCTCTGCGCATCTTATGTTGGCATTCTCAAACAGATAATCCCGGCTGTGGGATTATCTGTTATATCCAGGAGCCGTTCTCATCCCCTTCTCTGTCATCCCCCCAATCCTCCGATAATCACTAAAATTGATTAATAGGTAAAATTTATCTATTTGTCTCTGGCGCTGAGCAAGGTGACACTGAACGCCATTTTCTTCTGGAGAAACATTCATGCAACATTATTCTGCAACGGTTCACAACGAAGGTGCTGAGCTCGCTTATGACGTCGAAGGCCAGGGCCCGCTTCTGCTGCTGGTTGCCGGGGGAAATGGTGACAGCCGCCGTTTCGCCGCCCTGTCCGCACAGCTTTCAGACCGCTATACAGTGGTACGGTATGACCGCCGGGCTAACTTCCGCAGTACTGGCGATACTCAGGCTGAAATGGATATGGCGCAACAAGGCCGTGATGCAGCCGCCGTTATTCGTGCTTTCGGCACCGAAAAAGCGTTCGTGTTCGGCAACAGTGCCGGTGCGAACATTGCGCTTAAGCTGACGCAGGATCACCCGCAGCTCGTTCGGGGGCTGGTTGATCACGAGCCGCCGATCACTGACTTCTTGCCCGAGCCTGAATCCACGTCGTGGCGCAAATTTTTCGATCGCGTGTATGACACCTATAAAGCAGACGGCGGCGGCGAGGCGATGAAGCTGTTCAACACATCCTTCGTCGGGCTGGACCTGAACGGCGGGGCTCCGGGCGATCAGGGCAGTGCGTATGCGCGTTTTCTTGCTTATGAATTCAACACCATTAATCGCTTTGTCCCTGACCTGGCGGCGCTGCGTAAAGGTGCTGTGCCGATGGTGACCGCAAGGGGGCGTGAAAGCGGCGACGCGTTTTATGCCCTGACAGCCCGTGAGCTGGCGCGACAGTTGCCCTGCCCGTGTATTGAGGTTAGCGGCCATCATCTTAGCTATGCCACGGACCCGGCGTTGTTTGCCAGGGAACTGCATGAGATTCTGGTTTCTCTGAAAAAATAATTAATTAAAACAATAAGTTATTCAGATTGTAAATAAGCCATGTTGGCGTGTGTGGTGGAGGTAGGCAAGCACGGCGGCGCTGGGTTCGTTTCTTCGACTGACCATCATCAGGTTCGCCGCTAACGCCTTTGAATTAAGAACCCGATACACTACACCCGGGATCGTTACCTGCGCTAACGGTGCGGGAACCAGCGCAATCCCTAACCCGGCACCGGCCATCGCCAGGACACTCAGAGAGCTGGAGATGCGCAAGGCGATATTTAACGAATCGCCAAGCAGCTCCCGCAGCTGCGTGTCCAGCTGTGAATCTGCATCGTTGATGGAATACATAATCAAAGGTTCATTCGCCAGCATCTCGACCGTCAGACTTTCGTAATCCGCGAGAGGATGTTCGCTGGACATCACAACAACCCTTCCCCATTCCCCCACGGTTTCATAGGCCAGGGACGAGTTATGATCCGGACAATAATCAGGCATATAACCCACATCCAGCGTTCCGTTCTGGATAGCTTCATGTTGAAGCTGCGGAGCCAGTTCCTGACAAATTAATTCGGCATCCGGGAAGGCATGGTGAAAGGATCGGACATCCTGCATCAGCCTCCCGCTGAAGACAGCATTGCCGGCAAACCCTATCCGCACCCTCCCTGTTTCACCGCGAAGAGATCGTTCAACGGCAAGGCGGGTGTGCTCGACCTGCTCCAGCGTGCGCGAGGCTTCCGCCTGCAAAAGCTTCCCGGCTTCGGTTAGCTCGACACGGCGACTGGTACGTATCAGCAGGGGCCCACCCAGCTCAGCCTCAAGGGCTTTAATCTGCATGCTCAACGCGGGTTGAACAATGTTGAGTCGTTCTGCCGCCCGGCCAAAATGCCGTTCTTCGGCAACGGCCAAAAAATATTTCAGGTGACGAAGATCCATATACGCCCTATTAATCATTAAATTTGATTAATCAGTAAAATCAATATGTCTGAGTTTAGCTGTTTGCCGAGCTAAATTGAATGCTGTTGCCTGTTATTTCCGACGTTATTCGACGCCCTGCCCAATCACGTTCGCCAGCATGTCGACAATATTCGCAGGAAAAACGACATCATCCGTGACACTCAGCTCTTCAGCGCTCCACCAGCGACACTCGCTGATGATTTGTTTTTCACTGCAGCTCCAGCTCTCTCTGCTGAGCTCGTTATCGTCCACCCGAACGACGTAGTATCTTTCCTGTGCCTTAACGGTTTCGCCATCAGGCAGCTTCATCACAAACTTTCTTACTGCGACAGAGACGCCGACGTCTTCACGCACGATGCCGGTTTCTTCCTGTAACTCTCGGATGGCGGCCTGCTCGTATGACTCGTCTTTTTCAACGCCGCCACCCGGCGTTGCCCAATATGACCTGCCTGTCAGCGCATCTGCACTGTGCGTGTATCTAAATAACAGTAAGCGTCCTGCATTATCGACTATCAATAATCTTGCGGATGGCCGCGTCCTCATTGCTATCTCCCGTTTGTCTCAGCCTGCTGCTCGTTAACTTCTGATTCAGCATTGTCATTTAAATCAGGCGTATCGACCATCATTTCCTGAATCGCTTCTTCATCCAGCGTGGGATTCAGGGCGGCGGCAAGAGGAGACGTAGCGAGGCTGTCCGGCATGACCACATGCGGCAAGGGGGCGTCGACAACAATCTCCGGCTGTCTTTTTCTGATCCAGACGATCAGCGCGATGAGCGATCCGCAGAGGCTGAAGAAAAGGTAGAGCACATTGCCCCCGAATGGCTGCATCGCCGCCCCGGTAGCAAGCGGCCCGATGCTGGCCCCTACCCCAAATGCCATTAGCAAGCTGGCGGTGAGCGACACCCTACGCTCTGGCGCAACCACATCATTAGCGATTGCAACGCCTAACGGATACAGCGAGAACAGCGCCATGCTGGCGATGAAGGTCATCACCAGGATCCAGTTAAAAGCAAGATGGGGCAAAAGTGACAGCGGAAGCGAGGTCAGAGCCAGCAGGAGCGCAGTAAAGAACAGGAGTCGCTGACGATCGTAGCGGTCGGACAGCCAGCTTAATGGGAACTGAGAAACCATCCCGGCAAAAATCGAAATCCCCATATATATCCCGGTCTGGCTTGTTGTTAGCCCTTGCGAGCTGGCATAGACAGGGGCAAGACCGTAAAACGCCCCGACGGCCATCCCCATCACCAGCACGACCGCCAGCAGCTTCGGTATCGCCGTCATGAAGTACCCTAACCCCATGGGAGCCGGTGACATGGGCTGCGCCGTTGTACGCGTTGTCAGCGCAATCGGTACCAGACAAAGGGAAAAACAGAGGGCAACGATAAGCAGCATCGACACGTCAAGCCCGGCTGTCAGGACGAGTATCACCTGCCCGCCACATAAACCAAGATAGGTCGCCACCATATAGAAACCAAAGATCGTACCGCGCTGGGATGATTCCGCCCGGTCGTTGAGCCAGCTTTCCAGCACCATATACTGGCACATCATGCACAGCCCGATGATTAAGCGCAGAAATATCCACAGAGGAATCGCGCTGCTCAGCCCGTGACCGACTACGGATGCGGTAATGATGCCGGCGCACGCGACATAGGCGCGGATATGGCCAACGCGTGCAATAAGGTTATGGCCGACTTTTCCGCCAATCACCAGGCCTAAATAATTCGCCGCCGTTATTGCACCGATCAGCGTACCGCTAACCTGTTCACCGGCAAGGCGCAGTGAGATATAGGTGGTGAGCAGCCCGGAACCGAGCAGCATTAGCAACGTGGTGGTGTACAGAGGCAAAAAAGTGTTGAGGATTTTTTTCATTCGTTTCCCTACGCTAAGCGGTTATTACGATCCATACATCCTGATTATGAATAACCATCATAGAGAGATTGTTTTGCTTTAAACAATCTCTCTTGCTCTTAATTCTCAGTCGAACTGCGGATGGCGTGGTAAAACCGTGATTCATGCTGGTACGGAAGGGAAAGTCAGCCTTTGCTGTACCTTGCAAAGACTGGCCAGGGCGGGAGCCGCCCCAGCTAATCTGCTTAACGCATTTGCAGAATGATGACGTTACTGCTTGCCGGATCGGTACGCTCGCGAAGCTCAGTAACGCTCTCCTGCTTCACTTTTTCGCCCGTGTTGCCCCAGGAAGAGCGAACAAAGTTAAGCACATCGGTCATCTCTTTATCAGACAACTGTTTGCGGAAAGGAGGCATGCGATAAGCATCTGGTTTGCCTCCGGCCACTATGCGGTCGGAACCGTTAAGGGTAATGTTAATGGCTGAGGCCTCATTCACCAGCATTGATGTCGCGCCTGCAAGCGGCGGTATCCACGGTGCCTTGCCACGTCCATCAACGCCATGACAGCTGCTACAGCGCGCAATGAATGTTTGTGCGCCAGGGTGCTTTGACCTCTCCGAAACCGTAAGCTTGCTGGCCGTTGAGCTGTCATACTTCCAGCTATCATCGGTACTGTTAACGCCCGGAGGCAGCGATTTCAAATAGAGTGCAATGGCGCGCAGATCGTCATCACTCATGTATTGCGTCGAGTTATTGAACGCTTCGGTCATCGAGCCAAAGACAACGCTGTGCTGATTGCGGCCCGTTTTCAGGAAGCTATAAATATCCTCCTCGCTCCAGCGCCCTAAGCCAGTATTGGTATCCCCCCTCAGGCTCGGTGCATACCAACCATCAAGCAGTGCGCCAGCCAGGTAATACTTACTGTCGGCGCTAAGCCCCTTCTCATTAAACGCGAGTCCTCTTGGGGTGTGACAGCTGCCGCAGTGGCCCGGGCCTTCAACAATGTATGCGCCTCGGTTCCAGGCGGCATTCTCCCCAGGCCTGGATGTGCTCGGCGCAGGATCTACAAAGAACAGGTTCCAGAATGCCATTGGCCAGCGCATATTCAGCGGCCAGGGGATTTCGCTTTCCCGGTTAGGTTGTTTAACCGGTTTGACGCTATGCATGAAGTAAGCATACAGCGCCCGGACGTCATCATCATTGAGCTTGATATAGGACGGATACGGCATGGCCGGATAAAGCCGATGACCGTCTTTTGCAACTCCGTGGCGAACGGCTTTGTCAAAATCGGCCAGCGTGTAGTTTCCGATACCCGTCTCTTTATCGGGGGTGATATTAGTGGCATAAATATCCCCTACCGGCGTGGCAAACTTAAGTCCACCCGCGAACGGGGCACTGTCTGGCGTGCTGTGGCAGGCCACACAGTCACTGACCCGCGCTGCGTATTCACCTTTGCCAATCAGCTCTGCTGAGGCCGTATCCCCGGAGAAGGGCTGTTCAAACGCAGACTGAGGCGAACGCAGCACAAACCACATTACCGCCGCAGCTATCAGCATTATGAGCAGGACAGCGGCAGCGAATTTTCTCTTTGTCATTTAATATTCCCTTAAATTCGTTGCCTCAGGTGAAATCATGTCGCGACAGCGGCATGCTGCGAACGCGTTTGCCGGTCAGCCTTGCGACCGCGTTAGCCACGGCGGGAGGGATAGCAGGCAGCGGAGGTTCACCGATACCCCCCATCTTTGCTCCACTTTCAACGATGCGAACATGTACACGTGCCATGCGTGACGGCGGAAGGATTGGATACAAATCGTAATTACGGGCAACAGGTTGGCCTTTTTCATAAAGGCTTTCTTCAATCAGAACCTGAGAAAGCCCAAGCGCCACAGCGCTGTTCACCTGCGCTTCAATGATGGCCGGATTAACAATATTACCGGGGTCGATCGCTTCCCAGATCTGGTGCACCCTGACCTGCCCATTTTCAATAGAGACTTCTGCGATGGCCGCCGCCTGCGTGCCAAAAGGTGATGCCATGGCGACCCCACGCGCACGACGCGATCCGTCAGCGGCGGTATACGGGCCAGCTTTCCAGCCACCGGATAGCTCTTCGACGGCACGCAATAAGGTTGTCAGCCGCGAATTGCCTTTCAGCAACCGCATGCGCAGTTCGAACGGATCTTTGCCGCCCTTATCGGCGATTTCATCAAGGAACGATTCATACAAAAAATCATTCATTGAGTTGCCGACGGAACGCCAGTACCCGACCATGACCGGCCCTTTTTTATAAAGTTGGGCAATACGCACATTGGGGATGGCGTAAGCTTTACCCGCCAGGCCTTCCACCGAGGTTTCATCGATCTTGTCGTCTTTTTTACCCGCGATCCCTTCAGCCGCGCCTTCACAGGTGCTGATAGCCTGAATAGCGATGGGATATCCCTCAGCGTCAAGCCCTGCGCTGAACCGCACTGCCGCCATCGGACGATGCGTATCGCGCAAAAACTCTTCTTCTCTGCTCCAGATCAGTTTGACTGGACGCCCCACCGCCCGCGCCAGCTGGATAGCCTGAGGGTAAGCCATTGCAGAGCGATCATAGTTAAAGTGTCGCCCAAAGAACCCGCCCATCAGAGGCGAATGAATGAAGACCTTTGAGATATCCAGACCGGTCAGAGCGGCCACATCGGCCTGGAATAGTTCCGGCTCCTGGTTTGGGATCCAGAGTTCCAGCGTACCGTCATCGTTAAACCGCGCCAGCGCTGTAGGGGGCTCCAGCTGGGCATGGTTCAGATGCTGGCTATGATACTGTGCCGTCAGGGTGGTTTTCGCTTCCTTCATCGCCTGGGCGAAATGCCCTTTGACCTCTACGTCCTCCCCCTCACCCTGGGCGTTTGTCAGCTCTTCGACGAACGCTGCAGAAGAGAAATCTGCGGGCATATAACGGAATTTTTCTGATTCGTCAGGCTCCAGCCAGTCAATTTGCAGGGCTTCAGCGGCTTGTTTCGCATTCCACCAACGCTCGGCGACAACGGCAACGGCTCCGGGCAGCTTATGAACGGAATGTATACCTTTCATCGATTGCACCTGGGCTTCATTACGAATGGTGCCGACTTGCAGTCCCAATCTCGGCGCATGCTGGACGGCGGCGTGCAGCATGCCCTCAACGCTGCAGTCGATGGTGTATACCGCCTTGCCAGTTGATTTTTCATAAACATCGAGCCGCTTAACAGGTTTACCTATCCAGCGGAAATCTGAGGGATGTTTCAGTTTTACAGATGCAACGTCCGGGACGGGCATATCAAGCGCACGCGCGGCAAGCTGCCCGTATGGCAGGGACCGGCCGCTGGCCTCATGGATAACCTTTCCAGGTTCGGTTTTCAGCGACGCAACGGGGACCTGCAAAACTTCTGCCGCAGCCTGCAATAGCATTTGGCGCGCCAGGGCACCAAGGCGACGCATGGTGAAGTAGCTGGAACGTACCGACTCACTGCCGCCGGTGCTTCTGATACCGCCTTCCATAATCAGGTAGTCAGCGCCTGCGGGGGCATTTTCCACAAGGAAGGTCGACGGGTCCGCATCCAGTTCTTCACCCACAATTTGCGCCATGGCTGTAAAGATTCCCTGCCCGCCTTCAGCAAACGGACACTGGAAACGAATAACATTATCCGGGCGGATCTCAAGAAATGCCGGTACTCGCGTGCCGGGTGCTAAGGTTGCCGGGCTGCCCTTCGCGCGAGCCTGTTTGACTGGAAAGCCAAAGCCCAGCACGAGCGCGCCAGCTGTCACACCGGCTGTAGCCAGCAGCAGGCGTCGACGAGAGATATTGACGGGCTCTTCTTGTGTAGGGAATTTTTCATTTTTGCCATTCTGGCGTGGAGGATAATCAGTCATTTTTTACCTCCACGCCCGCCACTTCATGAATCGCTGCGCTGATGGCGTTGTAGGTACCACAGCGGCAAAGATTGATCATGGCCGCATGTATTTCTTCTTCAGAGGGATTAGGCGTCTGTTTCAGTAATGCGGTAGCAGCCATGACCTGTCCTGACTGGCAGTACCCGCATTGTGGAACCTGATGTCTGACCCAGGCTTCCACGAGCTGTTTACCGACGTCATCCGCTTCAATGGCTTCAATTGTCATTATCTTTTTGCCCGCGGCAGTTTCCACGGGGGTCACACAGGAACGGACGATCTGACCGTCAATCATGACGGAACATGCACCGCATTGCGCCAGACCACAGCCATACTTGGTTCCCGTCATGCCCAGATTGTCGCGGATAACCCATAACAGCGGGGTATCCCCCTCAACGTCCACTTCGAATGTTTCGTTATTAATTTGAATGTCCATAACTCTCCAGTACGCCGCCTAAATTATCCAACAACCATATTTTCTGTTGAAAAATGGCATAACAACATTCCGCAAAACTGAATTTAAAACAGCAGTGTTTATTGTCGTGATTGTGAAAATCATCAGGATAACATCGAAATTATCATAAATTCATGCTGATAAGATCTCATAAATTAGCAAATCGAAATTTTAATACTTTGACATTAATAGGAATTGAGCCTTCTTGCCATTTCAATGTATTAAAAACAATTTTCGAAAATATCATTATTCCTGCAAATCACCACGTAAACTTAATTTTCGTATAAAATTAGCGGAACACCTCCTGCGCGAAAACCTACCCGATTTAGCTTTTATTTCTTACCTGCGTACGGGAATGCTTTCAACAACATACGGGCGGCAATCTGGCATGACCAGAGACGACTACACCGTGCTGTGCTGAAGTGCATCTTTAAGGCTTGCAGACGGCGATAACGCACTCATTGTCATTTTATCTCTATGTATCAGTGCATTGATTAAGAGAATATAAACAAATTTCATTTTTTCCCTATTTTTTAGTTATCGCTAAAAAACATTTGCATCTGGTCACCCGCCAGGCTATATATTTTAGCGAGCACTAAACAATAGAGGAACCTGCCATGAAAAAAGTCTTATTTGCTGCTGTTCTTGCGCTGAGCGCTTTACCGCTAGTATCACAAGCTTCCACCGAGATCACACGCTCGCATCAATGCGAACTTATGAGAGTTGGTACCATCAGCGCCGGTGGTGGAACTATTAATGAACTTACAGAGCACCTCGCGAGTCAGGCGCAATTATCCGGGGCTGATTTCTTTCGCGTTACCCACCTGAGCACCGACAAATTAGGTTATGCGACCGCAACGCTGTATGACAATGCGGAGGGTAATTCATGACGAGTAAATAGGTCTGAAGCGTTAACGTGTGGCCACACATATTTATTGTTCGTTCTGTTGGACAGACGCTGAAAACTTACTGCGCTAATTATTGCTGATATGCCATTACCTTTAATGCGAAGGAGAAAAATATGTTCTTACACTCATGGAAACAAAACCTGCGTCGTCACGGCGTAAGCACGCTGATGGGTATGACTTTGACTGCGGTTTCAGGCCTCGCGTCTGCCGCCGGTATCGTGCCATTTACCCAAAATACCTACGACACGCTGATGAGCGAAGGCAAACCAGTGATTGTCGATGTTCATGCCACCTGGTGCCCGGTCTGTAAACAGCAGGGAAATATCATTGCGCCGCTGGTCAAACAGCCGAAATACCAGCAACTTACTGTACTGAAGCTGGATTTTGATGCGCAAAAAGCCGAATTACGTCAGTTCAATGTCAGCACCCAAAGCACGTTGATTGCTTTTAACAAGGGTAAAGAAGTGACCCGGACGATTGGCGATACCAGCCCGACGGGTATCACCGCCCTTTTTGACAAGGTAGCTGAATAATGGATCTTGGGTTGTCATCGTATGGTTTTGGCTTTATCGCCGGACTGCTGACAACGCTTTCCCCCTGCGTGCTGCCGATACTGCCGATCATCATTGGGTCGGCGAGTACCGCACACCGCAGAGCGCCGCTGGTACTTGCGTTGGGGTTAGCGTTGTCCTATGCGGTAATTGGCACCAGCATCGCCTGGCTAAGCGGCAGCCTGGGCATTGATGCCGCTATTTTCCGCAAGGCAGGCGCGGTGATTTTAGGCCTTCTGGGGCTGGTGATGATGTCCAGCTTTTTGCAACAGCGTTTCGCGAATGCCACCTCCGGGATTGGCAACGCCGGAAACTCATTTCTCGATCGCCTGAACCCGCAGGGTCTTAAAGGGCAATTTATTACCGGCCTGGTCCTGGGCGTCATCTGGAGCCCCTGCGTCGGACCAACGTTAGGCAGCGCAATCTTACTGGCCAGCCAGGGAACACATTTACCGCAGGTTATGCTGCTGATGGGAATTTTTGGTTTTGGCGCGGCACTGCCGGTTCTGGCCCTCTCCTGGATTTCGCGGCCTTTGTTTATGAAAATTCGCGATCGCCTGCTTAGCGCCGGCAAAACAGGAAAGATGATCCTCGGTAGCATGATGGTGTTGATTGCCGTCCTGATTCTGACGGGGCTGGATAAGGCACTGGAGACCTGGCTAATTCGTATTTCACCTGACTGGTTAACGTCGCTGACAACCGCATTTTAAGCGAGCGTGCGTCAGCCAATAACCCGGAGAAAGACTATGAAACTGAGCGCTCGAATACCTGCTATCACGATTCCAGATATCATGATCATAAGAATTACCGTGGTGTTGCTTTACCTCGTTTCCGGCAACCTGAAATGGTTTTCAGCAGAGATGCAGTGGGTCGATGCGTTGACCAGTGAGACATGGCTCGCTTTTCTGCCTTCCTGGCTGGGACATGACGGCGCGAGTTATTTTCTGGCTGTCATCGAGGCTGCGGTTGCTATCGCTTTACTGGCCGGGGTCATCTTTCCTGTCCTGGGTGTTGTCGCCGCCGCGGGATTGATTCTCTCTTCCACTGTTATGCTAACGCTGCTGCCGGAGATCATGAGCATCAGCCTCAGCGGACTTATCCTGAAAGAGATTGTGCTGCTGGTTGCGGGATTAGTTTTGCTCCGGCACGATATCCGGCGGGTAAAAAGACAGGCTCCCTGTCAGCGGCGCTTATCATAACCACGGGCGTCGCGCGCCGCCAGGAATGCGGCGCACCACGCTAATAACAGAGAGTTATGCAAATAACGGCGCGGTTTTGTTGCGCCCTTCACGCTTAGCCAGGTACAAGTTTTCATCAGCATGGCTAATTAACCGATCGATGGACTGGCGTACCGACGAACTCTTAGTGATTTCCGGATACATTCCGCTGGTAGCAAAGCCAATGCTGACAGTCACATCAAGATCGCGGTCGGCGGCGCGGAATGGCGTATTGCAGATTTGCAGTCGAATCTCTTCTGCCAGGCGATAACACTGCGCCTGAGTTTTTTCATTAAAGGAGACGATGAGGAACTCCTCGCCACCCGCACGACAAATAATATTTCTGTCGTTCATATAGTGCCTCAGGCGATCTGAAAACTCTCTTAACACCTCATCTCCTGCCAGGTGCCCATAGCTGTCATTAATATGCTTAAAATAATCCAAATCGAGCAGCATAATACTGATGCTATTTTTCGAACTGATTTCTTTATTCTTAAATTGTTCAAGGCGGGCAAATAATCCGCTTCGTGAATAAAGTTTGGTCAGGGTATCAAAATTTGCCCGAACGGTGACTTTTTCAAAACGCTCGGTCAGGCCCAGCAGTTTGCAGGCGCAGATTAACGGGCTAATTTCCATGGCGGCAACCGCCACGCGCGTGACGGTCATGCTATCAACAAAAGAAAGCAAATGAGAACTGTCTATAGAGAAGAGATCGACGCTGACTAAAATAATCTGTGACAACCCGAGCAGCCCTGAAATCAAAACCGTCATCAGCAGGCTGTAACTCATCGCACACCAGATAAGCGCCGGGAGCGTAAAGGTAAGGCTGGCACCTCCTCCGACATAAAACGCACAGGTTGCAGATAACAGCAGTGCCAACACGGGAAGACAGTTTTTCAGCTCGCGCAGCGAAAATTGACTGCCGGAGGCCAGAATGACGGGGATAATCAGCATTCCCGTCGATAATTGTTCGCTAAACCAGGCAAGCCAGGCAACGTGAAAAACATCGCCAAAATAATGGACGCTGGCAGGTGCGCCAGCGGTGGCACAGAGCAATGAGGCTAAAAACACGCCGGGGAACAGTCGTGTCATCATCGGAAGTGTCAGCCTTTCATCGTGTCGGTCATAAATATACCAGGCAGCAACGATGACAAATGAAATGTTGGCGACATTCATGAGCAGAGCACCTGAAATACTCAGCCCATTGTAGTGATCCAGTACGGCCATCGTCATCCAGGCAAGGAAGACATGACGGCCTGTAAACATATTACGATATCGGATAAAGATACCGGTTAATACGGCATTGACCGGCCAGAAAGAGGCCAGCATAAGATGTGGGCGCAGCAGTTCACCTACATAATAGAAGACTATTGTTATCAGAATGATAATTAAAGCTGCACGGATATTATTGTTCCGATCAAAACTGGAGAATAAATGTTTACCGATCATGAAAATACTTTTCTCTGTCCATCAATAAAAACGCTAACGTTATCTCTTTGAGAGTGCAGTCGATTTGCTTAATAAATTGTTCATGCCTGCACGGTGCAAATGGTATGCCCGTAAATACAACCTGACTTTTCATTGTCTCACAATGAAAAGCTCCAGTATGAAGGTTGTTGTTTTAAATTAAATTACGGCTTGCCTGCCGTACAGAATGTCGATCGGGCGCGAAAATTCAGGGCGGCGTGTCCCCCGGAGCCAGGTGGTGTATGACCTCGACTTCCGACTGCAGTTGGATCTCCGGGTCTGATGCTCAGTGGAACGGAAACTCACGTTAAGCGACGTTTTCTGCCTCTGACATTGCTTCATTAAACGCCGGGCCGCTGATGGTGACCGGGCCTTTCTTCAGTGATTCCAGCAAAGACAGACGGCCGGAATCAACGGGTCCCAGCAGCGTCTCAAGCTGTGAACGCTGCACGGCTGACGGTATCATTGCCAGCCTGTCCCACAGGCGCAGCGTTGCTTTTTCCCTTACCTCTGAAATCAACCGGGTCAGCGTGGTGGCACCGGGGAGAATAACCCTGTGCTGCATCAGCCACCCTGTCGCCAGATCGAAAAGCAGACCGGGACGTTCGTTGCTTACCCAGCTCCGGGTATATAAAAGACGGGTAAGGCGAAATGTCCAAGGCCAGGCAAATTCACGATACTGATAGTGCTGACGTATCAGTGCTGCATGCTCACGGCGGGTATTTTCCCTCTGACCGTATTCTGCAAGAACGGTGATATCACGAATCTCGAGCTGTCTGGCGGTAAAATGCTGGACGCCGGAAGGAATATGATTCATATCAGTAAGAAAAGTGCCCAGAAAACGCACGCACCCGATTTGCAGGGCAATACCAAGCCGATTGTGATCACCCCGGCTTTTCCCGATAAATTCTTTATCCGCTTCATCAAGATGAAAATAACGCGCCAGCTGAAGTTCATCCGGTTCGCCGGTGAATCTGCCATAACTCTCAGCCTGCTCATTGGTCAAAAAATCAACGGGCATATCGGCCTCCCTGCTTGACGGTTATTTATTAACAATTTTTCAACCGTCCGAAATATTATAAATTGTCAGACATGTGAAAACAGTGTCGTTTTTATGTCTATTAAATCGATTTTTTGTTATAACAGGCACCAGTTGTCCGATATTTGATTTAGGATACATTTTTATGCGACTTTTTGGTTACGCACGGGTCTCAACCAGTCAGCAGTCTCTCGATATTCAGATCAGAGCGCTCAAAGATGCAGGGGTAAAAGCTAACCGCATCTTTACCGACAAGGCATCCGGTAGTTCAACCGATCGGGAAGGACTGGATCTACTGCGTATGAAAGTGGAGGAAGGCGACGTCATTCTGGTGAAAAAACTGGACCGTCTTGGCCGGGATACCGCCGATATGATCCAGCTCATAAAGGAATTCGATGCCCAGGGAGTTGCCATTCGTTTCATTGACGATGGGATCAGCACCGTTGGAGATATGGGCAAACTGGTGGTCACTATACTGTCCGCTGTCGCTCAGGCTGAGCGAAGTAGAATTTTGGAACGGACCCAGGAAGCGAAGCTGAAAGGCATCAGGTTTGGCCGCAGGCGCACTATCGACAGAAACAGCGTGCTGGCGCTTCATCACGGCGGAACGGGGGCCACGGCGATAGCCCGGCAGCTCGGCATTGCCCGTTCCACGGTGTATAAAATTCTTGAGGACGGGAAGTCTGCTTAGAGCATCAGGAAGTCACCATTAAATTTTGGTTAAGTTATGCCATCTGGTTACTATAGGTAATTAACCACAGAAAACAGAGGGATTTGAGTACATGACCGCCGCGGCAGACAATACCACCGTGACCTGTCTCGGTCACAAAATGAAATACAAAGAAGTCGCCTGTGGTAAACAGCTGAAGCACTGGCTGGAGCTGCAGTTTGTGGACGAGGACAACAATGCGGTATCCGGCCTGAAGGTTCAGCTGGAATACCATCCGCTGGCCACAGCGGCGGAGCTGGCGCTGTGGGCCAGGGGCGGGCACACTCGGTTTGACCCCACGCCGCCGCCGAATCCGCCCGCCGGCGTCACCGACAGTCAGGGACTGGTACGGTTCGATGACCTGTACTGGATAGCGGTAGACGTGAAAACTGATGGACAGAAGCTGGCCGACATCATGGAACAGCGTCCGTTGGGCATCCGGCGTAACCCGAACAGCCAGCCGGTGAGTGGAAACGCCTTTCGCCGGGAGACGCGGGACAAAAACTGGCGCACAGACGTGCAGGAGAAAGCGGAAGCCGTCGGTTACCGGCATCACTATGTGACCATCGGGGAGCTGTGCGATCGGCTGCCTGATATGCCTGGATGGGACTCGCCTGAACCGCCGGTGTTTCATTTTCCGCCGGGAAAGGCGTTGAAAGGGACGGAAATCACGCGGGATGCACTGGAGCAGCGACACGTTATCGAAATCTGTCCGTTCCGGGCGTGGGTGCTGCCCCTGCACGACACCAGGGACTATGACCTGGCGAACGCACTGAACCTCGGCATCATGGCCGATCTGGTGTATGCCGCCGAGGCGAATAATCCTACCATCGATTATTTTTTCCGGCAGAAGTGTCAGGATCTGTCCTGCCTCCCGCAGCTTGCGGAATACCCGAATTATTTTCACACACTGGCGGTGGATGTGCCGTTCCGCGACCGCTACCAGCCACCTGTCTACATGAACACCGGAGAGGGGGACACGGGAGAAGGTGATACCCGCCTGTTTACGGTGGAATGTGCCTCGCACGTGCTGGTCGCCTGGTGTGGTACCGACAGTCTGCTGAATGTCCTGACTGATTTGTCCTTTGCTCCGAAGCAGTGTCTGCCGGAGCTGGCCGGAGCGGGAAGCGTTCACGGCGGTTTTCTGGAGGCCTATCAGCTGGCAAATAGGAAGTTTGGGGATAAGTTGGATGCAGTTAATAAATCTCTGGAAGAAAGTGGCGGCGCGAAAAAACTATTTGTCTGCGGCCACAGTCTGGGCGGGGCGCTGGCTCTGCTTTATTCCGCCGAAATGAAAGCCTTTAACCCCGTGCTGTACACCTACGGGATGCCCCGAACCTTCACCCGCGCGGCGATCGCATCTCTGGGTAGCATCACACACTATCGGCATGTCAACGACAATGACACGATCACGCAGATCCCGCCGGATGCCGATCTCGATAATGAGTTTTACAGAACGTGGGGGCCTCTGGGCGACAAGCTGGGATTTGACTGGTCACTGACCACTGCTGCAGGGCTCAGTGTGGCCGTGCGGGACCTGACGTACCAGTCAACCGGGCTTGCGGAGAAAAAAGCCCCGTACTGGCATCACGGCAGCACGGTGATATTTTTCCGGGCGCAGCAGTGCGCGCTGCGTACCGCCAGCCCGTACCAGAAAAGCCTGGTCGACGGGCAGGCCTACATCCGGCATTTTGTGGCCACCAAGCTGTATGTGGTGCCGTCCCTGAATGAGGAGTGCCTGAAAGCCACCGGTGAACATCAGGCCTCGTTTATCCAGTGCCTGAACCCGGCCAGCCTGGCAAATACCTTTCCGCAGAATACTAACCCGGCGCTGAACGGCATCGGAACTGACCCCCGCAGCCACTCGATGGCGCACCGCTACCTGCCTTATATTCACAATCAGGTGCTGGAACTGGCCGATCCGGCCCGCGATATGAACCGGAAAGAGATGCGGGTCATGTTCCGGGAAGAGGTTGAGAAAGGCGCAGCCTACAGCAACCAGGATGAGGTTGAGCGTAACCGTGAGTTTCTGGCGCTGCAGGACATGCTGCCGGTGGCGCTGAGGCGAACACAGGCGGAAGAAACAGGAAAAAATGCCCTGCTGCGTTTTGCGGCGGTAACGGAGGAAGAAGTTGAACTCTCTCAGTAAAACCGTCGTCATTGCATGTGCTGTGACGCTGCTTTTCGGGTGTGATAACCGCCCTGATAAGACACTTTCTCCTCCGGAGAGGGCAAAGTGGGTGGACGTCACTTTCCGTGTCCCTGAGGGGATCTCGCTGCAGCCCGCTGATCTGCTGTACCGTTCGGCGCAGTGCAAATCTGTCCGCTATAACTCAAGTAATGAACCGCATGATATACCGGGCTATAACGATGTTGAGCGGTCATTCGGTGTGCCTGATGGCAATAATGTCCGGCGTCTGCGAGTTGCAGTGGATGGCGGCGGTCCGTGCCAGTGGCAGCTGAATTCGCTGATGGTGAGCTTTAGGATCGCGGACGATATTCCTCTAGTGAAGGGGAAAGAGGTTATCGATACCAGTTATATCTTCGATTTCGGGGATTACGGCCTCAGTGACGGTTACGGGACTGGGCGAGCTAGGGCATTCAGCGGGGAGAGACTGGAACTTAAGACAGACTTTTTCCCTATGACATATATTAGTCACATGCTTAACAAGACTACGCTGAAACTTTTTGGTGGGGATACGGATTCCGAAAAGTGGAGTCGACGTTATCAACTCAAAAATACGGAATTTATAACAATAGATCCGATGTTTCATGCCCAAAAAAGCGTGTCAATTGAGGCTGATAAAAAAAGAGGGTTCGGGATGATTATAACCTATCCGGGAGGAGATGAAGAGCATGTTCGGAAGGTTAATCCCGATTATCAAAGATTATTGTTGTTGAAATAAACAATCAGCTGAAAGGATCTTCTTGAGATCCTTTTTTTGGCGCGTAGTCTTTTGTAATCGCATTACCAAAATCCCTTAACGTGAGTTTTCGTTCCACTGAGCATCAGACCCCATCTCCGGGTAATGTTCTCGCATACCCTGAAGGAGAACGGCGTCGGGCCATTCTGCGGTTTTACCGAGATAATTCGCCACCGCGTCCAGCGGCATAGTTTCGACTTTCGTCACCCATACGCTAAGCGTGTCAGATGCATCTTCCGCATTCACATACCTCATCAGGCCTGGGACAATGCTTCGCTCTCGCCAGCGGATGGTGTGACGCTTGCTTCCTGAACGGACTTCAGGAAGCAAGCGTGGAACAATCTCAAGACTCTGCACCGCTATTTATCCTTTTCCACAGGACGGTAAAGCAATCGGCCAACAACCCCGCCGCTGCTGCCGTCACTCGGATGATGAACACCATCGGTCACATCAACGCTCGCAAAATCAAAGGGCGAGATACCCTCGATACATGCCACGTTAACACCGTATTGTTCCGGGTTGGATCGCCGCTGGTGAAACGTATAGATCCCGCAAACGGAACAAAAGAAATGTACCGCCTGCTGCGTATTAAACCGATACTCCGTCAGGCGCTCTTGCCCTTCCAGCACCGTAATCCCCGTCAGAGGCGCAGAGACGACAACTGCACCTCTCATCCGACAAAATGAGCAGTTACAGCGCCTGATGGTATCAAAGCCGCCTTCACTCAGCTCAACCGTAAATTTGACGCTGCCGCAATGACAGCTCGCTGCTAATTTTTGACTCATTATTACCTCCGCACAACCAGTGATTCATATGTAGTGTGAGCAACAGAACTGCTCAGCGCGCGCTTTACTTTATCCTCGTCTTAATTAAAATAGCCCACTCACTCCCTCTTTAAAGGTATTCGTCCAATGCGCCATTGATGCTGCCGTCCGTCTGACGGCCACTGATTTGTCCCGACCCGCTCGGGCAGTTCTGGCATCTATGGAGTTAATTTATGACGAATACGCATATCGCGCTGGAAAGCGTTGCATTTATCCTGCCTGACGGCACACCGCTGTTCTCACAGCTTAATGAAACCTTCGACGCTCGCCCTACGGGCCTGGTTGGTCGCAATGGGGTGGGTAAAAGCATCCTTTCGCAAATCCTTGCAGGAAAATGCCCACCGACATTCGGGCATTGTTCACGTTCAGGAAGCGTGCATTACCTTGCGCAGCAGGTTATTCCCCAACCAGACGCTACCGTCGCTGAACTCGCCGGTGCCAAAACCATCATTGACGCGCTGAGCCGCATCGAGATGGGCAGCGTCTCAGCGCTGGATTTTGATACTGTCGGCAACCGGTGGGATATCCATCAACGGTTGCAGCTCGAACTCGACCATTGCGGGCTGGGTTATCTTGATGCCTCGACCCCCGCCAGACGGTTAAGCGGTGGAGAGGCAATGCGTGTGTCTCTCATTGGCGCTTCGTTGTCCGATGCGGATTTTTTGATCCTGGATGAACCCAGCAACCATCTCGATCGCGCCAGCCGCAAGGCGCTGATTGCACAGCTGACCCGCTGGACAGGCGGTTTGATTGTGGTGAGCCATGACCGGGATTTACTGGAATCCATGCAGCGTATTGTTGAACTGTCTTCACACGGTTTGAGAAACTACGGCGGGAACTATTCCTTTTACGCGCAGCTTAAAGAGCTGGAAACTCAGCACGCGTTGCAACTGCTCAGCCAGAGAAAACAGGAGCGCAGTCGGGAACAAAAAGCGCTTAGTACCCAGAAGGCGCGTCTCGAAAAGCGGCAGTCCCGGGGAAGCCGTCAGGGGAAAGAGGCCAATCAGGCCAACATTTTGCTCGGTGGGCAAAAGCAACGCAGCGAAGCGTCAGCAGGGAAACTAAACCAGCTCCATCAGGCAGCGCGGCAGGAGCTGGATCTACGCGTACGCGAAGCGGCCGGCAAAATCGATGAGAATGCGAAAATCGTCGTGCATACGCCTGTTCTCAGATCCCCTTCCAGACGTCAGGTAGCCGCAATGATTGACGTGCAGCTTCCCTTTGTTGCGGAATGCATCTCGCCGCTGAACCTGACAATAACGGCCAGCCAGCGTATCGGCGTGGTCGGTGATAACGGCTGTGGCAAGTCAACATTGTTAAACACGCTCGCCGGTAAGCACCAGCCATCGAGTGGAGAATGCCGGGTGGCCAGGCGTCCGTGCATGCTCGATCAGCATTTTTCCAGCCTTGATACCCGCCGTACTCTTCTTGAGCAGCTCCTTGAAGCAAACCGATCCGCGGGGGAAGCCGAACTACGCATGCTGCTGGCACAGCTCGGCCTTGACGCAGATAAAATCCAGATCCCCTGCGGATCGCTAAGCGGTGGTGAGCGTCTGAAAGCTGCCCTCGCCTGCGTGTTATATGCCGATCCCGTGCCGGAGCTGTTGTTGCTTGACGAACCCAGCAACCATCTTGATTTACCCTCTCTTCAGGCGCTGGAGATGATGCTTTGTGGTTATCAGGGCGCGCTGGTTGTCGTCTCACACGATGACGTGTTCCTCAACAGCCTGAATTTAACCGACAGGTTATCCGTTCGGGCTGGTGGCTGGCAACTTGATGCCTGGTAGCAAGGGAGCGTTACCAGGCCTCTGGCTCTCTTATCATATGAACAATATTACAGGGATTCATAATCCATCCACCTTTAAAGCCTTCCGGTAAAGGTTCGACGGCATCACAGCGCACAACGCCCTGCCCCGCGATATGCTGCTCAGTCAGCCTGAAATCAGGGGTAAACAGCTCGAGCCACACCTCCGCCTGGCTCAGCCCTGGTGCTTCATCGATCCATAACCGGTTAGGGCCAAGAATAAATCCAGTGGCCGGCGGTTTATCGGTGATTTCCGTGAGCTTTATGACATGGCGATAAAAATCAATCGTTTGTTGAAACTGGTGCGGAGGAACTTTCATTGCGATATCAATACCACCTGTGATTTTGGTATCCATTAGCGGTTTCCTTCTTCATGTTAGTGTGGGTTAGCCAAACACGTAGATAAATTCCGATCCCTTACAGTATGAAAGCTCCTGCAGAATTTACCTGTGAACTTAGCGCTTTCCTCCATTGTTAGAGCAAACCACAACACGTTCACGAATAGACAAAACCCACTACGCGACGAAGCCTCCTTATTTTTCCAGCGATTGCTATCGCTCGAATTCAGGTCATTAATAAAACGCAACCCCCTGTTTGTTTATAAAAAAACAAACACAAAATCGATGCGTGAATAATTATTATTGATCTATATCAATAGCTTGTGATTATTTTCAGCAAGGCAAGAGGTCGTTTGTCTAAATTTAAATGTGGTTGCACTTCAAACATATCTTTCGTTCAATTTTAATGATGCAAATCAATTTTCGGACTGATTTTTGTTGTACAGAACGGCAAAACAAGAGAGAAAAAAACAATGCGCACATTATTTGAACGGATCAGGGAAGACCATAAATCCTTCCTTGCGGGGATTAACCTCTCGAAATTTCATGAGCATGGTGAAACGGTGTACCTTAAAAAGGGACAGGTTATCTCCGACATGCAAGGTGAAATTATTATTGCAATAAATGGTGGGCTTAGCCTGACAATGGATCCTGAGTTAAAAACAACCCGCAGAGGCAGTATCACAACAGAATCATTGCTATTCTTTACGGTTATGCCTTAAACCATTCTTGGCTATACGGGCATTTATGCTACAAAAATACCACTCTATTATTATGTCGAGCAGGATATTGCGATAGTCAGAATGACCAGACGAGAATTTGAAGCGCACTTCCTGCACAAAGATATTCAAACCACGACAGAGACACTTACTATGCTGTCTTTTTCAACGGCTTATATGCTCGATATTATAAATGAAAGAACCGGAACACAAGGGTATGATATCGTTCGCTCACTGATTTACCGCTATAATGCTGTGGCACATGAAACCAGCATCAACAAACACAGTCTTTCGTCTTACATTATCAAGAGGTCAAAGCTGTCGCGGAGTTATGTGTTTAAAATTTTGTCAGAGCTCAAGATCGGTGGCTATATAAGTATGTTGAATGGTGCCCTCCTTTCAATTGATGTGGATCTTCCTATGAAGTTTTAAACCCTACAATATCAGTCAGACATTCAAGCAGGACAGCAAATACGTTAACCGCATTAATATTTAACGGGGATTGTTTTATTAATGCTCAACATTTTACCTTTATTAATGGTAATGTATCCACCGTCTCGCAGACCAGACAAGATCTGGAAAACATAGCTTCTTGATAATCCCGTTCTTTTTAGTATAAAAGCCGACACGCTTTCTGCGCTTTTCACCTCACCCGCATAGAGATACTGGTATCGGTACAACAGGCTTCTGATGGTGTAATATCTCTCGCCGGCATTGCGCTCGTGATTGATGTAAACCAAAGCTGAAATCATGTAAGCCATGACTTTATTCAGATACAAAGAACCGATTGAAGATGCATGAATAGCCTCATCGAAATCCTCATAGCTCAAGGATATGACCCGGGCCTCTTTCTGCACATCATATCTCAAAGGCACAGCGCTATTATAGCGTTCTATCAACCCTATTGGCATATACTCAAAAGCATGCCCCAGCGCACAACCGCCTTCGATATTCGGTGAAATCAAAATTTCGCCCGAGACGCATATCAGAATTTCATTACTGCTCAGTGTTATCGATGTCCCAGCCTTATAGCTTACGCTGACCCCTTTATCCATGAAACTCAACAGATCGTTAAGCTGGCTGGAATCGATAAAATATGAATCAATTTTTTTTAGAGTCGCTATGTTTTTGCCAGGCATATCAAACCACCAGATAAAATAACGTAAAAGAACCAGCGTGACTGATTTTGATATTAATACCGACCAATCATTTTAAAAAACTTACGCCTGAAGGTGTACGGCAGTAGCATCTTGTTTTTCTTTAACATTTCCCCGCAGCGTCCAAGCTTATACCTGAGCAACCTTCCATAGATGACATGGCCAACATCGCCATAGCTAGCCACCGAACCTTCAATGTCTGAAGTATAAAGAAGATCGCGTAACCCCTTAATTTCACTTTCATAGGCAATGCGCTCAATCGTCATTTGTTCGACGATTAATTTAATATATTCGTCAGCAGAGACCCCGCAATTCCATGTCTCACTCATTGCTGAGAATGGCCTACTCTTATTCATTAGCCGCCTTGTTATTTTTCTGAATATTAAGATTTTGCGAAGTATATATATGTTTTACTGGGGCTAACAGTCTATTAATGGACCACGCTGAAAGCGGCGTATATTATGCGAGTTCATTAAAAAGTATCAGTAAATGTAAGTATTTATATTTATCCTCCCACCGTGCTTTTTTTTGATTATCAGTCCAGTATCGGACTGGACGCTGTTTATTCACAAACGTAATATTCGCCAACTTTTCAAGTTAACCAAAAAATGATGTTCATCCATCCCGCTTGTTGAATACTTCACGAGCGGCATTTTTCATCGTTTTAAACTGATAAGTCTTACTATTCTTGTTTAATTTAATCTCCGGTAAGGGAAAGAAATGAAGTTCACCAAAGTTGGCGCAGCAATCTTCTTCACTATTTGTGGCGTTAACGCTGCCATGGCGTCTAATACCATCACCTTCAACGGCACTGTTCTTGATAAAGGCTGCGACATCACCGTCGACGGCGGCACCGCAACAGCAACGGTTGATTTGGGCTCCACGGCCGCAACTGACCTGGTAAAAATGGGTGACCTGGGTGCTCCGAAGCAGTTTGTTTTTGATCTCGCCAACTGTCCTACGGCCTCATCTGCAAATATTGTTTTCTCAGGCCAGGTCGACGCCGATGCGAATAACCCGTCCTATTTCAAAAACACCGCAGAGGTCGGCGCTGCGACTATGGTCGCCGTGCAGCTGAAACAAGGGGGCTCTAACGGCACCATCGTTGAAAATAACGCTGATAACGATGAAATTGATCTCAGCTCAGGTGCCGCCACTGAAACTTATACCGCCCAGATGATTGCCACTGGTCAAGCCGTGGCCGGTAGTGTGAAGTCAGTTCTGACTTATAACGTCCGCTACAATTAATCCTTATGGAGGGGAAACCCTCCATTTTTTGCGAGCAAAACATGAAACCAATTACTTCACTCCTCCTTTGTGCCAGCGCTGCAATGAGTATGAGTGCCTCAGCAAGTATTGTCGTCGGTGGAACACGAGTGATATTCGACGGCACCCATAACGCCGCCACTTTATCTGTACAAAATTCAGATAAGGTCACCAATCTGGTTCAGTCCTGGCTCAGCCCGGCTGAGAGTGGATCGATAAAAAAAGAAAGTATGATTATTACCCCCCCGCTGTTCCGTCTGGAGTCAGGAAAAAAAGCATCGATTCGAATTGTCCGCTCCGGCACGCCGCTGCCTGGCGATCGTGAATCTATGTTGTGGCTGAATGTTAAAGGGATCCCGGCAACCGACGGGCCAGATCAAAATAACACCATGCAAATCGCCATCAATTCAAAAATAAAACTCATTTATCGTCCAGAGGCGTTAAAAGGGGCGTTGCCAGAACAAAGCGCGCAGAAGCTGGAGTGGGCGTTTGCCGGTCATGGTATTCGGGTCACTAACCCTACCCCGTTTTATATGAACTTCTCACATATAAAAATTAATAACCACAGCCTGACATCGCAATACTTTGCTGCGCCCTTTTCGACTTTAGATATCTCTGAAACAGGAATCGCGCCTCACGGTAAAATCACCTGGTCCCTTATTAATGACTACGGCGTTAAAGGCCAGGACAAAGTCACATCATATTAATCAGCATTAAAAAGTATCTGCGTCAGATACAGGGTCAAAATGGAAAAAGTTAAGCATACCAACGTCCTTTTTTTAGGGCTGGGGTTAAGTATCGCCGCCAGTATCTCCTGTGCATCTGCAAAGGAATATTTCAACCCTCATCTTTTGGAAACGGACAACGCCAGCGCCCCGGGCATGGATTTAAGTCTGTTTGCCAAAGATGAGGTGCCGCCAGGTCATTACAACGTTGATATTTATATCAATGGCAATCTGGTCGATACAAAAACAATTTCATTTCGCCAACAGACTCATTATCGCAATGGCGCACCGCAGAAGGATGTTGGTGCATGCTTAAGTGCAGCGCAGCTTAAAATCTGGAATGTCCGGGTTGAGAACTACTTCTCGAAAAAAGATAAAGACGCCGAGTGTGTCGATCTCTATACCATTCCTGATTTACAACAGAAGATTGATATCAGCCAGCAGCGCTTTGATTTAAGTATCCCGCAAGTCTCGCTTTTTAATACGTCCCGTGGCTTTGTCTCCCCGGACCGCTGGGATGAAGGTATTACCGCCGGGCTCCTCAACTATACGGTTTCCGGCCAGCAGGATTTACATCAGCACAACGGCAACGACAGCAGTAACCAGTTTGTCTCTTTACAGCCAGGACTGAATATTGGCCCGTGGCGCCTGCGCAATTATTCAACTTACACCCACTCCCAGACGGAAAATGACTGGGACTCGGTATACACCTACGTCTCACGGGATATTAAGTCATTAAAAAGTCAGTTGATGCTGGGTCAGGGTACGACTCAAGGCGGCATTTTCGACAGCATTGGTTTTACCGGTCTGCAAATGTATACCGACAATGATATGAAGCCAGACAGCATGCAGGGCTTTGCTCCGGTTGTCAGAGGCGTGGCGAGGAGCAACGCCGAGGTGACCGTTTATCAGAATGGCCACAGCATTTATAAAACGACGGTTCCACCCGGTCCGTTTGAATTCACAGATATGTATCCCACGGGGAGTTCCGGGGATCTGCGCGTTGTCGTTAAAGAGTCTGATGGTTCGCAAACGAGTTTTATTATTCCCTATGCCACGCTGCCGGTACTCCAGCGTGAGGGTCAGGTGCAGTACGGCTTTGTTGCAGGTAAGACCCGCGAAGAGGGTTCGAAAAACAAAGACTTTAACTTTGTGCAGGGCTCTGCCGCCTGGGGCGTCGGCAACGGCGTCACGCTGTATGGCGGCTATATACAGGCCGAAGATAAATATACCAATGTGATCGTTGGTACGGGATTTAATATGGGAGAGGCAGGCGCCCTCTCCCTGGATGCCTCACAATCGAGCGCGGATGTGCCGCAGCCCAATAATTATCATCAGCAAGAACATCATAACGGCCAGTCTTATCGCGCCCGCTACAGTAAGACATTGCAGCAGACAAATACTGATATTTCCGTCTCGGGGTATAAATTCTCCACCAGCGGTTATCTGTCGTTTCAGGATTTTATGAATGACTGGGATGCGGGCAATAGTTCCATAGAAAACGGCCGGGAGCGTAACCGCTTCGATATCACTGTTTCTCAAAATGTTTCTTTCGGAACGTTGTCTTTGAGTATGTATGACCAATCGTACTGGAACAGCGAGCACGCCAGCTCTGTGAATGTTGGCTTCAGCTCTTCATGGGGGCCGGTTTCTTATTCGGTTAACTATGCCCACAGTAAAAATGCCTCAGGGTACAGTGAATCGGACGAATATGATGACGACCGAATTTTATCGGTCAATCTCAGCCTGCCGTTCAGCGCATTGAGCAACCATGAGGATGTACAGTCGATTTCAGCTAACTACTCGCTCAATAGCAGTAAAAACGGCGATACCACCCACACCGTTGGTCTGTCAGGCTCTGCACTCCAGGACCATCAACTTAACTGGCAGGTATCGGAAGGCTACGACGCCGATGCCAAAGCAACGAATGGTAACGTGACCGTGGGTTACCAAAGCAGCTATGCAGATGTCTCTGCCGGGTACAGTTACGATGATTACAGCCGTCGTCTGAACTATAGCTTGCGTGGCGGTATGGTGGCGCATAGCAACGGTGTGACTTTAACGCGCCAGTTAAATGACAGTGTGGCTCTGGTTGAAACCCCGGGAGTCGCAGGAATGCCCGTCAGCGGGCAGACGAACGTCAGTACGGATATATTTGGAAACGCCGTCGTTCCCTACGTGCGGCCCTATCATGCAAACCAGATTGCCTTAAACACGATAGATAGCAAAACAGAAAACGCGGCAATAGATAACGTCAATAAAACGGTTGTGCCGACGAAGGGCGCGGTGGTTCGCGTCAGGTATAACACGTGGATTGGTCGTAAGGCGATGATGACGATCGCCTTCAACGGTAAGCCAGTGCCTTTTGGTGCGGTAGTCACGCAGTCAAGTGACAATACTGACGTTAAACGTAACAGCATTGTCGGCGATGCCGGAGAAGTTTACCTCGTGGGGCTGGCAGATAAAGGGCAGCTGTCGGTCAAATGGGGTGATGCTAAAAATAAGCGCTGTACTGTGGATTACGCTCTCGACAATACCGATACACGTGCCGACATCGTATTTCTTAACGGCATCTGTAAACCTGCAATGCAATAACCAGGGTGTGTTTAATGAAGTGCTTAAAGAAAATCAACGTTCACTCTGTGCAGGCGTTATTGCTGTGCTTACTGATGCAGCCTGCCTTTATTGAGAGTGCTCAGGCCTATAGCGATCGGGACGTTATCCAGCTGAACGTGACGGGGAATATCATCGATGGCACCTGTAATGTGACGAAACCCGAATCGATAGATCTGGGTAAATACTACTGGAAGGATTTTGCGGTTGCCGGGGGGAATACGGCAAACGTTCCTGTCACCATCGCCTTCGAAGGTTGTACCGCAGGACTCACGCAGGCAAACGTCAATTTTTCAGGCTCCCCCTATTCGGAGGATCCGGCCTATGGCACCGTCATTTACGCTAACCAGATTGCGCCCGATGCCGGCGGCACGACAGATGTTGGGCTACAGCTGTTTATCAGGGACGCCGGTCACCCGATAAGCGGCATAGCTCTGGCCAACGGGACAAACTACCCGGTGGAGATAGACGAAAATCACAGTGGTTCCATGACATTTAATTCAAGAATGTACACGCCACACGGTACGCCCACGCCCGGTGCGTTCAGCAGTGTCATTACCTTAAATGTCACTTACAATTAATCTTGTTATTCAGGACAATACAGTGTCGAGATTTCTCTTTTTCATTATCCTGCTTGCGGGTGTGACCCCCTTGATATCACAGGCAACGTGCCATCGGGACAATAGCGATGACACGCCAACAATCAGTACTATTTCACTGCCGTCGCAAATTCTGGTGAGCAGCAAAAACTACAGCGGTGGCGAAGTGCTTTATGATTCAGGTTACATTGCTGGCAATGACAGCGAGCTGCAGATCAAAGGGTGCAGCAACGATTATTATGTCGGCTTTCATTATAAACCCAGCAGCCTGCAAAATGCCTCTCCCGTTCTTGATGGCGTCTATCCAACCGGAATACCAGGTATCGGTATCAGGACCTATACATTGAATCAGGCGGGCCCTTTTGATCAGGAGCGAGTGATTGATAACACCTGGCAACAAGGCAATGGAGATAACGACCATACATTACGCAACTCGTCATACCGCATTCAACTGATTGCTACCGGCGGGCAGATTTCCGGTGGATCCCTGAACGAAATAGGCCAAATCGCGACGGTAGAATTCCGCGAGGGTCAAAGCAGTAGCGACACGGGCGACAATGCATCCGAATTATTTCTGACGAGCAGCAACGTTGAGGTGGTCGCTATGGGATGCAGTGCCACTGTTTCAGAAGTGAATATCCCGATGGGAGATATCGATATTTCTGCCTTCGAGAGCTCCCCTGTTGTTGAAGGCCCTCCACAAAACGTCGGGCTAAACTGCGCGGCAGGAACGAATGTCACGCTGAATCTCTCTGCCGTAAACCCCGTCACCAGTGGCGACACCCAGGACGGGACGGTCATTAGCCTGACAAAGGATAGCTCCGGCACAACCGCGACGGGCGTTGGCGTTCAGTTCAGCGTTTCCACTGCGGCTTTACCCCGGACCTATATGAAACCCAATACGACCATTACGCTCTTTCAGTCAAACCGAATCGCCGCTGCCGACTGGTCTGATGGTGCGGCGGCCGACGGCAGCGCCATTAGCGACCAGGGTGACGCCAGCAGCTTTGCTGATGCCGCCAATCCCGGAGGGACGGCAGAGAGTGAGAACCTGACGTTCTATGCTAATTATTATAAAACTGATGCAACAGTGACGCCCGGCACGGCTAATGCATCGGGAACGCTGACCCTGCAATATAACTAACGCTCATACTTGATGTCTCTTGTTGCAGGGACAGGCCAGATACCCGGCTATGTCCCTGCTCTTTCACTACGAAAGGCCGATAAAGAATCCTGCAATAGTGGCGCTCATCAAGTTTGAAAGCGTAGCGGCTGCCAGCGCCCTCAATCCCAGCTGCGCAATTTCGGAGGCACGCTGCGGCGCGATAGCAGAAAATGCGCCGACTACCACGCCGATGGAACCAAAGTTGGCAAAGCCACACAGTGCAAATGAGATAATCGCGACGGTTTTTTGATCGAGCGTACCCGCCACCTGGAGATAAGGTGAAAAGTTGAGGTAGGCGACGAACTCGTTGATCGCAAGCTTCTGGCCAATCAGACTACCGGCAAGGCTGGCATCGCTCCAGTCCACGCCCATCAGCCAGGCTAACGGCGCCAGAAGATATCCGAAGATCCCCTCAAGGGTAGCGTGTCCGTAGCCAAACCAACCGCCAATGCCGCCAATAATCCCGTTAATCAACGCTATAATCGCCACAAAGGCCATGACGACAGTCGCCACCCCGACCGCTATTTTCAGCCCCGCCATCGCGCCGCTGGCCGTGGCTTCAATAACGCTTTTCGCGGGAACGTCAGAGAAAGACAATTTATCAAATGAGATTTGTGAGGCTTCCGTCGCGGGACTTAACATCCTCGCAAACAGAATGCCGCCGGGGATAGCCATTAACGAGGCGGCCAGAAGATAATCGATGGGCACGCCGAGGCCGGCATAGCCAATCATCGTTGAACCCGCGATCGACGCCATGCCGCTACAGATAGCGGTAAACAGTTCGTTGCGGTTCAGGCGGTCGATGAAAGGTTTTACGATGGCGGGGATTTCATTTTGCCCCAGGAAGATGGTGGTGACCGCGACAAAGGACTCGATCTTACTGATATTTAATGCTTTCTGGAAAATACCACCCAGAATGCGAATCAGCCCGCCCATGACGCCAACATAGTAAAGCAGGCTAACCAGCGCAGTGATAAAGATAATTGCCGGCAGAACCCGAAAGGCAAAAATAAATCCTGCGCCATCGAAGAGTACATCCATTTTTGGCCCGACTAAGGATCCAAAAATAAATGCGCTGCCGGCATCGCTATAAGTAATGACTTTATGTACGCCCTGCGCCACTTGTTCAGCAATCCATTTTCCCGGCGGTAAATAAAGCATGATGCCGCCGATAACTATCTGCAACGCCAGCGCTGCGCCAACGGTACGCAGGCTTATTTTTCTTTTGTTGACTGACAATATCAATGCGATTGCCAGTAATACCACAACACCCAGAACGCTTCTCATTATATCCATAATGATTTTTCCTTCAGGCCAGGTTTGGTATATCTGTGATTTATGGGCAACCGCAAAATACCCATTATGACAGGCAATGCGCTAATGATTAAATTAGCGCAGGCCATTAAACGTTAGCGGTACATTCGTACACACTCTTCCACCAGCCCCCAGAACCAGTCGGTATCAATAGTGATACCAACTTTTGTATTAGGAGGATTGCCGGTAACACCCAGTTCATCGCAAACGGTTCGCCCATAGCATGGACCGCTATTAACATCGATCTCAACATGCATGTGCTGAGTTTTAATCCCTTCAGGATGAATCAGATAGCCGATGCAGGTCGCGTCGTGAACCGGGCCACCCGCAAGGCCATAGTTTTCATATTGTGTTTTAAGCGTAAAGTTCATGATATCGCTGAACAGCTGGCCCGCAGGGCCACCCGCCTTTTCCATTCTGGCGATCACGTCAGCGGTGCAGACGGTCTGGTTAGTCAGATCAAGTCCCATCATGACCAGCGGCGCGCCTGAGGTAAACACGACGCGGGCCGCTTCGGGATCGGCATAGATATTAAACTCCGCCGACGGCGTAAAGTTTCCGGTGCCGTACGCGCCGCCCATTAACACAATTTCACGTATTTTTGGCACAATAGCCGGTTGCATGCGCATGGCCACGGCAATATTTGTAAGTGGCCCGACAGGAACCAGAGTAATATCGCCGTCGCTGTCCATTAACGTATCAATAATATACTGCACCGCATGTTTTTTCTCTGCGCTGCGTTTTAATGGCCCAAAGACAGGGCCATCAAGCCCTGTTTCACCATGAATATTATCTGCAACAATTTGTTGACGCATAATAGGTTTTGGCATGCCCGCATAGACAGGAATATTAATATCAAGGTGCTGGCAGACATTAAGACCGTTGACTAACGTTTTGTCCAGCGTCTGGTTGCCGGCAACAATGGTAATACCCAGTAAATCCAGCGATGGATGTTTTGCTGCCATCATCATTGCAATAGCATCATCGTGACCGGGATCGCAATCTAATATAATTTTTCTTCTTTCCATTATTTATTTCCTCTTGCAGGGACAGGTAAGATATTTATTTCTATGAAGGGTCATTAAGGCCTTCGCGCTTAATATTTGAATCATATCTTCGGGAAATGTATGCTGGGTATGAGAAATCTCACACCAAGAATCGATTATGAAAGAAATACACAATGAGCACCTCAAGCGGCAGCTCATGGATGATTCAGGTTATGAACGGCAGTTCTCTGGCACAGTGTTTAGCGATACGCGGTTATTCCACGTCATGGCCGGGGATTTTATCGTCCGCGAAGGCAGCCAGCCGCTGTATCTGTTTTACCTGGTTCGCGGCCGTGCCAAACTGTATGCCACCCAACCTAACGGCAGGGTTTCGCTGATCGATTTTTTCTCCGCGCCCTGCTTCGTGGGTGAGATAGAACTGGTGAATCAGGAGCATGAGCCAAGGGACGTGCAGGCAATTGAAGAGTGCTGGTGTCTGGCGCTACCGATGAAGTCATACAGGCCGCTGCTGTTAGGCGATACGCTGTTTCTGCGCAACCTTTGCGTGGCGCTGAGCCAGAAAAACTACCGCAATATCGTCTCTCTGACCCAGAACCAGTCTTTCCCTCTGGTTAATCGCCTCGCGGCGTTTATCCTGCTGACGCAAAGCGGTGACGTGTACGATGAAAAACACACTCAGGCGGCGGAGTATATGGGCGTTACCTATCGACACCTGCTGTTCGTCATCGCGCAGTTTACCCGTGAAGGGCTGCTGCAAAAGCAAAAGACGGGATACGGCATTCGTAACAGAAAGGCGCTGGTCGCGCTGGCAGAAGAGATGGAGCCTAAGCACTAGCGGCGGGCGAAAAAAAGCCCCGACGGACGCCAGGGCTTCGTAAACTGCGGGGGATTAGTCAAATACGCCGTTAATAATGGTGGTTACGATAGCCGTACCGAGCGCAACCAGCACCAGATCGTCCCCGATAGCCTGCCATTCATAGCCGGGATAATACGGCAGCTGGTCAAGCATCGAGCGAGGCACGGCCTTTTTGGCAATCCCTGGGGGAAGCGGCTTGCCTCTCGCAAGGTTTTTGGCGATGCCGGGAGGCAGAGACTTATAGCCGGTCAGGCCATAGTTAACCGCCAGGCTGCGTGCATCTTTAAAGCTGATGTCCGAATCCACGTGGTCCGGCTTGCCGTAGTTCTTACGGCTGCCGTGGTCGGCGGAAGAATTCCCCTTACCCTGCTCCCCTTTATTGCTATGGGCATTCCCCTTTCCATTTCCATGGTTTGCTCCCTTACTACTACCACCGTTTCCGTTTCCGTTTCCGGGATTAGCAAACACGGGTGCAGTAAACAGCGCCAGTGAAACAACAACGGTTACAGCTGAAAGTAATCCTCGACGCTTAAACATAAATCACTCCGTAACATATGGGCGTTCTGTTCAATCTATGTGCACACGATCCCTCCAGCAACCGTATTAATCTTATTTTGCAACGCTGCCGGTTACCGATCGCATCTTTGAGATCTTCCTGGCAGCATCGGTAGAAGCTTGTCTCCCGTAAACGGCAAAGCATTTTCCCTCATCATTCCTATACTGAGATGACTTCGCAGTCAGCCCGGCGAAATCATACAACAGGTAAGCTGACCCGGCGCTCCACAATCAGATCACACTCCTTTAAGGAATGCATTGATGAAATCCTGCCGCAAATTTTGGATAAAAGCCTGCTGCATGGGCATTGTTATTATCGCGTCGACAAACGTCAACGCAGCCGAACAAGCGTCACAGGTGAAATATGAGGCGGGAACGCTACCGGCCAAATGGCATACCGGCGGCCCGGAATGCGCCACTTTCCGCGATGATTTCCAGGTGCACCAATACAACGACAATTTTTATATTCTGCGTGAATCAGGCTGCGTACATACCGAGAAACCTTTCCTTTATCTTTTGTTCGGAAAAGACCGGGCGATTCTCTTTGATACAGGCGCGGGGAAAGACACCGACCCGGCTACCGGCCGGGTGCCTGACGTTGTGGGGGCCGTCGACGGCGTCATCAATCAATGGCTGAAAAAAAACCATCGCCAGTCTGTTCCTTTAGTCGTCACGCACCTGCATTCGCACTTTGATCATATCTGGGGCGACGCGCAGTTTATAAAGCGTCCTGATACCACCTTCGTTAAGCCGGGCGACGTAGAGACGCTGAAGCAATTCTTTGGCATTCATAAGTGGCCGGAGGAGACGGGACGTTACGATCTTGGCGGGCGAGTTCTGGATATTATTCCAACGCCGGGACATGACGCGACCAGCATCGCCGTTTATGACCGACAGACGGCGGTGCTGTTGACTGGCGATGTGCTGTATCCCGGACGGCTGTATATCAATGAACGCAACCCAGACCTGATGCAGGCAAGCGTACAGCGCCTGGTTGATTTTACCGCGACCCGTCCGGTTGCGCAGATACTTGGCACGCATGTTGAACGTCGCGCGCCCTACTATGATTACCCAAGGGGGACGCACTATGCCCCGGAAGAGTTCCCGCTGCAGATGGGCAGAGCCAGTTTACTGGAACTACTGGAAGCGACGAAGCTGCGTAGCGGGCAAGGCAGCCACAGCCACATCACCCAGAAGGCCTATCGCGATTTTACACTGTGCGGCGTTTACCCCGTCTGTGAGCCGGTAAACGCGCCGGCCAGTACGGAGCAGATAAACGATCTTAGCCAGCCGTTGCCCTGACCGAACATTTTTTGCCCTATCTCGTTGATAATTAAATTACCGCGATGAAATTGAGAGACAGAGATAGGGTAAACTACCCGATGACTGCGAGGCAAAGATGCCAAAAAATATGACCGACTCACCACTTCTGGAACAATGATGAGACTCAATCCACTTACTTTTTCGGCACTCTGTTCAGTGTTGTTACTTTCTGGCTATGCTCGCGCCGAAATCGATCTGGGCTCGATTGATCTATTCTCAAAGGACAGCGCGAGCAGCCCAATCCCTAAAGGGCTGGTCGTTGGTGGCGCCGCCGTGACGGGCACTCACCGCTATAAAGCGGAGGATACCAAAACCTATTTTATCCCCGGCGCGCTCTATTTCGGCGACCAGTTCATGTATCTCGGCGATCGCGGTCGCTACTATTTTGCGCTGAACGACACTTTCGCCGCCTATGGCTACGGCCGATATCGCTTTGGAAATCTGGACCCGGACGATCATCATGAATTTGCCGGTATGCACAAGCGCAGAGGCGAGTTTGAGGCAGGTGTCGGAGGCACGATTATTACTCCATACGCCCTGTTGAGCGCCCGAATCAGCTCCGATGTCACAGGACAGAGTAACGGTCAGGAGCTGTTGCTGTGGGCTGACTTTCCTGTCGTTCGCGGCAGGCTGCTGATTATGCCCGGCGTGGGCATGATGATCCGCAGTGATAAAATGGCTAATTATTACTTCGGCGGCGTCTCGTCCGGCGAAGCCACCGCGCAGCGTAAAGAGTGGGATACGGGGACGACGTTCTCACCTATGACGGCGATCATTACCAGCTACCGCTTCAACGATAAGTGGATGGCGATGTTTGCGGCAAACTACGAGTTTTACGACAAGAGTATTGCCGACAGCCCTCTCGTGCAGCATGACGGAGAGCTGTATACCATCGCCGCCGTCGGCTACACCTGGTAGAAATAGCTGTGAACGGGGAAGCCGTTACTTCCCTGTTTTCCCCCCGCCCAGCGCTTTATTCAGCACAATATCGCTGCTGACAATGCTGCTGTTCAGCGTCAGCTGCTTTATCTTCTCTGCCACTAACTGGCTGCCTGCCGTGGAGGCGGCCTCTTTGCTGATCAGGCCCCGTCTGAAACGTGCCGCGGCGTTGTTGGCGGTAAACGAAGCGGCCGTTATTTTCTGCTGTTGCAGCTCGGCTTCTTCATTCAGAGATTGCATCTCGCTGCCGACGACGGCGACATCCCTGACGGCGGTTAACACGGCCTGGTTATACTGCGAAATCATGATGTCACGCTGACGGCGCGTTTTATCCAGGTTTGCTTCCAGCTGGCCGCCGGAGAAGATGGGCAGATACAGACCCGGAACGATATTAATCTGCTGGCTGGCGTGGTTAAAGAGATCGTCAAGATGCAGCGCATCAAAGCCAAAGAACGCTTTGATATCAAACTTTGGATAAAAGGCGGCTTTTGCGGCATCGATCTGACTCATCGACGATTTTACGTACCAGTGTGCCGCCTGCAAATCGGGGCGTCGGGCCAGCAGCTGGTAGTTCAGCGACGCAGGCAGCCTGGTTGAAGGCACCGGCAGCGAAACCGGCTTCAGCTCGGGCAGTTCTCCCCCTCCGACAATCAGACGCAGCGATTCGCGATACTTCACCCGCTGCTGTTTAGCCGAAGAGATTTGCTGTTCAACCGTCAGCAAATGCGCCTTCGCCGCTTCGGCGTCAGCTCGCGATTCCAGCCCCCGGGCAGCACGGGCTTCGTGGGACTGCAAGGCGTATGATTCTATCGCTTTCTGCTCTTCCAGCAGCGCAATCAGCTGGCCTGCAGTCTGCATCGCGTAATAAAGCTGAGCCGTGTCGGCGGATATTTCCAGGCTAACCGCGGACGCCTCGAGCTTACGCGCATTCTGTACGCCCATCCCCGCTTCAAGCTGTGAACGGTGTTCCCCCCAGATATCGATATCCAGTGTGGCGCCTAGCCCCACGATGCCCTCGGTGTACCAGGGCCCCGTCAGCCCAAGAGCAGGACGGTCGTTGGCAAATGGCCCAAGGTAGCCATTCGATGAGACGTGCGCCCGATCGATACTGGCGGTACCGAAAATTTTAAGGTTTGATCCTGACTCAATCAGCTGTACATCCGATCTGGCCTGCTGCACTTTCGCATGGGCCAGCGCCATCGACGGCGAGTTTTTAATTGCCCGGTCGATTAACGCATCGAGCTGCGGATCGCGATAGGTTTTCCACCACTGCTCCTGCGGCCAGCTGGCGTTGGTTAGCTGTAAATCAGCCGGCAACACCACATCGCTTCCCTGAATTTGCTTAAGCGGCGTGTCGTCATTGTTCATTAAGGCGCAGGAAGTCAGAAGCATGCACAGCAGCACGCTCAGAGGTTTGTATTTATGCAGCATCATCGAATTTTTCATAGGTCAAACTCACGGTCCTCGGCCAGCCTTTTTTTCTGGCTCGCCAGTAACTCAGCAATTTCGTAAAAGAGGTGCTGCACTTTTCTGTCCAGCGCAGACTGCGGTTGAAAATCGGCAGGCGTCGTCTCACTCTGCCAGCCTGCCAGCACCGCAGGTTCGCTCACCGCCCTGGCGCTTAACGCCAGCAGCTCGCTCGCCCGTTCACGAAGTGGTGCATAGACAGCATCTGCCGTCTGGTCAGCTTCCACGGCCATGCTGTCCATGATGTACAGCACCTCCCGGACATGCCCAAGAACGGCCTGCGTCGTGTAGATATCGTATTCAGACTGATCGTCTCCCGGCGCTCCGCCCGGCTCAAGGGCCACGCGCGCGGCAATGTTTTCGCAGTTTGCCAGCTCCTGCCAGAGCTGTAGCGAAACCAGACTATTGCCCGCGTGCTGTTTAATTCGCTGCGAGGCATTCTGCAAAATACGTGAAATGCTTTTCCACAGCTGTTCCCCTTCGACTTCTGGCCATAACAGGACGTGGGTGAGCGTCGCTATGCCCACGCCGAGCAGGATGCCGATGATCCTGTCACGGATCTCAACCAGCTCGAAGGTCGGGCCAAATGCCTCAAGCAGCGCCAGGGCAAACGTAAACATCAGCTGAATGCCTGCATAGCTCATCTTCTCGCTGCCGGCGTACACCCATGCGCCCAGTGCCACCACGGGCAGCGTCATCAGCAGTAAGCCCACGATGGTGTCAATATGGGGCATCACCAGCACAACCATTAGCAGCGCGATCAGGCTACCGATCACCGCCCCGATAACACGCAGCAAAGCACGCTGGGTGGTCGTGCCAAGGCTCGACTGCGCCACGATAACGCAGCTGAGCATGATGGTGTGGATCCCCTGCCAGTCAGTTGCGACGTAGATGAGATAACAGATGAAGCTGGAAAGCGCCGTCTTTAAGGCGAATTTTAGATAGGTGGGATTGAGCTGAAAGGGCTTCTTCTCCGGTGCGGGCTGCGTCACCGGTGCCTGGACATCATGGTGATGGGAAAAGGCAACCAGCGTATCCAGCATTTTAAGCAGGACCGGGGATGTGCCTGACGAAGGCTGCCATTCAGGCCCCTCAGGCATCACAAACTGGCTGTCGTTTGCCATCGATGCTTGCAGCGCGAGACAGGCTTCACGTACCTGCAAAAGCAGTCCAGTGTCCGCCACGGGTTGCAGGTGCTGAGCCGCCAGATACAAGGTCGAAATCGTGTTCAGGCGCGCAAGCTGGAAGGCTTTGGTATTTTTGTACTGACGGTTATGCATCACCGCGAAAGCCAGCAAATGTTGCAGCGACAGGATTTTTCCCTGAAGAACCTCGGCGCTGACGGCTTCCGGCAGCGGCGTCTTATTTATCAGACATTCCAGGCGCTGCAGCGTCTCGTTGTTCTGCGCGAGCATGACCTGCCGGAACTGCTGCACGGGATCCTGAGGAATGAACAGCAGGTTGGTGATAAGCGTCAGCAGAATTGAATAATTGATCGCTACCCATAGCCACATCATCAGCCTGACGACCAAATCGGCATTGTCCGTGACGTCTGCAAAGGTGTGGGTGTAAATAATGATAACGCTGGTCAGAAAGAAGACGATCCCGGCTTTGCTGGCCCGCATCATATAAACGCTGCCAAAAAACAGGACGTAGGCCAGCAGGATACGCAGCATCGGATAGCTGTAGGTAAATTTCAGCGTCAGTATTGAAAGGCCAATCGCAAGCGTCGTGCCGGAAAAGAACAGTATCGCCGTCATTTTCGACAGCACGACGTTTTTCTGCGTGACGTAAAACACAGCAATCAGCGACAGGGCCAGGAAAGGGATTTGCAGGGTCATTGAAATCATGATGACCAGCGCACTGGTGATGAGGCAGCGCATCATCACGCTGCTTCGACCAGGATAATCCGACAGCATTTCGAGCAGCGCGCTCGTTTTCTCAGCCAGGGATCTTGTCGGCTTAATACTCATATCACCCCGTTATGGCCTGGTTTTCAAAGTCGCTACGGCAGATGCCCCTACGCGAAAGAGATTTTCATCAGGATTAGCGATGCGAATTTTGACCGGGAAGCGCTGGGAAACATGAACCCAGTTAATGGTGCGTTTGACGTTTGGCAACCCGGAACCGAGGGTGGCACCGTCGTCAGGCGTAATACCGTAGCTGATGGAGTCGACATGGCCGGAGAATTTAATCCCGGTATTGCTCATCAGATAAACCTGCGCCTGTGTCCCCTCTTTAATATCTTTCAGCTCAGTTTCCCGGAAGTTGGCAATCACGTACCAGTGCGAAGTGTCGATCAGCGTAAAGATAGGTTTTCCGGCGCTGGCAAACTGGCCAACGGCCGTTTTCAGCGAGGCGATGCGTCCGTCAAACGGCGCTCTGACTTCGGTAAATTCAAGATTGAGTTTCGCCAGCTGAATCAGCGCGCTGGCCTCAGCCCGCTGTGCCACCAGAGCTTCTACTCCGCTCACCCCTGCCTTTGCCTGTTTAGCCTGCAGTTTCAGGGTGTCCAGTTTTGAAATAGCGCTTAATTTCGCCGTACGGGCCTGATCCACCTCTTCAGCCGAAGCAAACCCCTGGGCCAGGAGCGGCTCCAGACGACGCAGCGTGGCGGTAGCTTGTTTTGCTGCTGCACTGGCGCTGGCAATCGAGGCCTGGGCTGAGTCAGCACTGAATTTTTGTGCATTGACCGAGCGCTGTGTTAATTCAATTTGCTGATTGAGTCCGTCGAGCTTCGCCTGGGCCTGCTGCAAAGCGGCCTCATAAGGACGCGGATCTATGCGGAACAGCAGGTCGCCTTTATGCACCCGCTGATTATCTTTCACCGGTTGGGCAATGATCCTGCCATTCACTTCCGGTGAAATCGCGATAGTATCGGCATACACATAGGCATCATCGGTGCGTGGGCTGGTCTGCATCCGCCAGATAACAACCAACAGCACTATCGCTGTCGCCATCAACAAGATGAGCAGTGAGAATGATTTTTTCGTTTTTAGCATGATAATCGTTCCGGTTGCCTGATTAAAAAATCAGTAGCCAGACCACCATCGCGATGAGAGCAGTCAGCAGCGGGTAACCAATAATATGGGGTGCAAAGTAACGCTTATTCTTTTTGACAAGAATAAGATGCAGACACCAGGTCGCCATCACCCCGGCAATCAGACAAAACAACCAGTCCGGGAATGAGGCTCCGAACACCGGTAACGAAGGCGAAACGGAACAGGCTGACAGTAAACATGCAGCAATTGCAGTCACCAGCTGAAAGATATATTTTTGCATATTATGATTCTTTTCAGGCAAATGCGTACTCTTTACTATAGTTCATCACTAAGCTGTACAGCTTGTCAGAACAATAAAAAAGAGCGGTGAAGATAAAGTTATCAAAGCTTAACACCTGAAAAAATGATTCCTTTAGTTATTGTTGCTCTGCTAAGCAGTTAGCTTGCTTTATTATAAATTATTGCCATCGTCGCCGATGTTTAAATTTAAAATTAAACTCACGTTGCTAAATATATTATTCTGTAAAATCGGCTACGATAGCATCTTTCGTAACCAAATTTTCTTTCTGAAATGCTATTTATAGCCATAACACGAGCATTTTTGATGCAAAACACACACTTCAATCCAGGGCATACATTAGCACAGACATGCTAATGTCAGCGTAATTCGTTAATAATAAATAGTTAAATGACCGTTCCCGCTTGCCCGGATTAAATTTATAAATAAATTTACCATGAATTTAAAATCTAATATTACCCGCTACCTCTATATCTCAACTGCCGGTACGCTCGCCCTCACCTCTCTTTTTTCATGGTGGCTGGCTTCTGATTCTATCGATGCCTGGAATAAGGCCCGAAATAATCTCGTGCAGTTTGACGACTTCAATAAAGTTTTACTGGTTTCCAATGACCTGGCCAGTGAACGGGCTTTTGCGAATGAGCTTATCCTGAGTCATGCGAACAATAAGCAAGAGGCCTGGGCTAATTTACTGAAAAGTCGACAGGTTACCGACACCGATCTCGGCAGGATACCGCATAAGTTCCTGACGTCCTCCCTGCTTAACGCCACGAAAATACAGCTCATCAACTCGCGCAAAACGGTAGACCGCTATAAAAACCTGGAGGCCAACAACCCTTTAGATGCGCAATATGCGATTGATGAAATGGTTGAGGCAACGAATTTCTATCACCAGGCTTTATTCCGTAAGACCTCTGAGTTTATCCGTCTGGAACCGGCGGAACTTGGACCGGTGCTGCGAGCCCAGGCGCTGGGGGAGCTGCGTGACGCCACGGGGTTGCTGGGTGCCGCCGTGCTGGTTCCTCTGCACAGCAAAAAACCTCTCTCAAAGGAACAGATGAATAAGCTAAGCAGAGGTTTTGAACGCATCAACATGCAGTGGTGGATCCTTGAAACGCATGGCAAGGAAATTGACCAGCGCTCAGAATTTAAAACCCTGCTGTCGCAAACACGCCGGCAATTCGAAAGAAATGGCATGACGCTGATTCAGCAGCTGCAGGAGCAAAGTGAGAACGGGGCTAATTACAGCATCGGCGCAGACACCTTCGCGGTGAGATACCATGACAGTCTGAAACTCTTCAATCACCTGCTGAACGTCTATCTTACCGATTTGAAAGCTAACTATACCGCAAATGAGAACAAGGCGATGGTTCACCTCGTGGCGGTGTTCTGCATTCTGCTGGCGCTTTATATTCTGGTGATCGGTGCCGTTTATTACATCCGCACGCGCGTACTGAAGCCTATCATCAAATTAAATGAGATCACCCACGGTTTAATTTCAGGCGATCGCAAAACCATCGAGCTACTGGCAAACAACAGCGCCGGAGAAGTGCAGCAGCTTTGGTCATCCCTTGGTGCCCTGGGGCATAAGCTGAGTGAACAGCAGCAGATGAGTGAGACATTTAAAAAACATTCAGAAGAAGACCCTTTGACGTCATTGCTTAACCGTCGGGCGTTCGAAAAGCTGGCGGGCGACCTTGCCGTTCAGGCAAATGAAACGCAGCCCCTCTGGGTTGTACTGATTGATATCGATCACTTCAAAAAGATCAACGATACCTGGGGCCATCCGGCCGGTGATGCCGTGCTGGTTGCCTTTTCTGCCATGCTGAAAAATGTCTGCCGCGGCGGAGATGTGGTCGCCAGGATCGGTGGAGAAGAGTTTGCCGTTGTCTTCCAGCATGGCGACAGCGATGCCGCACTGAAATATGCTTTCCGCATCATTGAGCAAATACGCCATCTGGACATTGCCATCGGGGGTCATGAGACGCTGCGTCTCACCGCAAGCCTGGGGATTGCCTCGGGCTTTCATAAGTCATTACCGGAGCTACTGTCGGAAGCCGACCTGGAACTTTACAAGGCAAAAAACAGCGGCAGAGATCGTATCTGCTACCAGACGACGCAGTGAGTTGCGCCCTGCTGCCCGTCATTCTGCATCTCTTTCCAGCTAGCGTATCTGTCACGGCCATTCCGCTTGGCGTAATAAAGCGCTTCATCCGCTCTGGAGATCAGGCTCAGTTCTTCATGATGATGGTGCGAGAAATACATCCCCAGGCTGACGGTCAATTGCTGAGAGAAGTCATGGTTTGATACCGGAGGCCGGTTGCGCACTTTTTCAAGAATACAGGCCGCCAGCTGTCTTGCTTCTTCTTCGCTGATTTCCGGTAGCATGACGGCAAACTCTTCCCCACCGATTCGTGCAGCGACGCCTCTGTCGCCGATGTGAGCGGTCAGTTCGCTGGCAATAAGCTTAATCACGTTATCACCCGTTCCGTGGCCAAAGTGATCGTTGATAGATTTGAAGTAATCGATATCGATGATAAATAAAGCCAGCGTTCTGTTCTTATACTCGCTGATAGACTCCCGTAGTTTTTCAATGAAGAACCCTCGGTTGTAGATCCCGGTTAAAGGGTCGGTGATGGATTTTTCATAAATTATCTCACTGTAATTAATGGACACCTTCAGGCGATCATAGACATTCTTCAGGAAGAACAGAATGGCGAAGAAATAGCCAATGGTCTGCACCGACAGCATCGTATTCCAGTAGCGATCTTCAAAATGGATGCCGTGGCTACCGTACTGCAGTGAGGTCAGCATCAGCAGGCTAAACAGCATCAATCCCGACCAGAAGCTATCATTAAAACCAATGTAATAACAGATTGATAATATAAATAACAAGCAACAAACATTTGCAACGTTGTAATAAATCACCCGCGGATGCAAATGGAGCGCATGGGCTATATCTGTACTCTGCCCATGAAATAAGAATACGGCGCAGATGACCAGGCCGGGTATAAAGGCCAGCAGGTGTTTAAATTTGAATACCCGGTAATGCTTAATTTTCAATGCCGCAGCAATCAGCATGAAGTAGCATAGCACTGCGATTCTGAACAGATACAAAATGACGATCATCTCTTTGTTTTCATAGATGAAATCATTGTTACCGTTGAAAACAGGATGGTAAAAAAGAATGACAACGTCAGTCATCGTCGAGAAAAGAAATCCGGCCAGTAAAAACAGCAGACACAGGGAATTTCTCCGGGTCAGATAGCGGAAGAAGCAAAATACGATGATGATCAGATCAAAGACCAGGTTAAAAAGGAACAAATACGTTGAATATAAAGGCGGGAAGTTTGCATATTTAAAGCTCAGCGTGGGGGCCGCAATAAATATAAGGCCTATAATTGGCATCAGCAGCAGGCAGAGCTTCCACCCTGTCGATGCGCTATTCCTTTTTTCAACTGATTCAAATTTCATCATGTATTGATATTTTGCACTGTCAGCCGTGCCTTTGTTTACTGTAAGAATTTATGCGGGCAATACTCTCAACTTGCGGCTGTGATGTCACACCGGAAATTATTAACAAATGCGTCTACGCACAAATCAACCCATATTTAAACACCAGCCCCATGTTATTTAACAACTCTGGCGGGCGCTAATTTAATATTAAACTAATTGTTTTTATAAGGCATCATATGTTACTTGCACCACTTTGTGGCTTTGGCAAAATAAGCGATTACCTTTAACCTGATTGCTGCCACTCTGCTAAAGTGTTGAGCGATCGCTGGAAGCCATGAAAAAACTAAAAAAATATCCAGTTTCATTGACCAAAGCGCTGGTCATACTGATGATTATCTCCTCAGTAGTTGTCGTCATGTCACTGAATAGCTACCTCGATCGGGCGGTAAAGAATATTTTTGCCGACATGAACGAAAAGCTGCTGAAAAATGACAGCGAGCTTCTCGCTCAGCGCATGCGCGCTTACCTCAACCAGCCACACGCGGCTGGCAAGTTAATGTCATTACTCGCTAAAGATCAAAACTCAGCGTCTTCAGAGGTTATCGAGCAGCAGCTTCAACAACTTGTGTCTCTGGATTTAACGCAAGGTCAGCCGCTCAGCAGTATCAGCTTTGCCTCCGCAAACGGGAGTTATACTGCCCTTCAGCGCGACCCTCAGGACGGGAAGTTTTACCCCATGACTTCCACCGTTCCGACGAGCCAGGACGTTTTGAAAAGACTGTGGTTTGTCCATGCCCGGGAAACCAGCCAGCCCTTCTGGACAGAACACGGCCACCATGCCTCTGCTGAAAAGGGTATGGCGATCACGTGGCGACAGCCCATTAGAGACCCGCAGGGTAATTTCGTGGGTGTTATCTCCGCCGGGATCCTTCCGGCAGATATGTCACAGTGGCTACATTCTCTGGATTCGACCCACTCCCATCGTTTGATGTTGCTGAATGAAAAAGGCCGCCTGATTGCCGCCTCTGCTCCCGTCTCGGCGGATGAAATGACTAATGCCAGCCAGCATATGCCCACGTCGGCTCAGGATGGCGGTATTCTGTACCCCGCAATCGGCCACAATCTGATGTTAAACAGACCCATCACCGATGAAGACGGCTTGCTGAAATGGACGTTGGTTATGCTGACGCCGGACAACCAGTGGCAGTCCAGCATCAGCCGATACCATCAGCATAATTTTATGGGCCTGAGTATTATTATTACGCTGTCCCTGCTGGTCATCACTTTCCTGATGATTCGCTTCTCTCGTCCGCTGGTGTCACTGATTGACCGCGTACATCTGCTCGGCACCCCACTGTGGACAACCGCCGCCCGCGGAACGCTTTTCCCGGAAGTAGCCAGTCTCGCCAACGCCCTGGACAATAAGTCCAGGCTGATAATGGATATGCTGGAAGCACGGCAGGATCAGATTGAGCGCGATAAGGAAACTGGGCTGCTGACGTTTGCCGGCCTGTGTAATCACCCAGAACTGTATCGTGGCCGAAACATGATCGCGTTGCTGCACCTGAGCAACCACTCTTCGCTGACCAACCTGCTGGGTAAAGAGTATGGTGAATCGCTGCTGGCCCACCTCCAGTCTTTGCTGAAAACCCTGCTGCCGGCGGATACGATTCTGTGCCGGGAACGCACGGACAAAATCCTGATGATCTTCCCTGAAATTGCCGATTCCGACCAGGCCGCCCTTATCCAGCAGCAGCTGGAAACGCTTTTTTTGAGCCATCAGGCTACCTCTGAGGGTCGCCACGAACTGCTTATTGCGGGTAACGCCGGGATCGTTGAAGAACCCCTGACGTCGGAGCGCCTGAAAGCTTTGGTGCTGAACGCGGGGATCGCGCTTCACCATGCCCGTAAAGAAGGCAACGGCGTCGTTACACGGTTCGCACCAGAGATGCATGAGCTTGGCCTGCGCAACGTCGAGCTGCATGAAGAGCTTAGTCACGCACTGGAGAGAAACGAATTTCATCTGGTCATGCAGCCCATTGTCAGTCTCGCCGCCGAAGGCGAATGTCTGGAGGGGGAATGTCTGGTGCGCTGGAACAGCCCGACGCTCGGCTTTGTGCCGCCGGATCGGTTTATCGCCCTCGCAGAGCAGACGGGACTTATCATCCCGCTCGGATACTGGATTATTGAAACGGCATGCGGCGAGCTGGCGGATTTTATTGCCCGCGGCGCACCGGCTAATTTCAAACTGCACATTAATATCTCCCCGCTGCAGCTGCAGCAGGATGATTTTGCGCAGGAGCTGCTTGGCTGCCTGCAACGCTATCATCTGCAAGGTGCCAACATCTGTATAGAGCTAACCGAAGGGGTATTGCTTGATGACGCAAACTCCGTCCTGCCCCAGCTCAACACGCTTCGCGAGGCAGGAGTGACAGTGTCACTTGATGATTTCGGATCGGGCTACTCCAGTCTCTCCTACCTCCACTCCCTGCCCTTTGACCAGCTCAAAATTGACAGGCAGTTCGTCAGCGATATTCTGGAAGATCGGCGCAGTGAGTCCGTTATCGCCTCGGTACTAAGCCTGGCAAACAGCTTTAAGGTGCCGCTGGTCGCAGAGGGAATCGAAGATGAGGAGACGGGTGAAAAGCTTCGTAACATGGGCTGCCTGCTTGCACAGGGTTATCATTATGGCCGGCCACAGCCCTTCAAAAACTGGACCGTCAAGCTCGGCGTTTTCAAACTGACCCTGATCTAGCGGCCTCGTGCCGCTTTTGCCATCCCTTTTCCTGCCAATGTGCAGCGTAGCCCTCTCTTTGTCTTAACGTGGCACCACAAACATCGATTTGCATTTTGGACAGAGCAGCGTCTGCCCCTGACGGATTTTACTGGCGGGATGTGATGATTTACTGCCACAGACGGGACAGGTCGCAGAGGTGTTGCCCGAACTGCCAAAGCGCTTCATTGCGTAATCTAAGAGAGACATGATGCTAACCTTTCCATGAGCGAGGTTCATCGTAACATGGCTCCGTTTGCTTAACGGTAAATATTATACGGAAAGGTGATTTTTTGTACTGGATGTATGAGTGTGGGGAATACTGAAAGTTCGTATCACGCCGTGATCGGGGGTATGAATACCCAGGATAAGTTTAACCAGCGTCGATTTTCCACAGCTGGACTTCCCTGTAATGGCAACTATTTCACCCTGATTCAGAGTCAGGGAAAGATCTTTGATAACCTGAACGTTTCCACCCTTATGACGGGGTTTGACGGCCAAAGATGTAAAAAACCATGATAAGAATTTAATTTATTGATATTTAACTATAAAACAATTAATTTCCTTTAGCGATGGTGATGATTCAGTTTTGTCAGTTTGTTACGTATACTCGTAATGAGGAATCTATAATTTTATGGATAAAAGGTGGAAACACTGTGAAAATAAGTGAATCGGCGCTATTCAAATCAGGATTAAACCGTGCAGAGCTACAAAAATTGAAGAACAAGTGTAAAATTGATTAGATAAGGAAGTTAAGGAAGTTGATGAAATGACAATGGATTTCAGTAAAAATCGTCTTCTGGCATCGGGTTTTACGGTGAAGGAATTACAGAAACTTCAGAATAATATCGATAACTTTGGCGGTACATTTGAGGAAGTTATCAGAGATTTAGCCAAAAGGTTTGAAATTTTTCTGTGGGTTTTTTGTTGTTGCATTACGTGTTTTTTATTTATTATTTATTCAAAGATTGATGACGTCGGATATATTTTTGGTGGTGGTATATCGTTACTTGTTGCTGTGTTTATAATTGGATTTTCTCAACCGCCAATCATTTCATTTAAATGCTGGCGGTTTTGTCGGATGAATAAAAATTAGTTATTATCTGTGCTGATAAGGTCAAATATCACTTTGGCCTTAACCCCATATCCGGCTATCTTCATGGTTAGTTTTGGTTTACTTATAGTATTTACTTTCCTGTAAAAGTCACCTGGCAGGTAACGGAAAAGCCTCCATGCCTCTTACTCTGCCCTGCACTCTTCACGCACAAGTCTCTCTCCTCGACGCCAGACCTGCATTATTTCCTGCTCCTGCTTGATCTTTACTATCGTAAGATATATACCTACAACAATCGTACGATACAGTCGTAAGATACAGTCACCTTATCAGGAGTCATTATGTTTCATTCTATGTTTAAAAATCCTCGCGGCAGCCACCACCGTCATCATGGCCATTGCGATGACCGCCGCAGCGAATGCTGCCACGAAGCCGACAGCCGCGAAGAAGGGCTGGAGATGATGTTTGCGCAGTGGCGTCGTGCCATGCGCGATGAACGCATGAGCCGTCACTTTGACCCACGCGGTGAGCATCATCACCACCATCATCATGCCGACCGTCGCGGTGGGCCGGGCGGTGGTCATCGCGGTCATTTTCGCGGTGGTGACGATGCGGGCCATCGCGATCGCCCTTCCTTCCTGCGCGGCCGTAAATTTAGTGCCGATGAGCTTCAGCTTTTGCTGCTCAGCCTGCTTAAGGATCAGGCCAGCTACGGCTATGAGCTGATCAAAATCCTCTCCGAGAAAAGCGGTGGTTTTTATACGCCAAGCCCAGGCGTTATCTACCCTGCGCTGACCTATATGGAAGATGTCGGTTATGTGAATGTTCAACAGGAAGGTAACCGCAAGCGCTACGCCATTAATGAGCAAGGCGAAGCCTACCTGGCTGAAAACAAGGCGACTGCCGATGCGCTACTGGCGAAGCTTGAAATGTTTGCGCGTCAGAGTGACTCCGTGAGCCAGGCCATGTTTGAACACCGCCAGCCATTCACGCTCGCGCTGACCACTGCTATTCATGAGCTGCGCAGCCAGCTGCATAACTATCACGGCAGCAGTGAAGAGACTCAGGCGCAGGTTGCGGAGATCGTCAACCAGGCCGTCAACCAGCTACGTTCCGTTAAATGAGCTTAACCACCGTGGGTGTGGCCACACCTGCGGTGCTTTTGTACCCCTCTGTATCAGCCTCCCGGCTTCATCATCTTCTGAGGCGGTGGGTTGAACTCACAGCCAGAAACGGACAGTCGAACAAAAAAATCCAACTGTTTTTGATACGCGCCTTAAAACTGATATTTACTAGCAAAAACTTCGGAAAACCAGTCTATGAATGCCCGCACGGTGGGTGAAAGATAGCGTCGATCAGGGTACAAAATAGAAACAGGCTTAGTAACCGTTACATAATCAGTCAGTAATTCCGTTAGCCTGCCTGAGTGAATATGCGGCTCCAGTGCCGTCCTTAATGCATGGAGTATGCCCATACCCGCCAACCCGCAAGATAGAAGCACGTCTGAATTATTTACCAGCATGTTGCTTCCAGGGCGGCGTGAGACGACTTTCCCGTCCATTACAAACTTCCAATCCATCACTTCACGACTATTTCCACTGAAGAAGTTAACGGCTTTGTGATGTGCGAGATCATCTGGCGTCAGCGGTATACCGTATTTTTCCAGATAGGACGGCGTTGCGCAGGTTGCCATCTGCACTTCACCAATACGGCGAGAGATAAAGTTTGAATCATTAAGTTCTCCCAGGCGAATAACACAATCAATGCCTTCTGAAATCAAATCTGTCAGCCGATCTGAAGCGGTAAGTACGATTTCGATTTGAGGATAGAGAGCCTGAAACTCACTCAATGAGGGAATCAGGATTGTATGCGAAAGTGCAAGTGGGACACTTATACGAAGACGCCCGTGAGGCGCCTGGCTTGGGGAAAACGCTGCTATCATATCGCTGACATCATTCAGTAGCGCTTTAGCTCGTTGATAAACTTCTTCCCCTTCGACAGTGATACTTAGGCTACGCGTCGTGCGGTGTAGCAATTTGACGCCTAAGTCATCTTCAAGTTGCTGTATAAATTTACTGACTGCAGGACGATGCAGTTGCAGGACATCTGCGGCCTTAGTGAAACTACGCTGCTCGACGACTTGAACAAAAATACTCATTAACTCAAGCAGGTTAGAGCGCATAGTTTTTCCTCCAGGATTAAATCAACCTTAAATGACTAACGTTGTGAATTATACCCTAATCGGATTGTTTCTCCTGCAATAACACTGAAGTCCTTTTCTATGCCTTTTTCCTACAACCTCAGCTGCTTATCATTGCCGTATCTTTTCCAGACAAAGTGGACGCAAGAGAAATGAAAGCATGGTTACTGAAAGATTTTGGCCTTGAAAATTTGCAGTTGGGAGAGGTTGAGACTCCTGCACCAGGGCCTGGTGAATTATTAGTGAAGGTGGGCGCGGTTTCTCTAAACTTCAGGGACAAAGCGATAGTTGAAGGTTTTTACGAACCTAATCTTGTTCCAAAGCCACTTATTCCTGTCTCTGACGCAGCAGGCACGATTATCGCCGTGGGTGAAGGTGTAACACGCTTTAACACAGGCGAACGCATTAACTCACACCTTTATTCGCGTTGGTTAGATGGTGAACCTGCTGCCGACGAACCCTCCTGGTGTATGGGTATGCCGCTTCCAGGTGGTCTGGCTGAATATATGATTATTCATGAAGACAGCGCGGTTAAAGCTCCTGAAAATATGACTGATGAAGAAGCATCTACACTACCTATCGCCGCACTAACGGCCTGGTATTCCCTGATGGATATCGGCAATCTACAACCGGGACAAACAGTTCTGGTGCAGGGAACAGGTGGCGTATCTGTCTTTGCTGCGCAAATTGCTCATGCACATGGTGCACGTGTCATTGCGACATCCAGTAGTGACACCAATCTGGAGCGTATTAAGGCACTGGGTGCCGACGAAGGGATCAACTATAAAAAATATCCTGACTGGGAAAACAAAGTTCTTGAATTAACTGGAGGTAAGGGAGCTGATATTACCGTTGAAGTTGCCGGGGGTAACGGTATTAACCAGTCGGTTACTGCAACAAAAGTTGCCGGGACTATTGCGCAGGTAGGATTTTTGACCGGCCAGACATCACAGCTCGATCTGATGCCGCTGATTTTCCGTCAAATGACTATTCGCGGTATTGCTGTTGCACCTCGCTCATCCTTTGATCGTATGAATCCTTTCCTCAGTAAGCATAATATCAAACCAGTCATTGAGCAGGTTTACAGCTTCAACGATGCAGTAGAAGCGTTTAAACACCTTTCCCGTGGCGCATTCGGTAAAATCGTCATCAAGATTGGCAGCTAATCATAAAGATGTGACCATATCGAAAATCTGGCAGATTATCTCTGACTGCCAGATTAATTCATTAACATCTAAACAAATAATTTATGCAATCCTGGAGAGTTACTCTCCAAAATTAACCTGAAATGTCCGTTTTTCGCTCACAGCGGACTTCATGATCGTGCTTCCAGTCCGCTCCGTGCCAGGAGCGGAGGTTCCTAACATCGCCGCATATTTTTGAGAACATCATAAGGAATTGGTAACCTTTTGGGACTTAATCTGTGATGAGTTATCCAGCAGCCTAATTGCAGGAACCATACTGGCAGCTATAGTGGCGATGACTACCGCCATCGCTGAAACTAAGAGCACATTGCTGCTCCCAAAATGTATTGCAAGCGGTCCGGCGACCAGCTCACCGAAAGGAATAGCCACAAACGAACCCACTGCATCATAGGCGTATACGCGAGCCAATTTCTCCTGCGGAATATGCGTTTGTAGCGAATGAGTCCAGGACACGCCGAACAGGCCAAAAGCGACACCGGCAATAAAAAAAGCGACTGTAAGCCACAATGCTGAAGCAAGCTGGCTGAGCATAAAAATCGGCACTGCGCAAAGTGATATCAACATGACGCCTATAAAGAGATCTCGCCGTGGACGCCATCGCAGGGCAAGGAACGAACCTGCAATCAGGCCAACACTTTGCGCAGCAACGATAATCCCCCAATTAGTTCGTCCAAAAGAGCTATCAGCAATCACTGGCCCGAGTACCATAACAACACCACTAAAAGCAGCATTAATAATAGTAAACTGGACAACAATCGACCAGACCCAAGCTCGACTGGCGAATTCTTTCCACCCCTCTTTTAAATCTTGCAAGATATTATCCTGGGGTGGACATGTGTCAATTGATGTAACGCGAATGAAGAAATAAAGTGGTGCAGAGACCGCGAAACCCAGCGCATCAATTGCGAGTCCCCAACCCGGACCGACTGTACTAGTCAACATTCCACCTAGCGAAGCGCCGATTACGGTACCGCTATAAATACCGAGCTGGATTAATGCGTTGGCTTCCCGCAAATTCTGTCCTGGAACAGTCTGAGGAACCAGCGCAGAGGACGCAGGTAATGCGATACCGGCAGCCGCTCCGTTCAACGCACCGAGTAATGCCAGACTCATCACAGTGGCTGAACCATCCAGCACCGACCATGCAACGATAGCTTGTGAAACGGCGGCTATTACTGAAGAAGAGACTAAAACGAGGCTACGTGAATAGCGGTCCGCCAGTACTCCACCAATTAACAAGAATGCAACGTTAAAAATGGAACGTGATGCGACGACGATACCTAAATCAGTGACGGCTCCGCCAATATCGAGGACTGCGAACGCAAGTGCGATCGGTGCAATACCATTACCCAGCACGGTAAACAGGCGTGCAACAAATAGATGACGAAAGGCTTTGAAGTGATAGGCTCGAACTCTTTTGTTACACGAATTCATTGGGGTAATGGCTTCCAGGATAGAGGATGTTTTTAGAATACCTGCATTTCAACAATATTTGAGCATAAACTGAATATTGCACAATAATATGTATTTTCAATATAGAAAGACATAGGGGCAGCTCTTCGCTCACAGCGGACTTCATGATCGAGCCTCCAGTCCGCTCCGTGCCAGGAGCGGACATGATAATCATCACAGCGAACAATTCGATGGGAATAAGTTACTTTACCCACTTTGTAAAGCCAAAACTACTCAAGTTTTTAGGTTATTCTGATCCGTATTATCTTGTTAAGGGTAGAGCTGATATGAAGGTATTTGAAAGTGGTATTCGTGATGTAGAACAAGGCAAAAATGTTAAAATAGTTATGCCTGTGAATCTTTATGAATGCTGGCTAGGTAATGATGTTTTTGTCGGACCATTTGTTGAGATACAGAAGGGATGCGTCATAGGCGACAGAACTAAAGTGCAATCCCATAGTTTTATCTGTGAGAACGTTACTTTAGGCGAGGACTGCTTTATTGGTCACGGCGTAACCTTTGCTAACGATCTTTTCAAAAGCGGAAAACCAGATGCCTCTGCAGAAAATTGGATAACTATTGTATTAGGTAACGCTGTATCGGTGGGCAGTGGAGCAACAATTTTAACAACGGAAATATGCAGTGGTTCTGTGATTGGTGCAGGCAGCGTGGTTACAAAGCCTGTGCTGATAAAAGGAGTGTATGCTGGCAACCCAGCCAAACTTTTGAGAAAACTTTAATCATTACCTTTTTCAAATTCGTGACCTAAATTAGGGTTCCCTCAGGCCATTCACGTCCGTTCCTCGCTCAAAGCTGACCGTCATCCCCGCTTAAGAAACTGGCTTGGCGCAGGATATTTTCTTTTTTTCAGGCGGACCCCAGTGCTGGCCCGCTCATTACTATTTTGATCTCCACGGTGAAGACAATTACGCGAAACAGGTGCGGGTTATTTACCTGAAATATCGCTGTACGCTTACCTGCGACCATTTTTCCCCGCTAACACCCTCCTCAATTGCCAGAAATGTGAATCCACCTGCGAAAATTTAACTGATTTCTGAAAATATTTGACGCTTCGTTCATACGCTGTACTTTTACCTTTGAGTTACATAAATGAAACATATATTCCACTATTATGAAACAAAGGTAACTGCACATGTCCCGTATCCTACGCTTTTCCCTTGCCGCAACTCTGGCGCTGAGCTTTACCAGCATGTCGGTTGCGCAAGCTGAACCAGAGAGAGGCGGCGTGATCAATGTCGCTATGATTGGCGAACCGCCTACCCTCGATCCTATGGTTTCCACTGCCGATATGGTGGGGACAATCACGCAGCATATTTTTGAAACGCTTTATACCTTCGATAGCAAATGGCAGCTCGTTCCGCTGCTTGCCAGCGCCATGCCCACGCTTTCCGCCGACGGGAAAACTTACGTGATCCCGTTGCGTCAGGACGTTACTTTTCAGAACGGGCAGCCGATGACCGCTAAAGATGTGCTGGCATCGCTGCAGCGCTGGGAAAAAGTGGCCAGCCGCGGTCGCCAGACGGCAGAGAAAATTGTTGAAATCTCTTCCCCAGATGAACACAGCATTAAGATCGTTCTCAACCAGCCTTACGTCCCTCTGCTGTCCCTGCTTTCGCTGAATAATTCTGCCGCCATCATCATGCCTGAGGCCCAGACGAAGCAGACACCGCTGACCGAGTTCGTCGGCACTGGCCCGTACCAGCTGAAGTCTCACCAGCCGGACCGTTTTATCCAGCTGACACGCTTTGCAGGATATAAAAGCCCTGAGGGTGACGCTAACGGCTACGGTGGCGCGCGGAAGCAATACCTGGATGAGATCCGTTTTGTTCCGGTTCCCGATCCGAATACCCGCGTTGAAGGAGCCGCTTCCGGGCAATTCGACTACGTGGATTCTTTACCGGTGGAATCCTATGAAAAAATCAAAAGCGGCAAAGACAAGCCGGTGATGATCAAATCGTTTGGCTGGCCGACTCTGGTCATGAACACCAGGCAGGGCATTGCATCCAACCCACTGATTCGAAAAGCCATTCAGGCTGCATTAGCGCCGCAGGATATGATGACCGCCGCTTTTGGATCCCCTGAGTTTTTCACCGTTGATGGGGCGATGTATCCGAAAGGCAGTATCTGGTACACGGAAGCGGGAACCAGCGCTTATAAACCGATGGGCGATACTGCTAAAGCCCAGCAGCTCCTGAAGCAGGCCAACTATCAGGGGCAGCCCATCCGCATCCTGACTAGCCGCCAGTATGAGTTCCATTACAAGATTGCCCAGGTTGCCGAGGCTTACCTTGAGGCCGCTGGTTTTAAAGTTACCCTCGATGTTCAGGAGCGTGCCTCCCTGACCAAAAACCGCACCGATCCAAAGCTGTGGGACATGTATGTCAGCCACAGCCCTTTCCTGCCGGAACCTACGCTGATTGGCGTGATGTCTGACACGCTGCCCGGCTGGTGGGTGTCCGATAAGAAGCATGCTGCCGTGCAGGCATTTAACAGCGAAACCGATCCACAGAAGCGTATCGCGCTGTGGGCCAACGTGCAGAAAGCCATTTATGAGGATGTGCCGCTGTACAAGATTGGCAACTTCAACGCACTCGCCGCCCAGTCGCCGAAACTGCAGGGGGTTGAACCCTCGCCGTGGCCTTATTTCTGGAATGCTTATCTCACCAAATAACCGCCGGAGTGGAGAATGTTACGTTCAACGTTAAATCGTCTGTTTGGCATGGTTGTGGTGATGGCGATTGTTATCACACTGGTTTTCCTGATTGTTCGTCTGACGCCAGGCGATCCCGCGGCGGTGATGCTCGGGCCGGATGCATCGGCAGGTGACATTGCCGCCCTGCGCGAACAGATGGGGCTGAACGCACCGCTCTGGCAGCAATTCTTTCACTATATCGGCAGCGTGCTGCGGGGAGATTTAGGGCGCTCCATTTTCCTGAACATTCCGGTGACGGAAGCGCTGTGGCAGCGTGCCGAGCCAACCTTTTTCCTGACGCTGATGGCGTTACTGGTAGCGACGCTGATTGCCCTGCCGGTCGGCATTTTGTCGGCTTACTACCGCGGATCGCTGTTTGATCAGGTTGCGACTGCGGTTGCCATGTTGTCAGCCAGTATTCCTTCTTTCTGGCTCGGCCTGCTGTTTATCCAGTTTTTCGCCGTCAGGCTCGGCTGGTTTGATACCTCAGGCTACGGCGGTCCGTCGGCAACTTTTGGTGAGCGCATGAGTCATCTTGTGCTGCCAGCCCTCTCGCTGGGCGCAGTCTGTTCCGCGCTGATCATGCGTTTTACCCGTGCCAGCATGCTGGATGTGCTCAATGACGACTATGTCCGTACCGCGCGGGCAAAAGGAATGACGGAATATCGCGTGGTGGTCAAGCATGCTTTCAAAAACGCGCTGATCCCGGTGGTGACCGTCATCGGCCTGACCGCGGCCCTGCTGATTTCCGGAGCCATTGTCACCGAGACGGTCTTTGGGATTCCCGGCGTGGGTAGCCTCACGGTATCAGCGGTGCTCCGCCGGGATTACCCGGTTATTCAGGGCACGCTGTTAGTGATTTCCGGGCTGTATGTGTTGATGAACTTTGCGGTGGATATGCTCTATCTGCTGGTCGATCCGAGGGTACGCTTCTGATGTCTATCTCACTCACTGTTCCTGTTCGCTCTCGCCAGGATTCCTTTTTCTGGCAGCTCATGTCGCGACCCACCACGGCAATGGCGGCAGCTGTGCTTGCCGTGGTGATTATCAGCGCGGCTCTCGCGCCGTGGCTGGCGCCTTTCTCCCCGAGCCAGCTGTCAATTATGCAGCGGCTACACGCCCCGGGCACCGTGCATTTTCTCGGTACGGACGAGCTGGGCCGCGACATCTTATCCCGCATGCTGTTTGCCGGTCAGACTTCGCTAAGCGTGGGTATCGCCGTAGTGCTCTTTACGTCGGTAACGGGGGTGTTGCTGGGCCTGCTGGCTGGGTATTTTCGCGCGCTGGATGCCCCGCTATCAAGGCTGATTGACGCGATGATGGCCTTCCCTGACATTCTGCTGGCCATTGCTTTGGTGGCCGCGCTTGGTCCGTCTGCCACTAACGTTGTGATTGCGCTGGGGATCGTCTACACGCCGCGCATGGCGAGGGTGATTCGCGCTTCAACGCTTGTCATCCGTGAATTGCCCTATGTTGAGGCCGCCAAAGCGCTGGCGGTGCCTACCCCGGTCATTTTGTATCGCCATATTCTGCGCAACCTGACTTCGCCGCTGCTGGTGCAATGCACATTTATCTTTGCCAACGCCATTCTCGCCGAGGCCGGCCTGTCGTTTCTTGGCGTCGGGATATCACCAGATATTCCAACCTGGGGAACCATGATTAGCCAGGGGCGGCAGTATATGGACCAGGCAAGCTGGATCATGCTGTTTCCCGGCATCGCCATTGTGATTACCGTTCTTTCCTTACAGTTGCTGGGCGATGGCCTGCGCGACTTACTCGATCCCAGACTAGCTAAAGGTGCCTGATGAATATGCAAACAAGCCAAACCACCGAAACCTTGTTGATTAAAACGGTGAAGCCTATCGGTTTTAACGCCGATCTGCCGCCAACGGCAAACGGCTGTGTGGATATTTTGATTGGCAGCGACGGGCTGGTTTTAGAGGTTGCCGCCGAGATCCGTCCCACTGCCGGGGTAAAAGTCATTGAAGGGAATCGATGCTGGCTGTCGCCTGGCTGGACGGATTTACACACCCATATCTGGTACGGCGGCACGGACATTTCGATCAAACCAGAGATTTGCGGCCTGTCGCGCGGAGTCACTACTCTGGTGGATGCTGGTTCCGCTGGCGAAGCGAATTTTCATGGTCTGCGCGAGTTGATTATCGACCACGCCAGGGAAGATATTTTCGCCTTCCTGAACCTTGGGTCGATTGGTCTGGTCGCCTGTAACCGGGTCAGTGAACTGACGGGGCTGGCCTCTGTCGATATCGACCGGATTGCCGCCACGGTAGAAGCGAACCGCGATCTCATCGTCGGGCTGAAAGTGCGTGCCAGCGGCACGATTACCGCCGGCTGGGACATTGCGCCGGTGAAGCTGGCCAAAAAGCTGGGCCGCATTTTCAAACTGCCGATCATGGTGCACGTGGGTGAACCGCTGCCGCTCTATGATGACGTGCTGAGAACGCTGGGCGAAGGCGACATTATTACCCACTGTTTTAACGGCAAGATCGGCGGCTCCATTCTTGAGGATGAAGAGCTTTATCAGCTTGTTGAAGAGTCGCAGCGGCGCGGGATCGTGCTGGATGTCGGCCACGGCGGCGCCTCGTTTTCATTTGATGTGGCCAGGGCTGCCTTAAGCAATAAGCTGCTGCCGGACACCATTTCTACGGATATCCACAAGCGTTCCATGCCGGGTTCCGTCTGGGATATGTCCACCACGATGTCCAAACTTCTTTCATTAGGCATGCCGCTGGAAGACGTTATTGCGGCCTCCAGCACCACGCCGCGCAGAGTGATAAACCGTCCTCATGCTGAAAAACTTCAGTCGGGCATTCGCGCTAACTTCACCGCTTTCGAACTTAACGACTCCGATCTGATCGTCAAAGATTCAAAAGGCATTCCAAGCGCGCTGAAGCAGGTCTTTGATCCACGCTTCACCGTTCTCGGCGCGCATTTTCAGGAGGCCTCTCGTTATCAACCAGCGCAAGCGACGCAGCGCTGCACCTGTGGAGCGCATCCATGAAGCCAAAGCTTGCAGAAGATGTCATTTTGTCGGTCAGAAATTTACAGACGCGGTTCACCAGCAAACGGCAGAGCGTCACCCCTGTTGATGGCGTGACCTTCGATCTGAAACGTGGGCAGACGCTGGCCGTGGTAGGTGAGTCTGGCTCGGGAAAATCGGTGACCAGCCTGTCAATTATGGGCCTGCTGGGAAAGAATGGTCATATTTCGGGCGGAGAGATCCTCTATCGCACCAGCCGGAACGATATTCAGCGCATTGACCAGTTTACGCCCTCTCAATATCAGAAAATCCGCGGCAAAGAGATTGCGATGATTTTTCAGGAGCCGATGACCAGCCTTAATCCGCTGTTTACCGTCGGCGAGCAGATTATGGAGATGATTCTGCTCCACGAGCCTATGTCTAAAGCCCAGGCGCGTCTGAAAGCTATTGAGATGCTGGAAAAGGTGGAAATCCCCGAGCCCGCCACACGGGTTGATGACTACCCGCACAGCATGTCAGGCGGCATGCGTCAACGCGTGATGATTGCTCTTGCCCTCTCCTGCAATCCCGCGCTGCTGATTGCCGATGAACCGACGACCGCGCTGGATGTCACCATCCAGGCACAAATTCTCGATCTGCTAAAGCGTCTGCAAAGTGAGATGGGGATGAGCATCATCTTCATTACGCATAATCTCGGCGTCGTGGCGGAGATAGCCCAGGATGTGGTGGTGATGTACGCCGGGCGGGTTGTGGAACATGCGCCTGTCGCCACGCTATTTGCCCATCCCAGCCATCCTTATACCAAAGGATTACTGGCCTGCACGCCTAATAATCACACCAGCACGGAGACGGAACGTGGGCAGTTATACGCCATTCCCGGCTCAGTACCGGCCCTGAGCGCGCTACCGGCAGGATGTGCCTTCTCGCCGCGCTGTAGCTTCGTCAATAACCAGTGCCTCACTACCCGCCCCGAGCTACGCGCCATCGGCAATAACACCTGGTCACGCTGCATCTGGAGTGAAAGATTATGAGCGAAATTACCGCCGCCCAGCCTGCGCCGCTGCTACAAATTGCCGGGCTGTGCCAGTACTTTAAAACCCAGGACGGACGTACGGTGCACGCCGTGGAAGACCTGACCTTTGATATTAAGCGTGGTCACACCGTCGGGCTGGTTGGCGAATCCGGCTCGGGTAAGACGACCGCAGGGCGCGCCATCTTGCGTCTGCTTGAACCGAGTAAGGGCAAGGTCTTTTTTGACGGCACCGACGTGCTTAGCCTGTCTGCGAAAGAGATGAAGCGCTATCGACAAAAAATGCAGATCATTTTCCAGGATCCTTTTTCCAGTCTGAATCCTCGCATGCGCGTCTCGCAAATCATCGGTGAGGCTCTGAATACCTGCGGCTTCCCAAAAGGCGAAGTCAGAAAAAAACGTATTGCAGAACTGCTGCATCAGGTTGGCTTACAGCCGGAACATGCAGATCGCTACCCTCACGAGTTTTCCGGCGGTCAGCGTCAGCGAATCGGCATTGCCAGAGCCATCGCCGTTGAGCCCAGCTTTATTGTTGCGGATGAGTCCGTATCGGCATTAGACGTTTCCGTGCAGGCCCAGGTTCTCAATCTGCTCGGTGAGCTGCAAAAGTCGCTGGGCTTAACGCTGCTGTTTATCGCCCACGATCTCAGCGTAGTGGAATACCTTTGCGATGAAGTCATCGTTATGTATCTGGGACGGGTTATGGAAAGCGGGCCATGCAGGGAGGTTTATTCAAATCCCCGTCATCCTTACACACAGGCACTTCTGTCAGCAGCCCCTGCTCCCGACCCGACCAGAAAGAAACGGCGCATCGTACTAAAAGGGGATATTCCCAGCCCAATCTCCCCACCGTCAGGCTGCGTCTTCCGCACCCGATGTCCCAGCGCCACCAGCGACTGTGCGAAGGATGTTCCCGCAGCCCGACAGGTCAGTGACGGGCACTGGGTCAGCTGCATTCGTCTTGCTGAACTCACTCACCAGGCTTAATCAGGTAAAGGAAAAAAGATGTCTGACACCACTTTGAACGAAACGCCCTATCACCGTCTTGCTGATTTGGGGATCACGCTGCCGGCCTCTCCCGCGCCCGTGGCCAATTTCAGCTCGCACGTTATTGCCGGCAACTTATTGTTCTTGTCAGGACAGGGGCCTGTACATCCCGATAATACGAAACACCGTGGCAAGGTCGGTCGAGAGGTCACCACTGAAGAGGCCTATCAACACGCAAGGTTAACCGGAATAAATCTTCTCGCCGTGATCCACGAAGCGCTGGGCGATTTAGGCCGCGTGAAGCAGGTGGTGAAACTGCTGGGGATGGTCAATGCGGATCATGAATTTAAAGATCACCCTAAGGTGATCAATGGCTGTTCGGATTTGATGGTCAACGTTTTTGGTAAACAGGGTGTGCATGCCCGCTCGGCCGTCGGGTTTTCCTCATTACCCGATCAGATCACCGTCGAAATAGAAGCGATTGTCGCGTTCGAATAACCCGGAGAAGCAATCAATGAGAGATACCGAACTTGCTCGTGATTTTCACCTCACGCCGGTTATCAACGTTGCAGGCACTATGACCTATCTGGGCGCGTCGATCGTCGTCCCCGAAGCGATTGCGGCAATGCAGCGCATTCTGCCTGAGTTTGTGAAAATGGAGGAGCTGCAACGCTACGCCAGCGGTGTTATCGCGCAGCTTACCGGTGCCGAAGCTGGCTTTATTACCGCATCGAGCGCATCTGCTATTTCTATGGTCGTTGCGGGCTGTCTCACTAAAGATAATCTTCTCGCGGTTGAGAAACTGCCTGATGATTCGCTTACCCGGAACGAAGTTCTTGTTCAGGCAGGCCATCTGGTCAGCTACGGAGCACCGGTTGAGCAGGCTATTCGCCTGACCGGCGCGAAATGCGTCAGCATCGGACAAGCCACGCAGTGTGCCCCCTATCATCTGGAAAACAGTATCAATGAGCGTACGGTGGCTGCGGTGTATGTGGTTTCCCACCACGTGGTGGATCATGGGCAAATTCCGTTAAGCCTTTTCTGCCAGATAGCCCACGCGCGCGGCGTGCCGGTCATCGTGGATGCCGCATCTGAATATGATTTGCAGCGCTTCCTGCGTGAAGGAGCCGATATCGTTATCTATTCGGGACATAAATTCCTCGGCGGTCCGACTTCCGGCATTGTGGCAGGGAGGAAATCGCTGATTCGCCACGCCTGGCTGCAGAACCGCGGTATCGCTCGCGGTATGAAAGTCGGAAAGGAAAGCATTTGCGGCGCAATTGCCGCTTTGCAGGCCTGGCAAACCCGGGATCATCATGCCGTCCGCGAGCGTGAAACCAACATCCTGCGTTTATGGGCCGAGGGGCTTCAGGATCTGCCGGGAATCCACGTCTCGCTCGAAGCCGACCCAACCGACAACCCTCTTGAACGCTGCAAAGTTACCGTTTACCCCGATCGCGCCAGAACTACAGCATGGGATTTAAGCCAGGCGCTTGGCGCCGGCACGCCGTCGGTGATTGTGCGTGACCATATGGCAGAAAAAGGCTACTTTTATCTCGATCCCTGTAATCTTCACCACGGACAGGAGGTTACGGTGCTGAAACGCATAATTGAAGAACTAAACGCTGCCCTGTCGGGGGACAAGCCAGCGATTACCCGGTTTGAGGATCGCCTGATGCAGCGCCAACAAGCGGCCCTGCTTTGGCCAGACTGAGTCACAGCCGCCAGAGAGAGAAGATGAATGAGCGAACAAATGGAAGACCTTTCGCCTAAAAAACGGCCACGCACCAGCGGCATCGATCGCGCGTTACAGGTGCTGGATCTCCTGCAGGAGAAGCAGCAGCCGTTAACCTGCTACGAAATGGCTAAGGCCGCCAAAGCCCCTCTGTCGACTATCTACTCCGTCGTCGAAGATATGGTCAGTAAGCTGATGCTTGAGCGCCAAAAGAATGGCCAGGTCTGGTTCGGGCCGCGCCTCTATTATTACGGCCTCTCCTACAGCCGCCATCTGGATTTACTGACCGTAGCGACGCGGGAGATGGAAAATTTGAGCGAACAGTGCGGAGAGATTATTCAGATCTGCGGGCGGGACGAAGATAAGATGGTGGTGCTGGCGATGGCGGAAGGTCATGACCATTTTCATGTCGCTTCCCGGGTTGGCACCCGGATTCCGTTAAACTGGTCGGCATCCGGACGGTTACTGGTGGGCCATCTCAGTGAGGCTGAGCGGCTGGCGCTGTTTACAGCTTTTGCGCCACCTTCACCAACCGGCCGGGCAGAAACGGACCCGCAGCTGCTGACGCAGAGTGCCAGAACGGCGCTGGAGCAGCGATTATCCATCCAGGCTGGCGAATCTGATTTCTCGGTCGCCTGCATCGCTTCCCCCATTTGTGATACCAGCGGGGCCTGTCAGGCTACGATTTCCATTGTCGTGCCGGCCAGTAAAGTCGATCAAACGGTGCCCGACCTGCGGGCACTGGTACAGCAAAGTGCGACAACCATCGAAATGCGTCTTGGCTGGCAGCCAAAGTGATGCCGCCAGCCCGTCGTGTTACTTGCCGTTCAGCTCGTCGTCCGGCCAGTATTTGTAGCCGTTAACCATGGCCTGGGCCGCAAGGCCTTTTTCGGTTAGCTCGTAAACGGTGACAGGTTTCGGTGCGGTAACGCTGCTCGGTGCCACTGCGCTTGCGGAAGCCCCAACCGCTGGCAGACCTTTATCATCATATTTCGCCGCGGCGTTTGCATCGGCGCCGACAATGTAGCCGTTAGTGATAAAGTCGCTCAACGCTTTGCTGTCGTTGAAGATCAGCACGGTACGCAACTGCTTAACGCCGATACCCAGGCCTGCACCGCCCTGCGCCATCTTCATGTAGGTATTTTTACCCGAACGGAAGTCTTTCACGATCCCGTAGCCGCTGCCAAAACCAAACACAAAAATTTTGCTGCTGTTGCTGGCGAAGACGGCATAGCCCTGAGATTTTTTAATTTCGGCCTGGGCTTCCGGGTGAACCTGATACAGCTTGCTGAGCGTGTCATTACGCATATGCTGAATAGAGGTACGTTGCTGGCTGGCTGTGTCACCTTCGGCACTACAACCAGAGATAGCCAGAACGGCTGCGGCAATAAGAAGTAATTTTTTTAAGCGCATGTGCATCCCATGTCAATAAAATAGCCCGAAAATAAAGCCGGGCTATGAATGATGTAAAAAAGAACGCGCATGCTAGTGGCAAAAGAATTTTGCCGCTGCGTTTATCGTGCTGACCAGGGGATTATTTCATTTAAAATTAAATCAGCGAGCGGTAAGGGACTGTTGGCACAGCCCCTTTTCAGATCAGACCCGCACGTCAATTGCGGAGGACTTTGTTTGCGTATTTACCGGGTCAACGCTATCGAGCTGCTGGGCACGCTGAGCCTCTCGCGCCTGCTTCTGTATCAGATCGGCAAGCTGCTGCTGAAGCATGGCCATTTGCTCCTGCACGCTCTGCTGCTCTTCCTTGCTCATACCTGCGGCATTTTTCTGAATATATTGCGACAGCTCAGCGATCTTGTTAGTGACGATCTTAATTTGTGCCGCAATATTTTCACCGCCGCCAGACGGCGCTGAGAGCTGCCCTATTTTCGCCACGGCGGCGGCGTTACCGGCTGAGCCTACATTCATTTTTTCTCCTTATGTACGGGTGTACGGATCGTTTCCCTGTCTTTATCGGCACGGGATGAGAAAAAATGAGTCTTTCTTCTTCGTCAGTTAGTCCGTTTTCTTACTGCGCCAGTTTGCCCATGGGCTGTCCGCTGATGCCTCCTGCTGCTTTGCGGCCTGCTCTTCTAACGAATCGAGATAAAGCTCTTCCACTTCTTTGCGGGCCCAGGGAGTACGACGCAAAAACTTGAGGCTCGATTTCACGCTTGGGTCGCTTTTGAAGCAGTTGATATTGATTCGCTTTGCCAGCTCCTCCCAGCCATATTGCGCCACCAAAGCATTCAGCAGGGCTTCCAGCGTAACGCCGTGGAGGGGGTCTTTTGAAGAGTGCGTGTTCATTGCGCAGGTCCTGAATTCAGTAAAAATGACGGGCGCCATAGTGAGCGAAATCAACTAACTCCGCAACCCATTCACCGCACTGTTGATTCAGCTGACAAACAGGCTTAGGGTAGCCTTCGGATTCAATTTAAGATAAATGCTGGCGTAAGCAGAGGAAAAGTAATGAAAGCGATAGTCCTTGAGCAGGTGGAAGGTCAAACCCAGGCGACGATAAAACAAGCCGACCTCCCTGCCGCCGCCGCGGGTGAAGTACTGGTTGATGTGGCCTGGTCGAGCCTGAACTATAAAGATGCGCTGGCCATCACCGGCAATGGCAAAATCATTCGCAATTTCCCGATGGTGCCCGGCATCGATTTTGCTGGCGTCGTGAAGCATAGCAACGATGCCCGCTACACCGCAGGACAGGAAGTTGTCTTGACCGGCTGGGGCGTTGGCGAGAACCATTGGGGCGGCCTTGCCGAACAGGCGCAGGTCAAAAGCGACTGGCTGGTTCCTCTGCCGGCAGGGATGAGCTCCCGCAGCGCGATGATTATCGGCACGGCTGGCCTGACCGCTATGCTTTGCGTCATGGCGCTTGAAGACGCGGGTATAACGCCGGAAAGCGGCGAAGTTGTTGTGACCGGAGCCAGCGGCGGCGTGGGGAGTACAGCGGTCGCCCTGCTACACGCCCTTGGCTACAAAGTTGCCGCAGTGACTGGTCGCGAAAGTACCCATGATTATCTGCTGAAACTCGGCGCGTCGCGCATTGTGCCACGCAGCGAGTTTGCCGAAACTCGCCCGCTGGAAAAGCAGATTTGGGCAGGCGCGATAGATACCGTAGGTGGAAACGTGCTGGCTAAGGTTCTTGCTCAAACTAACTATTCCGGCTGTGTCGCGGCCTGTGGCCTTGCCGGTGGTTTCGATCTGCCTACCACCGTGATGCCGTTTATCCTGCGCAATGTGCGTTTGCAGGGTGTGGATTCCGTCAACGCGCCATTCGCGCGCCGCACCGCAGCATGGGAGCGTCTGGCAAACGACCTGCCTGAAAGCTTCTATCAAACTGCCACTACCGAAATCGCGCTGGAAGAGGCTCCAAAAGTTGCCGCTGATTTTCTGAATAACGCCATTCAGGGCAGAACGCTGGTAAAAATTCGCTAAACCATAAAGGATGACAGATGAAAATTGCATCAAGCTGGCTCCTCTCGCTGTCGCTTATTGCCAGCGGCAGCGTGCTGGCCGCTGAGACGAAACTTCCCGCCCCGTTAGAGGCGCTGCAAAAGCAGGGTTTTGTGCTGAAAGGTGAGTTTAAAGCGCCGGGCGACCTTCAGGGCTATGCCATGGAGTACCAGGGGCAAGGGACCACCGTATATCTGACCCCGGACAAGCAGCATGCCATCATGGGGAATATGGTGGATGCGGGCGGCAAGAATCTTAGCGATGCTCAGGTCGAGAAGTGGGTCTACGCGCCGATGGCCAAAGAGATGTGGCAGAAGCTTGAGAAAAATCACTGGATAGCCGCCGGGAGAGCCGACGCACCGCGGATTGTTTATGCCTTTGCCGATCCCTACTGCCCGTACTGTACGCAGTTCTGGCAAAACGCCCAGCCGTGGCTTAAGTCCGGCAAGGTGCAGCTGCGGGTGCTGATGGTTGGAATGCTGCGCCCGGACAGCGCGCAGAAAGCAGCGGCGATCATGATGGCGAAAGATCCGGCCAAAACGCTGGCGGATTATGAAAACAGCCAGGGGAAGCTGGCGCTGAAAAAACCGGATGCCATCACGCCGGAAATCAATGAGGCGCTGAAAAGCAATCTGGCTCTGATGGATGAATTAGGAGGCAGCGCGACGCCATCTATCTATTATCTGAATGATAACGGCCGTCTTCAGCAGCATCAGGGGCTGCCTGACGCCGAAACGCTGCAAACGATTATGGGCGGCAAGCCGTAATTGTAGCTCTGATGACGCTGCGGACTTGTCGTATCGGGTGGATAAGCGCAGCGTCAGCCACTCTTTAGCTTCAGAGATTCAGAAGACGAAAACAGGTTTGCAGCGTCTGCCCGGCGCTGCAAACTCCCGCAAGGCTTCACGCCACTCCTCCAGCGCAAACAAACTGACTTCCGGCAGCTGACTTTTGGCTAGTAATGACCATAGCTCTACAAACCACCGTTGCCAGATTTCCGGGGCCGTCATCGCCAGAGTATCGCGTAGATGAAAGTGCTGGGGGTTAATGAGGCTGGTCTTCAGCTGATAAGGCTGCCCGCTCAGCAATCCATAGGAAATAAACGCAGCATTTACCGACAGATGCTGCAACAGCGTTGTCGCCAGCTCGCCGCCCACGGCATCAAAAATAACATCCGCATGACGCGCCGTCTCTTTCAGAACGGAAACCTCATTAATGCTTACTGGGGTAACGCCGTTCTGCTCCAGTGCTGCTATCTGATTTTGCGAGCGATGCACGCCAAAAATCCTTTGCGCCCCCTGCCCTCTGGCCCACTGTGCCAGCAGACCAGCACAGGAAGAATTTGCCGCGGTCAGCAGCACCGTTTTCCCCCGCACCGGCCACTTCTTTAACATGACGTAGGCAGCCAGCGGATTGATATAGCCACGAGCAGCAAGTAAATCAGGCGTTTCATCAGGCACGGGCACCGCTAACGCTGGCTCACAGTCTACAAACTGCTGCCAGGTTCCCTCTCCCCGCAAGGGCAAAACGCGTTGCCCAATAAGCGCTGGATTGTCGGCCTCGACTACGACGCCTACGCCTTCATATCCCGCAACCTTCGGTGGAACAACCCGATGTCGATAGGCACCGGTAACAGGGATAAGATCGGAAGGATTGACCGGGGAATAGCGCATTTTCACTCGCAGCATGCCCGGCTTACGCGCAGCTAGCGTGCGATGTTCCAGCGTCAAAACGTCTTCGGGGTGCCCAAACTGGCGAAACCAGAGCGCGGCGTTTTCCATGTGAAAGGGCCTGTCAGACAAAATGACAGGCACTATATCACGCGCGCTTAACGCGTTTTAACCGGCGATTCGTCATGATGTATCGGATGACGCTTCGCTTACCTGGCTACAGCACGATATTAAATCTTAGCCAGCGCTGCGCGCATGCCCAGGCTGCGGATCTGCTGGAGGTTTTCAGCCACCTTGGCGACCAGGCCCGGCACCTGCGTTAAGTCCAGTTCCCAATGCGCGCTGTCACTTAACACTTCCTGCACGAGCTGTTGTTCATCGATTTGCCGATCGTGGAGCCGTGTCCACAATTGCTGATAGCGCACGAGCCAGTGCTGCTCATCCTGTAAAGGGTAGCTTTCACTGCTGCGTTCGCCCTGATAAAAGGCAATCAACGCCGCCAGTGCAAAAGTCAGTCGTGGCGGCAGTTTCCCGGTTACCTGCTGCGCGGCCAGAAGCTGCGGCAAAATACGGGTGCGGAATTTGCTCATGCCGTTAAGGGAAATCGACAGCAGCTGATGCTGAATGTAAGGGTTGCGGAAACGGCTGGTGACCGCTTCGGCAAAGGAGAGCAGCTCCTCACGCGGCAGATCCAGCACCGGGATAATCTCCTCGGCGATCGTTTTCTCGACAAAGTTACAAATATCGCCGTCACTCATCGCTTCACCGACGGTGTTCAGCCCGGCAAGGTATGCCACCGGCACCAGCGCGGTATGGGCACCATTGAGAATGGCAACTTTGCGGGCTTTATAGGGCCTGATGTCGTCTACGATAGAGACATTGAGCGGCAGCTGGTCCAGACGCAGCTCTTTTGCAAGCCACTGCGGCCCCTGGATAACAAACAGATAGAAATGTTCGGCGGTGGCGATGAACGCATCTTTATAGCCAAGATCCTGCTCGATCGCTGCGGCTTCGTCACGCGGGTAGCCCGTTACGATGCGATCTACCAGCGTTGAGCAGAAAGTGTTTGCCTCATTTAACCAGTTGATAAAGGCCGCCGGCAGCGCCCACTCCTGCGCATATCGCAGCACCAGCTCTTGCAGCGCCGTGCCGTTATAATCAATAAGTTCGCAAGGGATGATGACCCAACCTTTGTCGGCCGCACCGTCGAAATGGTTAAAGCGCTCGAACAGCAGGCGCGTCAATTTAGCCGGGTAGCTTGCCGCTGGCGCATCGGTAAATTTGTCGCCCGCACGGTAACTGATACCCGCTTCGGTCGTGTTCGAAAATACAAAGCGAATGTCAGGATTGTGCGCCAGCTTCAGATAAGTTTCATAGTCCTGGTACACGTTAATTTCACGGTTAACGGAGCGAATCAAACGGGCGTCACTGATGGCCTCGCCCTGCTCATTCAGGCCGCGGATAACCGTGGTATATAACCCATCCTGTACAGAGAGCGACGGTGGGAACGCACTGTCAATTGGGCGAATGATTTCGATGCCGGCGTTAAGATCGGTATGTTCGTTAAGCAGGTCTATCTGCCAGTCTATAAAGGCCCGTAAAAAATTGCCTTCACCAAACTGAATGATACGGGTGGGATATTGCGGGCCTGGAAAATCATGGCGATTCAGCGTCTTCACTATGGGCTCCTTCGTTAGCAGCGGATAAGCGATCGGAAAGTTCGCCAAAGCTAACAGAAGCCATAAGCCCGAAACCTTGTTTTGATCAAAACAAAGTTATTATACCAATATTTTATTTCCGAAAGGAGATGTGTGACAGGTTTGAAAGTCTCCCGACGTGAACCATCGGGAGAAAGCGAACTTAGCCCAGCAGCTTACCTTTTAAAAGGTTTAAACCCGCAGAGACGAGATCGTTATCATGTGGCGTTTCGCCATCTGGCGTGAGCAGATCGACGATTTGCGGCAGTGACTGCGCCAGCAAGGTGGTCGCCATAGCAGGGGTAATCCCCGTCTCTGCTGCCAGCTTTTTTAGCTCCTCGAGGCCAAAGACCTGTTGTACCTGGTCCTCATTGATAGCGGCATTGGACTCCTTGCCCAGCCACGAGGAAAGGACATCGCCCAGGCCAGCCTGGCTAAATTTAGTCACCAGAGCGCTGATGCCACCCTGCTGTTCCAGCCAGGCCAAAACAGATTTAATATTTTCAGGTTTGAGAAGATTTTTACCAACCATTCCCATTACGTTATCAAATAAGCTCATAAACGTCCTTATTAGCGGTGGGTTAAAATCACTGTGCTGGAATAATCAAAACCTGACCTGGATAAATTTTATCAGGGTGAGAAAGCATTGGCTTATTCGCTTCAAAAATTTTCATATAGCTGCCGGCATGGCCATAAACATGTGCAGCGATGCTGCTGAGATTGTCCCCGGCTTTAACGGTATAAAACGTTGCGCTACCAGGGCCTTCCGCTGTGGCCATTTTGTCAATAACCGAGGACACACCGGCAATGTTACCTACGGCGACCAGAATTTTATCCTTCTGAGCGGCAGTGATGTTTTCACCTGATACAGTCGCTTCGCCCTCATCGGAAATTTGCACGGAAACACCTTCTGCCCCCTCAATCCCCAGGTCAGTAATATGTTTCTGAACGGCATCCTCACGTTCGCTTTTATCCGTAACCGAATTCCAGATTTTCGCGCCAGCGTCTTTAATTAATCCAAATAAATCCATTTTAATTTCCCTTATAATTTGTCGTGTTAAAGACGAGGGATTGTATCTACCCACAATGAATTTACCAGTGACGGGGTCTTTTTTAAGACATTACCTGCATTATCAGGTCAGAGATGCTTGTAATAAAAGGTGGTTGAGCAGAACGTCCCATCAGGCATCAGAGCGAATTTTGGCAGGTCACCTACTCGCAGCCACCCGAGATTTTGGTATAACAACTCGGCATGGCTGCCGGTTGCCGTATCAAGGACCAGTACGGTCTTACCAGCCTCCAGCGCGACAACTTCAAGCTGCTGCATCAGTTTTTGCGCAATTCCACGACGCCTGGCTCGCGGATGAACCAGCATTTTGGCTACGTCTGCTCTGTGCGGTTGGTTTTCTGGCTGGTCTGTCAGCAGCTGGACGGTTCCTGCTATCTGCTGGTGCTCATCTTCAGCAACCAGAACAATACGTTCGTTATTGCCCACGCTGTTCGCCACTTTCTGCCAGAACTCTGTGGCTTTTTGCACCGACAGTGGGTGCATAAAACTGACTGACGCTCCGCCCGCCACGCAGTCAATGAGCACCTCATTGAGCTGAGAGATACGGGCGTCAAACTCGGAGAAAGGCAGAGCACGAATGAGCAGATCGGTCATCAGAATAACTCTTTTAAACAAAGGTAATAAGTTATCTTAATGAGCAAAATACCGGCGTCAATCCCGCCACCTATAGGAAAAACTTATCGGCTGGCGACTACCGTAATTGATTAAATTTATCTCTCAAAACATTCAGTAGCGCATAACGCTTACGATATTCTGAACGTTTCTTACTGGCAATTATATTTATATCTTTCCGCTCAAGTGAAAGAGGCAAAAGAAAAAGATGCTCATTATATTTTACGCCACCAATAGATCCCCAAAACTCATTATAACTGGCGTGAAATTTTTTGCTTTTACTCATTCTGTAACGCAAACCGCGAAAAACATGACTGCGATCGCTGACGCCATAGATAATTTTAATATTCTGCCGTTCCGCCAATAGCCAAAGCGTCTCCATTAACAAACGTTTTGGGAAAAGACCATAACAGGCTTTAGTCGCCATTTTAATTGCTTCATGGGGTACGTTACGCCGTGCGCCTTGCAGGCCACCAATGACGATCGCCTGCTGCTGCTGGCTATGCGTGGCGCAAAAAGTGACGGAAGCCAGAGGCGTTCCCTCCACCTCTAACCAGAGCGTGCATTCGCCTTCTCGTTCGGCACCACCGGCGCTGCTGGCACTGACGATCACAGCCTCGCCGTCTTTGCCCGTCAGATGAATCAGAGGTGTTTTCTCCGCCGACAGCAGGGCCTGACCAAGATGCTGGCCACATAGTCTGTCGATAAATTCATAGTGGTAAGTGATAGCGTCAACCCGTGAAGCCGTATTCAGACCGAGATGTAAATAATGCCGGTGGATTTTGCTCGGCAATGTTTTTTGCGCTGACAGCAGCGTCGAAAAATACTGATGCCGCGTCAGAATGTTAAGATAACGCAGCGTCTGACGAGGAGCCAAAAAAGTGCGAAATAAATATTTAAGACGATATTTTTTTTGCTGCCAAATCGCAGCCGGAGCAATACCACCACTTATTAACGCCATTAACGTTGCAAGCCCTGCGTTATTTTTTCGCAGCACTTCATGATTTTCAAGAATGGTCATACGCTTCCGCCTCGCTTTAACACTGTTTATTCAACAGGCAAAGTGTAGGTTGGGAAATGTATACCAAATAACAACAAGAGATTAAAAACCCGCTAGCTCACGGGTTTTTAAATATGTCTATAAACGGAAGCTTAACGAATTTGTTTTAATTTGTGCTCGGCTTTTACCTGATACATCTGCTGGTCAGCATGCTGAATGATGTCTGCCATCGTGGCATGTTCCAGCTCATTGTATTGAACCAGGCCAACCGAGTAGTTAAGCGTCCATGGGTTGCCGGAGTGACGGTTAAAGTCGGCAACCTGCTCACTGAGATACTCCAGCGCAATGAACGCCCCAGCCTCTTCGGTATCAAGGAAGATAATCACGAATTCATCGCCCCCAGGGCGAGAGAGGACGTCAGTATCCCGGAACGCCGCCTTCATCAGGTTGGCCATGGCTATCAGCGCTCTGTCGCCCTCTTCGTGGCCCCAGGTGTCATTGATTTGCTTGAAACCATCAAGATCGATAAATGCCACGCTTAACGGCTCGCCCCGGCGCTGTGAAGAGACAAGGGAGTAATCCGCGAGCAGTTTGATACCCCGGCGATTCAGCAGGCCGGTCAGCTCATCCGATGAGGCCGCGTCGAGCACGGCAAACTCATCCTCAACAATGGCGGCCAGATCTTTAAGTGCCACTAATTCCTGGGGGGTAAACTCGCGGGGCTTATGATCAATAAGACAAAAGGTCCCGGCCGTAGCGCCATCAGGAAGCATGACCGGACAGCCCGCATAAAAGCGAACGTAAGGCTCTTGCGTCACGTTCGAATTGTCGTAAAAGCGTGCATCTTTTGACGCATCCTGAACAATAAGCGGATCCGGGCTGAGTATCGCATGGCCGCAAAAAGAGTCCTCACGCGGCACATATCGAGGTGGGGAGAAACCATCGCAGGATTTCACGTACAGCCGATCTTCGTCAGCCAGCGTGACCATGGCAATCGGTACGTCAAAGACCTGCCTTGCAAGGCGGGTCAGACGGTCAAAGCGCTCATCTTGCCCCGATCTTAATAAGCCGGAAGCATGTACGGAGCGTAAACGTGTTTCCTCATCTGGGGGGAATGTGGGGATTTTTTTCGCCATAACTGCATTTTCCCTGGGGATATTATTCATTCGAGACAGACTATACCCGAACTAGGGGGCAGACTGAAACGAGGAGGCCATTTCCGAAGCATCCGCAGCGGTAGCACTGGTCTGGTTACGGCCATTTCTCTTAGAAGTATAGAGATTTCTGTCCGCTTCATGGATGAGTTCATTAAAAATATCTACCACGGGTTTGTGCGTAAGTTTAGCCGTAGCAAGCCCAACACTGACGGTAATAAATAAACTTTCCTGCTGATAGCGAAATGAATTTAGCTCAATGCTTTTTCGCACCATTTCCGCCAGCCCATAGCCCTGAGCTTCATCCGCAACGCTTACCACCACGACAAATTCCTCGCCCCCCATTCTGGCGACTAATCCTTTTTGCCCCACGGCCTGCCTGAGTTTTAGCGCAAAGGAAGTCAGAACGATATCCCCGCATTCATGGCCATAGTTATCGTTAATTCGTTTGAAAAAGTCGATATCCAGCAGCATGACACAAAGGAGTGGCCGATCTTTCCCACCCAATAAGCGGCCTTCCTTTTTCAGCTTTTCAAACAAACCTGAACGGGAATAGACCCCGGTCAGGTAGTCGAAATCGGCACGCAGCGCAGTCTGTTTGATCAGCTGGTTAATGGCATCAACGCTGACAGAGACAATCAGCGGGCATATCACAATAGTGGCAATCCCCAACCTTGCTGAGAACATTTGGCCCACCAGCAGCGTGTGGTCAGCGTGGATATTAATCACCGAACTGGCGACCAGGATAATCTCGGTCGCGCCGGTAAGCAGCGTCACCAGGGCAGTAATGGCTAACGGGTAACGTATGGCACACCAGATCAGGGCCGGTAAGGGAAAGGCAAGGCTTCCAGCACCACCAATTATCACCGATGCAAACAAAGAGATCACAATCCCCAGCAGCGGATAGAGTCGGGATAACCTGAACGGCGGCAGCTTCTCCCAGTCCGGCCATTTTGCCGACAGCAGACAGGGAAGCATCAGGACGCCGGTCGAGAATTGTTCACTGACCCAGTCGGCATACAGGGGGATGAGTTTTGCGTAGTCATTGATGTTATCAATTGAACCTACCGCACCGACCAGCGAACATAATAACGCACCAATAAGGCTGAAATGAAATATATTAAAAGCATTTATTGCCCAGTTATTTTCACTTTGCTGAGAAGAATAGCGGAGCAATAATTTTGCTACAGTAATAATAAAGACCATATTTGAAAAGTTGATGACTATCGACATCCAGCCCCAGGACGCGGTGAAGGCATCATAAACAATCATCGCGCTATAGCATAAGAAGTAGTAAAGGGGCCGGTTAAGAAAGGGGTTGCGGACAAATACTGCCGCCAGCACTGCGTTCAGCGGCCAGAAGAGGGACAGCTCATCCACCAGGCGCAGGGCCGCACCAAAAAAATAAAAAAGTGTGGTGATGACAAATATACCAACAGCGTTGGCAAGGGTATTATTGTCGGAGAAAATCGCGATCTTTTTCTGACTAGCAAAGCGTTTCAGATTCATATGTCTGCATGCACAGGCCCGGTAAATAATACCAGTGGGTGAGAGGTGAAATATAAATTTATAGTAGCACGTTTTTTTCGAGCGATTTCCTGAGCGGTAATGAATACGTTACAATGAAATGTTGAAAAATTGTTAAAGGAAAAGCCATTGCCTAACTTCGATCTCCAGGATCTCTACGCGTTTCTTGCCCTCAGCGAGCACGGCAGCTTCCGCTATGCCGCGGAGGCGATTTGTATCTCGCAATCCGCGCTGAGCCGGCGGATTGAAAAGCTGGAGACGCTGTTAGGGGTGAGATTATTCGACCGGACGACCCGCCGTGTGACATTAACTCAAACTGGCAGAACCTTTGCGCCGCGCGCACGGCACCTCCTACTGGAGTTTGAAGAAGCAATAGAGGGGATCGGCGATGGGATAGCGCACAGCAACCGGCTTGTCACCGTCGCCTGTGTCCCCTCGGCCGCTAATTACTTTATGCCGCAGGTCATTAGCCACTTCAGAATGCAGTTTCCTGATGCCCGTATCAGAGTCATCGACACCAGCGCCGGTGAAGTCGCCTCTGCGGTGCAGAATCGTAAGGCAGATTTTGGACTGAGCTTTCTGTCCAGTATTGATGTCGGCCTGGTGTTTACACCGCTGGTTGATGAAACTTATCAGGCGGTGTGCCGCAGGGACGATCCTCGTGCCCAGCGTACCAGCCTGACCTGGGAAGAGTTTTTTGCTGGTGATTATATCTGGCTGGATAAATCATCGGGGAACCGGCTCTTACTCGATCAGGCGCTGGGTAAAGTCACCGCCCGCCGCCAGCCGGTTTGCGAAACCCTGCACGTCACCGCCATGCTCGGCATGGTTGATGCGGGCCTGGGGCTTGCGGCGGCGCCTGCCATGGCCGTGCCTGGTTACACTCATGCCGTATTGACAACCCTCCTCCTGACCAACCCCACCGTCAAAAGACAGGTCGGGTTAATCAAGAAGGCGGGCAGAGAACTTTCACCGCAGGCGGCCTTGCTTGAAGCTGCAATTACCTCTTATTTTCTGACCCGCGGTTAAGGCTGTCTTTTACGCAGGACAGTCAGCAACTGTGCTCGTAAGCGCATCAAGCCCTGTTTTCTCAACGTCGGCTTTCGCTTGCGCTGAGGCCAGATAGCACAATAGTTGTCGTGCATGCTGCTGATGGGAAGATTTCGCTACCACGGCCCCGGCAAAACGAGTGACGTATTGCAGAGAGTCAGGCACCGGGCCAATAAACTTCGCGCCCTTCACGGGTAAGAGCTCGCTCACCTGCTGAAAACCAATTTCATACTTTCCTTGCGCAACCACCGAGGCGACGGGGGTCTTTTCGACCATTTTCGCCTTCTGGTGCACCTCGTCGGCGATACCAAGTTTGTTGAACAGCTCGCTCTGCACGTACTGGCCGCTGGCACTGTCCGAGTAGGCAATAGATTTAGCTTCTAATAAGGTCTTTTTCAACGCGCTGGGGGTGCTGATATCCGGGACAGAAGTCCCGCTGCGCACCACGGCGCCAATTCGGGAATCCGCAAGCTCAATACGACTTCCAGGTGTCATTTTGCCCGCTTGTTGCAGTTTATCCAGCGCATAGCCCACCATAATAACCACGTCGGCGGCCTGCCCACTTTCCAGACGATGGGGTATCGCCTCGGGTGATTGCCCCATAGAAGGGCCGTGAATGATACGCAGCGTGTCACCACTCTTCTGCTGATACATGGGAGCCAGCTGGTCAAGCGCTGCGGAGAAACCACCGGAGATCATAACGGTTATCTCCTGTGCGCCAACAAATGAACTGTAGCTTCCGCCGAGCAACAGGACCGGAACAAACCAATTCTGATATTTCATAGTGCTCCCTTATCCAAAAGACTTATCCGTGCCGAAATGATGCTGAGAGACTCGGCGGTAGAGGTACAGCGTCGCAAACAATGCACATGCTGCGGCGAAGCTCATCCAGTAGCCCGGGGCCGCCTTATCGCCGGTGTACTGGATGAGCGCGGTAGAAATTGCCGGGGTAAAGCCGCCAAAAATGGCCGTTGCCAGGCTATAGGCCAGCGAGAATCCAGCCACCCTGACCTCCTCAGGCATGATTTCAGTCAGCGCAGCCACCATCGCACCGTTATACATGCCGTAAATAAATGACAGCCAGAGAAGTACGCCCAGCATCATGCTGAAATCAGGTGCATGCGTCAGCATTCTTAGCGCAGGCCAGGTAGTGACGATGGCAAGCGCCGTCATGGCGAGCAACACTGACTTACGCCCTATGCGGTCGGAGATCATTCCTCCAATCGGCAACCAGATGAAGTTTGAGATAGCCACCAGCAGGGTGACCAGAAGACTGTCTGAGGCGCTAAGATGCAGCACTTTCCTGCCGAACGTCGGGGCATAAACGGTAATCAGGTAGAAGGCAGTGGTGGTCATCGCGACCATAAACATACCGGCGATCACCACATTCCAGTTTGCCAACAGTATGCTGATGGACTGTTTCAGCGTCGGGTGACTCTGACGCTGCGCGTATTCAACTGTCTCATTGAGATTTTTACGCAGGAAGAAAATAAAAGGCACAATCAGGCAGCCGATGGCGAAAGGAATCCTCCATCCCCAGTCATGCAGGACCGGCTCACTAAGCGTCATATTCAGCATGTAACCCAGAGCCGCCGCCGCCATGATCGAGACCTGCTGGCTTCCTGACTGCCAGCTGGTGTAGAACCCTCTGCGATTCGGCGTGGCCATTTCGGCCAGATAGACAGATACCCCGCCCAGCTCCGCGCCGGCAGAGAACCCCTGCAGCAAACGCCCGCTTAACACCAGCAGCGGGGCCCAGATCCCAATAGTTTCATACCCGGGAACCAGGACGATCAGAAATGTTCCCGCCGCCATCAGGGACAATGTCCCAATCAGACCTTTGCGACGCCCTACTTTGTCGATCCATGCGCCAAGAACCACGGCGCCCAGAGGGCGCATCAGGAAACCCGCCCCGAAGACGCCGAAGGTCATCATTAGCGAAATGAATTCGTTCTTAGCCGGAAAAAAAGTATGGGCGATATAGGTGGCATAAAAGCCGAACAGGAAAAAATCGAACTGCTCAAGAAAGTTGCCCGACGTCACCTGAAGAATGACTTTTGCTTTCGCCCTGAACAGCGATGATGGGGTAGCTGATGGCATGCGACACTCCGTAATTAACAGTAATACTTATTGTTATTAACCATTCAATAACCTACAGAGTGCGCCAGCCCGCGGGCTTTCATAAGTGCATTTTTTGCATCTATTAACGCGATCCGCACATTAATAGCCTGCTATGTGTCTGTATCCGGCTTTGTTCTCAGGACAGGCAGGTGGAAAACGTCGCAACGTAGTGTGATGAACCACACATTTCCGACCATGTCATAGCTGGTCAATGGTCTACGCGAGGTTTACGGAACCGGGACTATATTGACCCGGCGACACATTACCTGGAGAAGATCGTGAGAAAGTCCATGCTTGCTGAAGCAGTGATGGTGACCGCTATTATGGGCGCAGTGCTGGTGCGGGACGATAAATCGTGATGGCTGGAATAACCTCATTTTCAAGGGCCAGTGGCTTCTGAAACGTGCCTGTCTGCGGCATTTCACTCAGTTTATTTACGATTGCAACCTTCATGCTTCTGCGATTAGAAAATGGAGCGCCCTATGCGCTGAGCCAGAATTTCCAATGCGGCGGTGCCCGCCAGAGAATTACCCGAGGCATCCAGTTCCGGGCACCAGACGGCAATCGACATCTCATGAGGGACAATAGCGATAATCCCCCCTCCAACACCTGATTTTCCCGGCATTCCCACGCGCCAGGCAAACTCCCCTGCACCATCGTACATACCGCTGGTGACCATGAGCGCATTGATCTGTCGCGTCTGCTGAGGGCTGAGTATCGCCTCACCCTGTTGTAAGGTCTCCCCCTGGTTTGCCAGAAACAGAAATGTCTTTGCCAGCTCCAGGCAGCTCATTTTCAGGGCGCAGTAGTGGAAATAGTTTTGCAGCACGGTAATGACGTCGTTCTCAAAATTACCAAATGACTTCATCAGCCAGGCAATAGCGGCATTGCGAGCGGAATGTTCGAATTCAGATTTTGCGATACGTGCATCGTAGGCCAGATCGGGCGTGTTCGCGAGCTGACGGACAAACTCCAGCATCCGTTGTCTTGGGGCGCTCAGCCGGGTTTGCAACATGTCACAAACCACCAGGGCACCTGCATTAATAAATGGGTTACGCGGTTTACCTTGCTCAAGTTCCAGCTGCACCAGGGAATTAAAAGGCTGCCCGGAAGGTTCTTTTCCCACCCGCTGCCAGATTTCAGCGCCTTCATAGCGCCCCATCGCCAGAACCAGACTCAGCACCTTGGAGATAGACTGGATGGAAAAGCGCTCCTGAGCATCGCCCGCGCTGAACACGTCACCGTTAACGGTGCAGATTGCAATGCCCAGCTTGTTGGCCGGAACCTCGGCCAACGCGGGAATATAATTCGCCACCTGGCCCTGGCCAATAAGCGGCTTTACCTGTGCCAGAATCTCTTCCAGCAAATGATTATTTAACTGACCTGGCACCCGAAGCTCCTGAACCGGCGGGAATTTTACGCCCGCCATTATATCAGAGCTTCTTGTGCGCAGCCCGCTCTTCGCGAGCGCGGCGAACCAGTAACCACACCCGTACCGTTCTGATTGCTGCACTACGGGCTGCAGTGGTGGAGTTGTCAATTTCACCAGGTTCACAATGTGCGCAGGCAGGATCCTTTTTACGATCGCCGCCGTTGAGTGCCAGATTGGAAATTATCGCCACCGCCGTACCGATGGTGATGCCGCTGTGCAGGAACATCGCAATCTCAGGCGGCAGGTTATGGAAAAGCTGCGGCACCAGAACGGGCATTAAGCCGATGCTTAACGTCAGCGCGACCACCATGCCGTTATTGTTATTACGATAATCCACCAGCCCCAGCGTGCGGATCCCGGCAACCGCCACCATACCGAACATGACAATCCCCGCTCCGCCTAAAACGGGTTTTGGGACGGCGACGACCAGCGCAGCCAGTACCGGGAACATCCCCATGACAATCAAAATACAGCCCGCCACACCGACAATAAAACGGCTGCGAATGCCTGTCATACTCACCAGCCCTACATTCTGCGCAAACGCGGAGTACGGAAACATATTGAAGACTCCCGCAACCAGCGTCGCCGCGCCCGTAGCGTACAGGCCGCGTTTGAGGACGTTTTTATCTGCGGTGCGCCCGACAATCTCCCCCATTGCCATCATTGAAGACATGGTTTCGACCATCACAACAATCATGACCATCGATAACAGCACCGCCGGGACAAAATGAAACTCCGGCGTGGCGAAGCGCATTATTTTCGGGAAGGTCAGCCAGCCCACCTCGTCCAGGGAGCCGATGTTCAGCTTTCCCTGGAAGAAGTCAATCAGCGTGCCGATGATAATCCCCAGCAGTACCGCCAGATTTTTCAGCATCCCCGTGGAGAAGGTGTAGAGGGTGAGGATCACGACCAGGGTAAAGCACGCCATGACCAGCGACCCCAGGTTGCCGAAGGTTGCCGCCTGAGCATCCCCGCCGCCAATCCAGCCGCCCGCCACCGGCAGGATGGAAAGCCCGATAAGCGTGACGATGGTTCCCATAACAACTTTCGGGAAAAACCGTACCAGCTTGCTTATCCAGGGGGCGCAGATAAGGGTAAAAATCCCGGCGACGATCACCGCGCCGGAGATACCGCCGATCCCGTACTGCTGTCCTATCAGCCCTAATGGGATAAGGGCCGCAAAGGTACAGCCCTGGACAATCGGCAGCCGGCTACCGATCCATTTGCCGATGCCGATAGACTGCAAAATCGTGCCGCAGCCGCAGATAAACAGGTCGGTACTGATGAGCAGGATTATCTGACTATCCGTAAAGCCAACCGCTTTGCCAATAATCAGCGGAACCGCAATTGCCCCGGCGTACATCACCAGCACATGCTGAAAGCCATACACAATCATTTGTCCGAGCGGCAAAATTTCATCTACCGGCTCCACATGCCGGGGAAGATCTACTTTCGTGATGGTGCTCATGACGATCCCTCCTCTTATAGCGCGTCCATTCTTGCCCAGAGTTTTTCAGCGCTGCGCGAAGCCTCGCGATAAAGCTGATCAACAGCCTGCGGGAACGCCCTCTCCTCGTACACCATGCGCCCCGCAACCATGACGCTGTCTACATGACTGCTGTTAATCGCGAACGCGAAATGTCCGGCGAGATTTTCAGCCTGCAAAGGCGTCGGCGGTCTGTAATCAAGAATGGTGAGGTCTGCGGTGTACCCTGCGGCAAGCACACCGAAACGGGCGCTGAAGTTTTCTTCGAGAATGCGGTTTCCCTGCTGCAGCATGGCCAGGAAGCCATCCGGCCACAGCGGTCCGCCCGCGTCACGGTGCTTGAAATAAGCAAACTTCAGCTCCTCGAACATATCCGCGCCGATGCCGTCCGTGCCCAGCGCTACCCGCTCTATCGCCGTAATCTGCTGGTTATAACCAACGTGGTTATTCATGTTAGAACGCGCGTTATGAGCAAGCGTTGCCCTACGCTGATTGATGATGTCAACTTCAGCCTCGCTGAGGTACAGCCCATGAGCGATAAGGGCTTTCTGGTTTATCAGGCCGTAGCTATCAAGACGTACCATCGGATCCATGCCGTATTTGTCGTGGCTGTGCGAAACATCGTAACGGTCTTCCGCAACGTGGATATGCAAGCCACGGCCCGTACTGTCGAGCGCATACTTAAGCATGCGCAGACCGCTATCAGGCAGGGTGAAAGGCGCATGTGCGCCGATGTGGGCCTCGACAAGACAGGGCGCTGACTTTTTACTTTTCTCTTTATCAATCAGGTGAGCAAAATCAACGTTTTCTTCAATGCTTTTTTCCAGCTCTGCGAGTCCGCCGTTGCGGTCTGTTGTTTCATAACAGGTCATCCCGCGCAGTCCCGCCTCCATGAACCCCTTGCGGAGTATATTCAGCGACCCGGCGATATAGCCCGGAGAAGCATGGTGGTCGATAACTGCCGTACAACCGTGACGGATAGCCTCCAGTGAGCAAATCAGACCGCTGTAATACAGGGACTCTTCATCCAGTGCACGGTCGAGTCGCCACCAGAGGTTTTTTAACGTGGAGATAAAGTCGGGGCAAGGGGCAATGGAGGCCAGGATCCCCCGCGACAGGCCAGAATAGAAATGGTTATGGGCACATACCAGTCCCGGCATGACGATGCGACCATGCATGTCTTTACGTGTTGCCTCGGGATATTTCGCCGACAGACTCCTGCCCACTTCCACAATACGCTCGCCGTCAATGGCGATATCAATCCCTTCCTGCACGCTTGCGGGAGAGAACTGCACTGCAGTTGCATTAATCAGAATTAACATGGTTACTCCTCAACTGCCCCAAGCAGGTAGCCGTGATGATTTTTAACGTAATTGATGATGGAGCAGACTTCCGTTAGCCCTTCCGGCGCGTTGTCTAAGGCTCCATCTGCTGCAACAGGTAATTTCCAGACTGCGCCCTCATGACGAACCAGGCATTCGTCGTGACGCCACAGGAAACCAGGATTGGTGCTGTTGAAGAAGTCATGTTCCAGGCTGAATACGGTGAGTTTGTCTTTGTAGGGTTTACCTTGCCATGGGCAGAACTGGGCACAGTTGCCACATTCATTACAGTAGGCATCGAGGTGCAGAGTCTGAAAACGGTCTTTAAAGCCGGGGACGGCAAGCGAAATATTGGCGCGGTTAGGACAGACGTCCACGCACTTGGCACAAACGTAGTTACATTCCAGGCAGCGTTGCGCTTCCTGGCGGGCAAAGTCGTCTCCGGCTTCGACACCCGCCTGCCGTATAGCAATGCGACCTTTGCGGGCGTAGGTGGCAACAGGATCGTTATTGAGCCAACGCTTGTCACCTTTGTCCGTTCTAATATTTTCGCGGGCCAGAATGGCATCCGTCGCTTTGCGGGCGCCGGCAATAGCCGCAACGATTGAAGACGGGCCGCTTTGCACATCGCCAATCAGAAATACGCCTGACGCTGTGGTTTCCAGAGTTTGCGAGTCGAGTTCCGGGAATCCCTTTTCGTTTAATGGAACGCCCATACGAGCCAGCAGATCGTAGTCCGGGCTTTCACCGATGGCGGAGATCAGGGCGTCAACGGGGAGTGTTTCTGTACGGTCCGTAGCGACCGGTCTGCGTCGACCTTTCGCATCAGCTTCGCCAAGCTTCATTTCTCTGACGAGAAGTTGTCCTCCGTTATCAAAACGTTCGGGGCTTGCGAGGAAGTGGAACTGTACGCCGTCATGCACGGCTTCTTCGACCTCTTCCGGCCACGCGGGCATTTCGTTGCGACTACGACGATAGACGATGGTGGCTGTTTCCACGCCGGGTACGCGAAGCGCGGCTCTGGCACAATCCATCGCGGTATTACCCGCGCCAATGATGGCAACATGCCGCCCCAGATTGACTGCTTCACCACGGTTGAAAGCGCGCAAAAACTCGAATGATTTGTGAACGTTGCGGTTGTTACCTGCCAGCGCCATACCACTATTGCTGTCGGCACCGATACCAATGCAGACATAATGGAAACCGTGCTGGCGTAGCTTGTCTGCCGTCAGCAACGGGTCGCAGCCAAAAACAAACTTCACGCCGTGTTCAGCAACAAAATCAATATCGTGGACAATCTTTTCAGCGGGAATGCGGAACTGAGGAACGATATTGCGCACAACCCCACCCGCATTAGCCTCACGTTCAAATAGCGTGACCGGATGCCCGGCACGAGCCAGGAAGTAGCCTGCCGCAAGTCCGGCAGGCCCGGCCCCAATCACCGCCACGGGATGTTTACTGCCAGACCCCGCAGGTTTATGCCAGCGCTTACGGTATTCAGCAGATCCTTTACTCACCACCAGATCTTTAATTGCTCTGATATTGAGTGAGTTTTCGTAATCCAGTCGGGTACAGTTGTACTGGCACTGATGATCGCAGATATGGCCCGTGATGGCGGGTAATGCATTGCGCTGGTAGATAAGCTCAAGAGCATCCACATAGCGACCCTCTCCAGCCAGGCGGAGGTACTCTGGAATATCTTGCTTGATGGCACAGGCCGTTACGCAGGGCGCAACATAGCAGTTGGTTAACGGCAGCGGGCCACCGGCATCAATGCTCTCTTTGCTCTTCCACTCTTTCTGCGCCCAATTCACCGTCAGCGCTTCGCTGGCAAGCTGTTCAAGTTTGGCGACGTTAACGGTCTTTTGCAGCCAGCCGTCAGCGGTGGAGAGCAGACCTGCGCACTGTGAGAGACGAAGATAGCCACCCGGTTTCAGGAGATCCGTCGCCATAGTGATGGGATGAATGCCGGTGGCAAAGATATCGACAATATTGAACTGACTTGCTCCGCCTGAATAGGAAATAGGTAGCTGCCCCTCAAAGGCGCGTGAGAGCGTGGCGGCCACATTAATGGATAATGGATACAGCGCTCTACCAGACATATACATTTCTTCGCCCGGCAAGCGGCCTTTATGATTAATGGCACCCAGAGTATTGGTCAGTTTTACGCCAAATTCACGACCGACAGCTTTTCCCTGAGCCATCAATCTTTGTAGCATTTCCAGCGCCGTTTCCAGCTTCAAATCGTGATCAAATGATGCCTCTTTAAGCCCAATATAATCAAAGCCGCAGCCATCAAGGATTTCACGAACCCGGGTATAACCCAGCAAGGTTGGATTAAGTTTGACGAAGGTATGTAATTTCTTCTCCGTTAGCATATAGCTGCAAATAGACTCTATTTCCTCCGGTGGGCAGCCATGCATAGTTGAGAGCGTCACGCCTTTTACCATTGTCGACGGAATACGTTCAGGTAACGTAATGAAATCGTTTCTGCGGGATTGGAGGCCCATCTGTGAAATAAATTCCTCGCTGGAAACCCATGCTTTCATCTCTTCACGATATAAAGCAAATTTGGGGTTGCCCGAAGCATCCATCATCTCATCAATAAACTTCTGCATTGGCGGCTGTGTAATGCCTTCGAGGTTATAACCCACGCTCATGTTGAAGATAAAGGAGCGTCCTGCCTGCTGGTGGCGGGGGGTAAATATCTCCTCCAGCAGCCAGAGTGCAAACCAGGCTTTAGCATACTCATCCCAGGCTTTGAGGAGGGTAAACTCGGTTGACCATTCGGTATTGAACGCCTCGTCTTCCGCATCAATACAAGGCTTTTCAAGTTCAAGCCGGTCAAGAATCTGTACTGTTTTCAGCTCAATGAAACTGCCCCCCGTCAACCAGGAAGTAATGATATTTTGTGCAAGCTGGGTATGCGGACCCGCCGCAGGACCAACGGGGGTATCACAGGTTTCACCGAAAATGGTTAATTGCCTGCTGGGATCGCGAAGATAAAATTCAGTTTCCGGAATGCCAAAAATAGAGCGATTCGCTGCATATTCAGCGAACATTCTGTGCAGAAGTTCGCTAAAAGGAATCGGGCGCATAATATCACTCATCGGTCATTGCTCCTTAAAGAAGAAAGAGTCGCCGCATCGGCGTTTTTCTCTAACAGAAGCAACAACTGCGCCATAATCTCTGCCAGACTGCATCAGTCAATAATTATGTGAGTGCGATCGCAAGGTTGGCCTTTCAGATCGCTATGGGATCCCCGCTGGCTCTATTTCAGAAAGCCTCATTTTCATATTAATAAAGTAATTATCGTAATGATAAGTCATCACGCTGTTCCGCCCGTATTCTGCCGTTTAAGCACGGGGCATGAAAATTGCAGGAACATGATAAGAAGTTATTAAAGCGAAGCAGAGGAACCGAAATGACGCTATTTCAACTTGCAGGCCAGTGTGAGATCCGAAATCAGAGTTTTGCGTTGATCCAACTAATTGAAAGCCGCGGCTCGACGCCGCGCCATTCGGCAAGCATGATTGTCAGCGAGGATGGCAAAATGGCCGGTACAATTGGTGGAGGTATGATGGAGCGGCTGGTACTGGAGAAGGCCCGTCAGGCCTTAAAAGACGGAAAGTCCCAGCTGTTTCATGGCCGTATGGCCCAACAGGGCGAACATGCTGTTGGCTCTGACTGTGGAGGCGCAATGACGGTGCATATTGCCGTCTATCCCCGGCGCCCTTCACTGTTTTTAATTGGCGGTGGCCACGTTAATCGCGCGATTGCACAACTGGCGATACCATTAAATTTTGAGGTACACGTCGTGGATACCTGGCAGGCGAATCTCGATCATCCGGAACTCCCGGAAAGCTGCCACCGCCGGTTCGGCGAAACCTTTACCAGCCTGATTGATAGTCTGCCTCTCGACGAAGATAGTCTGCTTATCATTGCCACCAATCATCAGGACAAAGAGTCCTTAAATGCCTTATCAGACCGCCCTTCACGCTTCCTGGGCCTGTTAGCCAGCCGTCGCAAAGCCCAGCATTTTCGACAGCAATTAGCAAAGGAAGGGGCAACGGAAGAGAGGATTGCGCATATCCGCTCACCTGTAGGCATGGATATTGGTGCGGAAACGCCAGAAGAAATTGCGATTAGCGTGATGGCCGAGCTGCTGCTGGTCACCAAAGGAAAGAAGCACAAGGCAAACATTAGCGAATCACTAGCCGAGCCGGAAAAGAAAGAAATGGCGGTCTGCGCCGCCATTTAAGCCGATAAGTACGGCGTCTCACATTGGTTCACAAATTACGCAGGCGGGTACCGGTTTTACCGGCAATCCCCTCGCTTGCCTTTTCAAGCAGGGTAATGAGCGTTTCACGTCCCGGGGCCGATGCGGCAAAGTGCATTGCCGCTTCCACCTTCGGCAACATTGATCCTTTGGCAAACTGCTCCTCGTTCACATAACGTCTGGCATCGTCCAGGGTCATGCTGTCGAGCCATTGTTGATTGGGGCGATTAAAGTTAATCGCCACTTTTTCTACGGCGGTAAGAATAATCAGCAGGTCTGCATCGATCATCTCTGCCAGTACGGCGCTGGCCCAGTCTTTGTCAATGACCGCACTGGCTCCTTTGAGATGATGGCCGATGGCAATCACAGGTATACCGCCCCCACCGACGGTGATCGCGACATGACCGGCCTCAAGCAACGCTTTGACCGACGCTTTCTCTATAATATCTTTAGGCTTAGGTGAAGCAACGACGCGCCGCCAGCCGCGACCGGAATCTTCACGGACGGCGATGCCCTGCGACATCAGTTTTTCCGCTTCGCTCTTGCTCAGGAAGGAACCGATTGGCTTACTTGGTTCAACAAACGCCGGGTCGTGTTTATCTACCCGAACCTGGGTAACAAGCGTCGTTACCGGCTTATCAATTCCGCGATTGAGCATCTCTTCCCGCAATGCATTTTGTAAATCATAACCAATGTAACCCTGGCTTAGTGCAACACACACTGACATGGGCAATACCTGTCCGTGATGCTGCATCGCAGCGGCTTCAAACGCCTGGTGGATCATCCCAACCTGCGGCCCGTTACCGTGGGTTATCACCAGTTCATGCCCTTCGGCAATCAGGTCTACTATAGCCTTTGCTGTAGTTTTAACCGCGTGCATTTGCTGTGCGAGGTCCTCACCGAGCGCATTTCCCCCGAGCGCCAGCACTATTCTTTTTTTCATGTCATGTCCCTTGTTGTAAATGGCAAACGATGTAAAAAACGTCCGTGTCCGGCTCGCCCGGTGAATAACCCATTACGCCAGACGATTTCTCCTCGGGATATTGTCATCACCGGCAGACCACGCAGCGCCATGCCTTCATACGGCGAGTAGTCGACGTTATCGTGCAGTGATTCGTGGCGAATGATGCCCGTTTTGTGCGGTGCAAACAGCACGATATCCGCATCAGCACCTACCTGGAGGGAGCCTTTTTGCGGCCATAACCCAAAGAGTTTGGCCGGGTTACTGCTGGTTAAAGCAACAAAACGTGACGGTGTCACCAATCCGGTTGCGACACCGGTGCTAAACAGCAGCGCCATACGGTTTTCCACCCCCGGGAGACCGTTCGGGCAGCGAGTAAAATTGCCATCGGAAAGTAAGAGGCGCTGCGACCATGGGAAGGTGCAGTGGTCGGTCGCAACTGTATCTATCGACCCGTCACAAATTCCCTCCCACAAAAGTGCCTGTTGCGCTTTTTCCCGCAGCGGCGGGCTAAGGATAAATTTCAGCGCATCGGGCTGTTCGTAGCTGCTTTCGTCGAGCAAAAGATATTGTGGACAGGTCTCTACCCACACAGGCTGCCCCTGCCGACGAGCACACCGGAGCGCGTCAAGGCCGGGGCCATTAGAGAGGTGCACAATATAAAGCGGCGCATTCCCTGCCAGCTGGGCAAGATGGATAACGCGTGAGATAGCTTCTGCCTCACAGGCTATGGGCCTGCTGCGAGCATGCCAGATTGCCGCCGTTTTCCCTTCCCGAACAAATTGTTCAACGCGGGAGCGGATGGCCGCATCATTTTCCGGGTGGACGGTAATTAAAGCCCCCACCCGTTTCAGCTCGGCAAAAGCTTGCAGGATGGCGGCGTCATCGAGTTTGTACTGGTAGGTTAGATAAATTTTAAAGCTGCTGATCCCCTCCTGCGTGACCATCGACGCCATTTCACTGAGGATCTCTTCATCAATATGCTGGATGACACCGTGGAAGCTGTAATCGATGACTGCTTTTCCGGCTGCGTATTCGTGATAGAGCGCCAGCTGGTGGTGCAGGCTACAACCTTGCGGGCCAAAACCCATGTGGTCAATGATGGTGGTTGTGCCGCCACAGGCTGCGGCTCGCGTACCGGAGTAAAAGTCATCACAGCTGCGGGCAAGCCCGACGTCGATGTTGAAATGCGTATGCACATCAATGCCTCCGGGCATCACCAGACAGCCTGATGCATCGATAATTTCTGTCTCTTCATCCGCAGAGATATGCTCTTCGCGGCTTGCGATCCTTTCGTTCTCGATAAGCAAGTCCTGCCGGTACTCGCCCCATTCATCGACAACGGTACCGCCCTGGATTAAGCGTTTCATCTTTTCGCCTTCCTCAGGCGGGTAAACAGAGCCTACCCGCCATGACCAGATATCTTATCCCTGGCGCTGTGCCAGGTAAGTCAGCGGAATGGCGGCGTACATGGCCGCACAGGTCACAAGATGAGCCTTCCAGGTTTTTTCGTTTGGCGCGTGAGCTTCCGGCTCTTTCCCCGGCCCGAAACCGATGACCGGAATGCCGTGACGGCCCATGATAGAAACGCCATTGGTGGAAAATGTCCACTTATCAACAACAGGATCTTTTTGGAACAGTCCCTGATACGCCTGACTTAGCGTTCTGACGGTGAAGTGGTCTTCCTCTACCTTCCAGGTCGGGAAGTAGCATTCCGTTGGATAGACCAGGCCTGTCCAGGCTGCACGCTCATAGTGATACATACTGACTTCTGCTTTCGCTGCTTTAACCGCAGGAAGAGAACGGATCTCTTCCAGTGCTCCTTCCCAGGTTTCTCCCCAGGTCAGGCGGCGATCTATAGAGACGGCGCAGCTGTCAGCTACCGCACAGCGACTCGGTGAAGTGAAGAAAATTTCCGAAACGGTGAGCGTTCCTTTACCCAGGAATTCGTCATGCTTAAGGTGATTATTCAGCTCCTGCAGCTCACCGAGAATGGGGCCCATTTTGAAAATCGCGTTATCGCCGCGTTCTGGTGCCGAGCCATGGCAACTGACGCCTTGCACATCAACGCGAATTTCCATACGCCCGCGCTGGCCACGGTAGATTTGGCAATCTGTAGGTTCCGTGCTGACAACAAACTCCGGACGAATTTTCGACTGTTCAATAATGTACTGCCAGCACAGGCCATCACAATCTTCTTCCTGAACGGTGCCTGTGACCAGCAGGGTGTAATCCCCCTCCAGCCCCAGATCTTTGATAATTTTACCCGCGTACACCATGGAGGCCATGCCGCCTTCCTGGTCAGACGAACCGCGACCGCCGATAATGTCGTCGTTTTCCATGCCCTTGTAGGGATCAAAATCCCAGTTTTTTATATTGCCAATCCCTACGGTATCTATGTGAGCGTCCATCGCAATGAGGTGTGGGCCGTGTCCGATATAGCCCAACACGTTTCCCATTGGGTCAATTTCAACCTTGTCGAAACCCACCTTTTCCATCTCTTCCTTGATGCGGTGGACAACGCGTTTTTCATCGCAGCTTTCGCTGGGAATGGCGATCATATCGCGTAAGAAGCGGGTCATATCTGCTTTGTAGCTTTCTGCTTTCGCGACAATTTCACTAAACGGAATTTTAGCCATGATAGTGCTCCTGATGTTAACAGCCTGAAATACTGTGTTTTCCTTCCCATACCACTTCACGGTAGTGCTGAACGTCGGTGTCACCTTCGGTGCTGATCAACAGCACCCGGGATTTTTCGTCCAGTCCCAGCTGTTGCATGAGATCTTCTTTTTGCGGATGGAACAAGACAGCAGCCAGCACGCCCATCGTGACGGCCCCTGACTCTCCCGACACGACCGGGGTATCACCCCGCAATGGGTTACCCAGCACGCGCATGCCAAGTGCTGCGACACGATCGTCACAGGAGATGAATTGGTGGGCGCAATTACGCAGCAGCGGCCAGCCCAGAGGATTAGGTTCCCCACAGGCTAATCCGGCCATGATGGTGTTCATTTCACCACCAACCGCAGTCATGTTGCCGCTGCGGCAAGAGCGGTAAAGACAGTCTGCGCGGTCAGGTTCGACAATCACGCTATGGAGTTTTTCAGCGCCATAAATATCTACCAGATAGCCCAGCACACCGGCAGCCATCGCACCGACCCCCGCCTGTAAAAATACATGTGTCGGCGCGTCGGACATTTGTTTTGCGGCTTCCACTGCAAGGGTCGCGTATCCTTGCATGATCCACGTTGGGATTTCCGTATAACCTTCCCAGGCGGTGTCCTGTACCACTTCCCAGCCATGCTCTGCCGCAGTACGTTCAGTCAGACGTACTGTATCGTCGTAGTTCATCTCAGTAACGATGCACTGTGCCCCCAAACGCGTAATGTGATCGACACGCTCCTGGGAAGAACCTTTGGGCATATAAATCACCGCATGTTGGCCTAACTCTTTTGCCGCCCATGCCACGCCGCGTCCGTGGTTGCCGTCTGTCGTCGTGGCAAAGGTCATTTTTTCGCGTGGAGAGTTTCGACACTGTGCGAAGGAGAAGTCTTTGATATTCAGCTGGTATTTTTCGCAATAAAGACGCGCAATGGCATAAGCGCCGCCAAGCATTTTGAAGGCATTCAGACCAAAGCGCTGAGACTCATCTTTGACCCACACCTGACTCACGCCAAGTGCTTTGGCAAACGCATTCATGGCGTACAGTGGCGTAGGCTGATACCCAGGAAGCTGCTGATGAAAAGCTCTGGCTTTGAGGGCTGGCTCCTGTGAGAAAAGCGCCATTCCCTCACCGTTAAACCAGGCGTTATCAGCAATGTTCATCGGAATCGTAAACCGGGACATGAAATCCTCCTTATGAGGGTCGCCCGCGGCGGGCGACAGGTCGCTTATTTGATTCGAGGTTGGGCTTCACGCAGCATTTGTGCCAGTACATCACCTGGGCGGGCGTATTTTCGGGCGAGGATCATGGCGGCAATGATGTAGGGTTTCCAGCTGGCCTCTTTGTAAGTCGCAATGCGATAACGTTCAAATACGCTCTCTTCGACTTCGCCAGCTTCACAAGACACGCCCGTGATATCTGCGGGCAGACAGTGCATATACAGCGCTTTGCCACCTTTGGTCCGTTTCATCAGCGCTTCAGTGCAGTGCCAGTTTTTATGTTGAGCATTTTGATTCAGGCAGGCTTTTTCAAGATCTTTAAGACCCTTGTCATCGTTGGCGTACAGAAGTTCTGTACGTTGTTGCATGACCTGCCAAGGTGCCCAGGATTTCGGGTAGACAATGTCGGCCCCCTCAAAAGCCTCTTCCATCGTGGCCACCTGACGGAAGCTTCCCCCGCTCTGGCTGGCATTATTTCGTGCGACGTCCAGCACGTCGGGAATCAAATCATAACCTTCCGGATGCGCCAACGTAACGTCCATGCCAAAGCGGGTCATCAGGCCGATAATCCCCTGCGGCACCGATAATGGCTTGCCGTAGCTGGGTGAGTAAGCCCAGGTCATAGCAATTTTTTTACCTTTTAGCTTGTCCAGCCCGCCAAAGTGCTCTTTCAGCCAGGCTAAATCCGCCATTGACTGTGTCGGGTGGTCTATATCGCACTGCAGGTTGATAAGCGCTGGACGTTGGGGCAGGACGCCCTGAGCAAAGCCGTCGTCAAGGGCCGCCCCGACCTCGCGCATATAAGCATTGCCAGCACCAAGGTACATATCATCGCGAATACCGATGGCATCAGCGCAAAACGAGATCATATTGGCTGTTTCGCGGACCGTTTCACCGTGGGCGATTTGCGATTTCCCCTCGTCCAAATCTTGCTGAGCAAGCCCCAGCAGGTTCAGTGCCGACGCGTAAGAGAATCGTGTGCGAGTAGAGTTATCACGGAAGACGGAGATCCCCAGGCCACTGTTGAAAACTCGCGTAGCGATATTTTCTGCACGTAAGCTTTTCAGCGTTTCTGCAATACCCAGCACCTGTTGTAGTTCACACTGGCTCTGTTCCCAGGTAAGAAGAAAGTCTTTGCTGTGTAGATCGGATGGTAATTGATTAATTGCTTCGATTAGCCTTGCAATTGAACTCATGACACTTGACCTCTGTGATTGAAAATAATCCGCGCATGGCAGCGCGCTCTGCTTATGGGTTAAGAAGTAACAAGTTTCGTGCCAGAACGTTTAGGTAGTAGAAAACAGGTTAATTTTTGTGAGGGGTGTCGGAATTCACTATGCAATTAAAAGTAACTGCCATTTCATTGATAACGATTCAGGTCACTTGAGTGGAAAAATGATGAATTAACTTCACGTATGCTAACGAGCAGCCAACAAACAGTGATTCAGAATGATAACGCGATTCTGATTTCTCATAATGAGATTCTCAATGTGCCAGATTACAGCAGGACAGAGTCAATAAAACGGCATTTGCAATTTGTATTAAGTTGAAAAATCTCCTGACGATTACAGGTACTTTTTATGTCTGATAAAAAAACCATGCACGACACCCCAGGAACGTTATTAAGAGTACAGGCGACGGTAGCGCATCTCACTCAATTATTGCACCGAGTTTTGCAACTTGAAGTAGAGGTGATTGATAATCAATTTGTTCGCGTCGCCGGCAGCGGGACATATAGTCAGGACTTAGGTAAAGTCCCTAACACAAATAATAGTTTGTTACGTTCTGTCATTGAATCAAAGAAAGAGAAAATTGTTTTGCACGCAAGGCTTGACCCTCTGTGTAAGGATTGCGATGGCCGGGATTGCTGCCATGAAATGGCTTTTATTGGCGTTCCCGTTGTCCACGAGGAGCAATGTCTGGGGGTCATTAGCTTAATTGCGGTTAATCCTGAACAGTATCAAAGACTGTGTGATAACAGTCTGGTCTTCACGCAGTATATCAAACATATTTCAGCGCTGGTGATCAGCAATCTGACCAGACATACCAATTCCAGCGTGCGCGACACGCAACTTTTTTCACGACTGATTGCCGCCATGGACCAGGGCGTTCTGGTGCTGGATGATTTGAATCGCGTTGTTTTATGCAATAAAAACTCACTAAAACTTCTTAATGTTACCGAAGAGAGCCTACTGGGCCAGACCATCGATTTACAGCCGCTCACCTTTTCTACCATTGCGGAAAACGGGTTTGTGCAGTACCTGCTGCAATGCAACGATATTAAGAAAACCCTTACCTGCCAGCTTCTTTTGGTGGATAACCATCGACTCTTGCTGTTTGCCTTTCACCAGTCACATTTACTGGATTATGAAGCGCTGCGCCACGCCGAAATAAAAATAGAACAAATTATCGGTGACTCTTACCAGATGCAGACGGTTAAACGCCTTATCACGCAAGTCGCCAGCAGCCCCTCAAGTATTATGATCACTGGCGAAAGCGGTACGGGGAAAGAAGTGGTGGCCAGAGCAGTACATCGACTGAGTGCTCGTCATACGAAACCCTTTATTGCTATTAACTGCGCGGCTATTCCAGAGAATTTGCTGGAAAGTGAACTCTTTGGCTACAGCAAAGGTGCTTTTACCGGTGCCGCACCCGGTGGAAAAATAGGTCTTATTCAGTCAGCGCAAGGTGGCACGCTTTTCCTTGATGAGATTGGTGATATGCCACTTATTTTACAGGCTAAGCTTTTGCGGGTTCTTGAAACCAGAGAATTACAACCCGTAGGTGCCAGTCATACGATAAAAGTTGATATTCGGGTTATTTCCGCGACCAACCAGAAACTGGATTCTAAAATTGCAGACGGACAGTTTCGCGAAGATCTATTCTATCGACTGAATGTTATCCCCATCCCACTGCCTCCCTTGTACGAACGGCAAGGTGATATTGAGCTGCTGATGCATTTTTTCCTTAACTTACATTCGCAAAGAATAGGTAAAGCATATCCTGGTGTTAACAACGAGGTGATTGTTGCTTTCGAACGCTACCGCTGGCCGGGCAACGTTCGCGAACTCAGTAATCTAATTGAATACCTCGTTAATATTGTCCCTACGGGGGAAGTTATAGATTGCGCAATGCTCCCCCCTTCTTTCCATGCCTCGCAGCAGGGGTATTCATCCCCCCTGACAAAGGAAACTGTGCTCAACAATAATGCGAATCTTAAGTCTATTGAGAAAACATTAATTGAGGAGGCACTCATTCGCCAGACTAATAAACGCATTATTGCGGCAGAACTGGGCATCGGTGTCGCCACGCTTTATCGTAAGATCAAAAAATATGGTCTGGAGTCTCTGGATGTAAAAAGTGAGACTTTGTAACTCTATTTTTTAAATCACAACCCTGGAAGCATTCATGGTACTGAGCGGGTGTATCGATGTCCTCATGGATCGCTTGCTCATCAACCGGAACACTTACCCGGCCAAAGCGCTGCATTAATGGCTTCAGTGTTGTTTCGCCAGGCGCTGCCAGAATAGTGCGGCGCATCGCGGTGGGAAGTAAAGCCGGGTGCCCCCTGTAACTGTTGTATTCCGGCACTATGCAGAATTTCCCACGTTGCGCCCACAATTTTGCGTAGACGGCGGGCGTGACGGCGGGCATGTCACCGAGTGCGAGGAAAAAATGCTCTCCGCGAGTTTGCATCACGCCACAAACCACCGATGAAAACATGCCATTTAGATAGTCAGCATTATAAGCCAGGGTGATTTGCGGATGCTCACCGTAGCGAACATGTAGCTCTGCTGCCCGGTGCCCGGTCACCAGAATGATGCGACTGCAAAAGCCCAGCGCATTTTCTATCGCGCTATCCAGTATGGTTGTGTCACCCCAGGGCAGCATCATTTTCCATGCCCCCATTCTGCTGGAAAGTCCCGCAGCCAGCATGACGCACTCAGGTCCGTTATTCATTTCTCTGTCCTTAAAAAAGGCCCCGTTAGCCGGGGCCAAAGAGTGACTACACCGTTTTAAGGACGGCCTTAATGGACTTAATCACTGGATGATAACCGGTACAACGACAAAGATTACCTTCGAGGGCTTCACAGATTTGTTCATCTGAAGGCTGCGGATGAGCATCCAGCAGCGCTTTGCTGCTCATCAACACACCCGGAGTACAGAACCCGCACTGCGTACCTCCGTGGCGCACGAACGCCTTTTGCAGCTTCACTCCTACTGGGTCATGATGTAACGCTTCGACAGTTGTGATTTCTGCTCCGGTACACTGCACAGCAAGAATCAGACAAGAACAAACAGCCTTGCCGTTCATGATGACGGTACAAGCACCACATTCCCCCACCGAGCAGCCTTCTTTCGTCCCGGTTAGCCGGAGATCTTCACGCAGGAAATCAACCAGTCTCCGGCTGTCATCCACTTCCCGCGACAGGCGAATACCATTTACTTTCAGCTCAATCGTTTTCATTTTTCGTCCTCTTTACTTCCTGCGTTCATCACATCGCGCAGCATCTGGCGGAACATATCGAGATAGACGGGTATCTTGTAAGGCGCGGACCAGCGCCCGCCGATAGCGCTCTCCATCTTGGTATTGAGTACTTCTCCGACCGCCTCGATGAGCTCGCCTGACAGCACCTGATTTGTCAGGCGCTCTTCGATGTCATGTAGCCGCTGCGGCTTGCTGAAGAGTGCCCCATCAACCAGACGACAAAAGACTAACTTGCCGTCCGCAGACAGGCTGAATTGTCCTGTAAGACTCTGACGGGTGATGTTCAGCGCGTTGCGACGCCCCAGCTGCAAGTAGCGATGCTGCTGGACTTGCGGGTGCGGCTCGGGAATAAGAACACGCGTCAGGAGTTCACCAGGTTTAAGCGCCGTACGGTAGCCCGCTTCGATAAAGTGGCTCAGCGGCAGGTAGCGCACACCAAAGGTAGACTGCAGTTCTACCTCTGCGTCCATGATGATCAGTGGTGGTACGGAGTCTGCGCAGGGCGCGGCGTTGACAATGTTGCCACCGATCGTCGCGCGGTTACGCAACTGGAGTGAGCCGATGGTCCGACAGGCGGTAATCAGCAGCGGGTATCGTTCTGCAACGCCCGGATGGGCAATTAAATCGCTGAAACAAACCGCCGCGCCAACGATCATTCCACCGCCAGCCTCAGCGATCTGGCTAAGCTCGTTAAGGCCTGAAATGTTGACCAGTTTCGTTATGCCGGACTGCATTCTTGCCTGCACTAACTGATCGGTACCGCCCGCAATCGCTGTTGCACCCGGTTCCTGCAGTGCCTCAAGCGCTTCCTCCAGCGTGGCAGGGTTGCAAACTTGCATATTATTAATGCGCAAAACTTGTTTCTTAACGCTCGACTCCCCCTGTAGCTCACTCTGCCGTTCAGGTTTTTTGAGGTTGTAACCCAGTCGCACTTGCTCAAGGGTCAGTGGAATTTGACGGTTCCAGCGATCGATGGCGAAGCTTACGGCATTGTTCAGCGCTGCTGCACCAAGCTCCAGCACCGGTTCACCAATGACTTTCGCCCCGTACGGCCCTGCTTTGTCATGATTTTCCACAGGGATGACCGTGATAGCTGGAACATCTTTAATGGTGGGCAAGAGATAGGTGTCGAAGTTTTCTGATTTTACTTCGCCGTGCACGGTGTTGAAGTCTTCCAGCATGCCGTAGCCAATCATACCCTGAACGACGCCACCGTAAATCTGCCCTTCTATCCCAACGCGGTTTATGACTTTACCGACGTCATGGACAGCGGTGACATGATTAAGCGTAATCTTTCCGGTGCGGGTATCGACAGCGACATCTGCAATCTGGCAGCCATAGACCCAGGTGAAATACGGGCTACCCGTTCCTTTGTGCTCGTCCCAGTGAATGTCCGGTGCAACGTGCCAGCCGTATGCGGAAAGATTCTCGCCGATGGCTTTCGTCTTGTTGACCACCTCTGTGAATGGCAAACGTAAATCTGACCGCTCGCGATTGAAGACTTCCCCATTTCGCCAAACCAGCTCTTCTAAGCTTTTCGCGTTAAGGAGCGGGCCTACAGCTTTTAGCATGCGATTTTTAAGCTTATTGGCTGCGCTCAGCACCGCTTGTCCGCCCATGAGCGTGCCGCGCGACGCAACCGTCGATCCGCCGTCAGCAATCATGGCGGTCGCCGGGTCGGTGAACATGACCTGTTCCAGCTCCAGCCCAAAGGCTTCCGCGGCAATGAGTGACATGGTGGTTTGCAGGCCCTGGCCGTTCTCGGAGACAGATGTGGAGACGTTGAGGCTGCTGTCGGCATTGATTTGAATCAGCGCTGAAGAAGCATCAAGCCCTTCAGCCCCTAGCGAACAGCCGCGGTGGCTTAGTGCCAGGCCAATGCCGTACTTGATGGGGCCATTTTTCGCGTTCAGCTTCTTATAATGGTCGCGCTTTGCGCAAAACTCCGAGCTGGCGAGCGCCCGATCAAGTACCTCTTCTGCCGAAACGGTGTGTTCACTGAATAGCTGACCGGCCATGCTGGTATCATTTTGTTTAAGCACGTTGCGACGACGCAGTTCTACGGGAGAGATGTTGAAAGCCGCTGCAACTTCATCCATCAGTGATTCATTGGCAAAGATGACCTGCGGCGCACCGTAACCGCGGTAGGCCGAGGTATAATTGTTATTGGTATAGACGCCGGTCACATCTACCCTTACGTTTGGGATGTTATAGGGCCCCGCCGCCTGCACAGAACTGCGCCAGGTGACAAATATAGTCTGCCCCGCGTAGCTCCCTCCGTCGGCAATAATGTCAATTTTTATTGCTTTGATCTTTGCTTCGTCATCCAGACCGATTTTATATTTCATCTTATAAGGATGGCGCTTATAACTTTCGCGCATAGACTGTTCGCGGTTATAGGTAAACTTTATCGGGCGACCAGTCATTTTCGTTAACAGGGATGCACGACAGGCAAGATGATCGATAATATCGTCTTTACCACCAAATGAGCCCCCTAATACCGAGCGTTTAACATTGACTTTTGATTGAGGCAAACCAAGATATTTTGCAACAATGCCCCGTACACGGTGCGCATTTTGAATAGAGCCGGCAACAGTGATGATATTTTCATTAGGATCGAGATAAGTGGTGATGGATTCAGGCTCTATATATGCATGCTCCTGGAACCCTACTTCATAATCACGCTCGAAAATATGCGTGGATGCTGAAAAGCCCGCGTCTATATCTCCTTTCACCGTATGATGTCGGTTAATCACGTTACTTTCTGTGTCGCTGTGGATTAACCTTGCGCCGGGCTTAAGCGCCTCTACTGGGTCGGTAATCGGTGTGTACGGTGTGTAAGTTGCCGTTATGCGGTCTGCCGCCTGACAGGCGGCCTCATAGCTTTCTGCCGCAATAATAGCGATGACGTCGCCACGGAAGGCGATTTCATCTTTGGCGATCGGCGGGTAATCGGAAATAATGACGCCGATGCGTTCTACACCCGGCACGTCTTTGGCGGTGGCGATACAGACGACGCCAGGCACCTTTTCCGCCTCGCTAATATCCAGCGTGTCCAGACGGCCAGCGGCGATATCTGCATAGCGACATACCCCATAGAGCATGCCGCTCATGACGATATCGTCACCATAAATAGCCGTGCCTTTAACCTTTGCTTCACCGTCAACGCGCGGAACTTCAGTGCCAACCAGCGTTGTTTCCATACTGTTCTCCATAAATAAAAATAGAGCTAAGAGTGAATTCATCGTTCAACTTCAAGCAAAGCCCGTGCCATATATGAGGAACCCTGTTTTTTAGAATTATTTTTGCGAGGGGGGTTATAAATTTACGCACAAAACGGCAGGAAATAATTTGGTGAATTGCCTGAGGCCTGTAAATCGAATTGAGAATAGTATCGAATTTATCAATTTGATAATTGCTGCCGCACGAGCGCCTTATCATCAGCAACCGACGCCGGGTTCAGTCAATAATTGTGAAACGGCTCGCATTAATAAATCAACGTTTCTTTTTTTGACTCTTTGAGCATCTATTTTGCATCAGCAGGTAAAACGCAACGTTGGGAGAAATCATGAATCGTTTTGTCATCGCTAACGCCCGTGACTGCATCGGCTGTAAAGCCTGTGAAATTGCCTGCATCCTTGCCCATAATCAGGAGCAGTACCCTGAACCCGGGCAAAATCTACTGCCCCGCGTAACCGTACTAACGACGCCTGATGCCTCAACGGCCATGATGTGCCATCAGTGTGATAACGCTCCCTGTGTCACCAGCTGTCCGACCGAAGCGTTGAGTTATCAAAACGATCGCGTGGAGCTGGACGCAAGGCGCTGTATAGGGTGTAAAAACTGCATTCTGGCCTGTCCGTTTGGCGTTATTGCCCTGACGCAGGCAGAAAATCCGGTCGTCCAGAAGTGTGATTTATGTGAGCACCGGGGCGCAGATGCAGGCCCGGCGTGCGTGCAGGTTTGCCCGACCAGCGCATTGAAGCTGGTGACGCAGGAGCAGCTTGGTCAGCTGCGGCGTAAACGTCAGCAGGAAACGCTGAATGGTAAACGCTCTCCTTCCTTATCCGCCCGGGAACGGCTGTTAAGCCACAGCCCGGAGAGGTGCGATCCGGCTAAATCGCCGGCGGCTGAGCGTCGCCTGAATTTTAATGAGATCTACCGGTCGTTCACGCCAGCCCAGGCCTGTGAGGCGGGTGAACGCTGTCTGATGTGCGCTAAACAGGCCAACTGCCGCTGGACATGCCCACTGCACAACGCCATTCCCGAATTGATACAGCTGGCGAAAGAGGATCGCATTGCCGAAGCCGTTGAACTATCCCACCAGACGAGCAGCATGCCCGAGGTCTGCGGCCGCGTCTGTCCGCAGGACAGACTCTGTGAAGGCTCCTGCACGCTAAAAAACAGCGGCGGCTCGGTCACCGTTGGCTGCATAGAAAAATATGTCACGGATACAGCATTGCAAGCTGGCTGGCGGCCTGACCTCAGTCACGTCAAACCGCGCCCGGAACGCGTGGCTATCATTGGCGCAGGCCCTGCCGGTTTGGCCTGCGCAGATGTTCTTGCCCGTCACGGGGTGAAGTCTGTGGTGTATGACCGTCACCCCGAAATAGGCGGCCTGCTTACCTTCGGCATCCCTTCTTTCAAGCTCGACAAGCAGGTACTGACGCTACGTCGTGAAATATTCAGCCAGATGGGTATCGAATTTGTCCTCAACTGCGAGGTCGGCGACGACATCAGTTTCAGCCAGCTTATCCGCGACAACGCCGCCGTGTTTATCGCGCCGGGTACCTATAAGTCGATGACGGCCGATCTGGAAAATGAACAGGCACCGGGTGTCCTTGAGGCCCTTCCTTATTTGATAGCCAATACCCGCCATGTGATGAAGCTGCCGGAAGACCCGGATAATCCTTTTATCTCATTGAAGGATAAGCAGGTTGTGGTGCTTGGCGGCGGCGATACGGCAATGGATTGTCTGCGTACGGCCGTTCGTCAGGGCGCAACGGCGGTGACCTGCGCCTATCGCCGGGACGAGGCCAATATGCCCGGCTCCCGCAAAGAGGTTAAGAATGCGCGTGAAGAAGGCGTAGAATTCCAGTTTAACGTCCAGCCTCAGCGCATTCTCACCAGCAAGAAAGGCCATGTGACAGGTATTGAAATGCTGCGCACGGAGCTGGGCGAGCCAGATGCCAGCGGGCGCCGGCGGCCTAAAATCATTAAAGGCTCGGAGTTTGTCCTACAGGCTGATGCCCTGATTGTTGCTTTTGGTTTCCAGGCGCACGTCATGCCCTGGCTGAAAGAAGGCCATGTGGAATGCGACAAGTGGGGGCAGATTCGCATTGGCCTGAACCCTGCTTATCCCGGACAAACGACCCACCCACGCGTTTTTGCGGGAGGGGATGCGGTTCGTGGTGCTGACCTGGTTGTGACGGCCATGGCCGATGGGCGTAGAGCAGCAAAAGATATTGTACATATGCTTGAGCATGCATCATCGTCGGTTGTTCAGGAGGTCTCATGAATACTTCGTTTATTCATGTCGATGCCGGGGCCTGTATTGGTTGCCGAACCTGTGAGGTCAGCTGTGCCGTTAACCATCAGTCAGACGAACAGCTCGGGTTTCATCCGCGCCTGCGCGTCTATAAAGCATCAAAGGACAGCGCACCTGCGGTTTGCCATCACTGCGAGGCCGCCTCCTGCCTCAGTGCCTGTCCCACTGGCGCGCTGCGGAAAAAAAACGGAATCGTCGAGCCGGTTCAGACGCTGTGTATTGGCTGTAAAAGCTGCGTGATGGCCTGCCCGTTTGGCGCTGTTGACATCGTAGCGGATATTGGGTCACACAACATGATGACCATAGTAAAATGCGATATGTGCCAGCACGATCCTGACGGGCCTGCCTGTGTTCGCACCTGCCCAACCGATGCGCTAAGCGTGATGACGTCAGAAAGGCTCCAGCAACTCAGCCAGCGCAAACGCAGCAGGCTGTTTTAATCTTTATTAGCGGGTGCGTCGGGCACCCGCCTTCTGTTGATTAACGACGGTCTTTCCAGACGGTTTGTGCGTTGCAAAACTCATGCAGGCCGAAGTGCGACAGCTCACGTCCGAAACCACTTTGCTTTACGCCGCCAAACGCCACGCGCGGGTCGCTGGCGCTATAACCATTGATAAACACGCCGCCGCACTCAAGCCGGGAGGCCATTTCTGCTGCCAGCCGCTCATCCGCGGTGAAAATGGTTGCGGACAGCCCAAAATCACTGTCGTTAGCGAGTTCCAGCGCATGCTGTGCATCCTCTGCAATGACGATCGCAGCCACCGGCCCAAACAATTCCTGGCGGAAAGCGGTCATTTCCCGGGTGACGTTACCCAGCACGGTGGGCGCGTAGAAATTCCCTTCGCTCGCCATTTTGTTGCCGCCAAGCAGCAGGGTCGCCCCCTCTTCAAGTGACGTTGTCACCTGCTCATGCAGTTCATCTCGCAGATCGTAACGTGCCATCGGCCCTGACTGCGTTGCTTCCTCCGTTGGGTCCCCTGTGATAAGCCCTGCTGCGGCGCTTACAAACTTCGCGGTAAAAGCCTCCGCGATCCCCGCTTCAACAATAAAGCGCTTTGCTGCCGCGCAGACCTGTCCGGTATTCTGGTAGCGGCCCGCGACCGCTGCTTTCACCGCGTCATCAAGACTGGCATCGTTCAGCACGATAAAAGGATCGGAACCTCCCAGCTCCAGAACGCATTTCTTCAGGGCGGCCCCTGCCTGCGCGCCGATAGCGGCTCCCGCTCGGCCGCTGCCCGTCACCGTAATCGCTACGATGCTAGGGTCTTTGATTGCTCTGCTTACGCCTTCGGGCGTCACGTTAATGACCGAAAACAAACGGGCCGGGAAGGCTGCTTTCGCAAACATTTCTTCTATCAGCAGCGCGCAGCCCATCACATTAGGCGCATGTTTTAACACATAGCTGTTGCCTGCCAGCAAAATTGGCACGGCACCCCGCAGCACCTGCCAGAGTGGGAAATTCCACGGCATCACGGCAAGTACAGGCCCCAGCGGACGGTATTCAATCACCGCTTTGTTCTCTTCTACCGGCGTAGATTCTGTGGCCAGCATTGCCGGGCCGTGCTCTGCGTACCAGTCGCACAAGTTAGCGGATTTCGCGACTTCCGCCCTGGCCTGGGTCAGCGGTTTACCCATCTCAGCGGTGATCATCTGAGCCATCACTTCCGTGTGGTCACGCAATACGGTGGCCAGATCGCGGAGTTTTTGTGCCCGATGGGCAACCGTCTGCTGTCGCCACAGCAAAAAAGCGTTGTGATTGCTGGCCAGCGCCGCGTCCAGCTGCTCGTCGGTATGAAAAGGATAAGCGGCTAGCCGTTTGCCGTTTGCCGGATTGAGCGAAATAGCGTGCGTATTCGAAGTCACGGGCTGCATAGAGGTTGCCTCATCGTTTGAAAGTTCCCCTACCTTAACCTTGAGGCAAGGTGATAAAAAATGAATAATACTTAGTCGATTACTCACGAAACGAGAACAACACATGGATCTGACCCAGCTGCAGATGTTCAATGCGGTCGCAGAAACCGGCAGCATTCAGGCAGCCGCACAGCTTGTTCATCGCGTCCCCTCCAATCTCACCACCCGCATTAAACAGCTGGAGGCGGATCTCGGCGTCCAGCTGTTTATCCGTGAAAGCCAGCGGCTGAAGCTGGCCCCAGCCGGATACAGCTTTCTGGAATACAGCAGACGTATTCTTGCGCTGGTCGATGAGGCCAGAATGGTGGTGGCGGGCGATGAGCCGCAGGGCGTGCTGGCGCTTGGTTCGCTGGAGAGTACGGCGGCCGTCCGCATCCCATCCCTGCTGGCTGCGTTCAACCAGCGCTATCCAAAAATTCAGCTATCGCTGTCAACCGGCCCTTCCGGGGACCAAATCGACGGCGTGCTTGAAGGCAGGCTCTCCGCTGCGTTTGTTGATGGCCCGCTCTTGCATCCCTCCCTTGAGGGACAAGCGGTTTATAAAGAGGAGATGGTCATCGTAGCCCCTGTCGACCATCCCCCGATTGAAACTCCCCGGCAGGTGAATGGCGCAAATATATATGCTTTTCGGGCCAACTGTTCTTATCGGCGGCATTTCGAAAACTGGTTTCACCAGGATGGCGCCCGGCCGGGTAAAATTCACGAAATGGAGTCTTATCATGGGATGCTGGCCTGCGTGGTCGCCGGAGCGGGGCTGGCGCTAATGCCGCGAAGCATGCTGGAAAGTATGCCCGCCAGCCACCAGGCAAGCGCGTGGCCGTTATCCTCAGACTGGCGCTATCTTAATACCTGGCTTATCTGGCGACGAGGTGCCAGGACGCGCCAGCTGGATGCCTTTATGGGGTTGCTTGCGCCTGAACTGTAAACGGTGAAGGCGCTGCTGCTGCGCGACGTAGTGAATGATCGGTGAAAGCAGCTACTCTGCTTTCATCGTCTCTTTCATGATTTCGCTAACCCGCGCCATCACTGGCCCCGCCTCCGTTAAGCCCTTGCTCTGCTGTTCTTTCACCCAGCTAGCCTGAACCTGCTGGTAGCGGGTGGCCTTCTCCCACTTCATGATTTCGGCATGGCGAACCAGCCTGACCTGAGCGCCCTGCTTTTTCATGTCGCGAATTTGCGTAACCATTTTGGCCCTCATAATACCGCCAAGCTTTTTATAAGAGGACAATGCGGCACGTCGGATTGCCTGCTGTTCAGCTTTAGTGAGCCGATCCCATGTCTGTTTGTTCATCACCACCAGATAGACATGACCCAGCCATAATTCCGGTGAAAGCAGCACATGGGGCGCGGCCTCATGGATTTCCAGCTGATAACCGCTGTCCACGTTAACCATCACTCCATCAAGCCTGCCGTCTGCCAGCGCTTTATAGATGCCGTCTCCCCAGGGCATGATCACCGGCGTGGCACCAGCATTGCGAAGAAAATCCTGATGCCAGAAGCTGGCAGTGCGCCATTTTGTCTCTTTGAGATCGTCGAGCTTTTTGATTTCATGGGTGCTGAAAAAAGCCACGGGATACCCTGTTGCAATAAACACGGGGACGACATTCTGGCGCAGCAGCTCCGCCTGAAATGCCGGGACTTCTCTATAGACGCGACGGAAGAAGGCGATTTGCTTGTCCGCGGAAGGCCCGACGGGGAAACTTTTAAACATCTGATGCAGCGGCAGTTCCTGAGCTGAATACTCCGGCACCACGATAGCCATATCCGCAGTCGCCCCTTTAGAGACCGTTTGTAAAGCCCGGTAGCTGGTCGATATTTTGCCATCCCAGTGGGGTTCTATTTTTAACCGTCCCTGGGACTCTCTTTCAACCGCCGGGAAAAAAACATCATTCAGAAACTGGGTTCGCATACCGCCCAACGCTTCATGATCGGTATAAATGATCGTCTTTACCGCGGTGGCAGCTTGTGGAAACAGCAGCGCTGCTACCGCAATGGCCAGAAGCCTTTTATTCAAATCCATATGCAATCTCTTCTGTTGTAGGTGACGGGCCGGTCACTCTTATTCCTGGGCGGACAACAGTATGACACCCGCCCAATAAAAACCGTCCTGCTATTATGCTTTTAGCGTAGCAGGACTTTGCCGACCAGATAGGTAGCGGCCTTTCCGCCGATACGCACCCGATCCCCCTCAAGCTGACAGCGCAGGTCGCCGCCGCGTTCGGAAACCTGACGGGCAAGCATTTGCGTTTTACCCAGCTTCTCTGCCCAGTAAGGGATGAGCATGCTGTGTGTTGATCCGGTAACCGGATCTTCCGGTACGGATTCGCCAGGGCAGAAGAAGCGGCTGACAAAATCGTACTCCCCCTCTCCTGGGGCCGTGATACAGACCATTTTTTCCAGTGGGATCATGGCGTTCACATCCGCTTTCACGGCTTCAACCTGCTGTTGGTTTTCCAGTACGACCATGTAATCCCGCGCCACGCGAACTTCCTTGCATTCGCTCAGGCCGAGCGTTTCTAGCAGCAGCGGCAGCGCCATGACCGGCTCGGTTGGCCATGCGGGGAAATCCATCGTCAGCCACTCGCCACTGCGGGATACGGTAAGCTGGCCAACATAGCGAGTATCGAAACGAATGACGGGATCGGGATAGTCGAGATATTCAAAAATGACGTGCGCCGCGGCTAACGTAGCATGGCCACAAAGATCAATTTCATGCTGCGTGGTGAACCAGCGCAGCTCAAACCCGGAATCTGTGGTGACAAAGAATGCCGTTTCTGACTGATTATGCTGCTTTGACATTTTTAGCAGCGTTTCATCGGGCAGCCATTCAGTCAGCGGACAGACGGCTGCGGCATTCCCTTCAAAGGTACTTTCAGCAAAGGCATCTACCAGATAAAAGTCGATGGGCTGCATAATCTTTCCCTCTCGTTGTTATTTGTGTTTGCATCGCGCTTACACTGCCATAAGCCTTTGACTATGCGTGCGGTTTTTTTATTAAGCGTCCGTTCGCATAAATAAATGAGACATAAATCACAAAATTGGTTGTCTGCCCGGGTTGATGGTTTTATGATCGCCTCCTCTCCCGTCTTGTACTCACCTACGCAAAATAAACTTATGACTCTAAATACAGTTTCACGCAAAACCGCGTGGCTGCGCGTTGTTACTCTTGCCGTTGCCGCATTTATCTTCAATACCACGGAGTTTGTGCCCGTCGGCTTACTGTCGGATATTGCGAACAGTTTCGGCATGGAGACCGCGCAGGTAGGGATTATGCTGACAATCTATGCCTGGGTGGTCGCGCTGATGTCGCTGCCCTTTATGCTGCTGACCAGCCTGGTTGAGCGACGTAAGCTGCTGATTGCTATTTTCGTGCTGTTTATCGGCAGCCACGTGCTCTCTTTCCTGGCGTGGAACTTTACCGTGTTGGTCATCAGCCGTATTGGCATCGCCTTCGCGCACGCTATTTTCTGGTCGATTACTGCCTCGCTGGCCATTCGTATGGCTCCGGCGGGTAAAAAAGCGCAGGCCCTGAGCCTGATTGCAACCGGTACGGCACTGGCGATGGTGCTGGGACTACCGCTTGGACGCATTGTCGGACAGTATTTTGGCTGGCGAAGCACGTTCTTCGCCATTGGGGTGGTTGCGGCCATCACGCTGGTTTGCCTGATTAAGCTTTTACCCAAATTACCCAGCGAGCATTCTGGATCCCTTGGCAGCGTCCCGCAGCTTTTCCGCCGGCCAGCGCTGGTCAGTATTTATGTTCTGACGGCGGTTGTTGTCACCGCCCATTACACCGCCTACAGCTACATTGAGCCTTTCGTACAGACGGTTGCGGGCCTGAGCGCTAACTTCGCAACGCTCCTGCTGTTGGTGCTCGGCGGCGCGGGGATTATTGGCAGCGTCCTGTTCGGTAAACTCGGCAACAGGCATGCGTCAACACTGATAAGCGGAGCGATTGCCTTGCTGGTGCTGTGTCTGGCACTATTATTGCCCGCTTCCCCCAGCCCCATTAACCTGACGGTTTTGTCCATGTTCTGGGGCATTGCCATTATGGTAATTGGTCTGGGGATGCAGGTAAAAGTGCTGGCTTTGGCACCGGACGCAACGGACGTTGCCATGTCGCTCTTTTCGGGGATCTTTAACATCGGGATTGGTGCCGGCGCGCTGCTGGGTAACCAGGTTAGCCTGCATTTTTCAATGTCCAGCATCGGCTGGATCGGCGCCATTCCGGCGCTGGCGGCGTTAATCTGGTCGATACTGATTTTCCGCCGCTGGCCGGTGGCGCTGGAAGAGCAGCCTCACCATAGCTGAGGTTTGCATTTGTAAGGTGGATGAGCGAAAGCCTCATCCACCTTATAGCTGTGCAAGTCTTTCCTAAACTTCCTTTTCTAAATCCAGCAGCTCTTCGAGCGTCAGCACGTTGCTCTGAATGACATCAAACGCCTTGTTCAGCCCCTGGTTATAAAAAAGCGGAGCGATTTTCTTTACCAGATCGTCAAGGAAGAATTCTGCTTCAAACTGACCCAGCTGCAGGTCGTGCTTGTCCTCCATGTAATCGACGATATGCCCAACAGCCGCGTTGTAATCGTCCTGGGAAAGCCTGAGATTTTTCATCGGTTGTTCCTTTGTTATGCCGGCCAGGTTTTAATGATTTCAATCACGCCATTGATGATGAACTGCACGCCCATGCAGACCAGCAGAAATCCCATCAGACGAGAAATGGCTTCGATACCGCTTTTCCCCACCAGACGCATAATAGCGCCGGAGCTGCGCAGGCTGGCCCACAGAATCACCCCCACCAGCGCGAAGATGATCGGTGGCGCTACCATGACCACCCAGGGCGTAAAATCGACGCCGTGCTGGATAGTTGAAGCGGAGCTGATGATCATCGCAATCGTACCCGGCCCTGCAGTACTTGGCATGGCCAGCGGGACAAAAGCGATATTCGCCTCAGGCTCTTCGCTGAGCTCTTCATGTTTGGTTCTGGATTCCGGGGATTCATGCGCCTTCTGCTGTGGGAACAGCATGCGGAAGCCAATTAGCCCTACGATGAGCCCCCCTGCGATCCTGAGGCCGGGAATGGAAATCCCGAACGTATTCATCACAACCTGTCCAGCGTAATAAGCCACCATCATGATGACAAACACGTTCATGGAGGCCATGACCGCCGTACGGTCGCGCGCCTGTTTATTCATATTCCCGGCAAGGCCGAGGAACAGCGCAACCGTCGTCAGTGGGTTTGCCAGAGGCAAAAGTACCACCAGCCCAAGTCCGATGGCCTTCATTAATTCCATCATGATTAATCTCTTATGTCCGTTAAGTACGTAGTAGCCAGGTATATTAAGCAAAAGTCTGTGCATGTTGTTAGGTCATTCATAGCAGTTTTGAGATTTTAACTTTCAGACTGATGCGTTTTAGCTATTTGTGGCATTTCCCTGCGCCGGATGACCATCACGTTGACATATACTTGCCATGGCAATAATATCTCGCGTGATTAATCTACTTGCCTGGGCAACCATAGTGAAAAGCACAAGCGATCTGTTCAATGAAATGATCCCACTCGGTCGGCTGATTCACATGGTTAATCAGCATAAAGACCGCCTGCTCAATGATTATCTCTCTCCGCTGGATATCACCGCGACGCAATTTAAGGTGCTCTGCTCCATTTATTGCCAGGTGTGTATTACGCCGGTGGAGTTAAAGAAAGTGCTGTCGGTGGATCTCGGCGCGTTAACCCGCATGCTCGATCGTCTGCTCTGCAAGGGATGGATTGAGCGTTTGCCTAACCCGAACGATAAACGCGGCGTTCTGGTGAGGCTGACGCCCGAAGGGAAAACGCTGTGCGAGAAATGCCACAGCCTTGTAGGCCAGGACCTGCACCAGGAACTAACTAAAAACCTGACGGCAGATGAAGTCGATGCGCTTTATCACCTGCTGACAAAGGTATTGCCGTAAAGCTGAAATGAGGTGAGACGATGTCCAGACGCAATAACGATGCAGTGACAGTACATAGCATTTTGGACTGGATAGAAGAGAACCTGGAAACCCCTTTATCGCTAGAGAAGGTTTCCCAGCGTTCGGGCTACTCTAAGTGGCACCTGCAAAGAATGTTTAAAAAAGAGACCGGGCATTCACTTGGTCAATATATTAGAAATCGCAAACTGACGGAGATCGCGCAGAAGCTCAAAGAGAGCGACGAGCCGATTCTCTACTTAGCGGAAAGGTACGGGTTTGAATCGCAACAAACGCTTACCCGCACGTTTAAGAACTATTTTTCCATACCGCCGCACAAGTACCGCATCACGCACCTTGCCGGCGACGGGAAATATCTTCTACCGCTAAATCACTAACTTAATACGCTATGCAAGCGCCTGTTCATTCAGGCGTAACCGAGGAAATCATGAAACGCTTTATCTCCGCTGCTGCCATAGTTCTGGCGCTGGTCTCTGGCAACGCGCTGGCGGAACAATCAGGAAGTTACAACGTCACTCAGGCCAGAAACGGTGGCATGATCATTCCCCCTTCAGATAATCACGCAAGCAACACCATTAGCGATAAATCTGAACATCTGGGAACGCCATATTACAACGGCAACGAGTAACGAGCAGCGTCGGGTGACGCAAAGCCACCCGACCTACGGCTAAGAGACACTTTTGTTGTAGGGTAAATAAGCACAGCGTCATCTCCCGCTTTTAACCGCTAACCGCCCTTCTTACTTTCAGCCCAAACACGTTGATATACAGCCCCGCCATAATCAGCACCGCGCCGATCATCTGGGTTGCCGAAAGGGTTTCATCCAGCAGCAACGCGGCGCTCGCCATACCCACCACCGGCACCAGCAGCGACAGCGGCGCAACACGCCAGGTTTCATAGCGGCCCAGCAGGCTGCCCCAGATGCCGTAGCCAACGATGGTGGCAACAAAGGCGAGATAGACCAGCGACGCGACGGTGACAAAATCGATAGCCACCAGGCTTTGCAGCATCACCGCCGGGCCGTCCATCAGCAGGCTTGCCACAAAGAACGGAATAACCGGGATAAGCGCGCTCCACACCACCAGCGACATAATCGGCGGACGTGACGCCAGCTGCATAATTTTTTTATTGAAGATGTTGCCGCACGCCCAGCTGAAGGACGCCGCCAGCGTAAGCATAAAGCCCAGCAGCGCGACGTGCTCCCCACCGAGGCTGCCCTCAATCAGGATCAGCACGCCGATGACCGCAAGCGCAATACCGGCAATCTGTTTCGTCTGTAAACGTTCCCGGAAGGCAAAGGCCCCCAGAATAATGGTGAAAAATGCCTGCGCCTGTAATACCAGCGAGGCCAGCCCGGCTGGCATACCGAATTTAATAGCGCTGAACAGAAAGGCGAACTGCCCAAAACTGATAGTCAGGGCGTAAGCCGCCAGCAAACGAAACGGGATTTTAGGACGAGCGACAAATAACAGCGCGGGGAACGCCACCAGTAAAAAACGCAGGCCTGCCAGCAGAAGCGGCGGCATATTATGCAGCCCCATCTTAATCACCACAAAATTCAGCCCCCACACCACGACGACCAGCATTGCCAGCAGCCCGTCTTTACGCGTCATACCTACCCCTGTTGATGATGAGTTTGTTAAAACCTAAGCCTAAAAATCTTTGCTGAACAGATACAGATCGCAAACAATCTCTGCCATACAGATCGGTTGTGACGGGCACCTGCCATAAGCATTCCCTATACAGGGCTGTTTCTTCATGATAAATCTGACGATCTCACCGATTGCACTCCCATGACAAAGATAACATGACGACCTTTAAGAAGTGGTTTACCGGCAGGCAGCGCCCGATAAGCGTGTTGCTGATTGCCTCCCTGCTGCTCACCGTTGGGCGCGGCCTGACCCTGCCGTTTATGACAATTTATCTGTCCCGCCAGTACGCCATGCCGCTAAAAGAGATCGGCCTTGCTCTGACGCTGGCCCTGACGGCAGGCGTTGTCTTCAGCCTGTGGTTCGGCATCCTCGCGGATAAATTCGATAAAAAAATCTACATGCTGCTGTCGATTGCTATTTTCCTCGGCGGTTTTATCGCTATTCCGCTGGTGAATAACGCCGTGCTGGTCGTCGTGTTTTATTCGCTGATCAACTGCGCCTATTCCGTCTTTGCCACGGTGCTGAAAGGTTATTTTTCCGACACGCTGGAAATCCACCAGAAGCCGAAAATCTTCTCGCTCAACTACACGTTTGCCAACATCGGCTGGACGGTCGGGCCGCCGATTGGCACGCTTGCGGTGCTCTACAGCACTAACCTGCCGTTCTGGCTCTCCGGCCTGACGGCGGTGATCCCGTTTATTCTTATCAGCCGCTATGTGCGCAGCGCCCCGGTTAGCGAAAACGCACAGCCGGGCACAACGGTGCTTTCACCGCGCACAATGTTGAAAGACCGGGCGTTGATGTATTTCACCCTGTCGGCGTTTCTTGGTTCGCTAGTCTACGGCTCCTTTGCCGCCTGCCTGTCGCAGTACGCGATTGCTATCTCAGACTCAGGCCTGGCTGAAAAAGTCGTGGGCGTTGTGCTGCCGGTGAACGCCTTTGTGGTGGTTGTTTTTCAGTACATGGTAGGCAAACGCATTCGCCCGGAAAACATCAGAAAACTGATGCTTTATGGCACGTTGTTTTTTATGGCCGGACTGGCTGGGTTTATGCTTTCTGGCAACAACCTGCTCTTCTGGGGGATTTCCGCCGCCGTGTTCACCGTCGGGGAACTTATTTACGCGCCGGGTGAGTATATGCTGGTGGATAACATCGCCCCGCCGGGCCTGAAGGCGAGCTACTTCGCGGCACAGCAGCTGGGATGGCTGGGGGGAGCCTGTAATCCGATGATCACCGGCCTGCTGCTGACGTGGTTTGCGCCGTCGGTGCTTTTCGTGGTGCTGATGGCGGCGATTGCGCTGGCTTATTTCATGATTGTGCGGGGAATGGCCGTGAAGTCACCGACCATTCCCTCCATGTTCTAAAGCTAATCTCGTGGGGTCTGCGCGGCCAGCTCTTCACGCAGGCTGGAAAGCGTGCGCTGCTGCTTGCCCGCTGGCAGATTGGCGTCAGACAGCCAGGCCTCAAATGCTTCCTTAACCAGCGGCCATTCGCCGTCGATAATGGAAAACCAGGCCGTGTCGCGCGTTCTGCCTTTATAGATCAGCAACTGGCGGAACACGCCTTCAAAGCGAAAGCCAAGACGCAGGGCGGCGCTGCGCGATGGGGCGTTCAGGCTGTCGCACTTCCACTCGTAGCGGCGATAGCCCAGCTCATCGAAAGCATATTTCATCAGCAGATAGTGTGCTTCCGTCGCCTGTACGGTGCGCTTCAGCTCCGGTGAAAAAGTCACAAAGCCCACTTCCATTACGCCGTTTGTCGGGTCGATACGCATCAGCGCAATCGTGCCCAGCGCGTGTCCGGTCGCATTGTCGATAATGGTGTAATGCAGCGGATCGTTGCTCGCGGCCGTAGTCATGATGTGCTCCGCAAACTGCGCTTCGCTGGTAAACGGCCCTATACCCAGATAGGTCCAGTCGCGACCGTCCTGCGCCTTGCCCCAGGCCTTGAGCAACGACTTTGTATGGGCTTCGGGATTCAGAGGTTCAAGGCGGCAGTATTTTCCCTCCAGCACCACGCGCTGGGGAAGAGGACGCGCCTGCCAGTCGGGCATCGCGTCGCCAATGGGTTGCAGGTATTCATTTACAGAGCCAGTCAAAACAAACCTCCGGGAACGGTGAGCAGTGACACTGACTATAATGCTAAAGTGGCCTTAGCAATAGGGCCAGAAAGGCGTCATTCTGTAAGACCACTTTTTAGATTGCCACCAGCCCGCGAACGCCCTCCGTTTCCATATCCCTTCCCGCTCCGCGCTGCACAATCGAACCGCGTGACATCACCAGATAGCTGTCCGCCAGCCCGGCGGCAAAATCGTAGAACTGCTCCACCAGCAGAATGGCCATATCGCCCCTTGCGGCAAGCTGGCTGATGACCAGGCCTATCTCCTTGATCACCGACGGCTGAATGCCCTCGGTAGGCTCATCAAGAATTAACAGCTGCGGCCTGCACGCCAGCGCGCGGCCAATCGCCAGCTGCTGCTGTTGCCCACCGGAGAGATCGCCGCCGCGGCGCAGCTTCATCTCTTTCAAGACCGGGAATAGTTGATAAATCTCTTCCGGCACCTGCTTAGCGTCCCGGCCGGCAAACCGGGAAAGCCCCATCAGCAGGTTTTCCTCTACCGTCAGGCGCGGAAAGATTTCGCGTCCCTGGGGCACGTAGGCAATGCCCGCCTGAACCCGCTGATGCGGTTTACGGGAGGTGATATTTTTCTGCTGCCAGCTGACGCTGCCCGATTTCGCCGGGATCAGCCCCATCAGGCATTTAAGCAGCGTGCTTTTTCCCACGCCGTTACGCCCCAGCAGACAGGTAACCTCGCCGATTTTTGCTTCAAACGATACGCCGCGCAGGATGTGGCTGCCGCCGTAAAACTGGTTTAGATCATCGACTATTAACATTGATTACTCCTTTCGGCGGATGACGCTGCGCTTATCCGCCCTGCAATAAAACCAGCGCCATCCGCCATAATTTTTATCGCCCCAGATAAACTTCTATCACCCGATCGTTGGCCTGCACTTCGCGCAGCGATCCCTCCGCCAGCACCTGACCCTGGTGTAATACCGTTACGTGGTCGGCGATGGTTTCAACGAAGCCCATGTCATGCTCCACCACCATCAGGGAATGCTTGCCCGCGAGGTTTTTGAATAATTCTGCGGTGTATTCCGTTTCCGCGTCGGTCATCCCCGCTGCGGGTTCGTCCAGCAGCAGCAAATGAGGCTCCTGCACCAGCAGCATGCCGATTTCCAGAAACTGTTTCTGCCCGTGGGACAGCAGCCCCGCCTGGCGGTTACGTTCGGCGCTCAGGCGCAGCGTGGTGAGCATTTCGTCAATGCGGTCGCGCTGCTCTGAACTGAGCTTTGCCTTCAGGCTTGCCCAGACGGATTTATCCGCTTTCTGCGCAATCTCCAGGTTTTCGAACACCGTCAGCGCTTCAAAAACCGTTGGCTTCTGAAACTTGCGCCCTATTCCGCACCTGGCAATATCGGCAGGCTCCAGGCGCATTAAATCCGTAGACTGGTCGTAAAATGCCTTACCCGTCTGCGGCTTCGTTTTACCGGTGATGACGTCCATCAGCGTGGTTTTCCCCGCGCCGTTCGGGCCAATCACGCAGCGCAGCTCGCCCACGCCAATGTTCAGCGACAGGTTCGTCAGCGCCTGGAAACCATCAAAATTCACGTTGATGTTTTCAAGCATCAGGATCGGATCCGTCTGGTCGCGGTAGCGGTCCGTCAGGTGCTGACGGGTAAACAGCGGTTCGCCTGGCTGCATTATTTATCCCTCCTGCGCAGTAATCCGATGACGCCGCGCGGCAGGAACAGCGTAACGACGATAAAAATCAGCCCGAGGAACAGCTGCCAGTATTCCGGCACCGCCATGGTGAAGTAGCTTTTCGCGCCGTTGACCAGCCCCGCACCGAGAATGGGGCCAATCAGCGTGCCGCGCCCGCCCAGCGCCACCCAGATTGCCGCCTCGATGGAATTAGTCGGCGACATTTCGCCAGGGTTGATGATCCCCACCTGCGGCACGTACAGCGCGCCAGCCAGGCCACAAAGCACGGCGGATAACGTCCAGACAAGCAGTTTGAAACCTCGCGGATCGTATCCGCAGAACACCAGCCGGTTTTCCGCATCGCGCACGGCCGTCAGCACGCGGCCAAACTTGCTGCGTGCAAGGGCAAAACCAATGCCCAACGAGGCGATCAGCAGGATCACCGTGGCGATGAACAGCCCGATGCGCGTGCTGGTCGCGGTGATCGGCATCCCCAGCAGCGTGGTAAACCCGGTAAAGCCGTTGTTGCCGCCAAAGCCGGTTTCGTTACGAAAGAACAGCAGCATCCCCGCATAGGTCAGCGCCTGGGTCATGATTGAGAAATACACGCCTTTGATTTTCGAGCGGAAGGCAAAGAAGCCGAATACCAGCGCCAGCAGCCCCGGCGCCAGCACGACCAGCGCCATTGCCCAGGCGAAGTGCTGTGTTCCCCACCAGAACCACGGCAGTTCGCTCCAGGAGAGAAACGACATAAACGCGGGCAGCCCGTCGCCTGCGGCCTGCCGCATCAGGTACATCCCCATCGCGTAGCCGCCCAGGGCGAAGAAAATGCCGTGCCCGAGCGAAAGCAGCCCGGCGTAGCCCCAGACCAGATCCAGCGCCACGGCCACCGTGGCGTAGCAGAGTATTTTGCCCACCAGCGTTAACGTGTATGTCGATAAGCTCAGCGGATGCCCGGCGGGCAGCAGCGTTAAAAACGGCAGCGTCAGCAGTAGCGCCACCAGCAGCGTTCCCAGCACCAGGCTAAAACGAGGCGCGCGGCGGGTCACGGTTAAAGTCAGCGGCAGGCTCATCAGTCAGCTACCCTCCCTTTCAGCGCGAACAGGCCCTGCGGACGCTTCTGGATAAACAGAATAATCAGCACAAGGATGAGGATTTTCCCCAGCACCGCGCCAATCTGCGGCTCGAGGATTTTGTTGAAGATGCCCAGACCAAAGGCGGCGGCAACGCTGCCGGCAAGCTGCCCGACACCGCCGAGCACCACCACCAGGAAAGAGTCGATGATATAGCCCTGGCCCAGCTCCGGCCCGACGTTGCCGAGCTGCGAAAGCGCCACGCCGCCCAGCCCGGCAATCCCGGAGCCGAGGCCAAACGCCAGCATATCGACGCGCCCGGTAGGCACGCCGCAGCAGGCCGCCATGGCGCGGTTTTGCGTCACGGCCCGCACGTTCATGCCCAGCCGGGTTTTATTGAGCAGCAGCCAAGTGAACAGCAGCACCAGCATCACAAAGCCCAGCACCACTAAACGGTTCCACGGCAGGATAAGATTCGGCAATACCTCTACGCCGCCGGAAAGCCACGCCGGGTTAGCCACCTCCATGTTCTGCGCGCCGAACACCATCCGCACAATCTGAATCAGCATCAGGCTGATGCCCCACGTCGCCAGCAGCGTCTCCAGCGGGCGGCCATATAAATGGCGGATAACCGTGCGCTCCAGTGCCATACCTATCCCGCCGGTAATCGCAAAGGCGACCGGCAGCGCCACAACCGGGTAGAAGGTCAGCCAGGCGGGCGCGTAGTGCTGGAAGGCGGTCTGTACCAGCCATGCAGAATAGGCGCCCAGCATCAGCATTTCGCCGTGGGCCATATTGATAACGCCCAGCAGGCCGTAGGTAATCGCCAGGCCCAGCGCCGCCAGCAGTAGAATCGAGCCGAGGGATAAGCCCATGAACGCCTGCCCCATGATGTCACCCAGCATCAGCCGGTGCTGGATTTTTTGCAGCCCCTCATCCGCCGCCTTTCGGACCTGTTCGTCAGGCTCAGCCTGCGGGTTTGTTAGCGGCTTGAGCAACGCCTGGGTATCCGGGTCAGCGGAATGCCCCAGCAGCTCAACGGCGCTGAGCCTGGTCTTTGCCTCCGGGCTTGCCAGCTGGAGCCGGGCTATGGCTCCCTCGAGAGCAGCTCGAACATCGCCTTCCTCTTCGACCTTAAGTCTTTGTTCCAGCAGTGGAAGAAGGTCGAGGTCGGCATCGCGCTGAAGTGCCTTTGCCGCCTTTAACCTTTCCGTTACGTTGTCACTTACTAAGCGATGACTGGCCAGCGCGCTGCCCGCCAGAACGCGAAGGCGGTTGGTGAGGCGGAGTTTTTTTACCTCTCCGACCGGGGATTTGACGTCACCCAACGGCGACAGCGCGGCGTCATTCTGCGCAAACGCGTGGTGCTGCTCGTCAGTGACCAGATTCTCCTGCGCAAGTGCGCTAAGCAGCGGCAGACGAGCGGCGTCAGGTGCGGCGGCCCAGCTTTGCAGCAGCTTAGCCTGCTGGCTGCGGTTAGCCGCCGCAAAATCTTCGGCATCCCCCGCGCGGGCGAAACACGGCAGCAGCCAGGCTACGATAAGCAGCCAGCGGACTAGTTTCATGGTCGTCTCCTGTTTTTTTGGTGGATGGCGCTGCGCTTATTCACCCTACACGGCGCAGCGCCTCCCGTCGGGTCTGACTCAGTTGCTCGCGGTCTTCACGGGCGCGTCAGATTTCTTGTCGTTGCCGGTGATAAACGGGCTCCACGGCTGGGCGCGAACCGGGCCTTCGGTCTGCCACACCACGTTGAACTGGCCGTTATTTTCGATTTCGCCAATCATCACCGGTTTGTGCAGGTGATGGTTGGTGGCATCCATGGTCAGCGTGAAGCCGGAAGGTGCCTTAAAGGTCTGTCCAGCCATCGCTTCGCGGACTTTATCCACGTCCGTCGTGCCCGCTTTTTCTACCGCCTGCACCCACATATGAATGCCGACGTAGGTTGCTTCCATCGGATCGTTGGTCACCACGGTGTCGGCGTTCGGCAGCTTGTGGGCTTTGGCGTAGGCCTTCCACTCGGCGACAAACTGCTTGTTGGTTGGGTTATCCACGGACTCGAAGTAGTTCCACGCGGCAAGGTTGCCCACCAGCGGTTTGGTGTCGATGCCGCGCAGCTCCTCTTCCCCTACGGAGAACGCCACGACGGGCACGTCCGTTGCTTTAAGGCCCTGGTTAGCCAGCTCTTTATAGAACGGCACGTTGGAGTCACCGTTGATGGTGGAGATCACCGCGGTTTTGCCACCGGCGGAGAATTTTTTGATATTGGATACGATGGTCTGGTAATCGCTGTAGCCAAACGGCGTGTAGACCTCTTCGATATCCTTGTCCTGAACGCCTTTGGAATGCAGGAACGCGCGCAGAATTTTGTTGGTGGTGCGTGGATAAACGTAGTCAGTGCCCAGCAGGAAGAAGCGTTTCGCCTCCCCGCCGTCCTCGCTCATCAGGTATTCCACCGCCGGAATAGCCTGCTGGTTAGGTGCCGCGCCGGTGTAGAACACGTTTGGCGACATCTCTTCCCCTTCGTACTGCACCGGGTAGAACAGCAGGCCGTTCAGCTCCTCAAATACCGGCAGCACGGATTTGCGCGACACCGACGTCCAGCAGCCAAAGACCACCGCCGCCTTATCCTGGCTCAGCAGCTGGCGCGCTTTTTCTGCAAACAGCGGCCAGTTAGAGGCCGGATCGACCACTACCGGCTCCAGCTGTTTTCCCAGCACGCCGCCCTTCGCGTTAATGTCCGCGATGGTCATCAGCGCCACGTCCTTCAGCGGCGTTTCAGAGATGGCCATGGTGCCGGACAGCGAGTGCATAATGCCGACTTTGATGGTGTCGGCGGCCTGCGCGCTGAACGCCAGCCCCATGCTGATAACGGAGGCAGAGAGCGCAAAAGCTTTAACAAAGGTACGACGGTGCATAGTTGTCACTCCAAAAGTATTAAGGAAAAACCCCACGCTTCGCCTGCTGAAGCATATGGAGAGTAATCTGACGAACCTCTTTCTGACTTGCGGCAATGTGGTCGTGTAAACGGCTCTGCGCCTCCTGAAAATGACGGCCTAAAATGGCGAGCAAAATCTGCCCGTGCTCGTGATACGTCGCGCTGACGCGTGGCCGCTGGGTAAAATCCAGCCGTCGCACGATACGAATTTTTTCGGTGATGTCCCGGTGAACCCGCGCCATTTCAGGGTTCCCCGCTGCATCTACCAGCGTCATGTGAAACGCCTCGTCGTGACTGGCAACCTCGCCGCCGTCCGCCAGCTGCGGAGAGTCAATCCAGAAGTGCTTCAGCATCTGCAGCGGCAGCGGCTTCACCTCCGGCGGCAGCGCACACAGCCGCTTCACCGCTTCAAGCTCCAGCACAATCCGCAGGTCGTAGAGCGATTCCAGGTAGTCAAAATCCACCGCTTTGATCTGCCAGCCGCTGCGGGGCTGCACTCCGACGTATCCTTCCTGCTCCAGGGCGTACAGCGCCTGGCGCACCGGGGTACGGCTGGCGTCCAGCCGCCTTGCGATATCGTTTTCGCTGAAGCGATCCCCCGGCAGCAGCTGGAAATCGAAGATCTCCTGTTTCAGCTGGCGGTAGATGCGCTCTGCGATGCCTTCTGGTTTTTTAGTGATTTGCATAGTTTCCCCGTGCGGAAGACGCGCACTTTTCCGCCAGCCGTAGGGTGGATAAGCGCAGCGTCATCCACCGTTAAGCTTCAAGCCAAAGCAGCGCGTCCCCAGGCCCCACGGGGCGGCCCTGCTGGCAGCTGATGCGCGTTACCGTCCCGTCGCACGGCGCGGCGACCAGCAGCTCCATCTTCATGGCTTCCACCACGATCAGCGCTTCGCCCTGTTTTACCCTCTGGCCCGGCTCCACCAGGATCTTCCAGATGTTGCCGTTCAGATCGGCGCTGACAAGATGCCCCTCCTGATCCTCCAGAATATCCTGCTCCGCCTGCATTGCGCTTTCTACGGCGGCGCTTTCCTGCTCTTTCCAGTGGGCGACCTCGCTGTTAAAGGCAAGCTGCTGACGACTGCGGAAATCAGCGATATCCTCGGCGTTGTCCTCCAGGAACTGGCTGTACTGCGCAAAATCAAACTCGACCTCTTCAACGCGAACCTGCGCACGCCCCTCCCTGAAGGCCGAGCGGAATGCCGTCAGTTCGTCTTCGCTTACCGGGTAGAAGCGCACCTGGTCAAAGAATTTCAGCAGCCACGGCTCGTCGCCAAACTGCTCGTTTTTGAGGAACTTGTTCCAGATTGGCACCGTGCGTCCGACCAGCTGATAGCCGCCCGGCGAATCCATCCCGTAGATGCACATGTACATGCCGCCGATCCCGACCGTGCCTTCTGCGGTCCAGGTGCGGGCCGGGTTGTATTTAGAACTGAGTAAACGGTGGCGCGGATCCAGCGGCACGGCACAAGGCGCGCCGAGATAAACATCGCCCAGGCCCAGCACCAGATAGCTGGCGTCGAAGAGGATCTGCTTCACTTCGTCGCGGCTCGCCAGCCCGTTGGTGCGCTGGATAAAATCGACGTTGTTGGGCAGCCACGGCGCATCTGCGCGAACGGTTTCTTTGTAGCGCTCAACGGCTGCCAGCGTGGCGCTGTCTTCGAAGGCCATCGGCAAATGCACAATCCGCGACGGAATTTTGAGTTTTGTGACGTCGCCGAGCTGTTTCTCCAGCCCTAACAACAGCGTCAAAAGCTGCGTCTGGGAGATGTGCTGGCTGTCATAGCGCACCTGCAGCGACCGCACGCCGGGCGAAAGTTCTTCAACGCCGTTCACGTCGGCCTGCTTAATCGCCTTCATCAGCAGGTAGATGCGCAGGCGCAGGGCCAGATCCAGTACCTGATCGCCGTACTCAATCAGCACGTAATTATCACCAGCCTGGCGGTAAACCACGGCGGGGAAGCCGCTCTGCGCGGGCAGTTCAGCCAGGATCGCCGCGCTGGATGTGGTATCGGGCAAAATTCCCGGATGCAGGTCCGGCAGCGTGGCAACGTGAAGTAGATTGGTGACCGCCACCTCCTGCGCGATTTCCAGCGACTGCGCGTGTTCAAAAGTGATGGCGTGGAAGCGAATGCGGTCGCCCGGCTTCACCTGCCCGACCTTCCACAGCTCCGCTTTAGCAATGGTGACCGGACAGACAAATCCCCCGAGGCTCGGCCCGTCCCGCGTCAGGATCACCGGGAAGTCGCCGGTGAAGTTCACCGCGCCAATGGCGTATTCGCAGTCATGAACGTTGGAAGGATGCAGCCCGGCCTCGCCGCCGTCGGCCCGCGTCCATTCTGGCTTAGGCCCGACCAGCCGCACGCCGAGGCGGTTGGAGTTGTAATGCACCTGCCATTCCGCATCAAAGAACGTTCGCATGGATTCAGGGGTGAAGAAGTCCGGCGCACCATGCGGGCCGTAGAGCACGCCGATTTCCCAGACTTCATCGTACTGCGGGATAACAGCCGGTTCCGGCGTCTGCGGCAAAGCGATAGGCGCAGGCGTGGTGCAGGCTGGCAGGTTAGGCTGCGAAATTGCCAGCACGTCCGCGACGCGCAAAGTGCGCCCGGCGTGGCCGCCAAACTGCCCGAGCGCAAAGGTGGAGCGGCTGCCGAGGTAAACCGGCACGTCCAGCCCGTTGCGAACGGCCAGGTAGGTACGGCAGCCCGTGGTGGCGCGGCCAAGCCTGAGCGTTTGTCCGGCCTTGATAATTACCGGCTGCCAGTACGGAACAGGTTCATCGTCCAGCGTCGCCGGGCAGTCTGCTCCGGTCAGGGCAATAGTCGCATCGCTATGGAAGCGCAGCGTTGGGCCTTGCAGGGTGAACTCCAGCCCGGCGGCAGAAGGATGGTTACCAACGATGCGGTTTGCCAGACGGAAGGCGAAGTCGTCCATCGGGCCGGACGGCGGCACGCCGATGTCCCAGTAGCCGAGGCGGCCAGGGCTGTCCTGCACGCTGCTCCAGGTGCCCGGCTCCAGCACTTCTATCGCATGGGCTTCGTAGACAACCGTATCCAGCAGGCGCGTCCACATCACGCCGGCCTTGAATTCTGCCAGCTGAACAATCTGGCGCAGGTAGTCCAGATTGGTGGCGATGCCGTGCAGACGGGTCGCCGCCAGCGCCTCGTTCAGTTTACTTAACGCCTGCTGGCGATCGTCACCGTGGACGATCACTTTGGCGATCATCGGGTCATAGAAGGCGCTGACTTCGCTGCCGGTGCTCACCCAGCCGTCCACGCGAACATCCTCGGGGAAGCAAACGTCCGTCAGCACGCCCGGAGCTGGCTGGAAGTTTTTCAGCGCGTCCTCGGCGTAGATCCGCACTTCAATCGCTGCGCCCTTTGGCGGCAGCGCGAGGCGTTGCCAGTCCAGCGTAACGCCAGCGGCAACGTTTACCATGCACTCAATCAGATCCAGGCCGGTGACCATTTCGGTAACCGGATGCTCAACCTGTAAACGCGTGTTCACTTCCAGGAAATAGAACGCATCGCGAGCCGCATCGTAGATAAACTCCACGGTGCCCGCGCTGCGGTAGTTAACGGATTCACCCAGGGCAACTGCGGCGGCATGAATTGCCTCGCGTGTGGCCTGCGGCAGATTTGGCGCGGGGGTTTCTTCCACCACTTTCTGGTTGCGGCGCTGCAGCGAGCAGTCGCGCTCGCCAAGCGCCACCACTTTGCCTTTGCCATCGCCGAAGATCTGCACTTCAAGATGGCGCGCCCGGTCGACAAACCGCTCGATAAAGACGCCATCGTCGCTGAAAAACTGCTGTCCCATGCGCTTTACGCTGGCCCAGGCTTCCGTCAGCCCTGCCTCATCGTCACAGCGGGTAAGGCCGATGCCGCCTCCGCCAGCGGTAGTTTTCAGCATCACCGGATAGCCAATTTCTGCCGCCGCCAGCTGCGCTTCCTGCATAGTGAGCAGCAGCCCGGTGCCCGGCGTCATAGGTACATCGGCTTTGAAGGCCAGATCCCGGGCGCAGTGCTTCAGGCCAAAATCACGGATCTGCGCCGCCGTCGGGCCGATAAAGACAATCCCGGCCTCTTCGCAGGCCTGTGCGAACTCGGCTCGTTCAGAAAGGAAGCCGTAGCCGGGAAAGATGGCCTGCGCGCCGCTCTGTTTTGCCGCTGCGAGAATTTTGTCGATATCCAGGTAGCTCTCCGCCGCCTTTTCACCACCAAGAGCGACGGCAACGTCAGCATCCATCACGTGCTGCGCGTTTGCATCCGGGTCGGAATAGACCGCTACGCTGGTAATCCCCATTTTCTTCAGCGTTCTGATAGCGCGAACGGCGATTTCGCCACGGTTGGCAATTAAGACTGTGCTGAACATATTTCCTCCTCAGGCGCTGTGGTGACGGGCAAGCCAGGCTTTCCAGCCGCCCCACGCGGTGATATCCGTGGCGTCAGCAAGGGCCGACGATTCGCAAATAAACCCTTTCACGGTGGTGCCGTCATCAAGCGTCAGGGTGCCAATGCCGAGCGGCGCGGGAATTTCCGCCACAAACTCGCCAAAGCGCGCCAGCGGGATGTCCCACAGTTCAAGGGCAATCGGCTGCCCTTGCTGGCTGCGGGCCAGGCCCGGCTTTGCGGGCTGGGTATTGGCTAAGGCGTAAAGGCGGTAGTTGTCGGCGGTACGGGCTTCTTTGATGAAAACCGCGCTGCGCGTGGTGAGCTGATGATTCAGCGGCATGCCGCGCAGGTGCGCGCCAACCACGGCCACACGGACGTGATCCGCCGACGGTTTTTCCGCCGCCGCATCCGGCAAGGCTATGTTCGTGGCGCCTAAAGGTAGATTTATCGCGGACTGCCATGCGCTGCCAAAGTGGCTCAGCGCCTGGTCGTGCCATGCTGGGGCAATCAGCGTGATCCCGGCAGGCAGGCCGTCTTCCCTAAAATCCCCCGGCAGCGCAAGCGCGCAGAGATCGGCAAGGTTGGTAAAGTTGGTGTAGGTGCCAAACTGCGAGTTATACCGCACCGGCTCCTGCGCCATCTCCGCGATGGTGTGAATAGTTGGCGAGGTTGGCACGACCAGCGCATCAAACTCCGCCAGCCGGGCGTTAATTTTCCGGGAAAGCTCGGCGCGGGTATATTCCGCCTGCCAGGCATCGCAGGCGCTGAAATTCAGGCCGTTAGCGACGATGCCGCGCACGGTCGTATCCATCTCTTCCGGCTGATTTTTGAAGATTCCACCCACCGCTACGGTGCGTTCGGCAACCCAGGCAGCGTTATAAAGCTGCTCCGCCAGCGCGTTAAAATCGCCGAAGTCGATGGCAACGAGCTCTGCGCCCTGCTCCCGCAGCCGTGCCAGCGTTTTAGCAAACGCTGCTTCGCTTTGCCTGTCGCCGAAAAATTCCAGCTTGTCCGGGATGGCAAAGCGGGGTTTATCGCTGAAGCGAGCCGGGGCCGTTTTCGGATTTGCACGGGAATAGGGATCCTGTGGATCGTATCCGCCCGCAACCGCAGCCACGGTTTGCGCATCGGCAACCGTTAGGGCAAATACGGACACGCAGTCGTTCAGGCGGCAGGCGGGAACCACGCCGTGGGCAGAGAGCCAGCCTTTGGTCGGTTTAAGGCCCACGATGTTATTGAACCCTGCTGGCACGCGGCCCGAACCGGCGGTATCCGTCCCCAGCGCAAAGCAAACCAGCCCGCGGGCGACCGCTGATGCGGAACCGGAGCTGGAGCCGCCGCTGACATACTCAGGATTAAAAGCGTTCTGCACCGCGCCAAACGGCGAGCGCGTGCCGACCAGGCCCGTGGCAAACTGATCGAGATTTGTTTTGCCAACGGCAACTGCTCCCGCCGCTTTCAGCCGGGCGACGACCGTTGCGTCCTGCTCCGGCAGATAAGTAAAGGCCGGACAGCCCGCGCTGGTGGGCATGCCGGCGACATCGATATTATCTTTCACGGCAAAAGGCACGCCTAATAGCGGGAAGTCATTAACTTGCTTTTCGCCAGAATTAATCAGCTGGAATATCGAGGTTAACTGAGAATATATTTCGTCATGCGAGGCGATATATATCCACGCGCTGTCTTCGCGGGATAAATTAGCATCCAGGCTCTGATAAGCCGCCACCAGCTGCTGCGGCTGCTGGCGATAAAACGCGCCCCATTCGGATATGGTGGAAACTGACATAAGCTGGCATCCCATCTGGTATACAAGATGAGATTGTTAAAGCATTAAGCGTGCCAGTTATTTATTATGCTTTTAATTCAGTGGGATAGATCAAATATAAGATTTTCTTATTTTATATTCGCACTATTATGGAGCGGATTTCTGATTAATTAATGTTTAAATGGTGCAGGCGGTGAATGACGCTGGTGCTTATTCTCCCGATAAAATAAAAAAGCGTAAGCGTCATCCACCGTAAAATCTGCTAAATAATCTTGCCGCCTTTGATCAATTCCTCACGGCGATGTTCTGCCTCTTCGCGGGTTTGATGCCCTTTATGAGCAATTGCCGTACGCAGGCGCTGCTGTTGGGTATAGCGATCTTCACGAGTTAACGCCGCGTCGTCGCTCAGCTCAATGAGCAGTTCGTTCATATGTTCAATGCTGCATTCAGCAATTTGGGCGTCTACGCGCGCGATCACTTCTTCCAGATGTGCCATGGTTTCTCCTCTTCGTGATGGATGGCGCTATCGCTTATCCACCCTACCAATACGCATTCCGTAGGGTGGACCGTTAGTCTCAATAACTGCCTTTCAGACTGACACTATACCCACTCACAAGAGAGAAAAACAAAATGATTACTTCAGGCTTTCCGGCAGCTTAATGACCCAAAGCTCATTGAGCGACTGCGGCTTCTCCAGCGGCTTCAGGCCGATTTTAGTCTCCACCGTTTTGCCGTCGCGGGTCAGGTGCCCTTTGCCGTCCACCTCATAGTCGTCCGGGTTATCCAGCACCGGCTGCAGGCCAAAGTCGTTATCGTTGATGACCGCAATAGTCTGGCTATCGACAAGCGTCATCCCCTCCGCTTTTTCCTGCTGCCAGCCAAGCTTGCGCAGATCCAGCACTTCTTTCTTTTCCGCCAGCCTGATACCGCGCGATTTCAGCTGCTGCGCATCGTTAAACTCCGCGGGCTGCTCTTTGTCGAACTGACTCAGGTCGGTGGCCTGAGAAAGATCCACCGTGTAGACCAGATTGCGCATGGCTTTGTTTTTATCGCCGCCCTGCTCGAGCAGCAGAATACGGTTGTTATCCAGCGCCACGATATCGCCGATTTTGGCATCTTTGGCTTTCCTGTAGACATCGGCGTCGATTGGGTAGCCATACATCGCCGTTTTGCCGGTAGCCGGGTCGATGCTCACCAGGCGGGTGAACAGCGCGCTGTTTTTGCTCTTGCCGTCGATATCGAGCGTACTTTGCACGGCGGCGATAATGCGTCCGTCCGGCATCCGCGTTATCCCTTCGAACCCACGGTTGGCCTGGCGCCATTTGAGGATGTTAGGTAATCCTCCGGCCACGCCCTGTTCGCCGTGTTCAGCCTGGGGTCCAAATTTTTTGAGGATTTTACCGCTGGCGTCGATATTGACGATAAACGGGCCGTACTCATCGCACAGCCAGTAGCCGCCCTTGCCGTCCGGCGTGATGCCTTCGGTGTCCAGCCCGCGTTTGTCGCCCGTCAGCTGCTGCAATTGATCGTCCAGAGCAACTTCATTGGTTGCGCCTATCAGGCCTTCCGGCAGCGGCAGGCCGCTGACAGGCCCCTGGTCGTCATGCAGCGGATGCGCATCGGTCGCCAGCGCTTTGCCTTCCCCCACGCGGAGGGTCATCAGTAGCGGCGTAAATTTCGGGTTAGCGAAAATTTTTGAATCTTTTTTGCCCGCCTTTGGCGAGTCGGCGTTTGGTCCACGGTCCGTTACCGTGGCGAATATCAGATCGTTCCCTTCTTTACGCAGGAACTGTAGCCCGGAGCCAACGCCCACCGGCAGGCCGTCCGGGAACTGGCTGGCGTATGTCCCGGTATAGTCGACACGATCGCTTTGCGGAAACGTGACAACGTAACGATTAACCTGCGGTTCTGCGGCGTGGCTTAACAGAGGAAGAAGACAAAGCGATAACAACGTAAGGGGTTTTAATTTCATTGTTTTAGGGATCCGTGGTTTTGGTGTCACGGAGTTATAAAACAGGCTGATGACAAAATTATGACGGCTGAAGGCTGTCTCCCCCTGTACGGGGGAGACAAAGAAGTTTACAGACCCCGTGCACCGATTAAACGCGCCAGCGCGCTATCGTTTTGCAGCATCTGCCAGGCATCCATCACCTGCGCGGGGATTTCAACGTGGACGATATAATCGCGGCCTTGCGGCCCGTAACCCTGCAAGTCGTCACGAATACGCGGGATTTCACCGAGGATAAGCGAGATGTAGCGCGCAACGGGCCAAAGACCTTTTTGTGAAGGAGAAAACTGGCTGCTGCACTCATCGGCTGTCATGAAGGGAACAATCCCCGGCCAGCTTCGCCACTGCGGCCGTTTGTTTTCCCCCTGCCACGCCCGCTCAAACGTCGCCATAGTACGACGCTGCATCGTCGGGTCCTGAATGACGATAACGCTTTCCGGCGTCAGGGCTTTTCCGGCCAGCAGCTGCCTGGTGAACGTTGCGTTCTCGCCACAGTTAGTGGACTTCTCTTCGGTGATGATTCTTTCTGCGGGGATTTTCCAGAACTCCGTGGCGATGTCTTTGATAATCGCCGCCTCCGCACGTCCGGTTGTCGGAATGGTGTTATAGCGTGGATGAACGGCAATAGCGCCGTACAGAAACGTGGTCGAATGGCCGATGCCGCCGGTCATCAACAAAGGTTGTTCACCCGCTGCAGCAAGCTGACATGCGGCGTCAATGGTGGGGATCACGGCGTTGCCCGCCAGCACGATGAGTTCAGCATCAACGGCCTGGGGTGATTCAACAAAATCATTGCGGGCAAGCCACTGCCCCAGGGTGTTAATCGCGCTGATGGTTGATGCCTGTAAGGCCGGGAAAGTTGTCGTCAACATTACCCCTCCGTGTCAAAAAACCAGTATGCATGATATACCGGCCGAATGAAGCCCGGTATCAGATGGTGCTGAAAGGAGAGTGCTGTCTTTACAGGAACGTGCCCGGGAGCGGGCACGCTGCAATTGTTACGCTTCCGGTTTTTCCTCAGGCTTCGCGACTTCACCCGGGGAGACTTCCGTGAAGCCAGCTTTGTTCTTGGTGACGGCATATTCTACTGCCTTCTCGCCGTTTACGCTGGTCGTGAGTTTCACCGGGTCAACGCTGACTTTGCCGATAAGCGATCGTGCATAACCGCCAATTTGATAGGTTCCCTCAGGCAGACGGAGCGCCACGCTCTCGCCCACTTTTAACGCCGCGGCATCCTTACCGTCAACGGTCACCACAACCGTTGTGCCATCGTCAACTCGGGTCCAGGCATGCTCCACGGTGACAAGCGTCGGGCCGGTGGTGAAATCTGCTGCTGGTTCGCCGGTAACGGGTTTCGCACAGCCCATAAGTGAAAAAACCGCCAGCGCGGTGAGGGTAAAACGGTAACTCATCGATTATTATCCTGCGAAAAGAGGTTATTTCTCTGCAATCCAATGTGAAAAGCTCTGCGACCCGCTGCTCTGGGTACGTTCGCCCTGCCCATTTTCTTTTGCGAAGCCCTGATTCTGCGTTGTTTTCATCAGTTCGTCCAGAGTGGACTGTAGAGTTAGATTAATCTGTATCTGCGCAAGAATTTCGGTGTTGTATCCCTCAGCCTGGGTTCGGGACTCACTGAGGTCGTTTTTCAGGACGCTGATGTAGTTTTGATGCGCCCGTAGCGCTTCTTCATAGCCTGCCCGGTCAGAAGCACCTTGCGTTTCAACCAGCTCCAGCTGGTTTTTAAGATCGGCTGCTTGCAGCTGGAGCTCCAGCACGGTTTCCACCAGCGAATGGCCATTTTTAACCAGTTCGGCGCGCAGCTCTCGCTGGCTGTCGATATCCTGCTGCATCGTATTGTGCAAATCACTCATTTTGCGCTGCATTGTTTCGCGCACCAGGGCCAGCTCGCGGTAATGGTGCGCACGCGTCTCGTCGAGGTTTGTTTGTAGAGTCGCGATTCTTGCGCTAAGCCGCTGCACTTCACTCTGCGCAGGGGTTTTGTGCCGTAAATCTTCCAGCTCAGCCCGCAGCTTTGCCGCTTCGGTTTCTGCTTTTTTCAGGCGTGTCGCCATCCCTGCGTCGGGAACCGGCAGACGATGAAGATTGACGCCAATCAGCGCCTGCTCAATTTCGTAGAGAATTTCGGCCTTAGTGCTGTTCTTCATACGGTTGCATGCGCTGGCTAAAAAGCTGGCCGCCTCGTTGACATTCTCTGTCCCGAAAGCCTTTTTAATCAGATTCTGGATCATGCTCACGCAAAGTGTTCCTGTGGTTAGGGCTGCGACGAAATGCCGAGTGAGGGGTATTCATCGGCATTTCGCATTTTTTCTTTATTTTCCAGTCGTGACGATTAAAAAGTAGCCCAGTTATCGTCATTTTCAACCATCGGCACCGGTTTTTGTCTGACTTTATGGGTCTTCGGCTGCCTGCGGCGGCAGAGCAACCTCCACCAGCGAAGCAGATACCTGCTGTTTATGCCGTAAAGGGCCCTTTTGAACACGCATATTTGTTAAAGAGGAGTAAACTTAGGCTAATTATTTGCGCAACCTGAAAGCTACAGATGAAATTTAAACCTGCCATCAAGCCCTATTCTGCCGCAGCCGGCGGCTGGGGATCGCTGGAAGCCACTACCCGCTTCGTTCTCGACAGCAAGCACGCCCTGAAAAATTTGCGCAACCTGATGCGGATGAACAAAGCCAAAGGCTTTGATTGTCCTGGCTGTGCGTGGGGCGATGATAATAAAAGTACCTTCAGCTTCTGTGAGAACGGTGCCAAAGCCGTGACCTGGGAAGCGACTCGCCGCTTTATCGACGCGCAATTTTTCGCCGCGCACAGCGTCAGCAAACTTTATCAGCAAAGCGACTACTTTCTGGAGTATCAGGGCCGCCTGACAGAACCCCTGCGTTATAACGCGCAAACGGACCACTACGAACCTGTCAGCTGGGACGACGCCTTTGAGCTTATCGCTCAGCATATTCGTGAGATGGACCATCCTGACCAGCTGGAGCTGTACACCTCCGGGCGCGCCAGCAACGAGGCCTCATATCTTTATCAGCTGTTTGGCCGCATGGCTGGCACCAACAACTTCCCGGACTGTTCGAACATGTGTCACGAGGCCAGCGGCAGCGGGCTGAAGCGCAGTATCGGCGTCGGAAAAGGCACCATTCACCTGGATGATTTTGATAAGGCGAATGCCATTTTCGTTTTCGGCCAGAATCCGGGCACCAACCACCCTCGTATGCTGCACAGCCTGCGCCATGCGGCGGAGAACGGTGCGCAAATCGTCACCTTTAATACGCTGCGTGAACGGGGCCTTGAACGCTTTGCCGATCCGCAGAAGCCGCTCGAGGTCATCACGCCGATGGCCGGGTTCATCAGCACCAACTACTACCAGCCGAACCTCGGTGGCGATATGGCTGCCGTTCGGGGCATGGCTAAAGCGCTGCTGGAAATGTGGCGCGGCGGTCAGGGTGACGTTTTCGACGAGCGGTTCCTCGCAGAACACACCCACGGCGTAGAGGCATGGTTTGCGGAAGTTGACAGCACCAGCTGGGAGCACATTACGCAGCAGTCAGGCTTGAGCGAGCAGCAGCTACGTGATGCCGCCGCCGTCTGGCAGCGGGCCGAACGTGTCATTTGCACCTGGGCGATGGGGATCACCCAGCACAAACATTCGCTCAATACCGTCCGTGAGATTGTTAACCTCCAGCTGCTGGGCGGCCACCTCGGCAAGCCGGGCGCGGGGCTTTGCCCGGTTCGCGGCCACAGTAACGTGCAGGGCAACCGCACAATGGGTATCGACGAGAAGCCGTCCGCGGCGCTGCTGGATAGTCTGGCCAGCCACTTTGATTTTGAACCGCCGCGCCGCGCGGGGCACAACACAGTGCAGGCGCTGGCCGCCATGCTGCGTGACGAAGTGAAAGTGCTGATCGCGCTGGGGGGCAACCTGGCCGCCGCAGCACCGGACAGCCCGCGAACAGAGGAGGCCCTGCGTCGCTGCGGCCTGACGGTGCATATCAGCACCAAGCTAAATCGTAGTCATCTTGTGCCGGGGAAAGACGGGTTAATTCTCCCTACCCTCGGGCGTACCGAGGCCGACGTGCAGGCCACGGGGCGACAGTTTGTCACCGTAGAAGATTCATTCAGCATGGTGCACGCCTCCGAAGGTATTGGTAATCCTGTTGCGGAGACTCAGCGTTCGGAAACGGCCATTGTTGCGGGCGTCGCCGACGCGGTACTGGGCAAAGAAAAGCTGGACTGGCTGTCGCTTGCTGCTGATTACAACCTGATCCGCGACCATATTGCCGCTACCCTGCCGGGCTTTATGAACTTTAATCAGCGGTGCGATATTCCCGGCGGCTTTTATCTGGGTAACGCTGCGGCAGAGCTGCGTTTTGCCACGCCGAGCGGTAAAGCGGAGTTCAGCGCCGCGCCGCTGCCTGAGTCCTTGTTTGGCGAGCTGAATGCGCCATTCGCGCTGCAAACCTTACGCTCCCACGATCAGTACAACACCACTATTTACGGTCTGGACGATCGCTATCGTGGCGTGTACGGGCAGCGGGAAGTGCTGTTCATTAACCCGCAAGACCTGGCCGCCCTTGGCTTGCAGGACGGGGATTTAGTGGATATCGAAACCGTCTGGAACGACGGCATCGAGCGTAAAGTCAGCGGCTTTAAAATCGTGCCTTATGCCATCCCGCGCGGAAATCTTGCGGCCTACTATCCCGAAACGAACCCGCTGGTTCCTCTGGAAAGCATTGGCGACGGTACCGGCACGCCAACCTCTAAGTCCGTACCCGTCAAAATCAGTCTTGCCGCGCAGGTAAAAAACAACCGTATCGCTTAACGCTGGCGCTTATCCGACCGACAGCAGGGGGTGTAACGCCCCCCTGTTCGCAATAAATGCGAAATTTCTCGTTAACAACTTTGCAATATCCTGACGGGAGATTATGATACCCGCAGCATTCACCATTTGGTTCGTAATAATAGCCTGACCAGGCACCCACCACGACCAGATGCGTTCATGTTTACCCCAATCGGTACACTTTTGCGTTCTCCGACTTCGGAGACGCTTTCGCACGTGCAGCACAAGGACACTGTTCTGACAGGAGAACGATATGGTAAGTAATTCCCCTCCGCGCGGCCTGGCATCAGGGCTGCTGTGGTTACTTGGCGGCCTGATGGCCCTCATTGGCCTCGCCATCGGCATTGGCGGGGCTTATTTAGTCTCGCTGGGCGGCAGCTGGTATTTCCTGCTGATGGGCATCGTGATGCTCATTTCCGCCGTTTTAATTTTCAGGAAAAAGACTGCGGGCCTCGCACTCTACGCGCTGGCCTTTATCTGCACGATTTTCTGGGCCATCAGCGATGCCGGCATGGATTTCTGGCCGCTGTTTTCACGCCTGTTTACCTTCGCGGTGCTGGCATTCCTGTCGGCTCTCGCCTGGCCAATCCTGCGTGCCGCTAACGGTGCGGCTACGGTAAAAAAAGCGCCCGCCTACGGCATTGCCGCCGTGCTTGCCGTTTGTATGCTGGTGAGCGCAGGCTGGATGTTTGTGCCTCAGGTTCAGGTCGCGGCAACAGAAGATGTGCCGGTGAAACCTGTCACACCTGGCGAAGCCCAAAAGGACTGGAAGCACTGGGGTAATACCACCCACGGCGACCGCTTTGCGGCGCTGGACCAGATTAACAAAGGTAACGTTTCTGAGCTGAAAGTGGCGTGGACTGCCCATACGGGTGATATCCCGCAGAGCAACGGCTCCGGCGCGGAAGACCAGAATACTCCGCTTCAGGTTGGCGACACCTTGTTCGTCTGTACGCCGTACAGCAAGGTGCTGGCGCTGGACGTGGACACCGGTAAAGAAAAATGGCGCTATGACAGCAAGGCCACCGCGCCAAACTGGCAGCGCTGCCGTGGCTTAGGCTATTTCGAAGAGACCACGCAAAAGGCCGCCGCAGCGCCTGCAGCCCCTGCCCAGCCAGCCGCCTGCCCTCGCCGTCTGTTCCTGCCTACCACCGACGCTCGCCTGCTGGCGATCAACGCGGATAACGGCAAGCTGTGCGAAGACTTTGGCGACCATGGCACCGTGGATCTGAAAGTTGGCATGGGCGAAGTAAAACCGGGCTACTACCAGCAAACTTCTACGCCGCTCGTCGCGGGGAACGTGGTTATCGTTGGCGGTCGCGTGGCGGATAACTTCTCTACCGGCGAGCCTCCGGGCGTGGTACGTGCTTATGACGTTCACACCGGTAAACTTGCATGGGCGTGGGATCCGGGTAATCCGAACATCACTGGCGTACCGCCCAAAGGTCAGACTTACACTCGCGGCACGCCAAACGTCTGGTCTGCCATGTCCTATGATGCAAAGCTGAACCTGGTCTATCTGCCTACCGGTAACGCCACGCCAGACTTCTTCGGCGGCACGCGTACCCCGGAAGATGATAAATACAGCTCTTCCATCGTGGCGGTGGATGCCGCTACCGGTAAGGTTCGCTGGCATTTCCAAACCACCCACCACGATCTGTGGGACTTCGATCTGCCGTCTCAGCCTTTGCTCTACGACTTGCCGAACGGCAAAGGCGGCACGACGCCGGTCATCGTACAGACCTCCAAGCAGGGCATGATTTTCATGCTCAACCGCGAAACCGGTGAGCCTGTCGCGAAGGTGGAAGAACGTCCTGTTCCTCAGGGGAACGTCGAAGGCGAGCGCTATTCACAAACCCAGCCGTATTCTGTCGGCATGCCGATGATTGGCAACGAAACGCTGACCGAATCGGATATGTGGGGCGCAACGCCAATCGATCTGCTGATCTGCCGTATCGAATTTAAAGGCATGCGTCATCAGGGCGTCTTCACCCCGCCGGGTCTGGATCGCTCTTTGCAATATCCTGGCTCATTGGGCGGCATGAACTGGGGCAGCGTCTCGGTTGACCCGAACAACAGCCTGATGTTCGTCAACGATATGCGTCTGGGCCTGGCGAACTATATGGTGCCGCGTGCGAAGGTGGCGAAAGACGCCAGCGGTATCGAGATGGGTATTGTGCCGATGGACGGCACACCTTACGGCGCAATGCGCGAGCGTTTCCTGTCCCCGCTGGGCATCCCTTGTCAGAAACCTCCGTTTGGCACCATGTCTGCGGTTGATCTGAAGTCCGGGAAAGTCGTCTGGCAGGTGCCAGTCGGCACCGTGCAGGATACCGGCCCGCTGGGTATTCGCATGCACATGCCTATCCCAATCGGTATGCCGACGCTGGGCGCATCGCTCTCCACGCAGTCTGGCCTGCTGTTCTTCGCGGGTACTCAGGACTTCTATCTGCGCGCATTTGATACCGCCAACGGCAAAGAGATCTGGAAATCTCGCCTGCCGGTCGGCAGCCAGTCCGGCCCGATGACCTACGTGTCACCGAAAACCGGCAAGCAGTACATCGTGATTAACGCAGGCGGGGCACGTCAGTCTCCTGACCGCGGCGATTACATTATTGCCTACGCGCTGCCAGATGCTAAGTAACTGATAACTGGTTTACCCCGGGCGGATGGTAAAGAGGAACAATCAGCGTTAGTAAGGTGGATAAGCTTAAACGCCATCCATCATTAACGCTGGTTGTGTCGGATGACGCTGTGCTTATCCGACCTGCGCAAGGGGCCGTCTGTAACTCAAGGCGGGAAGTATTTTGCTTTCCGCCTTTTTTTCGAATGAGGCCGCGTCTCTTCGACCTCCCCATGGACAGAACTAGTTAATCTTACCCAGAAAATCGCGTTTACCCAGCGGGACACCCGCGTGGCGAAGAATGTCGTAGGCGGTCGTGAAGTGGAAATAGAAGTTTGGCACTGCGAATTTGAACACGAAGCTTTGGGCTGTGAAATGCAGCTCATGTTCGCGAGCTTTAACCAGAATCGGCCTTTCGTCATCCCCTTCCAGCTGAACATCCTGCACGCTTTCCATCCACGCAATTGTTGTTGCGATACGGGCCCGTAGCTGATCGAGAGTTGTTTCTGTGTCTTCCATAACCGGAGCTTCGACACCGGCCAGGCGAGCCACGGCTCGTTTAGCCATATCACAGGTCACCTGCACCTGGCGGGCCAGCGGGAACATATCGTCCGCCAGTTTCATTTCCAGCAGGGCTGTTTCACCGTTGACGTGCTCTTTCGACCAGGCCGCACTTTTTTCAAGAATGGCGCTCAGGTTGTGCAAACCGTGAATGAACTGTGCTTTTGTTTCGCTATAGAGTGACATTGCAAACCTCTTATTTTTACAAATATATAGACATATAATTAACATTACGTTAACTTCAAGGCTGTTCCTCTGAAGTTAGCCTTAGTGTTTATTCGCATTGGTAGTCCTGCACTCTGCAACCCTCGGTACATCTGCTACTGAGGGCTTTTCTTATGCTACGCTAATGCCAAACACCTTTTTCAACCCGCGCTTTCCGGCAGGGGTAAAATGCAGTTCCCGACTGACTAAATCCCGTTTTATCCACTCTTTCGCTTCGCAAGTCTGTAACAGCGTAGTGCCGAGTACGCCCCCAAGATGCGCCCGTCGTTCGCTCCAGTCCAGGCACCCGCAGGCCAGACACCGACGCGAGCTATCCGTTCTTGTCTGGATGCCTAGTTTTTCGCATTGGGCATAGCCTTCGGCTGTTAACGCGTATTCCTCACCTTCCAGCCAGCCCAGGCTGAACAGCCGATCGTGGAGCACAACGGCGATTTCTCCGGCCATATGGTCGTAGCAGGTTCTGGCGTAGCGCAGATCTTGCGGCGTTTTGCTGCGCAGCACGCTGCGGTCCACGCTGACCAGGCCCATTAGCCCTTCCAGCGCTTCTGCTATTTGATGGCTGAACAGACGGTAATAGCGGTGACGCCCCTGCTGCACACAGGCTATCAGTGACAGGTCCAGAAGTTTCGCCAGATGGCTGCTGCCGGTAGACGGCGCAACCTCCGCCATCACGCTTAGTTCGGTGGCGGTCCATGCTCGGCCATCCATCAGCGCACACAGAATTCTTGCCCGGGTTTTATCGGCAATGGCCGCCGCAACGGCGGCAAGCCGCGTTTCTAAATAATTGCTTTCCATATTTCGATGGTCAACGAAGCATCCGGTTGGTCAGGAAGATAAGGTGACCCTCCCTGACACAAGGAGCGACACCGATGATTGCCGTAATTTTTGAAGCACAACCTGCCGCCGATAAACAGGCAGACTATCTGAATCTGGCCTCTGAACTTAAACCCATGCTTGATGAAATAGAAGGATTTATTTCGGTTGAGCGGTTCGTAAGCCTGGCAACGCCGGGGAAACTGCTGTCGCTCTCTTTCTGGCGCGATGAAGAGGCTGTAAAACAGTGGCGTAATACCGCTTTTCACCGCGAGGCGCAGACCGCAGGCAGGTCTTCAATTTTTGAAAATTATCATCTGCGCATCGCGCACGTGCTGCGTGACTACGGCATGGACGATCGCATTCAGGCACCGACAGACAGCCGTGGGGTGCACGATCATGACTGAATCGATCAGCTATGCCATTGTGGCAACATTTGTCCTCGCCGGGATGGTAAAAGGGGTAACCGGAATGGGTCTGCCAACGGTGGCGATGGGAATTCTTGGCTCTTTAATCTCTCCGGTAGCGGCGGCGGGAATGCTGTTGCTCCCCTCTTTTCTGACCAACCTGTTCCAGCTCTGCGAAGGGGGCGATCTTAAGCGGCTGCTTATCCGGCTGTGGCCGATGATGCTGATGATTGTCTGCGCCACGCTCGGCGGCAGCGTCTGGCTGGCCTCAGGGAGCAGTAAATTCACCACCTGCGCTCTGGGCATCGCCCTGGTGTCTTATGCCCTGTGGACGTTATTCGCTCGTCCGCTGCGCGTTTCTCCCCGCCATGAGAAATGGCTCGGCCCGCTTATCGGGTTCCTGACCGGGCTTCTGACGGGCGGCACCGGCGTATTCGTCATTCCGGCGGTGCCCTATATTCAGTCTCTCGGCCTTGAACGGGATGAATTAGTCCAGGCGCTGGGGCTTTCCTTCACATTTTCAACGCTGGCGCTGGCGGGAGGATTGTGGTGGCACGGCGCGCTTCACTCCATCTCCCCGGCCACCTCCGCAATAGCCGTGGTGGCCGCCTTGGCTGGCCTGCTCGCCGGGCAGCGCATCCGCAAACGTATCAGCCCGTTGGCCTTCAAGCGCGGCTTCCTTATCTGCTTAATATTGCCTGGCGGTGACATGATTCTGCGCGCCGCGTTTTAATCACGCAAATTCAAACCCCTCGTCAGCCCAGCCCGTTATGCCGCCGATCATGATTTTTACCGGGCGTCCCATGCGCGCCAGTTTTAAAGCTGCACGGTCCGCGCCGTTACAGTGTGGCCCGGCGCAGTAGACCACGAACAGCGTATCGGCCGGCCACTCGGCCATGCGCTCCACGGTCATATCACGGTGCCGCAGGTGCTGCGCGCCGGGGATATGGCGGCGGTTAAATGCCTCCGGCGTGCCCACAACATGCAAAAGCACGAAATCCATGTCCCCTTCTTTCATCGAACTATGCACATCGTCACAATCGGTTTCCAGGGTCAGGCGCTGTAAAAAATGGGCGGCGGCGGTTTCTGGCGCGGCGGCGGAATTTTCAGTCACGTAGCTCATCGGGAACTCCTCTGTAGGTGGATAACCACTATAGTCGCCGGCCCTACGCTTGACAGCTGGCAGTAATGACATATAGCGTCAAGATCGTGACAAATGTAGCGGTGGATAACGCATTGAAAAATCCTTTGGTTGTTGCTTTAGCCTATGACGGGTTATGCACTTTTGAATTTGGTGTTGCCGCTGAGATCTTCAGCCTGCATCGCCCGGAAATGGGGAACAACTGGTATCGTTTCGCCGTTGCGGGGGTTGATGCCGGCGAACTACGAGCGACGGGCGGCATTCGCTTTGTTGTCGACGGTGGGCTTGAGCTGCTGGAGCAAGCAGGAACGATAATCGTGCCGGGCTGGCGCGGCGCTGAAACGCCGGTGCCGCCTGCGTTGTGTAAAGCGCTGCTGGCAGCGCATCAGCGCGGTGTCAGGCTGCTCTCTATCTGTTCCGGCGTCTTTGTTCTGGCGGCGACAGGTCTGCTGGATAACCAGCGGGCCACGACCCACTGGCGTTACACTGACATGCTTCAGCAACGCTATCCGGCAATCCAGGTCACCCCCGACGTTTTATATATCGATAATGGCAACGTGCTGACTTCCGCAGGAAGCGCGGCGGGTATCGATCTTTGCCTGCATCTGGTGCGCCGTGATTATGGCAGCGCGGCGGCAAACAGCGTCGCCCGCCGTCTGGTTGTTCCGCCGCATCGTGACGGTGGGCAGGCGCAATTTATCGAACAGGCCGTCCCCGTTGCCTATGAGAGCCATCGCCTGGGCCCGCTGCTGGATTATTTACAGGCCAATATTGCCGGCAATCACAGCGTTGCCAGCATGGCAAAATTCATCGGGATGAGCCCGCGCACTTTTTTGCGCCGCTTCGAAGCCGCCACCGGCACAACGCCGGCCCGCTGGCTGCTGGCGGCGCGTCTCGCCAGAAGCCGTGATTTGCTGGAAAACAGCAGAATGTCGGTAGAGAAAATTGCTGAACAGACGGGTTTTGGAAGTGCCGCGACGTTGCGCCATCACTTCCGGTCACAACTTGCAACAAGCCCTGCGGCTTATCGTAAAACATTTACATCACCGGGCGCATAGTTTACCGCCGGTGAGCTCCTGTTTAACTTTTAGCCGTTAATATGGTGTCACTCAACCGAGTATTTTCATTAACGAGAGGTATTTCTATCGAAATGCGTACCAAAGAGGAGTCGCTATGCTGGGCAATATGCATGTATTTATGGCCGTACTGGGAATGATTGTGTTTTCCGGATTTATTGCCGCTTACCTGAGCCACAAATGGGATGACTGATGAAAGGTGATGTTCCCCCACCAACCTCGCCCCTCGCAGAGACACATCTCGGGGGGCTTTTTATTGGGGCGAAAAAAAACCGCCAATTTCGTGACGGCTCAAGCTGCATGGATAGATTTTATTTTTGTTCGCTGAACCTGGCGTTTATTTCACCTCAGGCTTCAGATGACTCTCAAAATAGCCCGCCTGACCTCAACCTTTTCTAAACGAACTTCGGGAATACGCTTAATATTGCTGCCTGTCGTCTGCCCCTGGTCGTTCATTATTATTATGTTACGTTTGTTCATCATTCGACAGACTTGTTTAGGAGATGATACGGTCATATCAGTACAAAAAATTTAACAGGTGAAAAGTTATGCGTAAGTCGAAAATTATCTTGCTGTCCGCCCTCTTCATGACGCTGCCCGTTGCTTTTTCAGCACAGGCCTACGGCGAGCCGGCTAAGGAAGCCACGCCAAAAACAACCGCTACGCCGAAGACCAGCGATCCTTCTTCTTTTGAGCTTAAAGAGTTTTTTGCTGACTATAAGCACTTTGCCATTGGCGACGTGGTGCCGGACCTGTATCGCACTAAACCTTATCAGATTGACGCCTGGCAGATTCGCCACCTTCCCGCACCAGAAGCCGGCAGCCACTGGACCTATATGGGCGGCAACTATGTGTTGATTACCGATGCGGAAGGGAAAATCCTCCGCGCCGAGAAAGGTGAAATTTTCTACGGTAACTAATTAGCCAACAAATAACCCCGAATTAATCGGGTTTATTTTGCTGACAAAGAAGGAAAAAGCGTGGTTTTTCCTTCTTTGTGGTTATCTGCCGAAAATCAATGAATTGATTTTGCTGATTATTGTTTTAATGAAAACTGTTTGTTTATTATACGTTTTGGACTTGTCATCAGTCTGAACCCCGAATTAATCGGGGTTATCGTCAGGCGTTACGCATCGCTTTTATTTTCGAATAGCCATACTCAAAAATAAGATCGGTGGTACACATAAAGACGATGACATCCCCCGATTCACACTCCTCCAGCGTACTGCTCAATTCCGCATCAAAATCTTTCGTTAATACGGGCATCAGCATTTGCATATCGCCCGGGTAGTCCTCGTCTTCATCAGGCGGCATATGTTCAATCTGTGAACCGCGAACCACATAAATCAGGACATTTTTTTCGTTGAATGTCACCGGGGCACGCAGATGCTTGCCAATTGGATGCTTTGCCATGGGTTTACCTTATTCCGTTTGCGCGAACGATCGCCGTTTTCCCGGCGAAATATACCTGCCAAATCGACCGGGGTCGACCCGGCAGGGGGAAATTAACCGTTAGTAGCGCACGCAGACGGATTTCGTTTCTGTATAGGCATCCAGCCAGTCCGGGCCGAAATCTCTGCCCGTACCGGATTGTTTCATGCCCCCAAACGGCATATTGGCATCTATCAGCGTATGGCTGTTGACCCACACCGTGCCGGCCTGAATGCGCGAGGTGTAGTTCATCGCCGCCTGTAGGTTACTCGTCCACAGGCTGGCCGTCAGGCCGTATTCGGTATCGTTAGCGAAGCGTAGTGCTTCTTCCGCGTCTTTCACGCGCACCAGATTAACCACCGGGCCGAAGACCTCCTCGTGGTTCAGCCGCAGTTCGGCGGCGGGATTAACCACAAGCGTAGGCGGGACGTAATAGCCGCCATTTTTCGGGCCGGCGTTACCGGAGATGAGCTCTGCACGATGCTGCTGCGCATCAATCAGGTAGTCGGCGACTTTCTGCTGATGGCCCTTAGAGACCAGCGGATTGATCTGGGTCGCGGTATCCATGCCCGCACCGACGGAAAGCGACTTCACCGCCCGTTCGAAGCCGCTGACCAGCGAATCAAACAGCGGCGACTCAATATAGATGCGCGAGCTTGCCGCGCACACCTGCCCCTGATTTAAGAAACTGCCCGCCATCAAGCCTTCGATAACCATTGCCGGATCGGCATCCTTCAGCACGATGGCTGGGTTTTTCCCGCCCAGCTCCAGGGTAACGCGAGTTAAGCGGTCTGCCGCGGCTCGCGCAATCCCCTTGCCCGTCGCGGTCGATCCGGTAAAACTCACCTTCGCGATGAGGGGATGCTCCGTTAATGCCCTGCCACAGCCCGCGCCTGAGCCTGTCACTACATTGAAAACGCCATCAGGAATGCCAGCCTCACTGGCCAGCTCTGCCATGCGTAATAAGGTAAGCGGTGTCGTTTCGGAAGGTTTAACCACAATAGAGCACCCGGCGGCCAGCGCGGGCATGACCTTCCACATGCCGATCAGCAGCGGAAAGTTGCACGGAACGATGCCTGCAACCACGCCAACAGGCTCTTTGCGCGTCCAGGCCTGGTAACGCGCGCCCTCCGGCATCGGGATAGAAACATCGAGCGTGCGGCCGCTGATTTTGGTGGTTAGCCCTGCGGTATAGCGCATCCAGTTCAGCGTGCAGCCAACTTCAAAGGCTCTGGAAATGTTGATGGATTTCCCCTGTTCCAGCGTTTCGAGCTGGGCCAGCTCTTCAGCGTTTTGCTCCAGCAGGTCGGCAAAACGCAGCAGAATTTTTTCGCGGCCGGCGGGCAGCATATTCGCCCATACGCCGCTGGTGAACGCCCGCCATGCGGAAGTCACAGCTTTATCAACGTCCTGTTCGTTAGCATCAGCGCTGGTGGCAATCTGCAATCCATCTGCCGGGTTAAAGACGCTCAGGCGCGCGCCGCTGGTGGATTCTTGCCAGCTCCCATCAATATAAAGCCCGTGGTTTCTGGTCAGAAAATGCTGCACCGATTCGAGGACAGCAACTTGTTGTGCGGTCATGTTTTCTCCTTATCGTGGCTTAAACCTTGTTTGTTTAAGTTTAGCCATAAGCACACGAACGGGTTTTCTCGTGCCTGCCAATCTCTTTGTTCGTTGTGACAGCCTCCGCATTTGCCGACATTGCTCGTCGTTTTCATCACCGGGCTATCTATAGTGAATTCCTGTAACAGGAGCGAAGGGCTTCTCCCTTCTCGCGCAACCTGTAACTATTGGTTAACACATTTGCAGTCCGTGAGGTGAGCATGGCAGGGCCGGACAATAACGAGCGTTTTGACCGCTGGCTGGAACGCATTAATCGCGCCTGCGGACGCTTTGCAGGGCAGTCACTGGATGAGGGTTTTCGAGGCAGTATCGAGGAGCATCACGCCAACGCCATGAAGCTCAGCGTGGTGGACATTGCTCATGCACGACTGTTTCGTACCCAGCAAGAGGTCAACGGTGGCAACGATGCCTGGTTTTATACGGTTTTTCAGCTTGAGGGGAACGCGGTGATGGAACAGGGAGACAGCCAGGCCATTTTGCACCGCGGGGATGTCACGCTGATCGATGCCTCCCGCCCAAGCAGTTTTATCTACTCACAGCGGGCCAGGCAAATTTCGCTGCTGGTGCCCCGCCATCTGCTGGAGCAGAACCTTCGCTGCGGCGATATTCCCTGCGCACAGCGCCTGGGCGGTGAGCTGCCCGTCGTGCAGCTGAGCCAGCGGCTGCTGCATGAAAGCATAAAGAATCCCGATCTCAACGCCTGCGAGAGCGAAGCGGCGCTCGAAGCCATCATTTGCCTGCTGCGCCCGGTTTTACAGGTTCGCAACATCGTCGTGTCAAAGAAAGAAAAGCAGCTTTCGCGGGTGATGACGCTAATTGATAACCATATTCAGTCGGAAACGCTGCGCCCGGAGTGGATTGCCGGTGAGGCGGGAATGTCTGTGCGCAGCCTTTACCGAATGTTTGCGGACAGAGGGCTGGTCGTTGCGCAGTACATTAAGAACCGCCGTCTGGATTTATGCGCGCAGGCGTTGCGTACAGCCTGCGCCACGGAAAAACTGGCGGGAATTGGCTACAGCTGGGGTTTTACCGATCACAGCCATTTTTCCACTGCCTTTAAACAACGCTTTGGCGTGTCGCCGGGTGAATACCGCAAAAGATGGCAATAGGTGTTACCAGCGGATGCCGGTAAGTTTATTTCTTCATCCATTGCCCGTTTATGCCGCGCACGTACTCGCCGGGCGCTGCGCGCGTGACCAGTTTTTGCCCTGCCAGCTTCGCCACTTCGTCGACGGAGATGTTGTTGCTGTCGGCAAGCTGCTGGTAGTGCTCTGCCCTCGCCTCATTGATGTTTTTCACCAGTGCCAGGGTCGCTTTATCCTGTTTGATCGGCGCGATATACCCACTTAATGTTTCGCCAACCAGTCCCTGCTGGCGGGCATCATTTAATGTCACGGCCAGCAGGGGCTGGCTAAACAGCAGCGTGCAAATCAGCGTGGCTTTGATTGTCGTTTTCATCCCTTACTCCTTATCAAAACAGATCGCTGCGGCTTTTCAGCAGGCTTTCCACATCTTTATCGACCTTGATGTGGATTTCATGCTCAATTTTCACATTCATATTGATAGTGATAGGCTCCTTCGGGGCCGCTACCTCAATCCGCGGGATACACCCCGACAGCAGCATCATCCCGGTGGCCAACCCTGCGGCGATAAAAAATTTCATTGTCTTTCCTCACATGCTTCACCGGGTTTCTGGCAGCGCGCCTGCGGGATCGCGGCGTTTTCTTCCAGCCAGGTCTGTAAATTGTCGCCAAAACGCAAGCTGCGCCATAGCGTAAAGAGATTCTCCTGATGGGTATAGTTGAGGTGCACGGTATTTTTCTTATCCTCCACATGGCTGATGCCCGTGACGGTCGCGCTCATCGTTAACTCACCCAGATTATCTAAGTTTATTTTGGTCCAGGAGTGTGAAATCTCCATGTATCTCAACCAGTTTATTGCCACACCCGCCGCCATATTGTTGTTGACGATGGCATCGGCCATATCTTTGTCCATTCGGAAAGTCAGCGCGCCAGGGTTTGTCAGCCAGCCGTCTTTGATTATCCATTGCGGGTGGTTAAGCCACAGCGGTAGCGCGCCGGAGATGGGGCCGGAGACGGTAAACTGTTTCGGGTTAATGGCGGAGATAACTTCGCTCGAAGAGATGTTCTGCAGCCGCAGTAAAGCCGCGTCGTGCTGCGGCATACGCAGCTGCTGCATCACTATTTTGCCTCCCAGAATGTCAACGCTGACGTCACTGAGCGTTAGCGGCTGGCTCTCGCTCCACGGATACCAGCCTTCGAGATCGGCCGTGATGTTCTTCGCTGTGACCTGGTTTTTCACTTCGCCAATGCGTAGCGTCACCGGGCCACGAGTGCCCAGATGCCAGGTTGCTTCGCTGTAGCGGAACGGCATAACAAAATCGACGCCGTTGACCTGATTATCCGGCAGCCATACGCTGCCGTCTTTCACCACGCCGTGGCCTCCCGCTTCGAAGCCCTGGCCACTGGCCGCCGAGAAGGCAATCTGTGCGTAAAGGCTCCCTCCTTTCAGATCCATTTTCCATTCCGGGGGAATCAGCGGCTGAAAGACGATCAGCGCCTGTTCTGGCCACCATGCGTTGCCACGCAGCCGCTGACCATCCCAACGCCCGCTAACCCTGACGGGGCCAACGGCTCCCGCATGCAGATCGCCTTTGAACTGAAACGAGGAAGGATGCTGGCCGTCAATGCTGAATTTCAGCGTTGATGCGGGCAGCGTACTTCCACCGCTAAACGTGGTTATTCCGGCATCCAGCGACAGCGCGCCGGTAAATGACGGATGGGTTTCATCTCTCTGCCACAGAATCGGCTTTTCGAGTACCAGCCGCGGGGAGTGCATCAGCATGGTGCCATATTCCAGTTTGTCGAAGCCTGTAGAGAGCGACGTTAGCCGGATGATGTCATCCCGCCATTCCCCTTTACCGCTGACATCCCAGCGGGCATTCATTGGCTTAAAGCCGCCGCTTCCCCAATAGTGCCACTGCCACAGTCCAGAGTCGGGGAAGAAATTGTCCGCCTTGCCGTCAAGATGGAGCACCACGTTGCCCATCTCATTTTCATGGGCGCGAATAATCGCCTGCAAGCGACCGTCTACGCCCTGTTGCGTCACGCGTACGCCCGCCAGCGGCCAGCGGATTTCGTCGATATCCAACGAATCAACCACCCGCCCACGCGAACGGAGCAGCGCCCCCGGCTTGAACAACAGTTGAGGACTGGTCAAAGGGCCGCTGAGCTCAGCGGGCAGAACGGCATAGAACACCAGCGCGTTTTGTTTTGCCTCGCCGGTTAGCTGAAGGGGCAATGCGCTGTTCGTCAGGCTAAGTTTACCCGGCCCGATGTTCAGCACGGCGTTCCCTTTGCCGGCTTCCCCTTGCGTCACGACGTTCATCCGACCGCTGAGAGTGGCCTTCTCAAGCCCTTCCTGCCAGTCATCAACCCGCAGTGAAATGCCTCCGCGCAGCAGTGTGCCTTCATAAGGCCACTGCCACTGCCCCCCGTTGATCTCAAAGATTTTGTTGCTGATGGTCCAGGGCAACATCGCCAGCGGCTCGCTGTCCTGGGATTTACGCAAGGTCAGCGAGCCCTGCTCCTCCTGCCAGTCGAGCACGGCATGAATCAGCTCGGGCTCCTGCGGAATGCGCAGCGTGGACGTCACATGCCCCTGCTCCGGTAACCCATTGGGGACGAGCGGCAAAGTGAATGTCCCCACCAGCTCTATCGGCTCCATGCCTTCAAAAGCGCGTAATTTGAACTGCTGTAGCGCCAGGGATTGCCCTTTTAGCTGAGCATCGAGCGTCAGCTGCGGGCCGGAATAATGCACTGCCTGTTGGGTCGGGCTCAGCGAAACGCGCAGTCCCCCCGCAAATTGCTGCCAGGGGATAACGTTAACTTTATCAACGGTCAGCAAGGTATTGGGCAGCATAGCCTGCCATTCGGCAAGCGAACGAGGCGCGGCGGAAGCCGATTGTCCCGTTGGGATTTGGTTCAGGCAGTCAGGGTTAAAATTGAGCTCATTGAGATGGAGCCGCCAGCGGCCCGGATGGCTCAAGGTCGCATCTTTGATGCTGGCCAGTTTGCAGTCGCCGGCAAAGTATTGAAGATCGGGGATCACGACGGCACCGCGTTGCAGCCGAGGACTTTTGTCCAGCGCGATACGCGTACCCTGCGGAAGCCAGAGTCCTGCCAGGGTCGGTAACCAGTTTGCGACGGTCAGCAGCAGCGCCAGCGGCACTAAAATGAGTATCAATACCAGCGCAAGTATGGCTTTATATTTACCCTTCATGGGTGGTTAATATCCTGATTCAGCGGAAATTTATGCCGAGCGATGCCGCTATTCTGGCACGATTCTGACCGGGCGTGAAGAACGCACCATCGACTAAGCTTAGATCAGCGGTAAATGATGGGGGCTGATGGCCCGTAAAAACTTTAGTTTAAGAATTGTAAGAAAATTTTAAGCATGATAATTTAGCCCCAAAACCATCTGGAGAAAAGTCTTATGAAACTGGCCGTGTACAGCACAAAACAGTATGACAAGAAGTATCTGGAGAATGTTAACCAGGAATATGGCTTCGAACTTGAATTTTATGACTTCCTACTAACCGAAAAAACGGCCAAAACGGCACACGGCTGTGACGGCGTCTGTATTTTTGTTAACGACGATGGCAGCCGCCCGGTGCTGGAAGAGCTGAAAAATCAAGGCGTGAAGTTTATCGCTCTGCGCTGCGCGGGCTTCAATAACGTGGATCTGGATGCCGCTAAAGAGCTGGGCTTACCGGTAGTGCGCGTACCGGCGTACTCACCGGAAGCCGTCGCCGAGCATGCTATCGGGATGATGATGTGCCTGAATCGTCGTATTCACCGCGCTTATCAGCGGACCCGCGATGCTAACTTCTCTCTCGAAGGGCTGACGGGCTTCACCATGTACGGCAAAACTGCTGGCGTCATCGGGACAGGTAAAATCGGCGTAGCGACGCTGCGTATATTAAAAGGGTTTGGTATGCGCCTGCTGGCGTTCGATCCGTACCCAAGCGCTGCGGCGCTGGAGATGGGCGTCGAGTACGTCGATCTGCCGACGCTGTTCGCCCAGTCAGACGTTATCTCGCTGCACTGCCCGCTGACGGCTGAAAACTATCATTTGTTGAACCATTCCGCGTTCGATCAGATGAAAGATGGCGTGATGGTCATTAACACCAGCCGCGGTGGCCTGATTGATTCGCAGGCGGCGATTGAAGCGCTGAAAACGCAGAAAATCGGCGCGCTTGGGATGGACGTTTATGAAAATGAACGCGATCTGTTCTTCGAAGACAAATCTAATGATGTGATTCAGGATGATGTTTTCCGCCGTCTTTCCGCATGCCACAACGTGCTGTTCACCGGCCACCAGGCCTTCCTGACAGCCGAGGCGTTAACCAGCATTTCCGAGACCACGCTGGAGAACCTGCGTCAGCTTGAGAACGGCGAGCCTTGCGCCAATCAGGTGAACTGATTCGGTCCACCGTACAATGCCGGATGGCGCTTCGCTTATCCGGCCTACGGTAGTAAGCCGCAGGGCGTCATCCACCGACTATTTTTAAGATTATCCTTACTGCAACCCGGCCCGCTTTTTGCCAAAGTGGCGCAAATTCATTGATGACATCAATACCTTAGGGAGAAGAGATGAAAAAATTAGCTTCGCTGATGCTGGCAACCATGGTGCTCACTGGCTGTGCTCAGTCCAGTGATAAACAAGCTGTCACCGCGCAGGATCTGCAACATCACCGCTATCTGCTGCAAAGCGTGGACGGCAAGCCGCTGACCGGCATCAAACGTGTGCCGGAACTGAGCTTCGGTGAAAATATGCATGTTTATGGTGCGATGTGTAACCGCTTTATGGGGCAGGCAACGCTTGCCGATAACACTCTGTCGGCAAAAGGCCTTGGTATGACGATGATGATGTGCGTTGAGCCACAGCTTAACCAGCTGGATCACATGCTTAACGACATGCTGACCAGCGGCGCACAGGTTGAACTGGCAAAACAGCAGCTGACGCTGAAAACCAGCCAGCACACTTTAGTGTATAAACTGGCCGATCTGGTCAACTAAGACTTAGTAAGTCCCGCAGGTACCGGCGGCAAGCGCGTTTTCACTACAGCGTTTGCCGTTGGGCATGGCACACATGCCGATAGCAGAACCGTCCAGCTGACGAGCGACGCTCAGCGTCCCGCCAATCATTGCACAGTTTGCCTGACTCTGGCCTGACATTGCCGCTCTCATTCCCGGAGAAACGTGTGCAGCGGTCGCTTGTTGCGGTGGTTCATTACTGCATGCCGATAACAGTGACGTGGATAACACCAGTGCGGCATACCCGGCTAAAAACGCAGCGCGCATTCCTCTTCTCCCTCGAACGTTGCAAAACCTAAGAATCATAAGCGCCAGCCACACGCTACGTCGAGGGTAACAGGCAACATAAAGTGTCTTAATTTGTGTTATAGGTCACCTTTCAGAATAAAACTTCAGACAATTCCCATCTGCAACTATTCATCAGTCAATTTCTATCACACAAAAGCAAAAATCGCGTCTCCAGCCCTTTGCTAAACTTAATGCATTATTCTTCGGCTCGCGGAGTCAGGCGGGTCTTTTGTTTTTGCGCAATGTAAGGGTCACTTATGATCACTATCGACGGCAATGGTGCAGTCGCCTCCGTGGCGTTTCGTGCCAGTGAAGTTATTGCCATCTACCCTATTACCCCAAGTTCAACGATGGCGGAGCTGGCGGATGCCTGGTCCGGCGACGATCGGAAAAACGTCTGGGGCGATACGCCCAGGGTAGTAGAGATGCAGTCTGAAGCCGGGGCTATCGCTACCGTCCACGGCGCGCTGCAAACGGGCGCCCTCTCGACTTCATTTACCTCATCGCAGGGTCTGCTGTTGATGATCCCCACGCTGTACAAGCTGGCCGGGCAGTTAACGCCGTTTGTACTGCACGTTGCCGCCCGTACGGTCGCCACTCATGCGCTGTCTATTTTTGGCGACCACTCCGATGTGATGGCCATTCGCCAGACCGGCTGCGCCATGCTTTGCGCCAGCAGCGTTCAGGAAGCGCAGGACTTCGCGCTGATTTCGCACATTGCGACGCTGAAAAGCCGCGTGCCGTTTATTCACTTCTTCGACGGCTTCCGCACCTCCCATGAAATCAACAAGATTGCTCCGCTGGCGGACAGCACCATTCTGGATCTTCTGCCGCAAAAGGAGATTGACGAACACCGTGCCCGGGCGCTGAACCCGGATCATCCAGTTATTCGCGGCACCTCTGCGAACCCGGACACCTATTTCCAGTCCCGCGAGGCGACGAACCCGTGGTACAACGCGGTTTACGAACACGTAGAGCAGGCGATGGACAGCTTCGCCGCCGCAACCGGGCGCCAGTATCGTCCGTTTGAATACTACGGCCACCCGCAGGCCGAACGCGTGATTATCCTGATGGGTTCCGCAATCGGCACCTGCGAAGAAGTGGTTGATGAGCTTTTACAGCGCGGCGAGAAAGTTGGCGTCCTTAAAGTTCGCCTGTTCCGTCCTTTCTCTGCGGACCATCTGCTGGAAGTACTGCCGCAAAGCGCCCGTCACGTTGCGGTGCTCGACAGAACTAAAGAGCCCGGCGCGCTGGCGGAGCCGCTTTATCTGGACGTGATGACCTCGCTTGCCGAAGCCTTCAACCGTGGCGACCGCGAAACGCTGCCGCGCGTGATTGGCGGGCGCTATGGTCTCTCCTCCAAAGAGTTCGGCCCTGACTGCGTGCTGGCGGTGTTTAACGAGCTGAAAGAAGCTAAGCCTCGTCCTCGTTTCACCGTCGGCATTTACGACGACGTGACTAACCTCTCCCTGCCGCTGCCGGAAAACACCCTGCCGTCCCGCTCGAAGCTGGAAGCGCTGTTTTATGGTCTGGGCAGCGACGGCAGCGTCTCGGCAACCAAAAATAACATTAAAATCATCGGTAACTCGACGCCGTTCTTTACCCAGGGCTATTTCGTTTATGACTCGAAGAAGGCTGGCGGCCTGACGGTTTCCCACCTGCGCGTCAGCGAGCAGCCGATCAACGCCACCTATCTGATCGACCGGGCTGACTTTGTCGGCTGCCACCAGCTGCAGTTTATCGACAAATACCAGATGGCGGAGCGCCTGAAGCCCGGCGGGATCTTCCTGCTCAATACGCCTTACGGCGCGGATGAGGTCTGGCACCGGCTGCCACAGGAAGTGCAGGCGGTGCTAAACCAGAAGAAAGCGCGCTTCTTCGTGGTTAACGCGGCGAAAATCGCCCGTGAATGCCAGCTTGGCGCGCGTATCAACACCGTCATGCAGATGGCGTTCTTCCATCTGACTAACATCCTGCCGGGGGACAGCGCGCTGGCCGAGCTGCAGGGCGCGATTGCCAAAAGCTACAGCAGCAAAGGCCAGGAGCTGGTCGAGCGTAACTGGCAGGCGCTGGCGCTGGCCCGCGAATCGCTGGCGGAGGTTCAGCTCCAGGACGTCAACGAAAGCAGCCCGATGCGCCCGCCGGTGGTTTCCGATGCGGCACCAGATTTCGTCAAAACTGTTACCGCAGCCATGCTGGCAGGTCTGGGCGACGCCCTGCCCGTTTCCGCCCTGCCGCCGGACGGCACCTGGCCGATGGGCACCACCCAGTGGGAAAAACGCAATATTGCCGAAGAGATCCCTATCTGGAAGCCGGACATCTGCACCCAGTGCAACCACTGCGTCGCGGCCTGCCCGCACTCGGCAATCCGCGCGAAGGTGGTTCAGCCGGATGTGATGGAACATGCCCCCGCTGCCCTGCAATCGCTGGATGTGAAGTCTCGCGATATGAAGGGGCAAAAGTACGTGCTTCAGGTTGCGCCAGAAGACTGCACCGGCTGTAACCTGTGCGTGGAAGTCTGCCCGGCGAAAGATCGCCAGAACCCGGAGATCAAGGCCATCAACATGATGTCGCGCCTTGAGCACGTTGAAGAAGAGAAAGAGAACTACGATTTCTTCCTCAGCATGCCGGAGATGGAGCGCACCAGCCTTGAGCGTATCGACATCCGTACTTCGCAGCTGCTCCAGCCGCTGTTCGAGTATTCCGGTGCCTGCTCCGGCTGTGGCGAAACGCCGTATATCAAACTGCTCACCCAGCTCTACGGCGACCGCATGCTGATTGCTAACGCCACCGGCTGCTCATCGATTTATGGCGGTAACCTCCCCTCCACGCCTTACACCACGGATGCCAACGGACGCGGCCCGGCCTGGGCGAACTCGCTGTTCGAGGACAACGCTGAATTTGGGCTCGGCTTCCGCCTGACTGTCGATCAGCACCGCGCCCGCGTGATGCGCCTGCTGGAAAAATTTGCCGACCGGCTGCCAGCGGAACTCAACGAGCAGCTTCACGCTGAGGCTACCCCGGAAGTTCGCCGCGAGCAGGTTGTCGCTCTGCGCCAGCATCTGGCTAACGTGGATGACGCGGATGCCCATCAGCTACTGACCGACGCCGACGCGCTGGTGGAGAAATCTATCTGGCTGATTGGCGGCGACGGCTGGGCGTATGACATTGGCTTCGGCGGCCTCGATCACGTGCTGAGCCTGACTGAAAACGTCAACATTCTGGTGCTGGATACCCAGTGTTACTCCAACACCGGCGGCCAGGCGTCTAAAGCCACGCCGCTCGGCGCGGTCACCAAGTTTGGCGAGCACGGCAAGCGCAAAGCACGTAAAGATCTCGGCGTCAGCATGATGATGTACGGGCATGTTTATGTGGCGCAAATCTCGCTTGGCGCACAGCTGAACCAGACGGTGAAGGCGATTCAGGAAGCGGAGGCTTATCCTGGCCCGTCGCTGATTATCGCCTACAGCCCTTGTGAGGAGCACGGCTACGATCTGGCGCTGAGCCACGATCAGATGCGTCAGCTCACCGCCACCGGCTTCTGGCCGCTGTACCGCTTCGACCCGCGCCGCGCGGACGAAGGCAAGCTGCCGCTTGCGCTGGACTCTCGTCCACCTTCAGATGCGTTAGCCGATACGCTGATAAAAGAGCAGCGCTTCCGCCGCCTGAACGCCCAACAGCCGGACGTTGCCGAGCAGCTGTGGAAGGATGCAGCAGAAGACCTGCAGAAAAGATACGACTTCCTGGCCCGGATGGCAGGAAAAGCGGAGAAAGCCTCAGGCGAGTAGACTGCATGCAATACGGGGGATGACGCTGGCGCTTATCCCCCCTACAATACGGATCTGGTGGTTAGATAAGTGTTAACTCTACTCAATAATTTAATTGCGAGTAAAATTCCTAATTTACAATGTCTTCTACAACTGCCAGCCATTATCTAATATTTTAAAGAAAACACATCAAGGATGAAAAAACGATGCCGATCAGAAACTTTCACTTTTCTCAACTTGCGAGCCTTCCACTCGAAGGGGTCGGCATTCATGCCAGTTTCTCTCTTTCATTAATTCTCAAAGAGCATGATGAAAAACATGGAAAAAAAATTTATCTCTCTGCGCATGGAAACAGTAATGCTGCAAAAGCTAATGGTTCTGGCAAACTTCTGTTCTGGTGCTCTGTTATTAACAATATTGATCAGCGAAAATATATACTAAACAACGAAACAGGTGATTCTTTTGCCGCAGGATTAGATGACATTATCATTGGGAGCACTGATTTTTTCATGAAGGCAAATAAATACATCACACCAACAATTACCATTGAAGGTGGCTACATTCTTTCTGATTATACCGGTCAGATCATTCCATTCCCAGGCAGTCTTAAAAAGACTATAAAACTTCAATCTTTTACCGGGTAAATGACCATGAAATTTTTCATAGCACTGTTTTTCTCTTTATTTATTCTACCCGCTGAAGCTGTAACCGACGCACACACGGACAGAACCACAGAAGCCGCTTCGGCTCTGGTCAGCGAGTATGTAAAAACAGAGGATATTAGCAAACCCGCGATCATCAACAAGATGAAAACGCTAGTAGATGAAAATCCGAAAAATATAAATATTCGCAATATGTATTTAAGTTTATTACTGGCAGAACAGCAGTATGACACGGCATTGCAGCAGCTACAGGTTTTAAATAAAGAGAAACAAAATAAAACGGGGTTACTGACCGAGTGCATGCTCAAAGAAAGAATCAGACCCGGCGATGCGCGGTGCTTTGAAAGCCTGATAGCGCAATATGATAAAGAAAATGAAAAAGATGCCAGCTATCTTACCGCCCTGTTTATGGCAAAAGACAAGCGCTTTGAAGCAGAGAAACAAAAGCAGCTTTCCGACGGGAAAATAACGAATGAGGAAGCATCACACTACACGCTTTCTCGTGAAGCATTTCTGCATGAATTGTTTCCATAGCGGCGAGCAAACATTTTTAGGGTAATCGGCGTTTGCAGATAGCCGATTACTCTGCCCACAACCGCGCCAGCGCCTTGTAAATAATTACTTTGTCGGCCCTCGCTATTTGGCTGTTTCCATGGACTATGGTCACGATCTTAACCACCCTCACGTACTGGAAGCCATTGAGCGCCGTATCAGAAAGATAAAGGCCAGCGGCAGTATCGCTGCATCTATGTCGGCAGCCCGGAGCGTGCTGCCGAGGACATCAGTTGGGTGCACATTATCTGGTGACCTCGCTAACGCCCTGGATGGTGGAAGACGCCCAAAACTATCCGAGCGAGTGCCGGGATAGATGAGGCAGACCTGGCCGAGAAGCGACTTACTTAAACAAACGAACCTTAACGGATTTGCCTTTAATCTTGCCCTGCTGCAGCTGCTTCCAGGCGTGGCGGGCAACGGACTGGCGAACGGCAACGTAGACGTGGATCGGATGCACATCTATTTTACCGATGTCCGCGCCGTCCAGGCCCATGTCACCTGTTAACGCACCGAGAATATCGCCCGGGCGCATTTTCGCTTTCTTACCGCCATCAATGCACAGCGTCGCCATTTCTGCTTCCAGCGGCTTGATGGTGATACCGGTTGGTGCCTGCTGCCAGTTCAGGGACAAATGCAGCATGTCTGCCAGCACGCTCGCCCGCTGCGCTTCTTCCGGCGCACAGAAGCTGATGGCCAGGCCACTCTGTCCGGCACGCGCGGTACGGCCAATGCGGTGGACGTGCACTTCGGGATCCCAGGACAGTTCGTAGTTAATGACCATTTCCAGAGCTTTAATATCCAGCCCGCGCGCAGCAACGTCTGTAGCCACCAGCACGCGGCTGCTGCCGTTGGCAAAGCGCACCAGCGTCTGGTCGCGGTCACGCTGTTCCATATCGCCGTGCAGCGCCAGCACGCTCTGGTTGCTTTCGCTCAGCGCGTCGCAGACGGCCTGGCAATCTTTTTTAGTATTGCAGAAAACGACGCAGGATGCGGGCTGATGCTTGCTGAGCAGCTTTTGCAGCAGGCCAATTTTACCGCTGCGGGATACTTCGTAAAACTGTTGTTCAACGGACGGCAGCTCATCGACTGAATCGATTTCGATGGTCAGTGGCTCGCGCTGTACGCGGGAGCTGATTGCGGCGATGGCGGTTGGCCAGGTGGCGGAGAACAGCAGCGTCTGGCGCTTTGCCGGCGCGTGGCTGATAACTTCATCAATGGCCTCCGCAAAGCCCATATCCAGCATGCGGTCCGCTTCGTCCAGCACCAATGTTTGCAGCGCATCCAGCCTGACCGTCTCTTTCTTCAGATGGTCCAGCAGGCGGCCTGGCGTGGCCACAATAACGTGCGGGGCATGAGTCAGGGAGTCACGCTGGACGCCAAACGGCTGGCCGCCGCACAGCGTCAGGATTTTAATATTCGGCATGTAGCGAGCCAGACGGCGCAGCTCTTTGGCAACCTGGTCCGCCAGCTCGCGCGTTGGGCAAAGCACCAGCGACTGGGTGATGAACTGGCTGGCATCAATGTGCTGCAGCAGGCCGAGGCCGAAGGCGGCGGTTTTGCCGCTGCCGGTCTTCGCCTGCGCACGGACATCTTTCCCTGCGAGGATAGCGGGCAGCGCGGCCGCCTGAACGGGCGTCATGGACAGATAGCCCAGCTCATTAAGGTTGGCGATTTGTTCCGCAGGCAGGACGTTTAAGGTTGAAAAAGATGTCACAGTTTTACTCTCACTAGATGGGCTGGCAGGCAGCGGCTGGCGCGTAGTCTAGCAGAATCGCGTGATGGGGTCATTTCTCTGCAAAAGATCACATTTCCAGCCACTCTGAAATGTAACGTAATTAATTGAGATGATTGTCACATTATATTTCCGGGTTGCGCGAATATAAATCAATGAAGAACACACCTCCCTCTTGAAGAGCAACTTAAATAACCAGCTTATCGCCATGGAAAATAACAGTTATTTGGTTTATATCGACATGTGAGAATGTAAATATACCTACCATGATGAATCTAAGTCATTCATTCATAAAACAAATAATGATTTCAGCGGTGATGATTTGCAATGTTATACGTCTTTTTCTTACAACTGCTTCATAAAGGGATTTGAACTATCTGAGTACGATAAGTTCACGAGCCATCTCGTGCAAATATTCACCAATTAGTTCATAAAAATTATACTCAGAGGGTGTTCTGTATGTTTAGAAAAACATTGGCAATTCTTATCCCTGCATTACTGGCAGCGGGTTCCGTTCATGCAGCTGAAGTTTATAATAAAGACGGCAACAAGCTGGATCTTTATGGCAAAGTCGACGGCCTGCACTATTTCTCCGACGATGCCGGTAAAGATGGCGACCAGACCTACGTTCGTGTGGGCTTCAAAGGCGAAACGCAGATTAACGATATGCTGACCGGCTATGGCCAGTGGGAATATAACGTTCAGGCAAACAACACAGAAAGCAACGGCGACAACTCCTGGACTCGTCTGGCGTTTGCTGGCCTGAAATTTGGCGACTACGGCTCATTCGACTACGGTCGTAACTACGGTGTGCTGTACGACGTGGAAGGCTGGACCGATATGCTGCCAGAGTTCGGCGGCGACTCCTACTCCCAGGCCGATAACTTCATGACCAGCCGTGCCAACGGTGTGGCCACCTACCGTAATACCGATTTCTTCGGTCTGGTCGACGGCCTGAGCATCGCCGCGCAGTACCAGGGCGCTAACGAAAGCAAGAGCAACGGTCAGGAAGGCACTGCAAGCCGTGGTAACAACGACACGGAGAAATTTGCTACGGACACAAACTACAAAGGTGATAACGACGTTCGCTACGAAAATGGCGACGGCTGGGGCCTGTCTACCTCTTACGATCTGGGCATGGGCTTCAGCGCTGGCGCGGCCTATGCGTCATCTGACCGTTCAAATGACCAGATCACCCACACCACCGCAGGCGGTGACAAAGCTGATGCATGGACTGCCGGCCTGAAATACGATGCCAACAACATTTATCTGGCAACTATGTATTCTGAAACCCGTAACATGACGCCTTACGGTAACGAGAACGGTGTTGCTGATAAAACGCAGAACTTTGAAGTGACTGCACAGTATCAGTTCGACTTCGGTCTGCGTCCGGCGGTTTCCTTCCTGATGTCTAAAGGTAAGGATCTGAGCTCAGATACCAGCAGAACTGGCGATGTCGGCGACAAAGACCTGGTTAAATACGCAGATATTGGCGCGACTTACTACTTCAACAAAAACATGTCCACCTACGTTGATTACAAAATCAACCTGCTGGATGAAGACGATCAGTTCTATAAAGACAACGGCATCTCTACCGACGATATCGTTGCTTTAGGCCTGGTATACCAGTTCTGATTAAGCAATAGCTAATAAGGCCTGCAAGCGCAGGCCTTATTATTTTTAATCCTCAGATGCCCCGCATAACAATCTCTACCGCTTCGTGGCTGATAATGCTGCCCACCCCATCGCCGAGAGTTTTACCCTGGCGGTATAGTTCGCTAACGATGTTATCGCGATTAATCACCCTGCCATCTGCAATCAAACTCACCACGGCTGCACCTATGGCACAACCAATGAGCTGAACGCGCTCTTCATCCTGGCTCATTACCTTGTTCTCATATGATTACCCATAAAAAAATTAGCACAACCTGGCAGAGACGCCATTGCGTTCATATTGGTAGTCACATTATGGAAGAGGGAGGTGGAGGTGGATGTGGATGTGGAGAGAAAAATCCGGGAGCCTGTCGACATCGATCAGGCCCCGTAAATACACAGCAGTACCAGAAGTCTTCCTGTCTTTTCCCTGACAGGTTTACTATGTATAACGACCTGCACAGTGGTTTGCACGGATATATTATTATTGATTTATAAGTAACTTAATCCAAATCATCAAATTACAGCATGAATTAAACACGAATTCATTGTGGCTTAATGATCTGGCTTCAGTAAAGCGCCCTGCGCTTTAGCCATCTCCGACAGAAGCGCTTCCTGGGTATTGCAGACAGGTTTGTAGTTCAGATTTCTGGGAGCATGTATTCGCAGGTCAGGGTGTCTCGCTTTGCGATTCTGTATACGAGGGGCCACCAGCGGCAATATTGCGCAAGGCGATGAGGGGAAGGCTGGAGCGGTCAGCGGGAGCAATACATGACATATAATGCATTGATTTAACATTATTTATTTTAATTTAAAAAACAAAGAACCCCCAATGATACCCCCATTTAATTTTCTGCCATTGTTGCAGACGGTGATCTATACGAGAAGTTCTGAGGTTTAAATCAAGATTCAAAAAATCTCTATATATAAGCAAAACATGGTCGGTTTGGTCGGGTAAGTCGGGTATGGAGAGATATTTCACTACTAATCAGTTGGTTATGCCAAAAACCGTACCCGACCTTAGTCGGATTAAGGGTCGGTTTCTGGGGCTTTAAAGTCGGGTATGAGGCTGAATAGTGGGATTTGAGGAGGGAGAGGGATGGTTGAATTGTGGTCAATTGGAAATCGCGCACACAAATCAAACTCGGTGATGTGTCTAGTTTAAACAGCTCCGAACGTTTAACGTACGGACATCGCAACCCATTGAATCCATGTAATTATAGCTAATCGCGAGAATTGCCTGACTCCTTGAACAGGCTTAATTATAACAATTCGTTAGAATTGCATTACTGGCTGATTTGGTCTAACTCCGTCGTTCCAGCGGAATCGGTAGGTGTTGGTATTATTGCTTAATGCAAAACAACGTTAAACGTGGTTTAGAGGTTCCAACGCTTTACGCCGAGAGCTGCGGTAGCCGTGTGACTATTAGTCACGAGGTTACGAAACGACCGCTGAACGAATCGGGTGAACAGCTCCTTTAAAGGCTATTCTATTTTTGCGCGGGTCATTATGGCCTCAGAATTTGCAGGTAACCAAAAGTTACTCACAAGACAATCCCGAAATTATCGGGGCAGTCACCCACGAAAGTTTCGTAGGTCAATAAGCGCCCCAAGCAAAGCGGGTGTATACTGTATTCCCGACCGCTGATGTGCGCGTTAAGCCAATGCAGGCCAATGCGGTGAACAGCGACTGCACTAAAACGGAGAAGGAAAAGCTTAACCGCCTGGTTGAAGATATGTTTGAAGAGGCCGAATTCTGGCTCGTTAGCGAGTAGCGCTTATGGACAACATGATCATAGGGGGTGTAAATACGCTATTTAATAGTTAACAACTATATTGAAAGAAATAAAAACGCACGCTAGTAAAGGGGTGACTATGTGCGCTGATACCTGCTTGCATATTCAAACCGGATTTCGTCGATTCTGGCTTCCTGTAGATAGCAAGTAGTAAATAAGACTCCTTGATGACTTAGCGTACTTTATTTTTTTATTATTCAATACCAAGCTGCAGGAGTTTTATCGAATCGATTCTGAAACACACTCGTCATCTATACTGTATCTTTATTGCGACACGGGTGTTTTGACATTACATTTTATTTTAAATATCCCATAGAACAACTTCAGTAACTTTAAAAGCAAAATAAAATTAACACCATTGATATACATATCTCTGGATAATTTCATTTTTTGCCTGCTAATTTTTTTTGCGGATATATGCACATTAGGAATAAGCCCACCCGACCCTGTCCCACATTGCAATATTGACAATAAAGTCAAACAGATCACTTCTTGTTTTTTTGAAAAACCGATCATTGGAAAGCAATATCTCTTTAAATCTTTAGCAAGGGCTATTTCATATAGTTTTGAAAATGTTAATGTCCGATGCAGCATAATAACACCACAAACATTCACCTCTGGTATATGAACACAAGACGGACACTCAACGAACACCAGTATATTTTTTTGCTTACATGTCAATTCAATAGCCTTCATTAACAATGCATCATTAGATATACTTATTAATACTATGCGAACCTTACTTTCTTCTAACATATCATAAAACAACTCCTTATTGTTTATCAATGCATCAGAGGAAACACAAATAACCTTATCAACACTAGATGCAACACCCACACACAAATATTTATTATCGCTTAACAGACACAATGACATCCTTTTCTCCTTTAGCCATAATGCAGCTTCTCACCTATAATAACATTCCCATCCAGTTTCATTTCACTTAGAGCTGACAAGTGGATTTTAGACAAGATATAGTTACTCTGGAGGATACGATCAAGTTTATTTATTACTCGAAGTCTTTAACCATTTAATGTCATAATCTAACTAATTATTAGTGTTACAACTAATAAGTATCAAATGACACCTTTAAGGCGCCATTTGATATAGGAAAAAAACCATTAGGATTTATGTTGGATTAAAAACTTACCTTCACGCCAACGACACCTTCTGTATCACTATAGCCTTTATCACCTATTTGCTGGGCAACGCTGCCCCAGAAATTAACGTTTTTACTCAGCTTAGCTTCTACACCGGTTTTCAGTTCCCCAATATTACGTGCCCCAGCCTGATCAATACGCACACCATCCAGACTTGCCCCGAATGATTTCGTGTTATGAATCCAGTTAGCTTCTACAAATGGCTCGAAAGTGCGATTCTTATTGTCATCGATTTTACTGTGACCTTTCAGATACGTACGAACACCAAGGCGGGATTGAATGTTGCCATCACCTTCTGATTTAACATATGTACCGTTAGCTTCCTGATGATCGTCAGATTTAACTCCCATATATGTAATTTGTGCCTGTGGCTGTACAAACCATGCATTACGTTGACTCATGTCTGTGAGTTTCCAGGCATAGCCTGCTTCGACCGAGGCTGTAATTCCTTTCGATTTGTATGACTCAGTAGGATTGTCCTGTCCGCTGATATTGTTATCAAACCAGTTATAGAGCATCCACGAATCTAAATATGCGCCACTCCTGGTTTCGTTGTCCTGGAACCACGAACCATAAAGCCCTGCGCTGTAGCCGTCGATGCTGCTGTCAGCATGGTAACCGGTACGGTTATTACTGGTTTTGGCTTTCTGATTCGCATAACCGCCCATCATACCGATGTGGTAGCGATTTGTGCCGTCAGTTGACCACTGGGCTACGTCGCCACCAAGTTGCAGCACATAGCGGTTGGCATGTGTATTGTTCTGACCACTAGAATCAGTAGAACGATTATGCCCCCCCTCATTCCTCATCCAGAGGCTTGTTACAAGCCGCTCCCCGGTTAATGCATCCACATAATTCGTTTCACCCAGGCGGTCATGCAGTGATGTAGTAAACAACGTATTGGAGGCAGCACTGTTTACAGCATACGCAGCAGCTTCTGGACGAACATTATTAACAGGATTAACAGGATTAACAGGATTAACAGGGTCAACAGGGTCAACAGGGTCAACAGGGTCAATGATCGGAGGGGTTGTATCGGTACTCGTCAGATACCAGTTTTTAAAGTTTTCTGTACCACGTACCAGGGTATAGTCATATGCGCCGGCTACAATACGCCCTTTTTGCTTAAATTCACCATCTGACACCCCACCAACAGAAATTAACTCAATGCCGTTTAGGGTTTGAGCACCGCTGCCGCCAGCATTAGTGACAGCTACAAATGTTTTACCACTGGTATCACCATCGATAGTTACTTTGTCCGTTGCTGAATCATCGCCACCGAGTTTAGTCGCCAGCTGTAAAGTTCCATCATTACCAGCGTAATTACCAGTAATATGCAGAGAATTACCTGGCACACCGTTATTTAAGCTCATTACACCTGTGTTCGTAACATTTCCGTAAACGGTTTGAGAACCTACGATATTCAGAGTGCTCGTCGAATCTACGAATAGCGCTGAAGTAGTAAACTCCTTCCCAGTCCACAGGTCGTTAGATAGCGTAATGTTGGTTGCGTCATTCAGCGTAATATTTTCAAAGGACTCGCCTTTTAATAGCAACGGATTTAAAGAGATCGCATCGGTGACACCGGATAAAATAAGCGTGTCGCGATACGAAATTTTATCATCATCAATCGCCCCTCCAGGATCGTCCATAAAATCGCCGTCAAGGCTATTTATCACGGCATTGTCACCATGTATTGCAATAATATCATTACCCTGACCACCGAAAACGGCTCCTGATATAGCTCCACCCCAGATATCGACTTTGTCATTACCACTTCCACCGACTACATCGACAACATCTCCAGATTTAATAATAATGTTATTGTCGCCAGCATTACCATATATCGCCCCAGATCCGTACAATCCCCCCTCCCCGGGCATGCTACTGCCGTCAAGGATGATCGTATCATTAGCTTCCGAACCATTAACAAAATTAACGGTACCACCTGATAACTGGATATAATTACCACCTTCAGTCTGGAAACTACTATCAATAGCTCCGGTAATCTGGCCACCTGTAACATTAATTAAGTTATCACCATTGCCTGTATATAATACATCAAGCACTGAGCCATCCTGGATGTTGATAACATTATTCCCGTTGGGTATGGTTATCTCGCTTTGAGTTCCATCATTGATATCGAAGGTATCTGCTATTGCCTGCGTTGTTGATAGTCCAGCGAAAAGTGCCAAATAAATCGATTTAAATATTAGTTTTTTTTGCATTTCAATAGAACTCCCTTAATTCATCATCCTTTGCAACATCTTGTCAATGTTACATAAGGAACATTCCATCATTTAAAGTGAAAATCCAAAAACCATTATTGAATAGAGATGTAAACCCTTGGTAACAATAACCAATCAACATAATAAAAACATACAGTGGTATATATTTACGCCATTCAATGTAGAGTATTATATTTAAACATGCATTTAATATGCAACAATGAAAGACAAACTAAAAACTCTGATTAAAAGCATAGGTGAAAGAATTTTCCACTTCAAAACATCACAACACACATCTGCAAAAGAAAAAAAGAACAATATAGCAGGATTAAATCCCGCAAATTTAAAAATAAACAAACATTAACGTAGTGTGTGACATTTTAACTTGTTGTTAATATCACATGCATTCATTCATGAAAAATAACGTTTTTTTATGTTAATTTCACTTGTTCCACCTTGATTTTTTAACAAACTAGAATTCACCACTATAAATTTCAACCGATTGATTTTATTAAGAAATTAAAAATGATCAAACGCTCAACTTACTGCTTCATGAGTATTGACATTTGTGATGCATGCCAAACCAAATGACATTGCAATTAGAATCTCACTTTACTCACCGGCGGCACTGGCCATGTAATGTCAGGGGCAAGATTTGTATCGATCCGGTTTACTTCAACCCGATATCTCTTCCAGTCCAGAAGCAGTTCAGCTTCTTCATCGGTGGCAATGCCCAGGTCAACTGCATCCTGAAGCGGTGCGATTGCGGTTGCAGCTTCATCCAGACGTTGCGATTTTTCCGTCTCGGCTTCTGAAACTAGCTCTGCATGGCTTTGGCTTCTTTCGATAACCTTCCCACTATTAAACTGATAATCACCGTAAATGTTAACGCCTTCGGGCAAAGCATCAGTTTCAACAACATCAAACCCGACAGGATAAAGCGTTGAAACATCCTCTGCGATTGAGCGAACTATTTTAGTATCGGGTTCGATACACAGTTTATATTTCTCGGTAAATAGTTCTATAGAGTCGTAAAAATCCTGACCATCTTCACTTTTAAAATACTGGATGCCGTCGCCATACTCCATATTGTCAGGGTAATAGCGTGATACGTTTTTCAGTTCCATATTATTTAGCCTGTAATTGTTCGCCATGCGCCATTAAGATAAATTTGTAGTGGGCGATATGTCATCAAAACGCCATAATCATCAGAAGGATCGCCCCACGCGCGAGTTAATACACACCCTGTAGGAGCCTCATTGGCGCCATACTGACTTGTTTTTGCTGGTGATGTTGCCGCCCCACGCTGCATATTTCGAACATAACGGGCTTCACTTTCTGCTTTGGTGTAGGCCTGCCCTGCTGGGGTATAGCTGCCTTTAGGTTGAAAAGTAGCCCACACCCAGCTTTGAGGCGCTAATGTAACAACTGCATTACTGGATTTGTGGCGCATATATGGATTAGCTGCATTATTATTTGCGAATCCAGCAACCTCGCAACTGTCCTGGGCTATCGCATAGACATCACTTGCGGAAGGTTTATTCTGTGTGTTGTACTCACGCGCCCACGGTGTCCATGCCCCTGTGCTGTACTGACTGCGTGACCAGACGCGGGAGCTGTTGTAAACGTAATAAACCTGCGTCACGCCTGCGTTCTTACGCAGCACAGTTACAAACGGCGTAAAGCTCGCCCGCATCCGTCAACAGGCCCATCTCACGTACGGTAAAGCCTCCAACGTCAGCTGGTAAAACAAGATGGGCGATCCACTGGTTGCTCTGCTCAGTGGATACATCAAGCGATGAAATGTCGCTTCGATATACTTCGTGAACCAGCGCTGTTTTTGCCGGGTCTGGCGTAACGGCCTGGCCATTCCCATCGCCGACAACGAAGCTTTTCAGAATAACCGGCTCACCCGTTGCGCTGGATTGCGCCTCTAAATCCTTTCCCCTATTGGTAAGAATACTGTAGTACTTATCAGCCATTATTATTCTCCTGGCTCAATGATCATGCTGATATAGACGGTAGTCGCCCCACCCGTGTAATAAGCCCCTTCCCCACCTAAGTCGGCAATGACATCGATCGTGCTCAACTGGCTACGCAGGTTTTTCGCTTTCTCAACCTGACGTCGGATCATGTCATACAGCCCGGCGTCGATGGCCTGCTGGCTGTAGACCTCGATACGAAACGTGTAGGGGTCTTTTCTGGGAGCGTCTTCCCACCATTCAATTACCGTCGTGGGCAGGCTTACAGAGCCGAGCGCCCGCCTGACGGCGCCGGCGGTCCCACGGTGCTGATGAACATAGGCTGCATCCTTGATGACCTGGCGCTTTTGTTCCTCTGACCAGCTGCCGTCCCAGAAATCAACGGCGAATTCCCATGCAAGCCATGGCAATAGCTCAGCCGGACAGAGATCGGGATTTTTTACCCACCGCACCATGCCGGTATTCAGCGCTTTGACAGGCTCGGTTGTTGCCTGCTCCTGCGCCCGCTCAGCCGCAACCGAAGAAGGGGGCAATAACGATTTGAAATTATTTCCCACGGCTTACCTCCGGTGTACGGATAACATTTATTGAGCCGCACCAGGGTGCCTGGCCCGCGGCGGCTTCAATATCAGCCTTTGGGCTGGTTAACCTGACACGGGAAACTCCGGGCTGCTGAAGGGCAGCATAGACGGCGGAGACAGGAACGAGGGTATTTATCCGGTGGGAGAGCCGGGTATAGCTGGTCACGGCGTCGATCGCATTCTCAAGCACAGTTTGTGCATCTGGCCCGTCCGGGATATCGAGCTGCGCTTCGATGGAATAATTCTGGATGGTTGCGCTTTGCGTGCTGACATAATCGGTTAACGGTCGGACCTCGTCTGCATTTAGCGTGGAATCAACAGTCGCGACCAGCTCAGCGCTGGCCGTGCCGTCGCCGGTTCGTGAGAGGATGTAAACATCAACTTCCCCGGGGCGATTATGTGTTTCAGGCCCATAGGCATCGGCATCAAGAATATCGACGTCAGCGGATTTGGCGTAATAGCGATACGCATTTCGGGCGCCGGCCGTGTTGAGCTGCGCCCAGGACAGCTGAATACGCTCGCGAAATGCATCATCGTCCTCATAAACCACCTCAACCGGGGGAACAGCATCGGGATCGGCCGGGATAATTAGCTGCCGCTGCACATTAAAATTTGCACCAAGCTGATCCAAATCAGCACCCGCTGCGCTGGCAAGGAAGACCGCCCGTACCGCATCGTTGACGCGCTGAAATGCCAGCGTCAGCTGATAGGCGCTGACTTCACCCTGCTTATACGTGGGGTCAGACTCCACCAGCGCATCAAATTCAGCATCCAGTTCGCGCAGTCTGGCGAGCCACGCAGAGAAAATATCATCGGCATCCGGAACGATAATCGCGTCCGGCACGGCCAGATCGGAAAGGTTTATGACGTCATAGCTGCTTGCCATAGGCGGGGATATCCTCAATGTTAACGGGATCGCCCGTTTCCGTGTTGATGCCTTCTATCGTGACGGCACAGCTGCCGTCGTTATTAAACGCCACGATAACGCGACTAAGCTTTATCCGCGGCTCCCAGACGGCCAGGGCCGACGCTGTTGCCGCGATGATCCGAAGCCGGGTCAGATCGTCCTGCGGGTTGTCCACAAGATCGGGAATATCGCTCCCGTAATCACGCACAAGTAGCCGGCTCCCTTTCGGGGTTGTAAGAATATCGATAACGGACTGGCGCAGATGCGCCGAACCCGACAGGCGTTTGCCCGTCTGGCGATTGACACCATTCATGTGATTTCCTGCGGTAGGGATCAGCCGTAGTAATTCGGGCCGGTCTTATCAGAACCTGATTTTTGGGACTTTGATTTAGCCTGTTTCGCTTTGATGTTAACGACAAGATTCCAGGTAAAGCTGAATCCTGACGGCCCCAGGGTATAAACGAGCGACTCTGTCAGCCACTGCCCGTCTTCCCTCTCCCCAAACCCGGAAGTTTTCACCTGGCATTCCGCGGTCAGCGGAACATGCTTCGGGCGGCAGGGGCCGGCTATCGTCATTTTACGTTCATTCCGGTTCGCCTGGGTTTTCCTGGACTGCGCATGATGGTCAGCCTGCGCTTTCCCCGGCTGCGTCCAGGGCATCAGCATCGTCGGACCATCATGCTCAACGGTACTGACATTCGTCCTGCCGTCCTGCTCGTTATAGTAATTAACGCCGATCTTGCCGCTGTTCTTTTTACTGCCGGCCGTGGTTTTTCCGGTCGAGTTCCCCCGGCTTCCTTCGCTGTATGACCAGGTTGAAAGCTCTTCGGGCGTGATGGTTATCGTTGCCGCAGATTTGCCGCTGGCGTTAACTGCAGCGCCCTGTTCCAGAAAGAGCCAGTATCCACCGGCTGGTTTACTGACGGCACTGTAGGTATGCGCCAGCCGCGTCATCAGATTCGCATCAGATTCAGCAACCTGATCCAGATGCGGTATCTGAATATCCATCAGTGATGCCGCAACTCGGGGAAGCAACCCGTTGTCGGTGGCGACCGTTTTCACAATCTCACCCAGGGTGACACCATCCCAGCTGCGATTTTTATGCGCCAGAACATCCCCCTGTTGCTTCTCTGCATTCATGGGTGCCGCGGTCGCATAGATGTCAATTTTCCGGGGTGGCCCGCTGCTCGAGACGCTGCACACCACAAACCAGCCTTTGTCCACCAGCTGACCATTGAACCCAAGAGCAAGCCGCAGGCGTGCCCCCTTTGAAGGCAGCTTCAGTGTTTCGGACAAAAGGGTTATTTTCAGCTCATCAGATTTGGCTGTTGCGCCACCGTTATCGGTGAGGGTCAGCTCAGTCAGGCTTTGCTGCAGCGCACGGGTAATATCTTTCCCTTCGGCAATCACGCTGAAATCGGGAGAATATTCCAGCGCAGAGGTGTTGTCGGTCATATTAATCCCAGAGCTGGAAAGGTGATTCTTCTTTTACTGGCGGTAAATCTGGGAGGGTTATCAACAGTCTGGCGGGGTAAATATCGCCCTTCTCAGATAATCCCTGATTTGCCTCCAGCACCTGAGACACCATGGCAGATGCGCCAGCGGTGCCGTAATGTTCGGCGACTATTGCGTCAAGCACATCGCCGTCACGGGTTTGATAGATCGTCGGCATAGAATTTGAGTGTCATCGTCCAGTTTTTATTACGCTGGCCACCGCCGGGAAGAAAGCGGCTGGTCGCATCAGAAAAGTCTACCATCACCCACCAGCCCAGCACGTCACCGGCACCACTGACCAGCTGCTGCGGTTTTGCTTTTTCGCCCAGATCAAACAGGTCGTTGACTGCATCGACCCCTTTACGAAAAAAAGCATGTGCTTCGCCTTCCAGGCGTACCGTTCTGGCTGTTTTTCCGGTGTACTGCAGCAAATCCTGTTTGCCGATCCGTTCCTGTTCACTCCATCGCCAGGCGGCCTCCCGGGTAAGCTGCTGGTATGCCGTGGTATCGACTGAGAATGCAAAATCGCCCAGCATAAGCATCACCCTTGCTGCCTGCCCCCCTCGCGCGGTGCTAAGCTCGGTCTGACCTGCGGACTCAAACAGCGGAATAATTTCACTCATTGGTCACTCCAGAGGTCGTACATGCTGCTGTCGCCTGTGAAAGCAGGGTTGGTTTTAGTGATACCTGAAATTGTGTCACCGATGGCAGAGGCATCCTGGCCTGGCGCGCCGTTAATTTCGAAGTGATAATCAAATTTGCGATTATCGGTAAGCTGGCGGGCGTCAGCAGCGCTGGTGAAGTTTGCCGGATCCTGAGTGTATTTCTTCCAGTCCCCCGATTTTTCATCCGTACCGGCGCTATCACCCGGGCTACTCTGTTGATTCCCTTTCAGCGCGTCATCAAATGACATCAGATCTGTTTTAGTCTCCGGCCCCAGAATGTTATCGAGCGTCTGATTGAATTTATCGTTGTCGTCCGTGAAGTAACCGCGGGTTTCGGTGTACGACTTCTTAACGTTGGTGACAAGATCGGGATTGTCCTGAAGCTGCTTATCAAACCACTCTTCCTGGCCATTACGTTTCGCGGTCTGCCTGGCTATATCAGTTGATCCGGTCATTGCCAGCGATTTCAGAACATCTTTGCGATCGTTTCTGTCATCAGGCAGAAGCCAGGAGAGTTTTTTTGCAAGGGCATAAATGATGCGACCGACATACACAACACCGTTGCCGAAGGTCAGCACACCAGGATAAAGGTCATTTTTAAGAAATCCCGTGATCCGCTTAATGCCACCGCCTTTAAACCACTCGGCCAGAGAGTCTGTCAGGCTGCGAATATCCGGTGCCAGCTCGTTACCCAGCTGGCCGGATATTTCTGCAATCGCCGATGAGAAAACGGTCTGCAGGTTTCGTACGGCCTGATTACCGGCAATCGCGCCGTCGGCACCTTCTTTGGTCACCAGGTTGTAGCGCTGCTGTTCGTCAATCAGGTCTTTATAGCTTTTGCCAGACTGCCTGATGAGCACCAGAAACTTACTGGCCTCGCCACCAAAGAGTGAATCGAGGGCGAAGGAGGCTTTCGACTGGTCTTTCAGGCTGAGCGCACGTTCAACGATTTTTTCAAACTGGGCCACATCGCTGAGGCCAGCCATATCACCGGCTTTAAACCCAAGCGTATCGAACGCATCCTCGAGCGCTCCCTGCTTGCCCGTCTGCTTATACTCGCCAGATTTGTGAAGATACTCTTCAAACAGATCGCCAACATTCTCACCACTGATACCAAACTGTTTCGCCAGCGAGTCCCAGTTATTGAATGTCGGCACATCCACGCCGTAGCTTTTGGCTATCCCGGCTTTCTCAGCGGTTTCTGCATTCCGGGCCGCCGGCATGATCAGCGTGCCCAGCGCGGAAGCAACCACCCCACCACCGCCAATGGCAAGACCGGGCGCAACCATACCCGCCATCCCGCTGGCAAAACCGCCTGCGCGCCGGAATAATCCTTTCCCCATGCCTTTGAAGGATTCGAGTTTACGGGCTTTGGAAAGCTGCCCGTTAAGACGCTTTTGCTCCTTCTCGGTTCGCTGGATTTCCCGGGTAACCTCACTGTACTGTCGGCTCAGATCCTTAACGCTGTTTCCGGCAATTTTGGTCTTTTTGATTTCCGCCGCCAGCTTTGCCTGGTCGCGGATAAGCTTCTGAGACTCTTTATCAACATCCTTGAGGCCCTTCTCTACATCCCGGGTAGAACGTTTCCATGAGCTGTCCACCCCACCCGCAAAAGTGATCGTGGCTTTAAGGTTTTGACTTGTTGCGCCCACGTTCGGCGTCCTCCCTTTCCTGATTGATTAAAGAAATAAAGGAATTCAGCGGCATAGCCAGATAATCAGCCATCGAGAAATGTACCCGCCGGCCGAGCAGTCTCATCGCTCTCAGGAGGTCGTCTTCGGTCGTTTCTCTGGCGGTAACATAAAAACGTTAAAGGCGTCCGTGAGCTGCGCATAGTCTGCCGCCGTCAGGAGCCAGATCTCCTGTTCGGACAGGTTGCAGAGCAAAGCAATCATGCGCGCTTCCTTCTCTTCTTCATTACCGCGATCTTTTGAATGAACGATACGATCGCGTACCAGAGGCTCGCGCATGGTGACCTGTTCAAGCAGGTTTCCGCTCTCAAGCGAAACGGGGCTGTACAGTTTGATGACTCGGGTTTCAGCCGGGAAGTTCATAGATATCTCCATAAAAAAAACGGCCCGCAGGCCGTTGGATCAAAGGTGGACTAAAGACGGACTTTTGCCGCCAGACCGGAAAGGACATCGACGCCGTTCACGCGCCGTGAAAAACGCTCGGTATCGATAGCAATGGTTTCCAGACCGTTAACCATCTGGCGGTAATAGCTCACCGCAATATCTACCGTAACGGCATTTTCTGACAGGGCGCTGTTGCCGCGCGCGTCCGGGGTAACGGTCTGAACAAAGCCCTCAATTTCTTCAGAGGAACTGGCTTCAGTCGTGTTTCCCGTGAATCCCTGGTAGGCCGTGAAGCGTGGCCGGTTTCCGCTGACAAAGCCAAAGCTCGCCAGCATATCCGTATCAATACCGTAGAACTTGATCTGGCAGGTGAGCGCCTCCATGCCATCGTCCACCGGGGTTGGCGCATCCTGCGCGCCGGTACGTAAATCGGTTTTGGTGATGGTCAGCACCGGCGGCGTGTATTCATGCGCCCCCTGAATACGGATCCCGTTCCGGAAGAACGTCCAGACTCTGAGTTTCGTTTTCTCACTCATGCTGCGTTAAGCTCCTCTAATGCATACTGATTGTTCACACGGACACGCAGGGTGATCCGTTCGGTCGGTGATTTAGGACCGAAGTCATAGTTGATATACAGCACGCCGGATGCCAGAGATTCAGCCGTGTTAAGTTCTTCATCCAGCCACGCCTTGCCGCCAAAAATAGCTCCCAGCCCGTGTAATTGCCGCATGTAAGCATTGATGGTGTTGATAATGTCATCGGCGTTGGTCCGGTCGAGAGGACGGTCGACATACTCGAGGATGGTTTCCTGAATGCTGTCTTCGATGACGTCGGCGGTACGGCGGACCGATTCAAAACGAAACTGAGGATCGATTGAGCACAGGCGGTTACCCCAGTGCTTAAAACCGGAACGGCGAATAATGGTGGAAATGTTCTGCATGTTCAGAAGGTTAGCATCGCAGTTTTCATCACCGAGAATGAACTCGTCGATTTGTTCGACACCAAGAATGTTGTAGATGTCCTGGTTCGATTTACTCCACCACCACCCTTTTTCGTAATCGATACGCGCGCGCAGACCGGCTGCCGCAGCAGAATAGGGACGGTAGATTATCTGGCCGTCACTGTTGCTTACCTGAACGCGCGGGCGAAGAATTTCAGTCCGGGCGCCGTACATCTGCCGGCGTTGCACCACTTCCTGCATTGTGGCCCCGGATGCACAGTCCACATAGGCCACTGCCCGTAATTTCCCGGCCTGTGTCTCCAGCGCTTTCCCCACCGCATCATCCTCACTGAAGCCTGTCGCAATGAGGATCCGTGGCTGATAGGTCGTTACCGTCTTACTTCTGGACAGTACATTGATGCCCGCCAGTATCGCTGCGCGCTGGGCTTCTTCATCCTGCTCCTCTGCCACGCGCACAACAATCGACAACGCATTTCTCTGGTTATTAATTTCTCCCAGCGCCTGTTGAAGCGTTCCGGCCGCCCCCAGTTTTGACCAGAGCGTGCTGCCAACGACGGCAACAGGGGTATTCAGGGGAAAAGGCTCGTCCTCTCCGCTGCTCAGTTTTTCATTGAATGGGCCCACCAGCCCCGCACCACCGCCTGATACCACTACGGCGCTACCGGCCAGACTCCCCACCGCATCAGCCACATCATCAGCGGTTGCGATGAGCGTGCCGGCTTCATCGCAGCCGAGGGTGATCGTCAGTAATTGTTCGTTCTGTACTGCTGACGTTGGAACCTCTTCCGGCAATTCTTCATCGGGAACTCCTGCAACGGCAACGACCTGCAGAGTGTTGCCTGCACGCCCCACCAGCTTTGCCGTAAACGTCAGGGTATTATCGAGGATCGGCGTGCCGACGGTGACGAATGCCGCGGCCCCTGTCGAGGCATCCGGCGCAGTGCCTACCAGACCAATCACTGCGGTCTGGATTGTGGTCACCGCGACCGATCCGGAGGTCAGCTCTATCGTTTCCACACCATGTAAATCAGCCATTCATATTCTCCAGGCGTAAAAAAACCTGCCGAAGCAGGTTACATTTGTTGATTGGGTTGTTGTGTATTTCCACCACTGTCGCCCCGGTGGTTATGACCGTTATAGGTGGTACGTATCGCGCTGATTTTCCCTTTGCCATCTGAAATTTCACCCGAGGCAGAAATGCTCGCGCTAACGATAAGGTTGGCGTTGATCTGCGTAATACCTTGCACCGTCAGCGTGTCCGTAATTTCCACGGGTCCATCCAGCGTACCTTTACCGATAATTGTGTAGGTGCCGCCCTCCACCAGCCTGATGGTCAGGTTGTGCCCCTCACGGTCATAACGCACTTCGGTGCCGTCGCCGTAGCGAGTAACGTGTTCGCTTTCACTTCCCTCCGGCACGGGCAGCGCCCCGGTATTCCAGCCGGGGAAAACGCGACCGTTATTCAGTTCACCCGCTTCCGAAAGCACGGTGACCGCATCACCAGGCGCAAAGGGATTTGAATCGGCGCGGTTTTTACCAGAATACCCCTGGCACAACGGTAACCAGCCCGTAACGATATCGCCGAGGTCAACCCGACATTTGGGTATTCCTCCCGCCTGTACCGAATGGATAACTCCCCGCCTGACCAGATTCGCCAGCCTTCGTTGCAAATCACCTACTGCGTCACTCATCAGGCGTCACCTCATAGATCAGCGTGTAATCATCAATATGCCTGCGACCAGTATCCGGGGCTTCACCCAGCCACACCGCTTTTAATGGCCCTGCCGTAGTGGCAAACGGATCGGTTCCAAACGCAGCGGCCTGGGTGAAACTCACTCGCCAGACGAGGTAGTCATCCATACGAGGATCGAAATCATCCTTCTCAGAGGTCGTAAACACGGCAGGCTCAAGCTGCGTGAGTCCGAACTGCTGGCCATTAACCCACTGCGTCAGATCGGCGGCGGCGGCACGCAGGTAAATATCGGGTTTGCTGATGTTCTGCGTTGAGGCGGTGTCAACGACCACGAAGAAATCACACTCCAGTTCAATATTCAGCTGCCCTTCGTTCCCCTCCTGGCTGCTCCAGTTGTTCAGCGTAAAATAGACCGCCGGCGTGACCAGACCAGAATATCGCGGAATATTTTCTTCCGGATATGTATCCGCGGAGAGCACCCAGGGTAAATGTGCTTTAACTGATGAGATAACCGCATCATGGTATTCGGCCAGACTGAGTGGTTGCGCCATCGTTCACCTATACAGAGATTCTGGCCTTCACCCGGCCACGTATATCAGTTTCAAAATGATGCGTAAAAATCTCGAGTGCGTCCGCAAACGCATTGTCCTCAATGTAATTCAGCATCGGCTCGTAAATATCGACTTCGGCTTCATGGGTTCGCCGGGTATCAGGATCGCGGATAAGGACAGTACGTCGGCCATCACGGCGCGAACGGGCAACCTCACTGTTGGCGTACATTTCTGTTGCCAGCAGGCTGCCTTTAGGATCAAACCCTGCCTCCTTCGCCTTGCGTCGGGCTGCCGTATAGCGCCCGCTTTTACTGTCCCTCTTGCTATGATGAGGTCGCACCCGACCCAGGACTTTCCCTTTCAGGTCTTTTACTTTGATGGCATTAAGGCCGAACCAGAGTCGAAACTCATCAAGCTGTGCGCCTCTCTGCACCCGAAAAGACAGCAAGCGCCTGCGCACCAGGCTGGCATTACGGGGTGCTATCCCAGCTTTGAGATCGGACATGGCCCGCTTGCGTAATGTTGTCGCAGTACGCTGTAACGCCCTGGAATAAGCCGCGCGAAATTGTTTCTGTGTAGCATCTATACTGTCAGCAATTCTCCAGATTGCATCGAGATCGATATCAACAGGTAAATCACGCCGCAGGCGGGATCCTCTTGCCATGGCTCTAGCTCCAGCTGTCAATGACCGGGGAAACTCTCCCGGCCTCCCCATACCCAAGGGTTACCCTTGTACGCCCTTCTTCATCAGTACCGATGTGAGTCACCCGGTACATTTTCCCGTTAATCTGCACGGTGCACTGTTTCTCAAGTCCGTTCAGATCGGCAGTCATTGCGCTGAATGCCGGAGAATGGTCCTGGATTTCTCCGCCTCCCTGCACGAATACAGGCGCGTCAGGGGCTTCAAAAATAATGACCACCGGGCGGCTTTCGGTACCGATGAATAACAGCGCGGGAACCTCCTCTGCAAAAGCCCGGTTAATCCGGGCATCTGCTTTACTGAGTCGCGCGCGAAAACGGTTCATCAGAATCCGAGGCGTACACGGGTTTCCGTTTCGCCTGGGTTATTGGTGATCCACGCAGTTCCCACGACAACGGCTTCTGCATCCGCAGCCACGGCAGTGACCAGCCCCGCATCATCAAGATACAGTTTTGCACCGCGCTGCCATGTTTCATCGGCGACCTTGGGAAGAACAAAAACGCCCGTCATATGCAGGACGCCAGCCTCGCCTGCAGGAATATCATCGTGGGCAACGCCTGTGATATTACCCACCGCAACGGCCTGGCCTGAGAGGATGTCTGCCCCGGTGCCGTTGGTCCAGTCCATCGTGTTGCCGTCCTGATAGTAATTTGTAGCCATTGTTACTCTCCGCAAAAAAGGCAGCCTTTGCTGCCTCCAGATAGAAAAAAACCGCCGGGCGGCGGTGATTATTTGTTAGTGACTTTGACCAGCCCACGGTGGTCAAGCGGTGCCACGCCGGCATCGATGCGCACTTTGAATGCCGCCCCGTCGACGGTGAAGCCCTGCTGCTGCTCAAGGTACGGCGTGTCGATGCCGTCAAGATAGGCCACCTCGATGGTGTCGCGTCCCTGCGCAGCGGCCAGGTAGTAATCGGTCGGGCTGCTGTCGTCCAGTCGGGCCTCAGACAGGACCGTCGCAAAATTCTGAATCGGGTTAACAATGCCGCTGTTAGCATCGGCACCCGGCACGCTGGCAGACTTAATCAGCTGGTTCATGCGGGATTCAATCGCAACCGGCGTCAGTGCAAAGGCCGGTCGGATATTCAGGCGGCGATCGCCGGATTTCTGCATCAGCATCGCTTTGCGTCCGGCATCCAGGCCTTCAATGCTCAGATCGGCTGCCACCAGGTTACCGTGATCGGCATGGAACAATGGCTTACCGTCGCTCATTTTCGGGTTGCTGGTCAACACGGCCCAGACCAGATCGCCGACGGTTGAGCGCGCTGCCAGCCCCATCGCCTGCGGGATACGGGTTAACATCGTCAGATCGTCATTGATAATGGCCTGACGGTCGATGCTGAAAAGCTCACCGTAGGTAGCCAGTGCAATCGGCTCGCCGCGGTCTTTCAGTTTTACATACTTATACTCCGCCCCGGCGCGAACCTGACGCAACGACGGGAAGGCTTCCAGTCCGACACGGTGCGCGGTTTTGAAATCCGTCAGCGTGCCTTTACGCGTCCACTGGTCGAAGGTCTCTCCGGCCTCGTCCCAGCCCTGCAGGGCCGCCTTGTGGGCCACATCCATCAGAATATTGCCGAAATCGCTGCTGCTGTGGGTAAACGCCAGACCGACCATCTGCATAGGAGCCGAATGGCCAGCGATACCGATGCCGCGGTCGACAAGCGAAGCTCGCGCCATTTCACGCAGGGTGTAGCCGCTGTAGGCATTATCCTTCTCGGCTTCGGCATAGCCGGCGCGGTTCATGATGGCAGCACGGATGGAATCACCGACCAGATTGCCGTTGCCCGCATGAATATGAATGGCGCCCGGCCCGGCACTCGGCGTGGTGCCGGATGCCAGCGCGGTCAGCAGCTTATTACGTGCCTGCTCAGCGGTGCATGTCATATCCCCCACACATTCAGATTTAAGGCTGGCGAACGCAGGAAACGCATCAAATACCGCGGATACGGCAGTTACACGTTCGGTGTTTGCCGCCTGCATCTGCTGCTGCAGCTGTGTCGCCAGCGCAGAAATATCGATGTTGCCCATCAGCGGTTGAGGTTCTGGCTGGCTTTGTACCGCCGGGGCTGCCGGTGCCTGCGGTGCAGCAGGCTGATTAACCGGAGCTTCCGCGCGCGGCGTGAAAAGGTTTTTAATCTGTTGTGGCATGTTCTGATAATCCTTCAGTTTGTTTTCATTCACGCAGGCTGCTGCCTGCAGTTCCGGTTCAATAACATCGGCAAAGCCCTTCTCTAACGCTTCCGCGCCGTTCATCCAGGTCTCCGCTTTAAGCATCGCTTCCAGCTCCTCCTGGCCGATCCCGGTTTTATTCATGTAAGCGCCGAGCATCAGCGCCTCATTCCGGTCCAGCCAGTCGGCATAATCGCGCATATCATCGGAATCGCCGGCAATGCCACCCCACGGCTTATGGATCATCAGCCAGGCATTTTCCGGCATATGTACCGTGGCACCCGGCAGGCAGACAATCATCGAGGCCATGCTTGCCGCCACGCCATCCACCCAGATATCCAGCTTCGCTTTCAGGCGTGCCAGGGTGTTATAGATGGCAAAGCCCTGCATCACGTCGCCGCCCGGGCTGTGGATATGCAAATCGACTGCGCTGGCTTCAAATACACCGGCATCCTTACAGTCGGCGACAAACTGCTGCGCGGTAATACCCCAGCCGCCGATCACGTCGTAAAGAAAAATTTCTACTCGTCCGGCGGCCAGCGCGCGGATTTCATACCAGCTCTGGCCGGTAGCCGCATCGACTCCCGCCAGGCTTGCGCGGGGATTAATCATCGTCCCGCGGCGGAGTGGGATCGTCAGGCTCTTCTGTTTTTGCATCAGCTGATGCTCCTTTGTCGTTGGCGGCGTCAGAGTCGAACACCAGGCCATGCTCTTTATTGAATTCGGTTTCACGGATGCGCTGTCGCTTGACCTCCTGCGGCGATTTGCCACGGGCGCGCGTCCACTCCGCCTCGGTGCCCGCCCCGCCCCGAACGATAGCTTTCCATGCTGTCGCCTCCTTAACGGGGTCGATCCACGGCATAACCGGGCCGAGGTAAAGCGCGTTGTAAAGAGAGTTTCGGTCCACGTCCGGCGGGATGTCGATACCGCTGAGCAACGCCATCGCCAGCCAGGCCCGGTAGACCGGACGGCTGTGCTGGCCCACGAACCACTGCTGCAGAACGTTGTAACCTTCGAAACTCTCCACCAGCTCCTGCCGCTGTGAGCTGTAGGTGCCGTTATAGTCGCGGGCAATGCTGGAATAGCTGCCACGCGTCCCGGCAGCCACGGCGCGCATCTGCCCGTTGCGGAATTCATACATGTGAACGTTAGGGCGGTTGGATTCGACCATGCCCAGGTCTTCGCCGGGTTTGAGATCGTCGTAAATCATCCCCGGCGCGATGTCGTAGTGACGCTGGCCACCCGGCTCGGAATACTCGCCCTCATCGCCCAGCGACTGCGCGTCCCCCCGCTTGATATAGAAGCCGAGCGCCGCAGCAATGCGCGCCGCGACGCGCTCGGACTCCTCGTAGTCTTTGATATCGCTCAGGCGTGTAATAACACCGTGGATCAGACTGATGCCGCGCAGCTGGTGAAGCCGCTTGCGGCTGGCGAGGTGCAGCATGCTGTCGGCAGACACGGTTTTGAGGTCGGCATTAAACCCGGCAAAACTGGCCGGATGGTTTTTATAAACCTTGTAGCCGGTCGGACGCCCCCAGGCATTAACGATGATGCCCTGCCGGACCTGCTGGCCCGCCGTACTGTTAAGGCTGAAAGGCACAAAGTCAGCCTCGAGCATCTCCAGAGAAAACGGTACGGAAGTCGCATGCTGCAGGCCCGGCACGTTGCCCCTCACCAGCTGAGTAAAAACTTCACCGTCGCGCAGCGCAGAACGCAGCAGAAGCCGCTCTGCCTCGGGCCGGGTAAACATGCCGGTAACCTCCGGGCGCACGGACCATTCGGCCCATAACGCGGTGAGTTTCCCGGCAAAATCTGAATGGAGATTGCCATGAATATCGAGCGGCTGCGGCTCAACGTGAATGCCGTGCGCGCCAATAACCCGGTCTTCGAGCTTATCGAACAGGCCAATAACCAGATCGTGATTTTCATCCAGCCACCGGGCCTGCTCCCGCAGCGATGTGCCGGCGGCAAAAACCGCCGTATCCGCCGAGCGGGACTCACGCTTGCCCTTGTGGGTGCGGGACGGCGCTGCCGCGTCATAGGCCTGCAGCTTCAGTCTGTTTTTAGCCCGTGCGGCTGCCCACCCTGGCGATACAACACCGAGTGTCTTCTCAATAAATCCCATAGGAAGCCTTAAAGAAAGTTAGCGAGTTTGTAGGGGCCGCCGCGCCCGGAGGCTCTCCGCCAGCGATTTTCCCAGTAATCAAGCTCTGCACGCAGCGCTGCCGGATCGTGATTGGTAATGGCGCGACCGTTCACGCCCGTGAAAGAGACGCTTTTGCCGTCAAGTGAATCTGTGTAAGCCTGGCGAACCATAATCAACGTCTGGTAGATGTCGGCTTTTGTCACAGCCAGCCTCCGTTACCGGAAGATCCCAGCCAGCCGCCCGATGCCGGCGTCGGTTTTTCTGACTGGCCGGTCGATTTTTTCAGTTCGGTTTTAGGTTTCACCTGGATATTCTCCCGGGGGCGATCCCCCTGAATGATGTTTGAATTACTGTCCTGAGGCTGCGCCCAGGCAGGAGGACTTTCCCAGTCACGGATTTTTTCATAGCCGCGCAGAACCGCGACGGCCTGGGCATAGCAGAAAAGGTCGAACGCTTCGTTATTACCTTTCCCGGGCTTACGCCATTTGCCGTCCAGCCCACGCTCTTCATAAGTCAGTTCGTCGTAAAACCACTCGCCGAGCCAGTCGGGAAAATGAATATACCCGGCGCCCGGCGTCTCGCGGCTCAGGTTATTGCTCAGCTGATCTTTAAGGGTGTCGGTCTGCAGAAGGTAAACCGGGATTTCTCCGCGCACCTCCGCGCGGCGATCTGCCCGCCCGCTGTTGTCCGGGAAGGTTTTGGTAATGGTCTTCTGACGCTTTGCGCTGTCCCCTTTGATGAGATAAACACGCTTGCCGAGGCCGTCACGGCGACACTGACGCCAGAACTTATAGGCATTATCAGTAACCCCCTCTTCGCCACCGCTGTCCACGGCCATCGCCAGAACGGGCATACGCCGTTCACTGTCGGCCTGGAGCCGGTAGCTTTTCTCCAGCACGTCGGACACCAGCAGCTGCCAGTCTTCCGGGTATGCGCCAGGATGAATGGGCTGGGTTTCGCCATATTCGTCACAGCGAAGAGACTGCCGGATGTTGTAGCGGTCAATCAGCCAGCGCTCGCCGTTCTCACCGTACCCGATGATTTGAACGACAAAACGACGCTTTTTACCGCCCTGCACATCTACCGACGCGATAAGGAATCGCACTTTTGGTGGCACCAGGCGCTTACCGAAACTCTCTGCCCGGGCCATCAGCACATCGGCGCGGCGTAACTCAGTGGCCGAGCGAGGGAGATAAGGCAATCCCCAGTCGGTGTTAATGACGGCTTTCAGCGTTTCTTCGCTGCCCGTTGTTTCGTATTCCTGCTCGGCGGTCAGCAATTTATAAACCAGCTGCGCCCAGGTCTGATATGCCGCCGCCGGACCCTCCATCCAGAAGCTGGCAATGCGGGAGCGGCGGGCTTCGCCGGTAATCGTGCCATCAGAATCTATCTGCTGGCCTTCGCGCAGCCAGACTCCATGCCCGTTGAGTTCACGCTTCTTATCGGCGGTGATGATGCCGCTACAGTGAGGGCACTGAATATGCGCCGCTTCGCTCGCCCTGACCGGATCGACGTCATCCCGATAACCCACCATCGCGGCCATCTCAGGCTGAAAATATTCACCACAATGATGACAAGGCCAGTACCAGCGGCGGCGATCCCCCCTGTTATATAAAGAAAGAATCCCGGTCGTAGGGGGCGCTTCGTGTGGTGACTTACGGCGCCACTTCATATCACGGATATCGCGCCCGGGAGAGCTTTCCACCAGCGTCATGCCTGCTGACATAAAGGTGGTGGTACGTTTTGATGCCAGGGAGAAACCATCACCTTCCCCGTCGATATCCTCGGGAAAGCGGTCGTAATCGGTCAGCGCCACGCATTTAAAATCCGATGACGACATCACATTGATTGATGGCCAGCCGATTTTCAGGAAGCTGCCGGAAAGGAAGAATTTATCGTGGACGTTGTTATCGTTCCGACGCGGGCTCAGACATTTTTTAACTTCGGGGCTGCTGCGAAACGTGCGGGCCAGGCGTTTTTTGGAATGCTCCTGCGCTTTATCCTGCGTCATCTGTACGACCAGCATATCCGACGGATCGCAGATAATGTTGTAGACCACCCAGCCGTCGATCAGACCAATTGTTTTGCCCGTTCGGGCTGGCCCAACGAAAACGACAGCGTCGTATTCACGGGAGGCCAGGCAGTTCATCGGCTCCAGCACGTAGGGCGCGACCATCGGATCCCACGGCACTGAGTTGCCTCCTGATGTGGGAACACGCATATATTTTGCCACTGCCTCGGCTACCGGCATTCTGCGCGGCGCTTGTATCAGCTGGCCGGTGTCCTGTTTTAGCGTGAGGGCAGTAGCCAGTACCGACATTATTCCTCCTCCGGGATTTCCTCCTCTGCTTTCTCATCGCTCATTACCCGTCGGGCAATATCATCGCGCAAATCATCAATAATCACCTGCACCCTGGTGACCGCTGCCGGTGCCAGCGCACAATCGCGCTCCAGAATATCCGGCAACGTCTCCAGCACCTGCACCATTGCCTTCGCCAGATCGGCAAATTCTCGGGCCACATCAGAAGCGGGAATTAACTCTCCGACTTCCTGCTCGAACTTGAGCCGCTCGCGCTCAGACTGATACCAGGCTTTGCGGTCCTGCGGGTCCATATCTCCCTCAGCTACCGGCGCGGGCATTTTCATAAGCTCAGCGAGAATATCGGTAAGGGCATAAAGTTTTAGGTTGCTGTCATTCCCACCGGAGGGGCGAACATTTTTCAGCCTGCCTGATACAGTCTGTCGATGTACTCCAGATAGCGCCGCCAGCTGGCTGACATTCAGCTGTAGCAGCTTTAACTCACGATCCATAACAGGCTCCTGTGATGAATGAAAAACAAGCAGAATCGACACTGCTGATTTTTTTATCTCAGATATTCAAGGAATTGCAGTAGTGGTGATGACCGATAAAAATGCAAAAATCTGGCTTTTTCCGCGTGTCGTCGCCCCCTCGGTGTTCAGAATCACCAGGAGTACCTTTTGAATTAAGGCCATTACGATAGGTCTGCCCATTGTGATGGCAATAAAAAACCGCCCGGAGGCGGCTTATAATCTAAAAATGAAACCTACAGATAGAATGTCAACTCTGACTGGTTCGATCCAGTTACTGGTAAGGCACAATAGATATCAGTTGCATCAGCGGGTCGCGGTCGCGCTATTTAGTCCCTGCACTTCACAAAAGTATTTGAGGGAAATACCCGATTTGGCATGCACAGACAGGAACTGGATTGGCAGCGCTTTCCAGTCCGGTTTTTGCCATTCGTTATTCCTGTTGATTGAAACTATTAAAAAAAGCCACTCGGAAGTGGCTTTTTGATAGAAATAAAAATACCCGCTTGCGCAGGGCTCAGCTGTAAAAGGTCTGTTAATCAAACACGCCGTTGATGATGGAAGTTACAATGGCCGTGCTTAAAGCAACAAGCACCAAATCATCACCGACAGCTCGCCATTCGTAGCCAGGGTAATATGGTAAATCGTTAATCATTGATGCTGGCAACGATTTCTTGGCAATACCCGGAGGCAACGGCTTACCTCGTGCTAAATTTTTAGCGATGCCTGGAGGGAGGGACTTATACCCAACGAGGCCATAATTTACAGCAATGGATCGGGCATGAGAGAAACTAATGTCGGAATCAACATGGTCTGGTTTGCCGTAGTTTTTGCGGTTTCCGTGATCATCATTAGACTTTCCTTTACCCTGGCCTTTGTTGCCATGGTCTGAGCTCTTACCGCTATTGCCATGGTTACCACTGTTACCGTGATTACCACCGCCGTTGCTATTTCCTTGCCCACCACCTCCTCCATTACCATTCCCGTTACCCGGATTTGCATAAGCCGGGGCTGCAAGAACAATGAGTGAGATGACCGCCGCAAGTGCAGTTTTGAGAGTGCGACGTTTTAGCATGATGATTATTCCTTAAGGTAAGGTTGACACCTTCAACATATGACAAAACTATACCCTTAACAATCTCATGTTTTCTTATTTTCGGCACACCCTTGCAATCCTCCGTTATCAAAGCCTATTTCTAGGTGGAACCGATAATTGCGGAATGTTCTCACTGGGTTGCAGTGCTTCACAGCAGGATTTCCCCACTTACGGCTTACCCGTCAGCCAGATGTGATCACTCTCCTTGCGGGGCTACACAATCTGTTTTCCGCCACAGAATGCTTGCCTGTTTCCAGTTATGTAAAATCTGGATGACACCCATCACAAATAATTCTCATTCAAAAATAGACGTTAATTATCAATGTCATTAGATGAGTTTGAGTTAAAGTTAGCGGGTTCCGTATGATGCGCTTATCAGTCCAATGCTTTGCATTCATACAAAGCAGGTTTTGTATGCCTTCCTGCTTTGGATGTTTTTTTACTCACCGTCTCCCACGCGGTCCGTCACTAAACCAAACTATTTATATATCTAATCCGGCAAAAGGGGGCGTAGCTTCGAGACGTATCGAAACTATATTGCCTCATGACGCTGTCAGCCCCGGCCCATCACGATTCCCTGTGTGTCGGGGATTTTTTTGTTATTGCTATTCCAGACTCTCGCCATTCACCCACTTAATTTCGATCTTGCCAAAGTGATAGCTACTCTGTGAAATCTGGATCGCACAAATTGTTAATGGTTATCATTAGCAAATGACACTTATTAGAAAGAACATTAGGGAGGCCAGATGTAAGATGCTTTCCTCATTGACCGCTTCATGTTTTAGTAATGTTATTCATTACACCCAGAGCAGGATCCTCATGCGCTCTGCTTTGGGTTATTTTTTCCATTCTTTGCTGAAGCCCTGCAATTCGTTTATTTCTAAACAAAAACCCTCACCCTCATTAAGAATATTCTGGTTATTCAGGTTTAGACTTAAGTTAAATTCCTCCTGTCTTAAATAAAGCGCTGCGTTTGTAGCTCCAAGGCAGGTAATGATGAGTGCCTCAGCCTGCTTTGGATTTTTTTTGCCATTTCTACTGACTAACCACCTCTGCACTGCTGCCTGATATAATCCTGAAGATATTTTACTTTTGCCTGGTCGTTGGTAATTCCGGCCCTGATATCGAGAATGTTGTGTCCAGAAGCAGAAGAGAGTTCGACACTGGCATCATTGCCCATGCTGCCGGAGCTGGGGGTTGCAGCGGGCACTGGACAGCGGCCTTTGACGAACACCCGACCACCATTATCAAGCTTGCGCTGCAAAGCAGCATTTTCAGCGTTTGCATCAGCTAATTCCTTTGTGTATTTCTCGTCGAGAGCTGCAGCGGTGCGCTGTAGTGTTTGCATGTCGGTGATGGTAGCGTTCGCCAGGGTTAGCTGTTGTGTTTTATCGTCGCGCTGCCGTTTGTAATCAGCGGCGTTATCCCTATAGTGGCTTGCCAGCCAGGCCAGGCTGACGATGATGCATATCACTATTGAAATGGTGATTGCTGTTACCCGGCTCACTTTTGCTCCCACAGGCATACTTCACGCTCAACCTCTCGGCGATTCATCAGGCCTTTCCATTTACGTCCGCCTGCATAAATCCACTGTCGCAGCCCATCACATGCAGCAATATAATTACCGCTATTCAGCAACCTCAGCACTGATGAGTGCTCAAAGGCGTTTACGCCAACGTTGTAGCTGAAGCTGATTAAGGCGGCTTTCTGATATTCAGTAGCTGGCACTTTCACAGAGCGCTCGACAGACTTAGCAAATGGCTTGAGGTCTTTCGTCAGCAACATCTGGCACTCTTTTTCTGAATACCTTTTTCCTGGCACGATGTCATTGCCGGTGTGGCCATAGCAGACGGTGAGCACTCCAGCGACGTCGTAATACGGTGCATGTCGGACACCCTCGAGGTCGGGGATCATCACGCCAGCTATGGTGAGAGCGCTCGCACCTGTGAGGCCGATTATCTTATTGCGTAAAGCCGGAGACATCACCATTACTCACCCGCCCTTTCCAGTGCATCAATCGCGACCTTAACGGCAGCCGGCCGCTCTTCTTTCGGCTTATCTTCAACGCTGTCGAGATAGTCCCGAAGCATTCTGGTTCGTTGCCGTTCCTCTTTACGACTTCGCCAGGCATCTAATCGACCAGACAGAAATGATGCCAGCGATATGACGACACCAATCAGGCCGAATATCATGTAAACGATGTCCTGTGTAGTAACTCCCAGGTAGGCTGCAACAGCTGCCAAAGCAGCAAAAAACTGAGTAACAACGCTCCCTGGCTGATCGTTCATTTTCATAGTCTCGCTCCTCGCGTAGTTAGCGGGAGTTATGTGTGATTGAGAATGCGCTGCATCCAGGTTACGAGATGGGATATTGTTTAGCTGTTTGGATGGGCGCGAAACGGAAAAAGGCCGCCGATTGGCAGCCTTTAGAAGTCAATTTTTTATTCTTGAATTTTAGACAAAAAAAACCCGCCAGAGCGAAAACAAGAGGCGGGGGATCAAGAGGTACTTACTAACGATGAACTACATATAAAACACAGCAAGACAAAATTACCACGGGTGAATTCATAATGATATATGCTTTCCCCTAATTCAAATTTCAACATATTTAAATATCATGCATATAGTTATATGCCAGTAGGAAATTATCACAAATTCCTTCTGATATTTTTAAGATTTAAGAAATATCTCATATCCCAAAGGTAACTTCTCTTTGTAATACACAGATTAACTATTCAGAAAAGAAAAACCGCCCGGGGCGGCTTAATTATTCCATTCGGCTGAACATTTGCTGGTTGCAGTCGATGGAGGCGACAGTGCGATATCTATTCAATATCCAGTGCTCATGCGAATGCGCTTTCCAGTCACTCCAGGTTACCCCATCTTCGCAGACTGGAAAGCTTTTGTTTGGACCGCCACCGGAGCCTCGAACTCCGTACGACAACATTAACATCCTTATTGTTGCTCTTCCCGATGAACTAGTGGCGGATTGATATTTGCCTTTTTTGCGAAGTGAATTAAAAAAAGCCTGCATATCGCGGAGTAAATAATACTGTGATGAATTGGCGCATGCAACGTAATAGCCTTAAAATAATTATTTAAATAGTTGAATTAACTATACAGATCACCACGTTAATATCAACGTGATATTAAAATAGCGAGTGTTTACATAACAAGTAAGTATGCATTTCTCAATCCTTTTTAAAGGTGATTAACTACAACACTTTTTTTTCAACTCAGATAAGGCAGCTAGTTCGCCCATCATCTGAGTTTTATGCTTAAAGTGTGCTGTCCGCAGAAGAGATCGCACCGACCAAGGCTAACCCTGAAAGACTTTGCAGTTTAATGCGCAGAGAGTACTCCCGTATATGAAAAAGCCCCGACGCAGGCGAGAGCTAAAATTCGGAATTAAAATTATTAAACCTGTGTTATTAACCCTGTCAAGCGCCCAGGGAACCT
>NZ_JAERMU010000002.1 GCF_016756775.1 Dryocola clanedunensis subsp. sulfonylureivorans | reverse complement strand
GGCGGCGCTGGGTGCAGTAATGCGCAAGCTGGTGCACATGTGCTTCGGGGTGCTTAAAACACGCCTGCCATGGGATGAAAATTATGCAGCTACCGCTTGACGTTCAAGACGGTAGCTACGCCCACAAAGGGTTAAGAAGAATGGATAAGCGCAGCGCCGCCCGCGTTTTTATAGGTCGGATAAGCGCAGCGCCATCCGACAAGTTTACTTCGCCAGTTTCTTCTGATCGTTGCGGTAGTTAACCACCGAGTTAATAATCAGTGTCAGCGCCAGGATACCGCCTACCACGCCCAGCGAAATGGCGATCGGGATATGGTAGAAATCGACAATCATCATCTTCACGCCGATAAACACCAGGATAATCGACAGGCCGTACTTCAGCATTGAGAAGCGTTCCGCTACGCCAGCCAGCAGGAAGTACATGGCACGCAGACCCAGAATCGCGAACAGGTTAGAGGTCAGCACGATGAACGGGTCAGTGGTCACGGCGAAGATAGCCGGAATACTGTCGACCGCGAAAATCACGTCGCTCAGCTCAACCAGAATCAGCACTAACAGCAGCGGCGTAGCGAACAGCAGGCCGTTCTTACGCACGAAGAAGTGCTCACCTTCGATTTTGTCCGTCATACGCAGATGACCGCGTAGCCAGCGCACCAGCGGTTTGTCGCCAATGCCCGCCTCATCTTCCTTCGCCAGCGCCATCTTAATACCGGTGAACAGCAGGAACGCACCGAAGACATACAGCAGCCATTCGAACTGGGTAATCAGCCAGCTGCCCGCGAAGATCATGATGGTACGCAGCACAATCGCACCCAGCACGCCGTAAACCAGCACGCGGCGCTGCAAAGCGGCAGGGACGGCGAAGTAGCTGAACAGCATCAGCCAGACGAAGACGTTATCCACCGCCAGCGCTTTCTCAATCAGATAGCCGGTGAGGAAGGCGAGCGCCTGGGTATCCGCCACTTCACGCCCTGAGGTGCCGGTGAGATACCACCAGAAAGCGGCGTTAAACAGCAAAGAGAGTGAAACCCACACCAGTGACCAGGCCGCAGCCTGCTTCATGGACATGGTGTGCGAGCCTTTTCGCCCCTGTAACAGGAGGTCGATTGCCAGCATGATGACGACGACGACGGCGAAACCGCCCCACAGCAATGGTGTGCCGACACTATTCATAAAAGTGATTCCTTGAAAAACAAAAACGGCCAACGTCGGAAGACGCCAGCCGCTAATGCTTGCAACAGGGATCTCGCCTTCCGGCAAGGTCTCACTTACAACGCGGAATAGCCTTTTCGATAAAAAGCCATTCGCATTGCCCGGTAACCGGGTGCTTTCGCACCGTAATGACGATTAACCGGCAATGAAGTTACTCCCCTTTGCGAGTAACAAAATATTACGAACCATTACTCCGGTCAATATCATGCTACCCCTGTTTTACACAGCTTTACGCCGTGACGGACGCCGGGACATCGTCTGCCGGGAACTTCACCCCGGTCTGCGCCCGGATTTCTGTGGCTAACGCAGAGGTGATGCGCGAAGTCACAAGTCCTGGGTGATTCACTTCGTTTGCCGTCACCAGACGGGCGAACGTTTCGGCCTCGTAAAGCATAGTATTGATGTGCTGCGGCTGCGAAAGATCCTGCGGCTTGCCGCCGCGCGGCACGAAGGTAATGCGCTGGCATTCGGAAATTTTCTCGATAACCAGCGAACCTTCTTCACCCTGAATCTCGCTCGGGATCACTGAATCGCTCACTTTGGAGTGCAGCAGGTTCACGTCAAAATCACCGTAGTTCATCTGCACGGAACCGTGAGCGTCGACGCCGCTCTCCAGCAGGCTTGCGGTGGCGCTCACCGAATGCGGCTGGCCCCACAGCGCTACGGCGGAGGCCAGCACGTAGAAACCGATATCCATAATCGAGCCGTTCGACCAGGCCGGATTAAACGTATTGGGGTTCTCGCCGTCGAGATAGCGCTGATAGCGGGAGGAGTACTGGCAGTAGTTGAGCAACACCTTGCGAATTTTGCCCACCTTCGGCAGCGCCTGTTGCAGGGCGATAAAGTTCGGCAGGCTGGCGGTCTTAAACGCTTCGAAGAGGACAACCTGGTTTTCACGCGCGCAGGCAATAGCTGCTTCCACCTCACGGATATTGGAGGCGAGCGGCTTTTCGCAAATCACATGCTTTTTATTGCTTAAGAAGAGAATGCTTTGCGGCGCGTGCAGGGCGTTCGGGCTGGCAATATACACCGCGTCAATCGCATCGCTTTTCGCCATCGCTTCAAGATCGGTAAACAGATGCTCAACCATATACTCATTGGCGAAGGTCTGCGCCTGCTCGAGGGTGCGGGAGTAAACCGCGGTGAGTTTGTAGTGGCCACTTTCGTGGGCGGCATCGACGAACTGACGGGTGATCCAGTTAGTTCCAACCACGGCGAATCTGATCATGAGCGTTGTAATCTCCGAATTAACCAACCGTTACTATAGGCTTTAGAGGGGGGATCAACGCAAGTGCCATTCTCTATTATGGTGTCGGATTTGTCGGATGGCGCTGGCGCTTATCCGACCTACGGCCCGGTTTTGTAGGGGGGATAAGCGATAGCGTCATCCACCGGATCCTTTAAGCGCCATCTCCGTCAGCCACAGGCGCGTGTCAAACTCGAACTGGTGATACTGCGGCTCCATATGGCAACAAAGTGAATAAAACTGCTTGTTGTGATCCTTCTCTTTCAGGTGCGCCAGCTCGTGCACCACAATCATGCGCAAAAATGCTTCGGGGGCCTGGCGAAACACCGTCGCTACGCGGATCTCTGCTTTCGCTTTCAACTTACCGCCCTGCACGCGAGAAATGGCGGTATGTAGCCCCAGCGCATTATTCAGAACGTGAATTTTATTGTCGTAGGCGACCTTATTGATCGGCGGCGCGTTGCGCAGGTACTGACTTTTCAAATCCTGGGTATAGGCATAGAGCGCTTTGTCGGTGGCGATGTTGTGGCTCTGCGGGTAGCGCTTTTGCAGCACTTCACCGAGGCGTTGCTCCGCAATCAGCGTACGAACCTGGGCGAGCAGGTGCTCGGGGTAGCCGCTTAAGTAAGTCAGTTCACTCATTCACACGCTCTTCGGAAGGAAAAAAGGGTATACTCACGCCCCCATTCAGGGGATCACACCAAATTTTACCATCCAGGAGGGCCGATGAGCCAATCAGACAACGGTTTCCGTTCACTGACACTAAAACGTTTCCCGGAAACGGACGACGTCAACCCGCTGCAGGCGTGGGAAGCGGCGGATGACTATCTGCTGCAACAGCTGGACGACACCGAAATCAGCGGCCCGGTCCTGATTTTTAACGACACCTTCGGCACGCTGGCCACCGTGCTGGCCGAGCACAAGCCGTACAGCATCAGCGACTCTTACCTGAGCGAGTTGGCCACGCGCCAGAACCTGAGCCTGAACGACATTATCGAATCAAACGTCACCTTCCTGGACAGCACGGCGAACTACCCGGATGCCCCAGGCGTGGTGCTGATCAAAGTGCCGAAAACGCTGGCCCTGCTGGAGCAACAGCTGCGCGCGCTGCGTAAAGTCGTGACGCCTGAAACCCGCATTATCGCCGGTGCCAAAGCGCGTGATATCCACAACTCAACGCTTGAGCTGTTCGAAAAAATCCTCGGCCCAACCACCACCACTCTGGCCTGGAAAAAGGCGCGCCTGATTAACGGCACCTTTACCAAACCTGAATTGCAGGATGCCCCGGACACCCTGAGCTGGAAGCTGGCAGGTACGCCCTGGACCATTCACAACCACGCGAACGTTTTCTCCCGTACGGGTCTGGACATTGGCGCTCGCTTCTTTATCGAGAATCTGCCAACCGGTCTGGAAGGTGAGATTGTTGATTTAGGCTGTGGCAACGGCGTGGTGGGTCTGCACCTGCTGGATCAGAACCCGGAAGCGAACGTGGTGTTTGTGGATGAATCTCCGATGGCGGTGGCGTCAAGCCGCATGAACGTCGAGGTGAACATGCCGGAAAACCTGGACCGCTGCGAATTTATGATTAATAACGCGCTGTCCGGCGTGGAGCCTTACCGCTTCGATACTATCCTGTGCAACCCGCCGTTCCACCAGCAGCACGCCCTGACGGACCAGGTTGCGTGGGAGATGTTCCACCATGCCCGCCGCTGCCTCGTGAACAACGGCGCGCTGTATATTGTGGCTAACCGTCACCTGGATTACTTCCGCAAGCTGAAAAAGATCTTCGGCAACTGCGAAACGATTATCGGCAACAATAAGTTCGTCGTTCTTAAAGCCGTGAAAACAGGCCGGGTACGCTAACTGTTAAAGCCAACCCTCTTTTGTTGGCTAGGAAAGCGTAGCGCCGGGAAACAAACGTGTTCGGCAAAATGGTAAAGGAGCACTGATTCAGGGCTCTTTAGATTGCTGACAAAGAAGGAAAAAGCGTGGTTTTTCCTTCTTTGTGGTCAGCAGGCGAAAATCAACGAATTGATTTTCCTTGTTATTTATTCGGTGAGATCTTTGCGAAACTCATACGCTTTAGGTTTGTCATCAGTCTGAGGAGCCCTGATCCAGGGCTCTTTTTATTTAATAATTATTTATAAACGATTATAGGTTTGTTATAAAATCGGCGGCGTTTGTAAAAAACAACTATTTGTGCGAATTTTATCTTAAATACATCCCTTCTGACCCATGCATTATAATTACATGATAATCTGAGGATGGTTATAAGTAATTTTAAGTTCACTTAAGAGAAGCTTATAAATCCACGGCTTTATTTATGTTAAATATAAAAGCACTTTTTGTCCTCTCTTTTAAGTAGCCAGGGCCTATGACATATATTATTAATGGAATAATTAAATATAAACCTGAAGATGGCACCCTGTGGAACATTGACGACCCGGAGCGGGTACTGACCCTTACATTAACGAACAGCAATTTGTTGCAGTTCATTCTGGACAGCAATGGTGATGTATTATCCCGGGAGGCGGTACTGGAAAATATCTGGGATAAACAAGGGTTGCGCTCTTCCAATAATACGCTTAATCAGTATATTTCAATCTCCCGGCGAACCTTATCTCTGCTGGGGGCAGACGAAGTGATTATCACCGTTCCTCGTATCGGATTTTGCCTCAACGGAAACGTGAAAGTGGTCAAGGAGATTGATAAGACAGATCGGCTCTCTACCTCTGCCACATCCCATAACGTCGCTAATGAAGCATCCGGTATAAAGCGTGGACTACTGTTACTGCTGTTCTTTCTCATGTTACTGGTCATTTTTGTCCTCAGCTATCATCGTCGGTCAACGTCTCCCCACGAAGGGCGTGTCGAGACAATACTCGAGCAACAAAATAACGAGAACGCGGTATTAACGCTGTGTACACCGCCCGGCGAGAAGGCCACTACGGTGGTGTGCAAGGAATATTATGCAAAGTGAATGTTCACTGACTTCTTATAAGGAAATATATGAATAGAAAAAGACATGCCGTCCTCCTGTTACCTCTTCTTCTCGCTACTGCCTGTACTCATAAACCTCCTGCCAGTGTGACAACAGACCTGGATCCTGAGCAGAATTTTTTTATGGTCAATAACCAGTCGGGACCTGCTGAGGATAATGCCACCACCCTACAAGGTTTAACCGATGGGCTGGCATACACATCGACGAACAACAGGTGTATTGATAATCTCAATATGCTAAGAGAAGAGGGGGCTGAACGCTATCCACAATATCTGGAAGAATATCAAAAGCTATCAGAGGCTTTTATTTTCCTTAATACCAATAAAAATATTATGGATCAGGCGGCTAAACGCATCTACACCATGGAATTAAAAATGAAGGTTGAAACCCTGTGCTCGAAAATTCAGTATTCAAACTTCGTGTTGGTGCATGAAAAACGCAAAATGCTTTCGGGTATCTAACCGGATAGCAGGTTTAAAAAAAAGGTGCTCAATGTAAAACGTTGAGCACCTTTTTTGTTACTTAGCTTCTGATTTAATCGCAGTAATTACCTATTCTGTTATCCGGTGTCACAATGAACTGTTCTGCGCGGGTATCTATTCTGAACACCGTCCAGGCTGCGGCATTTGCCCCTGGTGGGGTGGTGTCCTCTATTCTGAATGTCCTGCTTGTTCCGTCAGAGAGATAAAGCTGCACCATAGCACCGGTATAAACCTTAGGCGTGCTCGAGTATCGGGTAACGGAGTAGCAATAGACGCCTCCCGGGTGGAAATCAGAGATCGTGATTGTCTCCGGGCCGTAACCGTTTCTGTCATCTTTGTCCAGGGTTGCGTCTGCTCCTGCAGGGGCTTTGTTTACGCCAGAAACAGTGATCAGAGACTTAGGGTTATCTGCCGATGGCACCCTCAGATAAGCGTCCAGGTCTTTGGGTTCCGCATCCCAGGTTAATATGATGCGGGCAGCCTTACCGTTTAAGCTTGGGGACAACACAATATTCTTTTGCAACGTTGTTACTTCGCTGAGATCCAGAGACTGATCAAGGGTAATGAAACCGGTAAGGGATGCTCTTATGTAGTAAATCCCCTGCGGAACATTAGCAATAGAGTAAGTACCGTCACTCCCACTGGTCGTCTGATAGAGCGGTGTCGTGGCCTGGGCTGACGCGAACAGCTGAACGCTAACGCCGGGCAGCGGATCGTCACTCACACCATTTCTGATCTCGCCCTGTAATTGCACCACAGCTTCCTTGAAAGACACTTTTTTATCAGCGTTCATGACGTTGCCGCCCGCTACGCTGGCAGAAACCTGGATATCCAGCGCTTCTCTTGTCGTACCGGTTAAGCGCATTGTCGTCATGCCGTTGGCGTCGGTCACGCTGCTTGTGGCTTGCAGTACCGCCAGCGAACCTTTGTCCTCGGCCCAGTTAACCGTTGCGCCGGGTACGACGTTGTTATTGGCATCTTTGACCAGCGCTGTGAAGGTAAAGTACTCCATCCCGTTGGCTTTCTTCTCCACTACCGTGTCGTTTAATGTCACCTGAACGACGTTTGCCGTCATCGCATCTGCGATGAACATCGTCCCTACGCTCTGGCTTGTGCCATTCACGCTGGCCGTTACGTTTGTCACCCCGGCGAGGGTATTGGTCAGCGTAACGGTGGCAACTCCCTGAGCGTCCGTCGTGACCGAACCATGACCGATAATTGCACCGTTATCGGCGGTGAAGGTTACCGCAATGGCTGGCACCAGGTTGCCGCTGGCATCGGTCACTTTTGCCTGAACGGTGTTGGTTGACGTTCCATCAGCTTTGGCATTATCCACCGTCACCGTCAGGTTACCGTTGATAATGCGGGCGGTATCTTTGTCGGCGACGAAGGTGGTATTCACACTTTGATTGCTGCCGTTAACCGTGGCCGTCACTTTCGCTACACCGGCATGGATGCTCTTCAATGTCGTGGTGGCGACGCCTCTGGCGTTGGTCACTGCCGATGCGGCAACCAGGGTTGCGCCGTTGTCGACGACGAAGCTCACCGTGACGTCAGGCACGATATTGCCGCTGGCATCGGTGACTTTTGCCTCAACGGTATTCGTCGCCGTTCCGTTAGCTTTCGCGTTGTCCACCGTCACGGTCAGATCGCCGTTGATGATACGGGCGGTGCCCTTGTCGGCCATAAAGTGGGTATCCACAGTCTGGCTGCTGCCGTTGATGGACGCCGTCACTTTCGTCACCCCTGAGTGAATATTCGTCAGCGTGTTGGTGGCGATCCCCTGGGCGTTGGTGATGACTGCGGCAGTGAGCGATGCCCCGTTATCGGCGGCAAAAGTGACCTCGACGGCTGGCACGATATTGCCGCTGGCATCGGTAACTTTGACCTGCACCGCGTTTGTTGCTGTCCCGTCAGCCTTCGCGTTATCCACCGTCACCGTCAGGTTGCCGTCAATGATGCGGGCTGTGTTTTCGTCCGCCACAAAAATCGTGTTCACGGTCTGGCTGCTGCCGTTGACGGACGCAGTCACTTTTGTCACTCCGGCGTGGATATTATTCAGCGTGGTGGTGATGATCCCTTCGGCGTTGGTAACCGCAGAAGCGGCTGCCAGCGTTGCGCCGTTATCGACGGTAAAGTTGACCGCGATGTCGGGCTCGATATTGCCACTGGCATCGGTGACCGTTACCTGGACGGCATTAGTTGCCGTTCCGTCAGCCTTCGCATTATTCGCCGTCACCACCAGGTTCCCGCTGGCGATCCGCGCGGTGCTTTTGTCGGCCACGAAGGTTGTCTGCACACTTTGAGCGCTGTCGTTGACCGTGGCTGTCACGCTCGCCACACCAGCCTGCGTACTGGACAGCGTGGTGACAATGACCCCCTGGGCATTAGTGATGGCTGAGGCGGCAGTCAACCTTGCGCCGTTAGTGACGGTGAAGCTCACGGTAGCACGAGGCACGACGTTACCGTTGGCATCGGTCACTTTCACCTGCACCGCATTTGTCGCCGTGCCGTTGGCTTTGGCGTTATCTTCTGTCACCGTCATATCGCCGCTGAGGATACGAGCGGTGCTTTCGTCGGCCACAAATGACGTGTTCACGGTCTGACTGCTGCCGTTAACGGTCGCCGTCACTTTTGTTACCCCTGCATGCGTATTTTTCAGTGTGGCGGTCGCGATGCCCTGGGCATTGGTGGTGACGGATGCAGCGATCAACGTTGCATCATTATCGACGGCGAAAGTCACCACCGCGTCAGGTACGACGTTGCCGCTGGCATCCGTCACCGTAGCCTGCACTTCGTTGGTGGAGACATCGTCAGCTACCGCATTATCCACCGTTACTTTCAGGTTGCCGCTGATGATCCGGGCGGTGCTGTTGTCGGCGATAAAAGTGGTATTCACACTCTGTCGGTTGCCGTTCACCGCGGCGCTCACGACCGTCACGCCGGCAGTCACGTTAGTCAACGTTGTGCTGGCAAGGCCGTGTTCATCGGTGATGACTGTTGCGGTGCTGAGCTGCGCACCGTTAGTTGCGCTGAAGCTCACCGTTACGCCAGGCACCAGGTTACCCTGTTCATCGGTGATGATTGCCTGCACAGCATTGGTCGCGGTACCGTTAGCTTTGGCATTGTTCGCCGTCACCGTCAGGTTACCGTCGATGATGGTTGCCGTTCCTCCATCGGCCATAAACGTTGTGTCCACGCTCCGGCTGGTGTCATTAACCGCAGCGGTCACTTTTGTTATTCCGGCGTGGATATTAGTCAGCGTGGTGCTGGCAAGCCCCTGCGCGTCCGTCACCACCGAGGCTGTTGTGATACTCGCGCCATTGCTGGCGGTAAAGTTCACCGTCGCCCCTGCAATCAGGTTGCCCTGAGAATCAGTGACTTTCGCCTGAACCTGATTGGTTGCCTGGCCATCGGCTTTAGCGTTGTCAGAGAGCACGGTCAAATTGTTGGCGGTGATGGTTGCCGTTGAGCCATCAGCAACAAAGGTGGTATCGACGCGCTGGCTCTCACCGTTCACTACCGCTGTCACCCTTGCTACCCCCGCTACGGTGGATGTCAGTCCTGTGCTGGCGACGCCTTGTGCGTTGGTGATGGCTTCGCTGTATATCACCGTTGCGCCATTGTCGGCGCTGAAGCTCACCGTTACCCCCGGCACGAGGTTGCCATAGGCATCAGTCACCTTCGCCTGCACGCCATTCTTCGCCGTGCCGTCGGCTAAGGCGTTATTCATCGTTACCGTCAGATTGGCGGCAGTCAGCGTGGCGGAGTTACCGTCCGGGATAAATGTCGTGGTGACGCTGCGGCTGGAGTCATTCGCCGTGGCGGTAACGCTGGTTTCCCCGGCGACGGTATTGGTGAGCGTAGTGATGGCGACACCCTCAGTCGTTGTGACTACTGACGCCTGCGTCATGCGGCCACCGTTGGTTGCACGGAAGGTCACCGTAATGCCTGATACGGGATTACCGCTGGCATCTGTTACCACGGCTTTGAGCGCATTGGTGGCGGTACCGTTGGCGATAGCGTTATCGGCGGTGACCGTCAGATTGCTCAGCGTGGCGGTCGCGCTGTCTGCCATAAAGGTCACGTTAACGCTCTGGCTGGCCCCCTTCACGGTGGCCGTCACCTGTGCCACTCCCGACAGGGTGCTGCTCAGCGTTGTGGAGGCTATCCCCTGATCGTTAGTTATTGCAGAAGCGACCGCAACGTTAACGCTGTTGTTAGCGGTAAAGCTCACGGCAACACCCGACACCGGGTTGCCGGTCGCATCAGTCACTTTTGCCTCTACCGCGTTGGTGGCCTTACCGTCGGCTTTTGCGTTATCCGCCGTGACCCGCAGATCGCCGCTGGCAATTCCTGCCGTACCGCTATCAGCGATAAACGTCGCCGTTTTGCTAACAGAATGCCCGTTCACCGTCGCCTGGAGGGCGTAGCTCCCGGCCCTGGTACTGCTGAGCGTCGTTCTTGCTTTACCGTCGTCTCCTGTAGAGACCGCCGTGTCCCGCAGCGTTGCGCCATTCGCCACGCTGAAAGAGACGTTGAAGCCGGAGAGCAGGTTGCCGTTGGCGTCGGTGACTGTCGCTTCAACGCCGTCTGTCGCTATACCGTTCGACAACGCGCCATTCGGGTTAATGACCAGATTGCCGTCGAGAAGGGTGGCGGTTGAAGCATCGGCAATAAAGCGGCTGGTCGTTTGCGCGCTGTTCCCCGACTCCTTAATGCGAGCTTTTACCGTAAAGGTTGCGGCATTCAGGCTGGTTACGCTTGCTTTGGCGATACCGTCGCTGCCGGTCGTCACGTTAAGTGTCTTGAGCGATGCACCGGGGCTGATGGTGAAGATAACGTTCACATCCGCCACCGGGTTACCGCGCGGATCGGTGACGATTGCAGTGACGATATTTGTCGCCTTGCCATTGGCCACGGCATCCTGCGTCGACGTCAGATTGCCCTCGGCGATAGCCGCAGAGGTTTTATCCGCAGTGAATATGACGGTCTGGGATTTGGATGTGCCATTGATTCGGGCGGTGATGATGCTCTCACCGACGAGATTACTGGTCACCTGAATCTCCGCCTGGCCGCTGCTGTTTGTGGTGACGCTATCGCCATTCACCAGCGTGGCATTGTTGCTGGCGCTTAACTCAACGCGAGCACCGCTCAGCGGGTTGCCATTGAGATCTTTTACGGTTACCTGAAGTTTATTACTACTGTGACCATCCGCGAGGGCTTTGTTGGCAAGGATCTCCAGTGCGTCAACGCGAGCGGTGGCAGTATCAGCAACAAACGAAAGCGGTGCCGATTTGAAGTTACCGTTATTCATCGTAGCGCGCAGCGTGCCCTGCTTCGCCAGCTTGCTGCGGATATTCACCGTCGCGTTGCCCGCGTTATCGGTATTCACCGTGAGCGTGGTATTGCCAGTGCGGCCAGCAACAAATAACGTCGCTGCGGAATAGCCATCGTTGCCCTTTAAATTCTCTAGGCTGAAGGTGATTGGCTGAGCCACCAGAGGGCGATTGTTTTCATCGCGCACGACTGCCGTGGCGGTAAAGTAATCTGAGTTGTTTGCCGGTACGCTCCCGGAAGGCGTAACCGTTAACGCGCTGACAATATTTTTTGAAGGCGCAAGGTTGATCGTGGTGGTGGCGACGTTGGATTTATTGCCGTACTGGTCTGCGCCCACTGCCTTGATAACATATTGCTGCGTGGGTGAGACAGGGAGGTTATAAGCGAAGGCCGGCAGCACCACCTCTGCCTGCGTCAGCGAGACTTTGCGCAGCGTGCCTCCGTGGGAATAAAAACTGGCATCTGCCGTCCAGTCCACCTCTTTGAGTCCGTACTTTGCCTTCTGAACCGTCAGAGGCAAGGCGATCGTTTCAGCCGCCCGCCCGTTAACCTGCGGCGGCAGAGAGATGCGCAGCAGCTCCTGCTTGCGGTACTGCATCACGATATCGTAATTACGATCGACCAGATCCTGCATGCTGCCCATCAGGCTATGCATCATATCCACCGAGTCGGGGCTGATCTGCTGGTGCCATGGTACACCCAGGCGATACGTAAAATTCACACCAGCATTGGTTTCGTTGGTATCCCCAAATGACTGTTCGGCTTTCAACGTGACCAGTGGGATTGGCGAGTAGTTGAGGCCGACGGTGACAGCTTGCGCATTATCTTCAAGATCGTCTGGCGAACCGTCGCCGCTCAAGTCCACGCCTTTGCCAAAGTACTTTTCGTACTTCAGGCTACCGCCAATCTGAGGGTAAGCGGGCAGCCATGCATTAGCACGAATATCAAAGCCCGAGGCCGGGCGCTCATCATAGTCCCGCATATCTGACAGATCGGACTGGTGCCAGTCTGTCAGGCCGAAATAGCCGTTGGCCGAGAGACGCAGATAATTTCCCCACAGCTCAGTGCCGATGCCAAGCCGGGCGTTATTACCGCTGTAGTCATAGTCATAAAAGGTATTAACGCCGTACATCCATGCGTCCAGATACTGGCGGTAACCGACCCCAACATTCAGCGTATTACGGTCATCCTTAGCTCTCATACCCAGCTGAGTGAAAACCAGAGAATCTGAACTTTCGGCCAGCGGATACAGCAGATCGCCCGCGATTTTGGCATCTGAATCAATAGAAATTCTGGCTGTCCCTTTCTGGTTCAGCCAGTCGTTAATTTCCTGATTGATTAAGCCTTCACCCAGGCTTTTAAAGTAGTTAAGTGAGGCATCAGCGGCATGTTTATCCGAGAGGATTCGACCTGCCTGCATCACGCCCGATGCGATGCCGGATTGTGAATCTGTTTCCGGTTGAGCTGTAGCTGAACGCTCACTGCCAAGCGAAGGTAACCCTGAGCTGGTTTGACCGGCTGGGGTAGAGCCAGATAGAGGTGCAAAAGGCGTAGCCAGACCCTGTTCTGTCCAGGGAACGGCAGTGGCAGCCTGGGGCGTGCTGGCTTTAGCCGAGGGGGCAGGGAGCTCACTGTATATTTTGTCACTACCTTCGACCACCGACTCCAGGCCGATAATTGTCTCTTCGATATGATTTAATTGCCGGGTGTCGGCGATGGCATTTATCGAATATAACAAAGGAGAAACTATCTGAATAAAAATAAGGCTCCAGGAGGTTATTTTCATCCCGACAGGAGAGGTCATCGAAATCATAGTGGTTACCAGTGATTTATTAAGGGTGTAGGAAAATCCCCGCCGCGGCAGCGGGGTTCTGCAATATAAAAAAGGCAGTGAATTTAAATAGAAGAGAGTTCTTTTATTTTATCTTTGACAACCGCGTATCCGGAATACTGTACTTTGGTGCAGAGGGTATCCAGTTTCATTTCAAGCATCATGGTATAAACATCTTTCGCGTCTTTATCCATGATGTTTTTATTAATATTCAGGAAACGATATCCTTTACCGATATCACCATAGTCTTTGGTATACTTCGGATAGTTGTTGGATTGCGCTTCTTTAAGAAAATTAAAATGGTCAACGCAAACGTTATTGCTCGAAGCCAGCGTAAAACCCGCAAGCGTCGTGACACGCTTCGCAATGTATTTATCGGTTGGCGTGTTGGTGCTCTGGTACCCGGTGGTCGCTGAGGCCGCACTCGGCGCCTTTTTAGACGGCGCTGAGCAGGCAGAGAGAAGGAAAACGGATCCCAGTAATAAAAGGGTGGAAGTACGTAACATCATCGTGTGTTGCTCCTTAGCAAAAAATAGCGTTCCTGGCGTTGTGCAAAATGGCTGTGTTAAGAATCAAGCAAGTAGCTCTGGCTTCCCGGTGATAAGAGGTAATGTATTTTCTGGCTGCGGTCTGAAACGAGAAGAAAAATAGTGAGAGGGAAACTTATCCCTTAACAATGAGAATAAAAAGCTGGCGTTTTTAACATCAAAATAGGAAACCAGACCATTAATATAGCGATACAGGCTTTTTTGCGGCAGGCAAAGCTCCTGGGCAATCGCATCAAAAGAGAACCCCTGGTTCATCAATGACAGAATAATCAGGCGGACTGGCCCCAGCTTTTGCAGCAATAAAAAGTCGTTAAACACCTTCAGGTAATAAAGTGGTTTATCTGCGGAAAGTAACGAGGCGAGCTGTTCGCACCAGTCAAGAAGCGTATCCCTGGCGTCAAGATGAGGAAATTTTCCCCGAAAGACCATAGACATCTCACCGCTGGAGCAGATAAAAATAACCGGACAGTGATGGTCAACAGCATATTTCAGGATAACGCCAGGGTCGGAGACAAACTTGAGGCTTTCGACATCAATAAATATCGCGTTGTGGCTTGCGGCCAAACAACGCTTCCTTGCCTTCTCGTTAAGAAAGGATTCGATCCCAGCTTTTAAATAGTGATTATGCGTCACTACCAGCGGGCCGTGTTGCATGACCAGTCCATATCCGTTCATTGTTGCTCCTTAACCGTTTGTGCTTTCAAACTTCTGGCTGCTGGCAATAGTGTTTTGCAATGGCATATTGCTTCTACTGCTTCCCTTTGGCCGGTAATGGCCGCCAATGACCACAACGTTTATGACTACGTGACTTGCTGAAAATGTTGCTACTTAACTCGCGATATTCCGAAAAGCTAATATAGGATCAAATGCGAGGAGGGAGGTATTTATAATGCGGATTTGTCTAAATATAGGTTTATGTTCTATTTATATAAATTTTAGTGGCGGGTGTTGCTATTTTTTAAAGGGTTCTCTCTGCTCGCCCCGGCCTGGACAGCCGGGAAGCGATATTTCTGGAGTCTTTAACTATATTTCCAGCGCCAGTCTGGTGCCCTGGGCAATGGCGCGCCGGGCGTCCAGCTCCATAGCCACGTCCGCACCGCCAATCAGGTGCAATGTTATACCCAGCTCGCGCAGCGGCTCGGTCAGTTCACGACGCGGATCCTGCCCGGCGCAGATAACCACGTTATCCACTTCCAGCAGCTGGGGCTCGCCGCCCACGATAATATGCAGCCCGACGTCGTCGATGCGTTCGTAGCTCACGCCCGCCAGCATTTTCACGCCGCGCGCCAGCAGGGTGGTGCGGTGTATCCAGCCCGTGGTTTTGCCCAGGCCTTCGCCCGGCTTGCTGGTTTTGCGTTGCAGCATGACTATCTGGCGCGGGCTTTTAGCCAGATGCACACCCTCCGGGCGCAGGCCGCCCGCGTGCTGCAGGCTGGTATCAATCCCCCATTCCACGCAGAACTCGGCGATATTCTGGCTGGTGGATTCACCCTGCTGGCTGAGGTACATCGCTGCGTCAAAGCCAATGCCGCCCGCGCCGATAATGGCAACACGCTTGCCGACCGGGGCCTTTTCCCGCAGTACGTCGACATAGCTCAGGACTTTTTCATGGTTAATCCCGTCGATTGGCGGCATGCGCGGGACGATGCCGCAGGCCAGAATCACCTCATCGAACGCTGCCAGCATGGGGGCGGTGACGTACTGGTTCAGGCGAACGTCTACTTCGGTCAGGGCCAGCATGCGGCGGTAATAACGCAGCGTTTCGTAAAACTCTTCTTTGCCGGGGATCTGTTTGGCGATATTAAACTGGCCGCCGATTTCTGCCGCCGCGTCAAACAGCGTGACCTGATGCCCGCGAGCCGCCGCGTTAACCGCAAACGCCAGCCCTGCGGGGCCAGCGCCGACCACCGCCAGGTTTTTACGTTTCTGCGCAGGCACAATTGGCATTTTGGTTTCATGGCAGGCGCGGGGGTTGACCAGGCAGGAGGTCACCTTGCCGACGAAGATCTGATCCAGGCACGCCTGGTTGCAGCCGATGCAGGTATTAATCTCGTCTTCGCGGCCCTGCTGCGCCTTCGACACCAGCTCGGCATCCGCCAGGAACGGACGCGCCATCGACACCATATCCGCGTCGCCAGCCGCTAGGATCGCTTCGGCGGTCTGCGGATCGTTAATACGGTTTGTGGTGACGAGTGGGATCGACACCATGCCCTTAAGCTTGCGCGTCACCCAGCTGAACGCACCGCGAGGAACAGGCGTGGCGATGGTTGGAATGCGCGCTTCGTGCCAGCCGATGCCGGTGTTAATCAGCGTCGCCCCGGCTTGCTCAACGGCCTTCGCCAGCAGGACTGCTTCATCGAACGTGCCGCCCCCTTCCACCAGGTCGAGCATTGAAAGGCGATAAATAATGATGAAGTCAGCGCCGACCTTTTCGCGCACCGCCCGCACAACTTCCACGGCAAAGCGCATGCGGCGTGAATAGTCGCCGCCCCATTCGTCATCCCGCTGGTTGGTGCGGGCGGCCAGAAACTGGTTAATCAGATAGCCTTCGGAGCCCATGATTTCCACTCCGTCGTACCCGGCCTCTTTAGCGAGGCTGGCACACCGGGAGAACTCTTCGATAAGCGTCAGGATCTCGTCGTGGCTGAGCGCGTGGGGCTTAAAGCGGTTGATCGGCGCCTGAATAGCAGACGGCGCGACCGGATTTGGCTGGTAGCTGTAGCGCCCGGTATGCAGGATTTGCAGGGCGATTTTGCCGCCTTCACGGTGAACCGCGTCCGTCACCACTTTGTGATGGGCAAGCTGGCCGGCATCGTTCAGCACTGCACCGCTCTCTACGCCAACGCCGGAAGGCGAGGGGGCAACGCCGCCGGTGACAATCAGCGCCACGCCGTGCCGGGCGCGCTCGGCGTAAAACGCCGCCAGCCGTTCGGCACCGTCCGGATGCTCTTCAAGGCCGGTGTGCATGGAACCCATCAGCACGCGGTTTTTCAGGGTGGTAAAGCCGAGATCTAGCGGGGCGAACAGCGACGGATAGCTCATATTCTCTTCCTGGGATGTCGTTATTATTATGTGGTCGGATGAGTTAGTAATTTAGCCTGACGTGCCGGGAATGGAAAAAAGCGATCCGGCGATTGTGACGGGATTCAAAGAACAGACCTGTAGGGCGGATAAGCCTGCGTCATCCGCCGGGGTGTTTACCATTAAAGGCGGATGGCACCGGCCTATCCGCCCTGGAAAAAATTAACGCTTCCGGCCGCCCATAATGCTGCCGAGCACGCCGCGGATAATCTGGTTGGTGACCTGACGGGCGGCGCTCTTCGCCATGGTCTGCACCACGCCGTCTTTCTTGCCGCCGCGCGGACCGGTGGTGCCGAACAGAATGTCTTTCAGCCCGCCGAGAATGCCGTCGTCCACCGCAACCGCTGCGCCTTTCGCCGGAGGGGCGTCCTGCTTTTCGCCCGCCGCCTGAACGCCTTTTTGCAGACGCTCGTAGGCCGACTCCCTGTCCACCGTCTCGTCGTACTTCCCGTACAGCGGCGAATGGTTCAGCAGGCCGTTACGCTCGTCGTCCGTCACCGGCCCCATGCGCGAACAGGGCGCAATAACCATGGCGCGCTCAACCATCGTCGGGCTGCCTTTTTCATCGAGGAAGGAGACCAGCGCTTCGCCGGTGCCCAGCTCCTGAATTGCTTTTTCAGTGTCGAACGCCGGGTTTGCCCGCATGGTCTGCGCGGCGGTTTTAACGGCCTTCTGATCTTTTGGCGTAAAGGCGCGCAGGGCATGCTGCACGCGGTTGCCCAGCTGGCCGAGCACCGTATCCGGGATATCCGATGGGTTCTGGGAAACGAAGTAAACGCCCACGCCTTTGGAGCGGATCAGGCGGATAACCTGCTCGATTTTGTCCAGCAGCACCTGTGGGGCATCGTTAAACAGCAGGTGGGCCTCATCAAAGAAGAACACCAGCTTAGGTTTGTCCTGGTCGCCCGCTTCCGGCAGCTGTTCGTAAACCTCCGAAAGCATCCACAGCAGGCTTGCGGCATAGAGCTTCGGCATCTGGTAAAGCTTCTCCGCCGAAAGGATATTAATGATGCCTTTGCCGCTGGCATCGGTGCGCATCCAGTCTTTAATATCCAGCATCGGCTCGCCGAAGAAGTATTCCGCCCCCTGCTGTTCAAGCTGGAGCAGCCCGCGCTGGATGGCCCCCACGGAGGCGCTGCTGATGTTGCCGTACTGGTTCTGGAAGGATTTCGCGTTGTCGCCGATGTACTGCGTGGCGGCGCGCAGATCTTTGAAGTCCAGCAGCAGCAGGCCCTGGTCGTCCGCGATGCGGAAGATGATTTGCAGTACGCCGGACTGCACGTCGTTCAGATTAAGCAGGCGGGAAAGCAACAGCGGCCCGAGGTCCGACACCGTTGCACGCACGGGGTGGCCTTTCTCGCCGAAGATGTCCCACAGCACCACCGGGTTGCCGTGCGGCGACCAGCCTGTAGCACCAATTTTATTGAGCCTGGCGAGCAGCTTTTCTGACTCCGCGCCCTCTTCGGCAACGCCGGTCAGATCGCCTTTTACGTCCGCCATGAATACCGGCACGCCGATTTCAGAGAAGGATTCTGCCAGCTTTTGCAGCGTAACGGTCTTACCCGTGCCGGTTGCGCCGGTGATAAGCCCATGGCGGTTGGCCATATTCGGCAGCAGGTTAAGTTCAGTTTCTGTGGTGCGGGCAATCAGCAGTGGCGCGGTCATTTGTCGTTTCCCTCAGGTATTTTCCATAAGCATAGCAAGCAGATAAATTACGTCATCAGCATATTCCCATGTTTGCGGCAGCCCTCGAAGGAAGAACTATGCTTTGCATACGTTTTTCAGATTCTAAGGAACCTATGTCCAGATTCTTCTTTAATGACCGCAAACAGCTGGTCAACGACGCCATTGAAGGCGTTATCATCAGTTCCCGATTCCGCAATCTGACGCGCCTGGATATCGACCCGGCCATCCGCGTGGTCGTCCGCAACGACTGGGACAAAAGCAAAGTGGCGATTATTTCCGGCGGCGGCTCCGGACATGAACCGGCGCACGTGGGCTTTGTAGGCAAAGGGATGCTGACCGCTGCGGTATGCGGCGACCTGTTCGCCTCGCCGAGCGTGGACGCGGTGCTGAATGCGATTGTGGCGGTAACCGGCGACCGGGGCTGCCTGCTGATCGTCAAAAACTACACCGGCGACCGCCTGAACTTCGGCCTCGCGGCGGAGAAGGCGAAAAAGCACGGCCTGAAGGTCGAGATGGTGATTGTCGGCGACGATATCTCGCTGCCGGATAACAAGCAGCCGCGCGGCATCGCCGGAACGGCGCTGGTGCATAAAATTGCGGGCTACGCCGCAGAAAAGGGCAGGTCCCTCAGCGACGTCAAAGCCATTGCGCAGGAAGCCTGCGACAGCATCGCCAGCATCGGCGTGGCCATGCAGACCTGCAACCTGCCGGGCAGCGACGAGGAAGAAGGGCGTATTAAAGGCGGCCACGTTGAGCTGGGGCTGGGCATCCACGGGGAGCCGGGGGCCAGCACGGTCGACACGCAGAACAGCAAAGAGATTATCACCGCGCTGGTGAAGCCGCTGCGTAAAAAAACGGGCAAAGAGGCGAAGCTGGCGGTGCTGGTCAACAACCTGGGCGGCGTGTCGTCGCTGGAGATGGCGCTGCTGACCAAAGAGCTGGCGCACTCGGCGCTGAAAGATCAGCTGGAGTACCTGATTGGCCCCGCGCCGCTGGTGAGCGCGCTGGACATGAAAGGCTTCTCTCTTTCGGCCATCGTGCTGAACGACAAATTTATCAAAGCATTGCAGGCGGACGTGGAGACGGCGGGCTGGCAGCCGCTGGTTAAACTCCAGGGCATGCCGCTGCAAAAGCATAAGGTGCTCAGCAAAAGCGGGCAGCCTAAAGCCTCTGAAAATGAAGCCGTTAAGGCGCTGGTGGCGAGCGTAACCAAAACGCTCATCGACCAGGAGAGCCATCTGAACGCGCTGGATGCGAAGGTGGGCGACGGCGACACGGGTTCGACGTTTGCGGAAGGGGCGCGCGATATCGCGCAGCTCAACGACAAGGGCAAGCTGCCGCTGAACGACACGGCGGCGCTGCTGGAGCTGGTGGGTGAACGGCTGGCAACGGTGATGGGCGGCTCGAGCGGCGTGCTGATGTCCATCTTCTTCACCGCCGCCGGGCAGAAGGTGAGCGAGAAAAAACCGCTGCCGGAGTCCCTGCTGTTCGGGCTGGAGCAGATGAAGCGCTACGGCGGGGCGGACCTGGGCGACAGAACGTTAATCGACGCGCTGCAGCCCGCGCTGGAAGCGTTGCAGAGTAAAGACCTGAAGGCCGCCGCCAAGGCCGCAGCAAAAGGCGCGGACGACACCGCGAAGATGCAGAAAGCGAACGCGGGCCGCTCGTCGTACGTAAACAGCGACAGCCTGGACGGAGTGAAAGATCCTGGCGCAGTAGCCGTGGCTGAAGTTTTCAAAAACTTGTAGGCCGGATAAGCGCAGCGCCATCCGGCGAATAGCTCAATACAAAAGGCCCCTTACGGGGCCTTAGATTGCTGACAAAGAAGGAAAAAGCGTGGTTTTTCGTTCTTTGTGGTTAGCAGCCGAAAATCAATGAATTGATTTTCCTTGTTATTTATTCGGTGAGATCTTTTCGAATTCCTTGAGGTTTAGGTTTGTCATCAGTCTGAGGCCCCTTCACGGGGCCTCATCACATCAAAAATCCGCTTTTAACACCACGCGGTAACGGGCCTTGCCGTCACGCACGTGCTGAATCGCCTCTTTGATTTTCGACATCGGGAACAGCTCAATCTGCGGCTGCACCTTCGCGCGGCCCGCCAGCTTCATCAGCGAGCGCAGCTCGTGCGGGGAGCCGGTTGCCGAGCCGGAGACGCTGCGGTCGCCGGAGATCAGCGTAAAGGCAGGCACCTGGAACGGCTTCATCACCGCGCCAACGCTGTGGAAGTTGCCGCCGTAGGCCAGCGCCTGGAAGTACGGCATCCAGTCTAAATCGACGTTAACGGTGTTGATGATCAGGTCGAACTGGCCCGCCAGCGCGTTTAACGCTTCCGGATCGCGGCTGTTCACCACTTTATCCGCGCCCATCTTCAGCACTTCTTCTTTCTTGGACGGGTTAGAGCTGAACGCCGTCACCTCGCAGCCCATGGCGTGCAGCAGCTTGATGGCGATGTGCCCCAGGCCGCCGATACCGATCACGCCCACGCGGCTGGTGGCCGTCACGTGGTGCATCAGCAGCGGTTTGAATACGGTAATGCCGCCGCACAGCAGCGGACCGGCGGACTCGATATCAATGGATTCCGGCAGCGGAATGGCCCACTGCCAGTTGGCGCGGATTTTATCGGCGAAGCCACCGCGATTCATGATTGTCGGCACGCTGCCTTCCTGGCAGTTAATCTGGTTTCCGCTGATACAGGCATCGCAGTGCCCGCAGCTGCGCGCCGTCCAGCCAATGCCCACGCGCTGCCCGACCTTCAGACCTTTGTCCTGAGCGGCGCTGCCCAGCGCATGCACGCGGCCAATCACCTCGTGGCCCGGCACCAGCGGATACTGGGAGAAGCCCCATTCGTTATCGATCATCGACAGGTCGGAATGGCAGACACCGCAGTACTCCACCTTGACTTCAACGTCCTCTGGCAGCAGCTCACCCGCGTCGAACTCGTGAAGCTCCAGTTCGGCACCGGCCTGGGCTGCCGCGTAACTTTTGATAATGGACATGTGGTTTCCTTAAGCGAAGGTTCAGTCTGGAAGTGTAGAACATGGGGAGCGCGGAGGGTGATCACGTAATGTGCTGTCTGGAGGATTCGGAATTTGTTGGGGGCAGTGGGGATAACACCACGACGCCTTTGTAGGGTGGAAAAGCGTAAGCGTTATCCTCCGAAATCAGTTCAGCAGTTGTAGGGTGGAAAAGCGTAAGCGTCTTCCACCGGGATCAGGTAAGGCCAGGCTTCTGCAAAATGGCGTTCAGCCACACTTCATCCCTGTCCGGGCGCTTGTCCTGGGTGGTCCAAAGTTCGACAACCTGTATCTCCGGAATGCCGTTCAACACCTCGCCCAGGCCTGCCTCATTCATATCGGTGAACCGCCGCCCGTCTTTTTCGCGCTCGCTATCCCCGTATTTGAATGACACATACCACACGCCGCCTGGCTTAAGCGCATCCGCCAGCTTCTGCATCACGGCGGGCAGCCCGGCGGCAGGAACGTGCAGCAGGGAAGCACAGCACCAGATGCCGTCGTAAATATTGCAGGCGCTTACCTCCCCGAACGACATCAGCTCAACGGGCAGACCCGTATGCTGGCGCGCCAGCGCAACCATCCCGGAAGACGCGTCAAAAGCATCCGCCTGATAACCCATTTCATGAAATGCCTTCGCATCGCGCCCGGAACCACAGCCCGCATCCAGCACCCGGCTGCCCGGCGGCAGGTAGCGCGTGAAGGAGTCATACAGGGATGCCATATCGACATTCACCGTGCCGTCGAAAAAGGTCTGAGCGTGGGTCTGGTAGTAGTTAATGGTCATCAGAGAATAATGTTTCCGTTAGCGGCTGGCTTCCAGGGCTGGCTGGTGCCGATTTTCGCTTCGTTCCAGCGGGCGTTCAGAAAGCCTTTGCGCAGGGCCTCGTTTCTGCCCGTCTGGTTTTCAATCGCTTCATGCAGCGGCAGCCTGCTGTTAATGAAGTATTCGTTACGGGTATGCAGCCGTTCAAGCAGTTCCAGATTAGGGATTTGCGCGTGCTTGCCGTTCGGGCCGCGATTGCACTCCCGACAGGCCAGTACCAGGTTCCAGACGCCGTTAAGGTTAATGCCCGGCAGCGCTTTCTGCGTCATCAGCGGGATAAAGTGGTCCACCTCCGCCAACTGGGCATCTCCGGAATGCAGGCTGACAGGCGCGCTACAGTAAAAACAGTAGCCCTTCTGATAGCCGTTAAGGCTGTTGCGGCAGCTGGTGAGGGTAATCCTGTCGTTCCTGAGCTTCGTGAACAGCACTTCCTGCTGTGCGTCGTAGTGCACATCCAGCAGCTTAGGCGGCAGCGCCATCTCCCAGGCCTTCTCTACCAGGCGCCAGCGCGCATCGGTTTCCTGCACCAGATTCTGAAACTGCGCGGATTCAGCCAGCTGATAAAACTCGTCCGTCAGCAAAATGCCCTTCTGCGCGCCGCCCTGCTTCAGGTAAAAGCGCTTCTCAATAGCGCCGCCTTTCACGTTGTGAAACTTATCCAGCACCACAGAGAAGCCGTAGCGCACGGTCATCTGCCGAAGCTCCTCTGGCGAGATCTCGCCGTTGTTGAACTGCATGCAGGCGCTTAAAAACTTGCCGGGATTCTTCTCGTTGAGGATCTGCTTCGGTGCCTACTTGAGGTGTTCGCAGATATGCCTGCTGAACGGCACGGCCAGATCTTCGAGCAGGACAAGCGTGCTGTGCCGTTCCACATCGTAAAGCGCATGCGCGAGAGCGAATTTGTAAGTTGCGAAGTTGCTTCCAAAAAGGATGACACCGCGCCAGTAGCTTTCAAGCGTGGGGTCGGCCTGATAAAAACGCATACACCTGTCCTGGTTGTCCGGCAAAGCAGAGGGGGAGTGGGTTACTGAAACCCGTAACGGGATCACATAACAAATGAAAGGTGATGTAAACCGAACAACGATAGATTTAGTGAATTTGTGATGCTGAACGGCGAGGGGCAGATGTGCAGGGCCAGACAAAGGATTGAACCGCCGCTGTTTTTTTCAGCACTCAGCGAGGGAAGGGAAGAGCGGCGCTTGCAAGGTAGCCAGCGACAGGTATAATCCACAACGTTTTCCGCATACCTCTTCGTGCCGAAGTGGCGAAATCGGTAGACGCAGTTGATTCAAAATCAACCGCCGCAAGGCGTGCCGGTTCGATTCCGGCCTTCGGCACCAAAATGTAGTCTGAGAATGTCCGTAATTTATTAAAATTAAAGCCGAAAGGCTTTTTTTTTGGTCCCAATTCGTCCGAGGGCATCCGTTGACATCTAGTACTAATGGGAGTCAGAGTGGTGATCAGCTCGGTTCGATAAAGGATTGACCCCCAATTTATAGCTATCACAGACGTAGCAACCCGCACAGCAAAGCCCCGCGAAAAAGAATACAAACTCACAGACTCCCACGGCTTATATCTCTTAGTTAAACCAACTGGTTCAAAGCGCTGGTATCTGAAGTACCGCTTTGAAGGTAAAGAAAGCCGGGTTGCTTTGGGGGCTTATCTGTCCGAGAGCGTCAAGCATCGTTACTACCAGTGCGTAAACGTCCTTTGCTCGGCGACGTTCCGGTCGATGGAGGCCGTTGACACGATTTTTCACACATAGATACCCCAGAGCTGGCGCGACTCCGGGGCGTTGTTGCACCTGCATTAAAACCTACCCATGAAGCGGGCAGGCGTGGCGGGGATAGCATTGCGCGCAGGGCGTTTTATTTTTTTATTCGCCTTATAATACTCTCGTCGAAGTGCATCAGATTAACTTTTAAATTTTTCAACATTCGAGTTAAATCTTCATATTTTTCACTTGTTCCGATAATAACTTGTTTGTCTTTATTAAATGTTTCGGATGATTTTTTTATAAACATCTGGAAACTGATGTCTTTTGTTTCTTGTTGGCGAGGTTCATCAAGAATAAGCAGACCTAAATGATTTGTCGAAATATTCTCGTCGCAGGTATCAAGCATGAGCAATGAATAAAGATATGACCATATAACTCTTATATTATCACTTGCAGATGCCTCAGAACCGATATCAACACCATCTAATGATGGTTTATATGTGTTTGTCGATAACTCAAAAAGATCAATGGGAGTACTTCTATACCCAAAATCTGAAAGATTGGATTTGAATGAATCTCTTAATAAATTTAGTTTAGTTCTATCTTTCTGACTGAAACCATCATAAGGTAACTTGTGTAATAGAGAATCCGTAAATTGCCAATCAACAACTATTGCATTTAATACAGTTTTCTTATTTTTTTCTACATCGGAAAGGGTAAGAAGATTATCAATGTCTTTTTCAAGTTCAACTTCCTTTCTTATGATTTCTCGAATATTAGAATCCATTGGGGATAAAAGGCTTCTTTGTAATGCTTTTATTTCGGAGCGTAGTTCCCTCAATTTATTATTAGCGATGCTTACTGTTTTTTCTTTACGCTCTATTTTAACGCGCTCGCCTTTTAACAAACTATCAAAAACAGACTGTGTTTTTTCAAGATATTTGATATTGTCTTCAATTGATAACGTCTGGTTCTCTACGGTACTAGGTAGCAGATTGTTGTTAATTGGCTGATCACATGTTGGGCAAATATTCTCTATGAATTTGAATTTTTCAATAGAGCCTAACTCTTGTAATTTTTCAATATCTCTATATTTGCGAAGGCTTTCTTTTGTATTGTTGATGCTTTTTGTTATAGATTCGATATATTGTTGATTGATATCTAAATCGGTTATTAAACTAGCTACAGTGTTCTCATGGCTTATTAGTAACTTATTTAACTGCTCGATCCTTTCATCTATATCAGTATTGTCATTGTTATTTTTATAATTATCAACCAATGAGGATAATTGCAATTGTAAGGATTTTATTTTTTGTGGTAAAGAGACTTCATTCTCTTTACCATCAAACGTATATAGATCACTATCATCATAAACTTGGGTTTTTGTTCCTAGCTTTTCCGGTATTCTCGTTGACACAAAGAATCCATAGGATTTAGAACGCGTTTCCAAATCAGAAAGTGTATTTTGCCACTTTATTTCAAGGTTCTTTTTGGTTTCAAGATGCACTTCACGCTTTCGTCTAATTTCTCGAATATCTAAATCAAGAGTATATTCAATAATGTTTTGTGATAAATCCTTTATACCAAGATAGGTTGGGGTGACATTAAGGATTCCACCCCACCCACGGGTTTGCTCAACATAATTAACACAAAAGATCGATTCGAGATATAGTTTGGTTTTTGTGCCGTCATATTTAATTACTTCTGGTTGTGTGATACTTAGGAAGTTATTAAGGAAATAATGGAAACCTCTTTCGCGCTGTGCAGAACCAGGGTCTTTTAGAAAATAATCTGTATGTTTTTCAACATTTATTGTTTCAAGCGCACCTTCAAACACCGAGACAATCCGCGAGGCATCATCATCGCTTTTTCTGAGGATTGTGATTGTTCTGCCAGCAGAATTACTTATTTCCAGATAAATTTTAGTAAGAATTACGGGAATTTCATTTTCATTTTCATCACGTAATTTTGTCGTGAGAGCTGATTTTAAAGGATTATTACGGGAAGGACCTAATGTACCTTCCAGACCCAAAGCATAGATAATCGACTGAATACAAGTAGATTTTCCAAAGGAGTTTTCTGCACTGATTATGTTTAAACCAGATGTAAACGTCAGGTCAGCACCAAATATGCCATCAGTTGTTTTTGTGCGAATGACTAATCTATTAATTTTTAACTTGCTCATATAATTCCCTTATATAGAAGTTTATCAATGTTTTTGTCAGTAAACTCAGATTTAGTATATGACTCAATAAACTCTTTTTCTAATTCAAAAATGTTTTTATTAGCATAAATTTTTTCTGAAAATTGATTGCCTTTTCGAGTTAGCCGAATGCTTTTTGCTTCATCCAGCTCAAGTAGCCCTTCTCCAAGGCCAATCGATATTGCTCTATCTAATAACGGGTCGAAACGTATGTTTAACTCAGCGTTTATACCATGCTTTGAATAAGCATCTCTTTTGTCACTAGAGGATAATATAGAATAAAGAACTTGTATTTTCTTTAGGCTTGCGGATGATCCTCGGCAAAGTTTTTTGAGGATTATAATTATAAGAGATATTCTCCAAACCGGCCTTAATTCAGGTTCTACAGGAGACCCTGAAGAGATAAATGTCATCTTTTCGGGAGTTTCGTTTAAGATATCCATTTTTAAAAGTCCAAATTACAGCGCATTAACCAGTCGCCAACTACACCTGTTGAGATACATTTTAAATTATCTTTGTGTAATTTGCTAAGTTCTGCAAGCTGTGTGTTTAACAATTTAACTTGTTTGGCGGGAGGTAAAATATCTGAGTCCAAGCAATCAAGTTTTAAATCACTTTCACGGTCTAATACTCCGTTTGTTATTTCTTCATGTAATGACGGGTAGTTATCTTTCAAATCACTCATAATATTTTTATACATCACAATATTTTGAAGTAGATGATTTGTCGCAATCGCCACCTGCTCTTCATCACCTTTTAACTTTTTTAACTTCCGTGAGATGTTTTTAACAAATTCACTTTCACTATCTTTTATTTCGTCAAGTTGGGACTCATCTATATCAGGCATATCTACCTTCAATACTCTCAGTCCTTTACTAATTAGTTCACTTTCTTCTCGCTTTAATGTCTCACGATCCCATATTAATATTTTGAACGCTTCATTATCAACATAAGGGATGTTGGCTTTTACCACTTCTGTTTCTTTATTTGATGCATGTATGACTAAGTGTTTTGATATATGACGAGGCACTACTAATATCCATCTTTTTATTTTAGTGTTTTGCAAAATTTGTGTTAAATAATTGTCTTTATCTTTGATGAATTTCGCAATGTCGGTCGTCATTTTGTCACGCTGTTTTTCATACAGTTCTTTTACGGGGCAGGCTTCATCTGGACAATACGATTGAAAAGCGCTACCTTCCGTACAGTAGCCCTCGATGCCTGCATCTCCGTTATGCCCATCTGGAATTGGTATATAATTTGAGTCACCGAATTTGATTCGAAGTAAATCGTTGACATGGTGCTCCCATTCTTTGCTCTCCCATACTTTATTTCTTGAAATGTCCATATATACGCCGCTATGTGTTTAATGGAGAAAATAAAAGATGCTATGTTCAAAAGTAACTCTCTAAAATGTATTCATTATCATTAAGTTAGAAGAAAATCAAGGTTGTTGAAAGGGCATGACATTTTATGTCTCTAGGACAAAAAATTCTCACGGGGTCATTTTGGTGGTCAAATCTCTTAAGTATGTTATATTTTTTCATATAAATTAGTTAGTTATTGGTTTTTCACTAGTCCGGCCTTCGCATCAACGATATGCAAATTCAGTCGCTCACGAGCGGCTTTTTTTGTGCCTGAAATCCAGCAGTTACGCTGTTTTCACCCTGTTCTATATCTCTTGACGTCCCCTCACATCTATCCATATATACCAAAAAATGATGGTATAACTGGTGGAATCTTCGGTTTGATTGATTTTGATACCAATATTTACCTAAAATCTTTAATTTGTGTTTTGCACCGAAATTTTAAAATCCCATTCAGTAGTGGTGGTACAGTTGAAAAAGCAAAGGTTAAAGTGTTAGGAAAGGATTGCGAATTAGAAAGTACTCATGACATCAGATTATTAACTATATATTTAATCGGTCAGGACAATAAGTTAATATCTTGTTTTTTTCACTTAGGAATAGGTATAATTGAAAAGGATATTTTAGATAAGATCAATAAGATAAACACCATTGATTCTAAGAGGACTTCTTTTCGTTATCCTAAAACGGGAGATCATATACAGGATGTGAGAAAGTCATCTGTAAGGCAAAAAAGTACGGAAGATCTTATAAACTCGATGAACAAGAAAAATGGAAGTATGTGAAGGCTTTGCTATTAGTTAATGACGAGGACAACATAGTTGACTCATTTGAAATTGATGTAGATGTATTTCCAGATTTAAATAAAAACCTCATATATCTATGTGATTATTTTCATGATCTTCATGCGGCATACAGGTTGGGTATATATGATGGCAGGTGACTATATTTCCATAGATAAATTTGTATACAAATGATTTCCTTTCAATCGTGGAGCATAAAAGCAAGGCTACTTAGAGAATCTGAGCTTAGTTGAGTTAGCCTTGTTTAGTTCAAATCAGAGTTATCTTTTGGTTAAGTATCTTATAGTCGTTAAGATTCAAAAAAATACTACTATAATAAGTTGTTAGTATTTATAAGGTATCAACAGGATAATACGCAAATTATCCTTTTCATTATTTGTGCAGGGAAAAGCATCTCAAAATATTTTTATCCTGTAACTCCAGTATCATTTCTTAGAGATGCTTATGCAAAGAAACTACTCCTCTGTTCATTCAACCACAATACCAAACTGGAGGCTGATATCTGTTCGATTATTATAATGTCAGTTAAAATCTTCATCACGAACAGATAACAGATAATTCCCTTTTGTTATTACAGCTCTCTTCAGTTTAATGCCCCCCTCATGTTTTTTTATTGCAGAAACTATAAGACTTTTATCATGTTCAGTTGTTCTTTCACCTAAAATAACACTTTTAATGCATCCTTCAGGTAGAGATATGTTTATGCCAGATTTATCATTTTTCGCTAATTGCTCATCTTTAGGGAATGATAAAAGATATATTAGCCGTTTTTCTTGTTCATAAGACCATTCTTGAGACTTAGTTGCTAGCATTCCATTATAAATCTCCCATAGTACACTCCTCCCCTCCTCAAATGCTTGTTCATATAGAGGTTCGTATCCATCTGTATAACCTTTGAAAAGTGCATCATTATTATATTCGACCTGATCAGCTATTAATGTTAGCACTGCTGTATCAACAGTAGAAGGACGATCCATATATTTAACATTAAAGACGTAAGCATCTTCTAATTCTTTGATTTTATCCTCATCAAATTCTATACATATCCCTGTCCTGCCGCGTGCATAATGCGCCCACATAGTAGGATTTAATGCCGTATTTGTGAAACAGGATATCCGTGCAGAGTCCAGCAATTCGGGAACACTGGGTTCTATCTCTCTCATTGAACCGATATATTCGTTATATTCATATTCAGAAGGTAACCAACCGGATTCTCCATACCATGTTTTTAATATCAAATCATATCTTTCAGTTTTTTGATTGTAATCAGGGAAGCCACTTATTACATTACAAAAACCCTCAGCACTGTCATTCATCATATCAAGATGGTTAAGATATATTGTATTTTCCACTAGAGATTTAATTGAGTATTCACTGATGGGGCAATATTTGAATAACATATCTTTCTTCATTCCATGTGTGATTAAGATGGATAAGGATGTTTAATATAAATTATTCTTTCCCAGTTTTACTCCAACCTATCATATTTTATTAAGTATTGGCAAGAAGGTATAGGTAACACACTGGACTTTGTAATCTCTTTGATTACTAGCTCGTATTGTTGATGTTGGCGAAAAACAGGAGAACAAAATGAATACATAGCCTACTCGTTTAATTCGCTTACCTGTTGTCATTGAACACACTGGGTATGGCAAATATTGGATTTACCATCTTATCAGCTAGGGCTGTTTCCTACTCTTGTCAAAATCAGCGCATGTGCTGTTGCCTTTGTGGAACGCGAGATTGAAGAATGGATTCTGCTAACTAATAGCAACCCTCGTAAGAGAAGATAACTAGTGTTCTAACACCTGTCCCAAAGTTTATGCAATACTTTGTATTATCTGGGTTAAATGAGTGATATAATATCACTATTATGACCCATAGGAGGCGTTATGTCTGAATCAGTAATTGCGCATGATCTCTTTCAGAAATCGGCGGGTGAAACCAAAAACAAGAAAAACAGAGATCGGCAACTGGTTGAAAAAATTCTGGAGGTTTATAGTCAAAAGCATGTTGCTGAATCACTTAGGAAAGTTGGTGATAATGATTGGAGTAGAGAAACACTTAATCGCTGGATTAATGACAAATGTGAAGCGAAGCTATTAACGGCGGGTGAAGTTTTTTTACTCACAAAGATGCTTCCGGAACCGCCAGAAAACCATCCTAATTATGCTTTCCGGTTCATTGATCTCTTTGCAGGAATTGGGGGGATTCGTAAAGGTTTTGAGGCTATTGGAGGGCAGTGCGTATTTACAAGCGAGTGGAATAAAGAAGCTGTGCGCACATATAAAGCTAACTGGTTTAACGATGAAAAATCACATCAGTTTAACTCCGATATTCGTGAAATTACATTGAGTAATAGGGATGACATTTCAGAAAGTGAAGCTTATGAATATATAAATGAAAAAATCCCTAATCATGATGTGCTTTTGGCTGGTTTCCCTTGTCAGCCTTTCAGTCTTGCGGGTGTGAGTAAAAAGAACTCATTAGGAAGAGCTCACGGATTTGAATGTGATGCCCAGGGAACTCTATTTTTTGATGTTGCACGAATTATAAAGTCAAAAAAACCATCAATTTTTGTTCTTGAAAATGTAAAAAATCTTAAGAGTCATGATAAAGGGAAAACTTTCCGAGTAATCATGAATACCCTTGACGAGCTTGGGTATGAAGTTGCTGATTCTGCGATTTCTGGTTCTTCAGATCCTAAGATTATTGATGGTAAAAATTTCCTTCCTCAACATAGAGAACGAATTGTATTAGTCGGATTTCGCCGTGATTTAAAAATAGATAAAGGATTTACATTACGAAATATAAGTAATTTCTTCCCGTCAAAAAGGCCTTCTTTTAAAGAACTTCTTGATCACGATAACGATGTTGATAGTAAATACATCCTTTCTCCTAGACTGTGGGATTATCTTTATAAATATGCTAAAAAGCATGCGGCGAAAGGTAATGGTTTTGGCTTCGGCATGGTGAAACCTAATAACGTTGATACAGTCACTCGTACATTATCTGCGAGATATTATAAAGATGGTTCTGAGATCTTGATCGACCGTGGATGGGATCATGAATTAGGTGAGATAGATTTCTATAATGCGGAAAACATGTCAAATCGGCCAAGAAGGTTAACTCCGCATGAGTGTGCCCGCCTAATGGGATTTGAGAAACCTGATGGCAAGCCCTTCAACATTCCGGTTTCAGATATGCAGTCTTACAAGCAGTTTGGAAATTCAGTGATTGTTCCTGTATTTGAAGCGGTTGCAAAATTGCTTGAACCCTATATTCATAAAGCTGTATCTTTAAAAAAACGTAACGCCATACAAGAATAAATATCACCCCAGCCATACTTGCTGGGGTGTGTCTTATTTAGCTTCATTTGTATTTTTTTAATTTATATTAAATAAGAATTAACGCCAGTTAGGTATATTACCCTCAAAGTCGGAGTTGCTTTGTTTGATTAAAATAATATGAACTTTATCATTTTTATCAATGCCGACAATTATATTGTCACCTTCCTCCGCTCGTTCCATGACATAGTTGTCTCGGAAATAAAGGCGAAACTCGCTTCTATCAGGTGAATTCTCTCTGGCATCATACCAAGTAATCGCATCCTCACATAATACATCCATTCCTCTAATAGAAAATACTACATCTTTAGTAACTCTGGTGTTACCAAAGATCTGTTTTAGCTGAGTAACACCGTTAAACTCGTGTTGATTTGAGGCATCTCTATTGGCTTCAACTGCGGTTAAAGTTTTAATACAGGATTGCTTAAGGTAAATCGGGGATGTAGCCATTATCAACCTCTTATTAATAAAAAAATAACTTGGCGAAAATTAGGATATATAAACATCCTTTAAAAGCTGTGAGTAAAATAATAAGAAAGCTATTATATACTAAACAACTGGAGAGTTCAGTCAAGTCAGCAATGATCTATTTTTCAATATGTTATTTAACTTGATGATAATATTGACTTTTATTTCTGGTGTGGTCGGCGGGTGCTAGACGCGGTGAATTATGATTTGGATCAACAATTGCTTTGTTTTTAATCCAACTTATAAATAAAATAAATAGTCTGAGACATCAATAATTGATGTTCTTTTTCAATAGTAGAACAGAAAAAGCAAGGCAACTCAAGGAAGCGGAGCTTCTCTGAGTTAGCCCTTGCTTTGATTGAATGGCCTGTATTTAGAGATTAATTATTTTATTAGTTACTAGTAGGATTGTCTCTAGAGTCAATTGCTACCCCAAGTCTTTCCAAAAAAGACATTTTGCTCTCTGTCATATAAGGTATTTTTGGGTAACATGATTTGCATTTTTATAGTTCCACTTTTTTTAATTCTATGCACCAGTAATTCTTAAAATTCTACTGCCCTTTAAACTGGTCCAATACTACCTCGACCAAATCATCTTCAACGCTATTACGGTACCAATGTGCTCTGCCCTATAGGACCATATAATCATTCCTTCTGTACAAACAAATCATTGCGCTCTTACTCGCTTAGTGCACAATGTTTAACCATGAACTATGTCAATATCAACGAAATAAATAATTTCATTTAAGTTACGGGATAGGGAATGGACAACAACACTCAAGGATTCACTTCATACTGGCGTAATACCTTAGCTGATGCCGAGTCTGGAAAAGGGGCATTTGAGCGCAAAGATGAAGATTCATTCACGCTATGGATGGATGTCGATCAGGGAAGGCTGGGTGAGGAGATCGTGCAATCGTTCTTCGAGGGCGAAGACGAGCAGGTTAAAACTGTTAAGGTGCTACTACGGCCACAAGTATGGATCCGCCTGTTAAAGCATGGCAAGGAACGTACGGCAGGCGCACCGGGTATAGTTACGCCTCTGGTGACTTCCGCACTGTTGAACCGCGAAGGCTTTTTATTCCCTATATCTCCTGCCACCATTCCCCGTGACCTGCTCGAACCTCTCCCAAAAGGTACCTATTCTATTGGTCAGATGGCGGAATATGATAAGTATAAAACCACACATGATTTAGTCACTTTTGGTCCTGGTGATGAGGATACACAGCGCGGGGAAACAGACGAACAGCGGGCGGAGCGACAGGCTCGGTATAAGCAGTCGTGGCAAAAGTACCTTAAAGAGACAAATGAACTTTTAAAAAGTGTGGCTGGAAAATGGCTCGATGCGCCAGAGCAATATGAACCGGCTGGATATGGCTATGTTATTAAAGCCAACCAACCTGGCGTTGCCAGCATTCATATCCTGCCTATGTACGATCATCTGCTGTCGTGCAAAAAAGAGGTGCCATTACTGGCCCGCTTTGCCGCGAAAGAGAAGTCTCCTGTTGAGCCGCTCCTTGCCAGTAATGCCATGTTCAGTGAGCGTTTGGGGCATTCCGGTGATAAATTTCCGCTGGCAGTGGCGCAGCGCGATGCCCTTAGCCATTATCTCACCCAACAGCCGGGCGATATTCTTGCCGTCAACGGTCCTCCGGGAACAGGAAAAACTACCTTGGTACTCTCCATCATTGCTACGGAGTGGGCAAGAGCGGCTTTAAACAAAACTGAACCGCCAGTTGTGATTGCGACATCAACCAACAATCAGGCCGTTACCAACATTATAGAGGCCTTCGGTAAAGATTTTTCTATCGGCAATGGTCCGATGGCTGGGCGTTGGCTACCTGATATAAAAAGCTTTGGCGCTTATTTCCCATCTTCAAGCCGTAAGGCGGATGCAGTAAAAAAATACCAGACGGAAGTCTTTTTTGATCGTGCCGAATCCCTTGAATATGTAGAAGATGCCCAATTCTTCTTCCTTGAAAAGGCAAGGGCAGCTTTTCCGACGAAGGAATGTCATTCACCTGAACACGTTGTGGATCTCTTGCATCAGCGTTTAGTTGAACTCTCTGCAGAGCTTGAACAAATCGAACCTGCGTGGGCCGACCTGATAGCAATCCGTCAGGAGCGGCGCGCCATCGGCGAAGATCTCGAACAGTATATTCAGGAAAAGAGAACGCTACTGCTTAATAGCACAAATGAAATCTCGCTATTAACGCATAGCAAAAAACAGTGGGAGCAATATCGAGCAGGTGAGTCGATCATATTAGCTCTCTTCTCCTGGTTTCCCGCCATTCGTATTAAGCGTCACTATCAAATGAAACTGTTTTTGGAGGCTACGTTTGGCGAAAGAATGACAGCATTCCAGGGCCCTCTGCCTGATGGAATTGATGCCTTTATCGATGGATTGATTGAACAAGCTCATAAAGAACAGGCCGGGTATCAACAGCAAATTGATCTTGCTGAGGACACTTCCCGACGTGAAAGCGAAGCAGCTATACGCTGGCACGATATTACTCACTCACTGGGAAATCCGGGCGAAACAGAGTTGAGTCTACGCGAAGCCGATGAGCTTGCCGATACACAGCTCCGTTTCCCAGCATTTTTGCTGGCGACACATTACTGGGAAGGTCGGTGGCTGATGGATATGGCTGCTATTGATAATCTTCAAAAAGAAAAAGGTCTCAGAGGGGCGAAGGCAATTAAAGCCCGCTGGTTGCGTAGAATGAAGCTCACCCCTTGCGTCGTGATGACCTGCTTTATGCTTCCTCACCATATGCTCATCAGGGAACATGTTGGCGGCAAGAAGTTTGATGATGGCTATTTATATAATTTCGCCGATTTACTGATCGTCGATGAAGCGGGGCAGGTGTTGCCTGAGGTTGCGGCAGCCTCTTTCACACTGGCGAAGAAAGCCCTGGTTATTGGTGACACAGAACAGATTGCGCCTATCTGGAATAGCTTGCCCGGTATTGATATCGGCAACATGGTTGAGGAAAACATACTTCCAGGTGGTACTCAAGAAGAACTTACCGAATCTTATGCCCTGGTGTGTGACTCAGGAAAGAGTGCTGCATCTGGCAGTGTCATGAAGGTCGCTCAGTTTAATTCACGCTATCAATATGATCCGGACTTTGCGAGGGGGATGTATCTGTACGAACACCGTCGTTGCTTCGATAACATCATTGGCTACTGTAATACCCTCTGTTATCACGGTAAGTTGCAGCCCAAACGAGGTGAAGTAAAAGAGTCCATATTCCCTACAATGGGCTATCTACATATAGATGGTAAAGGTATGCAGGCCAATGGAGGAAGCCGTTATAACGCCTTTGAAGCTGAGACGATAGCTGCGTGGCTTGCGGCGCACAAAGAGGAAATCGAGCGTCATTATGGCGAACCTCTACATAAAGTAGTGGGGGTTGTTACCCCATTTTCGGCACAAGTCAGTACGATTAAATCGTCATTACGTAAGCTGGATATTAATTGTAATAGTGATGAAAGCTCGCTGACCGTAGGCACAGTCCACTCATTACAGGGAGCGGAACGGGCAATTGTGCTGTTCTCCCCTGTGTATTCGAAACATGAAGATGGCGGATTTATAGACAGCGACAGCAGCATGCTGAACGTTGCCGTTTCACGTGCGAAAGATAGCTTCCTGGTCTTTGGCGATATGGACCTGTTTGAGATCCAACCCGGATCGTCACCTCGGGGATTGCTGGCGAAATATCTGTTTGCTTCCACTGATAATGCATTGCAGTTTGAGTTTCAGGAGCGCCAGGATTTAAGTACCTCGCAAACACAGATTTCAACACTGCACGGGGTGGAGCAACATGATGCGTTTCTGAACCAGACTTTTGATGCCATTAATCAGAGTATTACTATCGTTTCTCCGTGGCTCACCTGGCAAAAACTGGAACAGACAGGTTTTCTGGCGTCGATGTTACAGGCGCGAGCCCGTGGTATTGATATCACTGTAGTAACGGATAAAACGTTTAATACAGAGCATGCAGATTTTGAAAAGCGCAAAGAGAAACATCAGCGCCTAAATGAAGCAGTGGAAAGGTTGAATGAAATGGGCATCACGACGAAGCTGGTCAACCGTGTTCACAGTAAGATTGTGATTGGTGACGAGGGGGTGCTCTGCGTCGGTTCCTTTAACTGGTTTAGCGCTACGCGCGATGAGAAATATCAACGATACGATACATCAATGGTATACCGTGGCGAAAGCATAAAAGCTGAAATTAGAACGATTTATTCCAGCCTGGAGCAGCGTAAAATATAAAATTGAAATTACATGATTCAAATATTACGTCACCGTTTTCGTTCGTAGCATATACCGGTACTTTTTAGTGCCGGTATTTTCGTGCTCGGTGTTAAATGTTTTTGTCAGACGTTACTTTTCTAATTAATCTTTTACGGTCAGTTAGTAGACCATCCTCCCCAAAATACCGCTCAGGCCAAATCTCAGAAGGATGCACGCCTAAAGCCTCGGCAATCAAAAATTCCCCCTTAGGCCATGGGCGTACAAGGGCATTTGCCAGCGTTGCGGAGCTCAACCCTACGGAACGCGATAGCGCTGCCAGTGATGTGCCTTTCTTGCGTAGCCCTGCGATGATGTCTGCTTTGTGCCAGCCTTCAGTCATGATTCCCTCCTGACTCGTCTGTGTAAAAGGATCTGCTACAAAGCCAATGCTACGTTATTCGTAGTTTTGCGGGAAGAACAAAAATTACGAATTTCGTAGTTATGCGAAGGCGAGCAAATTACGATGAAATTTTATGCAAAATGGTAATTTATTACTAAGCTACGTTATCCGTAGTATCTGTAATCCAGTGAAGCTACGACTATCGTAGCCATGAAAACTTCTATCAACTACCCGGATATCTTCTGCCAGCGTTTGAAGGCAGCGCGCCTGGCAAAGGGACTTTCTCAGAAAAGCCTCGGCATCCTTGCCGGTATCGATGAGTTCGTGGCGAGCACGCGCATAAATCGCTATGAGAAAGGCGTTCATCAGGCAAATATTGAGATTGCCCAACAGCTGGCTGCCGCGCTGGATGTTCCTCTCGCCTATTTCTACATGGTTGATGATCAACTAGCCGAGCTGACTTTAAGTTGGGTGAAATTATCTGATCAGGAGAAGTCTCAGCTTGTTGCATTAGCTAAAGATAAAATTTTCTGACCGATTTCATTATTTTTTAGGGCTGTTTATCGGCCCTAATTACCCAATCCGCCTGTATTTATCACCCAATATCCCCCTTCTATTACCCCAACCAATTACATGTTCAAGTGATTGATATTAAATGTTTTTACGGTTATAACGAAATCGCTAGCAAAAAGGATCTGGTTAACACCCACCTCAAAACAAGCACACGGATTTACGTCTAAGTTAAGGAATGACGAAATGGATACAGGAAAGTGACTGATATCGAAGTGTTGGAGTTTTTTCGGGGTGAACTATCGCTTCATGTCACGTTCACTTTCAAGCCTATCCCCGTTGAGCTTGATACACCGCTCCAGGATTACGCTGAATGGGATGAGCTACCTTATGCAATTGAGGATTTCGGTGAGAAATTCAACGTTGATGTTTCGGTAATTGACTTCGATTTTTATTACCCGTGGGAAATAGAAACTTTCTGGCGTAAGTGGTTCAACAAAGAACCGATAGTACAAGTTTCAAAGCCCTTAACTATTCGTATGTTCGCAGAATCAGCTAAGGCTGGTTACTGGTTATACGACTGATGAAAAAGGAGTTTCAAAAGGGCCATACCTGTTCATTTATTCTTAACTGGAGCTGATGGTGGTGGCGATTCACTTCAGGTTAAAGGGTTAAGTAGCCGGTATGACTGGATTAGGTATATGAATCATAAAGGATTATGAAATGGATACGGTAGAGGAACGTAACGGAACATACTTTTATGCAGGGCGATCTAACCTTACCGCCTCAGAGCTGTTTTTCATGGTGTTTGTAATGAACACGGCGGATCACTTCGGGGTTAAAGACATTGCGGCCATTGCCGCTCTGTACAGCGGCGTAAATAATCGAACCACACGGGGTAAGCCCATCAATGCAATCCCTGGGACCTCAAGGATCTCTAAAGGGGTGAGAGGGCTACTCAAAACTACGATGTTCCCCTTTGGTATAAAATTACCAACCTGGATAGGGGGATACACGCCCTGGACCGTAGAGCGGAAAATGGTCAGAAAGGTAAGTACGTTCATTGGTCGAACCATACCGCTTATCGGTGAAGTGATTCTCCTTGTTGATGTATCGCAAATCACTTACTGCTCTGTACGCGACTACAACACAATAGCGCGGGGAAACGATAAAATATGGTAAATGACGACGACATTGCTCAGCGCGTAATAAAGATGATCACTAAGCGAAGTGGGGTTTATATGTTCAGAAAAAAGAAATACAACACCTACACGGCTGCTTCAAATATTTATTTCGACGTCAGGCTAGATCAGGATGATGTGGAAGAACTCGTTGAGGAGTATTCCAGAGAATTCAATGTGGATATGTCAAATTTTCATCTTGAAACCTATTATCCGGAAGTTAACTTTTCATGGAACCCGTTTAAGAAGCCTGAGCCTGTGGATGTTCCAGAGTTCACAGTTGATATGTTTATTCAGTCAGCAAAAGCCGGGAAATGGTTATACGACTAATCACAAGCAAGGAGCGATAAAAATGGCTGTACCCGTACACTTATTTTTAACTGATGACGGCGGCGCGGTGATTCGTGGTTCTTGCGACGTTATGGACAGGGAAGGGAGTATTGAATTACGTGGTTTGCACCATTGTCTGACCATCCCTACGGACCCCATGACCGGGAAAGTGACTGGCACGCGTCAGCACTCACCGTTTCAGTTTACAAAAGAGCTTGATAGCGCTTCGCCGTATCTCTTCAAGGCCGCTGCAACAGGCCAGACGCTTAAATCTGCTGAGTTCCGCTTCTACAACATTAATTACGCGGGACAAGAGGTGGAGTATTACCGCATCACGCTGGAGAGTGCGAAAGTGATTTCAGTCAGCCCTGTTATGCACGATACGCGAGGCTGTCCGGGAACGGGCCACATGGAAGAGGTGGCGCTGAATTACGAGAAGATCACTCATCTTTATAAAGACGGAAATTTGTTGGCCCATGATGCCTGGAACGAACGCCCGACAGTAGCGGCGTAAGAAATAGGCCGCCAATATTTAGTTGGGTGGAAAAGCGTTAGCGTCTTCCACCGTTCGTGATTTTCCGGCGGATGGCGCTGCGCTTCTCCGCCCTACGAACTAGGAATTTAAAGATCCAAGCACCTCTTCCGAAACCTCAGCCAGATATAAAGCAGGAAGCCCCTCGAAGTCCGACGTGAATAACACGTGGCGGTTGTCCGGTGTGAAGGACGGATGCGGGTGCGTCACCTGGCGGTCGCCGTCCAGCACTTTCCACGAGCTGTTGTGCGCGGCCAGCGGGGTGTATTTGCTGGTTTTCGCGTCGAAGATGTAGAGCCACGGATCGTTTTCTATGGTGTGGCTGGCGGTGTCATTGACGTCTACCGGCGTGCCGGAGCCGTCGCCGACCAGCAGCGTGCCGTCTTCGTTGCTCATCAGGTGCGAGCAGTTGGGCATGGTCATCATCGCGCTGTCTTCGCCCGTCTGCGGGTCAAAGCGGCGGATGCAGCGGTCGCTGCGGCCTTTCTGGTACGAGACGTAAATCAGCGCCGAGCCGTCCGGCACCCAGAATTCGTGCGTGCAGCTTTCTCCTTCCGCGTGCTCTTTCACCTTGCGCACGTTGCTGCCGTCTTCGTTCACCAGCCACATGCGGGCGTCAACCAGGTCGTGCGGGCCTTCGTGGCAGAAGGCGACGGTGCCGTCGTCGAACGGGCGATAAATCGGGTGGCCAAGCCAGCCGTTCTCTTCATGAATAACGCGGGATTTGCCGCTGTGCAGGTCAACGCGCAGCAGGCGGCAGTGCGGCCTGCGGTGATAGAACTCCTGGAAGATTTTCCAGTCCGAGAGCGGCGTCCAGTCTTCGCGGGCGATCTCGATGCCGACCAGGCTGGTGCATTCGCTGTTGGCGACCCAGGTGCCGTAGCCGACCCACTCTTCGGGGACCCGGTAAACCGTCTGTTCGCTGAAATCCGCCAGCGAAACGCGCTGGAGGCTGCGTTCGTTTTTAACGTAATAAAGATGCTGGTCGTCCGGCGAGAGGAAGCCGCCAAAGGTGTTATCGCCCGGCCCCTCCGTCAGCTGCACCGCCTTTTGTGTGGTTAAATCCAGCAGGTAATAGTTGCGGCTGCCGTCGAACTCCCCGGCAAACAGCAGGCGGCTGCCGTCGCGGGTGAAGCATTTCTGGTAGAAGTAGTTGCGGTGGCACAGCACGTCCGCTGGCGTCAGGCGTGTAACCATCGCGCCGGTCCGCGCATCTTTCACGCTATGGAAGTTAAACTGGATCTCAGAACCCTTTGCCATTGCCCCTCCGTCATTCATTAACTGAAATATCATTTCATTTATATAAAAACACGCTACCACCAAAAAATAATCCCGTCCTTCTCCCGGCGATTAATCTGTTACCCGCGTTGCAAAAACGGATGAAAAACCATCGCCAGCTGGTTTAACTGTGAGCAAATTCACAACAATGCCGGTCATTGCATCCTATAAAACGCAGGGTCTACAAAAATAAAACAATGGTTTAATTTATCTCAGGGGTAACGATGACAGCGGAAAAACCCATTTTATTCAGGCATCAGCTGGCCTACGGCGGGGGCAACCTGCTGGGGAGCGGCGCGTTAGCCATCGCCGGTATCTGGCTGCTCTATTTTTACACGACCTTCTGCGGCCTGACGCTGCTGGAGGCGTCGGCCATCTTCTCCGTCGCCAGCATCATCGACGCCATCAGCAATCCGCTGATGGGCTATCTGTCGGATAACTTTGGCAAAACCCGCCTCGGTAAACGCTTTGGCCGCCGCCGCTTCTTTATCCTGCTCGGCATTCCGCTGATGCTGGTTTACCCGCTGCTGTGGGTCGAGGGCTTCGGCTTCTGGTACTACCTTTCCACCTACGTGCTGTTCGAGCTGATTTACACGTCGGTGATGGTGCCGTACGAAACGCTCGCCACGGAAATGACCACCGACTTCTCGGCGCGCTCAAAGCTCACCGGCTATAAGGCGATCTTCGGTAAAATCGCCAACTTCCTCGCCGCGATCATTCCCGGCCAGTTCATTCTTCTTTATGGCAAAGACTCCGCGCAGCCCTTCTTCTATACGGCGCTCACCTACGGCGCGATCCTGTTCGTGGCGATAGGCATGCTTTACCTCTCTTCATGGGAGCGACCGGTGGAAGAGACGACGCCTGTGGACGAGAAGAAAATGACGCTCGGCAAAACCATGCTGACGCTGCTGCGCGACATGAAATCGACCTTCCACCTGCGCGTGTTCCGCAAGCATCTGGGCATGTACCTGTGCGGCTTCGGGGCGGAGTGGCTGTTCGCGTCGATCTTTACCTATTTCATTATCTTCGTGCTGCAGTACGACCCGGCGATGGTGGCGGGGCTGAGCAGCCTGAACTCGATCCTGCAGCTTTGCTCCACGGCGATCTTTATCGGCATCTGCGTGAAGCACGGCTTCAGCAAGCCGTATATCCTGGCGCTGGGGATCGTGGTGTTCACGGTGATCTGCTACAGCCTGCTGCACTTCCTGCATCTGCCGCAGCAGTACGCCACGGCGGCGATGCTGACCATTACGGTGGTGTTCGGCATCGGCACCGGCGGCGTGTATTACATCCCGTGGACGGTCTACACCTTCCTGGCGGATATTGACGAGGCCTTTACGGGCCGCCGCCGCGAGGGAATTTACGCGGGGGCGATGACCTTCTCCGGCAAGCTGATGCGCTCGGTTATCGTCTTCGTGATGGGGGCCATCCTCAGCTTCTACGGCTTCCAGTCCAAATCCCACACCCAGCCGGAAAGTGCCGTCACCGCCATTGCCGTGGTGTTCTGCGCGGGCGTGGTGGCGCTGGCGTTAATGGCGATGGTGTTCAGCGCGCAGATGAAGCTGAACCGCAAAACGCACCTGGTGGTGCTGGGCGAAGTCGCCAGAATCAAGGCGGGCGGGCAGATAGCCGATATCGAACCGGACGTTCGCGCGGTGATGGAAGAGCTGATCGGCTATCCGTATGAAGAGTGCTGGGGCAACAGCAAGGTATGCCGAAAAATCTTCGATACGCCAGCCGTGGAGGTAGCAGCGCCTGCTCCGGTGAGCCTGACGCGGCCTTAATAACCTGTGAGAAACCTTGTGTTTTGTGAGGCCGATCAAAGCCTCACCTTTCCCCTGCGGATTATCCGCAAAACCCGCATCAATCGTTCAAAAAATAATCCGCAACAGGCGAATACTGAAGCCAGATAAGCATATGACCTGAAAAGAAAATAACTCACCGGAGGGATATGCGATGAACCACAATAACCTACAGGCAGTGAAGAACTTTGATTTTCTGGCCCGCAGCTTTGCGCGCATGCACGCGTTAGGGCAGCCCGTCGATATCCAGGCCGTTACCGGCAATATGAGCACCGAGCAAAAGATCTGGTTTCGCGAGCGATACGAACAATATTGCCTCCAGGCAACCCGCGCAATTGAGCTTGAGCTGGAACATTAATCACTTCACCCAACGGGCCTCCGGGCCCGTTTTTCATTCTCTGTAATCTGGTTTTGTAGGAGGATAAGCGTCAGCGCCATCCACCACGTGCGCCCGTGGTGTCGGGAGACGCTGCGCTTTCCCGACCTACGTTGGATATTCCGGTTAATTTGTCACTGGTTTTGTAGGGGGGATAAGCGACAGCGTCATCCACCGCGTGCGCCCGTGGTGTCGGGAGACGCTGCGCTTTCCCAACCTACAAGATTGACGCACCTACCGTTACGGCTGGTAATAAATTATTCCAGTAATTCCCTCAGGGCGGCCCGGCCATAGTTTGTTTTTTTTCCATTTGCCTCTCGTTTACAGCATCTCCCTCAATAAGTTACCGCTTTACGCCGCGTTCCGCGTGACAAGTATCACTGCAATAGAATAATTTATTCCATATTATGCCCCTAACCCAAATCAACGGACGCCCAAATGAAGATCAACTTAAACAAACTGGTTACCGAAAGCCGCAACCCGGCAAGCGCAGAAATCGACACCCTGCCGACTCTCGACATGCTCGCCGTCATCAACCAGCAGGACAAGCTTGTGCCGGTTGCCGTAGAGGCAACGCTGCCGCAGATCGCGCAGGTGGTTGATAAGGTTGTTGAGGCGTTCGGCCGCGGCGGCAGGCTAATCTATTGCGGCGCGGGTACGTCCGGGCGTCTGGGGATTCTGGATGCGAGCGAGTGCCCGCCAACTTACGGCACGCCGCGCGAGCAGGTGGTTGGGCTGATTGCGGGCGGGCATCCCGCTATTTTACAGGCGGTAGAAAACGCCGAAGACAGCCGCGAAATGGGCGAGCAGGATCTGCGGGATCTTAATTTTAACGATCGGGATGTGCTGGTCGGGATCGCCGCCAGCGGGCGCACGCCGTACGTGCTGGGCGCGATGGCCTATGCAAAAAGCGCTGGCGCAACCGTTGCGGCCATCTCCTGTAACCCCGGCAGCGAAATGAGCCAGGCGGCGGATATCGCCATCGAGCCGGTTGTTGGCGCGGAAGTGGTGACCGGCTCCTCGCGCATGAAGGCGGGCACGGCGCAGAAGCTGATCCTGAACATGATCACCACCGGGGCGATGATCCGCAGCGGCAAGGTTTACGGCAACCTGATGGTGGACGTGGAGGCGACCAACGCCAAGCTCCTCCAGCGCCAGGTCAACATCGTGGTGGAAGCGACCGACTGCACGCCGGAAGAGGCCCAGAAGGCGCTCGGCGAATGCAATCGACACTGTAAAACCGCCATTCTGATGATGCTGAGCGGCCTGTCGGCTACCGATGCGGGGGCGCTGTTAGCCAAACATCAGGGCTTCATCCGTAAAGCGCTGCAGGGGATCACAACATAACATGGCAAAAATCACCGGCCCGATGATTGACGAGATCCTGCGCCTGACGGGCGGCGGCGAAAATATTCTGATCTGCGGCAACTGCATGACTCGCCTGCGCTTAACGCTTAAGGATCGTCAGCTTATCCGGATGGACGAGCTGAAGAAGATCCCCGGCGTGATGGGCGTGGTCAACGGCGACGACCAGCTGCAAATCATTCTTGGCCCTGGCAAGGCGCAAACGGCCAGCGAGATGATGACCGCGAAGCTTGCCGACGGCACCCGGCCTTCAGGGGAAGAGAACGCCGATCTCCAGGCGACGGCGCGCCAGAACAAGCAGCAGATGAAGGCGAAGCAGAACAGCGCGGTGCATAACTTTTTGACGAAGTTTGCCACCATCTTTACGCCGCTCATTCCGGGATTTATCGCCGCGGGCCTGCTGCTGGGCATCGCCACGCTGCTGCAACAAACGCTGGTGGTGGACGGCGTGACGAACGCCGCCTGGCTGACGCAGATGATTGCCTACATGAAGGTGTTCAGCATCGGCCTGTTTACATTCCTGAGCATCCTGATCGGCTACAACACCCAGAAAGCCTTCGGCGGCACGGGGGTGAACGGCGCGATTATCGCCTCGCTGTTTATACTGCGCTACGTGCCGGAAGGGACGGTCGGCTACTACGCGGGGATGGATAACTTCTTCGGCATGGCCATCGACCCGCGCGGCAATATTATCGGCGTGCTGCTCGCCTGTATTCTGGGCGCGTGGATTGAACGCCAGGTGCGTCGGGCGATCCCGGATAATCTGGACATGATCCTTACTTCGACCATCACGCTGCTGATCACCGGCGCAATCACCTTCGTGGCGATTATGCCGATAGGCGGGGAGCTGTTTAAGGGCATGTCCTGGCTGTTCCTGCATCTGAACGGCAACCCGTTCGGCACCGCGCTGCTGGCCGGGCTGTTCCTGATAGCCGTGGTGTTCGGCATCCACCAGGGCTTTGTCCCGGTCTACTTCGCGCTGATGGACGTGCAGGGCTTTAACTCCCTGTTCCCGATTCTGGCAATGGCCGGAGCAGGGCAGGTGGGGGCCGCGCTCGCGCTGTTCGCCCGCTCGCCAAAAGGCTCCACGCTGCGCACGCAGATCAAAGGAGCGATTTTCCCTGGCCTGCTGGGCATTGGCGAACCGCTGATCTACGGCGTCACGCTGCCGCGCCTGAAACCGTTTATCACCGCCTGCATCGGCGGCGGCGTGGGCGGCTTCTTTATCGGCCTGGTCGCCTGGCTGGGCCTGCCGGTGGGTCTGAATACCGTGTTCGGCCCGTCCGGGCTGGTCTCCATCCCGCTGATGACCTCGGGCCAGGGCATATTCGCGGGCATGGCGGTCTACGTTGCGGGTATTTTGATTTCTTACTTCGCGGGCTTCGTGCTCACCTGGTTCTTCGGTAGCAAGAATGTTGATTTGAGTTGATGCAGGTATTTCTTCGTCAAATTTTATACAGACGAAGGGTTTTATAATTGCATAGAAAACAGCCTGCGGGCTGTTTTCTGTTTTTACAGCTTCTGAGTTGTTTTTAGCGATCACAGTCTATAAGCTGTAAACTCGAAATACAGCCTATAATGTGTATGTGAAGACTTTATACGAGCCGCTAATGAACCCAAACTTTCCAGTTAAAACTCTAAATCAATTGCGCCCGCTGCTGGTGGGATTCCGCAAAGCCAGAGGCATGACGCAAAAAGAAGTGTCGGAAAAACTTGGCGTCACGCAGCAGACCTATGCCCGACTTGAAGCTAATCCCTCTGCGTCCAGCATAGAAAGATTGTTTCGGGTCTTTAACGTCTTAGGCATTGAAATGGTACTTGTTGATGAGTCGGGTTCGGCTGGCTTCGCGAAGGAAGAGCGGCAGGATTACTCAGACTCACCTGCCCGGCGAGAGGAGTGGTAAGGCTATGCGGCGGATACAGCATCGTTTAGCTATCTGGATGAACGGCATCCAGGTTGGCTTCTGGGAAAGGCAAAAAGGCGAAGAGCGGTTAGCGTATCTTCCCGCGTGGGCTGCGGATGAGCAGGGAAGAGCACTGTCACTTTCTTTACCCTTTCTTCCGGGGAATGAATCTCATCGAGGCGAAGTCGTCCGCAACTATTTTGATAACTTACTGCCTGACAGCGAAGGTATTCGCCGACGTCTGGCAATACGTTATCAGGCCAAAAGTACTGAACCATTTGACCTGTTAACCGAGGCAGGTCGGGATTGTGCCGGAGCCATTCAGTTACTTAAAGAAGGTGAATGGCCGCAGAATGTTTTTTCAATTCATCAACGTCCGCTCTGCGAAGCTGAAATAGCAGCCATGCTGCGCAATACAGGAGCAGTAGCGTTTTCAGGCGAAAGTGCTGAAGACGCTGACCTGCGCTTATCGATAGCAGGGGCGCAGGAAAAAACAGCGTTATTGTGGCACAACGCTCAGTGGTGTTTGCCTGCGGGAAATACACCAACAACGCATATTTTTAAATTGCCGATGGGTTTAGTGGGCAATATGCGGGCTGACATGAGTACTTCTATAGAGAATGAATGGCTGTGTTCTCTTATCGTCGCAGAGTACGGATTATCCGTAGCCAAAACTGAAATTGCTCGATTTGAAGACCAAAAAGCGCTCATCGTTGAGCGATTCGATCGTCGTTTGTCCTCAGACGGTAAATGGTGGGTTCGGCTTCCTCAGGAAGATATATGTCAGGCTATGGGCGTTTCTCCGTTACGTAAATACCAGGCGGATGGTGGCCCTGGAATTACCGACGTAATGACGATATTGAGCCGATCCGAACATGCTTCTAAAGATCGGTACGATTTCTTCAAAGCTCAGATCGTATTCTGGATACTGGCCGCAACTGACGGACATGCAAAGAATTTCAGCCTTGCCCACCTTCCGCAAAATCGTTATCACCTGACGCCGCTCTACGATATTTTATCCGCGTGGCCGGTAATCGGCCGGGGTAACAATCAGGTATCCTGGCAAAAATGTAAGCTAGCGATGGCTGTCCGTGGCAGCGGCAATTATTACCTTATTCATAAGATTCAGCGCAGGCACTGGATTAAACAGGGCGAATTAACCGGTTTGAGCCACGAGGAAGTAAATCAAATAATTGATGAGGTCATTACCGCTACGCCAAAAGTTATCGACAGGGTAGCGAACGCAATAGCGTCACCCTTTCCTCAACAAGCCGCAGAATCAATATTTAATGGCATGATGGAACAGTGTGGACGTTTAACGAAAGGCTAGAGCTTATTCCCATCTCCCGACTATCCTTCCCCGAATTTCATCTAAGGACATAAAAGCATTAGCGATAATTTTTAATTCTTTTATGTCCGGACGCTTGCCAGGAATACTGCGATCTCACCTTTGAGCGGAGCAGAGATCATGGCAGGAACGAAACGTACTTTTTGGCTGGCAGCGCTGGCCCTTATCGCCGCCCCGGCGTTCGCGGTGGACGTCACCGTGGCTTATCAGACTTCTGCCGAACCCGCCAAAGTTGCGCAGGCCGATAACGCCTTTGCCAAAGACAGCGGCGCGAAGGTCGAATGGCGCAAGTTCGACAGCGGCGCTTCCGTGGTGCGTGCCCTGGCCTCCGGCGACGTGCAGATTGGCAATATCGGCTCCAGCCCGCTCGCCGTCGCCGCCAGCCAGAAGGTGCCGATTGAGGTGTTCCTGCTGGCGTCTCAGCTCGGTAATTCCGAAGCGCTGGTAGTGAAGAAAGGCATCTCCGGCCCGCAGGATCTGATCGGCAAGCGCATCGCCGTGCCCTTTATCTCGACCACCCATTACAGCCTGCTGGCGGCCCTGAAACACTGGGGCATCAAGCCGGGCCAGGTGCAAATCCTCAACTTGCAGCCCCCGGCAATTATTGCCGCCTGGCAGCGCGGGGATATCGACGGCGCTTACGTCTGGGCGCCTGCCGTTAACGAGCTGGAAAAAGACGGTAAGGTGCTGACGGACTCCGCGCAGGTCGGCAAATGGGGCGCGCCTACGCTTGACGTCTGGGTGGTTCGTAAAGACTTCGCCCAGCAGCATCCTGAAGTGGTGGCAGCCTTTGCCAAAAGCGCGCTCGCGGCCCAGAAGGGCTACATTGATAACCCGGACGCATGGCTTAAGCAGCCGGATAACCTGAGCAAACTTTCCCGCCTGAGCGGCGTACCGGAAAGCGACGTGCCGGGCCTGGTGAAGGGCAATACCTACCTCACCGCGAGCCAGCAAACCGAGCAGCTTACCGGCCCGGTGAACAAGGCGATAGTGGACACCGCGCAGTTCCTGAAGGCGCAGGGCAAAGTCCCGGCGGTGGCAACGGACTACAGCCAGTTCGTCACCGATCGCTTCGTGAAACCGCTGGCGCAGTAAGGGGGATTTATGTTGCAGGTATCAGGGCTTAGCGCGGATTACGGCGGCAAAACCGTCCTTAACAACATTAATCTGACGGTGGATGAAGGCGAACTGCTGGTGGTGCTCGGCCCGTCTGGCTGCGGCAAAACTACCCTGCTGAACCTGATTGCCGGCTTTGTTCCTTACGATACCGGCAGCATCACCCTGCAAGGTAAGCAAGTGACGGGGCCTGGTGCCGAGCGCGGCGTGGTCTTTCAGAATGAAGGGCTGCTGCCGTGGCGGACGGTGCTGGATAACGTGGCCTTCGGGCTGCAGCTGGCCGGGCAGCCGAAAGAGCAGCGGGATGAAATCGCCCTCGACATGCTGCGCAAGGTTGGCCTGGAGGATAAAGCGAAGCGCGCCATCTGGCAGCTTTCCGGCGGGCAGCGGCAGCGGGTGGGTATCGCCCGCGCGCTGGCAACAAAACCGCAGCTTTTGCTGCTCGATGAGCCTTTTGGCGCGCTGGACGCGTTCACCCGCGAACAGATGCAGACCCTGCTGCTGAAGCTGTGGCACGAGAGCCGCCGTCAGGTTCTGCTTATCACCCACGATATCGAAGAGGCCGTGTTCCTCGCCACCGAGCTGGTGCTGCTTTCTCCTGGGCCTGGGCGCGTGCTGGAGCGCCTGCCGCTTGATTTTGGCCGCCGCTTTGCCGCGGGCGAACCTTGCCGCAGCATCAAGTCCGACCCGGAATTTATCGCTAAGCGCGAATACGTGCTTAGCCGTGTATTTGAACAGCGCGAGGGCTTTCTATGAGCATCGTCATCGCGGATAAAACGCAGCGCCGCCGCCTGGCCTGGCGCTGGCCCTTCTCGCGCCACGTTACGCTAAGCCTGACTACGCTCACCGCCATCGTGCTGCTGTGGTGGTGGGTTGCCGCCGAACAGTGGGTCAGCCCGCTGTTTCTGCCGCCGCCGGGGCAGGTGCTGAGCAAGCTGATTAGCATCGCCGGGCCGCAGGGCTTTATGGACGCCACGCTGTGGCAGCATCTGGCCGCCAGCCTGCTGCGTATTCTGACCGCGCTCGCTGCCGCCGTGCTGATCGGTATTCCCGTCGGGATTGCGATGGGGCTTAGCCCGACCGTGCGTGGCATTCTCGACCCGCTGATCGAACTGTATCGCCCGGTGCCGCCGCTGGCCTATCTGCCGCTGATGGTGATCTGGTTTGGCATCGGCGAAACCTCGAAAATCCTGCTGATTTATCTGGCGATTTTTGCCCCTGTCGCCATGTCGACGATGGCTGGCGTGCGAAGCGCCTCGCAGGTTCGCATTCGGGCGGCGCGGGCGCTGGGCGCAACGCGTTCGCAGGTTGTCTGGCATGTAATTTTACCCGGCGCACTGCCGGAAATTCTTACCGGGTTCCGCATCGGGCTGGGCGTGGGCTGGTCAACGCTGGTTGCGGCGGAGCTTATCGCGGCAACCCGCGGGCTGGGCTTTATGGTGCAGTCCGCAGGTGAATTCCTGGCAACGGACGTGGTGCTTGCGGGCATCGGCGTGATTGCCGTTATCGCATTTTATTTAGAGCTGGGTTTACGCGCGCTGCAGCGTCGGTTAACCCCATGGCATGGAGAAGGACAATGAGTGAAAAAGTGAATATTGTGCCGCTGGGGCCGTACATCGGCGGGCTGGTGAGCGGGGTGGATTTAACGCGCAGCCTGAGCGATAACCAGTTCGAGCAGCTCTATCACGCGCTGATCCGCCATCAGGTGTTGTTCTTCCGCGACCAGGCGATTACGCCGCAGCAGCAGCGGGCGCTGGCGATGCGCTTCGGGGATTTGCACATCCACCCGGTTTATCCGCACGCGGAGGGCGTGGAGGAGATAATCGTGCTGGATACCCACGACGATAACCCGCCGGATAACGACAACTGGCACACCGACGTCACGTTCATCGAGACGCCGCCTGCCGGGGCGATTCTGGCGGCGAAAACGCTGCCGGAAACGGGAGGCGATACGCTGTGGACCAGCGGCATCGCGGCTTACGAGGCGCTGTCCGAACCGTTCAAACGCCTGCTGTCCGGGCTGGAGGCGGAGCACGATTTCAGGAAGTCATTCCCGGAATATAAACATACCGGCAGCGAAGCAGAGCACCAGCGCTGGCGCGAGGCCGTGATTAAAAACCCTCCGCTTAATCACCCGGTGGTGCGCACTCATCCGGTGAGCGGCAGGCAGGCGCTGTTTGTGAACGAAGGGTTTACCACGCGGATTGTCGATCTAACGCAGAAAGAGAGCGACGCGCTGCTGGCGTTCCTGTTCGCCCACGTCACCAAACCGGAGTTCCAGGTCCGCTGGCGCTGGCAGGAAAACGATATCGCCATCTGGGATAACCGCGTCACCCAGCATTACGCCAACACAGATTACCTGCCCGCCCGACGGATCATGCATCGTGCAACAATACTGGGGGATAAGCCTTTCTGGCGGGGGTGAATGAAACCCCGGTGGATGACGCTGGCGCTTATCCCCCCTACGAAACAGCCAGGTCGGATAAGCGCCAGCGTCATCCGACAATTGTTCGATAAAACCTACTTTACCCGCACCTTAACCGCGACCAGGGCCGCCGTGAGCAGCATCAGGCTGCCGGAGAGGATCAGCGGGGAGAGCAGGCCGAGGTTATCCAGCGCGTAGCCGCCGACGGCTGCGCCGCAGGTATTGGCCAGCTGAATGACGGCGACCTGGATGGAGCCTGCTTTTTCTGCCTGATCGGCCAGCGAGCGGGTGATCCACGTTGACCAGCCTACCGGGATTAAGGCAAACGCAAAGCCCCAGATGATGGCGATGGCGGAGGCGACAATCTTATCCGTTCCCCACAGCACCAGCGTTAATGCGCTCAGGGCCAGTATCAATGGGGAAAGCGTCAGCGCCATTTTCAGCGAGCGCTTGAGGAACACCGCGGAAAGCGAAGTGCCCACGAAGCTTGCGATGCCGAAGCTCAGCAGCACCAGCGTCAGGCCGTCCACGTCGAAGCCGGCCAGCGTCATATAGACCGGGCGAATATAGGTGAAGAAGGCGAACTGGCCGGCGAAGGCCAGGAAGATGGCCGCCATGCCCGCCAGCACGCCCGGACGTTTCAGCAGGCCAAACATATTCTGTTTCAGGTGTGCCGCTTCTCCCGGCAGGGACGGCAGCGCCTTCCAGACCCACAGAATACAGCCCACCCCCATCAGCGCCGCGCCGTTAAAGACGTTGCGCCAGCCGATTATCCCACCCAGGAAGCTCCCCAGCGGCGCGGCGATAACCAGCGCGATAGAAACCGCACCAAAAATCACCGACAGCGCCTTTGGCACCGTGCGGGCAGGCACCAGCCGCATGGTCAGCGAGGCGGACATCGCCCAGAAGCCGCCCAGCGCCAGCCCCAGACAGGCGCGGCCCAGCAGCAAGAGCGTGAAGTTTTGTGCAAACGACACCATCAGGCAGGAGGCGGTCAGCAGTACCGAAAACAGCAGCACGACGTGGCGGCGGTCGGCTTTGCCGATAAGGGTCGTCACAAACAGGCTGGCGAACATGGCGACAAACGCCGTCACGGTCACCGACTGCCCGGCCACGCCTTCTGAAATCCCCAGGTCCTGCGCCATCGGCGTCAGCAGGCTGACGGGTAAAAACTCAACGGTAATCAGGCACGCTACGCAAAACGCCACGGCAAAGACGGCGGACCAGTTAGGCCGGACAACCGGCTCCGGTTTCGCTGTCTGTTGGATATGTTCACTCATTTCTTCACCTGGCGTGCTAGCAATAAAGCGCGCTAGTTTAGCACCATAAATGTGACGAATTTAACGTTTTGACAACTTTTAACGCACTCTGCACGAACGGCGGATGGAGGTGAAGGACCACAACATTGTCAGGGTCATTTCTTAGGTCTTATTAAGCCAATGCTTAGAGGACATAAGGATTCATCGCGTATTAATTGCCTCGCGTATTCTTTAAATTAAGCCCTCCAGAAAAGCGATAAAGAAATAATGATTATCGGGCATGGACAAAATTAAATATCTCCTCAAGGAATGAGAAGTGTCCTCAGGGGCTTTTATAGCCGTTATCGAATCAAGCGAAATAAACACGGATGCCTTGTTTCGTTGTGCATTTATATTTTAAGGAATCTCCATGAAATTCAGCAAAATTGCTTCTTCTCTGGTTGCCGGTATTGTTCTGATGAGCGGCGCTGCTTATGCAGAAGATCCTGCGACGCCAGTGACCGTCAATGGCGGAAGCGTTCACTTTGAAGGTGAGTTAGTCAACGCTGCTTGTGCGGTCAGCACCGAGTCTGCGGATAAGACCGTGCACATGGGGCAATACCGCACTGCGTCCTTCGCTAAAGTGGGTGACACCTCTGCTCAGGTGCCCTTCACTATCGTCCTGACCGATTGCGACAGCACCGTGGCGGCTACCGCTTCTGCTGCTTTCACCGGTCAGACTGATGCGACAGACCCGACTCTGCTGGCGCTCAACTCCGGCGGCAACGCGACGACCGCTTCCGGCGTGGGTATCCAGATCCTTGACCGCACCTCGAAAGTGCTTTCACCGGACGGGACCTCTTTCTCTACCGCCCAGACGCTGAATGACGGTGCTAACACACTGCCATTCACCGCGCGTTATAAAGCAACCGCTGCCACCGCAACTGCGGGCCAGGCCAACGCTGACGCTACTTTCGTTATGAAATACGAGTAACACCCTCCACAAGGATGAGGCTTGCCTCACGGACGAGGCAGTTTTCACGTTAATCGAAGGCGCGCATGAAAAGGATAATTCTGTTCCTCCTGCTTACCGTTGCGGGAAGCCCGGCGCTGGCAAAGCGGGTGGTGGTGATTGATGGCGGCAAGGTGCATATGCGGGGCTCGCTGGTTAACGGCGCCTGCACCGTCGCAACGGAAAGTCAGGAAATGACCGTGCAGATGGGGCAATACCGCAGCTCTTTGTTTCCGGCCGTCGGCAGCTATGCGCCGGTCAGCGTGCCGTTTGCCATTCGTCTTACCGACTGCCTCGCCGAGGTGTCCGAGCTGGTTGGCATTGCCTTTCAGGGGGTGACGCCCGCAGAAGATCCGCAGGTGTTTCTTGCCGCCACCAGCGCCAGCGGTAACGACGCAAGTTCGGGGGTGGGGCTGGCGTTATTTGACAGCCAGCAGCAGCTCATTATTCCAAATACAGCACCGGACTATTTTGCCGCGATAAATAGCCGTGAAATGATTTTTCATTTTACCGCCCGCTATCGCTCGGTTTCAGAAAACGTCAAGCCAGGCAAACTTCACTCTGACGTCTGGTTTACGCTGGTGTATCCCTGACCCGCCGTTTAACAAAAGTAATTGATGGTATCTGTTGTGATGAATAATTTAATTAAATCAGGCGCAATCGTATTATTAGGTTGGTTTATTTCCTCGTTTACCGTTCAGGCCGCCGGGGGAATTGGGCTGGGAGCCACGCGAGTTATCTATCCTGCCGACGCAAAGCAAACCTCCCTTTCTATTACCAATAGCGACAAAACTGAACGATATCTTGTGAACTCGTGGGTCGAAAATAATCTCGGCGCAAAAGATAAAAGTTTCATCGTGACGCCGCCGCTGTTCGTCAGCGAGCCGAAAAGCGAAAACACCCTGCGCATTATTTATGTCGGCCAGCCGCTGCCGACGGACCGTGAGTCCATTTTCTGGATGAATGTTAAAGCCATTCCTTCGGTGGATAAAAACAGCGTCGAGAACCGCAACGTCCTTCAGCTGGCAATCATGTCGCGCATCAAGCTGTTTGTGCGGCCTAAGAATCTGCCAATGCAGCCAGAAGACGCGGTGAAACAGCTGCGTTTTGCCCGTAGCGGCGGGCATCTGAGCATTCATAACTCTTCTCCGTATTACGTTTCCACGGTCAACCTGAAGATAGGGAACGATAAGCTGCCCAATACGATGGTTGCGCCGAAAAGCGTGGCGCAGGTGGCCGTTGCGGCCGGCATGCAGGGAAAGATCACCTTTCAGACTGTGAACGATTACGGTGCGGTGACGCCGGTGCAAGCAGGTCAGATGCAGTGATGCTGGCGGGCCGTAAGGGATATTCGGAACATGATTAATAAGCCGCTCGCGCCGCTGATGGTGGCGATCCTCACCGCGCTCTGCCCAGGGGCAGGCCACGCCGAAAGTTATTTTAACCCCCGCTTTTTGTCTGACGATGATGGCGCGGTGGCGGATTTGTCGCGCTTTGAGAAAGGCAGCCATCAGGCACCGGGTAGCTATCGGGTGGATATCTGGCGCAACGATGAGTTTATCGCCACCGAGGATCTGGGTTTTGTCGATGCGGGTAAGCAGTCTGAGGACCAGGCGACTAACGGCGGCCTTGCGCCGTGCCTTGACGGCGACTGGCTGAAACGGCTCGGGCTGAATATGCAGGCGTATCCGCAGTTGGCTAAGGCTCAGCCGGGGGAGTGTATCTCACTGCCCGAGGCTATTCCTGGCGCGACGACCGCATTTGATTTTAACAAGCTGCGGCTGGATATCAGCCTGCCGCAGGCGTCGCTGAACAACAGCGCTCGCGGCTATATTCCGCCGGACCAGTGGGATGAAGGCATCCCCGCGGCGTTAGTGAATTACACTTTCACCGGCAACCGCAGCAGCGATGACGACAGCTACTATCTCAGCCTGCAAAGCGGGCTGAACTGGGGAGCCTGGCGGCTGCGTAACAGCGGAGCATGGAGTTATAACAGCGGGGACGGCTACCACAGCAATACGTGGAAGAACATCAGCACTTACGTGCAGCGCACGGTCATCCCGCTTAAAGGTGAGCTGGTGATGGGCGACAGCAACACCGGCAGCGATGTGTTCGACAGCGTCGGTTTTCGCGGCGCGCGCCTTTACTCTTCAGACAGTATGTATCCCGACAGCCTGCAAGGCTATGCGCCAACGGTGCGCGGTATTGCGCGTACCAATGCCAAAATCACCGTTCGTCAGAACGGCTATGTGATTTATCAAAGCTATGTCTCCCCGGGGGCTTTCGCCATCAGCGATCTGAACCCGACCTCCTCCAGCGGCGATCTGGATGTCACCATCGAAGAGAAAGATGGTAGCCAGCAAAACTACACGGTTCCTTACTCCACCGTGCCGCTGCTCCAGCGCGAAGGGCGCTTTAAGTACGATTTGGTTGCCGGGGATTTCCGCAGCGGAAACGATCAGCAGGACACGCCATTTTTTGCTCAGGGCACGCTGATTGCTGGTCTGCCGAATGGCTATACCGCCTATGGCGGGACGCAGCTCGCGGCGCGTTATACCGCGGCGGTACTCGGTCTGGGAAAAAACCTGGGAGACTGGGGTGCCGTCTCCATGGACATCACCCATGCCCGCAGCACCCTGGCAGACGACAGCGATCATCAGGGACAGTCGCTGCGCTTTCTGTATGCCAAATCGCTGAGCGGCTACGGCACAAACTTCCAGCTGCTGGGCTATCGCTACTCAACGAAAGGGTTTTATACCCTTGATGAAGTGGCCTACAAAAATATTGAGGGCTACGAATACGAGCTGGAGGACGACGGCAGCCACAACAAGGTGCCGGTCGCCCAGAGCTACCACAACCTGCGCTACAGCAAGCGCGGGCGTTTTCAGGTGAATATCTCCCAGGCGATGGGAGATTACGGCTCGCTGTATGTCTCCGGCAGCCAGCAAACCTACTGGGGAACGGACGACGATAACACCTGGTATCAGGCGGGCTACGCCAGCGGCTGGAAAGGGATCAGCTATTCCGTTTCCACCTCCTGGAGTAAATCCATTGGCCTTGAGGGCACGGATCGCATTGTGGCGTTTAACCTCTCGGTGCCGTTCAGCGCCTTGCTGGGGAACGGTTATTCACGGGATCGGGCCATTGACCGTGCCTATGCCACCTTCGCGACCAGCCGTAATTCTGACGGGCAGAGCACCGTGCAGGCGGGCGTCGGCGGCACGCTGCTGGAGGACCGTAACCTGAGCTACAACGTGACCCAGGGCCACAGCGATTCAAGTGGCTACAGCGGAAGCGCCACGGCAACCTGGCAGGCGACTTACGGCACGCTGGGTGTGGGCTACAACTACGATCGCGATCAGCGCGAGTTCAACTGGCAGGCGGCCGGTGGCGTGGTGGGACATGCCGATGGCATTACCTTTAGCCAGCCGCTCGGCGATACCAACGTTCTGATTAAAGCGCCAGGTGCCGCGGGAGTGAGTGTGGAAAACCAGACCGGCGTGAAAACGGACTGGCGAGGCTACGCCGTGATGCCCTACGCCACGGTGTACCGCTACAACCGCATCGCGCTGGATACCAACTCCATGGATAACCACACGGATATCGACAACAACGTCAGCAGCGTTGTGCCTACCGAAGGCGCGCTGGTTCGGGCTGCTTTCAATGCGCGTATCGGCGTGCGGGCAATTATTACCGTGAAGCGCGGCGATCGCCCGGTGCCGTTTGGCTCTGTGGTGCGCGAAGAAACCAGTGGGGCAACCAGCATGGTGGGGGATGACGGGCAAATTTACCTGAGTGGCCTGCCGCTGGAAGGGAAGCTGCTTATTCAGTGGGGCGAAGGCAACGGTTCGCGTTGCCTTGCTCATTACGCGTTGCCGAAGGAGAGCCTTAAACAGGCTGTCGTGGTTGCGACGGCAACCTGTTCTTAGCGTGGTGAAGAAATTAAACATGAAACGAAAGACTTCCCTTGCAGTCCTGGCGCTGGTGGCCTGTTCGCCAGCGGCCTGGGCTACGGTTTGCCATAACTCAGACGGCGTGCCTAAAGACGTCAGCTACGATCTCTCCGAGACGTTTAATAGTTCCAATAATAATGTCGGCCAGATTGTCACGCTCTCGCAAAAATCTGGCCAGGTCGGCGTAAACGCCACCTGTCCCGCCGGAACGAGCGGTAAAACCACCAGGCGTAGCTACGTAACCGATCTACCCATTCAGGAAACGCTGGACGGCTATAAGTATCTGAAGATCAATGATTACCTGAACGGTGGCATGCGGATCACCGACAGCTACGCCGGGGTTTTCTATCCGCCGCTGAACTATATCCAGATGGGATCGCACCCGAATGTGCCAAAGCAAAAGCCTTTTCCGGTTACCGACTCCAACCTGATTTTCCGCCTTAAGGTGACGCGCAAATTCATCAATATGGTGCCGATCCCCAAACAGACGATGTTCCGTGTTTATGTGACCACCACCAATGCCGATCCTTTGACCACGGTGGTTTACACCATCAGCTACAGTGGAAAAGTCGAGGTGCCGCAGACCTGCGAGATCAACGCCGGGCAGATTATTGAATTCGATTTTGGCGATATTGGCGCGGCGCTGTTCAGCCAGGCCGGGGCTGGAAATCGCCCGCAGGGGGTTACGCCGCAGAGTAAAACGATCGGCATCAAGTGCACTAACGTTGACGCGCAGTCTTATCTGACGCTGCGCCTGGAGGCGGAAAAGCAGTCCGGCAATATGATGGTTTCTGATAACAGCGATCTGGGCTTTATCGTTGCCGACAGCAGCGGCGTGCCGCTGACGCCGAACAATCTGGGCAGCAAAATTAATTTTCGCCTGGATGATGCGGCCATGGCGCGGGTCGGCGTTCGCGCCTGGCCGGTAAGCGTGACGGGAAATAAACCTGCCGAAGGGCCCTTTACCTCGCGGGGGTATCTGCGGGTGGACTATGACTGATATACGAATCGCGTGCCTGCTGGTACTGGCGACGGGCGGGGCTTCCCTGAACGCCGGGGCGGACTCCTCGCTGGGTGAAATTAATATCGAGCTTCGCGGCAACGTGGTGGACTACAGCTGTTATGTGGAAACCGGGAGCGACAGTAAGACCGTGCAGCTGGGAACCTGGCCTACCAAACAGTTAAGTACGGTGGGCAGCACAACCCAAAGTATGCCCTTTACGTTGAAGCTTAACGGTTGTCCGCCAGGCTCAGCATCGATTACTTTTTCGGGAAAAACTGCCAGCGGTAACCCGGGGCTGCTGGCGCTAAATGGCACAAGTAGCGCGAAGAATGTTGCGGTTCAGCTGCGTGATAAAGATAAAACCCAGCTACCGCTGGAGCAGGCCAGCCAGGATGTGGCGGTGGATGCCCAGGGGAACGCGACGCTAACGTTTTACGCCAATTACATCGCGCTGACGGACAATCCTCAGCCGGGTAAAGCGGACGCGGACGCGACCTTTATGATTAATTATTATTAAGTATTAAGGCAGCATTTTGCCGCAATGAAAAAGTCCGGGGATAAATATTCCCGGCTTTTTCATAACTTACACTTTTTATAATAGTTCTTTCACGCGGGCGTAATCGATAAGTTCTACTATAGAACTGACGCGCAGCTTAGAGAATATATTTGCTTTGTGTGCACTTATCGTTTTGTTGCTTAACAACAATTGTTCGGCAATCTCCTTATTGGACAGACCATTTGCCAGGTAACGTAATACGGTCACTTCGCGATTGGAAAGCGGCATATCATCAACCGATCCATGCTGTGATTTGGCGTTGCTGATAAAATGCAGCGTGTCTGACGGAAAAAATGAGTAGCCAGAGAGCAGCATTTCTACAGCATTATAGATGTCGTCCTGCTCTTTTCTTTTGCTGACAAAACCATTGGCTCCGGCCTGAATGGCACGCCCGGCATAAAAGCGTTCAGACTTGGAGGAGAGGAATAGTATTTTTGTATCTTCTTGTATTCCTTTAATTCTTTTCAGCAGAGAGAAGCCATCCACGCCGGGAAGTTCGACATCAAGGATCACCAGATCGACAGGATGATTGCGCATATAGTCAATGACCTCGCGGCCATTGTCCGTTTTTAGCACGACACTAATATCTTTATTTTTCTGTAACAGCACTTCTATCGACATGCGGACAATAGGGTGCTCGTCCATAATGATTACGGATGCAGGTTTCATTTTTTTGCCTCGGATTGTTTGAGGTAAACATCGCGTTGACGTCTGGTCAATGGCAGCGAAAGTGACGAAGAGTTAATTATAGTTTTGTGAATATATTTCTGGTGTACTCCCTTTTAAAATGACTATTCCGTACAGTTATATATATTGTTTTGAAGTGCGATGAGGGTCATGAAAAACATGCTGAAACAATCACGCAGAGTGTTTATTCATGGGGATAAAATAGATGCGCTGATTATACAGCCATAATATTTGAGAGAAAGTCTGCTGTTTCCGTGCTCATGCGGACGCGTTATTAAGTTCTAAATGGCAGGTCGTTATTTCTACAATTTAGTTTAACGAACCATATGTCAGTTCGGCGTTGGTGATAAAGTTTGTTTTAATTGCAAAAAATAGTAGTAAATACCTATTGTTCTATTTTTGTTAACAAATAAGGGAAGGGAACGATCGCATTCTTCGCTAAGCCTCACTTTTATCGGCCTTGCCCGTTTCCAGGAATTTCTACAATTGTTAATGATATGATCTAATTTAACAATATATAAACATTGAAAATAAGTAGTTTCTTAACTTTCACCGGTAAGTCAGCAAGTTACGGTCACACCCTTCGTTCTGTGGGTGGGATTGATAATTCATTAAGTAAATGAATTAACGACTTCCTACTTGTAAGGCCAATGCGTTTGGCCAGTCTGCCCAGGATATAGATAACGGAGTGATAAGGTTTATTGAGCGATACGGCAACGGATTTCAGCGAATCGCCCTTTGCCAGCGACATCAACAGCAGCCACTCTCTCTTCGTGAGCGCATCATGTTCCCGCGTATAGTTCGCCTGCACGGAAGGCAGGGAACAAGGCTGCTGCATTAATAGCCAGGACAAGATACCTGGCGGGAGACGACGTTCAATCACGCAGCAATTGGCAGCGGCCACAATCAGGCAGGCCGCCGCTGGGTTACGGCCCGCCGTAAGCAAAATGACGATGATGCCGGGGTAAGCTTCGTGCCACTGGCGCAGGGTGTTGAGCACGTTGATGGCCGGGGTCGCGATACCGTCTAAATCAATCACAATACGCGGGATGGGTTTTTGCTCGAAAAACCAGCTTACCTCTTCAAGCGTCGAGCAGAGGTGCGTTCGGGCCTGTCTGAAAATATAATTGGTGAGCGCCAGAGAAAGGTAGGCATCATGGCTTACCAGCAGCACGTCGGCAGCCGGTTGCTGGCTTCCCATTCGGAGCTGTTGCTGTAAATACTCCAGCCGGTCGAAAATCAGCGGCTTGTTCAGGCTTGACGGATTAACGTGACCATCGATGTTGATGCGTCGATATTTTCTTTTACGGGCGGCTAATTGCAAATGCTCACTCACTGGCTGACCGATCGGGTATCTTTTCCGGGATAACACCCGACGGCTGGATACTTCTGAATGCCTAAGAATAATGTTGAAACGTCGGGCGCATCATAGTCGTTTGTGCCTTAAAAAATATTGTTCGTTAATTTCACTTAGGGAGCGTGACGGGTAATCAGAAACTGCAGCAGTTTCTGATTTTTTGAGCTTGAGCGTATTCTGTCAGCAGAAAAAAATGACTGATATTAGGCGCAGCTTAAAGCGCTAATCGAAAAGTCTTAATGCTGGCACTGATTTGGAGAATATTCAGGGGTAAAAATGCAGCATCTTGATTATCAGGTTATTAAAAAGTGCAGGTTGACTCTGATAAACCTGACTAAGCCCTGATAATTATTAATGCTGAGCTTCTTCATGATCGTCTTGCGGTGTTGCAGAGCCTGCGCTTCGTCTATTTTCATCAGTAAGGCGACGTCAGAGAGCGAATGCCCGCAGGCCATATATTTCAGCAGCTCACGTTCGGTAACTGAGAAATGGCGGGTGGTGCAGAACTTGCAGACGCTGGCAGGAACGGGAAGCGTGCGCTTTCCTCGTCGGGATATCTCGGTCCAGTGGGCGACTTTCAGGGTAATATCTTCAATTTCTTCTTCGCGAAAAATAACCGGCAGCATATAAAGACAGGGGCGGAACATCAGCTTTTCGTGCTCCTGCCGGCGACAAATAAGCACCACGCGCTGCGTTGTGGTGATCTGGGGAATTTTATAGCAGTCGGCGACTATCCAGCTGTCGTCGAGGGAAATAAAAACAATATCGGCAGCATCATGATGTTCGGCAGAAAGGAACTGATAAGGCTCGTAACGGCGGCTGCATATTTTTTCGATAATAATTTTTATACCGTGGGCGAAAGCGCTGTTTTTTTCCCGAAGGGCAATGGTGAGCATAAGAATCCTTTTTTCTAACCAGGCAGGAAAAGGATCATAGTGAAATTTAAGAGCGTTAAGAACAACTTGCGACTTAATTCTCTGAGCGTGCGGGATGAGTTATTGCCAGGTTATTTCCTGGCAGTGAAGGCAGCATTAATCCCCCCTGGTTTGCTACACGCGCACCACCATATCTGCAGCGTCGCTTTGCTGGAGCCAGTCTCGGGCGTTGAGCCTCAGCATTTCCATAAAAGTATGGCCTGCCGTGGAGAGGCGGCCAATATTCGGGCACAGCACGCCAATGCTGGTGGCCGGCAGCACTTCCCGTAGGGCAAGCGCCCGCAGATTAACGTTGTAGCCCGGAAAACGCAGTCGGACCGACGTCCACATGCTGACCATATCTGCCTGCTCCATCATGCGCGCCATGACCCACGGCGACGAACAATGTACGATATTCTGCGGCTGCGGCAGGTTATAGCGGCGAAATACCTGTGCCAGAATGGAGTGCTCGCCCGGCTCGTCCCAGTCGAGCCAGGGATAATTCATCAGGCTTTTAAGGGAGGTGGTATGGGTAATGGGGTGCTGCTCGCCTGCAAGAATCGTATTGCTGAGCGCGTAAAGGGGTTCGTAATACATGCCTGACTGCACGAGGCTGGTGGCAGCGGTGAGCACAGCAAGATCCAGCCGTTGATTTTGCAGGGCGTCGTGAATCTGATGCGGGCGACCTTCCATCGCCACAAGCTTAACGCCCGGAAAACGAGCCTGATACTGGATCAGCGTATTGGTGAAGGGGCCGTAGGAGGCGGCGGAGGTAAAACCAACCCGCAGCTGGCGCATGGCCTTTCCAAGCAGATGGTCGATTTCATCCCGCGCCTGGTGCAGCGAACGATCGATATCGCGGGCGTGGCGCAGCAAAACCTGGCCGTACTCATTTAGGGTCACGCCGCGTGACGAGCGTTGCAGAATCGGCAAGCCGATTTCTGCCTCCAGCTCATGAATCGTTTTCGAAATGGCAGGTTGCGTCAGATTTAACGCCTTTGCTGCTTTGCCAATGCTGCCCTGTGCAGCAACTTCCAACAGAATATCTAATTGATTTAGCTTGATTTTCATTGGGTGCCTTCGCTTGTGCTGCTGTGCTGGTGCAAATTTTGCTCGATCACCATACAAATAATATAACCAAAGGCATAACGAATTTTTATGATTGCGATGTTCTTTTTTTATGCAGATAGTGCAAATGGCGCCCATTTTTCACATATTCGCAACAAAAAAGGAAATGAGCATGAAAGAGTCAGTCAGCTATGCCCCGAGCCGGGCCGACTTAACGGGCTCGCCTGCATTTGCCGCGTCGTCAGCGTCCGATAAGACCAGTATAAAATCGCTGGTTGCCGTGACGCTGGGTAATGGCCTCGAGATTTATGATTTTGCTGTTTACAGCTTTTTTTCGGTGATTATTGGTCACCTCTTTTTCCCCGCCAGCAACGATTACGTGTCGCTTTTACTCGCTGTCGCCACCTTCGGCGTGGGCTTTGTGATGCGCCCGCTGGGTAGCATGGTGCTGGGCAACTACGCCGACAGGCACGGACGTAAGGCGGCAATGACGCTAATTATGGGTCTGATGTCGCTGGGCGTGATGTTAGTGGCCTTTGCGCCGACGTACAGCCAGGCCGGAATACTGGCACCGATAATCCTGATTGCCGGACGACTGTTGCAGGGTTTTTCTGCGGGAGGAGAAGTGGGCGCTGCGACGACCTGGCTGATGGAAGCCGGTGGCGCTGCCCGCCGTGGCGAACGGGTAAGCTGGCAGATGACCAGCCAGGGAGGCGCGGCGTTATTGGGGGCGGCTATGGGAGCGGGGCTTAGCCATTATCTGAGCGAGGAGCAGCTGTACGACTGGGGCTGGCGAATCCCGTTTATCCTGGGCCTGGCTATTATGCCGGTCGGTTTGTATATCCGCCGCCAGCTGCCGGAAACCCACAGTACTTCCCCCACCACCGCGCTTGCTAACCCTGCGCTCACCTTATGGCGTGAGCATCGTAAGGTGCTGCTGCTGGGGATTTTTGCCGGGATCAAAGGCACAACCACCTTCTACATCATTATTTATTACATGCCCGCCTATATGGTGAACACCATGCACATGCCGGCGAGCATCTCTTACTGGATAAGCCTGACGGCAGCCCTGTTAACGCTGCTGATCCCTTTCTGGGGCGGCAGGCTGGCAGACAGATTGCCGAGGCGAAAGCCGATCCTGATCGCCTGTGCGCTTTTATCGCTTGTGCTGATCTGGCCGATCTTTGCAACAATCATGTACGGCCTTCCGCTGTGGTACACCATAGTCTTAATCGCGCTGGATCAGGTTCTGGCTAATATCAGCGCGGTGGCCATGTTCTTACTGATCCTTGAATCCTTCCCCAGGCCGGTACGCGCCTGCGGCATGGCGATGGTCTACGCCATCAGCGTGTCATTGTTTGGCGGATTCGCCCAGTTTAACGTGACATGGCTGCTGAAAGTCACTAACCAGCCTATGGCACCAGCCTGGTATTTGATGTTTTGCGCCATCGTTTCGCTGTGCGCCCTGATTGCCTGGCGCGAGCGTAACGCCTTACCTGACAAAGAAAAGGAAACCCTATGCTAATCAAAGAAATTCTCGAACATGAAGCAGAGATGATCGCCATTCGCCGTGATTTCCACCAGCACCCGGAGCTGGGATTTGAAGAGTTTCGCACCAGCGATCGTATTGCGGAACTGCTGAACACCTGGGGCTATGAGGTGCATCGAGGGTTGGGCGGAACTGGAGTGGTCGGCACGCTGAAAGTGGGCAACGGCGGCAGGCGCCTCGGCATCCGCGCCGATATGGACGCGCTGCCGATGCAGGAACAAACCGGGCTGCCGTGGGCAAGCGCGGTGGAAGGCAAGATGCACGCCTGCGGTCACGATGGACACTGTGCCATTCTGCTGTCTGCGGCGCGTTATCTGGCCGAACATCGCCCGTTTAACGGTACGCTGCATCTCATTTTCCAGCCGTCGGAAGAGTCCGTCGGCGGCGCAAAACGCATGATCGACGATGGCCTGTTTAAGCTTTTCCCCTGCGATGCGATCTTTGGTTTGCACAACTTCCCGCTGATCCCTGCCGGACAGATCATGACTAAGCCGGGGGCGCTGATGGCCTCGTCTGACAGCATGACCGTCAAACTGGAAGGCAAAGGGGGGCACGGATCGATGCCGGAAAACAGTATCGATCCTACCGTGGCCGGTGCTGCAATCGTCATGGCATTGCAGACCATTGTTTCACGCAATGTCGATCCTCAGGACGCGGCGGTGGTCACCGTGGGCAGCCTGCAAAGCGGCACGACCCATAACATTATCCCGCACAATGCGGTGCTCAAGCTGAATATGCGTACCTTAAAAGCTGAGGTGCGGGATGCGGTGAAAGAGCGTATCAACGCCATTGTGCAGGGGCAGGCGGAAAGTTTTGGTGTTAAAGCGGTTATCGAACCGGACTTTGGGTATCCGGTGACGATGAACGATCCGGCGCAAACCGAGTTTGCACTACAGGTGGCTCGCGACGCCTTTGGGGCCGAGTGGGTTGCCGATCCGCAAGAAGTTAAAACCGCCATGGGCAGCGAAGATTTCGCCTTTATGCTCGAAGAGGTGCCGGGCTGCTATGTCTGGCTGGGAACCGGGAAAGGCAAAGATGACTATTCCGTGCATCACCCGCTCTATCAGTTTAACGACGAGTGCATCTCCGTTGGCGCGACATACTGGGTGAAGCTCACCGAGGCTTATTTACGCTAACTTTTAACGGCGGATGACGCTGCGCTTATCCGCCCTGCGCGTGCTTTGGTAAGATTCGCGCCTCCGAAACCGAAGGCGCGAAGCGGATCAGTGATGGACCAGCGTGGCGAAGTAATAGATCAGCGGGATCGCCAGCAGATACAGCCCCACGGGGATCTCACGCCACTTCCCGGCAATCACTTTGATGATCACATAAAACAGCAGGCCGCCCGCGATGCCGGTGCCGAAGCTGTTGGCGATCAGCGTGATCATCACCATCATCAGCACCGGCAGCCCGTCGGTGAAGTTCGCTAAATCCACCTTGCGCAGGCCGCTGAACATATTCAGCCCGATGAGGATCAGCGCCGGTGCCGTCGCCTCTTTCGGGATCATCAGCGCCACCGGCGTGAACAGCAGCATCAGCAGGAACATCACGGCTGCCGTCAGCGCGGTCAGGCCCGTTTTGCCACCGGCCTCCGCCGCTGCGGAAGATTCAATTAATGCCGTTGCCGCAGGGATACCGACCCACGGACCAAGCGCGGCGGCAATGGAATCGACCATAAACGGACGGTTGATGTGCGGCATATTGCCTTTCTCATCCAGCAGGCCCGCTTCGCCGCCGACGGCAAGCGTGGTGCCCATGGTGGAGAAGAACTCCGAGGCAAAAAAGACGAACAGATAGGGCAGGAAGGCGATATTCAGCGCGCCCAGCATATCCACATGGCCCAGCACGGGCGCGATGGAGTGCGGCAGGGCGATAAAGCTTTGCGGCAGATGGGTGACGCCAAAGGGAATGCCGACGAGGGTCGCAAACAGAATCGCCCAGAGAATGGCACCGGGAATGCGGCGGGCCTGCAATGCTATGGCAAGGAACAGCCCGCACAGCGCAACAACAGCGCCCGGCGAGGTGAAATCCCCCAGCATCAGCGCGTTGCTTTTTACGTTCGCCAGCACCAGCCCCGCGTTACGGAAGCCGAGCACGGCGACGAACAGCCCGATCGATGCCGTCAGCCCTAGCTTGATGGACTGCGGCACGGAGCGGGTGACGATCTCCCGCAGGCCGAGACGGGTCAGGGCGAAGAAGAGAATGCCCGACCAGCAGGCAATGCCCAGGCCAATCTGCCAGCTAATCCCCTCGCTCCCGGCAAGCGTTACGCCCACCAGCACGGAACCCCCAATGCCCGGCCCGACGATAAACGGCAGGTTGCCGTAAAACGCCATCAGCAGGGTGCCCGCCACAAACACCAGAATGGTGCCCGTGGTCACCGCGCCTTTGTCCATGCCGCCGACGGCCAGCAGGCCGGGGATCACCACCAGCAGATAGGCAGCGGCCAGGAAGCCCGTGACGCCCGCGAGACATTCGGTTTTGACTTTGCTTTGCCGGGCCTGCAGCTGGAAACGCCTTTCCAGCCAGCTGCCGGACGCGGCGGGGGTAACTGTGTTTTCGGCCATTATGCGGCTCTCCGTTGCTATCTGATTGTTGTGTGTTATTTCGCTGCCGTTTCGTGACGGGCAATAAGCGGGTCGACAATCTGGCGCGTGCTGCCGTCCGTTAAGCCGAGATCGGTCAGGTGCGGCCCGGCGTTACAGGCAAGGCAGGTGCCTTCAATGGCTTTAAAGACCCGGTAAGGCGGCTCCCAGTCGGCGACTTTGTTGCTCAGCTCGCGCAGCTGGTGGAACTGCCGCGCCAGCTCGTCCGCGGGCAGGTCGGAAAGCATACCGGCAATGGGCATCGCCACATGCGCGAGAATATCTCCGTTCTGGCTCAGCGCCATGCCGCCGCCGCTGGCAATCAGCGTGTTGGCCGCCAGCATCATATCCTGCGGATCCCGCCCCAGAACCACCAGGTTGTGGGAGTCGTGGGAGTAGGTCGTGGCAATCGCGCCGCGCAGTTCTCCCCAGCCTTCCAGCAGCGCCAGCTGCGGCTTCGCTTCGTGGCGGCCGTGACGGTGCTGCACCCAGATCAGGCTGAATCCTTCAGGGATTTGCACTTTTCCATCGCGCACTTCCACCGTCGTTTCGTTCCACTGGGTAAAGCGTGCGCCTTTGATATGGCGCAGCGTGGCGGTGCCGTGCGTCATCGGGACGGTAAGATTGAAAGCTTCCGCAGTTAGCGGCTGAAGGCGGACGGTATCGCGCGGCGGCAGAACTTCCGGCGCTTTCACCGGTTCAGTCAGTTTGCCGTTTTGCGCCAGGCGCTGTCCTGCGACATACACCGCTTTCGCCTGGAGCTTCTCCAGCGAATCGAAGACCACAAGATCCGCCGTGCGTCCGGCAGCAATCAGCCCCAGATCGTTACGCTGCAGGCGGATCGCGGCGTTGAGGGTTGCCAGACGAAGCGCGTCTGTCGCCTTCATGCCGTGTTCGATCAGCAGGTTGAGCAGGGCGACGATCCCGCCTTTTTCCAGCAGGATATCCGGCGGCACGTCATCGGTGCAGACCGTGACCTGGGAAGAGAGGTGCGGAAGGGCGTTCAGCGCTTCGACAATTTCCGGCAGCAGGTAAGGGTGCGAGCCGCGAATTTCGATGGTCAGCCCGGCGCGGAGCTTTTCCAGCGCGTCAGCAGCCGAGGTCAGTTCGTGATCCGAAGTAACGCCAGCGGCAAGATAGGCCTGTAGCTGCGCGCCGCTAAGGCCACGGGCGTGGCCCTCAATGAGCTTGCCGCTGTTCAGCCCGGCGTTGAGGATTTCCAGCATGCGCTCGCTGCCGTTCAGCACGCCGTGCATGTCCATCACTTCCGCCACGCCCGCCACTTCCGGCCAGGCGAGCATGGTTTCCATCTCTTTGCCTGCAAAATCAGCGCCGGACATTTCCAGTCCAGGCGTTGAAGGGACGCTGGACGGCGCGGCGCAGATCACCCGTAGCGGCAGGTCGCGGCTGGCTTCGACAGCATAACGCACGCCTTCCACACCCAGCACGTTAGCCAGCTCGTGCGGGTCCCAGAAGATGGTGGTGGTGCCCTGCGCCACAACGATTTCAGCGTAGCGGGCCGGAGGTAAATGCGAGCTTTCAACGTGTACGTGGGTGTCCATCAGCCCCGGGCTGAGATACGCTCCTGCCAGGTCGTGGGTTTGCGCGGCGTCGGCCCAGGTTCCACAGGGGTGAACGCTGGCGATAAGCGAGCCGACCAGCCCCACGTCCACCAGGCGAACCTCGCCGGTTGCCATATCTATCAGGTTGGCGTTGCTCAGCAGCAGGTCAAAAGGCTGTTCGCCCAGCGCGGCTTTTACCGCCCGGCGGCGCAGGTCCGCGTGCACATATGAAGTCATCATTTCCGTCCGCAAATCGCAAGATAGCGCTACTCTAGGCAGCGGGCGGAGATTTGCCCAGATGATTTAATTTATCAGCCGATAAGAAACGTTTATCCTGTCGCAAACGATTACCTCCGGAACCCGGACACGATAATGGCTGAACCCTGGCGCCGCCTGCCCGCCCTCTCTTTAAAACAGATCCAGTATTTTGTGACGCTGGCCCGGTTAAGGCATTTCACCGATACCGCAAACCGTCTTGCTATCAGCCAGCCGGCGCTGAGCAGCGCGCTGCGGCAGATTGAGCTGGTGCTGGGCGGCAAGCTGGTGAACCGCACGGCGTCGGCGGTGACGCTCACGGAGCTGGGCATGGCGATCCTGCCCCATGCCGAACGCGTGCTGTACGTGGCGCAGCGCTCGTTCGATGATATGCAGCGCATTGTGGAAAACGGCGGGGCGGGGACATTGTGCATCGGGCTGGTGCCTTCGGTCAGCAGCCTTTTATTCCCGGATATTCCGCAGCTGCTGGCGGAGCATTACCCTCGTCTGCGCGTTGAGTTTCACGATCAAACCAATGATTCCCTGATTAGCCAGCTGGAAAACGGCCAGCTGGACTTTGGCATCGGCGCGCTGGACAGCTCGGTGCCCGAGACGCTGGAGATCCACCCGCTGCAGGACGATCCGTTTGTCGCCGTGATGCACCGGGACGATCCGCTGGCTGCCTCCAGCCAAATCCCGTGGCGGCACCTCTCCCGCCGCGATATCGGCGTATTTTCAAAAGGGAATATCAGCCGCCTGGTGGCCGCTATGGCAGAAAGCCAGCGGCTTAATCTCACCGCTCGCTATCAGGTGGATTTTATCGAAACCCTGTACGGGCTGGTGCGCTCCCGCCTGGCTATCGCGATCCTGCCGGAGCTTTACACCACGCATTTACAGGACAAAGAGCTGGTGGTTGTGCATCTTCAGCAGCCCTCTCTAAGCCGGACGGTGGCGCTGATGCGCAGCACGCAGCAGGCGTTCCCACCCGTCATCGACGACTGTTTCCAGCTGATTGCTAAAGCATTTCAGCAAAGGAAGCTAAACTGACCGCATAATTTCAAACACAAGGACGATCGCTTTTCATGAAGAAGACCCTCCGCGCCGTTTTAATCCTGATGCTTTTCGTGCTGCTGGCCGCTGCCGGATGGCTGCTGCATATCCACGCCAACAGCGACGCGCTGTGGAAGATTGTCAGCCAGCAGTGCGTGCCCGGCCAGCAGCAGCGGCACGATCCGACGCCTTGCCTGGATGTCGATCTCGATAAACGTTTCGTGGTCTTTAAAGACGCGAAGGGGCCGCTGCACACGCTGGTGATGCCGACCGAAGAAATTACCGGCATTGAAAGCCCGGCGCTTCAGAAGGCGGATGCGCCCAATTACTTCTATTACGCCTGGCAGGAGCGCAGTCGCTTAAAGCAGATGACGGATAAGCCCGTCGACGACCGTTATCTGGCGCTGGCGATCAACTCCTGGTACGGCCGCTCCCAGAACCAGCTGCATATCCATCTTGCCTGCCTGCGCCCGGAGGTTTATCGGCAGCTTAGCCAGCAGGAAGGGTTTATCAGCACCAGCTGGCAGCCGCTGGGGATCGGGCTGAAGGGCCATGATTATCTGGCGATGAAAATCCCGGCCGACACGTTTGCGCAGCAAAGCCCCTTTGCGCTGCTGAACCGCTACGTTCAGGCGCACGGCGACGACATCGCGAAATATGGCCTGGCGGTAACCGTCAACGAGCGGGGCGAGTTTGTGCTGCTGGCAAATCGGCTGAAGGTGACGGATTTGAACCTGGGCACGGCGGGAGAGCTTCTCGACTACGGCTGCGCGCTGCAAAACTAGCGTGAACTATGGGGCGGCGGCTTTTGTGCTGCCGTCCACAAAATCGAAAATCCCCGGCTGGCTTTTGGTCACGGCGCGATCTTTCACTGCATCATTGGGGCAAGCGTATACCGCAGCGTAAGGAACGCCCCATGCGTAAAGATGATTTGCTCACCTTCCTGAAAAACCAGACCGACTTTTTCGATCCCCATGACGTCAGTGACATCTTCACTGCCGGCCACCTTGCCGGGCGTTTTGCGCTACGGCGCAATACCGCCAGCCACTATCTCAACCAGCTGGTGGCGCAGGGCGTGCTGATAAAAATCAACACCCGCCCCGTTTACTTCCTGCATAAAGCGAGCTTCGAGCAGCAGTTTTACCGCCTGTCGCGCACCGAGTTTGCCAGCGTCGACGAGCTGCTGGCAGAAAGCGACGGCGGGAAACAGCAGCATGACCACTTTTCCCTGCTGATCGGCCATGAAGGCTCGCTCAGGAAGCCGATTGAGCAGCTGAAAACCGCGCTGTTTTATCCCGACGGCGGCCTGCCGCTGCTGATCACCGGCGACAGCGGCACCGGCAAAAGCTACCTCGCGCAGCTGATGCATGAATACGCCATCGCGCAGGGGCTGATTGGGGCAGATGCTCCTTTTGTCACGCTCAACTGCGCCCAGTACGCCAGCAACCCGGAGCTGCTGGCGGCAAACCTGTTCGGCTACGTCAAAGGGGCATTCACGGGGGCTACAACTGATAAAGCCGGGGCGTTCGAAGCGGCGGACGGCGGGATTTTATTTCTGGACGAGGTTCACCGGCTGCATGCCGAAGGGCAGGAAAAGCTCTTCACCTGGCTCGACCGGGGGGAGATTTACCGGCTGGGCGAGACCGCCTGCGGCCACGCCGTTTCGGTTCGGCTGATTTTCGCCACCACCGAGGACATCCACAGCACCTTCCTGACCACGTTTATCCGCCGCATACCCATTCAGGTTGTGCTGCCGGAGCTTGAAAGCCGCAGCCGCAAAGAGAAAGAGGCGCTGATCCTACAGTTCTTCTGGCTGGAGGCAAAGAAGGTGGGGAGTGGGCTGAGCCTCAGCCCGCGGCTGCTCTCCGTGCTGTCGCATTACGTTTTTCGCGGCAACGTGGGGGAGCTGAAAAACGTCATCAAATACGTGGTGGCCTCTGCGTTTGCCAAACAGGGGGCGGGGCCGACGCTGAGCGTGACGATCCACGATCTTCCGGAACCGGTAATGGCCCAGCTGCCCGCCCTCAGCGAAGCCGTGACCGACCGCCAGGACGATATCCTGCTCGATGAGAAAACGTGCCTGCCGTGGCTGCTGCAAAGCCAGGATGCGGCCCGCATGCTGATCCACGATCTCCAGCTCAGCGTGCTGGCCCTGTTTGAAAAATACCGCAGCGCTCACCACGTCTGGGATGATATCGAACTGCGTATCGGCAACGAAATTGAAGAGCTGTTTGACCGGCTGATTTTCGACAGCCGGGACAAAGCCAGTTCGCAGATGCTGCTGCTGGTGACGAGCCAGGTGCGGGAGGAGTTTTACCGGCTGGAAAAAAGCTACAGCGTCCAGTTTAACGGCAACTGTATTTACGCCATCGGCCATTACCTGGTGCATCGCTCGAACGTCGAGCCCTCGAAGCTTAACGCCGAGGTGTGCAAACAGCTCGACCGCTTTTTAGAGCAGAAGTATCCGCTGCTCTATCTGTTTTGCGACGAGGTGCTGACGTCGCTGACCCGCAGGCTGGATTTGAACATTCAGGCGATGGACCGCGTGCTGTTACTGCTCTGGCTGAATAAAACCGGCGTGCAGACCAGCCAGCTGGTGACCAAAGCGGTGATCCTGGCGCACGGTTACGCCACGGCGAGCAGCATTGCCAACGTGGCGAACCGGCTTTTGAAGCAGACGGTTTACGAGTCGTTCGATATGCCGCTGGACGTGACGCCCGAGGCCATCGCCCAGCAGGTGACGCAGTATGTCGAGCGTAACGCGCAGGCCAGCAGCCTGGTGATTCTGGTGGATATGGGCTCGCTTAACGATATCCACCAGTATTTCAGCCACCGGGTGACGATGCCGGTAGCCATCATTAATAACGTGTCCACGCGGATGGCGCTGTACGTCGGCGAGCGGATTTTGCAGGGGGACTATCTGGAAAATATCGCCAGCGACATCGCTACGGATTTGCCCGTCGAGCATAAAATCATCTGGCCCGAGCGGAATAAACCGAAGGCGATTATTACCACCTGCGCGACGGGTATCGGCGCCGCCAGCAATCTTTGCAGCCTGCTGAAAGCGAGCATTCCCCAGGAGCTGGGGATCGAGGTGGTCGCCTATGAGTACGAGACGCTGGCGGAAAACAAGCGCCGCGAGCCGATCTTTTCCCGTTTCGACGTGCTGGCGCTGGTGGGGACGCTCGATCCCAACATCCCCGATGTGCCCTATATCCCGCTGGATACGCTGATCTCCGGGCAGGGCAACGAGACGCTGCTGGGGCTGTTCGGGGCGCTGACCGGCCCGGAAGAGGTGAAGCAGATTAACGAGCGCATCGTGAAAAACTTCTCCCTGCGGCGGGTGATTGAGTCCGTCACCATTCTCGATACCGGCAAGGTGATTAATCAGGTGGAGCAGTTTCTGACGCGCTATCAGCACCTGGCCGCCATCTCGGTGCCCAACGATCGCAAGGTTGCGCTCTACGTTCACGTAAGCTGCCTGATTGAGCGGCTGATCCGCCAGGCGGCGATTCAGGTCTACGGCGGGCGGCGCGCTCAGTGTCAAAGAAATCACCTCTCCGCGCTGCGGGAGGCCTTTAGTGTCATTGAGTCCAGCTACAGTGTCAAAATCCCCGAGGCCGAGCTGTTTTATATCCACGATATTCTGCATCTGGAAACTGAATTTCTTCAGTACGATCAAGAGTTTTAGGCTTTTTCTCCCGCTTCATCCCCGTCACTCTCCGCCGTGCCACTAATGCTGGCACGGCAGTTGCAATTTAAAGCTCAGACAGCGGGATTTATTTTCGAGGACAGGATGAAACGACACTATATTTTTGCCAGCCACGGCACCTTCGCTACCGGTATCCTCAACTCGGTTGAGCTGATTCTGGGCAAGCAAAATAATATCCATACGCTCTGTGCCTATATTAACGAGGGCGAGGATCTGACCGAGCAGGTGAATAACCTGATGGCTTCTTTTCCGGCTCAGGACGAGCTGGTGGTATTAACGGATATTTTTGCCGGCAGCGTAAACAATGAATTTATCCGCTTTATCCACCGCCCCGGCTTCCATCTGCTGGCCGGGCTGAATCTGCCGTTAATTATCGAAATGCTGATTTCCCCGCAGGATGAAGAGACGCAGCTGCTGATTAGCGAATCGCTGGCCAGCGCCCGCCAGAGCATCCAGTACTGCAACCAGACGCTGAATACGGCGCTGGTGACGGATAAAGACTTTTAACCGAGGATAAGAAAAATGATAACACTCCTGCGCGTTGACCACCGCCTGCTCCACGGCCAGGTTGCCTTCTCCTGGACCCAGTACATCAGCGCCGACTGTATCCTGATTGCCAACGATGCAGTGATGGAAGATGAGCTGCGTAAAACCACCATTAAACTCGCCAAACCGCCCGCGGTGAAGCTGGTAATGAAAAATATCGCCGATTCGATTGCGGCGATAAAAAGCGGCGTCACCGACAAATATAAATTATTTATCGTCGTGGAATCCGTCGAGGATGCCTGGCGGCTGGCCAGTAAAATTCCAGAAATAAAAAGCATTAACTTAGGCGGTATTAAAGCCAAAGAGGGAAGCCAGAATATTTCGAAAGCGATTAACGTCCTGCCTGAGGAAATTAATTTGCTGAACGAACTGGTTAAAGCGGGTACGGAAGTGGAAATCCGGCAGGTGCCTAACGACAGGAAATTATTATTCACCGAATGCGTTGAATAGTGAGGGAAGCATCATGGTAGAAGCATTACTGCTCGGTCTGGTGGCCTTTATTGCCCAGTCCGAATATGCATTAGGCACGTCGTTAATTTCCAGGCCGATTGTCACCGGCCTGCTCACCGGGCTGGTGTTGGGCGATGTGCAAACCGGCGTGATTATGGGCGCGACGCTGGAGCTGGCGTTCATCGGTTCGTTTTCGGTGGGGGCCTCTATTCCGCCAGACGTGGTCACCGGCGGCATTCTGGGCGTGGCTTTTGCAATTACGTCCGGGGCGGGGACGGAAACGGCTCTGCTGCTGGGCCTGCCGATAGCCACGCTGACGCTGGTGCTGAAAAACGTCTATCTCGGGCTGTTTATTCCGACCCTGAACCAGAAGGCGGACGCCTACGCGGAGCAGGCGGATACCCGGGGCATCGAGCGGATGCACCTCATCGCCGGGTTTGGCCTTTCGCTGATGCTGGCGACGGTGGTGACCGTCTCCTTTATGGTCGGCAGCGGCGCGGTGAAGAGCCTGCTGGATGCCATTCCGGAGTTCATCAAGCATGGCCTGAGCGTGGCAACGGGGATTATCCCCGCGCTGGGCTTTGCGATGCTGGCCCGCCTGCTGATTAACCGCAAGGTGGCGCCTTACTTCTTCCTCGGCTTCGTGCTGATGGCCTATCTGAAAATCCCGGTGACCGGCATTGCCATCCTCGGCGCGATCACCGCCGTGGTGATGGTGAACGTCACGCAACTTAATTCCCCGCGCCCGACGGCGGCACAAGGAGTCCAGAATGACGATGAAGATGATTTCTGAGGAAACTCAGGCGGCAGAAGAGGAGACCGGCGGCATTACCGATAAAGAGCTGCGCAGCGTGTTCTGGCGCTCGTTCCAGATGGAGTTCTCCTGGAACTATGAACGGCAGATGAACCTGGCGTTTGTTTACGCGATGATCCCGGTGCTGAAAAAGCTGTATACCCGCAAAGAGGATCTGGCCTGCGCGCTGAAGCGCCACCTGGCGTTCTTCAACACCACGCCGCACATCGTCACGCTGATCCTGGGCATAACGGCGGCGATGGAAGAGAAAAACAGCCAGTCGAAGGGCATGGACGCGGCCTCCGTGGACAGCGTAAAGGCCTCGCTGATGGGGCCGCTGGCCGGGCTGGGCGACTCGTTCTTCTGGGGCACGCTGCGCCTGATTGCTACCGGCATCGGCACAAGCCTCGCCCTTAAAGGCAGCATTCTTGGTCCCATTCTGTTCCTGCTGGTGTTTAACATCCCGCACCTGGCCGTGCGTTTCCTGTTTACCCGCTGGGGGTACGTGCTGGGAACCGGCGTGCTGCAGCGTATCCAGAAGAGCGGGATGATGGAGAGCCTGACCTATGGCGCATCGATAATCGGCCTGATGGTGGTGGGGGCAATGACCGCCTCCATGATTGATATCACCATTCCTATTACCTTCGGGACGGGGGATGCGAAAACCCACGTGCAGGACATCATCAACGACGTCATGCCTGCTTTACTCCCGCTGCTGAGCTTTGGCATCGTCTACTGGCTGCTGGGCAGAAAGGTTAAACCGCTGGCCATTCTGGGCGGCATGGCGGTGGTGGGAATATTAGGTTCATGGATTGGTTTATTCTGAGGATTATACAATGTCAACCATGCTGGATTATATCGACCGGGAGTCAGAGGCGCTGGGGGTTATTCTTAATGAATACGAGGCTAAGCTTGCGCCGCTAAAAGAGTACCTGGCTAACAAAACTGTAAATAAAATAATGATTCTGGCAACGGGATCGTCATATAACGCGGTGCTCTGCGCGAAGTATTATTTCGAAGATCGCTTCGGGATACTGGTAGATATTAAAGAACCTTATAATTTCACCCATTATGAACGGCTGGATCCGACAACGGATTTGGTTATTGCGGTGTCACAGAGCGGTAAAAGCGCGTCGACGCTTGAGGCTGTGAAAAAGGTGCAGGCACAGCGCATTCCAGTCTTTTGCCTGACCTCTAATCCCGCAAGCCCGGTTGCTCAGCAGGCCGACGGCGTGCTGGATATTAACACCGGCATTGAAAGCGTGGGGTTCGTGACGCTGGGCTTCAGCGCCACGGTGCTGAACCTGTTGCTCATCGCCCTGACCGTTGCCGAACACGGCGGTCTGCCTGAGGCGGGAGAAAAGGAACGGGCGCTGGCAGAGCTGAAGGATATAGCGCTGGCGATACCGGGCGTGATAGACAAAACCAACGCCTTCATCGCTCGCCATCGGCAGCATTTCATCGGGGCGCAGCGCTTTGTGGCGACTGGCTATGGCGCGCTGGTTGGCGTGGCGAAGGAGTTCGAAACGAAGTTCACCGAAACGGTGCGGCTGCCCTCCAGCGGCTTCGAGCTGGAGGCCTACATGCACGGCCCGTACCTTGAGGCCAGCGCAAAGCACACAATCTTTTTCATTGAAGACCGGCCCCATGCGCGCAGCGCTGCGTTACGGGACTATATGCGGCCCGCGCTGGGCGGCGCGTTTACCGTAACCCTGGCTGCGGAAAGTAATGACGAGAATACGCTGGCGCTGGATTATTCAGTAAGCCATAACTTTGCGCCTTTATTATTAATAGTCCCGTTCCAGCTGCTGGCTTTTAATATCGCCACGGCGAAAGGCACGGATCTAAGTGTGCGTATTTTTGATGATTTTGACAGAGTGCTTAAAAGCAAAATTTAATTCCTTTTCAGGAGAATAACTATGTTAGGTTTTAATCAGGACGAGTACCTGACCAGTGCTCGCGATATTATCTCTGCGCGTAAAGTTGCCGAGCAGGTGGCCGGAAATATTCACGACGCCGGGTTTAATAATATATTTTTCGCCTCGGTGGGCGGTTCGCTGGCACCGATGATGGCCATGCAGGAGTTTGCCAAAGAGGTGACCGCGCTGCCGGTTTATACCGAGCAGGCGGCGGAGTTAATCTCTAAGGGAAATAAAAAGCTCACTAAAGACTCTGTGGTGATTACGCTTTCAAAATCAGGCGATACTAAAGAGTCGGTGGCGATTGCCCGCTGGTGCAAAGAGCAGGGCATTCGCGTGGTGGCCATCACTAAAAATGCGGACTCGCCGCTGGCCGAAGCGGCAACCTGGCACATCCCGATGCAGCACAAAAACGGCGTGGAGTTTGAATACATGCTGCTGTACTGGCTGTTCTTCCGCCTGGTCGCGCTCAACGGCGAGTTCAGCGGCTACGATCGTTTTGCAGGCCAGCTGGAGCTGCTGCCGGAAAATCTGTTACAGGCTAAACGCAAATTTAACGATCGCGCCGACGAGATTGCCAGCCGCTACCATAACGCGGAGTACATGATGTGGATCGGCGGGGCCGAGATGTGGGGCGAGGTCTATCTGTTCTCGATGTGTATTCTGGAAGAGATGCAGTGGAAACGTACCAAATCGGTCAGTTCGGCGGAGTTTTTCCACGGCACGCTGGAGCTGCTGGAAAAAGACGTGCCGCTGTTTCTGGTGAAAGGGGAAGGGAAGTGCCGCGCGCTCGACGATCGAGTGGAAGCCTTTGCCAGCAAGATCACCGACGATCTGGTGGTTATCGATCCTCGTGAATTTGCGCTTAACGGCATTGACGACGAGTTCCGCTGGATAATGGCGCCGTGCGTGGCCTCAACCCTGCTGGTGGACAGGCTGGCCGCTCATTTTGAACATTACACCGGGCACAGCCTGGACATCCGACGCTATTACCGTCAGTTCGACTACTAACAGCCCTGTCGGATGACGCTGCGCTTATCCGACCTACGAACCAGGTGGAGTGGATAAGCGGCAGCGCCACCCACCAGATATGAAAAACTTCGTAGGGTGGATAAGCGGCAGCGCCATCCACCAAATATAAATAATGCGTAGGGTAGATAAGCGGCAGCGCCATCCATCAAATATGAATGATGCGTAGGGTGGATAAGCGGCAGCGCCATCCACCAAATATAAATAATGCGTAGGGTAGATAAGCGGCAGTGCCGTCCATCAAATATGAATGATGCGTAGGGTGGATAAGCGGCAGCGCCATCCACCATTTTTACGCGCAAAACGGATTATGAAACGAAGTTAGCCGCCTGCTTCAGCACCAGATCGCACGCCTTGGTTTTCACCTTCTCCGCCAGCGGCGAGCTGCCGATGGTGGTCAGATCCAGCTGCTGGCCTTTGCCGGTATTCAGCAGGCCCATCAGCCCCTGGTTGTAATCCGGTTTTTCAACCGCCTTCGCGGTGTCTTCCATGCCGAGCTTGTTCATCAGCTGGCTTTTCAGGTTTTCAGTGCTGGTCACGGAAGCCAGCTTGTTCTTCGCGCAGTACTCCATCACGCCCGCCGCGTTGGTCATACTGTTGGCGCTAAGCGCCTGGTTGCCGCCGTTCAGCAGCCCGGTCAGCGTAGAGAGGGACAAGCCGCTGCTTGCGGTGCCCGCGGTGGAGGATGCACCGCTGCTGTTGCTCAGTTCACTCGCTGCGCTGGAGAGCTGGTCCTGCCAGCTTGCCGCCACCGCCTGGCCTGCAAGTACCGATGATGCCAGCGCCAGAGCGCAGATTACTTTGCTTGCTTTCATCTTGTTATTCCCTTTCGTTAGAGCTATCAGCTCTCGAGTATAACGTCTTGCGGCGAACGGACGGATGTAGAGAGTTCCTAATCTCTATGGCCCGATATATCTCAGTACCACTTTTACCGCCATTTCACGATAATGGGCAGTGTTCTGCGCCGGATCGACACCCTCTTCAAAAAGATTCGAAAACGTATAGCTGTTGGCGACATGGTGGAAGCTAAAGCTACTGATCAGACGGTGAACGTCTTTGGCGTTAATCGATTTGCTGAACAGATGCGCAGCCTGGCCGCGGCTTAGCACGTCCTCCAACAGCGTTAACGCGCTGCGGTTCACCTCACGCAGCCAGGTGGACTCTTTTACAAAGCGCCCGCGCTGCATGTTCTCCATGCAGATGATGCGAATGAAATCCGGGTTGCTGGCGTGGAAATCAAACGTCCACTCAACCAGCTGTACCATGGCTTCAACAGGGGGCAGGTCGGCGAGATTCAGCCTGCGTTCTGCGCTACGAATTTGGGTATAGACGTATTCCAGCACCTGGATATACAGCAGCTCTTTGTTCTTAAAGTGATAAACCACCATGCGCTTTGTGGTACCGGCTTTTTCGGCGATCTGCTCCATGCGTGCGCCGTTAAGGCCAAATTCGGCAAATAGCTCGATGGCACTAAAAAAGATTTTCTCCTTCAGGCTCGCCTCTTCAAAGCGTTCAGGGAGATAGATCTCGTGGCTTTCCATGCTGGCTCCTTCTGAATAAATCTAAAAAGTTATTATATAACCGGGAGTTGGTTATTGAATCATAAGGTTCGTTTTGTGAACGATATGTTTAAAAAATGTGATCCAACCCAGCGCGATGCTTGTGCTTATACACTAACTTCTACTGTTCCCGGGTGTCGTGTTGCGAATACTATCACTGACGTGGCGCCTTTCCACGGCGCGGAGAATCTTTATGTCGGATATAAAAGTCATGGATGTAAGAGAGTTAATCGATCACAGCCCGCTGGGTCGCTACCAGAAACTGATTGTGCTGCTGGGGTTCTGCGTGATTGCCCTCGACGGATTTGATATCGCCATTATGGGGTTTATCGCGCCGGTGCTGAAGACGAGCTGGGGCGTCACCAACCATGAGCTGGGTTTTGTCATCAGCGCAGCGCTTATTGGTCTGGCGCTGGGGGCGATGCTGTCCGGCCCGCTGGCCGACTGGCTGGGTCGTAAGAAGATAATCATCAACAGCGTGTTTTTCTTTGGCTTCTGGACCATTGCTACCGCCTTTTCCCACAACGTTGAACAAATGATTTTCTTCCGCTTTATGACCGGACTGGGGCTTGGGGCGGCAATGCCCAATATGGGCACGCTGGTGTCGGAATACGCGCCGGAGAAGAAACGCTCATTTCTCATCACGGTGATATTCTGCGGCTTTACCTTTGGCGCGGCGAGCGGCGGATTTGCGGCGTCGTGGATGATCCCCCATCTGGGCTGGCATTCACTGATGGCGCTGGGCGGAGTATTGCCGCTGCTGTTTGTTCCCCTGCTGATGTGGAAGCTGCCAGAGTCCGTGCGGTTTCTGGTCAGTAAACGAGCCGAGCAGCAGTGCATTCGCCAGATTGTGGCAAAGCTGTATCCCGGCGTTGTGAAGGCGGACAGCGAGTTTATGATCCCGCCGCCGCCTGCGGTGAAGCGTGGCTCGATAGCGATTGTTATGTCGGGGCAGTACCGCTTTGGCACCCTGATGCTGTGGCTGGGCTATTTTATGGGCCTGTTCCTGGTCTACGTGCTGGGGAGCTGGCTGCCGTCAATGGTCAATCAGATTGGGCTGACGGTGGCGCAGGCAGCGGTGATCGCCGCGCTTTATCAGGCTGGGGGCACCATTGGCTCGCTGTTTGCCGGTTGGTTGATGGACAGGATTAACCCGCACTGGGCGCTCGGATTGATGTACGCCACCGGCGGCGGCATGACGATTGTGATTGGCCTGGCGGGGCATAGTTTTATGCTGCTGGGGGTGCTGGCATTTTTCTGCGGCTCCTGTCTCAACGGAGCGAATACCGGAATGAACGCGCTTTCTGCCAGTTTCTACCCGACGGAAGCCCGCGCGACGGGATCGAGCTGGATGCATGGTATCGGACGCATCGGGGCCATTCTGAGCGCTTTTGCCGGTGCGGAAATGATGTCCCTGGGCCTCTCGTTCCAGACGGTATTCTTTATTCTCGCCGTGCCGGCCATGATCACTGCGGTGGCTATTTTTGCTAAGGGAAAGCGGGAGGCTGAAAGTAACGATCCCGCTGAGAAGGCCACCTTCACCCCAGCCCTCTCTCTGAGGGAGAGGGAGTAAATTGTGTTACACACGTGGGCGCTTGCGGTAGAGCCACAGGCCCGGCAGGGAGAGGCCGATGGAAAGCGCGCCCACGATAAACGACGCCTTCAGGAAGTTAGTCATCAGCAGTATCATCAGGTCTTCGCTGTAGCCGAAATGACTCATCTTTACGGCGGATATCATTGCGGTATAGGCGGAAATACCGGGAAACATCGGGATAACCGCCGCAACGGTGAAGACTTTCGGGTGCGCGAGATACCAGCGTGACCACTGAATACCGATAGTGCCGATTAGAATGGCGGCAACGAACGAACTCCATTCAATATTAATTCCTGCCGCCATCAGCGCCATGCGTGAACCGTGGCCAATCGCCCCCAGCAATGCGCAGTAGGGCAACGCCCGACGTGGGACGTTGAACACCATCGCGAAGCCGGCCGCCGGAATCGCTGCCAGCGCCATGTCTTGCAACAGCGCCAGAATAAAATCAGCTATACCCATCCGCGCAGCCCCCACAGAGACATTGCCATGATGACGCCGATGCAGGTTGCAAGCGTCAGCAGGCTGGCCATCGCCCAGCGCGCAAGTCCGGTATTCACATGGCCTTTAAACATGTCGGCCACGGCATTGATTAGCGGAAAGCCGGGTACCAGCAGCAGCACGCTGGCCGCCATGGCGATATTAGAGGTACTGGCAAACGGCCCTTTGGCGATCAGCAAGCCGGAAACGGTAGTCGCCACGAATGCCGTGATACAAAAGTTGATCTGCGGGTGAAGGTGACGCTGGGTGAGTATTTGCCGTACGGACATCGCCAGCGTGCTGGCAATAAAAGTGACAAACGCCCCGTCCCAGCCGCCGCGGTTGAGCTGACAAAAACAGCCGCAGGAGAGACCGACCATCAGCACCACCAGCCAGCGCGGATAGCGCAGCGGCTTGATATGGGCAAAGCGCTTGTGCACATCTTTATGATCCAACAGCTTATGTTCGGTCATGATCACAATATGCTGCACCTCGGTGACGACGTGCATGTTGATGCCGCGATCGACATTTTTCCGTGTGGTTGTCAGGCAGTGGCTGTCTTTAATGGTGCTCAGGACGATAGCATTAGCCGAAATGGAGCTTTCCACGCTGTCCATGCCCAGCGCCAGACCCAGGCGGGTGGACAACTCTTCGACCAGTGCGCTTTCAGCGCCGTGCTGCAATAAAAAAAGGGCGCACTGAATAGATAACCGGGTGGCTTCCCGCTGCATGTGAGTTTCTGTCTGCATGCTTTACCCTGGAGGATGAAATAAGGAGCGAAATGCTCAAATAAAAGCCTCTCATTAGTAACATAACCCCCCACCCACGCTCTGACGTGCCAGATCAATCTTTGCTCACATAGCTCAGCTGATGCACGATTTCACTAAAGTTTGAGCCCGCCCTCACTTCTGAGTAATTTTCGAAAAGTGCACGTTTTAGTCAGTTATTGGCCTTCTTTTTAACCGTCAGGCTGGCAAAAATGCAGGTGAATACATTTTAAAAACAAACTTAAAACAAAATTACAACATAACGATGAGTGAGCAAGCCCTATGAAAACTCAGGTGGTGATTATTGGTGCCGGACCTTCTGGTCTGCTGCTAGGACAGCTGCTGCAAAACGCAGGGATTGGCAATGTGATCCTTGAGCGGCAGTCCCCGGACTACGTGCTGGAACGCATCCGCGCGGGCATTCTTGAACAGGGGACTGTCGATTTGCTGCGTGAGGCTGGCGTCGCTAAGCGTATGGATGCCGAAGGGCTGGTGCATGAGGGTGTTGAGTTCCTTTTTGACGGCAGGCGCATCCCCGTTCCGCTCAAGGAGCTGACAGGGGGCAAGACGGTAATGGTTTATGGGCAGACCGAAGTTACACGTGATTTGATGGAAGCGCGGAAGGAAGCTGAAGGCGTCTCTTTTTACAACGTTGGCAACGTGCAGCTGTTCGATTTAAAAGGTGACTCGCCTTATGTCACTTTTGAAAAGCATGGAGAAACCTGCCGCATCGATTGCGACTTTATCGCCGGGTGCGATGGCTTCCACGGTGTTTCGCGGCAGGCAATTCCCGGCGATATTCTGCGTGAATATGAGCGCGTCTATCCCTTCGGCTGGCTGGGGCTGTTATCCGACACTCCTCCAGTCAATCACGAGCTGATTTACGCGCATCATGAGCGAGGCTTTGTTTTATGTAATCAGCGCTCACTAACCAGAAGCCGCTACTATTTGCAGGTGCCGCTGACGGACGGTGTCGAGGCCTGGTCTGACGACCGATTCTGGTCAGAGCTGAAGCGGCGGCTCCCTCAGGCGCTGGCTGACAAGTTAGTGACTGGTCACTCACTTGAAAAAAGTATTGCGCCGCTGCGCAGCTTCGTTGTTGAACCCATGCAGTACGGAAACCTTTTCCTCGTCGGTGATGCGGCACATATCGTTCCCCCCACCGGGGCAAAAGGGCTGAATCTTGCCGCCTCGGATGTGAATTATCTCTACCGCATTTTGCGTAAGGTTTATTTTGAAGGGCGCAGGGATTTGCTGGAAAGCTATTCGCCGATGGCGCTCAGGCGCGTCTGGAAAGGGGAGAGATTTAGCTGGTTTATGACCAATCTTCTGCATGACTTTGCGGGTCAAAACGAATTTGACCGTAAAATGCAGCAGGCCGACCGGGAATATTATCTCGGCTCCCGCGCCGGTTTGACGACAATCGCAGAGAACTATGTTGGCCTGCCGTTCGAAGAGGTTCGCTGAGGGCTTTTGCTGCAGCCGGATTGGCAAACGCATTGAATGAACTACACTTATTTGGGGGCTGGCCTCAGCCTTGAACCGAATGCGAGCGTGAGATGAGCCTGAATAATTCGATCCCCGTCTTTAAATTGTATGGCGAGAACCTGAACTGGCCAACCCGGGATTTGCTGCACTGCGAGTCAATTCACAGCCGCAGCAGCCTGTATGAATGGCATATCCGCGTCCATCAGCATGCGGACCTGGTGCAGTTACTCTATCTCCACAAAGGCCAGGCTGAGGTCGAGATTGAAGGGACGATCCATCACATAGAGCAGGCGTGTATCCAGGTTGTCCCTGCGCTCTGCGTGCATGGTTTTCGCTTTTCACCGGGTACTCAGGGTTACTCTCTCTCTTTTTCTGCCCCGCTGCTTGCGCAATTTGAACAGCAGTTTGGGCAGCCGTTACAGGTGCTGACTAAAGCGCTGTGCGTGCCTGTTAATGATTCCCGCAGCCAGATAAATACCCTGTTTCGCACTTTGCAGAGCGAATATGAAGGGGAGGCAGAGGCTCGCGATATGATGATTCACTCGTTAATTGGCGCGCTGCTCGTCTGGCTAAACCGACAAAATGTGCCAGAGCTTCCCGGAGGCGTACGTATCGAGCGTAAGCGGGCGGTGATCCGCTCGTTCAATAAGCTGGTTGAAAACCACTATCGTGACCATCTTCCTGTTTCGCACTATGCAGGCGTGATTGGGCTTTCGAGTGTGCATCTCAATAATCTTTGTCAGGAGTTTCATGGTCAGAGCGCGCTAAACGTGATCAATCAGCGTTTGCTGCTGGAAGCTAAACGCAGCCTGCACTATACGAGTATGACCATAAGTCAGGTTTCTGATTATCTTGGTTTTAGCGACGCGACTTATTTCTCTCGTTTTTTCCGCCGCTATGTAGGCACGACACCTAAAGCATTTCGCCGGGATGCAGAGCAGGTTATTGTGCATTTTTAGATGACATTAATCGCTTATTTACTTTTATTAGCCACTATTCGTATTGGTACTTAATGTTATATTCAGTGGGGCTTGCATCTATTTGTTTTATCCGTTGGCAATAATGGCGCTAACGCTTCAATTTCAATCTCAGTTAATATGCATTAACATTGTGCGCAGGCTTTGTGGCTGATATTAATTGATGTCATAAATATGAGCTGCAATATATATGTGTTTGGCAGAGAATAACCTGGGCGAGAAAGGATTGGCATGAATATTTTAGAACCAAAACGCAATATCCATGTGGCTATCAATATCCCTTGCGCAATCGTTGCTCTTGGTGTGCAACACTGTATCAGTGAGATAGCGGAAATGAAGTCCCTGAGCCTGACTGTGAGCCACCTTGAGCAGCCTCCATTGGTCACACCACTTCCTCCGGGCTCGATAGTCATACTGGATATCAGCGCCTATCCAGCTCAGGTTGCTGAGGCGATGACACTCCTTCACGCCAGACAATTTATGCAGCCCGAAACCTCTGTGATTATTTTGACCAGTAACAAGAATCCTCGTCTACTCAGTTATCTTTCGGCGCTGGATGTTCGGGCAATTATATCCTGTTATGAGTCCATGACGATTTTTAGAAATTTATTCATTAGGTCAATGGTTCAGGGAGAAGAGACAGACTTAAGCCCCCTGATTAAAATGATGATAAAGGAAGAACTGCCGAAAAAACTGACGGTTCGCGAAATTCAGGTGTTGGATAAACTTTTCCACGGTAAAAGTGTCAGTGTCATTGCAGAAGAGCTGGGGAGAGATATTCGCACAATCAGCACGCATAAACGGCGCGCAATGGAAAAATTAAACCTGAAAAATGAAAGAGACCTTCACCAGTTAGGCTGTGATTTATCAGGACAATAAATCACCCAAGGAGAATACTATGAAAGGAATTCATAGCTTAAGATTTTTACGCAATCCTGCTTGTCGTGTCATTGTTATTAGTCGAATCCCTCTTCTGTGTGAAGGGCTTCGAGTGATGATATCTCAGGAGTCTGCCGATGCCTCGTTGATGAGCCTCTCCTCCCTGCTGGATTTACGTAAATCACAGTTGGCTGGTATCAATGTGGTAGTCGCTGATTTAAGCGAAAGCACGTCAAATATTCACGAACTGCTGAATACCATCACTGAACTGCAGCACCATTCTCGTCATCTCTACTGGATTTTTCTGCTGCCTCCCTCACTGATTGATATAGCTGTTGAGCGGATGTTTACCTTGCGTACCTCTTTGATGTCCATCTGCGAGCCCGTTGAGAATCTTGTTGAACAGATTTTTAACTGTGAGGAGCGCTATAGCTATATCAGTCCTGCACTGCTGCAGGAAAAATCCCTTTTTCAGCCCTCCGGGAATGAAACCTGTGAGACTCATTTAACTTTTTCCGAGCGCAGCGTGTTAAGGCTGCTTGGCAAGGGGTGGCGCATCAATCAGATTGCGACCTTGCTAAAGAAAAGCAATAAAACGATCAGCGCCCAGAAGAAAAGTGCAATGCGCAGGCTGGCCGTGGATAACGATGTGGCTCTCTTTGCCTGGATTGTCAGTGACAGAGGAATGAGGGAGTTGAACTTGCTGTCGTTAAGGAGCGAGCTTGAAAAACCTGGCGCTAATGTGCAGGTAACGGATCTTCATGACTATCATTGAAATAAAAAAGGCCGCTGTGCGGCCTTTCAGACTGATGACAAACCTAAAGCGAAGGCGTTTCGCAAAGATTTCACCGAACAAATAACAAGGAAAATCAATTCATTGATTTTCGCCTGCTTACCACAAAGAAGGAAAAACCACGCTTTTTCCTTCTTTGTCAGCAATCTAAAAGGCCGCTGTGCGGCCTGTCAGACTGATGATAAACCTAAAGCGAAGGCGTTTCGCAAAGATCTCACCGAATAAATAACAAGGAAAATCAATTCATTGATTTTCGCCTGCTTACCACAAAGAAGGAAAAACCACGCTTTTTCCTTCTTTGTCAGCAATCTAAAGGCAAACATCCACCCATTTTGCGCCAGTGAGTTCGGCGAGACGGTCGGGTGAGATGCGCACGGCACTGTGTACTGCACCTGCGGCAGGCAAAACTTCCGCGTAGTGTTTAAGTGAGACATCGCAATAAACGGCGAGGGGATTCTCCAGCCCAAAAGGGCAAACGCCACCGACGGGATGACCGGTCCAGGTGACGACTTCATCGCTGCTGAGCATGCGGGCTTTGGCGCCAAAGGCGGCCTTAAGCTTTTTGTTATCCAGCCGTGCATCGCCTTTCGCGACGATAAGAATGACATCATTTTTGATTTTTAACGACAGCGTCTTGGCTATCTGGCCGGGTTGTACATTGTGCGCGGCGGCGGCGAGTGCAACGGTGGCAGTGCTTTGGCTGAGTTCGATAATATCGATATCGGGGGCGTGGTCAGCAAAAAATTGCTGAACGGACTGCAGACTCATGTGTTTCTCCTGATTTAGCTGCAAATAATTTCGCATAAGGTTGTGCTTTCTGTAAACCGCTTATAATCATTAGCCCTGCTTAATTTCATTTATTTGTCGATCTTCTTCACAATCACTGCAACCGGTTACAGTAACCGGTTGCAGTGCGGTAAAGAGCAGGGAATACTGAATTTGTAACCCCCCTGTACCTAATAATAAGAGCTGTCTATGAAACGTATCCTTTTATGCTGTGCCGCTGGTATGTCTACCAGCATGGTCGTGAACAGGATGAAGCAAGCTGCTTTAGTGCAACGGATTGACGTAGAAATAAAAGCAGTAGGTATTGAAGAGTTCACTGACGTGATGCCCGGTTATGATTGCTGTTTACTCGGCCCACAAATTAAATATCGTCTGGAGGATTTTAAAGCGCAGGCAGCACCTAAACAGATCCCGGTCACGGTGATTAACTCTATGGATTACGGAATGATGCGCGGCGATAAAATTCTCGCTGACGCACTCGCGTTGATAGCCTGACAGGAGAATAAAAATGTCTTCTAACCATGCCGCCTTTAATTTGATTTTCCGGTTTGTTGAAAACTATGTCAGTCCGGTTGCCGGACGTATCTCTTCCCAGCGCCACGTTATGGCTATCCGTGACGGCTTTATTTCCGCCATGCCATTTATGATCGTCGGCTCATTCCTGCTGGTCTTTGCTTATCCGCCGTTCTCGCCAACCACGACCTGGGGCTTCGCCCGCGCGTGGCTGGATATGGCAAAACAGTTTGAGGGGCAAATCCTCACGCCGTTTGATATGACGATGGGCATCATGTCGATCTATATCTGTATGGCGATTGCCTATAACCTCGGCAAGCACTATGTGAAGTCACATGCGCTGGATCCTTTCATGTGCGCCATGCTGTCTCTGATGGCATTCCTGCTGGTTGCTGCACCGAAAACGAAAGGCACCATGCCGGTCGACAGTTTGGGCGGAACGGGGATCTTCACGGCGATTCTGGTGGCGGTGTACTGCGTGGAGCTGATGAGGTTCCTCAAGGCGCACAATATCGGGATCAAGCTGCCGGACCAGGTGCCGCCGATGATCAAAAACTCCTTTGATCTGCTGATCCCGGTGCTGGTCGTGGTGCTGACGCTTTACCCGCTAAGCCTGCTGATCCAGTCTCAGTTCGATATGCTGATCCCGCAGGCCATCATGTCCGTATTCAAGCCTCTGGTTTCCGCGGCGGATTCGCTGCCGGCAATTCTGCTGGCGGTGCTGATTGGCCACCTGCTGTGGTTTGCAGGCATTCACGGTGCGGCCATTATCTCCGGCATGCTGCAAATGTTCTGGCTGACCAACCTTGGGATGAACCAGAGCGCGCTGGCGCAGGGTGCGCCGCTGCCGCATATCTTTATGGAAGCCTTCTGGACCTTCTTTATCGTTATCGGCGGTTCCGGGGCCACCATGGGCCTGGTCATCTGCTACCTGCGTAGCCGTTCAGCACATCTGCGCTCTATCGGGCGTCTGAGCGTAGTGCCAAGCTTCTTTAACATCAACGAGCCGGTTATTTTCGGTACGCCAATCGTCATGAACCCGGTTTTCTTCATTCCCTTCCTGCTGGCACCAATGGTTAACGCCGTGCTGGCATGGGGAGCGATGAAGCTGGATCTGATTGGCCGCGTGATTTCCGTTGTACCCTGGACGGCTCCGGCACCAATTGGTGCGGCCTGGGCGCTGGGCTGGGACTTCCGCGCGGCGATTCTGGTGGTGCTGCTTGCCGTGGTGTCCGCCATCATCTACTTCCCGTTCTTCAAAGTGTACGAAAAGCAGCTGCTTGAGCAGGAAGCCGAAGAGGCGCAAAAAGCCTCTGGCGAAGAGAGCCAGCAGGCGGCGTAAAGGTAAGTTGTGAAAACGGCGGGGAAACCCGCCGTTTGTTTTAGATGCTTTTTTGTGGGCTGGATAAGCGCAGCGCCATCCACCGGACGTTGTCAGAGGCTATTTTAAGGTGCAGTCACCGCAGCCCTGAACGCCTGGCAGCTTATAGCGCTGGCAGCAAGTGCGGCGCACCAGCAGTCCCTCACGGGGCACGACGGTGCGGTAGAGCGGGTTATCCTGTCCGTCCGTCAGCAGCTTCTCGAAGAAGCATGCCTGACGTAGTTCGGCGACAGCTTCATCACTCAGCAGGTCTTTGAGTTCGCCAAGGAACCAGTTGATGAGATACCCCGTATTCGCCCAGATAAGCTTGCCGTTGATATCTCCGCTGGCTTCAAGCGCATCCACCACCGGCTTCATCCCTTCGCTAATCAGCTTCTCCACACGCAGGCGCAGCGGTAAGACGGTTGTCGCGCTGTCTTCTTTAACGTCCAGCCAGAAGCTCTCTGCCCGGCCCGTTTCGTGAAACTTAACGTGGATATGCTCCGGGCTGATATTCAGTGCGCGAGAGTGAGTGACCAGCGCCATCAGCAACGGCGGCACAAGCAGACCGAGATACCACTGAGCCCAAAGGGATTTCAGCGGCTTGCCTTCGCGGGACTGCTGCGGATCGTTGCGGTAGATATGGTCTGAATAGCAGGCCATCAAGGACGTTAGCGTGGCGGGTTGCGCCCACTGGTAAAAGGTCAGGGCGTTAGCCGGTGCGCATTCGCTAAGCTTAATGAAATCGTTAAAGTAAGCGCGATGAAGGGTGAAATGGTCGCGTAGATCGTCGGCAAAGGCGGGCAACGCGCGCGTATACGGCGTTTGCCATGCTATGTCATCGATAAATCTCTGGGACTGCAGCGCCATTGCCTGATACGACCGGGAATCTAAATGATAATGATTGCCAATCCTAGCTACAGGCAAAAGCGTTAGCAAGGTGAATTTGTGCGTTCCGCAAGAGAAAGCTCAAATCTCAGGCGGCCTGCAAATTATCGCTGGTCAGAATGCTGTTACGTCCCTGGTCCTTCGCCCGATATAGCGCTTTGTCGGCCATCTCCAGCGCTTCTTCAATGCCGTCGTCCAGTAAAGGGGCAATACCGATGCTTATCGTCACGTTTGTTGCTACCTGCTCATTAAACAGGTGCAGAATTCTAAGATCGTAAACACGCAGGCGAATGCGCTCTGCGGTCTCCATCGCGTTTTCGGCATCGGTATTTGTCAGTAAGACCATAAACTCTTCTCCGCCGTAGCGGGTCACAATGTCCCTTGAGCGCACCACATCACGAATGGCAGCGGAGACGCGAATCAGCGCCTGGTCACCCATGCTGTGGCCATAGTTATCGTTGTAAGCCTTAAAATGGTCAATATCGAGCAGCAGCACGTAATGATTGCCGCTGCCGGCTGCCATCACCGTCTCCAGGCGGCTCTGAAAGCCACGGCGGTTATAGAGGCCGGTGAGCGGGTCGATCATGCTCAGGTCGGTGAGTGTCTCTTTCTCTTCCAGCAGCTTGTTCATCAGCCGTTGGGTGAAATTATCATTTCTGCGCTGAATAATATGCTGGATGGTGATGCCCACCCCCGGCAGGGCGACAGAGTAGAGCACTCGCAGCCAGTGTTCCCCCTGGTCGAGCCAGAGAATGGTCAGCGTTGCGGGCAGACAATGTAAGATAAAGGCCTGTAAATTATTGATAAAAGAGATGGCACCGATAAATAACATCGTCAGCAGGGCGATGATTAAAAACGAGGCGTCGGTATTGGGAATCGCATCATTTTTGATAATGATGTGCCATGCCCATAATAAGCCGAGGGCAAAAGAAGTATAATTTATATTAATTAATCTTTGTTTATCAATTAATTGCCATGCAAGTAATGAGGCGCTGATAAGCAAAATCAAACCAACGGGCACGGTAAACGGCATCGTTTGATGGATGGGGCTTGCCAGGCTGAAACAGGCAGAGATTGCGTTGAGTAACAGGAATAAACGTAAGGAAAGCTGATGCTTACCTTTCAGTAATGCCCGCCAGGTTTTTGCACTCATAGATAATTAGATTCTTTCGCCCAGATGTCGGGGTTGTCACTGCGTGATAGATAAAAGTTATTTTTGCGGATAACGAAGTAACGTCAGTTGTTATTGATTAGTGAATTTTCTTAACGTTATTGCTCAATCTATCACCTTCATGAATGTATGTCATCTGATGAAATGCAGCCGTCAGCGGTCAATATGCTGACAAATGAGAAAGCTTATCATATGATATTGGTTATCATTACCAATTGATGAGATAGCCCATATGTTGCATCGACAGCTGGAAAGCGCCTGGGGGATGATCGTGCCGGGTTTGATTGTCGCCGCGCTGGTGTGGATGGATCTGTCGTTCAGCCAGTGGCGGATGCTGGTAGTCATTGGCCTGCTTGCGTCAAGCGTCATGCTCTATCACAAGCGGCTGCGCCATTACGTGCTGCTGCCATCGGGCATTGCGTTCGCCAGCGGGCTTGCGTTGGTCATCATGAATTTTGGAATGAAATAAAAACGAGGTGAAAGCATGCAGAAAACAACTGAGGACTTACTGGATCACTTCTGGGAAACAACCAGAAAGTGGTGCGAAGAGAGGGACTTGAACCCTCACGTCCGTTAGGACACTAACACCTGAAGCTAGCGCGTCTACCAATTCCGCCACCTTCGCACAGTTTTTCTAAGCTTGCGCTTAAAGGTCAGATATCGCCTTCGCATGGTGCGAAGAGAGGGACTTGAACCCTCACGTCCGTAAGAACACTAACACCTGAAGCTAGCGCGTCTACCAATTCCGCCACCTTCGCGCAGTGCGAACGATATCTTGCGTGGTTGTTGGTGGTGCGAAGAGAGGGACTTGAACCCTCACGTCCGTAAGAACACTAACACCTGAAGCTAGCGCGTCTACCAATTCCGCCACCTTCGCATACCTGTAATACCGAAGTATCACAACCACGGAGGCGCATTCTAGATGTTTTCTGAGCTTCGTCAACAGTTAATTTGGCACCGCTTTCGCAATTGCTGCAAAAAGCGGCGCTGGGGCGTGTTTAGCGCTTCTTCGCCTTGGCTGCACGGGCCAGTACGGCACGGTAAACTTTAAAACGACCTGTTTGTGCGATGACCTCATGGCTGCCAAACACTTCGTCCAGCACGTTCGGGTAGGCCAGGAAGGCGTTGGCAACGATGCGGAGTTCGCCGCCCATGTTCAGATGACGAGCCGCCCCGCGGATCAGCTGGTGGGCCGCATCCAGGCTGGTCTGCATGCCATCGTGGAACGGTGGGTTGGAGATAATCATGTCGAAACGGCCATTGATTTCTGAATAGACGTTGCTGGCGATCACCTCACCTTCGATGTCGTTTGCGGCAAGCGTTGCGCGGCTGGCTTCCACTGCCGTAGCGCTGACATCACAAAGCGTCAGACGAACTTTCGGAGAGTGGCTCTTCAGCGTCATCGCCAGCACGCCCGCGCCGCAGCCGACATCCAGCACTTTACCTTTGGTATGCGCGGTCAGGGTGGAGAGCAGCAGCTTGCTGCCGGTGTCCAGGCCATCGCGGCTGAACACGCCCGGCAGGGTTTTCACCGTCATGCCTTCGTGATCGTACTCATCCCACCACGCCTGTTGGTCAAACTTAGGTTGCGTTTCGAGGCGACCATGGTACAGACCGCAGCGGCGCGCGCTGTCGATTTTGGTCAGCGGGCAATAGTCTTCAAGGATTTGTTCCGCACTCCGCACGCCGCTGCGGTTTTCACCCACAACGAATACGTCACAGCCAACCGGCATCAGGGAGAGAATGTTCATCAGCTGGAATTGCGCTTCCGGCTTGTTCTTCGGCCAGTAGTAAATCAGCGTATTACAGTCACCGACGATGTCGGCTCCCGCAACAAGTCCGTACTGTGCATTTTCACCCATCTGGGCGCTGAGCACCTGCCAGTGGTGGAACTGTTGGGTATGAGCGCGGCTTTCCGCGGTGTCGAAACGGGCGGGTAGATCGTCTTGAAGATCACCGGCAAACAGGACGCGGCTTTCGGTAAAATCATCGCTGTGGCGCAGCAGCACTTCGCTTGCCGGGGTTAACGCAGTCATCAAATTACTCCTGGAAAATCAGATCCAGGATTATAGAGGTTTAATGGCGCACATTCGATGTATTTGCTATATTTGCGCCCCAATTGGCACTCTCAAAAGGTTTCGCTATGACTTCGCGACGCGACTGGCTGTTACAGCAACTGGGCATCACCCAGTGGGAGCTGCGGCGACCGTTGGTGTTGCAGGGCGAAATTGCCGTCTCGCTGCAGGCGAATACCCGGCTGGTGATGGTGGCCGAAGACCTTCCGGCTCTCAGCGATCCGCTGGTCGGCGACGTACTGCGCGCGTTGGCACTGCTGCCTGCACAGGTCATGCAGCTCACGCCGGAACGTGCGGCAATGTTGCCCGCAGACTTGCCCTGCCACAGCTGGCGTCTGGGTGTCGAGGCACCGCTTTCTCTTCCCGGCGTGCAGTTGACGACGCCTGCCTTAAACGAGCTTTATCATAATGGCACCGCCCGACGGGCGCTGTGGCAGCAAATTTGCAAACATGAACATGATTTCTTCCCTGACGCCGGATGATTTGCCGGCGGCGTACGTTATCGAACAGCGCAGCCATGCTTTCCCGTGGAGTGAAAAGACCTTCGCCAGCAACCAGGGCGAGCGCTATTTCAATTTGCGGCTCGATGTCGACGGCAACATGGCGGCGTTTGCCGTCACCCAGGTCGTCCTCGATGAAGCGACGTTGTTTAATATCGCGGTCGATCCCGCCTGGCAGCGCAGAGGATTAGGCCGCCAGCTGCTGGAACATTTAATCCGCGAGCTGGAAGCAAAAGATGTCTTTACCCTGTGGCTTGAAGTGCGCGCCTCGAATGCCGCAGCCATTGCGCTCTACGAGAGTCTTGGCTTCAACGAAGCGACGATTCGCCGCAACTATTACCCGACAAAAGAGGGCAGGGAAGACGCGATTATCATGGCGTTACCGCTTGGTTGAAACGATAAGAAAGGTGTGTTGATGAACTGGGACTGGATTTTATTTGATGCCGACGAAACGCTGTTTACCTTTGACGCTTTCGGCGGCTTACAGCGGATGTTTCTCGACTACAGCGTGACGTTCACCGCTGAAGATTTCCAGGATTACCAGGCAGTGAATAAACCTTTGTGGGTGGATTACCAGAACGGTGCCATCACTGCCTTACATCTGCAACATCAGCGTTTTCAGAGCTGGTCGGAAAGACTGAATGTGCCGGCAGGTGATTTGAACGCCGCATTTCTGAATGCCATGGCCGAGATTTGTACCCCGCTGCCGGGTGCGGTCTCTTTGCTCAACGCGCTGAAAGGCAAAACGAAGATCGGCATTATCACCAACGGCTTCACGGCGCTGCAGCAAATCCGCCTTGAGCGTACCGGCCTGCGCGATGCTTTCGACCTGCTGGTTATCTCCGAACAGGTTGGCGTCGCCAAGCCGGATCCCCGCATCTTCGATTATGCTTTTGAGCAGATGGGCAACCCGCCGCGCGACCGCGTGATGATGGTGGGGGACACCGCCGAATCAGACATTCTGGGCGGCAACAACGCAGGCATTGCAACCTGCTGGCTAAACGCCCATGGGCGCGCTCTGCCAGAGGGGATTCACCCCACATGGCAGGTATCCTCTCTAAGTGAACTGGAGCAACTGTTGTGTAAGCCATGATTGAGAATATTAACAAAGAAGGGAAAAACGTGGTTTCCCCTTCTTTGTCGGTAAGCAGCCGAAAATCAATTAATTGATTTTCCTTGTTAATATTCCGGTGAGCTTTATTCAGTTCACAATCGCATAAAGTTTGTCATCCTGCGGATGATTGTTGATTGTTAAACCCACACTGATGGGTAAAATAGCCGCCAGAAAACGTTCATTCGTCGCGTGGCCCCGCGCCGCGCGCATTCACAGAAGATACAATTATGACTTTGTCTCCTTTCCTGCAAGAGGTGTCGAAACGCCGCACCTTTGCGATCATTTCCCACCCGGATGCCGGTAAAACGACCATCACTGAAAAAGTGCTGCTGTTCGGACAGGCAATCCAGACCGCCGGTACCGTTAAGGGCCGTGGCTCAAGCCAGCACGCAAAATCTGACTGGATGGAAATGGAAAAGCAGCGTGGTATCTCCATTACCACGTCCGTGATGCAGTTCCCATACCGCGACAGCCTGGTTAACCTGCTCGATACCCCAGGGCACGAAGACTTCTCTGAAGATACCTACCGTACCCTGACGGCGGTGGACTGCTGTCTGATGGTTATCGACGCCGCGAAAGGTGTAGAAGATCGTACCCGCAAGCTGATGGAAGTTACCCGCCTGCGCGACACGCCAATCCTCACCTTTATGAACAAGCTGGACCGCGACATCCGCGATCCGATGGAAGTGCTGGATGAAGTGGAGCGCGAGCTGAAAATCGCCTGTTCCCCTATCACCTGGCCTATCGGCTGCGGCAAGCTGTTCAAAGGGGTTTATCACCTCTATAAAGACGAAACTTATCTTTACCAGACCGGCAAAGGCCACACTATCCAGGATGTTCGCGTTGTTAAGGGGCTTAACAATCCTGAGCTGGAAGCTGCCGTGGGTGAAGACCTGGCCGCGCAGCTGCGTGATGAGCTAGAGCTGGTGCAGGGTGCCTCTCACGAGTTCGATCGTGAGCTGTTCCTTGAAGGTGAGCTGACCCCAGTCTTCTTCGGTACCGCACTGGGTAACTTCGGCGTGGACCATATGCTGGATGGCCTGGTGGAGTGGGCGCCCGCGCCAATGCCGCGCAAGACCGACAGCCGCGAAGTTGAAGCAGCGGAAGAGAAGTTCTCCGGCTTTGTCTTTAAAATTCAGGCCAACATGGACCCGAAACACCGCGACCGCGTGGCGTTTATGCGCGTGGTGTCCGGCAAATACGAAAAGGGCATGAAGCTGCGCCAGGTTCGTACCGGTAAAGACGTAGTTATCTCCGACGCGCTGACCTTTATGGCGGGCGATCGCTCCCACGTTGAAGAGGCGTACCCGGGCGATATTATCGGCCTGCATAACCACGGCACCATCCAGATTGGCGATACCTTCACCCAGGGCGAGATGATGAAGTTCACCGGTATTCCGAACTTCGCCCCTGAACTGTTCCGCCGTATCCGTCTGCGCGATCCTTTGAAACAGAAGCAGCTGCTTAAGGGCCTGGTTCAGCTTTCAGAAGAGGGCGCGGTGCAGGTCTTCCGCCCAATCGCCAATAACGATCTGATCGTTGGCGCGGTGGGCGTGCTGCAGTTCGACGTGGTTGTGGCTCGTCTTAAGAGTGAATACAACGTTGAGGCGATTTACGAATCTGTAAACGTTTCTACCGCTCGCTGGGTCGAAAGCAGCGACGTGAAGAAGTTTGAAGAATTCAAACGTAAGAACGAAATGCAGCTGGCGCTGGATGGTGGTGATAATCTGGCGTATATCGCGCCGACGATGGTCAACCTCAATCTGACGCAGGACCGTTACCCGGAAGTTGTGTTCCGCAAAACTCGCGAGCACTGATCCCCGCGCAGGGCGCGGCAGCCGCCGCGTCCCGCTACTTTTCCAGTCTTATTAACCCCTTACGGAATACTCTTAATTACCCCGCTTTCTCCTTCGTTTGCCGCTTTTTCAACCGTTCAGACATGCAATTTTGCGATAGTGATCTATATTTAACAATGTAATGACAAGTTACATGGATAAATGTCCCACAAATAACAGATTTTACGGGATGTTTTTCAAGGTAAATTTGTAATCGCGATATTAATAACTGCTTTAACTCATGAAAGGCGATATATCGAACAGGGCGAGTAGCCGTAAAGTTTGGTTATCCATGAAGCCGATGACTGAGAGCAAGCTTAGGTGAAACAAGCCTTTTCAGCAAAGCTGCCACGTTGTGGCTTAGAGCTCAAATTCTGAGCAAACTTACAGGAATAAATCGATGACTACGACTAAGATTTCGAAAACTCTGCTGGCGGTAGTTCTGGGCTCGGTTCTGGCAAGCGGCACGGCCCTTGCGGAAGACACCATGATGAACAAAACTGAATCTACAGCTGATAGCGCAGGGAAAAAAATCGATAGCTCTATGAATCAAGTCGGTAACTTCATGGACGACAGCTCCATCACTGCGAAAGTGAAAGCGGCGCTGGTTGACGATGAGAACATTAAAAGCACCGATATTTCGGTGAAGACCGATAAGAAAGTGGTGACGCTGAGCGGCTTCGTTGAAAGCCAGGCCCAGGCCGAGCAGGCGGTTACCGTTGCCAAAGGCGTGGAAGGCGTCTCTTCCGTGAGCGATAAACTCCACGTTCGCGATGGCAAAGACAAATCCGTAAGCGGTTATGCGGGCGATACCGCAACCACAAGCGAAATCAAAGCTAAACTGTTAGCAGACGACATCGTGCCGTCTCGTAACGTGAAAGTAGAAACCACCGATGGTGTTGTTCAGCTTTCAGGCCATGTGAAGTCTAACGCTCAGTCCGAGCGCGCTGAGAGCATTGCCAAGGCCGTTGACGGCGTTAAAAGCGTTAAAAACGACCTGAAAGTACAGTAATAGCAGCATAGCAAAACTCTTTCCCTCGGGGTGTCCGGGGGAAGCAGTCAGCACTACCGCTACTCATACATCGCCAGTGGGAAAGCCTGAAGGGCACTCATTAAGAAGCGATTAGAGTTCACTATGGTTTAAGGAGAGGCTTATGTTTCGTTGGGGCATTATTTTTCTGGTTATCGCGTTGATTGCAGCAGCGTTGGGCTTTGGTGGCCTTGCTGGTACCGCAGCAGGTGCTGCAAAAATCGTCTTCGTGGTAGGTATTATTCTGTTCCTGGTCAGCCTGTTTATGGGCCGTAGACGTCCATAGCGTGCTATAACAGTTAGAGACCGACCAGAGAGCCAGTCAATTGACTGGCTCTCGCATTTTGTGGGTTGTCGGATGACGCTGACGCTTATCCAACCTACAATGCTCTGAGTGCGTAGGGTGGATAAACGAAGTGCCATCCACCAATAAAAACAAAATTAGGAAGCAGGGTGGGACTACGTATACCCGTAACGCTCGGCAATATTGCGCCGCTTGCGTCAAAACCGTTTAGTCCCGGCAAGCTTGCCATCATTTGTGAGGGTGGCGGACAGCGTGGGATATTCACCGCCGGGGTTCTGGACGAATTCATGCGCGCAGAATTCAACCCGTTCGATTTTTTCCTCGGCACCTCTGCCGGCGCACAAAATTTATCCGCTTACGTCTGTAACCAGCCCGGTTACGCACGCCGCGTCATCACCCGCTTTACCACGACCCGCGATTTCTTCGACCCGCTGCGTTTTGTCCGCGGGGGAAACCTTATCGATCTCGACTGGCTCGTGGAGTCGACAGCGGCCAAACTTCCTCTGTCTATGTCCCACGCGGACAAACTTTTCGAGACAGGCAGGCAATTTTATATGTGCGCCTGCCGCAGCGATGACTATGCGCCGGGGTACTTCTCGCCGACAGATGCCACCTGGCTGAATATCCTTAAAGCCTCAAGCGCCATACCTGGCTTTTACCGTACGGGCGTGGACATCGATGGCATTAGCTATCAGGACGGCGGGATAAGCGATGCTATCCCGGTGCGGGAGGCCGTGCGCCTTGGCGCGGATACGCTGGTGGTGATCCGCACAGTTCCTTCCCAGATGTATTACACCCCGCAGTGGTTTAAACGTATGGAACGCTGGCTGGGCGACAGCAGCCTGCAGCCGCTGCTCAACCTGGTGCATCATCACGAAGCCAGCTACCGCGAAATCCAGAGTTTTATCGAAAAGCCGCCAGGCAAGCTGCGCATCTTTGAAATCTATCCGCCGAAACCTTTGCAGAGTATCGCCCTCGGCAGCCGCCTGCCGTCGCTGAACGCCGACTATAAAACCGGGCGTATGTGTGGGCGCTATTTCCTTGCAACGGTGGGAAGATTGCTGGCCGAGACGCCGCCAATTAAACGCCACCGCCCACGCATTGTGGCGCCAGGACCGCTGGTGGTACCGCCTGCGGCCGTAGCCAATGAGCTACTGATCAAACCTGTCGTTGGCGCAGCGGAAGCTAACGATGCTTCGTTTAACAATGAGGACAGCGCGTGACGACGACGTTCTACGATACCCACTGTCATTTCGATTTTCCGCCGTTCACCGGCAGTGAAGCCGCAAGCATTGAGCTGGCAAACCAGGCGGGCGTGGAGAAAATTATCGTTCCGGCCATCGAAGCAGAGCGCTTTGCGACGGTGCTGGCGTTAGCCAAGCAGCATTCAGCCCTGTATGCCGCCATCGGGCTGCACCCCATTGTCATCCCTAAACATAACGATGCGTCACTTGCGCTGCTTGAACATCATCTGCAACAACAGCCTGAAAAGCTGGTGGCGATAGGGGAGATCGGGCTGGATCTTTATATGGACGATCCCTTGTTCGACCGGCAGGAAACGATCCTCGATGCGCAGCTAAAACTGGCAAAACACTACGATCTACCGGTGATCCTGCATTCACGTCGTACCCACGACAAACTCGCCATGCACCTGAAACGCCACGCCCTGCCTCGTACCGGGGTGGTACACGGTTTTGCCGGAAGCCTGCAACAGGCGGAGAGGTTTATCGACCTGGGCTATTACATCGGCGTCGGCGGGACGATTACCTATCCACGCGCCGGTAAAACGCGGGATGTGATGACCCGTTTGCCACTCTCATCCCTGCTGCTGGAAACAGATGCCCCGGATATGCCCCTTAACGGTTTCCAGGGACAACCAAACCGCCCCGAACGCGTTGCCGACGTTTTTAAAACGCTCTGCGAACTGCGTGCTGAACCTCCCTCAGAGATCGCCAATGCGTTGATTTACAACGCAGACAAATTATTTTGTTGGTAACTATTCAGCAAAATGATGTGATCGCCGTCACTATATAAGACAAACGTTTGCTTAGATTTGTATAAATTCGTGATGGCGCTGGCAATCTGCCCGACTTCTGCCGTTATAATCCGCGCGTTGGGGGAAAGCCCTTAGGCTTTTCCTGTTTTTTACTATGCACAGGGAATCTGTATGCAAATCCTTATGGGTCTGGTCGGCATGATAGTTCTGCTGCTGATCGCTGTTCTTCTTTCCAGCAACCGTAAAGCCATTAACCTGCGTACCGTTCTCGGCGCGTGGATCATTCAGGTGGGTATCGGTGCGCTGATCCTCTATGTACCTGTTGGACGTCAAGTCCTGCTTGCCATGTCCGAAGGGGTCGCGAACGTTATTGCTTACGGCAACGCGGGGATCTCTTTCCTGTTTGGCGGGCTGGTTTCTGACAAGATGTTTGAAATCTTCGGCGGCGGTGGCTTTGTCTTTGCGCTGCGCGTACTGCCGATTATCGTCTTCTTCTCTTCTCTGATTGCGGTGCTCTACTACCTTGGCATCATGCAGCTGGTTATCCGCATCCTCGGTGGCGGCCTGCGTAAGGTACTGAAGACCTCCCGTACCGAATCACTTTCTGCTACCGCGAACATCTTCGTTGGCCAGACTGAAGCGCCGCTGGTTGTGCGCCCCTATATCGCAACCATGACCCGCTCCGAGCTGTTTGCGGTGATGTGTGGCGGGCTGGCTTCCGTTGCTGGCTCCGTTCTTGCGGGATACGCGCAGATGGGCGTGCCGCTGGAATACCTGATTGCCGCGTCGTTCATGGCGGCCCCCGGCGGCCTGCTGTTCGCCAAGCTGATCCTGCCTGAAACCGAAGTGCCAGACGATGCGCCCGAGCTGGAATCGATGAAAAACGATCCGGATCGCCCGGCCAACGTGCTGGACGCTGCCGCTTCCGGCGCGGCTTCCGGTATGCAGCTGGCGCTGAACGTCGGCGCAATGCTGCTGGCATTCGTTGCCCTGATTGCCTTGCTGAACGGGATGCTCTCCGGGATTGGCGGCTGGTTTAACTACCCGCAGCTTTCCATGGAGCTGATCCTGGGCTGGGTGTTCTCACCGCTGGCGTGGATTATCGGCGTGCCGTGGAGCGAAGCGAACGTGGCTGGTTCGTTCATCGGCCAGAAGCTTATCATCAACGAATTCGTAGCTTACCTGAACTTTGGCGAGTACCTGAAAGATGATGCCACCGTTGCGGCGGCGGGCTTGCAGGTCATTTCTGATCATACCAAAGCAATTATCTCCTTCGCGCTGTGTGGATTTGCTAACCTTTCTTCTATAGCCATTCTGATTGGTGGCCTGGGCAGTATGGCGCCAAATCGCCGCCATGAAATTGCCCAGCTTGGCCTGAAGGCCGTTGCGGCGGGTACGCTGTCTAACCTGATGAGCGCGACCATCGCGGGCGTGTTCCTCTCGCTGTAACGGCAGAGAGCAAATGTTATAATTTTAACATTGTGCGAAAACCAATGGCTGGCGCGATGCCGGCCATTTTCGTTTTCTGAAGCCCTTTTTAACAGGTTATTTTGTTCGTTAAATCACATATACTGTGGAGAGTATGTAATCCCGCCTTTGGCTTTTGTGATTCGAAACACAAAATTGCCCAGGTAGTGAGTGTTAGAATTATAACATTGCTACCGGCAATGTGCGGTGAGAGGGATCTCAACGTGATGGCGACAAGGGTTGCCTCTCCTCTTCATGGAACCAAGTCCGCTCCAACGTGTTGAGTTTCGAAGCCTGAGACTTCTGTATCTTTTGTTGGAGAGTGTTATGACCGATTTAACTGCAAGCAGCCTGCGCGCGCTGAAACTGATGGACCTCACCACCCTGAACGACGATGACACCAACGAAAAAGTCATCGCTCTGTGCCATCAGGCGAAAACCCCAGTAGGCAACACTGCGGCTATCTGTATCTACCCACGTTTTATCCCTATTGCGCGTAAAACCCTGAACGAGCAGGGCACGCCGGATATCCGTATCGCAACCGTCACCAACTTCCCGCACGGCAACGATGATATCGACATCGCGCTGGCGGAAACCCGCGCTGCTATCGCCTACGGCGCAGACGAAGTGGACGTTGTCTTCCCGTACCGCGCGCTGATTGCCGGCAACGAGCAGGTTGGTTTTGACCTGGTGAAAGCCTGTAAAGAAGCCTGTGCGGCGGCCAACGTCTGGCTGAAAGTGATCATCGAAACCGGCGAACTGAAAGAAGAAGCGCTTATTCGTAAAGCGTCTGAAATCTCCATCAAAGCTGGTGCGGACTTCATCAAAACCTCGACTGGTAAAGTGCCGGTGAATGCCACGCCTGAAAGCGCGCGCATCATGATGGAAGTGATCCGTGATATGGGCGTTGAGAAAACCGTTGGTTTCAAACCAGCAGGCGGCGTGCGTAGCGCTGAAGATGCGGCTCTGTTCCTGTCTATCGCAGACGATCTGTTTGGCGCAGACTGGGCCGATTCCCGCCACTACCGTTTCGGCGCGTCCAGCCTGCTTGCCAGCCTGTTAAAAGCGCTGGGTCACGGCGACGGCAAAAGCGCCAGCGGCTACTAATCACTTCTGGCGGCGGTCTGTCCGATCGCCGCTTTTACCTGATCACTTCAGGGGGTTACTTTGTTCCTCGCTCAAGAAATTATTCGTAAAAAACGTGACGGCTTGACGTTAAGCGACGAAGAGATTCGTTTCTTTATTAACGGCATTCGCGACAACACCATTTCCGAAGGGCAAATTGCCGCGCTGGCGATGACCATCTTCTTCCATGACATGACCATGCCGGAGCGCGTTTCGCTGACCATGGCCATGCGCGATTCCGGGACGGTGCTGGACTGGAAGAGTCTGGATCTGGGCGGCCCAATCGTTGATAAGCACTCCACCGGCGGCGTGGGCGATGTCACCTCCCTGATGCTTGGCCCGATGGTGGCGGCCTGCGGCGGCTTCATCCCGATGATCTCTGGCCGTGGCCTTGGCCATACCGGCGGCACCCTCGACAAGCTCGAGGCGATCCCTGGCTTTGATATTTTCCCGGACGATAACCGCTTCCGCGACATCATTAAAAATGTCGGCGTGGCGATTATCGGCCAGACCAACTCGCTGGCCCCGGCGGACAAGCGTTTCTACGCCACGCGTGACATTACCGCGACCGTAGACTCCATTCCGCTGATCACCGCCTCCATCCTCGCGAAAAAACTGGCCGAAGGGCTGGACGCGCTGGTGATGGACGTGAAGGTGGGCAGCGGCGCATTTATGCCAACTTATGAACTCTCTGAGCTGCTGGCGGAAGCGATTGTTGGCGTTGCCAACGGCGCGGGCGTCAAAACGACAGCGCTGCTGACCGATATGAACCAGGTGCTGGCCTCCAGCGCGGGTAACGCGGTTGAAGTGCGTGAAGCGGTGCAGTTCCTGACTGGCGAGTACGTGAATCCGCGTCTGCATGAAGTGACCATGGCGCTGTGCGTGGAAATGCTGATTTCCGGCAGGCTTGCCAAAGATGACGCGGAAGCCCGCGCTAAACTTCAGGCGGTGCTGGACAACGGCAAAGCTGCTGAAGTCTTTGGCCGCATGGTTGCGGCACAGAAAGGCCCGGCGGACTTCGTGGAAAACTACGCGAAATATCTGCCAACCGCCGTGCTCAGCAAAGCCGTTTACGCGGACCGCACAGGTTTCGTCAGCGAAATGGACACCCGTGCGTTAGGCATGGCGGTAGTTTCCATGGGCGGCGGCCGTCGTCAGGCAGCCGATACTATTGATTACAGCGTCGGCTTCACCGACATGGCTCGCCTGGGCGAGAGCGTGGATACCTCACGTCCGCTGGCGGTGATCCATGCGGCAAGCGAAGCCCAGTGGCAGGAAGCGGCGCGCGCCGTGAAGGCGGCAATCAAAGTTAACGATACTCAGCCGACAGAAACGCCAACGGTCTATCGCCGAATCACCCAATAGCGGTATACTGATCCGATCGCTTTTTTACAGAGCACAAGGTACGGAGAACAATATGAAACGTGCATTTATTATGGTGCTGGACTCCTTCGGCATCGGTGCTACAGAAGACGCTGACCGCTTCGGCGACGTCGGTTCTGATACATTCGGGCACATTGCGGAAGCCTGTGCCAAAGGCGAAGCGGACAACGGCCGTAAAGGGCCGCTGAACCTGCCAAACCTGACCCGTCTGGGCCTGGTTAAAGCCGCTGAAGGCTCTACCGGTAAAATCCCGGCGGGCATGGACGGTAAAGCAGAAGTTATCGGTGCTTACGGCTGGGCGCATGAGCTTTCATCCGGTAAAGATACCCCGTCTGGCCACTGGGAAATCGCGGGCGTGCCCGTGCTGTTCGACTGGGGATACTTCTCCGACGTGCAGAACAGCTTCCCGCAGGAGCTGCTCGACAAGCTGGTTGAGCGCGCGAATCTGCCGGGTTACCTCGGTAACTGCCACTCCTCCGGCACCGTGATCCTGGACGAACTGGGCGAAGAGCACATGAAAACCGGCAAGCCGATTTTCTATACCTCCGCCGACTCCGTGTTCCAGATTGCCTGCCACGAAGAGACCTACGGCCTGGATAAGCTTTACGAGCTGTGTGAAATAGCCCGTGAAGAGCTGACCGAAGGCGGCTACAACATCGGCCGCGTTATCGCTCGTCCGTTTATCGGCGACAAGCCGGGCAACTTCCAGCGTACCGGTAACCGTCACGACCTGGCCGTTGAGCCACCGGCGCCCACCGTGCTGAAAAAACTGGTCGAAGAGAAAAACGGTCAGGTAGTTTCCGTGGGGAAAATTGCGGACATCTACGCCAATGTCGGTATCACTAAAAAAGTGAAAGCGACCGGTCTGGACGCGCTGTTCGACGCCACCGTCAAAGAGATGAAAGAAGCGGGCGACGACACCATCGTCTTCACCAACTTCGTTGATTTCGACTCATCCTGGGGCCACCGCCGCGACGTCGCCGGTTATGCCGGTGGTCTGGAGCTGTTCGACCGCCGCCTGCCGGAGCTGATGGAACTGCTGAAAGAGGACGATATTTTAATCCTCACCGCGGACCACGGCTGCGACCCGACCTGGAAAGGCACCGACCATACTCGTGAGCACATCCCGGTACTGGTCTATGGCCCGAAAGTGAAGGCCGGCTCTCTTGGCCACCGTGAAACCTTCGCGGACATCGGTCAGACCGTGGCGAAACACTTCGGTGTGTCGGATATGGACTACGGCAAAAACATGCTGTGATACCCGTTGCCGGATGGCGCTACGCTTATCCGGCCTACGTGAAACCGTTTGCAGGCCTGATAACGCACAGCCGCCGTCAGGCAAAAATAAATTAAAAGGACAGAATAATGGCAACGCCACACATTAACGCAGAGATGGGTGATTTCGCAGACGTCGTACTGATGCCGGGCGATCCGCTGCGTGCGAAACACATTGCGGAGACTTTCTTCGAAGACGTGCGCGAAGTGAACAACGTGCGCGGCATGCTGGGCTACACCGGGACTTATAAAGGCCGTAAAGTGTCCGTTATGGGCCACGGTATGGGTATTCCATCCTGCTCTATCTACACCAAAGAGCTGATCACCGATTTCGGCGTGAAGAAAATCATCCGCGTGGGCTCCTGCGGCGCGGTTCGTGCCGATGTGAAACTGCGTGACGTGGTTATCGGTATGGGCGCATGTACGGATTCCAAAGTGAACCGCCTGCGTTTCAAGGACCATGACTTTGCGGCTATCGCAGATTTCGATATGGTGCGTAACGCGGTTGATGCGGCGAAAGCGCTGGGCGTTGACGCTCGCGTGGGCAACATCTTCTCCGCAGATCTGTTCTATACGCCAGACCCGCAAATGTTCGACGTAATGGAAAAATACGGCATCCTGGGCGTGGAAATGGAAGCGGCTGGTATCTATGGCGTGGCAGCAGAATACGGCGCGAAAGCGCTGACCATCTGCACCGTCTCCGACCATATCCGTACGCACGAGCAGACCACCGCCGCCGAGCGTCAGACCACCTTCAACGACATGATCAAGATTGCCCTTGAATCCGTGCTGTTGGGTGACAAAGAGTAAATTTTGCTCTTAGTGAAAAAGGCGCCTCAGGGCGCCTTTTTTGGTTGTCAGTATCTATTCACGGATAGTTCAAAATTTGTCATTCTGGCTTTATCTTTCATTTTATTAGCGCTATAAATCTATTCATGTATCTATTCATGAATCTATCCAATGAGCGCACTGACTGATTTATTACTTCATGGCCCACAGTCAGCTAACCAGCTGCGCCAGCGGCTGGGTGTTAGTCAGGCAACCTTTTCACGCCTCGTTAATGCCGAAAGCGACGTCATCAAAGCCGGGCAGGCAAGATCAACTCGTTATGCTTTGATTAGACCGGTGCGCCAAATCAGGCAGTTTCCGCTATGGCAAATCGACGATGCGGGGCAGGCGTGGCGGTTTGGCGATCTATATCCAGTCTGGCCGCAGGGCAGCTGTCTGGTGATATTGAACAACGGTGCCGCGCAGTGGTACGACGGATTACCCTGGTATTTAACTGACCTGCGCCCGCAGGGATTTTTAGGGCGGGCATGGGGACGCAGATTAGCCCAGCGAGCCGGGTTGCCGGAAGATATTCGCCTGTGGCAGGAAGAAGATGTGCTCTTCGCTTTATCGCAACAGGTACCGGAAAACCTGGGCGGCTGGCTGGTGGGGGAGCAGAGCTATCACCGCTGGTTTGAACTACCTTCGCCACAGGCTATTCCTGAAGCGGACAAACTTTCTCTGTACGCCGCACTGGCGGCTAACGCGCTTTCCGGGGAGGTTGCTGGCTCGTCTGCGGGGGGCGAGCAGCCAAAATTTACCTGCTATTCGCAAACCGAAGCTGGCCCCGCCCAGGTAATCGTAAAATTTACTCCCGCTGTGCAAAACGAAAATAGCCAGCGCTGGGCGGATTTGCTTCACGCGGAGGCTCACGCGCTAACTATCCTGAATCAGGCTGGTATTGCTTCATCCCACGCAACCGTTATAAGAAGCGGCCTACGCCAGACCTTCCTTGAGGTCGTTCGCTTTGACTGCAGTGGGGCGCAGGGGCGGAAAGGCATTGTCTCTCTTGAGGCCGTGCAGGCAGAGTATGCCTGCGGGCCAAAATACTGGCCTGCTGCCATTGCCGAACTGTTAAAGCAAAAAATCGTAGAGCCTGCGACGCTACGTTTAGCGCAGAAAATCTGGGCGTTTGGCCGATTGATTGCCAATAGTGACATGCATGCGGGAAATCTTTCTTTCTTCCTGTCCGATATGCCTCTCAGGCTGGCGCCGGTGTACGACATGTTGCCAATGGCGTTTGCGCCAAACAGCGTTGGGAGCATGCGAAGAGAGTCAGTTATGCCGCTGATAGACCCGCTGGTACCGGGGGAGGTATGGCGTGAGGTGATGCCGCTTGCTCGTCAGTTCTGGCTGGAATTAAGCCAGAACCATGACATCAGCAACGCTTTTCGGGAGATAAGCCGTTCAATGCTGAATGAGCTGGACGTTGTGGCAGACAGCATCACGCGCCTGGCCTAACGCACCGTCTGAGCAATCCACTCGCTGACTTCCAGCAGTTCTGGTTCCTGTTCGGGGAAATCCACAATCAGCGTTTCGCACTGCTGTTGCAGCATGTCGCTGCGGTACAGACAGCCTTGCAGGCGGGCAGCGAGGGCTTCAAGTGGTGCAGGGTTCAGGCTGTCGGTGAAAATTTGCGTGCGGGTGATGTGGCCTTTCTCTACGTCAAAATGCAGTTCGATGCCGCCCCAGGTGAAGCGCTGATCCAGCATGTGGCTGAACGCAGGCGCCTGGCCGAAGTTCCACTCCCAGCTGCTTTGCCTGGCGAAGGTCTCCGTAAAGCCCGGCAGGTCCGGCAGCGCATCTGGCGAGATGTGTTCGGCTTCTACGCGTTCGCCGTAGTAAGCAAAGAAAGCCTCGCGTACCGCATCGCTGATTTGTTCGTGGGTCACGCCCGGCAGTAAATCGCTAAGGTTGGCGACCCGCCCGCGTACGGAGGTAATCCCCTTGGCCTGGAGCTTTTTCTTGTCCGGGTTCAGATAGTTCGCCAGACGGCTTAAATCCGCGTTCAGCAGCAGCGTGCCGTGGTGAAAACCGCGATCCATCGTCTCTTTATAAGCTGAGCCTGATACTTTGCGCGCGCCGTCAGGCGTTGCCACTTCCAGATCGTTTCGCCCGGAAGCCGCCGCTTTTATGCCAAGCGAGTTCAGCGCGTTGACGACAATCGCCGTCGAGACGCTTTTATCGTACTCCGGTTTTCCGGCCATAAAGGTAAAGCAGGTATTGCCCAGATCGTGGAACACCGCGCCGCCGCCGCTGCTGCGCCTTGCGAGCCGCACGTTGTCCTCTTCCATACGTCTGGTGTTGCACTCTTTCCACGGGTTTTGCGCGCGGCCGATGACGACCGTATCGGCATTGCGCCACAGGAACAGCACCCGTTGAGTGGCTGGCATCTGGCGGAAAATACATTCTTCAACAGCCAGGTTAAACCAGGGATCGTGTGAATCAGAAATCAGCAGGCGTAGCGTCGACATATCAGGATTCCTTTTCTTCGTCTTCTTTCACTTCGGTGTTGGCGGTCAGCAGGAAAGGCGATTGCTGCCAGCGAGTGCGTTTGCCCTGCAACAGCGTGCGGGTAAGAACAATGCCAATTGCCAGCGCCAGCAGCATCATCAGGCGCAGAATATTGGTGGTGTTATCCACCTGTTTGGCTTCCGTTGGCAGGGTGTGGGTATCGAGCGTGATACGCAGGTAGCCAATCGGGCTGTCCTTATCAACAATAGGCTCAACGATTTGCTGATTGAAGTAACCGCCTGCTTTTTTGCCATCCAGCGCCAGACGATCCCGCACGCCGACGCCTTCACCCGCGCGGGCCACCTGATCGCCTTCGCTATCATAGACGCCAGCATCAAGTATGCGGCTGTCGCGGGTCAACAAGGTCAGCATGGTATTAATGCGTTTTTCATCCGGATTTTCGGATTTCATCATGGGAGTCAAAGTATAACTAACCTGACGAGCGAGGGTGCGGGCCAGCTCTTCCAGCTGAACGTTGCGCGCCTGCTGATGGCCCTGGCTGAACCAGGACGCGCCCTGCATTAAGGCGACCAAAAGTGCGAGGCAGATAAGTACAATCACTGCGCGATGAAGCCTGAATTTCATTTTTGCCCGAGCCATTTTGCACCTTTGATAAATTGCTTACTTTAATGTGTCAACGCAAAGCAGAAGTGGCACCTTCACTGCGAGACAGAAATGTCCTGCCGAAGCTCACAAGGTCCGTTTGACCGCTTCGGTATAAACTTCCGAGCTCTCTCTTTATCCCGACAGATACGACAACCTTTTCATCGATGACCTAATATACCAGTCGATAACCGGAGGACCAGGGTTTTGTCTTGCAGCAATCAGGCATCCTACATAGCTTGTTAGCTTCAAAGCGTGGAGATTTGAGCACCTCTGCCAGCTTCTTATTCTGTAGTTCTCTAACCTTCGCGCCAGGTTTAAGCCATTCCTCTAATGCACGTTAGTCAAAGCCCAGAAGACACACTTTTTCTGAGTTCTGTCTGGCAGTTGGAATAGGGATAAAAAACACGGGCTCTGATACTTTTTTGGCATAACGAAAATGACAATTCATCATTTGTCATTGAGGTGAAACAATCATAAAGCTGAAAAAAGGAGCAACTATGCAAACCAGAAATTTATCTGAAAACCTTACTATCAGTTCGGTTGGCTACGGGGCCATGGGACTGAGCGAATTTTATGGCCAGACAGACGATCAGACTTCCCTGCAGTTATTACATAAGCTCATCGACCTGAATATTACTTTCATTGATACTGCAAACCTGTACGGACGGGGCCATAATGAGCGGCTGATCGGCCATTTTCTTGCCGGTCTGGATAAGGTCACGCGCAAGCAATTCAAAATTGCCACGAAGTGCGGAATCGATCGTTCACCCGATGAGTCGTACGCCCGCACCATCAACAATCAGCCCGACTATATTACGCGCTGCTGTAATGAGTCCCTCAAAAGATTGGGTGTTGAACGGATCGATTTGTTCTATCTCCACAGGGTCAGCCAGGCCACTCCAATCGAAGAGAGCATGGAATGTCTGAGCCGTCTCGTCAGGGAAGGTAAGATTGATCATATTGGCCTCTGTGAGGTCTCCGCTTCTACCTTGCGCCGGGCCCATGCGGTACACCCGCTTACCGCACTGCAGACTGAATATTCATTGTGGACGCGCGATATTGAGGACGAAATCCTTCCGGTAGTGAAAGAACTGGGCATAGGCCTGGTGCCTTACTCTCCCTTGGGGAGGGGGTTCCTGACCGGAAAATTCCGCAAAAACAGCGAATTTGCTGAAGGCGATTTCCGTAAAAACAATGAGCGATTCACGCAGGCAAGCCTCGATCATAACATCCAGCTTCTTGACGTAATCGAGCCGCTGGCTGAAAAATACGATTGCACTACGGGGCAAATAGCGCTGGCTTGGTTGCTAGCGCAGTATGACAATCTGGTACCTATTCCCGGGACCAAGCACATCACTTTCCTGACTGAAAATGCACAGGCGGTCGATATCATTCTCGAGGAATCAGACATTGCCTTGCTAAACGATATTCACCAACACGTTGAGATCAGAGGTGGTCGGTACTCTGAGGAAGGCATGAAAGGCGTTAACGCCTAAAACCTGCAGGCATAGCCACAAACCGGGCTATGCCCTAATACTGGTCACCTTAAATGACCAGTATTTCCCTTTCAGGACATTTTGGCTTTTTCTCTGATAATCCTCGGATATCTTCGCTCTGCTTTTCCCGACGGCTGAGTTTCAGTTGCTCGATAATTGAAATAACGTGGCTGCTGATAACCTCTGTCTGCCGGCCCAGCTTTGCTTCCCGGTGACTGTAAGGGTCATCGCCTGGTGGATAAGCTCAGTGGATAGAATCAGAAAGGCTGCGAGCGTACTCTGAGAAGATGGCGGGCTTATGAAGGCTCCGTGTAAAAAGGGTCCATGATGAACATGAACCCTTTTTTCACAAGCCACCGTTCGGTCAACCAATCTAGAAGCGATCGACATTAGCAGATGCCCGGTTTTTTTATTCACATCAGCGCAGGGCCTGCCTGGCTGATGTTCTCAACGATAAACACTCAGCGCCACCCCCTCACCGCCGCCAACACATAGTGCTGCCATGCCACGCTTAGTATTATTGCGTACTAGACTATGCACGAGCGTCACCAGGATACGGCATCCTGAAGATCCGATTGCATGACCGAGCGCAATTGCACCACCGTAAGGGTTGATGCGCTCCGATGGAATCCCCGTCTGGCTGATCACTGCCAGCGCCTGGGCTGCAAAGGCTTCATTCGACTCTAGCTGTTCAACGTCTTCAGGTTTCCAGCCCGAACGGGAAAGACAGTTTGCGATCGCCTGTACCGGCGCTGCGCCCATTAATGCCGGCTTGATACCCGAGTTGGCAAACTCCCCCAGCGAGGCGAGAATCGTTAGGCCACGTGCGGTCGCCGTATTGCGAGTGCAGAGAAGGACTGCCGCAGCGCCGTCATTAAGTGAGGATGCATTCCCTGCGGTCACAGTTCCGCCCTTCCTGAAAACAGGTTTCAGCTGCCCGAGTTTTTCGATGCTGGTTTTACGGGGACCTTCATCCGTACCTACCCGCAGGGTCTCGCCTTTTCTGTTCTGCCATTCCACAGGAACAATTTCGCCGTCAAAAATACCCTTTGCCTGCGCGTTCAGCGCCTTAATGTGGGACAATAGGGCGAATTCATCCTGCATTGCACGACTGATACCAAATTTATCCGCAACGTTTTCGGCGGTGATCCCCATGTGATTATCGTCAAATGCATCCCAGAGCCCGTCAGACACCAGGCTATCCTTCATGCTACTGTCTCCAAGCCGTGTCCCGGTACTCGATGACGTCAGGATGTGCGGTGCGCTGGACATACTTTCCTGCCCTCCGGCGATAACAAACTCCGCCTCCCCCATCAGCAGCGCCTGCATGCCAAGATGTACCGACTTGAGACCTGATCCACAAACCTTGTTAATAGTCAGGCACTGCGTTTCAACAGACAGCCCGGCATTCAGAGCGGATTGCCGTGCCGGATTCTGGCCGCAACCGGCCGTCAGGACCTGTCCCATTATGACCTGAGAAATTTCAGTGGCCTTCACGCCAGAATCGTCAAGAAGTGCACGAATGACACAGCTTCCCAGTGCGACTGCGGAATGATCCGACAAAGACCCCTGGAATGCGCCAGTTGCCGTGCGTTTTGCAGAAACGATAACGACTTCACTCATCAGTTTTCTCCTTGCGTCCGGGTAAAGTATTGCCGGTTGCCGCCATAGCGGCGCGATAAGCTGTCAGTCCGTTCATGCACGCTGGTACGCCGGCGTAAACGGCCATCTGTATCACGATTTCGAGCAGCTCTTCGGGGGTAACGCCGGTATTAAGCGCCGCTCTCATGTGTAACTCGAGCTGAGGCATGGCGTTACCTAGCGTCACAAGTGATGCCACAGTGAGCATTTCCCTTGTTCTGAGATCCAACCCGGGACGGCCAACCACAGCGCCAAATGCATAATCGGTAATCAGGGCAGGCAAGGTGGCGTCAAGTTCACCCAGGCGTCCGGTCACTTTATCGGCCAGACCGGGTTCAAGACGATCCATGATGTCTCTGCCATAGCGCGTGAGATCGTTAGTTTGACTCATAAGATTTCTCCAGCACGGTTTGAGTGGGTGCTACGCGAGTTGGGATAACTGCCACGAGCAGCACAGAAAGTCCGATGGCGGCCCCCGATACGATATAGAGCATGGGGATAGAAAAAGCGGATACCATCCAGGCTCCGGCAAAAGCCCCGAAACCGATAGCAGTATTGAAAAATGAAACGTAAACCGCTGAAGCTGGGAAGGTTTTGTCTTCCGCCAGGCGTAAGACCCACGTCTGGAACCCTACGAAGATCCCGGATACGGCCACGCCCCAGATAACCATCGCAGCGAAGACTGCGGTATCTGAAAGTGCTGCCCCGGACAACCCCAGAAATATCAGTACCGCGCAGATAAGCAGGACCGACATGGAAACCGTGGCCTTGAGGCATTTATCTATAATCATCCCCGTCAGAAAATTGCCAGCGAGGCCTGCGACACCGTAAATAAACAGGACAACCGGTATAGTTGAGGTAGCAAGGGCATTCTGTGTATTCAGCCAAGGTTCAATGTAAGTAAACGCGGCGAAGTGCGCGGTCACAGCCAGTAACGTAGCCGTATAAATTTTCCACAGCGCAGAGGATTTAAGCACGCCTTTAAGTGCTTCCAGACCGATGGCACTTTTGGTGGTTATCTGCGGGACAAGCACGCTGATGCCGACAAAAGCGATCACGCTGAGCCCCGCCATCAGCCAAAATGCTTGTCTCCAGCCGAGGTGAATACCGATATAATTTGATACCGGTACGCCAAACACACTAGCAGCCGACACCCCTCCAAAAACAATCGATGTTGCGGCGCCGATGTATTTGGCCGGTACGATGGAAACTGCCGTTGCCCCGATCATCGACCAGAAGGCGCCGTGAGCCAGCGCACCCAGCACGCGTGCCGCAAGCAGTACCGCGTAAGTATTTACCGTAGCGGCAAGCACGTTTGACAGAAAAAGGATAACGGTCAATATGAGCAGGAGCCGCTTCTTGGCAACATTGCCCAGAAAGACTGAAGCAAAAAGCGCACTCAGTGCGCCGACCCAGGCATAAAGCGAGACCGTCATGCCCACCGCTGCTTCGGAAGAACGGAGTCCCTCTGCAATAGGTGTCAGCAAGCCAACAGGCGCCAGCTCTGTAGTGACAATGGTGAAAGTTGAAAGAGCCAGAATAAACAGGGCAAGCCATGACCTCAAGGACATATCCTGCGGGGATTTTTCTGTGTTCATATTTTTTACCTCTGGAATGGTTAAATAACTGGCCAACTCTGGTTTATCCCGTGTCTGGCAAGTTCCGTATATTTCCCTACACAGACGGGATAGCCGACGGATTCGAGCATGGGGATGTCTGAAAGATCGTCTCCATAGGCATAGCAATCCGCAGCATTTATCTTTTTCTGACTACAGAAATTAATAAGCGCCTCTTTCTTTCCACTGCCAATTGTCTGTGGTGTCCCTATTTCCCCCGTTATTATCCCTTCATCCGTTAGTTCCAGCGGTGCGCAGAGGATATCGGTTACGCCCAGATAACTTGCAACCGGTGAAAGAACGGGGCGCATAGATCCAGAGATAAAAACAGTAAGCATCTTATTAGCCTGATGTTTTTTCAGGGCTGTCACTGCGCTATTTATGAATAATCCGGAATCTAGCCTCTTAGCCCTAAACCAGTTTTCACCGGCTTCTTCTAGCTCTTTATAGTTCACGCCGGCAAACTGTCTGTAATATTCTCTGTTAAGCTGTTCGCGTGGAGTTCCATTTTTCACTGCGGAACGAAAGTGAGTCATATAGCTTTCGAGCTTGTCATCGTCATTGTTCTCACGACACCAGAAGTCGTAAAAATCAAACATGCTTTTAACAGTTATAAGCGTCTCATCGACGTCAAAAAAAGCGGCTGATGTATGCAAGGTTTATTCCTCGTAACTCTTCCTACGACTTTTTTCCGGAAATTCTTTATGGTTTCCGGGGACACCTGCATCAGCCCAGCGCGAGGGCTCAATCTCAGTAATTACAACGGAGATTTTATCAAGCGGTGCGCCGGTATATTTATGCACGGCTAACGTGATATCTTCCTGCATCCCGGTAATTTCGCTTTCATCTTTTGCAGGCCAGGTGGTGATATGAACAAATGGCATATTTATTTCTCACTTTATAGTAATGAATTCATCGAAAGAGCGGCTTTTCAGTTTCAGATGAGCATGAATGTCTCCACCCAGGCCATAAAGCCCTATTGCGCCGCCATGGCTCTGGCGGGAGCTCATATAAAGAACGACAACGTTAATTATCCGATTTCCATTGCTTTCATTAGCTGGAAAAGGGTCAGGTAATTCTGCCCAGTATTCTGCATTGCCGTTGTGATCGGTGATGAATACGTTAGGTATTCCCAGCGGCCCCGGACGACTCGGATTTTCAGTCGCCAAATCTTTTTCACGCAGGCTCATGACGGTATAAACGCTATCAGGGACAAGATGTCGAAAAGAAAACTTAAAAAGGGCCTGCCTGCGGTCTTCCGAAAGTAATACCTCAAGCCTGCCTTCAGCCCGCATCCAATTTGCCAAAGTAATCGGATGGATATGGCGTTTGCCATCGCAGCTTCGATAATCTGCAATATAGCCTTCATGCAGAGGCCGGCTTGGGCGGTTTTCGGTGTTTGCCTGAGGCCGTTGCTCAGGTGCGAACAACATTCCGTAATTGTTCAACGGAACGGGCAAGGGAAGAGTGTGCAGGATAATATCCTTACACTCTTCCTGTGACATGTCCTCAATGTCGCGCAGTATCTTATAGGGTGCCACTTCTCCGAATGCAGGAAGTTGGCTGTCTGCGGAAACAATGACGCTGCGCCATTCCAGTCCGTTATCTCCGGGGACCATACCGACCACCACAAAATTACCTTCCTGGTCCATTACCTCCGCAGGGGGGTAAAGCGGCCCCTGCGTGGTAGCAGCCAGATTATATTTCTGACTACTTAATTCAGGCATGCACTACCCCGATCATCGTGCCTTTCTGTTCCACAATTGCCGCCTGCATGGCCGCCTCAGCTAGTGACTTTTCCTTTTCAGAAATCAGCCCCGAGGAATACACCGTGAACGATACGTCCATGGTTGCGCAAAGCGTCTGGTGCTGAGTCACGCGAATCTTAGCTTTGAAGCGTCCTCTGCGTTCGTTAACATCTTTTTCAAGGTATTCAAAATGGACCAGCGCAGGTAAAGGAAACAGAAAGCTTGAAAAGTTAATCGCCATACTGTTGATAACGTAGTAACGTCCCGTTTCCTGTTTATAGATAAACTCTTCGGTCACGGCGATAAAAGCCTGACGACTTGCTTCCACCAGAAGCATCCCCTGAATGTGCTGGCCGGTCTGATGATCGGCCATAAGTTCACAGCGTTCATCGATCAGCAACGGCATGGTAAAAAGGTCACCGTTATGTTCAGTTCGCTCCGCTGAACCAATAAGAACATTCTGCTCAAGCCGCTTATGACAGTGTGCATTCTTTTTATCGTTAACTAGTTTTTCCAGAGAGCACATTTTAAGCTTATTTCCATGCACGGCATTTCTCGCCTGATTTGAAATGACTTTCCCTGCAAAATCTTTACGTATACCCTGCCCAATGATAATTTCATGTTCTTTATCAATAATATTAGCAGGGATCTGCGTTAGTAATTCAAGTTGAGAAATGGTCAGGACGTCTTTGCCGTTTGCAAATTCATTAAACATATCGCCGACAACAACAAGTTTTTTACAGTTCATTTGTTAATTCTCTAGCATCAACAGGCACGATAGATACGGGTATACAGACCTTCATTACCGCCGGTGATATAATTATCGCCAGCCTGCTGGATAATTTCCTTATAGCGTGCATTGGTAAAGGGTTCTTTATAATCGTCTTTATTGCCGTTAAAGGCAGAGATGAACATTACGCCCGGCACACCGCTGATGAGTGAGTGAAACGCTTCGAAGCTTTCAATTTTATCTTTATTATCTCTTACGACATTGAAAATGGTTTCATCACGCCACTGGCGGTATTGCTGATAGTTATGCGCTGGTACTTCTACGTGGCGAAGTTGAATATACTCCGTTTCAGGAAGGTCATTTTCATTGTCAATAGGAGATTCGACAAATTTAAGCAATTCTCTACGGATATCTGCAGAAAGAACATCAGCAAAGTTATGGAACATGGAATCAAGTTCTTCTTCTACCCATGAGATCTCTTTAATGTCATTAAATGAACGAAGTTCCAGCAATTCATTCACCCCCGGCTCTTCACATAAATAATATCGCTTGCTTTCAGTGTTTTTTAAGGATGAAAGAGTATCAGTAGAAATGTTGTTTTTTAATGGGAAACGCGATACCAGCACATAGTTAGATGACATTATTATCTCCGAAAGGATATTGGATTAAGTTTCGGAATGAATTTATCAATCTGTGACGCAGATGGAATTGTTAAGTTTGTAATATAATTTTTATATTAATGTTAAATGCTTTGTTTTGGTTTGGTTTTTCTTGATATGTCCGTGCATTTAAAAATGGTAGAGTAAGACTTTTGATAGACCGGATTGTATCGATGGCTACCGCAGGTCACCTCATCAGTAACAACCTTCCCAGCGTTAAACAGCTTCAGTGTTTTCTTGCCGTGGCGCATGAACTGAACTTTCGCAGAGCCGCCGAACGGCTCAGAATGACCCAGCCTCCGTTAACTCGTCAGATTAAGTGTCTTGAAGCCGTTCTGGAGCGTCAACTGTTCAGCCGCAGCACACATGATGTCAGCCTGACAGACGCTGGCCGCGCCTTGGTAATAACAGCAGAGAAGATCCTTCAGCAGCTCAGCGAGCTGAAAACAGACTCACTTTCATCAGAGAAGACCCTGCGCATCGGTTTGACCCGGACTATGAATTTTGAGTTAATTGAGCCTGTTAACAAACAGCTTAGTAAGCTGAATGTCGGCGACGACGTTGAAATACCGAACCTGACTTCCGCCCAGCTGCTTCAGTGCCTGACGAAGAACACGCTTGATCTCGTCCTTACCGGGGAAAAGGGGGCCGGCCATGAAGATATCGTTCAGTATCGATGGGTCTGTCGCGAGCCGCTTCTGTTAGCAATGCCAGCGATGCACCCTGCAAGTCTTAAAGAAAAGGTATCGCTGGCAGACGTCTGTGATTTACCGCTCTTCTGGTTCGCCAGAAGCGCCAACCCGTCGTTCTATGACAAGTGCGAAGGCTATTTTGATCAGCTTCAGTTCCCCCTTAAAAGGGTAAAAGAGCCGGATGATTCACTCGTGATGCTTACTCATATAGCGAGGGGTAAGGGAGTTGCCCTGATGCCTCAGTCGAAATGCACCTTTAATCAGGAAGGGCTGTGCTACAGAGAGCTCACCGACGACGAATCGCAGACACTAAACATAGACGTCTACGCTGCAACCCGGCTTGATGAAAAGCGTGAGGTCATCCTGAATGCTCAGGATGAGTTGTGTAATAACCGTCTTCCAGACTGAAAAATGGGGGTTAATTACCCCTTCCCACCTATAGCCAGTACCCGCAAGGTAGGCATTTCATACCCGCGTTATTGTCTCACGCTTCATTTTGTCTTCAGTGTTTAATTTCTGGCAACAGTAATGCGGGTAATTGGGGAAAAAGGGAGAGCGGCGGTTTAGTTCTTTTCGACTGGGAGAGATTCAGCACGGGTAATTCAGCCATTGACCTCACCCCACTTATAAAGGGAATGGGTTCTAAACAAAGATTTAGGTTGACTGGCATAAGACATGGATTGTCCGCTGCTCGCTCTTAGCAGGTATTGGCCGTTACATATGAGATTTACCATAACACCCTAATTGTACGCACTGCTAAAACGGCCTCAGGGCGTTTCTGACGGATAAGCGGTAAAACCGGCAACAAACCACCCGAAAACCCGCCAGAAACGCACAGGCAGCATTCTGGCCCAGAGTGATGTGGGGCTGACTGACTCCTGAATAATCTGGAGCCGATCGAGCTCTTTATGACCCATGCTAATTATCTCTTTGCCATGAAATATTCACTCAAAATACAATGGGTGACATTTCTGATTTGGTCAAAGGGGACATGACCGCATAGTCTTAACATTGCATACTTTAATGTTGCCAGAAGCGGCGTGGACAGGGTAGCCTCATGCGTTGTTTTGTTCTGGATACCCTTCATCCTTCAAATTGCAGGGGTGTTGGCTGCACTCCCTTACCCCAGTCACTTACTTAAGTAAGCTCCTGAGGATAAGCTCCCTTGCCGCCTACCTGGAATTCGAATGCTAAAGGGTATAATAATCTTATTCAGGAGCCGTAATGCCAAATAGTCTGACCTGGTGCGATCTGCCGAACGATGTTGCTCTCTGGCCAGGATTGCCGCTATCCCTTAGTGGCGACGAAGTGATGCCGCTGGACTACCGTGCTGGCCGCAGCGGCTGGCTCCTGTACGGCCGGAACCTCGACAAGGCATGTCTGAACCGCTATCAGCGCAAGCTGGGGGCTGCGATGGTTATCGTCACCGCCTGGTGTGTGGAAGATTATCAGGTTATTCGTCTGGCGGGCTCTCTGACGCCAAGAGCAACGAAGCTTGCTCACGAAGCCGGGCTGGATGTGGCACCGCTGGGCAAAATTCCTCATCTGCGCACGCCAGGTTTGCTGGTGATGGATATGGACTCTACCGCAATTCAAATCGAATGCATTGATGAAATTGCCAAACTTGCCGGTACGGGCGAAATGGTGGCGGAAGTCACCGAGCGCGCCATGCGCGGCGAGCTGGATTTCACCGCCAGCCTGAAACAACGCGTGGCGACACTGAAAGGCGCTAACGCTTCGATATTACGCCAGGTACGCGATGAGCTGCCGCTGATGCCGGGGCTGACGTCGCTGGTGCTGAAGCTGGAAGCCCTGGGCTGGAAGGTGGCGATTGCCTCCGGCGGTTTCACCTTCTTCGCGGAATATCTGCGCGACAAGCTGCATCTGACCACCGTCGTGGCCAACGAGCTGGAGATCTGCGACGGTAAGCTGACCGGCGAAGTGATCGGCCAGATAGTCGATGCCCAGTTTAAAGCCGAGACGTTAAAACGTCTGGCAGCCAAATATGAGATCCCCGCCGAGCAGACCGTTGCGATTGGCGACGGAGCTAATGATTTACCGATGATTCAGGCCGCCGGGCTGGGCATTGCCTATCACGCGAAGCCGAAGGTGAATGAGAAAACCGAAGTGACCATCCGTCATGCCGATCTGATGGGCGTCTTCTGCATTCTCTCCGGCAGCCTGATTCAGGAAGAAAGATAAGAGGATATTAAGGTGGCGAAAGCTCCAAAACGCGCATTTGTCTGTAATGAATGTGGTGCGGATTATCCGCGCTGGCAGGGGCAGTGCAGCGCCTGTCATGCATGGAATACCATCACCGAAGTGCGCATCGCCGCCTCGCCAACCGTTGCGCGTAACGAACGCCTGTCCGGCTATGCGGGCAGCGCGGGCGTCAGCAAGGTGCAGAAGCTCTCTGACATCAGTCTGGAAGAGCTGCCGCGTTTCTCCACCGGTTTTAAAGAGTTTGACCGCGTGCTGGGCGGCGGCGTGGTGCCGGGCAGCGCCATTCTGATAGGTGGTAACCCTGGTGCGGGTAAGTCGACTCTGCTGCTGCAAACCCTGTGCAAACTCAGCGAACAGATGAAAACGCTGTACGTCACCGGTGAAGAGTCCTTGCAGCAGGTCGCCATGCGCGCCCATCGTCTGGGCCTGCCGACCGCTAACCTGAACATGCTCTCAGAAACCGGCATTGAGCAGATCTGCATGATTGCCGAAGAAGAAGCGCCGAAGCTGATGGTTATCGACTCCATCCAGGTCATGCACATGGCGGACGTGCAGTCCTCACCCGGCAGCGTGGCGCAGGTGCGTGAGTCCGCCGCTTACCTGACCCGCTTTGCCAAGACACGCGGTGTGGCGATTATCATGGTCGGCCACGTCACCAAAGACGGCTCGCTTGCCGGGCCAAAGGTCCTTGAGCACTGTATCGACTGTTCGGTCATGCTGGACGGCGATGCGGATTCCCGCTTCCGCACCTTGCGCAGCCATAAAAACCGCTTCGGTGCGGTGAACGAACTGGGCGTGTTTGCGATGACGGAGCAAGGGCTCCGCGAAGTCAGCAACCCGTCCGCTATCTTCCTGAGCCGGGGCGATGAAATCACGCCGGGCAGCTCGGTGATGGTGGTCTGGGAAGGGACTCGCCCTCTGCTGGTAGAGATTCAGGCGCTGGTGGATCAATCCATGATGTCCAACCCTCGCCGCGTGGCGGTGGGGCTGGAGCAAAATCGCTTAGCCATTTTGCTCGCCGTACTGCACCGCCACGGCGGGTTGCAGATGGCGGATCAGGACGTATTCGTTAACGTCGTCGGCGGCGTGAAGGTCGCGGAAACCAGCGCGGATCTGGCCCTCCTGCTGGCGATGGTCTCCAGCCTGCGAAACAGGGCGCTTCCGCATGACTTAGTGGTCTTTGGCGAAGTGGGGCTGGCCGGCGAAATCCGTCCTGTACCTAGTGGCCAGGAGCGTATCTCCGAAGCGGCAAAGCATGGCTTCAAACGGGCCATCGTGCCGCAGGCTAACGTGCCGAAGAAATTGCCGGAAGGGATGCAGGTCTTTGGCGTGAAAAAACTCTCTGATGCGCTGTCGGTGTTTGACGACTTATAATTGATTATTAATCCTATTTTGCAGGAGCAGGGAGCATGTCGTCTTTCGAATACCTGAAGACCGCTATTCGTCAGCAGAGCGTTACGTTGCAGCAGGTGGCGGAAGCCTGTGACATGACCAAGGGCTATCTCAGCCAGCTGCTGAACGCCAAAATCAAAAGCCCGAGCGCCCAGAAGCTGGAAGCGTTACACCGTTTCCTGGGGCTGGAATTCCCGCGCCGGGACAAAACGGTCGGCGTGGTGTTTGGCAAATTTTATCCGCTGCATACCGGGCATATCTACCTTATCCAGCGCGCGGCAAGCCAGGTCGACGAGTTGCATATCATTATGGGCTACGACGAAACCCGCGACCGCTTGCTGTTTGAAGACAGCGCAATGTCCCAGCAGCCAACCACGGGCGACCGCCTGCGCTGGCTGCTGCAGACCTTCAAATACCAGAAAAATATCCGCATTCACTCGTTCAATGAAGAGGGGATGGAGCCGTATCCGCACGGCTGGGACGTTTGGAGCCGCGGTATCAAAGCGTTTATGGAAAGCAACGGCATCAATGCCGACCGCATCTACACCTCAGAGGAGAGCGATGCGCCGCGCTTCACCGAACACCTCGGCATTGAGTCGGTGCTTATCGATCCGCAGCGTACCTTCATGAACATCAGTGGTGGGCAGATCCGCGAAAACCCGTTCCGCTACTGGGAATACATCCCCACAGAAGTTAAGCCGTTCTTCGTGCGTACGGTGGCGGTGCTGGGCGGCGAGTCTAGCGGCAAGTCGTGGATGGTGAACAAGCTCGCCAACATCTTTAACACTACCAGCGCGTGGGAGTACGGGCGTGATTACGTCTTCTCCCATCTTGGCGGTGACGAGATGGCGTTGCAGTATTCAGACTACGACAAAATCGCCCTGGGCCATGCACAGTACATTGATTTTGCAATCAAATACGCTAATAAAGTTGCCTTTATCGATACCGACTTTGTCACCACGCAGGCGTTCTGTAAGAAATATGAAGGGCGTGAACATCCGTTCGTCCAGGCGCTGATCGACGAGTACCGTTTCGACCTGGTGATCCTGCTGGAAAACAATACGCCGTGGGTGGCGGACGGATTGCGCAGTCTGGGCAGCGACGCCGACAGAAAGTCGTTTCAGAACCTACTGGTCTCGATGCTGGAAGAGAACAACATCAGCTACGTACACGTAGAAGAGTCAGACTATGACTCGCGTTTCTTACGCTGCGTTGATCTGGTGAAGGAGATGCTGGGCGGGCAGGGGTAGCAGGCTGCGGTTAGGTTGTTTTGTAGGGTGGATAAGCGCTTAGCGCCATCCACCACCTTCGCAATACAGGCGGGTGACGCTGCGCCAACCCGCCCTACGAATACAAAACTTACTTAGTAATACGCTTGTACTTGATACGCTTAGGCTCCAGCGCATCCGCACCCAGGGTGCGTTTTTTGTACTCTTCGTATTCGGTAAAGTTGCCTTCGAAGAATTCAACTTTGCCTTCATCCTGGTAATCCAGAATGTGGGTGGCGATACGGTCAAGGAACCAACGGTCGTGGGAGATAACCATTGCGCAGCCCGGGAACTCCAGCAGGGCGTTTTCTAACGCGCGCAGGGTTTCGATATCCAGGTCGTTGGTTGGTTCATCAAGCAGCAGCATGTTGCCGCCAACCTGTAGCAGCTTCGCCAGGTGCAGACGACCGCGCTCACCGCCGGACAGTTCGCCCACGCGCTTGCCCTGGTCAACGCCTTTGAAGTTAAAGCGGCCCACGTAGGCGCGGCTTGGCATCTCGGTGTTGCCGATACGCATGATATCCTGGCCGCCGGAGACTTCTTCCCACACGGTTTTGCTGTTGTCCATGGAGTCACGGAACTGATCCACGGACGCGAGCTTCACGGTTTCGCCCAGCTCGATGGTGCCGCTGTCAGGCTGTTCCTGACCGGACATCATGCGGAACAGGGTAGATTTACCCGCGCCGTTCGGACCGATGATACCCACAATCGCACCTTTCGGTACGGAGAAGGAGAGGTCTTCGATCAGCAGTCGGTCACCGTAGGATTTACGCAGGTTGGTAACCTCAACGACCTTATCGCCCAGACGTGCGCCCGGTGGAATAAACAGTTCGTTGGTTTCGTTACGTTTCTGGTATTCGGTGCTGTTAAGTTCCTCAAAGCGAGCCAGACGCGCCTTGCCTTTCGACTGACGGCCCTTAGCGCCCTGACGTACCCACTCAAGCTCTTTCTCAATGGATTTACGGCGGGCCGCTTCCGTCGATGCTTCCTGAGCCAGACGCTGGTCTTTCTGCTCAAGCCAGGAGGAGTAGTTGCCTTCCCACGGAATACCTTCGCCGCGGTCCAGCTCCAGGATCCAGCCTGCTACGTTGTCCAGGAAGTAACGGTCGTGGGTGATGGCCACAACGGTACCTTCGAAGTCGTGCAGGAAGCGCTCCAGCCACGCCACGGATTCCGCATCCAGGTGGTTGGTTGGTTCGTCGAGCAGCAGCATGTCTGGTTTTTCGAGAAGAAGACGGCACAGCGCCACGCGGCGGCGTTCACCACCGGACAGGTTGGCGATTTTCGCATCCCAGTCAGGCAGACGCAGGGCGTCGGCGGCGCGCTCAAGCTGCACGTTCAGGTTGTGGCCGTCGTGCGCCTGAATAATCTCTTCAAACTTGCCCTGTTGGGCGGCAAGCTTATCGAAGTCAGCATCCGGTTCGGCATATTTTGCGTACACCTCATCCAGACCTTTCAATGCGTTAACCACTTCGGCAACGGCTTCTTCAACGGACTCGCGGACCGTGTGTTCCAGGTTGAGCTGCGGTTCCTGAGGCAGATAGCCAATTTTCAGGCCTGGCTGCGGGCGGGCTTCACCTTCGATGTCGGTGTCAATGCCGGCCATGATGCGCAGCAGAGTAGATTTACCCGCACCGTTAAGACCCAGTACGCCGATCTTGGCGCCAGGGAAGAAACTGAGCGAGATATTTTTAAGAATATGGCGTTTCGGCGGAACAACTTTGCCGACACGATGCATGGTATAAACGAATTGAGCCACTGTGCGACTTCGCCTCTTTTTCGTGATGTAAGATGATGCGTTTCAAAGGCGAAGTGTAGCCGTTTTCAGCTGTTAATCCCAGCAGGGCGCAAGGGTAGTGTTAAGCCTGACGGGCAAAATGCAGTTAATCGTAAAATATCGGCTTCCGGCGTGGCGTATCCTGTGCCCCCTGGTTAGCATGAACATATCGCGGCGGCATGATGCTGCCAGCAAACTAACGAGGAGAACTTGTGGGTAAGACCAGACAAGTCGTATGGCGTATGTTAGCAGCAGGCGTTTGCCTGGCGACATTAGCCGGTGTCGCGCGGGCTGAAACGCTTGACGAACAGCGTAGCCGCTACGCGCAAATCAAACAGGCGTGGGACAACAAGCAGATGGACGTGGTGCAACAAATGATGCCCGCCCTGCGCGATTATCCGCTTTATCCTTATCTCGAGTATCGTTTGATCACCGATGATTTAAAAAATGAGCCAGCGGTAGCCGTCAGCCAGTTCATCCAGGCCAATCCAACCTTGCCGCCAGCGCGCTCGCTGAAATCCCGCTTTGTTAACGAGCTGGCGCGTCGTGAAGACTGGCGCGGCCTGCTGGCGTTTAGCCCGGAGCCGCCGGGCACCACAGAATCAAAATGTAACTACTACTACGCGAAATGGAATACCGGCCAGGCGGATGCCGCATGGGTCGGAGCAAAAGAGCTGTGGTTAAGCGGGAGGAATTTACCTGCCAGCTGCGACCGTCTGTTCTCGGCCTGGCGCTCGTCCGGCACCCAGGATCCGCTTGCTTATCTGGAGCGCATTCGTCTGGCGATGAAAGAGGGCAATACCTCGCTGGTCACCAGCCTGGCGAACCAGATGCCTGCGGACTATCAGACGATTTCAAGCTCGCTGATCGCCCTGCAAAGGGATCCCAACACGGTGCTGACTTTCGCCCGCACCGTTGGCGCGACAAACTTTACCCGTCAGGCTGCCGCAGTGGCCTTCACGCGCGTTGCTCGCCAGGATGTGGAAAACGCCCGCCTGATGATCCCGTCGCTGGTCCAGGCTCAGCAGCTCAACGACGAGCAGGCGCAGGAGCTGAAAGAGACGGTAGCCTGGCGCCTGATGGGCAACGACATTACTTCTGAACAGGCCAGCTGGCGCGACGATGTGATCATGCGTTCCCAGTCCACTACGCTGGTTGAGCGGCGCGTGCGTATCGCGTTGGGCGCAGGGGATCGCGCCGGGTTAAACACCTGGCTTGCACGTCTGCCAATGGATGCGAAAGAGAAAGATGAGTGGCGCTACTGGCAGGCAGATTTACTGCTGGAGCGTGGCCGCGAAGCCGAAGCAAAAGAGATTCTTCACTCCCTGATGCAGCAGCGCGGGTTCTATCCGATGATTGCTGCTCAGCGTCTTGGTGAAGAGTACCCTCTGCGTGTAGACAAATCCGTAGCGGTCAATCAGGCGCTGGTGCAAGGGCCTGAAATGGCACGTGTTCGTGAACTGATGTACTGGAACCTGGATAACACCGCACGTAACGAGTGGGCAAACCTGGTCAGGAGCCGCAGCAAATCAGAGCAGGAAGGGCTGGCTCGTTACGCGTTCGATCAGGACTGGTGGGATCTCAGCGTACAGGCAACCATTGCCGGCAAGCTGTGGAATCATCTCGAAGAGCGTTTCCCGCTGGCTTATAAAGACACTTTCGCCCGCTATGTGAGCGGCAAAGATATCTCGCAAAGCTACGCGATGGCCATTGCTCGCCAGGAGAGCGCCTGGAACCCGAAAGTACGCTCGCCAGTGGGGGCCAGCGGCCTGATGCAAATTATGCCGGGTACGGCCACCCATACGGTGAAGATGTTCAACATTCCTGGTTACGTCAACAGCGGACAGCTGCTGGATCCAGAGACTAATATCAATATCGGCACCAGCTATTTGCAGTACGTCTATCAGCAGTTTGAGAACAACCGTATTTTTGCCTCCGCTGCGTATAACGCCGGCCCTGGACGCGTCAGAACCTGGCTTGGCAACAGCGCCGGACGTATCGATGCGGTAGCTTTCGTTGAGAGCATTCCGTTCTCGGAAACGCGCGGATATGTGAAGAACGTGCTGGCATATGATGCGTACTATAAGCATTTCATGGGTAAATCAGCACCGTTGCTCACGGATGCAGAGTGGCAGCGTCGTTATTGATTTGCGGGAGATTATGTTATGCTGCTGTACTAGTTAAATAGTATGGTGGCCTGACATGACCCAGCTCTCTCAGTACTCGGCAGAACAGGCCGAGCAAAGTAATCAGGAGTGGCTCCGCTTTGTGGACTTGCTGCAAAGTTCGTTTGATAAGCAGCTTCACCTGCCGCTGCTGGCGCTGTTCCTGACGCCTGATGAGCGTACCGCGCTGGGAACCCGCGTGAGAATTATTGAAGAGTTGCTGCGTGGAGAGATGAGCCAGCGCGAGCTGAAAAACGAGCTGGGCGCTGGCATTGCGACTATTACCCGCGGTTCAAATAGCCTGAAATCCGCGCCCCCTGAGTTAACTAAATGGCTGGAGCAGGCGCTGCTTCAGGCGCGATAAATGGCGTTATGAAACGGGCTTAAGGCCAGGACTACCGCCTGGTAATAAACGCTGCTACGCGTGAGCTTGCCGGCGGTAAATATGCCAATGGCTCCCTCTTTACGGCCTATCTGGTCGATCCCCGTGTATTCGGACATCACCGGCCCCAACGCTTCCCCTGCATCTATCTTCTCCAGAATAACGTCCGGAAGCGGCAACGTTGCAGACCGGGCTTCGCCACGCTGATTCTGGTTTTCAATGACCACCCAGCTGAAGGTGCTGCCTTCGTCGATCCCCGCCTCAATCGCCACCCAGAAATCGGCCTCCTGGCGAACCTGGCGGGAATTCATGATGCGCTGACGTGCGCCAGTTCGCGTTTCAATGTTTCCGAGCGGCTGTTCCGGCACACCGCTATCGACGACAACGGATTCAATATGGCAGGATCCTTCACCAAAGATTTCGTGAAAAGCCTGCAGAATCGCCTGAATTTTGGAAGGATTGGTTGTAGCGCACACGACATGGTACATAATCACTGAAACTCATTAGCATTTTTGATGCCGCAGTATAACGGATAAAACGCATGTTACAGGTATACCTTGTTCGCCATGGTGAAACGCAGTGGAATGCAGAACGCCGCATTCAGGGGCAGTCAGACAGCGCGCTGACTGCAAAAGGGGAGCGTCAGGCCTGGCAGGTGGCTGAGCGAGTGAAAGCCCTCGGTATTACTCATGTCATCGCCAGCGATCTTGGCCGTACGCGTCGTACCGCTGAGATCATTGCTGAAGTCTGCGGATGCGATGTCTCGCTGGATGCGCGTCTGCGTGAGCTGGATATGGGCGTGCTTGAACGCCGGCCTCTGGACACCTTAAGCGAGGAAGAAGAGAGCTGGCGTCGTCTGCTGGTCAACGGCACGCCGGACGGGCGTATCCCGGAAGGGGAGTCGATGCTGGAGATGAGCGAGCGAATGCATGAGGCGCTGAATGCCTGTCGCGAACTCCCTGCGGGCAGCCGTCCTCTGTTGGTGAGTCATGGGATGGCGTTGGGCTGTCTGGTGAGCACGATTCTGGGCTTACCAGCCTGGGCTGAGCGTCGCCTGCGGCTGCGCAACTGTTCTATCTCGCGGGTCGATCACCAGGAAAGTCCGTGGCTTGCGCCTGGCTGGGTGGTGGAAACCGCAGGGGACATCTCGCATCTGGACGCCCCTGCGTTAGACGAACTGCAGCGTTAACGACGCACCGGGATCAGGTACTCGCAGCGAATTTGCATTGGCCTGTCCTGCGCCCGAGCTTCATCCTGCGGGAAGAATCGTTCAATATCCTGACCCTTACGACGGGTCAGGTTCAATGATGGCATGCAGGTTCCGTAGATGGTCAGGATAAAGTCCTGTAGTCCGGTGCCAGGCCCTTCATAGTCAAACTGAACGTATTCGCCGCCTTCCAGCGTCACCGGATGCGAATCCGGCAGGAAGCCGTTGGCCATCTCCGGCGTCAGCGCGGTGGTGTAAAACACCTCCTGCTCATCGTCTTTTTCAATGCTTGGGCGCGGCTCATGTAAACCATACAGCACGCGTGGCAGCGTCGGTGCATTGCCCAGGAACTGAGTCCAGAACTGAATGCGCATTTCGTTTCGGAAATCTGAAATTTGTTCCAGGGTGCAGCTGTAGCTCTGCGTGACGCCGACGAGATGCGTTTCTGGCAGAGTCACAAACGTCGCCTGTGGTGGCGTAAACTCACCTAAACGCAGCGGTGGGCGCATACCAAATGCACTCCAGTCCGGCGCGCGGCGATATAACGCTGGCGTCTGAGCAAATTGCTTCTTAAAAGCGCGCGTAAAGGTTTGCTGAGAGTCAAAACGGTATTGCAGTGCAATATCGAGAATAGGGCGTGCGGTAAGACGTAAAGCCACGGCAGATTTAGACAAACGACGAGCGCGGATATAAGCGCCGATGGCGTGTCCCGTGACTTCTTTGAACATCCTTTGTAGATGCCACTTGGAATAGCCTGCCTTTGCCGCAACATTGTCTAAAGCAAGGGGTTGATCCAAATGGCTTTCCAGCCAGGTAAGCAGATCGCGAATGATCCCAGCCTGATCCATATAATTTCCTCATCCTGCCCAGCTAATGCTGTAATTATGGTCGGATAATAGCACTTTTTGCTCCTGAGACATTCAGAGTTTTTTTTGACAAGTTGTGCCAAAATGAACGCCGTCACGATGGAAATTTGTTAATAATGTGATATTAAACGATTTTTTTCCTCGGGGCTGAATAGTCAATCAGAGCAACCTTCATTAATGGTAACAATATGAAATATAAAGTTTTAGCCGTAGCAGCTGCTTTGTTGATGCTTTCTCAGGGCGTTATGGCCGAGCAAATCGGTTCAGTGGATACCGTGTTCAAAATATTCGGCCCGGACCACAAGATCGTCGTTGAAGCTTTTGACGATCCTGATGTTAAAAATGTCACCTGCTATATCAGCCGCGCCAAGACCGGCGGCATTAAAGGCGGCCTGGGTCTGGCTGAAGATACTTCCGATGCGGCCATTTCCTGCCAGCAGGTTGGTCCGGTAGAGCTGAGCGACAAAATCAAACAGGGCAAAAAAGACGGTGAGGTGGTGTTCCAGAAACGCACCTCATTGGTTTTCAAAAAGCTTCAGGTGGTTCGTTTCTACGATGAGAAGCGTAACACCCTGGCCTATCTGGCCTATTCAGACAAAGTTGTCGACGGTTCGCCGAAAAACGCATTGAGCGCCGTACCGATCATCCCCTGGAAATAAAAGATGAGCCAGGGCACCATCTGGTTGGTTGAAGATGAGAGCAGTATCGCCGATACGCTCATCTACACCCTTGAGCAGGAAGGTTTCAGCGTTCGGAGTTTCGATCGCGGCCTGCCTGTGCTGGAGGCGGTAAAACTCTCACGCCCCGATCTGGCGATTCTGGATGTAGGACTGCCGGATATAAACGGCTTTGAGCTTTGCAGACGCCTGATTGCAGAGCATCCGCAGCTGCCGCTGCTGTTTCTGACGGCGCGTAGTGAAGAGGTGGACAGGCTGATCGGCCTGGAAATCGGTGCGGATGATTACATCGCCAAACCGTTTTCTCCGCGTGAAGTCTGCGCCAGGGTCCGCACCGTGCTGCGCCGTCTGCAAAAACAACAGCAGAACCAGACCGGTGACGTGCTGCGCGTCGGCCAGTTCGAACTGAACGAAATGGCGGCGCAGGTGAGCTGGTGCCAGCAGCCTTTGCCGCTGACGCGCTACGAATATCTGCTGCTGAAAACGCTTCTGCTCTCCCCCGGCAGAGTATTTTCGCGCCAGCAGCTTATGGAGTTGGTGTGGAGCAACGCCGAAGAGAGCATCGACAGAACCGTTGATACCCATATTAAAACCCTGCGCGCCAAGCTACGCGCGATAAACCCCGAACTCTCACCCATCAATACGCTGCGCGGTTTAGGCTACAGTCTGGGAGCCGGTTAATGCGTATAGGCCTGCGCCTGCTGCTGGGCTATTTCCTGATTGTGGCAATTGCCGCCTGGTTTGTGCTGTCGATTTTCCTCCAGGAAGTGAAACCAGGGGTGAGGCGGGCCACCGAAGGAACGTTAATTGACACCGCCACGTTACTGGCCGAATTTGCTCAGGCCGATATGAAAGCCGGTAACCCTGAACACGGGCAGCTGGCGCAGGCTTTTTCCCGCCTGAATCAGCAGCCTTTCAAAGCCAATATCAGCGGTATCACCAAAAGCAGAAACGAGTACCGGGTCTACCTGACGGATGCTAAAGGCATCGTTTTATTCGACTCCAGCGGGGTTGCTGTCGGGCAGGACTATTCGCGCTGGAACGATGTCTGGCTGACGCTGCAGGGAAAATACGGCGCGCGCAGCTCACCGCAGGATGCCAGCAACCCTGAAAGCACCGTCATGTACGTCGCGGCCCCTGTCCGTGACGGCACCACGCTGCTTGGCGTGCTCAGCGTAGGCAAACCGAACAGCGCGATGGAGCCGGTTATCCGCCGCAGCGAACGCCGTATTCTGTGGGCCGGCGTGGCGCTGTTGGGGATTGCGTTGCTGATTGGCCTTGGGGTTGTGTTGTGGATTAACCGTTCAATCGGCGGCCTGGTGCGCTATGCGGACTCCGTTACCGATGAGCATCCTTTGCCGCTGCCGAAACCCGGCAGCGGCGAACTTCGCAAGCTGGCGCTGGCTCTGGAAAGTATGCGGCTTAAACTTGAAGGGAAAAGTTATATCGAAAAGTACGTGCATGCCCTGACGCATGAGCTAAAAAGCCCGCTGGCAGCCATCCGCGGTGCGGCAGAAATTCTGCGTGAGGGGCCGCCACCGGCCATCGTAGAAAAATTCTCTGCCAATATTCTCCAGCAAAATCTCCGCATGCAGCGGCTGGTGGATAATCTGCTGCAGCAGGCCAGACTTGAAAGCCGCGCCGAAATTGTGCCGCAGACAGTTGATACCGCTCTGCTGTTTAGAACGCTCTGTGAGCAGCGTGAGGCGATCGTCAGCACTAAGCAGGTCTCTTTGCACGTTATTACCGATGTCGTCTTTGTACGGGGCGATGCAGCGCTGCTGGAGCAGGCCGTTGGCAACCTGCTTGATAATGCGCTGGATTTCACCCCTGCCGGAGGAGAAATAACGCTATCGGCAAAGCAGGCTGGCGGACAAACGATTATTACGGTGGCGGATAACGGCAGCGGGATCCCGGATTATGCACAGGATCGCGTTTTTGAACGCTTCTATTCGCTCCCGCGCAGCAACGGGCAGAAGAGCAGCGGGCTGGGGCTGGCGTTTGCTCAGGAAGTGGCTCGCCTGCATCGCGGAACTCTCACGCTTGATAATCGCCCGCAAGGCGGAGCGCAGGCCCGCCTGACGCTGCCGGAAAAATAATTCATCCACTTCACCGTCCCTTCACACAACTTCATTTATCCCCCACATACGCCGGCTAACCTCGCCATATCAAAAAATGGAGGGGACTATGTTGAAATCTACGCTGTTCTGGAAAGTCATGACGCTGGTGGGCTGTATGCTGCTGCTGTTAATCCCGCTGAGCATGCTCAGCTCGCTGATTGCCGAACGCAGCAGCTATCGGGACGATGTTGAGCAGTCTCTGCGCCAGAGCACCAGCGGGCCGCAAATGCTGGTTGGCCCGCTGATAGCTATCCCGGTGACGGAACTGACAACCGTGCTGGAAGATAAAAAAGAGGTCAAAAAAGAGCGCCGCTTCATCCGTTATTATCTGCCGGAGAATCTGGTCGTGTCGGGAAAGCAGGCCGTTGAACCACGCCGCATTGGGATTTATGAAGGACAGATCTGGCGGACCGATCTGACGTTCAGCGCCACGTTTAACCGTGAGATGCTGGAGGGCAACAATGAAGGCGTGGAAACGCATACGGGTACGCCTTACGTTGTGCTGTCGGTGGGCGACTCCCGCGGCATCGGTAAAGTCGGTGAACTTGAAATTAATGGCAAAGCCTTTCCGCTTGAGCCAGGCGGTAACCTGCGGGGGCTTGAACAAGGGCTGCACGCCGAAGTTCCCCCGACGCTGCTCGATAGCGACAAGCTTAACCTGCGCTTTACGCTCGGGCTGATGGGGACGAAACAGCTCGCTGTCGTGCCGCTTGGGCGCAATAGCCAGTTTGGGTTAACCAGCAACTGGCCTCATCCGAACTTCGTCGGGGATTTCCTGCCGCAGGAGCGTGCGCTTACGCCGAAAGGATTTACCGCCGGCTGGCAGAGCACCTGGTTTGCCAACAACCTGAACCTGAGCTTTGCAGAGGGAAGCCGGATCGTGGTGGAGCAGCTTCCCGCATTCAGCGTGACGGTCGCTAATCCCGTCGATCAATATCAGCTCACTGACCGGGCCGTAAAATACGCCGTCCTGCTGATTGGCCTGACGTTTATGAGCTTCTTCCTGCTGGAAACGCTGACCGGGCTGCGGGTTCACCCGATGCAGTATCTGCTGGTGGGGCTGTCGCTGGTCATGTTCTATCTTGTGCTGCTGGCGCTCTCCGAACATATCGGTTTCAACGCGGCATGGCTGCTGGCAAGCCTGGTCTGCGCGGGAATCAACGGTTTCTATCTTAAGGCGGTGCTGAACGGCTGGAAGATTAGCCTGATGTTTACGGCGGGGTTGCTGACGCTGGAAGCGATTCTCTGGCAGCTGTTACAGTCCGAAGACAGCGCTTTGCTGCTGGGCACGGGAATTCTGTTGGCGGCGCTGTCGGCTATTATGCTGCTTACCCGCGGCGTTGACTGGTACAGCGTTAGCAGGAAATCTATTGAAAAGGCCACGGCAGCGACGGAGGATGCGGACCGCTTCAGGCTGTGGAAATAGTGCTAAAAAGAGAAAAGAAAAAGGGCGGATAATCCGCCCTTTCGCATGAAAAAACCGCTGTAAACCGGAAGTTATTCCTGCAGATCGCCGCAGAAACGGTAACCTTCACCGTGGATGGTAGCGATGATTTCTGGGGTGTCCGGCGTGGATTCGAAATGTTTACGAATGCGGCGGATGGTCACGTCAACGGTACGATCGTGCGGCTTCAGCTCGCGGCCGGTCATTTTCTTCAGCAGCTCTGCGCGGGACTGAATCTTGCCCGGATTTTCGCAGAAGTGCAGCATGGCGCGGAATTCACTGCGCGGCAGCTTATACTGTTCACCGTTCGGGCTGACCAGAGAACGGCTGTTAATATCCAGCTCCCAGCCGTTGAACTTGTAGCTTTCAACAGAGCGGCGTTCTTCGCTGATCGCACCCAGGTTCATGGTACGGGACAGCAGGTTGCGCGCACGAATGGTCAATTCACGCGGGTTGAACGGCTTGGTGATGTAATCATCAGCGCCAATTTCAAGCCCGAGGATCTTGTCCACTTCGTTGTCGCGGCCAGTCAGGAACATCAGCGCCACGTTAGCCTGCTCGCGCAGTTCACGTGCCAGCAGCAGGCCATTTTTGCCCGGCAGGTTGATGTCCATAATGACCAGGTTAATGTCATTGTCTGACAGGATTTGATGCATCTCTGCGCCATCAGTCGCTTCAAAGACATCGTAGCCTTCAGCTTCGAAAATGCTTTTTAACGTGTTGCGTGTTACTAACTCGTCTTCGACGATAAGAATGTGCGGGGTCTGCATGTTTGCTACCTAAATTGCCAACTAAATCGAAACAGGAAGTACAAAAGTCCCTGACCTGCCACATGTCATAAATTAACATGTCGGGCTAACATGACTAAAGTACGTAATTGCGTTCTTGATGCACTTTCCATCAACGTCAACAACATCATTAGCTTGGTCGTGGGTGCATTCCCTCTGGACCCGACGGTGTCAAAAACGGCTGCTATCCTAACCATTTTAACAGCAACATAACAGGCACGACCGCTTTAGACATCTGATAAAACTACGCTTCGTTGACATATATCAATTCCAATTGTAGCACGTTAACAGTTTGATGAAATCATCGTAGCGAATTGTTAGCGCTCGTCACAATTTTTTAATAATCAATGTAGTTACGTGAAATTTTCTATGAAATTACACCATCCAATTTACTTATGATATTTACCCTGATTTTAGTGATAATAAACAGTAACATATCAATATGGTGAATGACTTTTCAGCCGTTGGTTAGCTGAATACATATGCAAATCATTTATGTTTTTATAACTTATATTTCCAACGTGTATGTTGCAATAAAGTAAATTTGTGACGCGCATTATCATTTTTTAGCACCGGTTACACTCGTAATCGGATTTTTTAAGAGAGTAATCATGCAATTTCCTGTCATTCTGGTCTCTCCCGCCAGGGACGAAAACATCGGTGCCGCCGCCCGCGCCATGAAAACTATGGGGTTTTCTGAGCTTCGTATCGTGGCAAGTGATGCTTATTTGAAACCGGAGGCGCGATGGGTTGCCCATGGCTCCGGGGATATCCTTGATAATGTTCAACATTTTTCAACGCTGGCCGATGCGCTTCACGATGTAAATTTCACTATCGCCACGACCGCACGTAGCCGAGCCAAATTCCATTATTACGCCACTCCCCAGGAACTGGTGCCAATGCTGGAAGAGAAACGTCAATGGGTAGGGAAGGCAGCACTGGTCTTTGGGCGTGAGGATTCCGGTTTGACCAACGAAGAGCTGGAGCTGGCGGATGTGCTCACCGGTGTGCCCATGGTGGCAGATTATCCTTCGTTGAACCTGGGGCAGGCGGTGATGGTGTATTGCTACCAGCTGTCCTCATTAATGCAACTGCCCGTCGTGGAAGAACATAAAGCAGATGCTCAACAATTGAGCGCCTTACGTCAGAGAGTCTCCGCTTTGACGACCCGCCTGAACGTTGAGGATGACCAAAAAATGGCCGACTGGCTGCAGCAGCGATTAGGCCGGTTGGCCCAACGAGATACCGCAATGTTGCACCGTTTGCTGCATGACATAGAAATAAATCTTCCAGTTAAAAATGCTGCTGATAAGTGATGTGGTAGTCAAATGGCCAGGTTTTTACCCGGTGTTACTGGTGTAATGACGCACTCCTGGCGATTAAATCAGAGAGTGGTGAGATAGTAACTTTAGGTGACAAACTTAAAAAATAATTGACTTCACCTGACGGATACTTTAACCAATATAGGTAAATCAGATTAAGAGCACACAACATCCATGATCCGCATCAGCCCGATGACCACAATTATTACAACCACCATTACCACAGGTAACGGTGCGGGCTGACGCATAAAGGAAAAACGAAAAAAGCCCGCACCTGAACAGTGCGGGCTTTTTTTTCGACTAAAAATCAAAGGGTAATATCTTATGCGAGTGTTGAAATTCGGCGGTACATCGGTGGCAAATGCGGAGCGTTTTCTTCGCGTTGCCGATATCCTGGAAAGTAATGCCAAACAGGGGCAGGTGGCGACGGTACTGTCTGCCCCGGCAAAAATTACTAACCACCTGGTGGCGATGATTGAAAAAACCATCGGCGGCCAGGACGCACTGCCGAATATCAGCGATGCGGAGCGCATTTTCAGCGAGCTGCTCAATGGGCTCGCCGAAGCGCAGCCGGATTTCCCGCTGGCAAAACTCAAAGCTTTCGTCGAGCAGGAGTTCGCCCAGCTCAAGCATGTTCTGCACGGCATCAGCCTGCTGGGGCAATGCCCGGACAGCATCAACGTGGCGATCATCTGCCGGGGCGAAAAGCTCTCAATCGCCATCATGGCGGGGCTGCTGGAGGCTCGCGGCCATAAAGTGACCGTGATCGATCCCGTTGAAAAACTCCTCGCCGTTGGGCATTACCTCGAATCCACCGTTGATATCACTGAATCCACCCGCCGCATTGCCGCCAGCCGCATTCCCGCTGACCATATGGTGCTCATGGCTGGCTTCACCGCCGGTAACGACAGGGGCGAACTGGTCGTGCTGGGCCGTAACGGCTCGGATTACTCTGCCGCGGTGCTGGCCGCCTGCCTGCGGGCAGACTGTTGTGAAATCTGGACCGACGTCGATGGGGTCTATACCTGCGACCCGCGCCAGGTGCCCGACGCCAGGCTGCTGAAGTCAATGTCGTATCAGGAAGCCATGGAGCTATCCTACTTCGGCGCTAAAGTTCTTCACCCCCGCACGATTACCCCCATCGCCCAGTTCCAAATCCCTTGCCTCATCAAAAATACCGGTAACCCGCAGGCGCCAGGCACCCTGATTGGTGCAGAAGGCGACGAAGACGGCCTGCCGGTGAAGGGCATCACCAACCTTAACAATATGGCGATGTTTAACGTTTCCGGCCCCGGCATGAAAGGGATGGTAGGCATGGCGGCTCGCGTGTTTGCCGCCATGTCCGGAGCGGGGATCTCCGTTGTGCTGATCACCCAGTCCTCTTCTGAATACAGCATCAGCTTCTGCGTGCCGCAGGGCGACTGCCATCGTGCCCGTCGTGCGATGGAAGAAGAGTTCTACCTTGAGCTGAAAGAAGGCCTGCTGGAGCCGCTGGCCATCATGGAGCATCTGGCCATTATCTCCGTAGTTGGCGACGGCATGCGCACTCTGCGGGGGATTTCCGCTAAATTCTTCGCGGCGCTGGCTCGCGCAAATATCAATATCGTGGCCATTGCTCAAGGCTCGTCCGAGCGCTCAATCTCCGTTGTTGTCAGCAATGATGACGCCGTGACCGGCGTGCGCGTGACTCACCAGATGCTGTTCAATACCGACCAGGTTATTGAGCTGTTCCTGATTGGCGTGGGTGGTGTGGGGGCGGCATTGCTCGAGCAGGTTAAGCGTCAGCAGACCTGGCTTAAGCAAAAGCACATCGACCTGCGCGTATGCGGCGTGGCGAACTCGAAAGCGCTACTGACTAACGTTCACGGGCTGGACCTGGAGAACTGGCAGGCGGAGCTGGCGGAAGCCAAAGAGCCCTTTAATCTGGGCCGCCTGATTCGCCTGGCAAAAGAGTACCATCTTCTCAACCCGGTCATCGTCGACTGTACTTCCAGCCAGGCGGTTGCCGATCAGTATGCTGACTTCCTGGGCGAAGGTTTCCACGTGGTGACGCCAAACAAAAAGGCGAACACCTCCACCATGAATTACTACCATCAGATGCGCAACGCGGCGGCGAAATCCCGTCGTAAATTCCTCTACGACACCAACGTGGGCGCGGGCCTGCCGGTTATCGAAAACCTGCAAAACCTGCTCAACGCGGGGGATGAACTGCAGCGCTTCTCGGGTATTTTGTCCGGCTCGCTGTCGTTTATCTTCGGCAAGCTGGATGAAGGCGTGAGTCTGTCAGAAGCAACCCGGGTCGCTCGCGAGTTGGGTTATACCGAACCCGATCCGCGCGACGATCTTTCCGGCATGGACGTGGCGCGCAAGCTGCTGATTTTGGCTCGTGAAACGGGCCGAAATCTTGAGCTTTCGGACATCATCATCGAACCGCTGCTGCCGGAATCCTTTGATGCAACGGGCGATGTGGAATCTTTCATGGCCCGCCTGCCGCAGCTGGATGATGAATTTGCGGCCCGCGTCGCGAAAGCGCGTGACGAGGGCAAAGTGCTGCGCCTGGTCGGTGCCATCGAAGAAGACGGCAGCTGCAAAGTTAAAATTGACGCCGTGGACGGTAACGATCCACTGTATAAAGTGAAAAACGGCGAGAACGCCCTGGCCTTCTACAGCCACTATTATCAGCCGCTGCCCCTTGTGCTGCGCGGCTACGGCGCGGGCAACGACGTCACTGCTGCCGGTGTCTTTGCGGACCTGCTTCGCACCCTGTCATGGAAGTTAGGAGTTTAAGATGGTTAAAGTATTTGCACCGGCTTCCAGCGCCAACATGAGCGTCGGCTTTGACGTGCTCGGGGCCGCCGTCACGCCCGTTGATGGCTCGCTGTTAGGGGATTACGTTACGGTCGAAGCGGCAGACTCGTTCAGCCTGAACAACGTCGGGCGGTTTGCCAGCAAGCTGCCGGCCGAACCGCGTGAGAACATCGTTTATCAGTGCTGGGAGCGCTTCTGCCAGGAGATTGGCAAAAACGTTCCCGTGGCGATGACGCTGGAAAAAAGCATGCCGATTGGCTCGGGGCTGGGATCCAGCGCCTGTTCGGTGGTGGCAGGCTTAGTGGCGATGAACGAGTTCTGCGGCAGGCCGCTGAACGAAACTAAGATGCTCACGCTGATGGGCGAGCTGGAAGGGCGCATTTCCGGCAGCGTGCATTATGACAATGTGGCACCGTGCTACCTTGGCGGCATGCAGCTGATGATCGAAGAAAACGGCATTATCAGCCAGTCGGTACCGGGCTTTGACGAATGGCTTTGGGTGCTGGCCTATCCGGGCATCAAGGTGTCGACAGCCGAAGCGCGCGCCATTCTTCCTGCTCAGTATCGTCGTCAGGACTGTATCAGCCACGGTCGTCATCTGGCGGGCTTCATTCACGCCTGTCATACCCGTCAGCCGCTGCTGGCGGCAAAGCTGATGCGTGACGTCATTGCCGAACCTTACCGCGCAAAACTGCTGCCCCGCTTTAACGAAGCGCGTCAGGCGGTGGCCGATATCGGCGCGCTGGCAAGCGGCATCTCGGGCTCCGGCCCAACCCTATTTGCGCTGTGTGATAACACCGATACCGCACAGCGAGTGGCCGACTGGTTAGGCCAACACTATTTGCAGAACCAGGAAGGTTTTGTACATATCTGCCGTCTGGATACGGCTGGCGCACGAGTTTTGGGATAACGCATGAAACTGTATAACCTTAAAGATCATAACGAACAGGTCAACTTTGCCCAGGCAATTACCCAGGGCCTTGGCAAACAGCAGGGGCTCTTTTTCCCGCACGATCTGCCAGAATTTGAACTGACCGAAATCGACGAAATGCTGAAGATGGATTTCGTCTCCCGCAGCAGCAAGATCCTCTCCGCTTTTATCGGCGATGAAATTCCGCCGGAGCTTCTGGAAGAGCGCGTGCGTGCAGCGTTTGCCTTCCCTGCGCCGGTGAAAAGCGTCGAGCCGGATATTGGCTGCCTTGAGCTGTTCCACGGCCCTACGCTTGCGTTTAAGGATTTCGGCGGGCGCTTTATGGCGCAGATGCTGACCCACATCAGCGGCGACAAGCCTGTCACTATTCTGACCGCGACCTCCGGTGATACCGGTGCCGCAGTAGCCCACGCCTTCTACGGCCTGAAGAATGTTCGCGTGGTGATCCTCTACCCGCGCGGCAAAATCAGTCCGCTACAGGAAAAGCTGTTCTGTACCCTGGGCGGCAACATTGAAACCGTGGCAATTGACGGCGATTTCGATGCTTGTCAGGCGCTGGTTAAGCAGGCCTTCGACGATGAAGAGCTGAAGGTGGCGCTGGGGCTTAATTCCGCCAACTCCATTAACATCAGCCGTCTGCTGGCGCAAATTTGCTACTACTTTGAAGCCGTCGCGCAGCTGCCGCAGGAAGCCCGCAACCAGCTGGTGGTCTCCGTACCTAGCGGTAACTTCGGCGATCTTACTGCTGGCCTGCTGGCAAAATCTCTTGGCCTACCGATCAAGCGCTTTATTGCCGCAACCAACGCCAATGATACCGTTCCGCGCTTCCTGGCCGACGGGAAATGGACGCCGAAAACCACCGTTGCCACGCTTTCTAACGCGATGGACGTTAGCCAGCCGAACAACTGGCCGCGCGTTGAAGAGCTGTTCCGCCGCAAAATCTGGCGTCTGACGGATCTGGGTTATGCCGCGGTCACCGATGAAACCACTAAGACGACCATGCACGAGCTGAAAGCCGTAGGCTATGTCTCTGAACCCCACGCAGCAATCGCCTACCGTGCGCTGCGCGATCAGCTGCAGCCTGGCGAATATGGCCTGTTCCTGGGGACGGCACATCCGGCGAAGTTCAAAGAGAGCGTGGAAGAGATCCTTGGTGAGCCGCTGGCGCTGCCGGAAGAGCTGGCCTCCCGTGCCGACCTGCCGCTGCTGTCGCACAACCTGCCTGCGGACTTCGCCGCTCTGCGTAAGCTGATGATGGCAAAGGCTTAACGACATACTGGTGAATGGCGCTGGCGCTTATCCACCCTGCGATTTCGGCCACCCGAGAGGGTGGCTTTTTTACATCTGAAATATGGAGAAAATGCGCAGGGAAAGTGGAGGGAAAACGGAGGAATTCCCATAAAATGCGGGCACTTAGATATTAGGATTGCACAGTATTATCACTTGATGTCGTTCGTCATAAGCTCACTCCAACAGCCCATATCGGGACAAAAAGAAGTAAGGAGTGACTTATGTTGAAATCTATCGTTCTGGCGTTATCGATTCTGGTGGTGACTCCTCTGGCCGTACAGGCTTCCGAAATCACGTTGGTACCGGCAGTGAAGCTGCAAATTGGTGACCAGGACAATCGTGGGAACTACTGGGATGGCGGCCAGTGGCGCGATCATGGCTGGTGGGGTAATCACTACGAGTGGCATGATAACCACTGGCGTCCACACGGTCGTCCGGACCATCATGATGATCATCACGATAACCATCATCAACATCATGACAACGGCAACCATTACGGCCAATACAAGCATCACTGATTCGTAGGCCGGATGAGCTTTGCGTCATCCGGCATTGCCAGTCTACATGACAAGGGAATTTAGTGGATGACGCTGACGCTTATCCACCCTGGAAACCCGTTACTGTTCGTGGCGTTTAAATACCAGCTCGTTTTTCGTTGAGGCCGCTTCATCAAAAACGTAGCCGTCCGTATTAAACGCTTTCAGCTGCTCAGGCTTCGTAAGGCGGTTTTCAATGATGTAGCGGCTCATTAAACCGCGCGCTTTCTTGGCGTAGAAGCTGATCACTTTAAACTTGCCGTTTTTCTCATCGAGGAAGACGGGTTTGATGATTTCCGCATTCAGCTTCTTCGGCTTAACCGATCTGAAGTATTCATCAGATGCCAGGTTAATCAGAACGTTATCTCCCTGGGCTACCAGCGTCTGATTCAGCTTTTCAGTAATCGTCTCACCCCAGAAATGATACAGGTCTTTGCCCTTCGGGTTCTCGAGACGAATCCCCATCTCCAGGCGGTACGGCTGCATCAGATCCAGCGGGCGCAGTACGCCGTACAGGCCGGACAACATACGCAAATGCTGTTGGGCAAAATCAAACTCTGCGTCGCTAAACTTTTCCGCCTGCAGGCCGGCGTAGACATCGCCTTTGAAGGCCAGAATGGCCTGACGGGCGTTGCGCGGAGTGAACTCCGGATGCCATTCGTGGAAGCGGGTCTCATTAAGCGACGCCAGCTTATCGCTGATACTCATCAACGAGGCGATTTGCGGTGCGCTGAGCCTGCGCGCAATACCAATGAGCTGCTGGGAATGCTCCAGCAGCTCCGGTTGAGTATAGCGATCCGTTGGCAGATCGCTTTGATAATCAAGAGTTTTAGCAGGTGAAATGACGATTAGCATGGTTGATCCTTACAGGTCTTTGCGGGGTACTGTAGCAAATTTCCTGAAAGTATCCGCCAATGGTTGCGATTAACCGCCGCTTTGCTTTTCTTTCAGGTTGTCCCACACGCCCGGCTCAAGCTGGCTTTTGATTTCCGGGAAACGGTTAGGGTCGAAAGTCGGTGTGAAACCAAGCCGCTGCTGGCGCATATAGTCTGCGGTTAACTCTTTGACCACCGGAGAAAGAAGCAAGATGGCGCTGAGATTGGTCATTGCCATAAACGCCATTGCCACATCGGCGAGCTGCCAGACCAAAGGCAAAGGAGAAAGGGTGCCCAACATCACCATTATCAGCCCCAGACAGCGAAGGAGAACCAGAGAGAAGGCACTATTTTTCTTCAAAAACAGCAGGTTGTTTTCTGCATAAGCATAATTGGCAACGATGGAAGTAAAACCAAACAGGAAGACGATAAAAGCAATAAATGCCATCGCCCAGTTACCTGTCATGCCGCTTAACGCCATTTGCACAAGGGGAATACCGTCCACGCTGCTCGCCGTGGTGTCCAGCATGCCGGAAACCAGCACGATAGCCGCTGTCGCGGTGCAGATAACGATCGTATCGAAAAAGACACCGAACATTTGAACCAGGCCTTGAGAGGCAGGGTGAGGCGGCCAGGCCGAAGCGGTTGCCGCGGCATTAGGCGTCGATCCCATACCCGCTTCGTTGGAAAACATACCGCGTTGGAAGCCAGTGGTGATGGCCTGGCTTATTGTGAATGCCAGCGTGCCGGAGGCCGCTTCGCGCCAGCCAAAGGCACTTTTAAACACCAGGATAAGGATATCCGGTATGCGATCGAAGTGCAGTATCACGACGTACAGGGCCATCAGCACCCAAATCAGTCCCATAAAAGGGACCAGGTACTGTGACAGTTTTGCCGTACCGCGCATGCCTCCCCAAATAACGCCACCGGTCAGGACGACCAGCAGAATGCCGACCCACTCTCTCGGCACGTTAAAGGCGAAGTGGGCCGCATTCGCGATAGCATTCGCCTGCACGGCGTTAAATATCAGGCCAAAGGCAACCATCAGAAAGATCGAGAACATGACCCCCATCCAGCGCATGCCCAGCCCACGTTCCATGTACCACGCCGGGCCACCGCGAAAGTGTCCTTCACTGTCGCGGGTTTTATAAAGCTGTGCCAGGGAGCATTCGGCATAGGAAGTTGCCATGCCAATAAGAGCGATGACCCACATCCAGAATATCGCGCCAGGCCCGCCAATGGTCAGCGCTAAAGCGACCCCCGACAGATTGCCGCTGCCGACGCGTGCAGCAAGGCTGGTGAACAGAGCCTGCATTGGCGAAATGCCTGATTTATCCGTGTTTTTTCCAGGGGCAAGTAGGGCGCGGAACTGGGTAAAATAACGAAACTGGACGAAACCGCAGCGGACGGTGAACCAGATACCTGCGCCGATGAGCAGGTAAATCAGTACCGACCCCCAGAGTATCTCGTTGATAAAATGTAGAAAACCGATCATTAACGTCCCTCTTGTCAATGTGTTACGAAAGTGGCCGGGAAGCGATCTCGACCCGTAGTCCATTACATCGCAGGCAAATATTATAGCGAGTTTATCATATTTATCTTTGCTTCCAGGTGGTCGATTGTCACGGTTGCACCTGTGTTGCGTCGTGATATCATCGGGTAAGACCGGTTACATCTCCCTAACAAGCTACACCTGACGAGAAACACTATCATGACGGATAAATTGACCTCCCTGCGTCAGCTGACCACAGTGGTTGCTGACACCGGGGATATCGCGGCAATGAAGCTGTACCAGCCGCAGGATGCTACGACTAACCCTTCTCTGATCCTCAATGCAGCGCAGATCCCTGAATACCGTAAACTGATTGATGATGCGGTGGCATGGGCGCGTGAGCAGAGCAGCGATCGTGCTCAGCAGGTCGTGGACGCCACTGATAAACTGGCGGTAAACATTGGTCTGGAAATCCTCAAGCTGATCCCAGGTCGCATCTCCACTGAAGTTGACGCTCGCCTGTCTTACGACACCGAAGCCAGCATCGCGAAAGCAAAACGTCTGATTAAACTGTATAACGATGCGGGTATCAGTAACGAACGTATCCTTATCAAGCTGGCTTCTACCTGGCAGGGCATCCGTGCTGCCGAGCAGCTGGAAAAAGAAGGCATCAACTGTAACCTGACTCTGCTGTTCTCCTTCGCTCAGGCTCGTGCCTGTGCCGAAGCTGGCGTGTTCCTGATCTCTCCGTTTGTTGGCCGTATCCTCGACTGGTACAAAGCTAACACCGACAAGAAAGAGTACGCACCGCAGGAAGATCCGGGCGTGGTGTCTGTGGCTGAAATCTATCAGTACTATAAACAGCATGGCTACGAGACCGTAGTGATGGGCGCAAGCTTCCGTAACGTCGGCGAAATTCTTGAGCTGGCCGGCTGCGACCGTCTGACCATCGCACCAGCGCTGCTTAAAGAGCTGGCTGAAAGCGAAGGCGCGGTTGAACGCAAACTGAGCTACACCGGCGAAGTGAAAGCCCGTCCGGAACGCATCACTGAATCCCAGTTCCTGTGGCAGCACAACCAGGATCCAATGGCCGTTGATAAACTGGCTGACGGTATCCGTAAGTTTGCTGTAGACCAGGAAAAACTGGAAAAAATGATCGGCGACCTGCTGTAATCATTGGCGTGGCCGGGTATCCCGGTCACGCTTTTTAACGTTATCCCCTGTCTGCAAATCCCTCCGCCGTGTATCATTCCGCCCAAGTTTGCTGATTTCCCGGAATTGATATGAATACCTTACGCATTGGCTTAGTTTCCATCTCTGACCGCGCCTCCAGCGGTGTTTATCAGGACAAAGGCATTCCGTCGCTCGTTGAGTGGCTGGAACGGACTTTAACCACCCCTTTCCAGATTGAAACCTGCCTTATCCCTGACGAGCAGCCGATCATCGAACAAACGCTGTGCGAGCTGGTGGATGAAATGGCCTGCCACCTGGTGCTGACCACGGGTGGAACCGGCCCTTCCCGACGTGATGTCACGCCAGACGCAACGCTTGCCGTTGCCGATCGCCTGATGCCGGGCTTTGGCGAGCAGATGCGCCAGATAAGCCTGCACTATGTGCCAACGGCGATTCTTTCCCGCCAGGTTGGCGTCATCCGCAAGCAGGCGCTGATCCTCAACCTGCCGGGCCAGCCGAAGTCGATTCAGGAGACGCTGGAAGGGGTGAAAGACGAAAACGGTAAGGTTGTGGTGGCGGGTATCTTCGCAAGTGTACCGTATTGTGTACAGCTGCTGGATGGGCCTTATATCGAAACCGATGACCAGGTTGTAGCAGCATTTCGCCCTAAGAGCGCGCGTCGCGAGACAAAATCCTGAAGATAGACCGTTTGTGACATAAGATGCAGTGCCTGTGGAGTGTTGATGGTTAACCGTTATAGTAAGCATTGCTTTACAGAAAAACGGTTAATCGGCTTCTCGCTTTCTCATACGCACGGTTTCTTATGTCAAAACAACAACAGACAAGACCTCTGAACCGTCAGGACTACAAAACCCTGACGCTTGCCGCTCTGGGCGGTGCGCTCGAATTCTACGATTTTATTATTTTCGTCTTCTTCGCCTCCGTCGTCGGAGCGCTGTTCTTCCCGGCTGATATCCCTGAATGGCTGCGCCAGGTGCAGACCTTCGGCATTTTTGCCGCCGGTTATCTTGCCCGTCCGCTGGGCGGCATCGTCATGGCTCACTTTGGCGATCTGGTTGGCCGTAAGAAGATGTTCACCCTGAGCATCCTGCTGATGGCGGTGCCGACGCTCGCCATTGGACTGCTGCCGACTTACGCCTCGCTGGGCATCGCTGCGCCAATATTGCTGCTGCTCATGCGCGTACTGCAAGGGGCCGCAATTGGTGGTGAAGTGCCGGGTGCCTGGGTTTTCGTCGCGGAGCATGTGCCTTATAAACGCATTGGTATCGCCTGTGGAACGCTGACCGCTGGGCTGACGGTCGGTATCCTGCTGGGGTCAGTGGTGGCCACCATTATCAATACGGCGATGACGCAGGAAGCCATTCATAACGGCGGCTGGCGTATTCCATTCCTGCTTGGTGGAGTGTTTGGGCTGGTCGCGATGTATCTGCGCCGCTGGCTTCAGGAGACGCCGATTTTTATTGAGATGCAAAAGCGTAAGGCGCTGGCTGATGAGCTGCCGTTGAAATCCGTGGTGATGAACCACCGAAAAGCCGTCGTGATTTCAATGCTGCTCACCTGGCTACTGTCGGCGGGGATTGTCGTGGTGATTCTGATGTCGCCGACCTGGCTGCAAAAACAGCTGGGTATTGCTCCAGCCCTGACCCTGCAGGCCAACAGCATTGCCACTATTATGCTTTGCATCGGCTGTATCGTTGCCGGGCTGGTCATCGACAAAATTGGCGCGAGCAGGACGTTTATCTTTGGCAGCATTCTGCTGGCGGTGTGCAGCTGGATGTTCTATCACCTGACGGCCAGCCATCCTGGCTATCTGTTCTTTTTATATGGCCTGGTTGGGCTGAGCGTGGGCGTTGTCGGCGCGGTGCCATTTGTGATGGTGAGAGCGTTCCCGGCGGAAGTTCGCTTCACCGGCATTTCGTTTTCCTACAATGTTTCCTACGCGATTTTTGGCGGGATGACACCAATCCTTGTCACCCTGCTAATGGGGGTTTCGCCAATGGCTCCGGCCTGGTATGTACTGGCGTTGGCGCTGGTAGGTCTGGCGACGGGTATCTGGCTGCGAAGGGATTTGAATCATGAGGATGGGGTGGTGGAAAGACCGCTGCAGCCTTCATAAAAAAATGCGGAGCCAGGCTCCGCATTTTTATTTCTCCCGGCTGGCGAGAATTAGCGTTTTTCGCCCAGCGGCAGCACGGTGCGGCCAAACTGTTCGTTGATCACTTCGCCCATCGCGGTGTAAATAGCGCTGGCGCCACAGGCCAGGCCAACCCAGCCAGCTGCGTGGATAATGCTTTCGCTATCGGCAAAGTGGCCGGCAGACAGCAGGGCAAACAGCACGGTCAGGCTGCCAAAAATGAACTGCTGCATGCGTGAACCCTGCAATGTGCCGATGAACATGAACAGCGTGAAGACGCCCCACAGGCCGAGATAGGCACCGAGGAAGTGAGGGTTCGCCGCATCGCCCAGGCCCATTTTCGGCATCAGGAAAATAGCGACCAGAGATAACCAGAATGCACCGTAGGAGGTGAAAGCGGTCAGGCCGAAGGTGTTGCCCTTTTTATACTCAAGCAGGCCAGCAAAGATTTGCGCGATGCCACCGTAGAAGATCCCCATGCTCAGGATCGTAATGTCAAAACCAAATAGCCCGCTGTTGGTCAAGTTGAGCAAAATGGTGGTCATGCCGAAGCCCATTAAGCCCAGGGGAGCTGGATTAGCCAACTTAGTGTTGCCCATAGTTCCTCTGAAAAATTCGTCTGAAAAAGATGATGAGTAAATGGCCCGCTTGCCGTGAAAGGGCAGCGGGGCGCGGCATCATAAAGGGGTGTCAGGGCTGAGTCCATGATCTAAACAGGTGTGATGATGAAATTTTTTTTTGCTTTGCCCCTTGATGGTGAGCAAGCCGACCCCATCTTGTATGCAACCGCAGTTGGCGGACCTGTAAAAAAACACGTTTGGGCAGTTGAAACACTCTTGTTTGCCCGCATAACAGGTTCACAACCACATGACGAACAAATTTTAAGTGGAGACGTTTAGATGGGTAAAATTATTGGTATCGACCTGGGTACAACCAACTCTTGTGTAGCAGTGATGGATGGCACCACCGCACGTGTGCTGGAGAACGCCGAGGGCGACCGCACCACCCCTTCCATTATTGCTTATACCCAGGATGGCGAAACTCTGGTTGGTCAGCCGGCTAAGCGTCAGGCAGTGACTAACCCGCAGAACACCCTGTTCGCGATCAAGCGCCTGATTGGCCGTCGTTTCCAGGACGAAGAAGTACAGCGTGACGAAGCTATCATGCCGTACAAAATCATCGGCGCTGATAACGGCGACGCATGGATTGACGTGAAAGGCCAGAAAATGGCACCGCCGCAGATCTCTGCTGAAGTGCTGAAAAAAATGAAGAAAACGGCTGAAGATTACCTGGGTGAGCCAGTAACCGAAGCGGTTATCACCGTACCTGCTTACTTCAACGATGCTCAGCGTCAGGCAACCAAAGACGCCGGTCGTATCGCAGGTCTGGAAGTTAAACGTATCATCAACGAACCAACCGCAGCGGCACTGGCTTACGGCCTGGATAAAGAAGTTGGCAACCGTACTATCGCGGTTTACGACCTGGGTGGTGGTACTTTCGATATCTCTATTATCGAAATCGACGAAGTTGATGGTGAGAAGACCTTCGAAGTCCTGGCGACCAACGGTGATACCCACCTGGGTGGTGAAGACTTCGACAGCCGTCTGATCAACTATCTGGTGGAAGAGTTTAAGAAAGATCAGGGTATCGATCTGCGTAACGATCCGCTGGCGATGCAGCGTCTGAAAGAAGCCGCTGAAAAAGCGAAGATCGAACTCTCTTCTGCACAGCAGACCGACGTGAACCTGCCGTACATCACAGCAGACGCGACTGGTCCAAAACACATGAACATCAAAGTGACTCGCGCGAAACTGGAATCCCTGGTCGAAGACCTGGTAAACCGTTCTATCGAGCCGCTGAAAGTTGCGCTGCAGGATGCTGGCCTGTCCGTATCCGACATCCAGGACGTGCTGCTGGTTGGCGGTCAGACCCGTATGCCAATGGTGCAGAAAAAAGTTGCTGAGTTCTTTGGTAAAGAGCCACGTAAAGACGTTAACCCGGACGAAGCCGTTGCCGTTGGCGCAGCCGTTCAGGGTGGTGTTCTGACAGGCGAAGTGAAAGACGTACTGCTGCTGGACGTTACCCCACTGTCTCTGGGTATCGAAACCATGGGCGGCGTGATGACTGCGCTTATCAACAAAAACACCACTATCCCGACCAAGCACAGCCAGGTGTTCTCTACCGCTGAAGACAACCAGTCTGCGGTCACCATCCATGTGCTGCAGGGTGAACGTAAACGTGCTGCGGATAACAAAGATCTGGGCCAGTTTAACCTGGATGGGATCAGCCCGGCACCGCGCGGCATGCCGCAGATCGAAGTGACCTTCGACATCGATGCTGATGGTATCCTGCACGTTTCCGCGAAAGACAAAAACAGCGGTAAAGAGCAGAAGATCACTATCAAGGCCTCTTCTGGTCTGAACGAAGAAGAGATCCAGAAAATGGTTCGCGAAGCAGAAGCTAACGCCGATGCTGACCGTAAGTTCGAAGAGCTGGTTCAGACCCGCAACCAGGCCGATCACCTGGTGCACAGCACCCGCAAGCAGGTTGAAGAAGCAGGCGACAAACTGCCGGCTGACGACAAAACTGCTATCGAAGCTGCTCTGACCGCGCTGGAAGGTTCTCTGAAAGGCGAAGACAAAGCAGATATCGAAGCGAAGATGCAGGAACTGGCTCAGGTTTCCCAGAAGCTGATGGAGCTGGCTCAGGCACAGCACGCTGAGCAGCAGGCGGGGAACGCGGCTGATGCAACCAACGCTGGCAAAGATGACGACGTGGTTGACGCTGAGTTCGAAGAAGTTAAAGACAAAAAATAATCGCCCTTTGAACGGGTAAATACTGGCACGGGCGTAGAGGGTTTCCTCTCCGCCCGTGTCCGCATGTTAGGGGCAGAAAAAACATGGCGAAGACAGACTATTACGAGGTTTTAGGCGTCGCTAAAACCGCTGACGAACGTGAAATCAAAAAAGCTTACAAGCGTCTGGCGATGAAATTCCACCCGGACCGTAACCAGGGTGATAAAGAGGCCGAAGGTAAGTTTAAAGAGATCAAAGAAGCTTACGAAATTCTCACCGACGAGCAAAAACGTGCCGCTTATGACCAGTACGGTCACGCCGCGTTCGAGCAGGGCGGTATGGGCGGCGGCGGTGGCTTTGGCGGCGGCGGTGCCGATTTCAGCGACATCTTTGGCGACGTATTTGGCGATATCTTTGGCGGCGGTCGCCGTCAGCGTGCCTCACGCGGTGCTGACCTGCGCTACAACATGGATCTTACTCTGGAAGAAGCCGTCCGCGGCGTAAACAAAGAGATCCGTATCCCTACGCTTGAAGAGTGTGACGTTTGCCACGGCAGCGGTGCGAAATCCGGTTCCAAACCGCAAACCTGTCCTACCTGCCATGGTGCGGGTCAGGTGCAGATGCGCCAGGGCTTCTTTACCGTACAGCAGAGCTGTCCCCACTGTCAGGGCCGCGGTTCGATTATTAAAGATCCGTGCAACGCCTGCCATGGCCATGGCCGTGTAGAAAAAACTAAAACCCTGTCGGTGAAAATCCCGGCGGGCGTGGATACCGGCGATCGTATTCGTCTGACAGGTGAAGGTGAAGCGGGTGAACACGGCGCGCCAGCAGGCGATCTGTATGTTCAGGTGCAGGTGAAGCAGCACCCAATATTCGAACGTGAAGGCAACAACCTTTACTGTGAAGTGCCAATCAACTTTGCGATGGCAGCGCTGGGGGGCGAAATCGAAGTCCCTACGCTTGATGGCCGCGTGAAGCTGAAAGTGCCGGGTGAAACCCAAACCGGTAAGCTATTCAGAATGCGTGGCAAAGGTGTGAAATCGGTGCGTGGCGGAGCGCAGGGTGACCTGTTGTGCCGTGTCGTTGTCGAGACACCTGTCAGCCTGAACGAAAAGCAGAAGCAGCTGCTACGCGATCTGGAAGAGAGCTTTGGTGGCCCGACCGGCGAGCACAACAGCCCACGGTCCAAAAGCTTCTTTGACGGTGTGAAAAAGTTCTTTGACGATCTGACCAGCTGATCCCCCGGGAGAGTAGCCAGATCTGATTCCCTTCAAAACCTGAAGCGTTCTGCAAGTGCGCTTCAGGTTTTTTATGTCTGCGATTCAGCGTTGTTCGACGCGCTATCATGGATGATTAAAATGTTAATGATATTCTTGGCTTAAGAATTATCCTGCATGAAGAAATAAACAATAAATTGCTTATCAGACAGCCAAAATTAATTCATCTTTCCTCATTAACTTTTTGAATTGTTGAAAGATGATTGTCTTTTATTGGCATAAATATCTACTTTTATCACTGACTCTCATTACCGAGGTGAAGTGACGGTGAATAACAGGAACGACTTGAAGAATTTTGATTTAAATTTGATCAAAATTTTTGATGCGGTCATATCTGCGGGGAATGCCAAACGAGCTTCACAGCGGTTGAACGTTACCCCCGCGGCAGTAACCTTCGCCATGCAGCGTCTGCAGGCAATCTATAAAGAAGAGCTGTTTATCAGAACTTATCAGGGGCTAACCCCTACCGCAAAAGCGAAAGAGATCCACCGAATATTTTCCCACGTTATTGCCAGTATTCAGTCAACGATGGACGTACCCCTCCCGGAGAAATCCGCCCATGAGATTACAGTCATGGGCGGTGAGGTCAGCCAGGAATATTATATATCCCAGATGCACGGCATGGAGACGTTTGAGCGGTTCATCATTAGTCACTATCAGGGACGAACTTATTCGATTGAAAAAATAAAAGATTTTCTTGTTCTCGGGGATATCGATTTAGCCGTGAGCAATACGTCAATGGATGATATTGATATTGAAACCATAAAAATTGATAAATACTCTAAGTTTACCGCAATTTGCAGCAGCAATAGTCCGCTGGCGGAACTAGAACGCTTGAGCTTATACAACTTTTATTCCAGTGCCCATGCCGTGTATCACACGAACGTTTTTACTTCAAACTTTAGCGATGAAGTTGATTTTATTCATTCCGATTTTCCTTTTTCGGGAGTCAGAAAGATTAGCTACCGGTCAGATTCGATGCGGGCCGTAGTGAGTGCCGTTGAAAACACACCCATGATTGCCGTCATGCCATTGAAACTCGCGCGGTATTATCAATCAAAATATAACGCCAGCATTTCCATGATTGATCTGCCTTCCGAGTTAGCGTTTAAAACGGTGCCGGTGTATGCCTCGTGGTACAGACAAAGCAGCCGAAGAGGCTACATTAAAGAATTTGTCAGTATGATGCAGACCCTCTCTTCTTTCCGTAAGTAAGCGAGTAGCGTCATCAACGCCATGAGGGGACACACTTTGTTCAGTGATTTATATATCAGTGGTTTTGATTGTTATTGATTATCCCACTCATTTTATGCCCGCTATTTTATCTGTAGCGGTAAATGTCCGCATAATTGAGTTGGGAATATTATGAACGTTTCTTCTAATGTGGAAGGCACAAAGGTCATGCTGCTTGAGCTGGAAGTGCTGTCAACGGTCATTATCATTGGCGGTTGGGGGGGCATTGTCAGCTTCTTGATAAAAAACCAGAAAACGGACCGTAGCCTGGAGCAATGTTTAAAAAATATTGTTATCTCATGCTTTACCGGTTTTATGCTGAGTGCTATTGCCTTCGAAAACCATATGAGCATGTATATGATCATCATGGTTGCCGGGGTGGGCGGAGTATTTGCGGTGCCGATTCTGAACATCCTGGGCGAGCGACTTAAGAAGATACTGGAGAAGCTCGTGTGAAAAACATCTACGGGATACAGTGTATCCCGATTAGATGATGAGTCGTACCTTAATCAAGGGCAATTCTTTCTTTTAGCCAGCCATAAATAAACTCTTCATTAGCCTCACGTTTTTCGCTAATAGTGAGGTAATGATTTCCCTGGCTACAGTTGATCGCCTTGAGCAATACCTTTTCCCCTTCCGTACCTCGCCAGGATAAGTACTGCTGCAACGATGAGCGTGTTTTCTCGCCTATCACACCATCAACGGTGATATCCGGGTAGTGCTTTTGCCGTTGATTAAATAAGTTGAGCCACTGCTGCAGCCAGCGCCCTGGGTAATTGGGGCCAATATGCACCGCCGTATCGCACAGCTTAAATGCGACGGGGATGGAGATCTGCGAAAGCTTATCCAAACCAGGCCTAAGCCAGTAGTCCTCTTCAATGATGCTATACGCCTCGTCGCGGGTGAGGTCTTGCATATCACCTTTAAAACCATGGGCCCGCGCAACGGCCTCGGTAATCCCCCAGTTTGTGGGGCCACCCTTATCTGCAGGGTTGTTTACGTAGCCACCTTCTTTCATAAAGATGCCGTCTATGACAGGATTATTCATGTTGACCTTCCATTCACGCTTTTAAAATAAGGTAATTTCTATGACGCTGCACAGGGACAGTAGCGTCATTGCCAGCATGACAGCAAACAAGACCTGCCAGCGTGTTATATGTAGGGTGGGCCTTTTATTCTCGGCCATGGATTCAATACTGATATTATCGTTAACTTTAATTCCCTGGCGGGGAACCGTGACGAAAAGGTCAGTTATACCAAGCGACTTTAGATCGCGACGAATTAAATAGAGAATCTGGGTCAAATTCGCATCGCTGACAAATTGCCCCCTGTTTCCCCATAGTTCAGTGGCCAACTCCTCTTTTTCGATAATGCCGTTCTCGGCATGAGAAATAATATAGCTAAGGCAGCGGCAGCGCATCGATGTCATTTTTACAATACATGAGTTGTCTGCCATTTTAAGTTCGTTTTTATCTTCATTATAGATACAGCTATGATTGATTAGATAACATTTCATTAGATACACCTGACTATTATCAGAACGGATAGGCATTTTTTGTCGAGAGCCTGGATATTAATAATGCGGATAAGATTAATCTATACCTACATTTAGTAAATAAGCATGGGCGTGTCTTTTTAGTGACGTGCATTACAAATAGCATGGCAAGTAAAACGGAATTTAATTCCTAATTAAATGCCGCTTAATGTTATCTACCTCGTCTTCTTTGCATTGCACCCCAGGAAGGGCGACAAATAAAAATGATGAATGTTTAAAAAAATTATTTATTCTTTTTAATGTATAGATTTTTTCATCAATAAGGTAAATGAGGAGGAATGAGTCAGGATGATTTGTCTGAACAGCAGGTTACGGACAACATGTTCATCGCGGCAATCAGTCGCATATTAAAAACGAAAGGACAAATATAATGACTGCGAGCAAATTAATTAAGGGTGACGGTTATACTGAAATAAGTAATGCTGCGGATGGATTCAACCCTGCGGTGGAAGTCGAAAAATATAGTTATACCTCTGCCCGAGTACAGAATTACGTATACAACAAATATAATACAGCAGGAAAACCGAAGGTATTCGGTTACTTTACCGACTGGTCTCAATATGATGGCCGTTTACAAAATAACGATCTTCCTGCCGGTCGCGGTCGCGGCTTTGACCTCGCCAATGTTTCTCCGACGGCTTATGACAAAATCATTGTTGGTTTCCTTGGAATAGTCGGTGATAAAGGCGAAAAACAATATACGATTACAAACGCGGCCAACCAGACTAAAAAAGTCGCCAATGAGCCGACTTTCCTCGACCCGTGGGGCGATTTCCAGTCCAGCACTAACTGTAACGTTGATGCCGGCTGGGTAGACATTAATCCAGCTACCGTCACCCAGGCACAGTCAAAAGGCCTGGTGGGTGGGCTGCGTAACCTGCAGCAGGCCGCGAAGCAACAGGGTCACGAGCTGGCCTTATCGATGAGTATCGGCGGCTGGACCATGAGTAATGGCTTCCACGATATGTCCGCCAGCGATACGAGTCGCTCCACTTTCGCTAAAGGCGTCGCAAAACTGTTTAAACAGTTCCCGATGTTCAGCGAAGTGGATATCGACTGGGAATACCCGAATGACGCGGGCAACAATAACCCGTTTGGCCCGGAAGACGGCGCTAACTACGCTCTGTTGATTAAGGAGCTGAAAAAAGAGCTGAAGGCGATTAACCGTAGCGATGTGAAAATTTCGATTGCCAGCTCTGCGGTCGTTGAGATCCTTGGCTATTCAAACGTGAAGGCGCTGCTGGACGCCGGCTTATACGGCATTAACGTCATGACCTATGACTTCTTCGGTACGCCGTGGGCTGAGACTCTGACTCACCACACTAACCTGAAAGCGCTGGTTAAAGATGGCTGGGGTATCGATTCGGTGGTGGATTACCTGATTGCCGAAGGCTTCCCTGCTGACCGTATTAATATCGGTTATGCCGCCTATTCACGTAATGCCCGCAACGCTGAAATTGAGTCCTTCTCTCCGCTGAAAGGCAGCTATTCAGCGGGCACTGGCACCACCACCGGTACCTTTGAGTCCGGCTGTACGGAATGGTACGACACCATTTATAACTACCTTGATCTTGAGAATCAGCGCGGTCGCAACGGCTTCAACGTCTACACCGACAAAGTGGCCGATGCGGACTACCTGTTTAATCCGCAAAGCAAACTCTACCTGTCTCTGGATACGCCACGTTCCGTTAAGGCGAAGGGGGCCTATGCTGCCAGCCGTAACCTCGGCGGCCTGTTTACCTGGACTATCGATCAGGATAACGGCGTGCTGGTCAACGCGGCTCGCGAAGGCCTGGGCTGTGAAATTGTGGATGAAGTTGTTGATATGCAGCCGTTCTATTTTGAAGGCATCAATATTACCGGCGAAGATGACGATGACGACGTGCCAGTGCCCGTTGTTAACCATGCGCCAGTCGCCAAAATCGCGATGAATATTGTTGGGGGCTCTACCGTTCAGCTTTCGGGTAAAGGCTCAAGCGACGAAGATAACGACGCGCTGACCTACAGCTGGGGCGTGCCTGCGGCTATTACCGTTGCGGATAAAACTGCTGCGATCGTCGAGTTCAGCGTACCGGTGGTGACTGAAGAAACCCTCTACCAGTTCACCCTGTTTGTTCGCGACAGCCAGGGTGAACCTTCCACCCAGCAGCGTTATGAACTGACCGTTGTGCCTGCTATCACGCCTGACGTCGATCCCATTCCGGACCCAACGCCGGATCCAGACCCGGAACCTACTCCAGATCCTGAGCCAGATAATGATGACTCTGAATATCCTCAATGGAACGCAGAAACTATTTATGGTCAGACCTGGGGCGTCTTCGAAACGGTTAGCTGGAAAGGCCAAAACTATACCGCCAACTACTGGACGCAAGGCGACCAGCCGGACCTGAACAGCGGCGGATCAGAAAAACCGTGGAGCATCGCGAAGGCATAATAAACCCTCCGCTCGTTCAGCTACACCTGAAAGCCCCGATTTCATCGGGGCTTTCAGACTGATGACAAACCTAAAGCGAATGAATTTCGCAAAGATCTCAGCGAGTAAATAACAAGGAAAATCAATTCATTGATTTTCGCCTGCTTATCACAAAGAAGGAGAAACCACGCTTTTTCCTTCTTTGTCAGCAACTTATAAGCCCCGATTGCATCGGGGCTTTTTTACGTTCTCTTGCCTATAGTTAAGCGGACCGGACTCCGTACGGTTAATACGATGATGTGATCTGACAGCTCGTTATTTTCGATTCATAAAGCTAAAATAACCTGCTTTTATCGATGTGTTAAGACTGTTATCCTCGCACTCATTGGTGGCCTATATGACTGGCTGCCGGAAAAGGGAGGGAAAATGACGAAATCACTACACAATTTTTTCAAGAATGACGCCGCTGGCGGCATTCTGCTGATTATTGCCGCATCTTTGGCTATGCTTCTGGCGAACATGGATGCCACCAGCGGCCTGTATCAGGCGTTTCTGGAAACGCCTGTCGAAGTCCGTATTGGCGCGCTGGATATCAGCAAAAATATGCTGCTGTGGGTTAACGATGCCCTGATGGCCATCTTCTTCCTGATGATTGGCCTGGAGGTCAAGCGGGAGATGGTGGAAGGGTCGCTGGCCAGCCGCCGTCAGGCTGCTTTCCCGATGATTGCCGCCCTGGGGGGGATGGTGATCCCGGCTGCGATCTACCTGATTTTCAATTTCCAGGATCCGGTAACCCGTCAAGGCTGGGCGATCCCGGCGGCGACGGACATTGCTTTTGCTCTCGGTATTCTGGCGCTGCTCGGCAACCGCGTACCCATTGCATTGAAAGTATTCCTGATGGCACTGGCCATTATCGATGACCTGGGTGCCATCGTCATCATTGCTCTGTTCTACACCAACGACCTCTCTTTGTTGTCGCTGGCGGTAGCGGCTGGTGCCATCGCTGTGCTGGCTTTAATGAATATCTTCAACGTGCGGCGTACCGGGGTTTATATTCTCGTCGGAGCCGTGTTGTGGACTGCGGTACTGAAGTCCGGGGTGCATGCGACACTTGCCGGAGTCATCGTGGGCTTCCTTATTCCGCTTAAAGAGAAAAATGGCAGTTCGCCTGCAAGAGATCTCGAACATGTCCTCCACCCGTGGGTTGCGTTTCTGATCCTGCCGCTGTTTGCCTTTGCCAACGCCGGTGTTTCTTTGCAGGGCGTAACGCTCGAAGGGCTGACGTCGCTGCTGCCGATGGGAATTATCGCCGGGCTGTTTATCGGTAAGCCGCTGGGGATTAGCCTGTTCTGCTGGGCTGCGCTGAAACTGAAGCTGGCCAGCCTGCCGGAGGGAACAACCTGCAAAGACATACTGGCCGTTGGCGTGCTGTGCGGGATTGGCTTTACCATGTCGATCTTCATCGCATCCCTTGCCTTTAGCAGCGTTGATCCTGCGCTGATCACCTGGGCTAAGCTCGGTATCCTGATAGGCTCGCTGCTTTCAGCCGTGGTCGGATACACCATGCTAAGAAAGCGTTTTTCAGTCGCGTCATAACCAGACTTTACTTCACTGCTGGCAGCCCGTGCGCTGCCAGCCCACGGATATTATCTCAGGGAGTGGAAGCCGGATGTCCCACATCAACTACAACCATCTCTACTATTTCTGGCACGTCTGCAGAGAGGGCTCGGTGGTCGGGGCGGCAGAAGCGCTGTATCTGACGCCGCAAACCATTACCGGGCAAATCAAAGCGCTGGAAGAACGGCTGGACGGCAAACTCTTCAAACGAAAAGGCCGTGGCCTTGAACCGTCCGAACTGGGTCAGCTGGTGTTTCGCTATGCTGACCGCATGTTTACGCTAAGCCAGGAGATGCTGGATATCGTGAACTACCGCAAAGAGTCCAGCCTGTTGTTTGACGTGGGTATTGCGGACGCGCTCTCGAAAAGGCTGGTCAGCGGCGTGCTGGATGCCGCTGTCGTTGAAGACGAACAGATTCATCTGCGCTGTTTTGAATCCACGCACGAAATGCTGCTCGAGCAGCTCAGCCAGCACAAGCTGGACATGATTATTTCAGACTGCCCAATTGATTCCACGCAGCAGGAGGGGCTGTTCTCCGTCAAAATTGGCGAATGTGGCATCAGCTTCTGGACCCACGATCCGTTGCCGGCGCTGCCGTTCCCGGCCTGTCTTGAAACAAGGCGTTTGCTGATCCCCGGCCGTCGCTCAATGCTGGGGCGCAAAATCCTCAACTGGATTAACACCCAGGGGCTGAAGGTCGAGATACTGGGCGAGTTTGACGATGCGGCGCTGATGAAGGCGTTTGGCGCGACGCACAATGCGATATTCGTAGCCCCGACGCTGTACGGGCAGGACATCTATAAAGACGATCACATCATTGAGATAGGGCGTATCGAGAGCGTGATGGAAGAGTACCACGCGATTTTTGCGGAACGCATGATTCAGCACCCGGCGGTGCAGAGAGTCTGTAAAAGAGATTACTCGGCGCTGTTTAAATAGCGCCAGATTTCAGGCATAAAAAAACCGGCGTGAGCCGGTTTTTTTTAAGCTGACAACAGAATGGCGATTAAGCCAGTTTGTTGATTTGCGCAGTAAGGTTAGCCTTATGACGCGCAGCTTTGTTTTTGTGGATCAGACCTTTGCTAGCCTGACGATCCACGAGTGGTTGCATTTCGTTAAATGCTTTCTGTGCAGCAGCTTTGTCGCCAGTTTCAATCGCTGCGTATACTTTCTTGATGAAAGTACGCATCATAGAGCGACGGCTTGCGTTGTGCTTACGAGCCTTTTCAGACTGTACAGCACGTTTCTTAGCTGATTTGATATTAGCCAAGGTCCAACTCCCAAATATGATCTATGTGGACAATTCAAAGGCCGAGGAATATGCCCGGTTAGCCTTCTTTTGTCAATGGATTTGTGCAAATAAGCGCCGTTAACTTTCCGACACCTCTTACGTTGTGATGGCGCGGATTCTACCAGCATCGGGCCTGCGAATACAGCCTTTAGCTAACAAAAATCCATCAATAACGGCTAAGCGACGCAAAAGCGTCCCCCAGCGTAATGAAAACCTTAAAGCTTTATGTCAAACGGACAATCGCTGGTTAACGTTCATCGCGGTAGTTGATATAATCCGCCGATTTCCACTGTTTTGAGCCAGCCATGAAGCTGATACGCGGCATACATAATTTACGCCAGAATCACCACGGGTGTGTCCTCACCATTGGTAATTTTGATGGCGTGCATCGAGGCCACAAGTCTCTGCTACAAGGGCTGTGTGAGGAGGGGCGTGCGCGCAACCTTCCGGTCATGGTGATGATTTTCGAGCCTCAGCCGCTGGAGCTTTTTGCCGCAGGCCAGGCGCCCGCGCGCTTAACCCGGCTGCGCGAAAAGCTACGTTATCTTGCTGAGTGCGGCGTGGACTATGTGCTTTGCGTGCGGTTTGACCGCCGCTTCGCCGCCCTCACGGCGCAAAACTTTGTCAGCGATCTGCTGGTTAACCGCCTCGGGGTGAAATTTCTCGCCGTCGGGGATGATTTCCGCTTTGGTGCTGGTCGCCAGGGGGATTTCTTGTTATTACAGAAGGCTGGCCTGGAATACGGCTTTAACGTCATCAGCACGCAGACTTACTGCGAAGGTGGCGTGCGCATTAGCAGCACGGCGGTTCGCCAGGCGCTGGCGGATGACAACCTCGAGCTTGCAAAAAGCCTGCTCGGGCATCCGTTTATCATCTCCGGACGCGTTGTCCACGGCGACGAGCTGGGCCGCACCATAGGTTTTCCGACGGCGAATATACCGCTGCGTCGTCAGGTCTCCCCGGTAAAAGGGGTCTATGCGGTAGAAGTGGCGGGCCTCGGCGACAGGCTGCTTCCTGGCGTTGCCAATATCGGCACCCGCCCTACGGTGGCGGGAATGCGCCAGCAGTTAGAAGTCCATTTGCTGGATGTTGCAATGGACCTGTATGGACACCATATAGATGTGGTGCTGCGTAAAAAAATACGCAATGAACAGCGCTTCGCTTCGCTCGATGAACTGAAAGCGCAGATCGTTAACGATGTAGTAACCGCCCGCGAATTTTTTGGCTCTAATACCTGAGCAAGCTAACTACGGAACCGAGAATCTAATGAGTGACTTTAAATCTACCCTGAACTTGCCGGAAACAGGGTTCCCGATGCGTGGCGATCTCGCTAAACGCGAACCGGGCATGCTGGCGCGCTGGAACGATGATGACCTGTACGGCATCATCCGTACTGCAAAAAAAGGCAAGAAGTCCTTTATTTTGCACGATGGCCCTCCTTACGCGAACGGCAGCATTCATATTGGTCACTCCGTAAACAAGATTCTGAAAGACATTATCGTTAAGTCCAAAGGGCTTTCCGGTTTTGACTCGCCGTATGTGCCGGGCTGGGACTGCCACGGTCTGCCAATCGAGCTGAAAGTAGAACAGCTGATCGGCAAGCCGGGCGAAAAAGTGTCCGCGGCGGAATTCCGTGCGGCGTGCCGTAAGTACGCGGCAGAGCAGGTTGACGGCCAGCGCGAAGACTTCATCCGCTTAGGCGTGCTGGGCGACTGGTCGCGTCCGTACCTGACCATGGATTTCAACACCGAAGCGAACATCATCCGTGCGCTCGGTAAAATCATCGGTAACGGCCACCTGCATAAAGGGGCTAAGCCAGTTCACTGGTGCGTCGACTGCCGTTCAGCGCTGGCTGAAGCGGAAGTCGAGTACTACGACAAAACGTCTCCTTCCATCTTTGTTAGTTTCCAGGCCGTCGATGCCGACGCGGTAAAAGCGAAGTTTGGTGCGGCTGCGGTGACCGGCCCGGTTTCTCTGGTTATCTGGACAACCACCCCGTGGACGCTGCCGTCTAACCGTGCGGTGTCCCTGAACGCTGAATTCGAATACGTGCTGGTGCAGGTTGATGGCCAGGCGCTGATCGTGGCTAAAGATCTGCTTGAAAGCGTAATGAAAAGCGCGGCAATCAGCGACTGGACAGTGCTGGGCGAAGCGAAAGGTGCAGAGCTTGAGCTGATGCGCTTTAAGCATCCGTTCCTGGCTTTCGATGTGCCGGTGATTCTGGGCGACCACGTTACCCTGGATGCAGGTACCGGTGCGGTGCATACCGCAGGTGGTCACGGTCCTGACGACTATGTGATCAGCCAGAAATACGGTCTGGAAATCGCTAACCCGGTTGGCCCGGACGGCTGCTACCTGCCTGGTACCTATGAAGGTCTGGACGGCGTGCAGGTCTTTAAAGCCAACGATCTGATCGTCAACATCCTGCGCGATAAAGGTGCTCTGCTGCACGTTGAAAAACTGCTGCACAGCTACCCGCACTGCTGGCGTCATAAAACGCCAATCATCTTCCGCGCCACGCCGCAGTGGTTTATCAGCATGGATCAGAAAGGCCTGCGCGAGCAGTCCCTGAAAGAGATCAAAGGCGTGCAGTGGATCCCGGACTGGGGCCAGGCGCGCATTGAATCCATGGTTGCTAACCGTCCGGACTGGTGCATCTCCCGTCAGCGCACCTGGGGCGTGCCAATGTCTCTGTTCGTCCATAAAGAGACGGAAGAACTGCACCCGCGCACGCTGGAACTGATGGAAGAAGTGGCTAAACGAGTCGAACAAGACGGCATCCAGGCATGGTGGGATTTAGACCCGCGCGACATCATGGGTGACGACGCCGACAACTACACCAAAGTGCCGGACACCCTGGACGTGTGGTTCGACTCCGGTTCAACCCACTCATCCGTTGTGGACGTGCGCCCTGAGTTCAACGGCCACGCGGCGGACATGTATCTGGAAGGGTCGGATCAGCACCGCGGCTGGTTCATGTCCTCCCTGATGATCTCCACGGCGATGAAAGGCAAAGCGCCTTACCGCCAGGTGCTGACCCACGGCTTCACCGTAGATGGTCAGGGCCGCAAGATGTCCAAATCCATCGGCAACACCGTTTCTCCGCAGGACGTGATGAACAAGCTGGGCGCGGATATCCTGCGCCTGTGGGTGGCATCTACCGACTACACCGGTGAAATGGCGGTTTCCGACGAAATCCTCAAGCGTGCTGCCGATGCATATCGTCGCATCCGTAACACCGCGCGCTTCCTGCTGGCTAACCTGAACGGCTTCAACCCTGAAACCGACATGGTGAAACCAGAAGAGATGGTGAAGCTGGATCGTTGGGCCGTTGGCTGTGCGCAAGAAGCGCAGGCGGATATCCTGGCCTCCTACGAGAACTACGACTTCCACGAAGTGGTGCAGCGCCTGATGCGCTTCTGCTCCGTCGAAATGGGCTCGTTCTATCTCGACATCATCAAAGACCGTCAGTACACCGCGAAGCCTGACAGCGTGGCGCGCCGCAGCTGCCAGACCGCTCTGTATCACATTGCAGAAGCGCTGGTTCGCTGGATGGCACCGATCATGTCCTTCACCGCCGACGAAATCTGGGGCTTCCTGCCGGGTAAACGCGAGCAGTACGTCTTCACCGGCGAGTGGTACGAAGGTCTGTTTGGCCTGGATAACGCCGAAGAGATGAACAACGACTACTGGGATACCCTGCTGACCGTGCGCGGCGAAGTGAACAAGGTCATTGAGCAGGCTCGCGCCGACAAGCGCGTTGGCGGTTCTCTGGAAGCGGCAGTCACCCTGTATGCGGACAGCGATCTGGCGGCGAAGCTCAACGCCCTGGGCGATGAATTGCGATTTGTCCTGTTGACCTCAGGTAGCCAGGTTGCCGATTATGCGCAGGCAACGGAAGACGCTCAGCCGAGCGAAATCCTTAAAGGCCTGAAAGTCGCCTTGCGTAAAGCCGACGGTGAGAAGTGCCCGCGCTGCTGGCATTACACCACCGACGTCGGTCAGGTAGCGGAACACGCAGAAATCTGCGGCCGCTGTGTCAGCAACGTAGCCGGTGACGGCGAAAAGCGTAAGTTCGCCTGATGAGTAAACCGATTCTTTCTACCGGCCTGCGCTGGCTGTGGCTGGTGGCCGTGGTGTTAATCATCGACCTGGGAAGCAAGTACCTGATCCTCCAGCATTTCATGCTGGGGGACACCGTCTCGCTGTTCCCGTCGCTGAACCTGCACTACGCCCGTAACTACGGCGCGGCGTTTAGTTTCCTGGCGGACAAAGGCGGCTGGCAGCGCTGGTTCTTTGCCGGTATCGCGGTGGGTATCTGCGTAGTGCTGGCGGTGCTGATGTATCGCGCAAAAGCGACCCAGAAGCTGAACAATATCGCCTATGCTTTAATCATCGGCGGCGCGCTCGGCAACCTGTTCGACAGGCTCTGGCACGGTTTCGTGGTCGACATGATCGACTTCTACGTCGGCGACTGGCACTTTGCCACCTTCAACCTGGCCGATACGGCAATCTGTATCGGCGCGGCGCTGATTGTGCTGGAAGGGTTCTTCGTCTCTGACGGGAAGAAGAAAGCGGCATAATCCGGCCTGCGTGCCGTTTGATTTGTAGGGCGGGCAGGCGTTAGCGCCCCCGCCACAATAATAGGCTCTACTGCATGTCTGAATCTGTACAAGCTAACAGCCGCGTTTTGGTGCATTTCACGCTGAAACTCGAAGATGGTTCCACCGCCGAGTCCACCCGTAACAACGGCAAACCGGCGCTCTTCACCCTTGGCGATGAAACCCTGTCGCCGGGTATGGAAGACCAGCTTGTCGGCCTCAAGGCTGGCGACAAAAAGGCTTTTTCGCTGGCCCCGGAATCCGCGTTTGGTATCCCAAGCCCGGACATGATCCAGTACTTCTCACGTCGTGAATTCATCGACGCGGGGGAGCCGGAGCCGGGCGCGATTATGCTTTTTACCGCAATGGATGGCAGCGAGATGCCGGGCGTGGTGCGCGAAGTGAACGGGGATTCCATCACCGTTGACTTTAACCATCCTCTCGCCGGGCAAACCATTCATTTTGATATCGAAGTACTGGAAGTCAACCCGGTACTGGAGGCGTTGCATGCAGATCCTGTTGGCTAACCCACGCGGCTTTTGTGCCGGGGTCGACCGCGCTATCAGCATTGTGGAAAACGCGCTGGCTATCTACGGCGCGCCAATTTACGTTCGTCATGAAGTGGTGCATAACCGCTACGTGGTGGACAGCCTGCGCGAGCGCGGAGCGATTTTCATCGAGCAAATCAGCGAAGTGCCGGACGGCGCGATTCTGATCTTCTCGGCGCACGGCGTTTCCCAGGCGGTGCGCAACGAAGCCAAAGGCCGTGATTTAACGGTATTCGATGCGACCTGCCCGCTGGTCACCAAAGTGCATATGGAAGTGGCGCGCGCCAGCCGCCGTGGTGAAGAATCCATTCTGATTGGCCACGCCGGCCACCCGGAAGTGGAAGGCACCATGGGCCAGTACAGCAACCCGAAAGGGGGCATGTACCTGGTGGAGTCGCCGGAGGATGTCAGCAGGCTGAACGTCAAAAACGAAGGCAAACTGTCGTTTATGACCCAGACCACGCTGTCGGTGGATGATACTTCCGATGTGATTGACGCGCTGCGCCAACGCTTCCCGAAAATCATCGGGCCGCGCAAAGACGATATCTGCTATGCCACCACTAACCGTCAGGAAGCCGTGCGTGCGCTGGCAGACGAGGCGGACGTGGTGCTGGTCGTCGGCTCGAAGAACTCTTCTAACTCCAACCGCCTGGCGGAGCTTGCCCAGCGCATGGGGAAAGCGGCGTATCTGATTGACGACGCGACGGACATCCAGGAAGAGTGGGTGACCGGCGCGAAATGCGTTGGCGTCACCGCCGGTGCTTCTGCCCCGGATGTGCTGGTGCAGAACGTGCTTGCCCGCCTGCGTGAGCTTGGCGGCAGCGAAACCCGAGAGCTGACCGGCCGTGAAGAAAACATCGTGTTTGAAGTGCCGCGCGAGCTGCGTATCGATGCCAAAGAAGTGTAGGCGTAGGGTGGATAAGCGATAGCGTCATCCACCTTTTTTGCCAGTTTTAAATGGGGAGCTTCGGCTCCCCATTTTGCTAAGCGTCGTCCTCGTCCTGCATTATCGCGCTGCGCCCGCCGTCCATCACAATCGTCGTTCCCGCTATGAACCCGGCCCTGTCGCTGGATAAGAACAAACAAAGATCGCCGACTTCTTCCGGGCGGCCAATCCGGCCTACGGGGTGTTTCTTAATGGTTTTCTCGCGTGCGGCTTTGCCGTCGGCGTGGGAGTCAAACCACGTCTGGTTGCCGTCGGTGTCGATGAAGCCGGGGGCGATCCCCACGGTGCGAATTTCTGGCCCCCATTCAATAGTCAGGCTTTGCACCAGCGAGAGCAGCGCGCGTTTGCTGATGTTGTAAGGTGCGCAGCCCGGCATGGTGGAAAACGCATGGTTGGAGGTGATGATAACAATCACGCCTTTGCTTTTTTGCAGCGCCGGGCGGGCGCATTTAGCCAGATACCAGTGGGAGCGCAGGTTCAAATCGAAGTTGTGCGCCCAGTCGCTCTCCTCGCAGTCGATCCCCTTAAAGACGTTCTTCCCGGCGTTGGAGACAACAACGTCTATGCGGCCAAACAGGGCCTCGACCTCGTCAACGAACCGTTTGATGGCTTCCGTGCTGGTGACGTCTACCGAATAGTAAAAGTAGCGATCAGGATTTTCGGCCAGCATTTTCTGGGCCAGCGGCGCTTTATCGAGGGCTGAAAAGGCGCAGCCGATCACGATATCGCCGTTGTTAAGATAGGTTTGTGCGATAGCGTGGCCGATTCCCTGGCTGGTGCCGGTGACGATAACCACTCGGGCTGTGTTTTGATTTGTCATGGAAACCTCGGTGGCTGCGGGCAGGCCGCAGCCTTAAAATTATAGTTGGAAGTCGGCGATAAATTTATCGATAAGCAGGCCGTCTTCGGCGGTAAGCGCCCAGCCCGGCCTGCGGCAGTAGTCGCTGGCAATGATCCCGCGCCGCATCAGAATCGTTTTCTCAGCCTGGATGATGTATTCGCAGTGGCTCATCCAGCGCTGGATGTACGGCAGCAGCGCGGTGTGTAACGCTTCGGCCTGCTGCTGTTCCCCTTTAAGCCAGTGGCGATAAATCTGCACGTAGACCTCGGTAAACGAGCAGCCCGGCATCACGCCCTTGCCGCCCGCTTCGAGCATTTGCAGCATATACAGCCCGGCATAGCCGTTAAGCACGCTGGCCTGCGGTGCCTTAGCCAGAAACTCGCGGGTGTAGTCTACCGGCGGGTTACATTCGATTTTGAAAACGGCATGGGGATAGCGGGCGGCGACCTCTGCCAGCTGCTCCGGGGTAATAGCCAGGCCGGTTTCTCCCGGTGCATATTGCACCATCACTGGAATATCCACCGCTTCGAGCACGGCAAAAATGTGTTCCTGAATTGCTTGCTGGTTTGGCTGCAGGAAGAAAGGCGGTAGCAGCATCAGTGCATCCGCGCCCAGGCTGGCGTACCGGCGAGCGCGCTTTACCGCCAGTTCCGTACTGTGGTCGGTGATGGACATCGCACGGTAAAGCGGGCTGCCCGCAAGCGTAGTGACAAAAATCTGCGCCAGCCGATCGCGCTCGTGGTCGTCCAGCTTGGGGAATTCGCTGGCGATGCCAAACAGGGTGGTGCCCTGCGCGCCGCTATCCGCCAGATGTTCCAGCAGGCGGATCAGGCTCGCCTCATCGATTTCACCGCTGGCGGTAAACGGCATGGCGGTTATCGGGTTAACGCCGATGATATCCTGCGCCGCATAGTGCTTTTGCATCAGTCGTCCTCCCTGTCCGCCAGTACCGCACCTTGCGCAGCAGGCAGCGCCCAGCGGCGATATAACCGCAGGAAGCCGCGCGGAACCTCTTTGTTTACCGGCTTCCAGCTTTCGCGGCGGGTCGCCAGCGTGGATTCATCAACGTGGAGCGTCAGGGTGCGCATGGGGATATCAATGGAGATTTCATCGCCGTCTTCCACCAGGCCCAGCTCGCCGCCGTCCACCGCTTCCGGCGAGATATGCCCGACGAACAGGCCGCGATTAGAGCCGGAGAAACGCCCGTCGGTGATAAGCGCACAGGTATCGGACAGGCCCATCCCCTCAAGAGATTTCATCGGCTTATACATCTCCGGCATTCCCGGCCCGCCTTTTGGCCCCTCGTAGCGCAGCACCAGCACGCTGCCCGGCTGGATCTGGCCGGACATTATCGCGTCCACGGACTCCTGCTCGCTGTTAAAGACAACGGCCGGGCCACGGAACACCATTAGATTCTCCGGCACGGCGGCGGGTTTCACCACGCAGCCGAGCGGAGACAAATTGCCGTGAAGTACGGCTACGCCCGCTTCGTTACGTACCGGGATAGCAAGCGTATGGATGACTTCCGGGCGGCAGCTTCGCTGCGTTTGGGCGAGCAGATCGCGCTTGGTTTTGCCCGCTACCGTCAGCGCATCAAGATTCATCAGCCTGCTGATTTCATACTCCACGGCCCGCACGCCGCCAGCTTCCCAGAAGTCGATCATGTCGTGTTCGGAGGCCGGATAGAGTGAGGCAACCAGCGGCACATGATGGCTGAGCTCATCAAACGCGGAGAGCGGCAAATGACCCAGCTCGGCCTCATAGTAAATGGCCTGCAAATGCAGGATCGCGTTCGTGGAGCCGCCGGTCGCCAGCAGATAAACCATCGCGTTGCGGATAGATTCCGGCGTGATGATCTGGCGAGCGTTAACCCCGTCCAGCACCAGCCTGACGGCCTGACGGCCCGTTTCTACGGCGCATTCGCGACGCTCCGGCGAGACGGCGGGCAGGGTACTGCTGCCCGGCAGGCTCATGCCCAGCACTTCACCGATGCAGCACATGGTGTTAGCGGTGCCGTACATGGTGCAGGAGCCCGGCCCCGGCTCGGCAATGTTCTCGATGTGCGCGAACTCTTCTTCGGTGATTTCGCCGCGTTTTTTCCAGCCGATGGCCTCGGTAACGATGTTGCCGTCCCAGTGTTTACCTTTGTATTCAGCGGGATACATTGGCCCACCGTTGACCATAATCGCCGGGATATCCAGCCGCGCGGCGGCCATCAGCATCGCCGGAACGATTTTGTCGCAGGAGCCAAGCAGCACCATGCCGTCGAAACGGTGGGCGCGCATCATCACTTCAATGGAGGCGGTAATCACCTCGCGAGCGGCGAGAATATAGCGCATGCCAAGGTGACCTTCAGCGATGCCATCGCACGGGGCAATGGTGCCAAAGACCATGCCGACGCCGCCTGCCTCTTCAATACCCTCCAGCACTTTGGCCGTCAGCTCGTTAAGATTGGCGTGTCCCGCCGTCGCGTTGGTGTAGCTGTTCACCACGGCAATCACCGGGCGGCGAAGCTGCTCATCGCTATGGCCCATTGATTTGTACAGCGCACGTTTCAGCGCGCCGTCGTCACCTTCAAGGATTGGGTTGAAATGCGTGCCACAGCTGGCACATCCTCCACATCCACTCATAATTTCAGTCTCTTTTCTTAGCGGCGAAGAGCCGCATTGTCAGGGTGTGCAGCGTCAGGCTGCGCGGTGTTCTGTTCAGGGACAGCGATAACTTTTTTTGGGTTAGCGAGACGGGCCGGCAGGGCCAGAATCAGCGGGGCGCAGAGCAGCAGGAAGCCCGCCAGAATGTACAGGCCGAGGTCGGTGCGCCCGGTGGCATCTTTCAGCCAGCCCAGCACAGTTGGGCCAAAGAAGCCCGCCAGGTTACCCACGGAATTGACGAAGGCGATCCCGGCTGCGGCGGCCGTGCCGGAAAGCAGGGCGCCGGGCAGGCTGATATAAGTAGGGATCAGCGCCAGGGTGCCGGACATTGCCACGCAGATCCACGCCATCATCCAGAAGGTGGAGCCGCTGCAATAAGCGCTTAATGCAAGGCCAACGCAGCCAATCAGCGCCGGTATCGCGATATGCCAGCGGCGCTCCTGCTTCAGGTCGGAGTGGCGGCTGTTCCACACCATAAAGGCCGCGCCAAAGATGTAGGGCAGGGCGGCGAGCAGGCCGATGTAGAAATCGTCGTTCACGCCGGAGCTTTTGATAATCGACGGCAGCCAGAAGTTGATGCCGTAGTAGCCGATGTTAAAGCTGAAGAACACCAGCGCCAGCAGCCAGACGTAGCCGTTAGCGAGCATGCCCTTCAGGCTGCTGTCCACCTTGCCCCGGTTGGCCCGTTCGCGGTTGACGGCATCTTTGCGCAGGTCGTCAAAGACAATCTGCTTTTCTGCGTCGCTCAGCCATCTGGCGGATTTCACGTCGTTATCCAGGTAGCGCAGCACCACGAAGGCCAGCAGGAACGACGGAACGGCTTCCACCAGGAACAGCCACTGCCAGTTATGCAGGCCGCCGACGTCCTCAAACAGCTTGAGGATCAGGCCCGAAAGCGGGCTGCCGATGATGGTGGAAAGCGGGGTGACGAGGATAAACAGCCCGAGCGTGCGGGCCGAACGCCATGACGGGAACCACAGCGTAAGGTAGAACACGATGCCGGGGAAGAAGCCCGCTTCCGCCACGCCCAGCAGGAAGCGCACGACGTAGAACTGCGTTGGCGTGGTGACAAACATCATGCCTGCGGAGAGCACCGCCCAGGTTGCCATAATTCTGGCTATCCAGAAGCGGGGGCCGAAGCGCTGCATCAGCAGGTTGCTCGGCATCTCAAACAGGAAGTAGCCGATAAAGAAAATCCCGGCCCCCAGCCCGTAGACCGTGTCGCTGAAGCTCAGCGCATCCTGCATGTGCAGCTTGGCGAAGCCGACGTTAACGCGATCCAGGTAGGCGAAGAAGTAGCAGAGGATTAAAAAGGGAATCAGGCGTCGCGTGATCTTACTGTAAACCCGCGACTCAGCGGCTTTGGCCGATGATTTGCTGTCCAGCGTCTCGTTCATAGTCTTTCTCCAGAGGTGTAAATTGCCCGAGCCTCGGCGGCCCGGGCTTATTAGTTATTTCGCCGTGGCGGCGATCGGGCTATTGGTGCTTAGCTGCCGCCCGATGTGGCGCAGGGGCTCGCCGCGCATCAGGTTGCGTTCAATGTGCTCCAGTGAAATGTTCTTGGTTTCGGGGACGAAGAGGATGGTCAGCACGATGCAGACCACGTTCAGCACGCCGTACAGCCAGAAAGTATTCGGGCTGCCGATGGTGTCGATGAGCGTCAGGAAGGTCGCGCCGATGATCATGTTAGCGATCCAGTTCGCCATGGTGGAGCAGGTGACGCCAAAGTCGCGCCCGGCCAGCGGCTGGATCTCCGAGCAGAGCACCCAGATCAGCGGGCCTGCGCTCATTGCGAAGCCGACGATAAAGATCAGCAGCACGATAACGGCGGAGTACTGCTCCGTCGGGTTGGTGATGCCGCTGTAGAACATGTAGCCAAGGATCCCCATGCAAACCGCCATGACGGAGAAACCAAGTTTGAGGATCGGCTTACGCCCCCATTTATCCACCAGGCCAATGGCGATAAAGGTCGCCAGCACGTTGGTCAGCCCGGCAATTACCGTTCCCCACATCTGCTCTTTAGTGGTAGAGAAGCCCGCGATTTCGAAGATCTTCGGCGCGTAGTACATGATCACCGTCATGCCGGTGAACTGCTGCATAAACTGCAGCAGCACGCCCAGGTAAGTTGAGCGGCGGAAGTGGGTATTTTTGCGGAACAGCTGCCAGCCGCGCTGTTTCATCATCACGCTTTCGCGGATCTGATCCAGCTCCTGCTGGGCCTCTTTATCTGAATTACGCAGAAGCCTGAGCACCTTACCGGCAAGCTCATGGCGATCTTTCATTGCCAGCCAGCGCGGGCTTTCCGGCAGCGTCAGCACGCCGACGAACAGAATGATGGCCGGGAAGGTGATCACCCCGAGCATCCAGCGCCAGTGGCCGCCGGAGCTCAGCGCCGTGTCGGAGAGGAACGCCGCCAGAATACCGATGGTGATCATCAGCTGGTACAGAGAGATCATGCTGCCGCGAATGCGCTCCGGGGCGATTTCAGACAGATAAAGCGGCGCGGTAAACGAGGCCACGCCCACCGCCAGGCCGAGGATAAAGCGGGAAACCGAAAGAATTTCCATATTATGGGCAAGGGCGCAGCCGACGGAGCCGATGACAAACAGCGCAGCGCCCAGCAGCAGGCTTTTTCTGCGGCCAAGCGAGGAGGACATCGGACCGCTGCACAGCGCACCAAGAGCGGCGCCAAACATCATGATGCTGACGACTATCTCCTGGTGGTGGCTGCTGAGGCTAAATTCATGGGCGATGAAGGGCAGTGCGCCCGCAATGACGCCCATATCCAGACCGAACAGCAGTCCGGCCAGGGCCGCAAGGAAGCAGACGAGGTACGTCTGCCGGTTCGTTTTTGTAGGGTGGGTAGCCGTGTTCATAATAACACCTTGATAGTTTTATAATTTTAGTAAACGAAGTGACCGGCAGGCTGGCCGGTAAGCCTGGTCGCCGTGCAAAGCAGAGCGCCGTCCGTTGCGCCGGGCTGTAAAAGCCCGTCGCGTGCGGAAGTGATAAAAAGGGTAGAGAGATCCGGCCCGCCGAAGGTGCAGCTGCTGGGCTGGCGAACCGGTAAAGGCAAAGCGTCCAGCTCGCGCATGTGCGGGCCTGAAAGCCGGCAGCGCACCAGCCGGGACTGGCCCCAGCGGGCGTTGATTAGCTGACCTGAAGTCGTCAGCGCGGAGCCGTCCGGGATGCCGTCAACAGGATGAGTTGTGAGGCAGGAAAGCGCAGTATCGGCCGCAGGCGCGCAGTAAAAACTGTGCCGCAGGGAGTCCGCAAACCAGACGTGGCCGTCATGCCACTGAAGCGTATTTGGAACGAGCTGGCTACCCAGCAGGCGACGCGGGGACACATCGCCCCAGGCAAAGCGATACCAGCTCCCGATGGTCCGGCTAGCGGCAGGCTCCATCGTGCTGAACCAGAGCGCACCGTCGGGGGCGATGGCCGCCTCGTTAGGCCGGGTGTCTGCCGCATCCGTCGGATAATCACAAAGCGGCTCAAAGCGCTGGTGGGCGTAGTCATACAGCGCGATACCGCTCTGGCTTACGGTAAGAAAAACCTCTTCTTTATTAGTCAGCAGCACCGCGCTGGTAAAAAGCGGCATGGCGTGGATTTCAGTGCGGCCATTGGGTGCGGGCCAGTAGCGCAGCAGGCGCTGCTGCAAAATATCGACCCACAGCAATGACTGGCTGCGTGCGCACCAGACGGGCGTTTCACCTAGCTGTGCGCGGTAGTCGTTTACTACCTGAATGTCAGCACTGTTCCAGTCAGCCATCATATTACTCCGCGCACTCGCGCCAGGCCTGCTGGTATGCCAGCGCCCGGCCCCGCAGCGTGTCGATGCTCATGCCCGCCTGGTACAGCCCGCCGCCAAGGCCAAAGCCGTTGGCACCGGCCTGAATATAACTGCGCATCTGGGCCGCGTCGGGCTGGATGCCGCCTACCGGCAGGAGAGCGACTTCTGCCGGGATCACCGCGCGGAAGGCTTTAGTGATTGCCGGGGAGATCTGCTCCGCCGGGAAGAGCTTCAGCGCGCTGGCCCCGGCGCTGATTGCGCGGAAGGCCTCGCTCGGCGTCATCACGCCCGGCAGGCTGACCATTGCGCGCCTCACTGAATGGGCGATCACGTCGGGATCACAATTTGGGGAGATGATCAGCTGCCCGCCGCACTCGGCCACCCGATCCACCTGCTCAACGCTCAGAACGGTGCCTGCTCCCACATAACCTCGATCGCCTACGGCTTTGCGCATCAGGCTGATTGATTCGTAAGGGGATGGGCTGTTGAGCGGCACTTCAAGATAGCGAAAGCCGCACTCGAGCAGAGCTTCCGCCGCCTCTGCGGCCATGTCTGGCGTGATGCCGCGCAAAATAGCCACAAGCGGCAGAGGTTCCTGCTGCCAGCGCTGAAGAAACGATGTCGGGTTCATGATGCGTGTTCCTGAAGAAGGGAATAGAGATGGCAAAGGCCGCTGATAAAACAGTCGTCGCCGCTGACCGGCACAAGATCTAAGCCGATCTGTGTTGCCGCCAGCGCATAGCGAGCGGTGAGAGCAGGGCTGCCAACCAGCCAGGCGCGCTGCGCACCGGGTAAAGCCAGCAGTTCATAACCGATAACCAGGCCGGAAAGGTAGCTGTGGACGTGCGCGTCCGATATCTCACCGGCAAGGCGACGGGAGCGGGCAGAGAAAATTAAATGGCTGAAAGGCGCGCCGTGCAGGGCCGTCGAGACACCGAGTAAGAAGGCATTTTCATCTTCCTGTTGCGGCGGCAGGGCGCGTCCGAGGAGTGAGTGCTGGCTGAGCAGCGCGAACAGCTCGCCGCTCATAAACGTGGAAAAGGCGGCGATCTCGCCGTTGATCATCTGCGCGTGTTTGCTGTGCGTACCCGGCAACAATGCGTAGTGCTGCGCCGCCGGGTGTAAAGCGTAAAGGCCAAAGAGCTGGACTTCCTCGCCGCGCATTACATCTGGCTGTCCAAACGGACTGGTGCCGCTGACGCCGGGCACGATCCACGCAGGACTTCCCCATGAGGTGGCGATTCTTCGCGTTCCCTCAATAAGGCTGCGCGTCGTGGCGGGAAGCGGGGCGTAGGCAACTTCAAACCAGCCTTGCTGCGAGCCAACCATCCCCGCCAGCACGATCGGTACGGCAGGATGCTCCTCAAGCCACGGCTGAATAAGTTTTTGCAGCGTGGCGGCAAACTCCCCCTGTCCCACGGACAGCAGCCCGCAGGCCTGATTTATGTGGGCAACCTGAACATCGTCATGCATCAAGAATGCACGGAAGTTGGTGGTGCCCCAGTCGATAGCGATCCAGTGTCTGCTCATATCAAGTAATACAAACCAATCAATCTTGTAATACAAGAATGTTAGGGCAAAAAACAACCACGATCTGTGAGGGCGATCGAAATTACGTCAGAAGGGGATCAGATGATGTGGTCGAACATTTCCGGGCGATCGTGCCAGATGCGTTTCTTCGCGGCGTTAAGCACGATGCTGCGCATCTGCTGACGGGCGTTGTCGACCTGCTTCAGACGGATGGCGTCGAACAGCTGAAAGTGTTCATCAATGGCGGTTTTCGTCTGGCGCACGTCTTTTTCTATCGTTTGCCGGAAGGAGAGCTCCATTGCGGCAGAAAGGGCGTTGCCGAGGGCGAGCAGGAAGGGGTTGTGCGTCGCGCGCAGTAAGGCCTGGTGGAAGGCCATGTCCCCTTGTTCAAACAGCGGCCGCTCCGCCTCAAGCTGGCCCTGACGCATCAGCTGCAGCGCGTCTTCCATCGCTGCCAGGTCGTGACCGTTGGCGTTGAGCGCCGCAAGGGTGGCGACGTTAGGCTCGAAGATCAGCCGCGTGACCATCAGCTGCTCAACGAGCTGCAGATCGACTTCCCCTTCAGAGAGCCAGCCCAGCACGTCTATATCCAGCAGGCTCCACTGTTCCCGGCCGTTAACCGTGCTGCGCTTTTTCGCCTGAATGGAGATCAGGCCTTTTGCCGCCAGCACCTGCAGGGCGTTGCGCACTGACGTCCGGGAAACGTCATATTCCTGAGCCAGCTCGTTTTCGCCCGGCAGCGAAAGCCCCGGCGCGAGATCGCCATGCATGATGCGGCGCGCAAGGTGCTGCGTAACGGATTCAGAAATACTTGCCTGCGTGACTTTCATCGTAATTTCCCGGCCAGGACTAAATACAGAAACGAGCTACATAGTAAGCTAAGAGCGGCGTATGTGCCTAATAAGGTTAAAAGAGAGAGCCACTTATGGAAAGAAACCCCATCATCCTGGATACGGATCCTGGTATAGACGACGCCGTTGCCATTGCCGCGGTGCTGTTTGCCCCACAGCTTGATTTAAAGCTGATGACTACCGTTGCAGGTAATGTTTCTGTAGAGAAAACCACGCGTAACGCATTGGCGCTAATGGAGTTCTGGCAGTCTGATATCCCGGTGGCAAAAGGAGCCGCAACGCCGCTGGTGCGTAAACTGCGCGATGCCGCCTATGTTCACGGCGAGTCGGGTATGGAAGGGTATACATTCGTTGAGCATTCCCGCCAGCCGCTGGCGGAGCCTGCTTGTGAAGCTATTTATCAGTACCTGAAGGCCAGCGATAAGCTCGTAACGCTTGTCACCATCGGGCCGCTGACCAATATCGCTCTGCTGTTAACGCAATACCCGGACTGCAAAGACAAGATCCAACGCCTGGTGATGATGGGCGGATCGGCCGGGCGCGGTAACTTCACGCCGAACGCGGAATTTAATATCGCCATCGATCCCGAAGCCGCCGCGCGGGTATTTGAAAGCGGGCTGGATATCGTGATGTGCGGGCTGGACGTGACCAACACGGCGCTGCTAAGCCCTGAGTATTTGCAGCAGCTTGCGCATCTGAATCAAACCGGAAAGATGCTTCACTCTCTTTTCAGCCACTATCGCAGCGGCAGCATGGCGACTGGCCTGCGCATGCACGATCTCTGCGCGATTGCGTTCCTGGTAAAACCAGAATTGTTCCGCGTGCAGAACTGCTTTGTGGCGGTTGAAACGCACGGCGAGTACACGGCGGGCACCACGGTTGTGGATCTGGAGGGGCGGTTTGCGCGTGAGCCCAACGCCCGGGTCGCGTTAGGGCTGGACGTTGCGGGATTCCAGGCCTGGGTGGCAGAGGTGCTGGCGCTGGCACCTTAAATAATGCGAAGTGGCTCTACTTTCTCCGGCTTGAAGGCTTCGGTTAATCGATTAACCGGCTATACTGGCTACGCAGTTCTCCTTGGGCCGGAGAAAGTAAATGAGTACATCCATCAGCATGCCGCCGGGCGTGGCGTTTCTTACTGGCCAGTTCTCGGGCGGTAACGTTATTAAAAAAGTAACCCGCTGCGGCGATCTAAGCGGTGTCTTCCACGATTTTACCGCCTGGCAGGCGATTCCCGCCGATACGCCGGTTTATGAAGTTGAAATGCTGGACTCGCCGCAGGGCGAAGGGGAGCTGTACGTCGGTATGACGCACCTGCATCCTGGCCTGGTAGGCGATGAGTTCTACATGACTCGCGGACATTTCCATCAGCGGCGCGAACAGGGTGAAGTCTATTTCGGCATTCGCGGCAGCGGCCTGCTGCTGCTGCAAAACGAGCAGGGTGAGGCGCGGCTGGAGCAGGTCTCACCCGGCTCTGTGCATATCATTCCGGGCAATACAGCCCACCGGCTCATTAATACCGGTACTGAAATCCTTTCTGCTCTCGCCGTCTGGCCGACCGTCGCCGGGCACGATTATCGTTCGCTGGCCGAGGGATTTGCCCTGCGCGTGACGGGATTCGGAGGAAAAATCCAGGCGAAGGAGGTGCAAAATGGCTGAATCAGCGCGCAGTTTTGGTCTGGATATGGCGATCCACCACTCGCCGATGGGCTTCAGCTACGGCGAAGAGGTGATCGGCCCGGTGCCGGAGATCCGCAAGCTGGATCAGGTCCGCGCTTCTTTACGGGATCCGACGTGCGACGGCCCCGAGGATGTGTACGCTATCGCGATGGACGTTGCCCGCCTCAAAGATCGTGACGAGCTGAAAAAGCGCATGCTGCTGTTCGGCGTGGTGACCTACGCCCGTGGAAGACTGGGCGACGAACCCATTCGTAGCCAGGGGCATATCCACCGCATCAGCGGACACAGCGGCTGGTCGCCGCCGGAGCTGTACGAGGTCTGGCAGGGCAAAGCGATTATCTATATGCAGGAATTTGTGGCGGACGATCCGGGGCGCTGCTTCGCCGTCTGCGCAGGGCCCGGGGAGAAGGTGCTTGTTCCGCCGGGCTGGGCGCACGCCACTATCTCAGCCTCACCGGACGAACCGCTGACGTTTGGCGCATGGTGCGATCGGGAGTACGGTTTTGAATATGATGCGGTGCGCGCCATGAAGGGGCTTGCCTGGTATCCTCTTTTACAGGAGGAGCACATCGCCTGGCAGCATAACCGCCGCTATATGCCGGGGCGGTTACAGGTGACCTCACCGAGGATTTACAGCGAGTTTGGTATCACCGGTGAGCCGCTGTACCAGCAGTTTATTGATGATCCGGCCCGCTTCCAGTTTATCTCGAAGCCGGGAATGGCCGCCCAGAAATGGGTGAATTTTCATCCTTAGCTTTTGTCCCTTCTCCCTTCTCCCTTCTCCCTGGAAAGGCGGGGAGAAGGGGATCTCTGCGGTATATAACGGCATTTTAATATGACCCAAAGCGTTTTATATCATCAATTGGTCGTTTAAAGTGATCTCGTCGATCGATAATCTTCTTTTCTATATCGCTCTGCCCCGGGCGTTGATAGCCAACGCAGGGATAAACACCGTACCAGTTATCCTTCTCCATCAGTTTTATCCAGCTGGCATCTATACCGGCGTTGGCTTCGATGTTTTGCATCCGATAAATTGCCTCGGAAAAGGTATTTATCAGTTTCCTGTAATAATGCTGGTTAACAAGGTAGCTGTTTGCCATGTAGGCCCATTCTACCCTGTAGAAACCTTCCGTCATTTTTTTGATGATATAATAACTGGCGGAGAGAAAAGCGACATCCCAGCTTATCGTTACCAGTTTATCGAGGAAATTATTGAGCCTGGTACAGGACTGGCTGTCATTTTCAAAAACCATATCATCTTCAAGAATAAGAACGTTATTCCAGCCGTTATCTCTGGCCATTTCCAGCGCGGCAATATGTGATTTTGCACATCCCACGGCACCGTTTTTTTCTTTAATAGCTTTCAAATGAATGACTTTATCTGCCGGGGCTTTGACCTTTTTTAATTCAGCAGTGATTTCAATTAATCGATCGGGGCGACTTTCCAGATTAATAAAGACAATTTTATCAATTAAGCTCCAGTTAACTTCATCCATTATTAATCCTTTTACAATACGGATGCTTAGAACGAGATCGATTATATAGCAGGGGAAAGGAAATGGAAATAAGCGGTTTACTCATGACTTACCGCCATGAAGGATTATAAACAGGCGTTCTGCTCGGGAAGGAGAGTATTTTACAGCATAAAACTAAGTGGCATTAAATATTCTGTTCAGTATTAATTAAATTTGCTCGTCATTGCTGCTGCCCCTGGCGAATAAATAAGATTTCTCCAGGGGGCAGCATGTCACCTCAGGCAAACAGCCCAACCGCCACGCCAGCCGCGGCGAGAACCAGCAAAAGCAGCATGGCTTTCACGGGCGACACGCCGCGCTTCGCCATCAGATACCAGGTGCCAATGACCACGATAAGCGGCAGCAGGTTCGGGAAGATACCGTCCAGCATCTGCTGCAGGTGAATGTTCACGCCGTCTTTGGTGATGAACTCCAGCCCGGTGCCCAGCTTCACGTAGCTTGCCGCCACGCCGCCCATGACGAAGACGCCGAGCAGCGAAAGCGCCTCGCGCAGGCGGGTTGATTTGCTGCTGACCAGCATCTCAACGGACGTTGACCCCATGCGGTAGCCCTTTAAGAACAGGAACCACGAGCCGGGGATGATAATCGCCAGCCACGCCACGCAGTAAAACAGCGGCCCGAGGATATTGCCGCCCGCCGCCAGCGCCATGCCGATGCTGAGCAGGATGGGGATCAACATGCCGGGGATCATCGAATCACCAATCCCGGCGACCGGCCCCATCAGGCCCACCTTCAGGGTGTTAATCGTTTCACCGTCGATGGGTTCGCCGTTGGCGCGCTTCTCCTCCAGCCCCAGCACCATGCCGTTCACAATCGCCCCGAGCTGCGGCTCGGTGTTATAGAACGAAGCATGGCGCTTGAGCATCTCCTTGCGCTCCTGCTCGTCAGGGTAGAGCTTCTTCGCCACCGGCAGCATGCTCAGGCAAAAGCCGAAGGATTCCAGGCGCTCAAAGCTCATTGAGGAGAGGTTGTACATCATCCAGCTACGCCAGCAGCGTCTGAGATCCTGGCGGGTAAGTTTGCGTTCTTCCATCAGAATTCATCCTCGTCATCGGCCGGTTTTACCGCGCTTGCGGTCTGCGGCTCCGGCTTGTAGTTGTAGTGGATCAGGGCCAGCAGGCTGCCGACGATAACCAGCGCCACCATGTTGAGCTTCAGGAAAACGATGCAGATGAAGCCCACCAGGAAGTAAATCAGCATGCTGTAGTTTTTGATGATCTGCTTGAGCAGGATGGCGATACCCACCGCAGGCAGGATGCCGCCCAGCACGTTCATGGTCGACAGCACGATGTGCGGCAGGCTGTCCATGAAGGCGTTGATGTACTGCGCGCCAAAGTAGACGGCGATAAAGGTGGGAATAAAGCGCATCAGGAAGTTGGTGAACTGTGGCCAGATGGCGCTGTTAAGGTACACGCCGCGCTCATCGCCTTTTTCCAGCGCGATGTCCGCCCGGTGGTTCCACCAGGAATTCAGCACCATCATGGCGTTGAACAACACGGTTCCCGCAATGCCGATGGTTGCCGCCAGCGCAACCGCTACTTCCGGCCCCTTATTGGATAGGATCCCCAGCGCGATGGCCGGGAAGGCGACAAAGTTAAGATCGGCGGGCATCGATCCTCCCGGGGTTACCATCGCAATGTACACCGCCTGCACGGCGACGCCGATGATAATCCCGGTCTGGACATCGCCGAGGATAAACCCGACCAGCATCCCTGAAACCAGTGGGCGGGTAATCAGATACCAGCCGCCGGTCAGCCCAAATAGCCAGGGGCTACTGAGCGCACCGAGGTAACAGAGAAGGCCGATTAATGCAGCTTCAAAAGCCATAATGCGTTCCCTTATTTGATTTTTTGTCGTGCGTCCTGCCAGCTGTAGCAGCTGGCGTCCGGCACCAGACGAAACTCAACCTGGTGGCCCTGCTGCGACAGAAAATCAAACGCTGCCGCCTCTTGCTGGGTCACCGCCTGGTTAGGCCCGATGGTGGTGGTACCCGCGCGGGCGCTCATCGGCCCGACGTTAATCTTGCGGTTGCCGTTTTGCAGGCTGATCCCCGCTTCTTCTATACGTTTCAGGGTGACCGGCGATTTGCCAATCACGAAGTAACGCTTCTCGCTGGCGATAATCTTCGGCAGCTTCTCAATCGCCGTCTGGGTGTCGAACAGCCAGACCTTGATGTCCTGAACGGCCCCTTTCATCACCGACGAGAGCAGGGGATCGGCAGCCACGGCGTCGTCGATGGCGACAATCCCGTCGCACGGCAGCTCTTTCGCCCAGCGGGTGACAAGCTGGCCGTGAATAACCCGGTCGTCGATACGCACAAATGAAATGCTCATTTTTCCTCCTTAAAAATCATCGGACTGCACGGTTTCGACCAGGCGAGCCTCAACCAGCGAGTCGCGGGATTGTGCCAGCAACTGCCCGGTTGCCTCTGTCAGACAGGTAAGGTCTTTTATCTCGTCGCTGAGCAGCAGCATCGGGAAGTTAACCCCGGCCAGCACCGCAACGGGCGGCTGCGTTTGCGGATTAAAAGCGTGATGGCAGGCGACGTTCCACGGCGTGCCGCTTTGCAAATCGCACAGCACTATCACTCCGTCCGCCCCTTTGCTGGCCTCTTTGAGCACGGCGGCAAACTCTTCGCTAAAACTGTTGATGCCTTTTGTTTCGCTGAGCATGACCGGGAAAACGTGGGGCAGTTCGCCGTACACCATGTGGGAGCTTGTCAGCAGCGCGTCGGCCAGTGAGCCGTGTGTCGCCAGAACGATATTGATCATGTTTTTATCCTCTTACCCAGGCTTTCATGGTGGCAAGCTGCTGACCTGCGGCGCTGCCGTAAGGTGAAATGCGGTATTCGCCGACCGCGGCGGGGATGATAAAGGTTTCGGCGTAGTGAACGATGAACGGCTCGAAGGCGTCAGTCGGGCTGTCCACCAGGGCCTCGATGCCTTCGACCAGATTAAGCACGTTCACGCCGCCGTGGGTGTGATGAACGACCGGCTTGTTGAACCAGTGGCGGCGCGTCTCGATAAACTCCCGCTCGTGCAGCCCTGTCCGCTCTTCCTGCCAGCCGTCGCCTTCGGCTACGGGTTCAAAATGGTTAATCAGATGCTCGGTGACCCACGCCGTATCCCGCTGCCAGTCGATAACCTGCGCGCCGTGCTCCAGATGTACCGGGCGCGGCAGACCGTCCAGCCCCAGGCGACCCCAGTCCCACAGTTTGAAGGTGAAGATGTACGGCGTGGCGCTGATCTCCAGCACCATCGCCCCCGAACCGGAACAGTGAACGGTGCCCGCCGGGATCAGGAAGTGATCGTGTTTGCGCGCCGGGAAGCGGTTAACGAATTTCTCATCGTCAAACGCTTTCTCGCCGCGCTGGGCGCTCGCCAGATCGTCGAGCATTTCCTGCGGATCGATACCCGTTCTGGTGCCGAGATAAACCTCTGCCCCCGGCTCGGCTTCAAGCATGTAGTAGCTTTCGTCCTGGGTGTAGTGCATGCCGAAGTGCTGCTGGATGTATTCGGTCAGCGGGTGAACCTGGAAGCTGAGGTTCTGGCCGCCCACGGTGTCGAGGAAATCGAAGCGGATCGGGAATTCTGCCCCAAAGCGCGAGTGAACCTTTTCGCCCAGCAGCGGGCGAGGGTAGAGCAATACCAGATCCTGAGAGGGGATCTCGATCCGCACATCACCAAAACGCAGTAACAGGCTGTTCTCCTCGGGCACACAGTCAAAACACCATGCGTAGTTTGGCTTTGCGGGATCGAGATCGAATTTGTCTTTCATCCATTGTCCGCCCCACACGCCGGGGTCGAAGAATGGCACCACGCGGAACGGCCGCTGGGTAGTTTGCTGTAGTCCGTGACGCAGCGCTTCACCGCTTACCATCGCAGGGCTGTCAGCCGCGTTGGTATCCAGCAGGAAATCGGCACGTTTCAGGAGGGGAGTTTTATGGCGGTCAAACACGCGCCATTCGATGAAAAAGGCCCGTTTATAGCGGCGCAGAATATCTTCGTTTTCGTTGCTGGCGCCCCAGTTGCCCAGCTCACCGGTACGAAAACGCTGCTGGATTTCCCAGCGGGCTAAATCGGCGTACACCAGAATATCGCCCTCATGCACCAGCGCAGCGCCGGGGCCATACACCACGACCAGTCCGCTTGCCAGCTCCACTTCCTGCTGAAGCGCGGCGAGCTTATCGGGGCAGAAAAATTCGTCAAGCTGGTGGCATGAAAGGACGCCGAACACGCGATCGTCCGTCAGATTTTGTGCCAGAAGATCGTGCAGATGCTGTTCGCTCAGGCGAGCCGTTTCGGCATTGATGAGCAGCTGCGGGTTAAGCGTATCAATCAGTTTTTCACGCAGCGCTTCAAGCCGAACGCCGGGGTAACAGTCAATAACTACAACGGTTTTTCCCATGTCCGTCAGTCGCGCCTTCAGCGCCTGGCGGATAGCCTGCCAGCCGGACCAGGCCTGATTTTCAAACCCTTTGATGCATACTTCAGGATACTTATCGTACGTCGCGTGCTTCATAAATGGCTCCCTGATGTCGATAATTTAAGATTAATCGATTAACCTTGTTTGAACAGGGTGGTTAACGCGATTAACCCGCCATATCCGCGATTTAATCTCGGGAGAAGCCGTTAACTGTGATGCCATTCACAGGTGAACAGGCAGTTATTTGGTTATTCGATTAATCTCTGAAGGCGAGCTTTAGTGAGGAGCGAAAATGAGCACTGTTACCCTGGCCCAGGTGGCGCAACGAGCGTCCGTTTCTACCGCCACGGTTTCCATGGTGTTACACAACCGGGGGCGAATTTCGGATGCGACTCGCCGGCGCGTCATGCAGGCGTTAGATGAGCTTGGCTACGTCTATAACCAGACCGCCGCTAACCTGCGTAACCGTTCCAGTAACCAGGTCGGGCTGCTGCTGCACGATATTACCAACCCATTTTACGGTGAGATGACGGCGGGGCTGAGCCAGGAGATGGAGCGGCACGACCTGCTGCTGTTTCTGGCAAATAGTGAAGAGTCAGGCGTTCGCCAGCAGAAATTCGTCGATTCTTTGATGGGCAACAATGCCTGTGGCATGGTGCTTTGCGCTGCGCGTGAAACGCCGCCGCTGTTTTTCGAAACGCTAAAACGCCGCAGCATCCCGGCCATTATGGTGGTGCGTCCGCTGGACGACGTCAGCTTTGATTTTGTGGGCACGGATAATTTTCTGGGGACACAGCTGGCCACACAGCATCTTCTGCGGCTGGGTCACCGCCACATCGCGTTTATAGGCGGCAGCGAAAACTCGATCAGCCGCGCCCAGCGTATTGGCGGCTACAGCAGCAAGCTGCTGGAGCACCGTATCCAGCCTTGCAGCGACTGGGTCGTGTCGACGGCCGCCAGCCAGAGCGACGGGGCAAAAGCGGCGGAAGCGCTGCTTAGCCGCTACCCGGAGATCACCGCCGCCGTCTGTTATCAGGACATCGTTGCGCTCGGCGTTATGCAGACTTTACGCAAAATGGGACGGACGCCGGGCAAAGATTTCGCCCTGGTGGGCTTCGATGACATCACGGAAGCAGCCCTTGTGCAGCCTGCTCTGACCACGGTTTCGGTTGCCGCTAAAGAGATTGGCCGTAAAGCGGGAGAGCTGCTGTTAAGCCGCATACAGGGTAATGATGAGCCGCCAAAGCGCATTATCCTGCCGCCTGCTCTGGTGGTGCGTGAGTCTTGCGGTTTCCAGTAAACCCTGATTTTGCTAAGCCTATGCATGCTTTTACTGATAACTGCGGCGGTTTGTCATAAATTTCTAATTATCGGTGTTTTCGGCTGGCGGCATTTCACGGTGCTGGGTAACCTGAGAACGTTTTGTAAGCAGATTAAATAAAGAGAGTGAATATGGACGAAGCACAGATCCGCGTCGCGATTGCGGGCGCGGGCGGTCGTATGGGACGACAACTTATTCAGGCGGCTTTGCAGCTTGATGGCGTACAGCTTGGCGCAGCCCTTGAGCGCGAAGGCTCCTCCCTGGTCGGCAGCGATGCGGGCGAGCTGGCCGGCGTGGCGAAAACAGGTGTGACAGTCAGCGACAGCCTTGAAAACGTGGTCAACGATTTTGACGTGTTTATCGATTTCACTCGCCCGGAAGGCACGTTAAGCCATCTGGCCTTTTGTCGCCAGCACGGCAAGGGGATGGTCATAGGTACAACCGGTTTTGACGAGGCGGGCAAGCAGGCAATTAACGAAGCTGCCGCTGACGTCCCCGTTGTCTTTGCGGCGAACTTCAGCGTCGGCGTGAACGTCATGCTCAAGCTGCTCGAGAAAGCGGCCAAGGTCATGGGCGACTACACCGACATCGAAATTATTGAAGCCCACCACCGCCATAAAGTGGATGCGCCGTCCGGCACCGCGCTGGCGATGGGGGAGGCTATTGCCCAGGCGATGGACAAAGACCTTAAAGAGTGCGCGGTTTATTCCCGCGAAGGCTATACCGGTGAGCGAGTGCCTGGAACCATTGGTTTCGCCACCGTACGCGCCGGGGACATTGTGGGTGAGCATACGGCGATGTTTGCAGATATCGGCGAGCGCATTGAAATCACTCACAAGGCTTCAAGCCGGATGACTTTTGCAAATGGCGCGGTTCGTTCCGCTTTATGGTTGAACGGCAAGAAAAATGGTCTTTATGACATGCGCGACGTGCTCGATCTCAATAGTTTGTAGCAAGAATTACCCATCGTGATGTGGTTATTACAATCATAATTGTTTGATTGACAGGGTAATAATTTATTGCCCTTTTTATTTTTACCGGTTTATTTGGATTTTTATGTCCAGATAGACAAAATACAAAGATTTCCTGTCAAAACGCGTTGCGTAAATGTTGTTTTTGACCATCTGGTCCACTTTTTGTAACCCTCGGTGATGGATTTCTATTCTTTCTGCCTCGCAACCGTTTACTTACCCTGAGTTAGCTAATCATTTCACCCCTCAATGTGCATATTTTTAATCAGAGCGTCAAAATAGACAGAAAAAGTTCGCTTTATGGTAGACTTTTTCCTGGCCAGTCCCTAGAATGCCGCCGTTTGTCAAAAATCCAAATGACAGGCTGTTTTGCATTGATTCTGGAAATCGTTTTGAATTAATATGCAAATAAATTGACTGTTTATTCCCTGGAGGGCGTTTTGATTAAGTCAGCAATATTGGTTCTGGAAGACGGAACCCAATTCCACGGTCGCGCCATTGGGGCATCAGGTACCGCCGTTGGGGAAGTCGTTTTCAATACCTCATTGACCGGTTATCAAGAAATCCTCACTGATCCTTCCTACTCCCGCCAAATCGTCACTCTTACTTATCCCCATATCGGCAACGTCGGCACTAACGCCGCTGATGAAGAATCCTCCCAGGTACATGCGCAAGGCCTCGTTATTCGTGACCTGCCGCTGATTGCCAGCAACTACCGCAATACCGAAGACCTCTCTTCTTATTTAAAACGCCATAACATCGTGGCGATTGCCGATATCGATACCCGTAAGCTGACCCGTTTGCTCCGTGAGAAAGGCGCTCAGAACGGCTGCATCATTGCCGGCGACAGCGTTGACGCGGCGCTGGCCCATGAGAAAGCAAAGGCTTTCCCTGGCCTGAACGGCATGGACCTCGCAAAAGAAGTGACAACGAAAGAGTCCTACGCCTGGCAGCAGGGCAGCTGGACGCTTGAGGGCGACCTGCCGGAAGCAGCAAAAGAAGAAGATTTACCTTTCCACGTGGTGGCCTACGACTACGGCGTGAAGCGCAACATTCTGCGCATGCTGGTGGACCGCGGCTGCCGCCTGACGATTGTTCCGGCGCAGACCTCCGCTGAGGAAGTGCTGAAGATGAACCCGGACGGCATCTTCCTCTCCAACGGTCCCGGTGACCCGGCGCCATGCGATTACGCCATCAGCGCCATTAAAGCCTTCCTGGAAACCGACGTGCCGGTCTTCGGCATCTGCTTAGGTCATCAGTTGCTGGCTCTGGCAAGCGGCGCGAAAACCGTGAAGATGAAGTTCGGCCACCACGGCGGCAACCACCCGGTAAAAGATCTGGATCGCGATTGCGTGATGATCACCGCCCAGAACCACGGTTTTGCGGTAGACGAAGCAACGCTGCCTGCGAACCTGCGCGTGACCCACAAGTCGCTGTTCGACGGCACCCTGCAAGGCATTCATCGTACCGACAAACCAGCGTTCAGCTTCCAGGGCCACCCTGAAGCTAGCCCGGGTCCGCACGATGCCGCGCCGCTGTTCGACCACTTTATCGACTTGATCAAGCAGTACCGCACTACAGCCACTCTTTTCAGCAAGTAAGAATCAGGAGCCTTAAAAATGCCAAAACGTACAGATATAAAAAGCATCCTGATCCTTGGTGCAGGCCCGATTGTTATCGGCCAGGCGTGCGAGTTCGACTACTCCGGTGCCCAGGCGTGTAAGGCGCTGCGTGAAGAGGGCTACCGCGTCATCCTGGTGAACTCCAACCCGGCAACCATCATGACCGACCCGGAAATGGCCGATGCGACCTACATCGAGCCCATCCACTGGGAAGTGGTGCGCAAAATCATCGAAAAAGAGCGCCCGGACGCGGTGTTGCCAACCATGGGCGGCCAGACCGCGCTGAACTGCGCGCTGGAGCTGGAACGCCAGGGCGTGCTCGCCGAGTTTGGCGTCACCATGATTGGTGCCACGGCCGACGCGATTGATAAAGCAGAAGACCGCCGCCGCTTCGACGTGGCAATGAAAAAAATCGGTCTCGACACCGCACGCTCCGGCATTGCCCACACCATGGAAGAAGCGCTGGCGGTTGCCGCTGACGTGGGCTATCCGTGCATTATTCGCCCCTCGTTCACCATGGGCGGCACCGGCGGCGGTATCGCCTACAACCGCGAAGAGTTTGAAGAGATTTGCGAGCGCGGTCTGGATCTTTCCCCAACCAAAGAGCTGCTGATTGATGAGTCGCTGATTGGCTGGAAAGAGTACGAGATGGAAGTGGTGCGTGATAAAAACGACAACTGCATCATCGTCTGCTCCATCGAAAACTTCGACCCGATGGGCATCCACACCGGCGACTCCATTACCGTAGCCCCTGCCCAGACGCTGACCGACAAAGAGTACCAAATCATGCGTAACGCCTCGATGGCGGTGCTGCGTGAAATCGGCGTGGAAACGGGTGGCTCTAACGTGCAGTTCTCCGTTAACCCGAAAAACGGCCGTCTGATTGTTATCGAGATGAACCCACGCGTCTCCCGCTCCTCGGCGCTGGCGTCGAAAGCTACCGGCTTCCCGATTGCGAAAGTCGCGGCGAAACTGGCGGTGGGCTACACCCTCGACGAGCTGATGAACGACATCACTGGCGGCAAAACGCCTGCTTCGTTCGAACCGTCCATCGACTACGTTGTGACGAAAATTCCTCGCTTCAACTTCGAGAAGTTTGTTGGCGCGAACGACCGTCTGACAACCCAGATGAAATCCGTCGGCGAAGTGATGGCGATTGGCCGCACGCAGCAGGAATCTCTGCAAAAAGCGCTGCGCGGTCTGGAAGTTGGCGCAACGGGCTTTGATCCGAAAGTGAATCTGGACGACCCGGAAGCGCTGACCAAAATCCGCCGTGAGCTGAAAGACGCGGGCGCTGACCGTATCTGGTACGTGGCCGACGCCTTCCGTGCTGGCCTGTCCGTCGACGGCGTGTTCAACCTGACCAACATCGACCGCTGGTTCCTGGTGCAGATTGAAGAGCTGGTGCGCCTGGAAGAAAAAGTGGAAGAGCTGGGGATCACCGGCCTGGACTACGACTTCCTGCGTATGCTCAAGCGTAAAGGCTTCGCCGATGCGCGCCTGGCTAAACTGGCTGGCGTGCGCGAGTCTGAAATCCGCAAGCTGCGTGAACAGCATAACCTGCACCCGGTTTATAAGCGCGTTGATACCTGCGCGGCGGAGTTTTCTACCGATACCGCCTACATGTACTCCACTTATGAAGACGAGTGTGAAGCCAATCCGAACAACGACCGTGACAAAATCATGGTGCTTGGCGGCGGGCCGAACCGTATCGGCCAGGGCATCGAGTTCGACTACTGCTGCGTACACGCCTCGCTGGCGCTGCGTGAAGATGGTTACGAGACCATCATGGTTAACTGCAACCCGGAAACCGTATCTACCGACTACGATACCTCCGACCGCCTGTACTTCGAGCCGGTAACCCTGGAAGACGTGCTGGAAATCGTCCGCGTTGAGAAGCCAAAAGGCGTTATCGTGCAGTACGGCGGCCAGACCCCGCTGAAGCTGGCTCGTGAGCTGGAAGCCGCTGGCGTACCGATTATCGGCACCAGCCCGGACGCAATCGACCGCGCCGAAGACCGCGAGCGCTTCCAGCACGCGGTTGACCGCCTGAAGCTGAAGCAGCCTGCCAACGCCACCGTGACCGCAATCGAAATGGCGGTAGAGAAAGCGGCGCATATCGGGTATCCGCTGGTCGTTCGTCCTTCTTATGTGCTGGGCGGCCGCGCGATGGAAATCGTCTATGACGAAGCCGACCTGCGTCGCTACTTCCAGACCGCAGTTAGCGTCTCTAACGATGCGCCGGTGCTGCTGGACCGCTTCCTGGACGACGCGGTTGAAGTGGACGTCGACGCCATCTGCGACGGCGAAACCGTGCTGATTGGCGGCATCATGGAGCACATTGAGCAGGCGGGCGTGCATTCCGGCGACTCCGCATGTTCTCTGCCAGCCTATACGCTGAGCAAAGAGATCCAGGACGTGATGCGCCAGCAGGTGCAGAAACTGGCCTTCGAGCTGCAGGTTCGCGGCCTGATGAACGTGCAGTTTGCGGTGAAGGACAACGAAGTCTATCTGATTGAAGTGAACCCGCGTGCCGCCCGTACCGTACCGTTTGTCTCTAAAGCAACCGGGATGGCGCTGGCAAAAGTAGCCGCGCGCGTGATGGTTGGGCAGACGCTGGTTGAGCAGGGCATGACGAAAGAGATCATCCCGCCGTACTACTCTGTTAAAGAAGTGGTGCTGCCGTTCAACAAGTTCCCGGGCGTCGACCCGCTGTTAGGGCCAGAAATGCGCTCTACCGGTGAAGTCATGGGCGTGGGCCGCACCTTCGCAGAAGCCTTCTCCAAGGCGATGCTGGGTAGCCAGTCCACCATGCGTAAACCTGGCCGTGCGCTGCTCTCCGTTCGCGAAGGCGACAAAGAGCGCGTTGTTGATCTGGCCGCCAAGCTGCTGAAGCAGGGCTTCGAGCTGGACGCGACCCACGGCACGGCTATCGTGCTGGGCGAGGCGGGCATCAACCCACGCCTGGTGAACAAGGTGCATGAAGGTCGTCCGCACATTCAGGACCGTATTAAGAATGGCGAGTACACCTACATCATCAACACCACCGCGGGCCGCCAGGCGATTGAGGATTCCAAGCTCATCCGCCGCAGCGCGCTGCAGTATAAAGTGCATTACGACACCACGCTGAACGGCGGCTTCGCCACCGCGATGGCGATGAACGCGGATGCGACCGAGAAGGTAATTTCGGTGCAGGAAATGCACGCGCAAATCACGAAGTAATCACTTCGGCACCATGCAAAACCCGCTTCGGCGGGTTTTTTATTGCCTGCTTTATCCGTTCAGAGTGTTCCGTATTTTTCTGCGACGCCGGAAAATCCTGCTAAAGTTTTCAGTCAGATAATCAGGTTTACCCACAGGGAGAGCAACATGCAAAACAAAATTCTGATGGCTTCCATCTTCGCTGCCGCAACGCTGTTTACCGTAGCTGGCTGTTCGTCTAACCAGGCGGTGAAAACAACCGACGGCAAAACCATCGTTACCGACGGCAAACCTCAGGTTGATGATGAAACTGGTCTGGTTTCTTATAAAAACGCTGAAACCGGCAAGACCGAGCAGATCAATCGCGACCAGGTGAAGTCGATGGGCGAACTGGATAACTAATTCAGATTTACCCGTTTAGCCCGTCAAGAATATTGACTATTAGCCTGTTAGATTACTGACTACACTCTTTGGAAAAGACGTCGGTAAAACAACAGGCTAATTGATGATATTAATTATTTATGCGCACCCCTATCCGCAACACTCTCACGCCAATCGAAAAATGCTCGAAAGTGCTACGACGCTGCCCGATGTGGAAGTCCGTTCGTTGTATGAGCTCTATCCTGATTTCAATATCGATATTGCCGCTGAACAAGAGGCGCTAAGCCGTGCCGATCTGGTTATCTGGCAGCATCCCATGCAGTGGTACAGCATGCCGCCGCTGATGAAGCTGTGGATCGATAAAGTGCTTGCCCACGGCTGGGCTTACGGTCGTGGCGGGAAGGCTCTGCATGGCAAAAACGTGATGTGGGCGGTAACCACAGGCGGGGGAGACGGTCATTTCGACCTGGGGGATCATCCGGGGTTTGACGTACTGGGACAGCCGCTGCAGGCGACGGCGATCTATTGTGGAATGAGCTGGCAGCCAAATTTTGCCATCCATTTCACTTTTGTCTGTGATGAGGCGACGCTGGACGCGGAGGCTGAGCAGTACAAGCAGCGCCTGCTGGCATGGCGGGAGGTAAACCGTGGATAGTCACAGCATGATTCAGGTTCTTATTTATCTCGGCGCAGCCGCACTGATTGTGCCCATCGCCGTTCGTCTGGGGTTAGGCTCGGTCCTTGGCTACCTGATTGCGGGCTGTATTATCGGCCCGTGGGGGTTACGGCTGGTGACGGATGCCGGGACGATTCTGCACTTCGCTGAAATCGGCGTGGTGCTGATGCTGTTTGTTATCGGCCTTGAGCTGGATCCGCGCAGGCTATGGACGCTGCGCGCCTCGGTGTTTGGCGGGGGCTTCCTGCAAATGGCCGCCTGCGGCTTGCTCCTTGGGCTGTTCTGCATGCTGATGGGTCTGCGCTGGCAGGTCGCGGTGCTGGTAGGTCTGACGCTTGCGCTGTCCTCAACCGCCATCGCCATGCAGGCGATGAACGAACGTAACCTGACCCTCTCGCAAATGGGGCGCAGCACCTTTGCCGTTCTGCTCTTCCAGGATATTGCCGCCATCCCGCTGGTGGCGATGATCCCCTTGCTGGCAACCAGCGGGGCGACCACTACGCTTGCGGCATTTTCTCTATCAGCCTTAAAGGTCGTCGGCGCGCTGGCGCTGGTGGTGGTCCTGGGGCGTTATGTGACGCGCCCGGTGCTGCGCTTTGTGGCCCGCTCCGGCCTGCGCGAAGTATTCAGCGCCGTGGCACTCTTCCTCGTGTTTGGTTTTGGGCTGCTGCTGGAAGAGGCTGGTTTATCCATGGCAATGGGCGCGTTTCTGGCGGGTGTATTGCTGGCAAGCTCCGAATATCGCCACGCGCTGGAGAGCGATATCGAACCGTTTAAGGGGCTGCTGCTCGGGCTGTTCTTTATCGGCGTCGGCATGTCGATAGATTTCGGCACGCTGATGGATAATCCGCTGCGCATTATCGGCCTGCTGGTGGGGTTCCTGGTGATCAAGTGCGTGATGCTGTGGCTGGTTGCTAAACCATTGAAAGTACCGCGTAAGCAGCGCCGTTGGTTTGCCGTACTGCTGGGCCAGGGGAGCGAATTCGCCTTTGTGATTTTTGGTGCTGCCAGAATGGCTGAGGTGCTGGACGACAGCTGGGCGAAATCGCTGACCCTGGCGGTAGCGCTTTCTATGGCTGCCACACCGCTGCTGCTTGTGCTGCTCAGCCGTCGGGAGAAATCCGGTAAAGAGCAGGCCCGCGAGGCGGATGAAATTGATGAAGAGCAGCCGCGGGTGATTATTGCCGGCTTTGGGCGCTTCGGGCAAATCGCCGGGCGTCTGCTGCTAACCAGCGGGGTGAAAATGGTGGTGCTTGACCACGATCCTGACCATATCGAAACGCTGCGTAAATTCGGTACCAAAGTATTTTATGGCGATGCGACGCGGGTAGATTTGCTCGAATCCGCAGGGGCGGCAAAAGCCGAGGTGCTGATCAATGCCATCGACGATCCTGATGCGAATATGCAGCTCTCCGGGCTGGTGCAGGAGCACTTCCCGAACCTGCGGGTTATCGCCAGGGCGAGGGACCTCGACCACTTTATTCGCCTGCGTCAGGCGGGCGTTGAGCAACCTGAGCGTGAAACCTTCGAGAGTTCGCTAAAAGTGGGGCGTCGTGCGCTTGAGGCGCTGGGCGTTGGCAGCTATGAAGCGCGCGAGCGGGCCGATCATTTCCGTCGTTTCAATACTCAAATGGTGGAAGAGATGGTTATCGCCGCTGATTTGCCCGCGAGGGCGGATGTGCTCAAACGCACCAGTGCGATGCTGACGGAGGTCATTAACGAAGACCGCACGCATCTCAATGTTATTCAACGCCACGGCTGGCAGGGAACGGAGGAGGGCGTTCACAGCGGTAAATTAGCAGACGAACCTCCTGCCAAACCAGCGGACTGATTTTCCGCAAGAATCGGCGCTAACTCATTGTTCGTGTTAGCGCACCTTGCCAATTAAGGAAGCTGCGGCTTTGCAGAACAAAAAAAATTCTTCCGGCAAGAGGATCGGGCAGTCGACGAAAGATTGCGCTTTCCGTATAGTGGCGGCAATTTTTTCACCTTCCTTGGGTTAACAGAATGATCAGTCTGATTGCTGCATTAGCGGTAGATCGCGTTATTGGTATGGAAAACGCCATGCCATGGAATTTGCCTGCCGACCTGGCCTGGTTTAAACGTAATACGTTAAATAAACCGGTGGTGATGGGGCGTTTGACCTGGGAATCCATTGGTCGCCCGCTGCCAGGCCGTAAGAATATTGTTATCAGCAGTAAGCCGGGCACCGACGACCGCGTTGAATGGGTGACTTCCGTAGAGGATGCTATCAGCGCCTGCGGTGACGCGGAAGAAGTGATGGTGATCGGCGGTGGCCGCATCTATGAACAGTTCCTGCCAAAAGCGCAGCGCCTGTATCTGACGCACATTGATGCCGAAGTAGAAGGGGATACCCATTTCCCGGATTACGATCCGGACGAGTGGCAGTCAACGTTCAGCGAATTCCACGACGCCGACGAGCAAAACTCGCACGGTTATTGCTTTGAGATTCTGGAACGTCGCTAAAACGGGGTCGGTTGTTGAGTCGGATGGCGCTTCGCTTATCCGACCTACGGCTTTTCCGACCAACGTAAAAACCCGGTTTTCACCGGGTTTTTTTATGAGGCTATTGCGGTATCACCGTCGCCGACGTCGGCTTTACGGTTCGAGGGCTGCACGAAATACGCTTTATCTTCCCAGCGCAGGCAGGTTAAATCCCCACCCCAGCAGCAGCCGGTGTCCAGACCGTAAATGCCTTCCGGCGTTCCTTTCCCTTCAAGCGAAGCCCAGTGGCCGAAGATCACCGAGTACGCATCCGTTACCGGCCCGGGAATGGCAAACCACGGCTTGAGCGGCGCAGGCGCGCTTTCCGGCGTGTCTTTGCAGTACATGTCCAGCTGGCCGTTCGGGAAGCAGTAGCGCATGCGGGTAAGAGAATTAGTGATGAACCGCAAACGCGCAAGCCCCGACAGCTCCGGGGACCAGTTGTTCGGCATATCGCCGTACATGGCGTCCAGGAACAGCGGATAGCTGTCGCTTGAGAGCACGGCTTCGACATCACGGGCGCAGGCTATAGCGGTGTCGATATCCCACTGCGGCGTGATTCCCGCATGGGCCATCACCAGCATTTTTTCGTTATCGACCTGGATTAGCGGCTGGCGACGCAGCCAGTTCAGCAGCTCGTCAACGTCCGGTGCTTCCAGCAGCTGTGACACGCGGTCTTTGGGTTTATTGCGGCTGATACCGGCGTATACCGCCAGCAGGTGCAGGTCGTGATTGCCGAGCACCAGACGCACGCTGTCGCCCAGCCCACGCACATAGCGCAGGACTTCAAGCGAACCGGGGCCGCGCGCGACTAAATCGCCCGTGAGCCATAAAATATCTTTGCCAGGCGTGAACTCAACCTGTTGCAGCAGGGCGATCAGTTCATCGTAACAGCCGTGAACATCGCCAATCAGGTATGTTGACATCGTATCAGTGAATGAAGGCTGGAATGGCCAGACGGAAGACGGGAACAGCGACGCGGAATGCCTCGCCCTGAGAATCGACCATTTCGTAATGGCCTTGCATGGTGCCCAGCGGCGTTTCAATGACCGCACCGCTGGTATAGCTGTATTCGTTGCCCGGTTCGATGTGGGGCTGGACGCCAATCACGCCTTCGCCCTGGACTTCGGTTTCATGGCCGTTACCGTTGGTAATTAGCCAGTAACGCCCAAGAAGCTGCACCGGCGTTCGCCCCAGGTTTCGGATGGTTACGGTATAAGCAAAGACGAAACGTTCATTCTCCGGGGAGGACTGGGATTCGATATAGACGCTTTGTACCTGCACGCATACGCGGGGCGAATTTAACATCGTTAACTCTCCTTCGGCTGTGGGTGCTCAGCCAAATAGTTTGCCAGCTGGCAATACTGGGCGACTGAGATGTTCTCAGCGCGCAGGGTCGCGTCGACGCCCAGCTCTGCCATCACCTCAGCGCTGAACAGATGGCCAAGGCTGTTGCGAATTGTCTTGCGGCGCTTGTTAAAGGCCTCAGTCGTGATGCGGCTCAACACGCGCAGCTCTTTGACCGGATGCGGAATGGTGGCATGAGGCACCAGGCGCACCACGGCGGAATCCACTTTCGGCGCAGGCGTAAAGGCCGTTGGCGGCACTTCCAGCACCGGGATCACGTTGCAATAATATTGCGCCATCACTGATAAACGACCATACGCTTTACTGTTTGGTCCTGCAACCAGACGGTTCACCACCTCTTTTTGCAGCATGAAGTGCATGTCCGCAATGGCATCAGTATAGCTAAAGAGATGGAACATCAACGGCGTAGAGATGTTGTACGGCAGGTTACCGAACACGCGCAGCGGCTGGCCGATTTTCTTCGACAGCTCGGCGAAGTCCATGGTCATGGCATCCTGCTGATAAATGGTCAGCTTCGGTGCGAGGAACGGATGCGTTTGCAGACGGGCCGCCAGATCGCGGTCGAGTTCGATAACGGTCATTTCGTCCAGGCGTTCACCCACAGGCTCGGTTAATGCACCGAGGCCGGGGCCGATTTCAACCATCGCCTGGCCTTTCTGTGGATTAATAGCGGAGACAATACTTTCGATAACGAACTGGTCATTAAGGAAGTTTTGTCCAAAACGTTTACGGGCTAAATGGCCCTGGTGGACGCGAGTATTCATTGAGTATTCGTAATCATTTTGATGGCGAGATTAAGCGCCGTAGTAAAACTGCCGACATCTGCTTTTCCCTGGCCTGCCAGCTCTAGCGCTGTGCCATGGTCAACCGAAGTGCGGATAAAAGGTAAGCCTAACGTGATATTCACCGCGCGACCGAAGCCCTGATATTTCAGAACCGGTAATCCCTGGTCGTGATACATCGCCAGTACTGCATCGGCGTGGTCGAGATACTTTGGCTGAAAGAGTGTATCAGCAGGCAGCGGGCCGGATAAATTCATGCCCTGTGCGCGCATCTCGTTAAGTACCGGGATTATCGTATCGATCTCTTCCGTACCCATGTGTCCACCTTCCCCTGCATGAGGGTTCAGGCCACACACCAGCACGTGAGGCAGTGCAATACCAAACTTGGTTTGCAGGTCATGATACAGGATGGTGATTATCTGACGTAATAAATCTGGCGTAATTGCCTCAGAAATGGCTTTTAGCGGCAAATGCGTCGTGGCCAGCGCAACGCGAAGCTCTTCGGTTGCGAGCATCATCACCACTTTTTCGCTGTGCGAGCGCTCTTCAAAGAACTCGGTATGACCGATAAACGGCACGCCTGCGTCGTTGATAATGCCTTTATGCACGGGCCCGGTTATCAGCGCGGCGAATTCACCGCTTGTGCAGCCGTCGCAGGCGCGAGCGAGTGTTTCTACCACATAAGTGCTGTTACGGACATCAAGCTGGCCTGGTACCACCGGAGCATGCAAAGCAACGGGCAGAATCGTTAGCGTGCCTGCTGCCTGCGGCTGCGGAGCCTGGTCGGGCCGGTAAGGAATCAGGGTCAGCGGGAGGTTCAGCGTGGCGGCTCGTTCGAGCAGTAATTCAGGGGAGGCGCAGACGACCAATTCAGCAGGCCAGTCGCGGCTTGCCAGCGCGACAACCAGGTCGGGACCAATCCCGGCGGGTTCGCCGGGAGTGATGGTCACACGAGCAATATTAGCCATTGCTGCCGATGATCTTAACGTATGCGCTGGCGCGTTGTTCCTGCATCCAGGTCTGCGCTTCTTCCGAGAACTTACGGTTAAACAGCATACGGTAGGCACGATCTTTCTGAGCCGCGTCAGTTTTATCCACTTTACGGGTATCCAGCAGCTCAATTAAGTGCCAGCCGAAGGAGGAGTGAACTGGTTCGCTGGTCTGGCCCTTGTTCAGCTTCATGATCGCATCGCGGAAGGCAGGGTCGTAGATGTCTGGAGATGCCCAGCCCAGATCGCCACCCTGGTTTGCAGAACCCGGATCGTCAGAGAACTCTTTCGCCGCTTTATCGAAGGTGGTTTTACCACTTTTGATGTCAGTTGCGATTTGCTCAAGCTTCAGACGCGCCTGCTGATCGGTCATGATCGGTGACGGCTTAAGCAGAATGTGACGAGCGTGAACTTCGGTGACAGAGATGCTCTGAGTCTGACCACGCAGATCGTTCACTTTCAGGATATGGAAACCTACGCCGGAACGAACGGGACCAATAACGTCACCTTTTTTGGCGGTAGCCAGTGCCTGCGCGAAGATAGACGGCAGCTCCTGGATACGTCCCCAGCCCATCTGGCCACCTTTCAGGGCCTGCTGGTCAGCAGAGTAGGTAATCGCCAGCTTGCCAAAGTCCGCGCCGTTTTGCGCCTGAGAAACAATGTCACGCGCCTGTTTTTCCGCATCGTCAACCTGAGCAGACGTTGGGTTTTCCGGCAGCGCAATCAGGATGTGGCTCAGGTTCAGCTCGGTGCTGCTGTCGTTCTGGCTGCCAACCTGCTGCGCCAGCGAGTCAACTTCCTGAGGCAGGATGGTGACGCGACGACGCACTTCGTTGTTACGCACTTCCGAAATCGTCATCTCTTTACGGATCTGGCTACGGTAAGTGTTGTAGTTGATGCCGTCATAGGCCAGACGGCTACGCATCTGATCCATATTCATTTTGTTCTGTGCTGCGATATCCGCAATCGCTTTATCAAGCTGATCGTCGGTGACCTTCACGCCCATCTTGGTGCCCATCTGCAGGATGATTTGATCCATGATCAGACGTTCCAGGATCTGGTGGCGCAGGGCGTTATCGTCAGGTAACTGCTGACCAGCCTGCTGAGCGTTAAGTTTTACCGATTGCATCAAGCCATCGACATCGCTTTCCAGAACGACACCGTTATTAACCACGGCTGCTACTTTGTCGACTACTTGTGGCGCTGCGAAGGCAGTGTTCGCCACCAGGGCGACACCAAGAAGCAGCGTTCTCCAGTTCTTCATACTTTTTCCATTTTTACTTAGCCGCAATGCGGATTACGTTTTTAAGTCAAAGTGAATTACAACGAGTTCTGATACGGCAGAATGTTAGAGCGCAGCATCTGCTGTGTGCCCAGGCCATAGTTTGAACTCAGGCCGCGTAACTCGATGTTAAAGCCAAACACGTTGTCGTATTTGCTTTCGGCGTCTTCCCAGCCGTTGATTTTGCGCTCGTAGCCAACACGAATCGCATAACAGCAGGAGTTATACTGCACTGCAAGCATTGAATCCGCTGTCTGCTGTGCCTTGGTATCGTAGTAGTAAGCCCCTACGACGGACCAACGGTCAACAACCGGCCAGCTTGCGGTCATACCAACCTGCGAAATCCCTTCCTTGTACTGCTCTGCCGTTGAGAAACTTGGCAGCGTAGCCTGGATAAAGGCCGGGCTGGCATAACGATAGTTCAGCTGTACCAGACGATCGTTATCACGACGGTATTCGATGACACCGTTACCTGTTGAGACGCTAGCCAGACGCGCATCGTATTGCAAACCACCGCGTAAACCCCAGCGGTCTGTCATACGCCAGTAGGTATCACCAGCCCAAATAACGGAACCTGTATCCTTGTCTTTTTCCCAGTTGATGTTGTCATCGCCGGTACGGGACTGGGTAAAGTAGTAGATTTGACCCAGGGAAACGTTAAAACGTTCAATTGAGGCATCATCATAAATACGTGATGTGACACCGGTCGTCACCTGGTTTGCCGACGCGATACGGTCAAGGCCACCATAAGTTCTGTCACGGAACAGGCCACTGTAATCAGATTGCAGCAGCGAGGAGTCATAGTTGTTGATATTGCTCTGATCGCGATACGGGACATACAGATATTGAACGCGAGGTTCCAGCGTTTGTGACCAGCCCAGGGCTGAATCCATGTCGCGATCGAAGATCAGCTTTCCGTCAACCTTGAACTGCGGCATGGTGCGGTTGACTGAACTCTCAAGCTCGCTGTTTGAATTGACATATTTTTTATATTTATCGAGATTGTCCTGCTGATAGTGTGTTGCCAGCAGCTTCGCTTCGGTATTCAGACTCGCCCAGCCGTTAGAGAGCGGCAGGCTGATGGTTGGCTCGATATGCAGACGCGTCGCTTCCGGCATATTGTCATTCACGTTGGTGAATTTAACGGCCTGGCCATAAACGCGGGTATCAAATGGTCCAACATCATTCTGATAGAAATTGACGTCCAGCTGCGGCTGCGCGCTGTATGAATTTCTGCCTTGCTGGGACTCAAAGACCTGGAACTGTTTGGTCGACAGCGTGGCGTCAAAGTTCTCAACGGCGTAGCCGACGCTGAATTTCTGCGTCGCGTAGCCATCGGTGCTTGAGCCGTATTCGGAGTCGAAGTCATTGAAGTATTTATCATCACTGACTTTGGTGTAGTCAATGTTGAAGCGCCACACCTGATCCAGTACGCCGGAGTGCTGCCAGTAGAATAACCAGCGGCGGCTGTCGTCGTCCGGATTGACACCCGACTCGTTTTTATATTCATCATCCGAGGTCAGGTAGTCAAACTCCATCAAACCTGCACCCGCTTTGGTCAGGTAGCGGAATTCGTTCTGCCACATCGTGCCGCGCTTTTCCATATAGTGCGGCGTGATGGTGGCATCAAAGTTTGGCGCGATGTTCCAGTAATAAGGCAGCGTAAATTCAAGGCCATTATTGGAACTGTACTTACCGTCCGGCAACAGGAAACCGGAGCGACGTTTATCGCCGATCGGTAACTGTAAATACGGGCTGTAGAACACCGGAACCGGACCAATTTTGAAACGCGCATTCCAGATTTCCGCCACTTCTTCTTCGCGGTCCTGAATGACAGTTGTACCCACTACGCTCCAGGTATTTGAACCCGGCAGGCATGATGTAAAGGTACCGTTATCCAGAATGGTATAGCGATTGTTCTCGCGCTGTTTCATCAGGTCTGCGGTGCCGCGGCCCTGGCGGTCAACCATCTGGTAATCGCCTTTCCAGACGTTGGTATCTTTGGTGTTTAAGTTGGACCAGGCTTTAGGACCTTTCAGGATGACCTGATTGTCGTCGTAATGCACATTACCCAGCGCATCTACAGTGCGTACCGGGTCAGGTTGGCCATCAACTTGTTTTTGATGCAGCTGAACTTCGTCGGACTGCAGACGACTATTCCCCTGCTGAATATCTACGTTACCGGTAAACACCGCATTGTCGGGGTAATCCCCTTTTGCATGATCGGCATTAATCGTAACCGGAAGGTTATTGGTGTCGCCTTCGATCAACGGGCGATTATAGCTCGGCACGCCCAGCATACACTGCGAGGCAAGATCGGCAGCCATCCCTTGTTGGCTATAAATCGCTGTGCCAATTAGCGTGGCCAGCAAAGTGGGAATACGTTTTTTCATACGTTTTATTCGTTGTTCCATCATCAATGGCTTAGCGCGGCAAACGGTCAGAGACTAACTTACTCATCATCGCAGCGCTAGTGTTAATCCTGTCCGTTGTACAGTCTGCTGTTAGGCAGCGCTATCAATGACGGGTATGATAAAGCAAATTCTAGCCGACAGCATGACGATTTGGGGAGTATATGCAGTATTGGGGTAAAGTTCTCGGTGTCGCAATAGCACTTATTATGGGCGGTGGCTTCTGGGGTGTGGTATTTGGCTTACTTATCGGTCATGCCATTGATAAGGCTCGCACCCGCCGTAGCGCCTGGTTCTCTAACCAGCAGCAGCGCCAGTCTTTGTTCTTTAGCACCACTTTTGAAGTGATGGGGCATCTCACCAAATCGAAAGGTCGTGTGACCGAAGCCGATATTCAAATTGCGTCGCTGTTGATGGATCGTATGCAGCTGCATGGCGAAGCAAGAGGTGCGGCCCAGCACGCATTTCGTGTCGGAAAAGAAAACGGTTATCCGCTGCGCGAAAAAATGCGCCAGTTGCGAAGCGTCTGTTTTGGCCGCTTTGACCTGATTAGGATGTTTCTGGAAATTCAAATCCAGGCGGCCTTTGCCGACGGTTCGTTACATCCTAACGAACGGGAGGTTTTATACGTCATTGCCGAAGAGCTGGGGATCTCACGCGTTCAGTTCGATCAGTTTTTACGGATGATGGAAGGAGGCCAGCAGTTTGGTGGCGGTTACAGCCAGCAGGGCGGCGGGGGCTTCCAGCAGCAACGCGGTCCGACGTTAGAAGATGCCTGTAACGTATTAGGAGTGAAAAGTACCGATGAGCCAACGGTTATCAAACGTGCTTATCGCAAGCTGATGAGCGAACACCATCCGGATAAGCTGGTTGCCAAAGGCCTGCCGCCGGAGATGATGCAGATGGCGAAGCAGAAAGCGCAGGAAATCCAGAAAGCCTACGATCTGATCAAGACGGCGAAAGGGTTTAAGTAACATCGAACCTCAACCTCGCCCCTTTGGGGAGAGGTTGAGGGGGGGATTTTAAAAATCAGCCGGAGCGCGGAACGTCATTGGCGTGCCGTAGGCGGGGTGGGTGATGGTCAGCATTTCAGCATGCAGCTGCAAACGCGGAGCCATTGCCAGCGCCTCAGGCGTGGCGTAGAAGCGGTCACCCAGAATCGGGTGACCCAGCGCCAGCATATGCACGCGCAGCTGGTGGGAACGTCCGGTTATCGGTTTCAGCAGTACGCGGGCGGAGTTATCCGCTGCGTACTCCAGCACTTCATATTCCGTCTGCGCCGACTTGCCGGTTTCATGACACACCATCTGCTTTGGTCGGTTCGGCCAGTCGCATATCAGCGGTAAATCCACCAGGCCCGTTTCCGGCTGTGGATGACCCCATACCCGCGCCACATACTGCTTCTTCGGCTCACGTTCACGGAACTGGCGTTTCAGCTCGCGTTCGGCGGCCTTGGTCAGCGCCACCGCAATCACGCCGCTGGTGGCCATATCCAGGCGATGAACAGATTCCGCCTGCGGGAAGTCGCGCTGAATGCGCGTCATCACGCTGTCTTTATGCTCTTCCAGACGCCCTGGCACGGACAACAACCCCGAAGGCTTGTTGACCACCATGATGTGGTCATCCTGATAAAGGATGACCAGCCAGGGATCGGCTGGCGGGTTATAGGGTTCCATAATCATTACTGGTGCGTCACCACGATGAGACGCAGCGCGTCCAGTCGCCAGTTGGCCTGCGCGAGGCTTTCCAGCACCTGCAGGCGGTTGCTTTCGATGGCTTCCAGCTCGTCATCACGAATGTTCGGGTTAACGGCCTTCAGCGCTTCCAGACGGGACAGTTCAGCGCTGAGCTTCTCGTCCGCCTCTTCGCGAGCGGCTTTGATCAGCACCTGGGCTGCCTCTTCAACTTTCTCTTCTGCAAGCTGCAAAATGGCATGCACATCAGGCTGCACGGCGTTGACCAGCTTGCTGCCAGTGTGGCGGTTTACCGCGCTCAGCTGGCGGTTGAAGCTTTCGAACTCCACCTGCGCCGCGAGGTTGGTGCCGTTTTTGTCCACCAGCATGCGTACTGGCGTTGGCGGCAGGAAGCGGTTGAGCTGGAGCTGCTTCGGCGCTTTCGCTTCAACGACGTACACCAGTTCCACCAGCAGCGTGCCTACCGGCAATGCTTTGTTCTTCAGCAGGGAGAGCGCACAGCTGCCGGTATCGCCGGAGAGAATAAGATCCAGACCGTTGCGGATGATTGGGTGTTCCCAGGTAACAAACTGCGCGTCTTCACGGGACAGGGCGACGTCACGCTCGAAGGTAATCGTGCAGCCATCTTCCGGCAGACCAGGGAAGTCCGGCACCAGCATGTGATCGCCAGGCGTCAGCACGACCATATTGTCGCCGCGATCGTCCTGGTTAATACCCACGATATCGAACAGGTTCAGGGCGAAGCTCACCAGATTGGTGTCGTTATCCTGCTCGGAAATCGCCTGCGCCAGCGCCTGGGATTTCTCGCCGCCGTTGGAGTGGATCTCCAGCAGGCGGTCGCGGCCCTGTTCCAGCTGCAGCTTCAGCGCGTCGTGCTGCTCGCGACACTGTTTGATAAGCGTGTCGAAGCCGTCGGTATTTTCAGGTGACGCCAGGTACTCAATCAGCTGGGTATAAACGTTGTCGTAGATTGCGCGGCCGGTAGGGCAGGTGTGTTCGAACGCATCCAGCCCTTCGTGGAACCACTTCACCAGCACCGACTGCGCCGTTTTTTCGAGGTACGGCACGTGGATCTGAATATCGTGCGCCTGGCCGATACGGTCCAGACGGCCGATACGCTGCTCGAGCAGGTCCGGGTTGAACGGCAGGTCGAACATCACCAGGTTGCTTGCGAACTGGAAGTTACGGCCTTCGGAGCCGATTTCAGAACACAGCAGCACCTGCGCACCGGTGTCTTCTTCGGCAAACCAGGCGGCGGCGCGGTCACGCTCGATAATCGACATGCCTTCGTGGAACACGGCGGCACGAATGCCTTCACGCTCGCGCAGTACCTGCTCGAGCTGAAGTGCCGTGGCTGCTTTGGCACAAATCACCAGCACCTTTTTAGAGCGATGGCTGGTCAGGTAGCCCATCAGCCACTCAACGCGCGGGTCGAAGTTCCACCAGGTACCGGTGTCACCTTCAAACTCCTGATAAATCTGCTCCGGGTAGAGCATATCGCGGGCGCGGTCTTCTACAGACTTACGAGCCGCCATAATGCCGGAGACTTTAATGGCGGTCTGATACTGCGTTGGCAGCGGCAGGCGAATCGTGTGCAGCTCGCGTTTCGGGAAGCCTTTCACGCCGTTACGGGTATTACGGAACAGCACGCGGCTGGTGCCGTGGCGGTCCATCAGCATGGAAATCAGTTCCTGACGGGCGGCCTGGCTGCCGTCACGATCGCTGTTGGCGGTTTGCAGCAGCGGTTCGATGTCCTGCTCGCCGATAAGCTCGCTCAGGGCATTAAGCTGGTCGTTGGTCAGCGGGTTCCCCGCCAGCAGAAGCGCTACGGCATCGGCCACCGGGCGGTAGTTCTGCTGCTCTTCGACAAACTGCTCGAAATCGTGGAAGCGGCTTGGGTCCAGCAGGCGCAGACGCGCGAAGTGGCTCTCCATGCCGAGCTGTTCCGGGGTGGCGGTCAGCAGCAGTACGCCTGGTACACGTTCAGCAAGCTGCTCGATGGCCTGGTATTCACGGCTCGGGGCGTCTTCGCTCCACACCAGGTGGTGGGCTTCATCGACCACCATCAGGTCCCACTCGGCGTCGCACAGGTGCTCAAGGCGCTGTTTGCTGCGGCGGACAAAATCAAGGGAGCAGATAACCAGCTGTTCGGTTTCGAACGGGTTATCGCTGTCGTGCTGGGCTTCGGCGTAGCGCTCGTCGTCGAACAGCGCGAAACGCAGGTTAAAGCGGCGCAGCATTTCCACCAGCCACTGATGTTGCAGGGTTTCTGGTACCACGATCAGCACGCGCTCGGCGCTGCCGGCCAGCAGCTGCTGGTGCAGGATCATTCCGGCTTCGATGGTTTTACCCAGGCCAACTTCATCGGCCAGCAGGACGCGCGGTGCATGGCGGCGGCCTACATCATGGGCGATGTTCAACTGATGGGGGATGAGGCTGGTACGCATGCCGCGCAGGCCGCTCCACGGCTGGCGATACTGCTCGCTCTGATAGACACGGGAGCGGTAGCGCAGGGCAAAACGATCCATACGGTCAATCTGACCGGCAAACAGACGGTCCTGCGGCTTGCTGAAGACCAGCTTGCTGTCGAGGAACACTTCGCGCAGCAGGGTATCAGCCTCTTCGGTGTCCAGACGGGTGCCAACATAGGCGAGCAGGCCGTTTTCTTCCTTAACTTCATCAACTTTGAGTTGCCAGCCTTCATGGCTGGTGACGGTATCGCCCGGATTAAACATCACGCGGGTGATAGGCGAGTCATTTCTGGCGTACAGACGATTTTCACCGGTGGCGGGAAAAAGCAGGGTGACCATGCGTGGGTCGATGGCGACCACGGTTCCCAGTCCCAGTTCGCTTTCGGTATCGCTGATCCAACGTTGACCAAGTGTAAAAGGCATAAGATTTCGGCTCTATTATCAGTGACTAAGATTTGCAGGCAATAGCATTACGACCGCGCGCAAAGGGCGGTAGGTTAAAAAGTAGATTCAGGAAAGTGAAAGAGGGCGCTATGGTACTGGAAGCTGGCGCGTTCGTCACCGTCTAAAATAGCCCAAGTTGCCCAGTCATCAGTGTAGCAAAGTCATCTTCAAGGAAGGGTAAAATTCCTTCCGCCACGGGCTGGAGCTGTCGAGTGAGATAATGATCGTAGTCCAGCGGCGACTGCTGGTAATCCACAGGTTCAGGGCCGCTTAGCGTCATGACGTACTTTATGGTGCCGCGATTCTGGTACTGAGACGGCCGACCGAGGCGCTGATTGTGCTCGTCGGCAAGGCGGGCCGCCCGTACGTGAGGCGGCACGTTTTTTTGGTATTCACTCAGCGGACGGCGCAGTCTTTTTCTGTAAACCAGCTGGTTGTCCAGCTCGCCCGCCATCAGGCTGGCGATAGTCTCGCGAATGTAATCCTGGTAGGGCTCGTTGCGGAAGATACGCAGATACAGCGTCTGCTGAAACTGCTGGGCCAGCGGCGTCCAGTCCGTGCGCACCGTCTCCAGTCCTTTGAACACCATGCGCTGCTTATTGCCCTCCTGGATCATCCCCGCGTAGCGCTTTTTGCTGCCCTCAACGGTGCCGCGGATGGTCGGCATCAGGAAGCGGCAAAAGTGCGTTTCAAACTCAATTTCCAGCGCGCTGTTCAGCTGCTGCGTCTCTTGCAGATGCTGTGTCCACCAGCTATTCACGTGCTCCACCAGCTGCTTACCGATGCGCGCCGCGTCCTCCTCAGAATGAGGCTTTTTAAGCCACACAAAGGTGGAGTCCGTATCGCCGTAGATAACATCAAAACCCTGCTCTTCGATGAGCTGCCGGGTTTGCAGCATGATCTGGTGCCCGCGCATGGTGATCGACGAGGCAAGCCGGGGATCGAAGAAGCGGCAGGCGCTGGTGCCCAGCACGCCATAAAAGGCGTTCATGATGATCTTCAGCGCCTGGGAAAGCGGCTTGTTACCGTGACGTTTCGCCTCGTCGCGCCCGTGCCAGATCTGGCTGACGATTTCCGGCAGGCAGTGCTTCGTGCGTGAGAAGTGCGCGCCCAGGAATCCTTCGACAGAGCTTTCTGGCTCCGGGTGCGCCATGCCCTCAACCAGCCCGACCGGGTCGATGAGAAAAGTGCGGATAATCGACGGATACAGGCTTTTATAATCCAGCACCAGCACGGAATCGTACAGGCCGGGACGCGAATCCATCACGTAGCCACCGGGGCTTGCCTGCGGCGGAACTTCGCCCAGATTAGGCGCCACGTAGCCCGCACGGTGCATGCGCGGAATATAAAGGTGGCCGAAGGCGGCAACGGAGCCGCCGTGCTTGTCCAGCGGCAGGCCGTTCACGGTGGCTCGCTCCAGCAGGAACGGCATCAGCTCCGTTTTGTGAAAGATCCGCGTGACCAGCTCGCAGTCCTTCAGGTTGTATTTAGCCAGCGCAGGCTTGTCTTCGGCGAAGCGGCGGTTGATCTCATCCATGCGATCCCACGGGTTGTCGATCGATTTTCCCTCGCCAAGCAGCTCCTGTGAAACGGCCTCCAGCGAGAACGACGAGAAGTTCCAGAAGGCAGACTTCAACGCTTCGATCCCATCAATAATTACTCTGCCTGCGGCCTGGGCGAAAAACACGCCCTGCTTAAAGCCGTGCTCGCGCCACTCCAGCACCGCCTTCCCGCGGCCAAGCCGCAGCGGAATCTGGTAGCGTTCCGCCAGCTTTTGCAGCATGCGCAGGTCGAACTGCACCACGTTCCAGCCGATCAGCACGTCCGGGTCGTGCTCCTCAAACCAGGCGTTGAGCTTTTCGATTAGCTGGGGGCGGCTGGGGACGTATTCCAGCGTGAAGTCCAGCCCGCTGGCGTCGCCGTTTTCCGGGCCGAGCATGTAGACAATACGCTGACCGCAGCCTTCCAGCCCGATGCAGTACAGCTCGCCGTGGCGGTTAGTTTCGATGTCCAGAGAAACCCATTTCAGCGGCGGACGATAATCAGGCGCGGGCTTGAGCTTTGCTTCGGTAATTTCGCCGTTGCGCTCCACGCCGCTAAACCAGACTGGCGCGGTAATAAAGCGCTCCATCAGGAAGCGCTCCGGCGGCCGAATATCGCCTTCATAAACCTTTACGCCGCCGTCGCGCAGGATCTTTTCCAGGCGCATAAGCTGGCGGTGCTGGCGGCAGTAAAGGCCGCAGACGGGCTGCTGGTGGAAGTCTTTGAGAGAAAGAGGGGTAAGCCGATAGTTGCTTTCGGCTGCAAGAATTCGTGCCGCTTCGCTTTGCTGCGGTTGCGGGATAAAGGCGACGGACTCCTGGTGCGGCAGGCAGACCTTAACCGGGCCATTATCCGTTGCCAGCCAGAATTCCACCTCTGTACCACGCGGGGTGTCCCGCCAGTGACGCGTTAGCAAAAAACCCTGACGAACTTGCGGCACGCTGCATTCTCATAACGGAAAAAGTGGCCTGATTATAGACCACTTCGCTGAAGATTACTGCTTTTATGTACAGTGTTACTGACCGTAATAGGCCTTCGCGCCGTGTTTGCGCAGGTAGTGTTTGTCCAGCAGGGTTTGCTGCATATCAGGCAGGTCAGGCGTGAGCTGGCGGCAGAAGATCCCCATGTAGGCGACCTCTTCAAGCACGATAGCATTGTGCACTGCATCAACAGCATCTTTACCCCACGCAAACGGGCCGTGGGAATGCACCAGCACCCCCGGCATCTGAAGCGCGTCGATACCGCGTTCGGCGAAGGTTTTGACAATCACCTCGCCTGTTTGCCACTCATAATCGCCGTTGATCTCTTCATCGGTCATTTTGCGGGTGCAGGGAATGGTGCCGTAGAAGTAGTCCGCGTGGGTGGTGCCGGTGGCGGGGATGGACTGCCCGGCCTGCGCCCAGATTGTGGCGTGGCGCGAGTGGGTGTGAACAATGCCGCCAATGTGCGGGAACTGCAGGTAAAGCAGACGATGGGTTGGCGTATCGGAAGAAGGTTTCTTTGTCCCTTCCACCACTTCACCGGTTTCCAGGCTCACTACTACCATATCTTCCGCGGTCATCAAGCTGTAATCAACGCCCGAAGGCTTAATGACCAGCACGCCGCGCTCGCGATCGACGGCGCTGACGTTGCCCCAGGTCAGGGTCACGAGGTTGTGTCGCGGCAGGGCCAGATTGGCTTCCAGCACCTGGCGTTTTAAGTCTTCTAACATAGCAGGTCCTTGGACGTTGTAGGGCGGATGGCGCACTGCTTATCCGCCCTACAAACACGTCAGGTAAGAGTTATCTTTTAAAGCTGTAATAAACCTCGTTCCAGCGCAGGGCGTCTTTGAACGCTGGCAGGCGGGTTTCGTTATCGATAACGGCGATTTCGATGCCGTGCAGCTCTGCGAAGGTGCGCATATCGTCAAGCGTCAGGGACTGGCTGAACACGGTATGGTGCGCGCCGCCTGCCAGGATCCACGCTTCGGAAGCGGTTGGCAGATCCGGCTGGGCTTTCCACAGCGCGTTCGCCACCGGCAGTTTTGGCAGCTGGTGCGGGGTTTCAACCGCATCGACGCAGTTCACCAGCAGGCGGAAGCGATCCCCAAGATCGATCAGGCTGGCGTTCACCGCCGGGCCGGTTTTGGTGTTGAAGATCAGACGAGCCGGATCGGCCTTCCCGCCGATGCCCAGGTACTGCACGTCCAGCACCGGTTTTTCCGCCGTGGCGATAGTCGGGCAGACTTCGAGCATGTGCGAGCCGAGCACCATGTCGTTGCCGTTTTCGAAGTTGTAGGTGTAGTCCTCCATAAAGGAGGTGCCGCCGGCAAGACCGGTTGACATCACCTTCATGATGCGAAGCAGGGCGGCGGTTTTCCAGTCGCCTTCGCCCGCAAAGCCGTAGCCCTGCTGCATCAGACGTTGTACCGCAAGGCCCGGCAATTGCTTAAGCCCGTGCAGGTCTTCAAAGGTGGTGGTGAAGGCGTGGAAACCGCCGTCTACCAGGAATTTCTTCATGCCCAGCTCGATGCGCGCGGCATCCAGCACGTTCTGGCGCTTTTCACCGTTAACCTGCGCCGCAGCGGTCAGGCGATAGCTACTCTCGTATTCATCAACCAGTGCGTTAATCTCGCCTTCGCTGATGGCATTCACGACGGAGACCAGATCGCCCACCGCGTAGGTGTTCACGGCGAAACCAAACTTCATCTGCGCCGCGACTTTATCGCCGTCGGTGACCGCCACTTCGCGCATGTTGTCACCGAAGCGAACGACCTTCAGCTGGCGGGTATCCTGTTTAGAGACGGCCTGACGCATCCAGGCACCAATACGTTTATGCGCCTGAGGATCCTGCCAGTGGCCGGTTACCACGGTATGCTGCTGGCGCATACGCGCGCCGATAAAGCCGAACTCGCGGCCGCCGTGCGCGGTCTGGTTCAGGTTCATAAAGTCCATATCAATGCTGCCCCACGGGATTTGCGCATTGAACTGGGTGTGGAACTGCAGCAGCGGCTTGGTCAGGATGCTCAGGCCGTTAATCCACATTTTGGCCGGTGAGAAGGTGTGCAGCCATACGACCATGCCCGCGCACTTATCGTCGTAGCTCGCATCCCGGCAAATCGCCGTGATTTCGTCAGGCGTGGTGCCCAGCGGCTTAAGCACCAGCTTGCACGGCAGCTTAGCTTCTTTATTCAGCGCGTTGACGACGTGTTCGGCATTCTGCGTCACCTGACGCAGCGTTTCCGGGCCGTACAGATGCTGGCTACCAATCACAAACCACACTTCATACTGTTCAAAAATATTCATCGTTATGTCCTTAAAGAGTCGTCGCGGCCTGCTTTGCGGCAGAAGCTGCCGCAGGCGCTGAAGGAAGATAATGTTGCTCGGCGCTGGTGGCCCACTGCTGGTAGCGGCGGTAGAGCTGTTCAAAGCGTTCAGCGCGTAGCGGAATGGGTTGCAGCGTGCTTTCGACAGGGCTGGCCATCGCCTTCTGCGCCTGGGCGATATCCGCGTGCTTGCCTGCGGCTACGGCGGCGAAGATAGCCGCGCCCAGCGCACAGCACTGATCGGAAGCAACGATTTGCAGCGGACGGTTCAGCACGTCGCAGCACACCTGCATGATCACCGGTGACTTGCGGGCGATGCCGCCCAGCGCCATGACGTTGCTCACCGGGATACCCTGCTCGGTGAAGCACTCCATAATGGCGCGGGCGCCGAAGGCCGTGGCGGCAATCAGCCCGCCGAAAAGCGCTGGCGCATCGGTTGCCAGATTCAAGTCTGTAATGACGCCCTTCAGGCGCTGGTTGGCATTCGGCGTACGGCGGCCGTTAAACCAGTCGAGGATCACAGGCAGATGCTCGAGGGACGGATTTTTTGCCCAGGCTTCGGTCAGCGCGGGCAGCAGCTGTTTTTTGCTGGCGTTGATCCGATCGCGCAGCTCCGGGTGCTGCTGTGCCAGCTGTTCCAGCGGCCAGCCGAGCACGCGGCCAAACCAGGCGTAGATATCGCCGAAGGCGGACTGTCCGGCCTCAAGGCCAATAAAATCGGGGATGACGCTGCCGTCGACCTGGCCGCAGATACCTTTCACGGCGCGGTCGCCAACGGTCGGTTTATCGGCGATCAAAATGTCGCAGGTGGAGGTGCCGATGACTTTCACCAGCGTATTCGGCTGAGCGCCTGCGCCCACTGCGCCCATATGGCAGTCGAACGCGCCGCCTGAAATCACCACGCTTTGCGGCAGGCCCAGCCGTTCGGCCCATTCTGCGGAAAGATTTCCGACCGGGATGTCGGCGGTCCACGTTTCGGTAAACATCGGATAGGCGAGATTCTGATTGATGATGGGATCCAGCTCATCAAAGAAGCTTGCCGGAGGCAGGCCGCCCCAGCCCTCATGCCACAGGGATTTGTGGCCTGCGCTACAGCGCCCACGACGGATATCCTGCGGGCGGGTAGTACCGGACAGCAGCGCGGGAACCCAGTCACAAAGTTCGATCCAGGACACGGCTGCTTTAGCGACTTTTGGATCTTCACGCGTGACGTGGAGGATCTTCGCCCAGAACCACTCGCTGGAATAAATGCCGCCGATGTAGCGCGAGTAGTCGGACTTGCCCGGCTGATGGCAAAGGCGGGTGATGGCTTCGGCTTCTTCCACCGAGGTGTGATCTTTCCACAGCACGAACATGGCGTTCGGGTTGTCGGCGAATTCTGGATTGAGCGCCAGCACGTTGCCGCTGGCGTCGATTGGCGCGGGCGTAGACCCGGTGCTGTCAACGCCAATGCCGCAGATGGCGGCGCGTTGTTCAGCGCTCAGCTCAGCCAGCACGGATTTTATCGCCTGCTCCATGGATTCAATGTAGTCCAGCGGATGGTGGCGGAAGCGGTTGTTGGGGGCATCGCAGAAGCGGCCCTCCTGCCAGCGGGGATACCACTCTACGCTCGTGGCAAGCTCAGCGCCGTTTTCACAATCTACTGCTAAGGCGCGTACGGAATCGCTGCCAAAATCGAGGCCCAGCGCAATCGACATTTTTCTCACTCCATAAAGTAAAACTCTTGCAGTGAACATTAGATTTCTCAGCGCAAAAGAGTCAGGTCGTATTCGCTGTAGTTATGGAGGAATCTGCTGTGAGATCGCGAAGTGTGACGCCGTGCAAATAATCGATGTGGACTTTTCTGTCGTGGTTATAGACACTTTGGTTGGCTTCAAAAAAGCAGCTTCTCGCCGATGAAAAGCGTAGGTGCTTATTGTTTGCGGCTTTATGATACAAATCAGCCTGTTCGTGAAAGCCGGTGCGCAGGCAGCGGGGCAGAAAACGGTGATATGGACAAATGGTTTCTGTAAATCAACATAAGAGTGAGCGCAACGATGCCAGAACTGCAAAACGATCCCCTGTTACCCGGCTACTCTTTTAACGCCCATCTGGTGGCTGGCTTAACGCCGATTGAGGCCGACGGGCCGCTGGATTTTTTCATCGACCGGCCGCTGGGCATGAAAGGCTATATTCTGAATCTCACCGTGCGCGGCGAAGGGGTGATTAACAACCAGGGTAAGAACTACATCTGCCGCCCCGGCGACATGCTGCTGTTCCCGCCGGGGGAGGTACATCACTACGGCCGTTCGCCGGAAAGCAAAGAGTGGTATCACCAGTGGGTTTACTTCCGCCCCCGCGCCTACTGGCAGGAGTGGCTGAACTGGGAGTCGCTGTTCGCCAACACGGGGTTTTATCGCCCGGACGATACGCATCAGGAAGGTTTTTCGCAGCTGTTTCAGCAGATTATCGACGCGGGTCAGGCGGAGGGGCGCTATGCCGAACTGCTGGCGATTAACCTGCTTGAACAGCTGTTATTGCGCCGCATGGAGGCGCTTAACGCTTCGCTGCAGCCGCCGCTGGATAACCGTGTACGGGACGCCTGCCAGTTCATCAGCGACCATCTTGCGGACAGCCATTTTGATATAGCTGGCGTGGCGCAGCATGTCTGCCTTTCCCCCTCTCGTTTATCGCATCTGTTCCGCCAGCAGCTTGGCGTGAGCGTGCTGAGCTGGCGTGAAGATCAGCGAATCAGCCAGGCGAAGCTGCTGCTGAGTACGACCCGCATGCCGATTGCCAGCGTCGGGCGCAACGTCGGCTTCGAGGATCAGCTCTACTTTTCCCGCGTTTTTAAGAAGTGTACCGGGGCCAGCCCGAGCGAATTCCGCGCCGGATGCGAATAACCGCTATTATCTATTCATACAATTGATGGCTTGACGATCCGTTCGTCACTCAGGAGAATCGCCCACAGATTTCTCGACGGATGCCCTATGGAAGCTTTTCTGCAACACCTGATTACCCAGTCTGCGGCGTACTCGCTTATTGCCGTGATGCTGGTGGCATTTCTCGAGTCGCTGGCGCTGGTTGGCCTCATTTTACCGGGCACGGTAATGATGGCAGGGCTTGGCGCGCTGATTGGCAGCGGTCAGGTCGATTTCTACCACGCCTGGGCGGCGGGCATTGCCGGCTGCCTGCTGGGCGACTGGATTTCGTTCTGGCTGGGCGGGCGTTTTAAAGGGCCGCTGCACCGCTGGTCCTTTATGAAGAAGAACAAAGCGTTGCTTGACAAAACCGAGCATGCGCTGCACCAGCACAGCATGGTTACCATTCTGATTGGCCGCTTTATCGGCCCGACCCGCCCGCTGGTGCCGATGGTGGCGGGCATGCTGGATCTGCCGGTTTCCAAGTTCATTCTGCCCAATATCATCGGCTGCATTTTCTGGCCACCGCTCTATTTTATGCCGGGCATTCTGGCCGGTGCGGCCATCGATATTCCTGCGGATATGCAAAGCAGCAGCTTCAAATGGCTGCTGCTCGGCGTGGCGCTGCTGCTGTGGGTGGCCGGCTGGCTGTGCTGGCGCTGGTGGCGCAGCGGCAAATCGGGAACCGATCGCTTAACGCGTTTCTTACCGCGTGGGCGACTTCACTGGCTCGCGCCGCTCACCGCGATCGCAGGTATTGCCAGCCTGGCTGCCCTTTCAATGCATCCGCTGATGCCGATCTATCTGAAGATTGTCTGGAAAGTGCTTTCGGGTCAGGCCTGATCCTTCCTGATGCCGAGAAGGGCTGAAGCGCTCGCTTCACCGCTTAAAAGCGTTGCCGTGTCGCCATCCCAGGCGATGCGGCCATCCACCACGACAAGGCTCCGATTTGCAATGCGCACCGCGTCCTCAATGCTGTGGGAAACCATCAGCAGCGTGAGCCGCTGCTGCCCGCAAACGTCATCCAGCAGCTGAAGCATTTCCTGGCGCAGCGCCGGGTCAAGGGCCGAAAAAGGCTCATCCAGCAGCAGGATGGGCCGCTGGCGGACCAGGCAGCGGGCAAGGGCCACGCGCTGGCGCTGGCCGCCGGAAAGCTGGGTCGGCTGGCGGTCGAGCAACTCCCCGATTCCCATCTGCTCAGCAATAGATTGCAGCCGCTGTCGCTGCTGCCGGTCGAGCTTTAACCCCGGATGCATGCCTAGGCCAATGTTGTCCCGCACGCTCAGGTGGCTGAACAGATTGTTCTCCTGAAACAGCATCGAAACCGGGCGCCGGGCGGGGACGGTGCGCGTATGTTCCTGACCGTCTAAAAGGATCTCCCCGCTGGCAGGCTCCAGAAACCCCGCGATTAAACTCAGCAAGGTGCTTTTGCCCGCGCCGCTTGGCCCGAGCACCGCAACGCGTTCGCCCGCGTCCACGCTGAGGGAGAAGCGCATCGGCAGGTGGTGATAAAGCCAGGTTACATCAGTCAGCGTCAGCATGGCGTCCCGGGAGTTTTTCAATCAGGGTGAACAGAATAAAGCACAGCATCAGCAGGATGAGCGCGGTGACGGCACCGTCCTGGCTGCGATAAGAGCCAATTTGTTGATAAAGATAGAACGGCAGCGTGCGGAAATCTTCGTTGCCAAACAGCGCCACCACGCCAAAATCGCCGATGGATAACACGCAGGCAAAGGCAAGTGCCTGTGCCAGCGGGATTTTTATCGCCCGCAGATCGATAAGGCGCAGGCGGTTAAGCCCCGTGATATCCAGCGACTGACAAAGCTTGCCGTAGCGGCCCGCCACGTCCAGCATCGGGTTTTCCAGCACCTTTAGCGCGTAGGGGATGGCCATCAGCGCGTTGGTGAATATCACGATGCCGTCGGCAGATTGCGGTAACCCGATGGTGCTGTTGAGCAGCAGGAAAAAGCCCGTAGCCAGCACGATGCCCGGCATCGCCAGAATTAACATGCCGCTTAACTCCAGCGCCTGCCCGGCGAAAGCTTGGTTTCGCAGCCGCAATTCTCGCGAACTCCATAAAAGCATCATAGTTATCATCACGCAGAGAATACCTGCGGCTACGGCGATACGCAGCGAGGTCAACAGCGCCTGCCAGAGGGCAGACTGCGAGAGCACCGAACCGAAACCAGAGTTGATGCCATCAATGATGACCGCCAGCAGCGGCGGCAGTAACAGCAGCAGGGCAAGGCCAATCAGCACCCCGTCGCAAAGCCTGCGGCGCAGGTTATCCTGCGGGTCCCGCCAGCCCTGCACCTGGCTTACGCCAACCGGGATCGCTTTGCTTAGCCGCTGGCTCATCACAACGAGGCCGAGGCAGCAAAGCATCTGGACCAGCGCCAGAAGCGCGGCGCGGGCGGGGTCGTAGTCAAAGCTAAGTGCCTGAAAAATAGCAAGCTCGATGGTGGTCGCCCGTGGCCCGCCGCCAAGGGAAAGCACCGTGGCGAAGCTTGCGAAGCAGAGCATAAAGATGAGCGCTCCGGCGGGCAGGAGCTGGCGGCGCAGCCACGGCCATTCGACCAGGCGGAAGAAGTTCCAGCCCTGCATGCCCAGCTGGGCCGCGAGCTGGCGCTGTTCGCCGGGAATGTTTTCCAGCGCCTGAAGCAGTAGCCGGGTTGCCATCGGCATATTAAAGAAGACGTGGGCGAGCAGAATGCCCTGCAGGCCATACGGCGAAAACGACCAGTCAACGCCGAGCCACGCGCAAAGCGAGGCCAGCCAGCCCTCTCGCCCATAGACGGTCAGAATGCCAAACACCGCGACCAGTACGGGCAGCACCAGCGTCATGGCGCATAAGCGTAACAGCGCGAGACGGCCAGGGAAGCGGCGTCGATAAAGCGCCCGGGCGAGGAAAATCGCCGGGATCACCGACAGTAGGGCTGAGAGAAACGCCTGCCAGAACGAGAAGCGCAGGACGTGCCACAGATAGCTGTCCTGGGCCAGCGCCCGGAAATCCGTCTGCGGCGCGTTGAACCACAGCGCCAGAAAGGCCGTCAGGGCGACCGCCACCACAAGCGTGGCAGCGATGAGGCCCGGAAACAGCCAGCCGGGAATTAGCGGCTGGTGGCGCGAAGCCATACGCTGATCCAGCTTGCCCGCAGGTCGGACACTTGTTGTGGCGTGAACTCCAGCGGAGTTTGCGGCTTATTCAGGCCGCTAAAGCCTTCCGGTAGCTTCACGTCCGTAACGGGGTACATCCAGTTGCCGGTGGGGATAGCGTTCTGGAAACCTGGCTGGGTGATAAACTTCATAAACTTCGCTGCCAGCTCCGGCTGCTTGCTTGAGGCCAGACGGGCAGCGACTTCAACCTGCAGATAGTGACCTTCGCTGAAGTTCGCGGCTGCATAGTTATCTTTCTTCTCTTCAATGATGTGATAAGCAGGAGAGGTGGTGTAGCTCAGTACCAGATCGCCTTCGCCCTTCAGGAACAGGCCGTAGGCTTCAGACCAGCCTTTGGTGACGGTCACGGTTTTCTTCGCAAGCTTCGCCCAGGCGTCCGGCGCTTTGTCGCCGTACACTTTTTGCATCCACAGCAGCAGGCCCAGGCCCGGCGTGCTGGTGCGCGGATCTTCGTAAATCACTTTCCAGTTCTGGTCACTTTCAACCAGCTCTTTCAGGCTTTTCGGCGGATTCTTCAGCTTGTTTTTGTCATACACAAAGGCGAAGTAGCCGTAGTCGAACGGCACGAAAGTCGTATCTTTCCAGCCGCCGGGTACTTTCAGCGCGCTGGTATCAACGTTGCTCGGGGCAAAAAGCCTGGTCTGCGTGGCGGCGGCAATCAGGTTGTTATCCAGGCCCAGCACCACGTCGGCCCTGCTGTTTTTACCTTCCATGCGCAGACGGTTTAACAGCGAGACGCCATCTTCCAGCGCCACGAATTTCAGCTCGCAGTTACACTCGGCCTCAAAGGCTTTTTTGACGGCAGGCCCAGGCCCCCAGTCGGCGGAGAAAGAGTCGTAGGTATAAACGGTGAGCAGCGGTTTGGCAAAAACGGGGGCGGCGATGAGTATGAGCAGCGGCAGTAATTTTTTGAACACTTTGCACCTCTTGAAGTAGGGGTGGCAAAGGACTTTGAGCAAAACCTCTCAAATCCCTTCGCCGGCGTTATCCGGATCAGGTTCGACGGGTATTATCTCAGCCAGAATTTTTCATCCAGCACCCCGTTGAGCAGCAGCGATTGTACGTATTTCCTGAATGTTTCGGAAGCGTTAAGGCTCCGGCGGCGCAAACCAGGCGGATTTAAAGTCGAACCAGCCGAGCGTGTTCATCTTCACGCCGCGCATGCTGCGCTGACCCTCTATGCGCAGCCAGTGGTGAATCAGCGGTAAAATATCATTGTTCTCAACGCGCTGCTGACACCACTCCGGCAGCGCCAGCTCGCCGCTGTGCCACTTACGGGTGTCGGTTTCCCAGTCGATGCTGATGCATTTCTGAATCAGCGGCACTTCATACAGGTGCGAGAAGAGCGAAAACTCCAGCGGCAGGGTAAAATTGGCGCTGTTGAGCCAGATATCGCTCTCCACGTCTCCCGCGTGCCACTCTTCGTAATCCACCTCCTGCACCTCAAGATGCACGCCGTGGGCCGCAAGCAGTTTGCACATGATGTTGCTGATGATGCGGTGCTCAACGTGGGCGCGGTAATAGGTCAGCGTGATAGTTTCAAGGCCAGCGGGTTTATCAAGCATCGGCTGCGGGCGGATGTGGTGCCAGCGGGGCAGCAGGCCGTACGCCGGGAACCAGTACTGCTGGTTTTGTTCCCCCGCGCCGTACAGCAGGTGAATAGGGGCCAGCACGTGGCTCAGCCATGAACGCACGCCCTCGTGTCCACAGCGGGATGAGCGGCTGTCGAACAGCAGGTAGTAGCACCCCTCTTCGAGCCTGCTTTCGATGGCTTTCTCGCTGTCCGGCATGCCCTGAAGCTGCACGGCGCAGCTGACGTCTTCACCTATTTCCGGCAGCACCCAGAAATTCACCTCATCAATCAGGGCGCGGAAGCCGAAATAGTCGTCGTAGGCGTGTATTTTCAGCTGGTTGTTATTGTTGCGCACCACGGCATAGGGGCCGGTGCCGACGGGCTGACTGGCAAACTTCGGCAACGTTGCCCATTCGCGGGGAAGGATCATGGCGTTGACGCTGCCCAGCAGCCAGGGGAGCCAGCGGTCGGGCTGGGAGAGATGAATATCCAGCGTCCATGCCGTGGGCGAGCTGATTTCGCTGATGTGCGCATAAAGGGGAAGGGCGTTAATGCGCTGGAGCGATGCCATCACATCCAGCATATCCAGCTCGCGTCCGTGGTGGAAATGGATACCGGGACGGAGGTAAAAGCGCCAGTGTAAAGGGGAGATCTGCTGCCAGTGGTGGGCGATATCCGCCTCCAGTTCCCCGTTTTCCTCATTTATACGCGTCAGGCCGCTGAAAATCTGCCGGGCGATATGCGTCTCCGAGCGGCGCAGCGCCGAGCCTGGCAGCAGGTTCAACAGCGGGCGGTAGTAGAGCACGCGCAGAATGTGCCGGCCCTGGCGGAAGCTGCGCCCGAGGTGGGAGATCAGCATCTGGCGAACAGCGGCTTTATCGCCGACGATCTGCACCAGCTGATCGATGCGATCCTGCTCGAGAAGATCCTCCGCCCGCTGCTGCTGGAGCGCCAGCCCGGTATACAAAAATTCCAGCTGAGAACGCTTTCCGCGCCCGGCCTCGGCCTTCCAGCTTAGCCAGCCTTTGTCCTGCATCGCGCTCAGCAAAGTACGCATATGGCGGCGCGAACAGCTGAGCATATCGGCAAGATCGTTAAGCGTAGTCTCTTGCGGCTTACCGTCGCAGCACTGCCACAGGCGGATGAACTGTTGTTGCAGACGAGCAGAGGACATAAAAGGGGAACTCCACGCAAAAAGTCATCAATTTAACTTTCCCTATATTACGTCAATAATCATCAACGATGAAAGCGAGGAGGGGCATATGAAACGGTTATCAGCTGTGGAGTTTTACCGAAGTTACTTTGCCGCAACGCAGCGCGTTGGTGCTGGATGGCTGGCTCGCCTGACGGCAGGGCAACGTCTGAGGATGCTTGAGGACTTAATGCAGTGGGAGGTTACAGCCCCGACGACCGATATCCCGCTTCCTCGCTAATATCGTGTGACTGAGTATTGGTGCTTTTCACCAGCCAGCAGGTTAACTGCTGGCTTTTTTAGTTTATGATTTCGCCACTTAACGCGCGCACTTCTCAAGGACCTCCAATGATTTGGTTTCTCACCAAAGACCGACGCATTAACCCGATCTACGCCGCTTTCATGGTTGTCGCTTTTATGATGGGAATTGCGGGAGCGCTACAGGCGCCGACGCTGAGCCTGTTTTTGTCGCGGGAAGTGGAGGTCCGGCCATTCTGGGTGGGGCTGTTTTATACCGTTAACGCCATCGCGGGGATTCTGGTTAGCCTGCTGTTGGCGAGGCGCTCCGATAGTCGGGGAGACAGGCGTAAACTGATCATGGTCTGCTGCGTAATGGCAGTCGCCAACTGTGTGCTGTTCGCGTTTAACCGCCATTACCTGACGCTGATCACCATCGGCGTGATGTTTGCCTCGATTGCCAATACCGCCATGCCGCAGATTTTTGCTCTGGCGCGGGAATACGCGGATAGCTCGGCGCGTGAAGTGGTGATGTTCAGCTCGGTGATGCGTGCCCAGCTCTCGCTGGCATGGGTTATCGGCCCGCCGCTCTCTTTTATGCTCGCACTGAACTACGGCTTCACCACTATGTTCCTGATCGCGGCTGGGATCTTTGTTATCTCGCTGGCGATTATCTTTTTTGCGCTGCCGAGCGTGACACGCATCGAGCAGCCTGCCGATGTAGCCTTGACCGAGGTCAGCGGCTGGAAAGATAAAAACGTCCGCCTGCTCTTTATCGCCTCGATGCTGATGTGGACCTGCAACACCATGTACATCATCGACATGCCGCTGTGGGTGAGCAGCGATCTGGGCCTGCCTGAATCACTGGCTGGCCTGTTGATGGGGACGGCGGCGGGGCTGGAGATCCCGGCGATGATCCTGGCTGGCTACTATGTGAAGCGGTTTGGTAAACGCCGCATGATGGTCATCGCCGTCGCCGCTGGCGTGCTGTTTTATCTGGGGCTGATTATGTTCCACAGCCGCACGGCGCTTATCGTATTGCAGCTTTTCAACGCGGTGTTTATCGGTATCGTGGCGGGAATTGGTATGCTGTGGTTCCAGGATCTGATGCCGGGTCGGCCTGGGTCTGCCACGACATTGTTCACCAACAGTATCTCAACAGGGGTCATTCTGGCAGGGGTGCTACAGGGCGCTTTGACAGAGAGCTACGGACATTATTCGGTGTACTGGCTGATCGCGGGACTTGCGGTGGTGGCGCTGGTGCTGACCAGCCGGGTGAAGAATATTTAAACTTTGTGACCTCTCCCTTGCAGGGAGAGGTCACCTGATTTCCTCCCTCGCCCCCTTTGGGGAGAGGGCTAGGGTGAGGGGAAAGAATCAGCGCATAAACTCAGGCTGTTTCTGCTCGTAGGTAGAAATCGCGCCCTCGTGCTGCAGCGTCAGGCCGATGCTGTCCAGCCCTTCTAACATGCAGTGGCGACGAAACGTATCAATGCTGAAAGAGTACGTTTTTTCACCTGCCGTGACGGTTTGCGCCTCAAGATCGACAACAAACTTGATCCCCGGATTTGCCGCCACCAGTTTAAACATCTCATCCACTTCTTCTTCGCTCAGCGTCATCGGCAGCAGCTGGTTGTTGAACGAGTTGCCGTAGAAGATATCCGCGAAGCTTGGTGCGATAACCACTTTAAAACCGTAGTCGGTCAGCGCCCAGGGCGCGTGTTCACGAGAAGAGCCGCAGCCAAAGTTTTCACGCGCCAGCAGGATAGAAGCCCCTTTGAACTCCGGGAAGTTCAGCACGAACTCCGGGTTCGGCTGCTGGCCTGCATCGTCCAGGAAACGCCAGTCGTTAAACAGGTGCGCGCCAAAGCCGGTGCGGGTGACCTTCTGCAAAAACTGCTTCGGGATAATTGCGTCGGTATCAACGTTTGCGGCATCCAGCGGAACGACCAGGCCGGTATGTTGAATAAATTTCTCTGCCATGGTGTTTTCCCTTATTTCAACGTGCGGATGTCAGCAAAGTGACCGGATACGGCAGCGGCAGCGGCCATCGCCGGGCTGACCAGATGCGTACGACCGCCGCGGCCCTGGCGGCCTTCAAAGTTGCGGTTGCTGGTGGAGGCGCAGCGCTCGCCCGGTTCCAGACGGTCGTTGTTCATCGCCAGACACATGGAGCAGCCCGGCAGACGCCATTCAAAACCGGCTTCGATAAAGATCTTATCCAGGCCTTCTTCTTCCGCCTGGGCTTTCACCGGGCCGGAACCAGGGACGACCAGCGCCTGCACGCCTGGTGCCACCTTGCGGCCTTTAGCGATTTCTGCAGCGGCTCGTAAATCTTCGATACGCGAGTTGGTACAGGAGCCGATAAAGACTTTATCGATAGCCACTTCGGTCAGCGGGATGCCCGGCTTCAGGCCCATATAGGCCAGCGCTTTCTCGGCAGAGGCGCGCTCAACCGGATCGCTGAAGGAGTCTGGATTAGGGATGTTTTCGTTGACGGAAATCACCTGGCCTGGATTGGTTCCCCAGGTCACCTGCGGCGCAATATCGGCGGCGTCCAGGGTGACAACGGTATCGAACTTCGCGCCTTCGTCAGTGGTGAAGGTTTTCCACCAGGCGACGGCATCGTCCCATACTGCCGCTTTCGGTGCGTGCAGACGGCCTTTCACATAGTTAAAGGTGGTTTCATCCGGTGCAACAATACCTGCTTTGGCACCCATCTCGATTGCCATGTTGCACAGCGTCATGCGGCCTTCCATCGACAATGCCTGAATGGCGCTGCCGCAGAACTCAACCACGTGACCTGTACCGCCAGCGCTGCCGGTTTTACCGATGATCGCCAGTACGATGTCTTTGGCGGTGATCCCCGGTGCTGCTTTGCCGGTGACTTCAATCTTCATCGTTTTGGCACGGCCCTGCTTCAGGGTTTGCGTCGCCAGCACGTGCTCAACTTCTGAGGTGCCGATACCAAACGCCAGAGCGCCAAATGCGCCGTGGGTGGCGGTGTGGGAATCGCCGCAGACGATGGTCATGCCCGGCAGGGTAATACCCTGCTCCGGCCCCATCACGTGGACAATACCCTGATAAGGGTGGTTCAGGTCATACAGCTCCACGCCGAACTCTTTGCAGTTTTTCATCAGCTCCTGCATCTGAATGCGGGCCATTTCGCCGGAGGCGTTGATGTCTTTGGTCTGCGTGGAAACATTGTGATCCATGGTCGCGAAGGTTTTACCCGGCTGACGCACCGGACGCTTATGGGCGCGCAGGCCGTCAAACGCCTGCGGCGAGGTGACTTCGTGAACCAGATGACGGTCAATGTACAGCAGCGGCGTTTCATCTACCGCTTCATACACGACGTGCGCATCGTATAACTTTTGATATAACGTCTTCGCCATGATTATTTCCCCTGTGCTACGAAGCGGGCAATGGTATCGCCCATTTCTTCTGTGCTGATGGCATTGCCATCGCGCGCTAAGTCGCCGGTGCGGAAGCCTTCTTCCAGGGCGAGGTTAACGGCGTTTTCGATGGCCCGTGCTGCTTCTTCAGCGTCCAGGCTATAGCGCAGTAACAGAGCCAGGGAGAGGATCTGCGCAATAGGGTTGGCGATATTTTTCCCTGCGATGTCAGGCGCGGAGCCGCCCGCAGGTTCATAGAGGCCGAAGCCTTGTTCGTTCAGGCTGGCGGACGGCAGCATGCCCATCGAGCCGGTGATCATCGCGCATTCATCAGACAGAATGTCGCCGAACAGGTTGGAGCACAGCAGCACGTCGAACTGCGACGGGTCTTTAATCAGCTGCATGGTGGCGTTGTCGATATACATATGCGACAGCTCCACGTCCGGGTATTCATTGGCGATTTCGTTGACGATTTCGCGCCACATGACGGAAGTTTGCAGCACGTTTGCTTTATCAATGGAGGTCACTTTATTGCGGCGTTTGCGGGCGGACTCAAAGGCGATGCGGGCAATACGCTCGATTTCGAAACGGTGGTACACCTCGGTATCAAAGGCCTTCTCATGCATACCTGAGCCTTCGCGCCCCTTTGGCTGGCCGAAATAGATCCCGCCGGTTAACTCACGGACGCACAGAATATCGAAGCCGTTAGCGGCAATGTCAGCACGCAGCGGGCAGAACTCTTCCAGCCCCTGGTAGAGACGCGCAGGGCGCAGGTTGCTGAACAGTTTGAAGTGCTTACGCAGCGGTAACAGTGCGCCGCGCTCTGGCTGCTGGGCCGGTGGCAAATGTTCCCACTTCGGTCCGCCAACGGAGCCAAAAAGAATGGCATCCGCTTGCTCGCAGCCTTCAACGGTGACCGGCGGCAAAGGGTTGCCGTGACGGTCGATGGCGATGCCGCCAACGTCATAAGAGCTGGTGGTTACCCGCATATCAAAGCGCGTACGAACGGCTTCCAGCACTTTCAGCGCTTGTGCCATAACTTCCGGGCCGATGCCGTCACCCGGCAAGACTGCTATATGATGAGATTTTGACATGTCACACGGTTTCCTGAGTTTCTTTATTATTGGCTTTGCGTTGCAATTCTTTTTCGACTTCGCCTGCGCGCCAGATGTTGTTCAGCACGTTGATCATCGCTTTTGCTGAGGACTCAACGATATCCGTCGCCAGGCCCACGCCGTGGAAGCGGCGGCCTTTATAGGTCACTACGATATCGACCTGACCCAGCGCGTTTTTGCCCTGGCCTTTTGCCGACAGCTGGTATTTCACCAGTTCAACGTCGTAGTGGGTGATGCGGTTAATCGCCTGGTAGACGGCATCCACCGGGCCGTTGCCGGTTGCGGCTTCGGAGTGCTTCTCTTCACCACAGTTCAGCTGCACGGAAGCGGTTGAGATGACGCTCGAGCCGGACTGCACGTTGAAGTATTCCAGGCTGAAATGCTCTGGCTCTTCCTGCTGTTTACCGATGAACGCCAGCGCTTCCAGATCGTAATCGAAGACCTGGCCCTTTTTGTCGGCCAGCTTCAGGAAGGCGTCGTACAGGGAGTCCATGTTGTAGTCGGTTTCTTTGTAGCCCATTTCGTCCATGCGGTGTTTGACCGCCGCGCGGCCGGAGCGGGAGGTCAGGTTCAGCTGTACCTGATTCAGACCGATGGATTCCGGGGTCATGATTTCGTAGTTTTCGCGGTTTTTCAGCACGCCGTCCTGGTGAATACCGGAGGAGTGGGCAAATGCGCCGGTGCCGACAATCGCTTTGTTTGCCGGAACCGGCATGTTGCAGATCTGGCTGACCATCTGGCTGGTGCGCCAGATTTCATGGTGATTGATATTGGTGTGCAGGTTCATGATGTCCTTGCGCACCTTGATCGCCATGATCACTTCTTCCAGCGAGCAGTTCCCCGCACGTTCACCGATGCCGTTCATCGCGCCCTCAACCTGACGCGCACCCGCATGGACGGCTGCCATGGCGTTGCCTACGGCCAGCCCCAGGTCATCATGGGTGTGTACGGAAATAATTGCTTTATCAATGTTCGGCACGCGCTCATACAGGCCGCTGATGATGTTGGCGAACTCAAACGGCATGGTGTAGCCGACGGTGTCCGGGATGTTAATGGTGGTAGCGCCTGCTTTAATGGCGGCCTCTACGACGCGAGCTAAATCGGCGATGGGGGTACGGCCCGCGTCTTCGCAGGAGAACTCAACATCGTCGGTGTAATTACGAGCGCGCTTAATCATGTAGATCGAGCGCTCAATCACTTCGTCCAGCGTGCTGCGCAGCTTGGTGGCGATGTGCATTGGCGAGGTGGCAATAAAAGTGTGAATTCGGAAGGCTTCGGCGACTTTCAGGGATTCAGCTGCCACATCAATGTCTTTCTCAACGCAGCGGGCCAGACCGCAGACGCGGCTGTTTTTAATGTTGCTGGCAATGGTCTGCACGGATTCGAAATCGCCAGGGGAGGAGACCGGGAAGCCCACTTCCATCACATCCACGCCCATACGCTCCAGCGCCATCGCAATCTGCAGCTTTTCTTTTACGCTCAGGCTTGCCTGCAGCGCTTGCTCACCATCACGCAAAGTTGTATCGAAAATAATGACTTGTTGGCTCATGTTGTGGTCCTTTTTATTGTCCTGTGGGCCGTTACTGCGAGCATAAAAAAACCCGCGCAGCGGCGCGGGTTTTTTCAGTCTGATGGCTTGAATCAACGCTTGATGTCGCCCACCAGTCTACCGCGCAAGTAAGATGCGTTTAGTAGTAGAACTAGTAGGCGGATGCTGCGAATCATGTTTCAAGCCTCAATTGATTTTGTGTTGTATTCATTGGTACTTGATCTGCTTTGCGGTGTCAACCTTTCACAAGCAACTTGAAGAATTTGCAAGTGCGCTGCACTCTCGCGTAATAAGCGAATCATGCTAAAAAAGGACATTATCTGAAAATATCGTAAAGATGCCTGTGGTTCGCGACGCGCTTAGAATGTTACATAATGACATTTCATGATATAGGCTTGTAAAAAAGCGCACTTTTATCCATAACCTATCCTTTTGATTTACGTGAACTAATAAAATATTTATATATTTCGCACCGTTTTTGAAAGATTTTTAATCTCTTTCACTCAAACATGTTGATGACTTATCGGCGACGTTTTATTGGTGCTTAACATATTATTCACCATATCAATTATTGTGTGTCGTCCTCTTTTATGGTGAGATTCTTCAGATTCGTAAGATAGGTTGATGAATGCACAAGTTGCTCCGGTCAAAGTGAGATATTTGTTGTGCTTATAATTCCTGATATGGCCGTTCGATTAATTAACACCTCTGTTTTTTAATTAATCTGACAAGACATGTCAGGTTTTGCTGTCAGCATATTTGTCCGAAAGCTAAAAATGGAATTACATACAGTTATGTCTGTAAAGAGGGAACTTTCCTGTCAAATGGAGTATTTATGTCAGATAACAACCTGGATTTACCGCAGGCGGTTGACAATGCTAAACCTCAGCTACGCACGGTAGATCTAAATTTATTAACAGTATTTGACGCAGTCATGCAGGTGCAAAACATTACCAAAGCCGCCCAGCTTCTTGGCATGTCGCAACCTGCGGTCAGCAATGCAGTCTCCCGCTTAAAAATCATGTTTAATGATGAGCTGTTCGTTCGATATGGCCGCGGTATTCAGCCCACAGCCCGTGCGTTTCAGCTGTTTGGCTCAATACGGCAGGCACTTCAGCTTGTACAGAATGAATTGCCAGGTACAGAGTTTGAACCTTCTGATAGCGACAGGATTTTTCATCTCTGCGTCAGCAGCCCGCTGGACAGCCTGCTAACCTCAGTCATTTTTAATAACGTCCGTAATTTCGCGCCAAACATACAGCTATTATTTAAGTCTTGCTTAAACAAAGATATTGAACACCAGTTACGTTATCAGGAGACGGAGTTCGTTATCAGTTACGATGAGTTTCGTCGTCCAGAATTTACCTGCGTACCGTTATTTAAAGATGAGATGGTGCTGGTGGCAAGTAAGAAACATCCACGATTGTTAGCGCCATTAACAGAAGCTGATGTTTATAACGAGCAGCATGCCGTCGTTTCCCTCGAGCGCTTTGCCTCTTTTAGCGCGCTCTGGTATCAAAATCCACAAACCCAGTCCTGTATTTCATATCAGGGTATGGCAATGACTAGCGTGTTAAATGTTGTTTCCCAGACGCAATTGGTGGCTATTGCACCTCGCTGGTTAGCCGAGGAGTTTTCTGAAAGTCTGAATCTGAAAATATTCCCACTGCCACTCGAAGAAAATACGCGAACCTGTTATCTGTCATGGCATGAAGCCGCAGGCAGAGATAAGGGACATCAGTGGATGGCTGAATTGCTGACATCTATTTGCGGAAAATAACCGCCAGCGGAAAGATCAATGAAACCGGTTAGAGAGGCTATCCGGTTTTTCTCTTTATTTAGTGTAGTCTGGCATTTTATGCTGTCATGACGAGTGAACAGACAGAGCATCAACATTCCCAGGCGTAAGAATGAGTTATCTCCTGCTATTTGGCCATTTCATAACATAATCAATCATCATATTCCTTTCTGTTCAGGGCTAAACGCTGCCGGCACGGTATTTTGTAGCAAATAAGTGAAAAGTGGCAGCTGGCGGGCTTTTGCCGGGTGATTGCGTGCCTGATTTTCAACGGTTATGTTAGGTACCATTCCAAGAAATAAAAATCAGGCAGGCCCAAGAACCTGCCTTATCGACCGGGTGGAGATAATTTCTACTCCCGGTCAAAATGTGAGCCTGGAGGCAAACCATGGAGATGTTGTCAGGAGCCGAGATGGTCGTCCGATCGCTTATCGATCAGGGCGTTAAACATGTATTCGGCTATCCCGGAGGCGCAGTACTCGACATTTACGACGCGCTCCACACCATTGGTGGAATTGAGCATGTGCTGGTTCGCCACGAACAAGCGGCCGTGCATATGGCTGATGGCCTGGCCCGTGCCACAGGGGAAGTCGGCGTAGTGCTGGTCACCTCAGGCCCTGGTGCGACAAACGCAATAACAGGTATTGCCACTGCTTATATGGACTCCATTCCTTTAGTCATCCTGTCCGGTCAGGTTGCTACCTCGCTTATTGGTTACGACGCTTTCCAGGAATGTGACATGGTGGGGATCTCTCGCCCGGTGGTAAAACACAGCTTCCTGGTTAAGCAGGCAGAAGATATTCCCACCGTTATCAAGAAAGCGTTCTGGCTGGCAGCAAGCGGTCGTCCTGGCCCGGTAGTTGTTGATCTGCCTAAAGATATTATGAGTCCGGCAAATAAGTTCCCGTACAGCTACCCCGATACGGTGAGCATGCGCTCCTATAATCCGACGACTCAGGGACATAAAGGCCAGATCAAACGAGCCTTGCAAACGTTGCTGACGGCGAAAAAACCCGTCATGTATGTTGGCGGCGGTGCCATTACTTCTGCCTGCCATGCTGAGCTGCGTGAGCTGGCGGAAAAGCTCAACGTTCCCGTCGTTTCCTCATTAATGGGGCTGGGTGCATTTCCTGGCACACATCGTCAGGCCATGGGCATGTTAGGCATGCATGGCACCTATGAAGCCAATATGGTGATGCACAATTCCGATGTGATATTCGGTGTGGGGGTGCGTTTTGACGACCGCACAACCAATAACCTGGCCAAATACTGCCCGCATGCCACCGTGCTGCATATCGATATTGACCCAACGTCGATTTCTAAAACGGTTGGGGCTGATATCCCTATCGTCGGCGATGCCCGTCAGGTACTGCAGCAGATGCTCGAACTGTTAGCTCAGGAAGAGACAACACAATCCGCTGATGAGATCCGCGACTGGTGGCAGCATATTGAAAACTGGCGTGCAAAACAGTGTCTGGAGTTTGACCGCGAGAGCGAGAAAATTAAGCCACAGGCCGTTATCGAAACGATCTATAAGCTGACCAACGGTGAGGCGTACGTTACCTCAGATGTTGGCCAGCACCAGATGTTTGCCGCGCTCTACTACACCTTTGACGAACCCCGCCGCTGGATTAACTCTGGTGGCCTCGGCACGATGGGCTTCGGCCTGCCTGCGGCACTGGGGGTGAAGATGGCTCTGCCAGACGAAACCGTCGTTTGCGTGACCGGTGATGGCAGTATTCAGATGAACATTCAGGAGCTGTCGACTGCGTTGCAGTATGGGCTTCCGGTGTTGGTTTTGAATCTGAACAACCGTTTCCTGGGGATGGTCAAACAATGGCAGGATATGATCTATTCAGGCCGTCATTCGCAGTCTTATATGGAATCGCTGCCTGATTTCGTGCGCATCGCCGAAGCTTATGGGCATGTGGGTATCAGCATTACTCAGCCTGATGAGCTGGAAAGCAAGCTGGCAGAGGCGCTCGAGGCCGTTAAAAACCAACGTCTGGTGTTTGTGGATGTCATGGTGGACGGAACCGAGCACGTTTACCCGATGCAGATTCGCGGCGGGGGAATGGATGAAATGTGGCTAAGCAAAACGGAGAGAACCTGATATGCGCCGGATACTGTCTGTCTTACTGGAAAACGAATCCGGGGCGCTGTCGCGCGTTATCGGCCTGTTCTCCCAGCGTGGCTATAACATCGAGAGCCTCACCGTAGCGCCTACCGACGATCCAACGTTATCTCGCATGACTATCCAGACGGTCGGCGATCAGAAAGTGCTTGAGCAGATCGAAAAGCAACTGCACAAACTGGTCGATGTCCTGCGTGTCAGCGAGCTGGGGCAGGGGGCACATGTCGAGCGTGAAATTATGCTCGTCAAAGTCCAGGCCAGCGGCTACGGGCGTGAAGAGGTGAAACGCAGCGCGGAAATCTTCCGTGGGCAAATCATTGATGTGACGCCAACGCTTTATACGGTTCAGCTTGCCGGCACCAGCGATAAGCTAGATGCTTTCCTCAATACCATCCGTGAAGTCGCGAAAATTGTTGAGGTTGCGCGTTCGGGGATCGTCGGCGTCTCCCGCGGCGATAAGATCATGCGCTAGCTCTGAATGTGACTCGATTCACATGCCCGGTAACCGCTACCGGGCTTTTTTTTGTAATCCATTCAGCAACTGGCCGCAAAAGCAGTTGCTGGAGTGATTATTCTGCGCTTAGATGTCAATGTTGTAACCATGACCAGGGTATGGTTTTGGAAAACTTATTGATTAAGGGGCTTCTGTGAAATTGGATGAAATCGCGCGCCTGGCTGGAGTATCTCGCACCACGGCGAGCTACGTCATCAACGGTAAAGCAAAGCAGTATCGTGTCAGTGACAAGACCGTTGAGAAAGTCATGGCGGTTGTACGCGAACATAACTACCACCCCAATGCGGTGGCGGCAGGTTTGCGGGCGGGGCGCACGCGCTCAATAGGTCTCGTTATACCTGATCTGGAAAACACCAGTTATACCCGAATCGCTAATTATCTGGAGCGTCAGGCGCGTCAGCGCGGCTACCAGCTGCTGATCGCCTGTTCTGAGGATCAGCCAGATAACGAGATGCGCTGCATTGAGCACCTCCTCCAACGGCAGGTTGATGCGATAATCGTTTCAACTTCTCTGCCTCCGGAGCACCCGTTTTATCAACGTTGGGCAAACGACCCTTTCCCAATCATTGCGCTCGATCGCGCGCTGGATCGTGAACATTTTACCAGCGTTGTTGGGGCCGATCAGGACGATGCTGAGATGCTGGCCGAAGAGCTGCGTAAATTTCCTGCTGACACCATCCTTTATCTGGGGGCGCTGCCTGAGCTTTCTGTTAGCTACTTGCGTGAGCAGGGATTCCGAACAGCGTGGAAAGATGACCCCCGCGAAGTCAATTTCTTGTACGCCAATAGTTATGAGCGTGAAGCCGCAGCACAGCTATTTGAAAAATGGCTGGAAACGCATCCGATGCCGCAGGCGTTATTCACCACTTCCTTCGCCTTGTTGCAGGGCGTGATGGACGTAACCTTACGTCGCGAAGGGCGCTTACCTTCGGAGCTGGCCATTGCGACTTTCGGGGATCACGAGCTGCTGGATTTCCTGCAATGCCCGGTTCTGGCCGTAGCCCAGCGCCACCGCGATGTTGCGGAACGTGTGCTGGAGCTGGTGCTTGCCAGCCTTGACGAGCCTCGTAAACCGAAAGCAGGACTGACGCGTATACGGCGTAACCTGTATCGCCGCGGAAGTTTAAGCCGCCACTGATGCCAATAATTTGAAGGCAGTTTCCGCTGCCTTTTTTAAATAAGACTTTTCTTCTGTAATTTCCCTTATTATTTCAGGTAATTAATTTTGTCGGCATTTATGTAAAGAAAGTAATGCCAAAAAGTAATAACTAGCCCCTCTGTATTATTTTGTTACATACCAATGGATAAAAAGTGTCGGATAAATAAACAATAATTCTTCTTACCGCTGTGAGCCCGCCCCTGGGCTGCGTTCCGCCTGCATCTGACGCTGTTATCCTGCAGGGAAATACCTTAAAATGCCGACCGCGTCGCAAACTGAGTACTTTGTGTTTTTGTTATCAGGTTTTCAGTCGATTTAACGAACAACGTGTTTATTCGTCTCTTTTCTTTCAAATATTCATAACGTTAATTTCCGCCTCGCTAAAGCAGTGCTTTTCACGCCAGCCATTTTTCAATCGCTTAGGTGAGGAAATTTATTTCCCGCAGCGACGAGGCTTGCTTGACAAGCTTTTCCTCCGCTCCGTAAACTCCTTTATGTGGGAATTTGTGGGGTAAAGTGGTGGAAAGGGTCAATTTAGGGTGAGGCTGGCATGTTCCGTGGGGCAACATTAGTCAATCTCGACAGCAAGGGGCGGCTCGCCGTACCTACCCGTTACCGGGAAAAGCTGATCGATACCTCTGAAGGTCAGATGGTTTGTACCATCGACATCCATCACCCCTGCCTGCTGCTCTATACCCTTCCCGAATGGGAAATTATTGAACAAAAGCTAGCCCGTTTGTCGAGCATGAACCCCGCAGAACGTCGCGTTCAGCGTCTGTTACTGGGGCATGCCAGTGAATGTCAGATGGATAGTGCCGGGCGATTACTGTTGGCGCCTGTTTTACGCCAGCACGCCGGGCTGACCAAAGAAGTCATGCTGGTCGGGCAGTTCAATAAGTTTGAACTGTGGGATGAAGCGACCTGGCATCTACAAGTTAAGGAAGACATCGACGCTGAGCAGGCTACGACGACAGAGCTGTCGGACCGCCTGCAGGACTTGTCACTATAAGTAATGATGGAAAATTTTAAACATACTACGGTGCTGCTTGATGAGGCCGTCAATGGCCTTAATATTCGTCACGATGGCATCTACATTGATGGCACGTTTGGTCGCGGTGGCCACTCACAACTGATTCTCTCCCAGCTGGGAGCAGAAGGACGTCTGCTGGCTATTGACCGCGATCCGCAGGCAATTGCTGCCGCCAAAGCCATTGATGACCCTCGTTTCTCCATCATTCACGGACCTTTCTCTGAGCTTGCGCAATATGTTAGTGAGCGCGGGCTTACCGGTAAAATCGACGGGATCCTGCTTGATCTTGGCGTTTCCTCCCCGCAGCTTGACGACGCTGAACGCGGCTTCTCATTTATGCGCGATGGCCCGCTGGATATGCGTATGGACCCCACCCGTGGTCAGTCCGCTGCGCAGTGGTTGTTGACCGCTGACGAAGCCGATATCGCCTGGGTGATTAAAACCTTCGGCGAAGAGAAGTTCGGTAAACGCATTGCACGTGCCATTATCGAACGCAATCGCGAAGAGCCAATGACGCGTACCAAAGAGCTGGCTGCGGTTGTCGCGGCTGCTATGCCGGTCAAAGATAAGTTCAAACATCCGGCAACACGCACGTTCCAGGCTATTCGCATCTGGATTAACAGCGAACTTGAAGAGATTGAGAAGGCGCTGAAAGGTTCCATCGAAGCATTATCACCAGGCGGACGTCTGTCGATTATCAGCTTCCACTCTCTGGAAGACCGTATTGTTAAACGCTTCATGCGTGAAAACAGCCGTGGCCCACAGGTGCCGGCTGGTTTACCGATGACGGAAGCACAGCTGAACAAACTCGGTGGCCGCTATCTGAAATCCCTCGGCAAGATGATGCCGGGTGAAGCGGAAGTGGCGGAAAACGTTCGCGCCCGGAGTTCGGTGCTGCGTATCGCTGAGAGGACGAACGCATGATCAACAGAGTGTCAGAAGCCCTGGGGAAAGTGACCCAGCTTGGCAGCAACGAGCGGCACGCGCTGCCAGCGGTTATTGGCGGCGATCTGTTTCGCCACGGCAAACTGCCACTCTGCCTGTTCATCGCCATTATTTTTACCGCGATTTCCGTGGTCACTACCGCGCACCACACCCGTCTGCTCACCGCTCAGCGCGAACAGATGGTCGTGGAACGCGATGCGCTGGATATTGAATGGCGCAACTTAATTCTGGAAGAAAACGCGCTCGGCGATCATAGCCGGGTTGAAAGGATCGCGACGGAAAAGCTGCAGCTGCAGCATGTCGATCCTTCACAGGAAAACATCGTAGTTCAGCAATAAGGATTAGCGCGACAGATGAGAGCAGCGGCAAAAAAGCTTAAACCAAAACGCCAGGAAGAGCAGGCCAACTTTATCGGTTGGCGTTTTGCGTTGCTTTGCGGTTGCATATTGTTAGCGCTGGCGTTCCTGTTAGGCCGTGTAGCCTGGCTGCAAATCATCGCGCCTGACATGCTGGTGCGCCAGGGGGATATGCGTTCCCTGCGCGTACAGGAAGTCTCAACGTCACGCGGCATGATCAGCGATCGCGCCGGTCGTCCGTTAGCGGTCAGCGTGCCGGTAAAAGCGATTTGGGCAGATCCTAAGGAGCTGCATGACGCTGGCGGCATTACTCTGGATAACCGTTGGAAGGCACTCGCCGACGCGCTTAAAATTCCACTCGATCAGCTCGCTTCCCGCGTTAACAGCAACCCGAAGGGACGCTTTATCTACCTGGCCCGTCAGGTGAACCCGGATATCGGCGACTACATCAAAAAACTGAAGCTGCCGGGGATTCACCTGCGCGAAGAATCGCGCCGTTACTATCCTTCTGGCGAAGTCACCGCTCACCTCATTGGTTTCACCAACGTCGACAGCCAGGGCATTGAGGGCGTTGAAAAAAGCTTCGATAAATGGCTCACCGGCCAGCCCGGTGAACGCGTCGTGCGTAAAGACCGCTACGGTCGCGTTATCGAAGACATCTCCTCTACCGACAGCCAGGCGGCCCATAACCTGGCTTTAAGCATTGATGAACGCCTGCAGGCGCTGGTGTATCGCGAACTGAACAATGCGGTAGCGTTTAACAAAGCCGAGTCGGGCAGCGCCGTGCTGGTGGATGTGAATACCGGGGAAGTGCTGGCGATGGCGAACAGCCCATCGTACAACCCGAACAACCTGAGCGGCACGCCGAAAGACATCATGCGTAACCGCACCATCACTGACGTGTTCGAGCCAGGCTCCACCGTGAAACCGATGGTGGTCATGACCGCGCTCCAGCGCGGCGTCGTGCAGGAAAACAGCGTCCTGAATACCGTACCGTACCGCATCAATGGTCATGAAATTAAAGATGTGGCGCGCTACAGCGAATTGACCCTTACCGGGGTACTACAGAAGTCGAGTAACGTCGGGGTTTCTAAACTGGCGTTAGCGATGCCCTCCTCAGCGTTAGTAGATACTTACTCACGTTTTGGACTGGGAAAAGCGACCAATTTGGGGCTGGTCGGGGAACGCAGTGGCTTATATCCTCAAAAACAACGGTGGTCTGACATAGAGAGGGCCACCTTCTCTTTCGGCTACGGGCTAATGGTAACGCCGTTACAGTTAGCGCGAGTCTACGCAACGATTGGCAGCTATGGGATTTACCGACCGCTGTCGATCACCAAAGTTGATCCGCCGGTGCCCGGCGAGCGTATCTTCCAGGAATCCACCGTCCGCACCGTTGTCCACATGATGGAGAGCGTGGCGCTACCCGGCGGCGGCGGTGTGAAGGCAGCCATCAAAGGCTACCGTATCGCGATTAAAACCGGTACGGCGAAAAAGGTCGGCCCGGACGGAAAATACATCAACAAATACATCGCCTACACCGCGGGTGTCGCACCGGCCAGCAACCCACGCTTTGCGTTGGTTGTGGTCATCAACGATCCGCAGGCGGGTAAATACTACGGTGGTGCCGTATCGGCACCGGTGTTTGGTGCCATCATGGGCGGCGTACTGCGCACCATGAACATCGAGCCGGATGCGCTGGCGACCGGTGAAAAAAGCGAATTTGTAATTAATCAGAAAGAGGGATCAGGTGGCAGATCGTAATTTGCGCGACCTTCTCGCTCCGTGGGTGCCAATGGTACCGGAGAGAGCACTGCGAGAGATGACACTCGACAGCCGCGTGGCGGCTGCGGGCGACCTTTTTGTGGCGGTGGTCGGTCATCAGGCGGACGGGCGTCGGTATATCCCGCAGGCGATTGCGCAGGGCGTAGCTGCCGTCGTGGCTGAAGCAGATGGCGTTGCCCAGGACGGCGAAATCCGTGAGATGCACGGCGTGCCGGTGATTTACCTCAGCCAGCTGCATCAGCGTCTCTCTGCCCTGGCAGGCCGTTTTTACCATGAGCCATCCTCCGCCCTGCGGCTGGTTGGCGTGACCGGCACTAACGGTAAAACCACTACCACGCAGCTGCTGGCGCAGTGGGCCACGCTGCTGGGCGAAACCAGTGCCGTAATGGGCACGGTGGGCAACGGGCTGTTAGGTCAGGTCATACCGACCGAGAACACCACCGGCTCCGCCGTGGACGTCCAACAAATCCTCTCTAACCTGCACGAGCAGGGTGCCTCTTTTGCCGCGATGGAAGTCTCTTCCCACGGCCTGGTGCAGCATCGCGTTGCGGCGCTGAAATTCCAGGCCTCCGTATTCACCAACCTGAGCCGCGATCACCTGGACTACCATGGCGATATGGCTGGCTACGAAGCGGCTAAATGGCTGCTGTTCTCCGAGCACGAAGCCGGGCAGGCCATCATCAACGCTGATGACGAAGTCGGCCGCAAGTGGCTTGCACGTTTGCCGGATGCCGTGGCGGTGACCATGGAAGACAATCTTCAGTCGGGATGCCGTGGACGCTGGTTGAAAGCAACCAATGTGCATTATCACGATGGTGGTGCCACTATCCAGTTCAGCTCCTCCTGGGGCGATGGCGAAATAGAAAGCCGCCTGATGGGCGCGTTTAACGTCAGCAATCTGTTGCTGGCGCTGGCTACGCTGCTGGCGCTGGGCTATCCGCTTCAGGATTTACTGAAAACCGCACAACGTTTGCAGCCTGTTTGTGGGCGTATGGAAGTGTTCACCGCACCGGGTAAAACTACCGTAGTGGTGGATTACGCGCACACGCCGGATGCGCTTGAAAAAGCGCTCCAGGCTGCTCGCCTGCACTGTACGGGCAAATTATGGTGCGTGTTTGGCTGCGGCGGCGACCGTGATAAAGGTAAACGTCCAATGATGGGCGCGATTGCTGAACAGTATGCTGATGTGGTTGTGGTCACCGATGACAACCCAAGAACAGAAGAGCCTAAAGCCATCGTGAACGATATTCTGGCCGGCATGCTCGACGCAGGCCGCGCTTATGTGGTTGCTGGCCGTGCCGAAGCTGTAACCAATGCCATCATGCAGGCCAAAGAGAATGATGTGGTGCTGGTGGCGGGTAAAGGCCATGAAGATTATCAGATTGTCGGCACTCGCCGTCTGGACTATTCCGACCGCGTAACCGCTGCTCGCCTGCTGGGAGTCGTAGCATGATCCGCGTAGCGCTCAGCAAACTGGCAGAAATCCTGCCTGGTCAGCTGTATGGCTCAGATAACGACATCATCGATGTCACCACCGATACGCGAAAATTAACCCCGGGCTGCCTGTTTGTGGCGCTGAAAGGTGAGCGTTTCGACGCGCACGATTTTGCGCAGGATGCCGTAAACGGCGGGGCTGGCGCACTGCTGGTGAGCCGTAAACTGCCAATTGATGTTCCTCAGCTGGTGGTTGATGACACCCGCCTCGCGTTTGGCCAGCTGGCCGCGTGGGTCCGTCAGCAGGTGCCCGCTCGTATTGTTGCCCTTACCGGTTCATCCGGGAAAACCTCTGTTAAAGAGATGGCGGCTGCCATTCTGCGCCAGTGCGGTAACACGCTGTACACCGCCGGGAATCTGAATAACGACATCGGCGTGCCCATGACGCTGCTGCGCCTGACGCCAGAGTATGACTATGCGGTCATTGAACTCGGCGCCAACCATCAGGGTGAAATTGCCTGGACGGTAGGACTGACCCGCCCGGAAGCTGCCCTGGTTAACAACCTTGCAGCAGCACATCTGGAAGGATTTGGCTCCCTGGCCGGCGTGGCAAAAGCAAAAGGCGAGATTTACGCCGGCCTGCCCGCCAACGGCATCGCCATTCTCAATGCCGACAATAACGACTGGCTGAACTGGCAGGAAGTGATTGGCGAGCGCAAAGTCTGGCGCTTCTCACCGAATGCGGCTGACAGCGATTTCACGGCGACCAACCTGCACATCACCACGCACGGCACGGAGTTCACTTTGCAAACCCCAACGGGTGAAGTGGATGTGATCATGCCGCTGCCGGGTCGCCATAACATTGCTAATGCACTGGCGGCCGCAGCGCTGGCAATGGCCGTAGGCGCGCCGCTTGAGGCGATTAAAACAGGGCTGGCTGAACTGAAGGCTGTTCCTGGACGTCTGTATCCCATTCAACTGTCTGAAATGCAACTGTTGCTGGATGACAGCTACAACGCGAACGTAGGCTCTATGACTGCCGCCGCTCAGGTGCTGTCTGAAATGCCAGGCTTCCGCGTGATGGTGGTCGGCGATATGGGCGAGTTAGGCAAAGATGCACAGCAGTGCCACCGTGAGGTGGGGGAAGCGGCGAAAGCTGCGGGAATTGATTGCGTAATAAGTGTTGGCAAACTGAGTGAAACTATCAGTAAAGCGTCTGAAGTTGGCGAGCATTTTACAGATAAAAAAACTGCGATCGTGCGCCTGAAAGCGCTGCTCGCGGAGCATTCAATGATGACTATTTTAGTGAAAGGTTCACGTAGTGCGGCCATGGAAGAGGTGGTTCGCGCATTACAGGAGAAAGGTACATGTTAGTTTGGCTGGCCGAACATTTGGTCAAATACTATTCCGGCTTTAACGTCTTTTCCTATTTGACGTTTCGCGCCATCGTCAGCCTGCTGACCGCGCTGTTCATCTCTTTGTGGATGGGCCCGCGCATGATCGCACGTTTACAGGAACTCTCTTTCGGCCAGGTCGTGCGTAATGACGGCCCGGAATCTCACTTCAGCAAGCGCGGCACACCGACGATGGGCGGGATCATGATCCTGACGTCAATTGTGATATCCGTGCTGATGTGGGCATACCCTTCTAACCCGTATGTCTGGTGCGTACTGTTTGTGCTGGTTGGCTATGGCGCGATTGGCTTTGTGGATGACTATCGCAAAGTGGTGCGTAAAGACACTAAGGGATTGATCGCACGCTGGAAGTACTTCTGGATGTCGGTCATTGCCCTTGCCGTGGCCTTCACCATGTATATCGCCGGAAAAGGAACGCCAGCCACCGAGCTGGTTGTACCGTTCTTTAAGGACGTGATGCCGCAGCTTGGCCTGTTCTATATCCTGCTGGCTTACTTCGTCATCGTCGGCACCGGTAACGCCGTGAATCTTACCGACGGGCTGGATGGGCTTGCCATCATGCCAACCGTGCTGGTTGCCGGGGGCTTTGCGCTTGTCGCCTGGGCAACGGGTAATATCAAGTTCGCTGAGTATCTGCACATTCCTTATCTGCGTCATGCGGGTGAGCTGGTTATCGTCTGTACGGCGATTGTCGGTGCGGGTCTGGGCTTCCTGTGGTTTAACACCTATCCGGCTCAGGTCTTTATGGGCGATGTCGGTTCGCTGGCCCTGGGCGGCGCGTTAGGCACTATTGCCGTGCTGCTGCGCCAGGAGTTCCTGCTGGTGATCATGGGCGGCGTGTTTGTGGTTGAAACTCTTTCCGTCATTCTGCAGGTCGGCTCCTTCAAGCTGCGCGGTCAGCGCATCTTCCGTATGGCGCCTATCCACCACCACTATGAACTGAAAGGCTGGCCGGAGCCGCGCGTCATCGTGCGCTTCTGGATTATCTCACTGATGCTGGTCCTTATTGGCCTGGCTACCCTGAAGGTGCGTTAATCATGGCAGATTACCAGGGTAAAAAAGTCGTCATTATCGGGTTAGGATTGACCGGACTGTCGTGCGTGGACTTCTTCCTTGCCCGCGGCGTGACGCCGCGCGTGATGGATACCCGCATCGCTCCGGCAGGCCTGGATAAACTGCCTGCGGCGGTGGAACGCCATCTCGGCAGCCTGAACGAAGACTGGCTGCTGGCCGCTGATTTAATCATCGCAAGCCCTGGTATGGCTTTGGCACTCCCGGCATTAAGCAAAGCGGCGGAGAACGGCGTAGAAATTATTGGCGACATCGAGCTGTTCTGCCGCGAAGCGCAGGCGCCGATAGTCGCCATCACCGGTTCTAACGGTAAAAGCACCGTGACGACGCTGGTCGGAGAAATGGCGAAAGCGGCAGGGGTTAACGTTGGGGTCGGGGGCAATATTGGCCTGCCGGCGCTGATGCTTCTCGAGCAACACTGCGAGCTGTACGTGCTTGAACTGTCCAGCTTCCAGCTGGAAACTACCCACAGCCTGAAAGCGGCGGCGGCCACGATCCTTAACGTGACCGAGGATCATATGGATCGCTATCCGTTCGGCCTGCAGCAGTATCGTGCGGCTAAGCTGCGCGTTTATGAAAACGCCGACGTTTGCGTAGTGAACGCGGATGATGCACTCACCATGCCGGTACGCGGCGCGGACGAGCGCTGCATCAGCTTTGGCGTCGACGTGGGGGATTATCATCTCAACCGCCAGCAGGGCGATACCTGGCTGCGCGTGAAGGGTGAGAAGGTGCTGAACACCAAAGAGATGAAAGTGGTGGGGCAGCATAACTATACCAATGCGCTGGCTGCGCTGGCGCTGGCTGATGCGGTGAAGCTCCCGCGTTCCAGCAGCCTGAAGGCGCTGACCACCTTCACCGGTCTGGCCCATCGCTTCCAGCTGGCCTATGAACATAACGGTGTGCGCTGGATTAACGATTCCAAAGCCACCAACGTTGGCAGCACCGAAGCGGCGCTGAACGGCCTGCACGTTGATGGCACGCTGCACCTGCTGCTGGGCGGCGACGGCAAATCTGCTGATTTCTCCTCGCTTGCACCGTATCTGCAGGGTTCTAACGTCCGTATCTACTGCTTTGGCCGTGACGGTGCTGAACTGGCGCAGCTGCGTTCTGACATTGCCGAGCAAACCGAAACTATGGCGCAGGCCATGGCGCTGATTGGTCCGCGTGTACAGCCTGGCGATCTGGTGCTGCTGTCCCCGGCCTGCGCGAGCCTCGACCAGTTCAAAAACTTTGAGCAGCGCGGCGATGTCTTTACCCAATTAGCGAAGGAGCTTGGCTGATGCGTTTATCACTCCCTCGCCTGCGTATGCCACGTATTCCCGGATATGCCATCCTGGCATGGGTGTCCTCGGCGTTAAAAGGCTGGGTGATGGGTTCCCGCGAGGGCGACTCCAACAGCATGGTGCTTTACGATCGAACCTTACTGTGGCTGACGTTTGGTCTGGCGGCCGTGGGTTTCATCATGGTGACCTCGGCATCGATGCCTGTCGGTCAGCGTCTGGCAAACGATCCGTTCCTTTTTGCCAAACGTGACGGGCTTTATATCATTCTGGCTTTTGTGCTCTCCATGATAACGCTGCGCCTGCCGATGGAGTTCTGGCAGCGCCACAGTACGGCGATGCTGCTATTGTCCATCGCCATGCTGCTGATAGTTCTGGTCGTAGGGAGCTCGGTTAACGGGGCATCCCGCTGGATTGCCTTCGGTCCGCTGCGTATACAGCCTGCTGAATTTACCAAGCTGTCGCTGTTCTGTTACCTGGCAAACTACCTGGTTCGTAAGGTGGATGAAGTCCGTAACAACCTGCGTGGCTTCCTCAAACCGATGGGCGTGATTCTGGTGATGGCGGTTCTGCTGCTTGCCCAGCCTGACCTCGGTACCGTTGTTGTCCTGTTCGTCACGACACTTGCGATGCTATTCCTGGCCGGCGCAAAACTCTGGCAGTTCCTGGCCATCATCGGCATGGGGATCTCGGCGGTTATCCTGCTGATCCTCGCCGAACCGTATCGTATTCGCCGTGTGACCTCCTTCTGGAACCCGTGGGAAGATCCGTTTGGCAGCGGCTACCAGCTGACGCAGTCCCTGATGGCATTCGGACGCGGTGAACTCTGGGGCCAGGGCTTAGGAAACTCGGTGCAAAAACTGGAGTATCTGCCGGAAGCGCACACTGACTTTATCTTCTCTATTATCGGCGAAGAACTGGGATATATCGGTGTGGCACTGGCATTAATGATGGTATTCTTCGTCGCTTTTCGCGCGATGTCCATCGGCAGACGCGCCCTCGATATGGACCAGCGTTTCTCGGGCTTCCTGGCCTGTTCAATCGGTATCTGGTTCAGTTTCCAGGCGCTGGTTAACGTAGGGGCTGCTGCGGGGATGTTACCGACGAAAGGTCTGACGCTGCCGCTCATCAGTTACGGTGGCTCCAGCCTGATAATTATGTCTACGGCAATTGTGATGTTGCTACGAATCGATTATGAAACGCGTCTGGCAAAAGCCCAGGCGTTTACGCGGGGTGTGCGATGAGCAATCAATCCCGGCGGTTAATGGTGATGGCAGGCGGCACCGGGGGACACGTTTTCCCGGGGCTTGCGGTAGCCCATCATCTGATGGACCAGGGCTGGCAGGTTCGCTGGCTCGGCACTGCCGACCGAATGGAAGCGGACCTTGTTCCGAAGCACGGCATTGAAATCGACTTTATTCGGATTTCTGGCCTGCGCGGAAAAGGACTGAAAGCAATGCTGCTGGCACCGGTGCGTATCTTCAACGCCTGGCGGCAGGCAAGAGCGATCATGAAGGCGTATCGTCCGCAGGTCGTGCTGGGTATGGGCGGCTATGTCTCAGGTCCTGGTGGTCTGGCGGCGTGGTCCCTTGGCATTCCGGTTGTGCTCCACGAGCAAAATGGGATTGCGGGCCTGACTAACAAATGGCTCGCAAAAATCGCTAAAAAAGTCATGCAGGCATTCCCTGGCGCATTCCCGAACGCGGATGTCGTTGGGAATCCGGTACGCACCGATGTGTTGGCACTTCCACTGCCACAAGAACGTTTTGCTGGCCGTGAAGGGCCGGTACGCGTGCTGATAGTCGGTGGTTCGCAGGGCGCTCGCGTGCTCAACCAGACTATGCCACAGGTAGCAGGGCGACTCGGTGGAGGCGTCACTATCTGGCACCAGTGTGGTAAAGGCGCTCAGGCTGTTGTACAGCAGGCGTATGCCGAGGCAGCGCAGCCGCAGCATAAAGTATCCGAGTTTATTGATGATATGGCTGCTGCCTATGCATGGGCAGACATTGTGGTTTGTCGCTCCGGTGCGTTAACCGTCAGCGAAATCGCGGCCGCAGGATTGCCTGCGCTGTTCGTTCCCTTTCAGCACAAAGACCGGCAGCAGTACTGGAACGCGCTGCCGCTGGAAAAGGCAGGCGCCGCAAAAATACTGGAGCAACCGCAGTTTACCGTGGATGCCGTTACCGAAACGCTCTCCGGATGGGACAGAGCAACGTTGCTGGCGATGGCCGAACGTGCGCGTGCTGCCTCCATTCCTGATGCAACTGAGCGGGTAGCCAAAGAAGTCAGCGCCGCAGCACTGGCGTAAAGATTTAAAGGTTGTGGGTGGACGTTCACCCGTGAATTTTTGATGTAATAGCGCAATGCGCTGCAGGTTAGAGAATGAATACACAACAACTGGCGAAACTGCGTTCTATCGTGCCCGAGATGCGTCGCGTCCGGCACATCCACTTCATTGGTATCGGCGGCGCCGGTATGGGCGGTATTGCCGAAGTTCTGGCCAATGAAGGTTATCAGATTAGCGGTTCTGACCTGGCGCCGAACCCGGTTACGCAACAGTTGTCGGCACTGGGTGCCACTATTTATTTTAATCACCGCCCGGAAAACGTGCGTGATGCAAGCGTTGTGGTGGTTTCTACCGCCATTTCACAGGATAACCCGGAAATTGTTGCCGCTCATGAAGCTCGTATCCCGGTTATTCGTCGCGCTGAGATGCTGGCGGAACTGATGCGTTTTCGCCACGGCATTGCCATTGCGGGGACGCACGGCAAGACCACCACAACCGCGATGGTTTCAAGCATTTATGCAGAAGCAGGCCTGGATCCTACGTTCGTTAACGGCGGTCTGGTAAAAGCAGCGGGAACGCACGCTCGCCTGGGGCATAGCCGTTATTTGATCGCGGAAGCGGATGAGAGCGATGCGTCATTCCTCCATCTGCAGCCGATGGTCTCTGTCGTGACCAACATCGAAGCTGACCACATGGATACCTACCAGGGCGACTTCGAGAATTTAAAGCAGACATTTATTAATTTTCTGCACAATCTGCCGTTTTATGGTCGGGCAGTGATGTGCGTGGACGATCCGGTTATTCGTGAGCTGTTACCACGCGTAGGTCGTCAGACAACAACCTACGGTTTCAGCGAAGATGCGGACGTGCGCATTGAGTCTTATCAGCAGAAAGGGCCTCAGGGTCATTTCACTATCGTGCGACGGGAATTACCTGCGCTGCATGTGACGCTGAACGCACCTGGACGCCATAACGCTCTGAACGCAGCAGCAGCAGTTGCCGTTGCTACAGAAGAAGGCATTGATGACGAGGCCATTCAGCGCGCGCTGGAAAGCTTCCAGGGCACGGGACGTCGTTTTGATTTCCTCGGTGAATATCCTTTGGCGCCCGTTAATGGCAAAGAGGGAAGCGCAATGCTGGTGGACGACTATGGTCACCACCCAACGGAAGTGGATGCGACGATTAAAGCAGCACGTGCAGGCTGGCCGGATAAAAATCTGGTTATGATTTTCCAGCCGCACCGCTACACGCGTACGCGCGACCTGTATGACGATTTTGCTAACGTCCTGTCGCAGGTAGATTCTCTGCTGATGCTGGACGTTTATGCTGCCGGAGAAGCTGCTATTCCAGGGGCTGACAGTCGCTCACTGTGCCGCACCATTCGCGGTCGCGGTAAAGTTGACCCGATTCTGGTTCCTGATGCGACCCAGGTGGCAGAAATACTCGCCCCTGTGTTGACGGGAAATGACCTGATCATCGTGCAAGGTGCCGGTAACGTCGGGAAAGTTGCCAGAAACCTGGCTGAAATCAAATTGCAGCCCCAAACTAAAGAGGAGGACCATCATGGCTGATAAAATAGCTGTTTTGTTGGGTGGTACTTCCGCTGAGCGTGATGTCTCTTTGCAATCTGGTGCCGCGGTGTTGGCTGGGCTACAGGAAGCTGGTGTTGATGCACATGGTGTCGATCCAAAAGATACCGCCGTTACTGAACTTAAAGCTCAGGGATTTGACAAAGTATTCATAGCCTTGCACGGACGTGGCGGCGAAGACGGCACGCTTCAGGGACTATTAGAGTTTCTGGCGTTGCCGTATACCGGCAGCGGCGTGATGGCTTCGGCCATCACTATGGATAAACTGCGTACCAAATTGCTCTGGCAGGGCGCGGATTTACCGGTTGCTCCGTGGGTTGCGTTAACTCGCCGCGATGTAGAAGCAGGCATTACAGCAGGCACTGTGGAGCGCATCGCGCAGCTTGGTCTGCCGGTTATCGTGAAGCCGAGCCGCGAAGGTTCAAGCGTTGGCATGTCGAAGGTTGATGATGTGGCAGCATTACCAGCCGCGCTGGAGCTGGCATTTGAGCATGACGAAGAGATCCTGATCGAGAAGTGGCTGAGCGGGCCTGAATACACGGTAGCCATCCTCGGCGAGGAAATATTACCGTCAATTCGTATTCAACCGGCTGGAACCTTCTATGATTATGAGGCGAAGTATCTCTCTGATGAGACACAGTATTTCTGCCCGAGTGGTTTAATTGAGCTGCGAGAGCAAGAATTGCAGGCATTAGTGCTGCAGGCATGGCAAGTTTTAGGCTGTAGCGGTTGGGGCCGGGTAGATGTCATGCTCGATAGTGACGGGCAGTTTTATCTGCTGGAAGTGAACACTTCACCCGGCATGACCAGCCATAGTCTTGTACCCATGGCGGCGCGGGAGGCAGGGATGACGTTTTCACAGCTGGTAGTGCGTATTCTGGAGTTAGCAGACTGATATGTCCCAGGCAGCCCTGAATGCGCGTAACCGCGAGGAAGAACAAGCTGACAGCAATAGCCGCCGGAGTAACGGTGGACGGCTGGCGGGAATCATCTTCCTGAGCGCGGTGTTGCTTACGGTGTTTATCGGTGGCTGGATTGTGGTCGGCTGGATGGAAGACGCCCAGCGTCTGCCGCTCTCTAAGCTGGTTGTCACGGGTGAACGGCATTACACGCGCAACGACGATATTCGCCAGTCCATCCTGGCTCTGGGGCCTCCGGGCACCTTTATGACGCAGGATGTGAATATCATCCAGCAGCAGATCGAACGTTTGCCATGGATTAAACAGGCTAGTGTAAGAAAGCAGTGGCCGGACGAATTGAAGATTCATCTGGTTGAATTTGTTCCCATCGCGCGCTGGAATGATCAGCATATGATTGACGCCGAGGGTAATTCCTTCAGCGTGCCGGCAGAACGGACAGGAAAGCAGACTTTACCTATGTTATCTGGCCCGGAAGGCAGTGAAGGTGAAGTGTTGCAGGGCTATCGCGCAATGGGCGAAGTGCTGGCAAAGGATAAATTCACGTTGAAAGAAGCGGCAATGACCGCTCGTCGTTCCTGGCAGTTGACGCTCAACAATGGCATCAAGCTCAATCTGGGCCGGGGCGATACGATGAAACGCCTGAGTCGTTTTGTGGAATTGTACCCAATTCTGCAACAGCAGGAGCAAGCCGAGGGCAAGCAGGTAAGCTACGTCGACTTGCGGTATGACTCTGGCGCGGCAGTGGGCTGGCAGCCCGCTCCCGTACAGGACGCTAATCCTAATCAGCAACAGAATCAGTCACAGGCAGAATAACAATGATCAAGGCGACGGACAGAAAACTGGTAGTAGGACTGGAGATCGGGACCGCGAAGGTCGCCGCTTTAGTAGGGGAAGTTCTGCCCGACGGTATGGTCAATATTATCGGCGTGGGTAGCTGTCCATCCCGTGGTATGGACAAAGGTGGCGTAAACGACCTCGAATCGGTCGTCAAATGTGTGCAGCGGGCAATAGATCAGGCTGAATTGATGGCGGACTGCCAGATCTCATCAGTTTATCTGGCGCTGTCAGGCAAGCATATTAGCTGCCAGAACGAAATTGGTATGGTGCCTATCTCTGAAGAAGAGGTTACGCAGGAAGACGTTGAGAACGTCGTCCATACCGCGAAATCGGTGCGTGTTCGTGACGAACATCGCGTTCTGCATGTAATCCCGCAGGAATACGCCATTGATTATCAGGAAGGGATCAAAAATCCGGTAGGGTTATCGGGTGTGCGAATGCAGGCCAAGGTGCATTTGATCACCTGCCACAACGACATGGCGAAAAACATCGTTAAAGCCGTGGAACGCTGTGGCCTGAAAGTTGACCAACTGATTTTTGCCGGGCTGGCTGCGAGCTATGCCGTATTAACCGAAGACGAACGTGAACTCGGCGTCTGCGTAGTTGATATCGGTGGTGGTACAATGGATATCGCGGTCTACACTGGCGGCGCGCTGCGCCACACCAAAGTTATTCCTTATGCAGGAAACGTGGTGACCAGTGATATCGCTTATGCCTTTGGTACGCCTCCAAGCGATGCCGAAGCCATTAAAGTCCGCCACGGCTGTGCGCTGGGGTCGATTGTCGGTAAAGATGAGAACGTTGAAGTACCCAGCGTCGGTGGGCGTCCACCTCGCAGCCTGCAGCGCCAGACGCTTGCAGAAGTCATTGAACCGCGCTACACCGAGCTGCTAAACCTGGTCAATGAAGAGATTTTACAGTTACAAGAGCAGCTTCGCCAACAGGGTGTTAAGCATCATCTGGCGGCGGGGATTGTGTTAACTGGCGGTGCAGCACAAATTGAAGGCCTCGCGGCCTGTGCTCAGCGCGTGTTCCATACGCAGGTGCGTATCGGACAACCGCTAAATATTACTGGCCTGACTGATTATGCCCAGGAGTCGTACTATTCGACTGCCGTTGGCTTGCTGCACTACGGGAAAGAGTCTCATCTCAGTGGTGAAGCAGAAGTGGAAAAACGGACCTCTGTCGGCTCATGGGTCAAGCGATTCAACAGCTGGCTGAGAAAAGAGTTTTAATTTTTATAAGAGACCGGACAAAATTAGCGGTCTCAGGCGACAGGCACAAAACGGAGAGAAACTATGTTTGAACCTATGGAACTGACCAACGACGCGGTGATTAAAGTCATCGGCGTCGGTGGCGGCGGCGGTAATGCCGTTGAACACATGGTGCGCGAGCGCATCGAAGGCGTTGAATTCTTCGCAGTCAATACCGACGCGCAGGCGCTGCGCAAGACTGCTGTAGGCCAGACAATCCAGATTGGTAATGCTGTTACCAAAGGTCTGGGCGCTGGCGCTAACCCTGAAGTGGGCCGTACCGCTGCGGAAGAAGACCGTGATGCGTTGCGTGCTGCGCTGGAAGGGGCTGATATGGTATTTATCGCCGCAGGTATGGGCGGGGGTACCGGTACAGGTGCAGCACCTGTTGTTGCCGAAGTCGCAAAAGATTTGGGTATCCTGACCGTTGCCGTTGTGACTAAGCCTTTTAACTTTGAAGGTAAGAAGCGCATGGCATTCGCTGAGCAGGGGATCGCCGAGCTGTCCAAGCACGTGGATTCTCTGATCACCATTCCAAACGACAAGCTGCTGAAAGTGCTGGGTCGTGGCATCTCTCTGCTGGACGCTTTTGGCGCAGCAAACGATGTGCTGAAAGGGGCGGTGCAGGGTATCGCGGAACTGATTACTCGTCCGGGTCTGATGAACGTCGACTTCGCTGACGTGCGTACCGTGATGTCCGAGATGGGTTATGCCATGATGGGCTCCGGTGTTGCCAGCGGCGAAGACCGTGCAGAAGAAGCGGCCGAAATGGCTATCTCCAGCCCGCTGCTGGAAGATATCGACCTGTCTGGTGCGCGCGGCGTGCTGGTTAACATCACCGCTGGCTTTGACCTGCGTCTGGATGAGTTCGAAACCGTGGGTAACACTATCCGTGCGTTTGCCTCTGACAACGCTACCGTAGTGATCGGGACTTCTCTGGACCCAGAGATGAACGACGAACTGCGCGTGACTGTTGTTGCGACAGGTATCGGTATGGACAAGCGTCCTGAAATTACTCTGGTCACTAACAAGCAGCAGACTCAGCAACCTGTTCTCGACCGCTACCAGCAGCACGGTATGGCGCCCCTGACTCAGGAGCAAAAACCAGCTGCGAAAGTAGTGAATGACAATACGCCACAGACTGCGAAAGAACCTGACTACCTGGATATTCCAGCATTTTTGCGTAAGCAAGCTGATTAAGAATAAACCGGAAGTTGGGCATCTCCGCTCTTTGTGCTAAACTGGCCCACCGTTAGTGATATACACTTCGGTTGGATAGTTAATTTGGCGAGATTAAACGATGATCAAACAAAGGACACTTAAACGTATCGTTCAGGCGACTGGCGTCGGTTTACACACCGGCAAAAAGGTCACACTGACGCTGCGCCCTGCGCCGGCCAATACCGGGGTCATCTATCGTCGCACTGACTTGAATCCTCCGGTAGATTTTCCGGCAGATGCCAAATCCGTGCGTGATACCATGCTCTGTACTTGCCTGGTGAACGAGCACGATGTGCGGATTTCTACCGTAGAGCACCTTAACGCGGCCCTGGCTGGGTTGGGTATCGACAACATTATGATTGAAGTCGATGCACCAGAAATCCCAATCATGGACGGTAGTGCTGCGCCGTTTGTCTACCTGCTGCTTGATGCCGGGATTGACGAACTGAACTGCGCGAAGAAATTTGTACGCGTCAAAGAGACGGTTCGTGTTGAAGATGGCGATAAATGGGCTGAATTCAGGCCGTACAATGGTTTCTCGTTGGACTTTACCATCGACTTTAACCATCCGGCGATTGATGCCAGTACCCAGCGTTACAGCATGAATTTCTCTGCTGACGCCTTTATGCGCCAGATCAGCCGCGCTCGTACTTTCGGTTTTATGCGTGATATCGAATATCTGCAGTCCCGTGGTTTGTGCCTGGGCGGCAGCTTCGATTGTGCCATCGTTGTTGACGATTATCGCGTACTGAACGAAGACGGCCTGCGTTTTGAAGATGAATTCGTTCGTCACAAAATGCTGGATGCTATCGGTGACCTGTTCATGTGTGGCCACAACATTATCGGCGCGTTTACCGCCTTTAAATCTGGTCATGCGCTGAACAACAAGCTGTTGCAGGCAGTTTTAGCGAAGCAGGAGGCCTGGGAATGGGCAACCTTCGAAGACGACGCTGAACTTCCACTGGCCTTTAAAGCACCCACTATGGTGCTGGCGTAACGCCAACGCTCACGATGACGACTGGTTTTTATTGGTACTCTCTCCGGCCAATGAAGCCAGTCGTTCTATCGCAGCTCTTAATTTCTCCGGGCTACGTTTAGCCACTTCTCTTAATGCTTCCGCACTCTGTTCGCTCAATTCCCGATTGACCTCAAATTGCCCGTTCGGCATCTGACTGCTGTTTTCTTGTACGGAATCCTTACCAGTTGCAGCCAACGATGGATTAATCCTGATGTCGATTGACGTCAATGATGGTAATATTTGTGCGCGTAATGCACTTAACAGCGTGGATTGTTCATAGCGTAATCGCATCAACCAGCTGGCATTCGCCGTTTCGAGTACGAGAACCCCTTGCCGAAAGTTTGCAACCCGGCACCAGGGATGCAGTTGAGCCGGTAATATGCCCCTCACTGCCCGGTTGAGCCTTATCAAGGCTGTCGCGCGTTGTTGCACATTCTGCAATACGCTTTGCGCTCCGGCCTCATCGAACAGATTATCTAAAGATTGCGGGCGACTATCGCGCATACATTAAGCTCCGGCGGAAAAAGTGATTGGTATTTTAAATCGTTGGCGACAATTTGGCAGACGTTATTTCTGGCCGCATCTCCTGTTGGGGATGGTCGCGGCGAGTTTTGGCATGCCTGCGCTCAGCGGAAATACCGAGCATTCTACCCCAGCGGAAACCACCGCCAGTTCTCAAGACTATCTTAACCAGGCCAGTTTCAACAGCCTGGTGTTGTTACAGGAGAGCACCCGGCGACAGACGTTTACGGTAGATTACTGGCATCAGCATGCCATTCGCACAGTCATTCGCCATCTTTCTTTTGCTATGGCGCCGCAAGTGCTGCCAGTGGAAGAAAGCCTGCCGCTTCAGGCTCAGCATCTCGCTTTGCTGGATACGCTCAATGCGTTACTCACCCAGGAAAGCAAACCACCTGTCATTATTCGTCACATCTCACTCTGGCAGCGCCCGGCAGTCGCGACCTTTACCCCCGCGCTGTGGATAAGCCAGGTGCAGGGTATCCGTGCCGGGCCCGAACGCCTCAGCTAAGCAAAACATCCTTTAATTATAACACTATTTGTCGATCTGCTTTTAGCAGGCGTTTGAGAATTTATTATGCTAATCAAATTGTTAACTAAAGTCTTTGGTAGTAGGAACGACCGTACCTTGCGTCGTATGCGTAAAGTTGTGACCATGATCAACGGTCTGGAACCGACAATGGAAAAGCTCACCGATGATGAGCTGAAGGCTAAAACCGTTGAGTTCCGCGCCCGCCTTGAAAAGGGTGAGGTGCTGGAAAATCTCATTCCTGAAGCGTTTGCCGTCGTACGTGAAGCAAGTAAGCGCGTATTTGGCATGCGTCACTTCGACGTGCAGCTGCTTGGCGGTATGGTACTTAACGACCGCTGCATCGCGGAAATGCGTACCGGTGAAGGTAAAACCCTTACTGCAACCCTGCCAGCTTACCTCAATGCGCTAAGTGGCAAAGGCGTCCACGTCATTACCGTGAACGACTATCTTGCCCAGCGAGATGCCGAAAACAACCGTCCGTTGTTCGAGTTCCTGGGCCTGAGCGTGGGTATTAACCTGCCAAACATGCCTGCACCAGCCAAGCGCGAAGCGTATGCCGCGGATATTACCTACGGTACTAACAACGAATACGGCTTTGACTACCTGCGTGACAACATGGCGTTCAGCCCGGAAGAGCGCGTACAGCGTAAACTGCATTACGCGCTGGTGGATGAGGTTGACTCAATTCTTATCGATGAAGCCCGTACGCCGCTGATTATCTCCGGCCCGGCTGAAGACAGCTCCGAGCTGTACAAAAGAGTCAACAAAATCATTCCACACCTGATCCGTCAGGAAAAAGAAGACTCCGACACCTTTGAAGGTGAAGGTCACTTCTCCGTGGATGAAAAATCTCGCCAGGTTCACCTCACCGAACGCGGTCTGGTGCTGATTGAAGAACTGCTGATGAACGAAGGCATGATGGAAGAGGGGGAATCGCTGTACTCCCCAACCAATATCATGCTGATGCACCACGTAACCGCTGCGCTGCGTGCCCACGCGCTGTTTACCCGTGACGTTGACTACATCGTTAAAGATGGTGAAGTCATCATCGTTGATGAGCACACCGGCCGTACCATGCAGGGACGTCGCTGGTCTGATGGTCTGCACCAGGCTGTAGAAGCCAAAGAAGGCGTGGATATCCAGAACGAAAACCAGACGCTGGCCTCAATTACTTTCCAGAACTACTTCCGTCTGTATGAAAAACTGGCCGGTATGACCGGTACTGCGGATACCGAAGCGTTCGAATTCAGCTCAATCTACAAACTCGACACCATCGTTGTCCCAACAAACCGTCCGATGATCCGTAAAGACATGCCGGATCTGGTCTACATGACCGAGCTGGATAAAATCGGCGCGATTATTGAAGACATCAAAGAGCGTACAACGAACGGGCAGCCGGTGCTGGTGGGGACCATCTCCATCGAAAAATCCGAAGTAGTTTCTGCAGAGCTGACCAAAGCAGGCATCAAGCACAACGTTCTGAACGCCAAGTTCCACGCTAACGAAGCAGGCATCGTTGCCCAGGCGGGTTACCCGGCGGCAGTGACTATTGCAACCAACATGGCTGGTCGTGGTACAGATATTGTGCTGGGCGGCAGCTGGCAGGAAGAAGTGGCTCAACTCGAAGAGCCAACCCCTGAGCAAATTGCTCAGATCAAAGCAGACTGGCAGATTCGCCACGATGCCGTTCTGGCCTCAGGTGGTCTGCACATCATTGGTACCGAGCGTCACGAATCTCGCCGTATCGATAACCAGCTGCGCGGCCGTGCTGGTCGTCAGGGTGATGCGGGTTCTTCTCGTTTCTACCTGTCTATGGAAGATGCTCTGATGCGTATCTTCGCCTCAGACCGTGTGTCCAGCATGATGCGTAAACTGGGTATGAAGCCGGGTGAAGCGATTGAACACCCGTGGGTCACCAAAGCCATTGCCAACGCACAGCGTAAGGTTGAAAGCCGTAACTTCGATATTCGTAAGCAGCTGCTGGAATATGATGATGTGGCGAACGACCAGCGTCGCGCTATTTACTCCCAGCGTAACGAACTGCTGGACGTGAGCGACGTTAGCGAAACCATCAGCAGCATCCGTGAAGATGTCTTTAAAACCACGATCGATGCGCACATCCCACCTCAGTCTCTGGAAGAGATGTGGGATGTTCAGGGCCTTACGGATCGCCTGAAAAATGACTTCGACCTTGATATGCCAATCAAGGAGTGGCTGGACAAAGAGCCAGAGCTGCATGAAGAGACGCTGCGTGAGCGTATTCTGCAGAACGCGATTGAAGTTTATCAGCGTAAAGAGGAAGTGGTTGGCGTCGAGATGATGCGTTACTTCGAGAAAGGCGTCATGCTGCAGACTCTGGATTCTCTGTGGAAAGAGCATCTTGCGGCAATGGATTACCTTCGCCAGGGCATCCACCTGCGTGGCTACGCGCAAAAAGATCCTAAGCAGGAATACAAGCGCGAATCCTTCTCGATGTTTGCGGCCATGCTTGAATCACTGAAATACGAAGTGATCAGCACGCTGTGTAAAGTCCAGGTTCGCATGCCGGAAGAAGTGGAAGCGATGGAGCAGCAGCGTCGTGAAGAGGCCGAGCGTCTGGCCCAGATGCAGCAGCTGAGCCACGTTGACTCAGAAACACAGGCAGCACAGGAACTGGCTGAGGAGACTGGTGAACGCAAAGTGGGTCGTAACGATCCGTGCCCATGCGGTTCCGGTAAGAAATTTAAGCAGTGCCACGGCCGTTTGAGCTAAGCACCTTCCGAAAGATAAAGGCGCAGCTTGCTGCGCCTTTTTTACAGGGATCATCTGAACAATAATGAAACAGTTGAAAATTGCAGCGGGGATTATTCGCAATCCTCAGGGTGATGTTTTTATCACGCGTCGTCCTGCCGATGTGCATATGGCGAATAAACTGGAATTCCCAGGCGGCAAAATTGAAGCCGATGAAACGCCCGAGCAGGCGCTGGTCAGGGAATTAGAGGAAGAGCTTGGCATTACTGCCACCCGCTACTCGCGCTACGAAACCATCGTATGGGAAAAGGATGCGCTGCATATTACGCTGTGGTTCTTTATGGTGGACGAATGGCAGGGCGAGCCGTGGGGCAGGGAAGGACAGCAGGGACAGTGGATTGCGGTGAATAAACTGGTCGCCAGCGAATTCCCTCCCGCCAACGAACCCGTCGTTAAGAAACTCCAGCAGCCTTAAGGATGCTGAGATAACTGACAAAGAAGGAAAAAACGTGGTTTTTCCTTCCTTGTGGTTATTCGAAAATCAATAGTATTTCTCAGGTTAGATCTCGTCGTCTATCAAACGTTTTAGCTAAGGCATTAGTCTGAGCCCTAAGGCTGCTGCTCTTCGCTCCAGCCGTCGCTATCTGAAAGATCGTTGTTGCTGGGGATGCGTTTTTCTTCTGCAGCCCACTCGCCTAAATCAATTAGCTGGCAGCGTTTACTGCAAAATGGACGGTAGGGGCTTGTCTCATTCCAGATAACGGCTCTGCCGCAGCCGGGGCAGTTTACTACGGTTGGTTCAGACATTTTGTCTCCTTAACAGCACGCCAGATCGAAATCCAGACGCTCAGGAATAATTCCATGCTCGCTATCCAGCGGCAAAAAACGAATCGCAAAACGGCTTTTATGGCCGGAGATCTGCGGGTAAACCTGATCTACAAGCTCCATGCGTAATCGCAGAAGATCGGCATCGTCGCCGTTGTCCTGGTAGAAGCCATTGATGCTGGTCTGTTTGCGTAACGGTGCGGAGTGACGAATGATATCCAGCAGTAATTCCAGCGAACTCTTTAGCGGTTGCAGGCTGTTGAGCCAGAGTTCAATCTGATCGTCACGCTGCTTTTGTGGCAGGTGCAGCCAAAGGTGCAGGGTTGGCAGGTCAAAGCTACAGCAACCGCCAGGAATGCTCAGACGCTGTCGAACCAGCGCAATAAGACGATCTTCACGCAAATACTGTCCTATACGTGGTGCGGACATTAACACGCTGCCGCGATCTTTCAACTGGCTACGCAAAGAGTCGATGCGCTGCATATCGACACCCGGCACTTCTGACCAGTTCAGAAGCTTACGTTGTTGACGCTCCAGCTCTTTTAAAATGTCAGTTCGTATTTCACCTCGTTCAAATACATCCAGCAGATCGCCAAGATTGCGGAAAAAATGCAGGGCGCTGGCCGCATCGGTAACAGGAAGAGAGGATTCAAACTGCTGGGTCAGAAATTCTATACGCAGCCAGGTGCGCATTTTTTCATTCAGGGGGTGCTCATAAAGGATCTGAGTGGTCATTATTTTTTATCCAGTTGTGCGGCCTGACTCGCCAGTTTCAGATACTGGCGGTGCAAACGGTCAACATGAACGGCCACCTCGTCGGGGGAGCCGTCGTTATTAATCACATCATCGGCAACGGCCAGGCGCTGTTCGCGGGTCACCTGGGCGGCAAGGATCTGCTCGGCATGCTGGCGGCTGACATTATCGCGGCCAGTGGTCCGTGCGATTTGTATTTCTGGAGAAACATCCACAACCAGCACGCGGTCTGCTTTGTGCTGCAGATGATTTTCTACTAAGAGAGGCACCACCCATAATGCATAGGGCGAACGGGCGCTGCTGATTTCTGTTTGGGTTCGCTGATGGATAAGCGGATGTAAAAGGGCATTGAGCCACCGTTTTTCATCCGCCTGATCAAAAATTTTTTCGCGGAGCATCCGACGATTAAGCGAGCCGTCTGGCAGCAAAATTTCATTACCAAAATGTGCCGAAATTTCGCTCAAAGCTGGCTGTCCTGGCTCTACAACCTGACGTGCGATGATGTCAGCGTCGATGACGGCGATACCCAGGCGGGAAAAATGGTTGGCGACAGTACTTTTTCCGCTCCCTATTCCACCTGTTAATGCAACCGTATAAACCATGAAAGCAGGACCTTAAATCTATGTTTAATCAAATAGATAGAGTGTTTTTTGGCCTGAGCATGTAAAGCATAAAAAAAACGGCAAGAAGACATTTCAGAATCCCGTGATACCGTTTTGCTCTTTCTCAGGTAAATTTTAACGATTGTAGCGTAAAAAAGACTGTTTTCGCAGTCTTGCGGCGCCATTATTAGTGCGTATGATAGCGTCACTGGAGTTGGCAGTTGTACCGCCGATAACGTTCCCGCGTCCATCGCCATTTACCAGGAATTCGCAACATGCGTATTGAAGAAGATTTGAAGTTAGGTTTTAAAGACGTTCTGATCCGCCCGAAACGTTCCACTCTGAAAAGCCGCTCTGATGTAGAACTTGAGCGCCAGTTTACTTTCAAACATTCCGGTATTGCATGGTCTGGTGTGCCAATTATCGCCGCAAACATGGATACTGTGGGTACCTTTGGCATGGCGCAAGCGCTGGCCTCCTTCGATATCCTCACTGCCGTGCACAAGCACTATTCCGTTGAGCAGTGGAGTGCCTTCGTTAAATCCGTTCCTGAAAATGTTCTGCGCCACGTGATGGTTTCTACCGGCACGTCTGAAGCAGACTTCAATAAAACAAAACAGATTCTGGCGCTACATCCGGGCCTGACCTTTATCTGTATCGATGTGGCGAACGGCTACTCCGAGCATTTCACCCAGTTCGTCAGCAAAGCGCGTGAAGCATGGCCAGATAAAACTATCTGTGCCGGTAACGTGGTCACTGGTGAGATGTGTGAAGAGCTGATCCTCTCTGGCGCTGATATCGTTAAAGTTGGCATCGGCCCTGGTTCCGTCTGCACGACTCGCGTGAAAACTGGCGTTGGCTACCCTCAACTGTCTGCGGTCATTGAATGTGCTGATGCGGCACACGGCCTTGGTGGACAGATTGTCAGTGACGGTGGCTGTACCGTTCCGGGTGACGTTGCAAAAGCCTTCGGTGGCGGTGCGGACTTCGTTATGCTGGGCGGCATGCTCGCCGGTCACGAAGAGAGCGGCGGCACCGTGGTTGAAGAGAACGGCGAAAAATTCATGCTGTTCTACGGCATGAGCTCTGAGTCCGCCATGACTCGTCACGTTGGTGGCGTTGCGCAGTACCGTGCGGCAGAAGGCAAAACCGTTAAGCTGCCCCTGCGTGGCCCCGTTGAAAATACTGCCCGCGATATCATGGGCGGCCTGCGTTCAGCCTGTACTTACGTTGGTGCATCCCGACTGAAAGAGCTGACTAAACGTACAACCTTTATCCGCGTTGCGGAGCAAGAGAACCGCGTATTTAACAGTCTGTAAGCTGTTCGTGGCGCAGCGTCCGCTGCGCCATTATCCCCCGCTCATGGCATCCCCCAGCTGGAATATCGGCAAATACATGGCGATGACCAGCGTGCCGATGATGAGGCCAATGATCACCATCATCATGGGTTCGAGAGCGGAAGCCAGGTTATCGGCAAGCTCCTGCGTTTGTCCATGGTGCCAGATAGCCAGCTTCTCCAGCATTAAATCCAGCGCCCCAGACTCTTCACCGATGCGTATCATTTGCGCGCACAGAGGCGAAAAGCATCCGGCCGAACTGACGAGCTGCCAGAAGGGCATGCCTTGAGCAACATGAAGGCCAATCTGATGAATGACTTTTTTCCAGAATATCGCTGGGATGGTCTGCTCAACGGCTGCCAGCCCCTGAAGCAAAGGAATACCCGCCTGCTGAGAAAGGGAGAGTGTAGTGTAAATCTGGCTGAGCATTTGTCCGCGCCATAAAGGCGCAACAAGGGGAAGCCTGAGCAAAAGCGTTTGCTCTTGTTCCTGCCACTGTGGTTTTCGCCGTCGTAACAGTAGCCAGATTGCTACCAACAATATGAAGCCAGAAAGCCACCAGAGACCTTGAGAAACTACCCACCTGGAAATCGCCATCACCCCGACTGTAATCGTAGGCAGTGGTGCGTTAAACGAACGATAGATGGCGGCAAACTCCGGGAGTACAAAACCCATCATGCCAGCCATCACCGCGAGTGCGACCACCATGATAAAGAGAGGGTAACGCAGCGCTTTTTTTACTTTTTTATGAAGTAAGTGAAGCTGTTCCTGTTGCTCTGCCAGGCGGCGCGTACATTCATCGAGTTTGCCTGTCAGCTCACCTATATGCACCAGCGCGATAAAAAGCGGCGGAAATATTTTTGGCCACTGGCGAAGCGCGTCGGAGAAAGGTGTCCCGTGAGAGACCTGCTGACTAATCCTCTGTAGCAGCGCGCGCCATTCGCCATATGGATGCTGATTTGCCATCAAATTCAGCCCGTCTGCAAGAGAGATCCCAGCCTGTAGTAGCGTCGCCAGTTGACGAAACAGCTGGATTTTTTGCTGGATATGCCAGCATCCACGCCGTGCCTGGGAGCGCTTACGTACGCTGATTAACTGCAGCTGCCGATCCAGGAGTTGCTCAATCACTCCCCCTCTCTCTTCTGCGAGCGAGGCACCTTTATGAAGCTGTCCGTACCGATCGATTGCAGTCCAGGTCCAGATAGTCACTTTAGCCATGGGGTACACCCAATACGCGATATACCTCTTCAAGGGTGGTCAACTCTTGTGACACGGCCATACAGCCATTCTCAAACAAGCTGACCATGCCATGCTGGCGGGCGATCTCTTCAAGCTCGTGCATCTGGGCTCCCCTGGTTAAAGCGACGCGCAGGGCGTTATTTACAGGCAGGATTTCGAATAACGCTGTACGGCCGTAATATCCGCCATAGCAACGCTCACAGCCAACCGCCTGCCAGTCAGGAAGAGGTTCAGGCCAGGTGCTTTGCGGCAGGATGTGTTCATGTGTTCCTCTACGTTTGCAGTGGGGACACAGTTTGCGAATCAGGCGCTGAGCAATGACGAGCTGAAGTGCGGAGCCCAGCAGCCAGCGGGCGATGCCCATCTGTTCAAGACGGATCACCGTCTCTATCGTTGAATTTGTATGAAGGGTTGAGAGAACCAGGTGTCCGGTCTGGGCGGCTTTAATGGCGATTTCAGCCGTTTCGGCATCACGAATTTCCCCAATCATGATGACATCGGGATCCTGACGCAGCAGCGCGCGAAGCACGTTCTGAAAGTTCAGGCCAGCCTTGATATTCACCTGAGTCTGATTGAGCCCCGGCAGCGGGATTTCTACCGGATCTTCCACGCTGCAAACATTGGTATCCGTTTTACTTAATGCATTGAGCGCGCTGTAGAGGGTCACCGTTTTGCCGCTGCCAGTAGGGCCGGTGACCAGGATAATTCCTTGCGGTAACGCCAGCGCCGACTGAAAGAGTTTTGCGTCACGCATCGACATTCCCAGCCCGCCAGGTTTCAGTGGCTGTTCAGTTTGCTGAAGCAGACGCAGAACAACTTTTTCCCCATGTCGAACCGGAAGCGTTGAAATTCGGAAGGAGGCCTTACCGCCCCCCAGTTCCATGTCCATCTGCCCGTCCTGAGGCAGGCGGCGTTCTGCTATATCAAGATTACCGAGCACCTTGAGTCTGGCCGTGATAGCAGCAGAGAGGTGAGCGGGGAGGGTAGGCTGTAGCTGCAATACACCATCTATCCGCAATCGGATCCTGTAATGCTGTTCCGCTGGCTCAAAATGGATGTCTGATGCCCGCAGATCCATAGCCTTCTGTAGCGTCTCGTTCAGTAAGGTCACAATGGAGAGGCTGCTTTCCGGTAATTCCTCGTGTTGAGGTTCATCCGGGAGATGTCTGGCCTTTTCCAGACGCTCCGCGGGCCAAATCTCCAGCTCAATGTGTTTATCGCAAACAAAACGGAGTGCTTCAAACAGTTGTGCTGGAGGATTAGGAGCGGCCGCAATTTTTATGCGAGTATCTTCTTCGCCTAGTAATACAGCATTAAATTGCGAGCACAGCGCGAGCACCTGCGGGCTGGTTGACATACTTATTCCCCCGTGGACTCGTTATCAAAGCGGAAAACTTCTTCGCAGGATTGTTTCAGCGAGCCGTTGTCAGCGACGGCGCAGCTTCTGGACCATCCCTTCACGCCTTCAGCATCTGACCAGCTCGGCGTCAGTTGCACAGACAAGCCATTCAATGTTTCCTGACCGGTGAGCGCAATCACCCCCTGGTTTACCGTCATACTGCTGACATAACGGGTAGTTCTCACTGCCGGAATGCTGTTGCTACCCGCATTACATTGCGTGACACCTCCTCGATCGATGGCACAAAGCTCTACCGCAGTGCGATAGGGGGTGAAGGTTTGCAGCATATCGGTGAGTGCCGCTTTGCGAAGGTAGCTCTGGTAGGCCGGAATGCCGATGGCGCTAAGAATGGCAATAATGCCAATGACCACCATCAGTTCAATAAGGGTAAATCCTTGCTGTTTGTTCATCTGTCGCTCCTTGTTAAAGAGACGACACTTTGCCAACAGAAAAAATCGCTGGCGACGATCAAAAGGAGCTTCAGGAAGCCGCTTTCCAGGGGTTTTCGATTATTTGCATAATCAGACAGGAGCTTTGCGAAGCACTACGCAAAAAGGTAATGCAGACGGGCCTGTTGACCCATCTGCATGGAGGGAGTTAGCGGAAACGCATCGAGAGATCGAGAGCGCGAATGTGCTTAGTCAGCGCGCCAACAGAGATGAAATCAACGCCAGTCATAGCAAATTCACGGATAGTTTCTTTCGTTACGTTGCCCGAGACTTCAAGGCGCGCTTTGCCTGCGGTTAATGCGACCGCCTGCTGCATCTGCCCGACGTCGAAGTTGTCCAGCATGATGATGTCAGCCCCCGCTTTCAGGGCCTGCTCCAGCTCATCCAGCGACTCGACCTCCACTTCAACCGGCACGTCCGGATGTAGCCAGAAAGCTTTTTCAACCGCCTGGCGAATCGAACCTGAAGAAATAATATGGTTTTCTTTAATCAGGAAGGCGTCAGACAGGCCCAGACGATGGTTGCTGCCGCCGCCGCAAAGTACGGCGTATTTCAGCGCGGTGCGCAGTCCTGGCAGAGTTTTTCGGGTATCTAATAGCTGGGTATTCGTCCCTTCAAGCAGGTTTACGTAGGTACTGACTTCACTGGCGACACCGGACAGCGTCTGCACAAAGTTCAGCGCGGTACGTTCACCCGTCAGAAGAACGCGTGACGGTCCATCAAGCTCAAATAGCGGTTGATTTACCGTCACTTTTTGCCCATCTTCCACGTGCCATTTCACTTTTACGTCACCCCCGAGCTGAATAAAGACCTCTTCAACCCAGCGTTTACCACAGAACACGCCATCTTCGCGGGTGATGACCACCGCATGTGAGATATGGTCTTCCGGCAACAGTTGAGCAGTGATGTCTTTATTCGGGTCAACGTCACCGCCAAGATCTTCGCGCAGGGCAAGAGAAACGGCCTGAGGAATATCAAGGCTGATACGTTCGAGAAGCTCGTCACGTCGGCGATCTGGGTTATAACGGCGGGGCGGCATAAAAACTCCGAAATGGCAAAGTTAAGGTCGAAACATGCTACTCTGATGCGACGTCGAGTACCACTCAAAGGAGAACCACGCATGCAGCTTTTAGACGGCTGGCTGGTGGGCGTAAAGCATGTACCTTCCCCACATTTTGATTGCCGACCGGAAGACGATTCCCCTTCGCTGCTGGTGGTGCATAACATCAGTCTGCCACCGGGTGAATTTGGTGGTCCGTGGATTGATGCATTGTTTACCGGTACGCTCGATCCTGACGCTCATCCCTATTTTGCAGACATCTCACATTTGCGAGTCTCCGCGCATTGTCTGATTCGCCGCGACGGCGAAATTGTGCAATACGTTCCCTTTGATAAACGGGCCTGGCACGCCGGGGTCTCGGTATATCAGGGACGCGAGCGATGTAATGACTTCTCCATAGGTATTGAGCTGGAAGGAACGGATACGGTGCCCTACACTGACGAGCAATATCAGCAGCTCGCTGCCCTTACCCGTTTGTTAATTAAGCAATATCCGTCTGTTGCAGAGAACATGACAGGCCATTGTGATATCGCGCCCGTACGCAAGACCGATCCGGGTCCCTCTTTTGACTGGCCGCGTTTTCGTCAGTTGGTGGAAGTCACGTCGAATAAGGAGATGCCATGACGCTGTTTACCCTTTTGCTGGTCATTATCTGGGAGCGGCTGTTCAAGATGGGCCAGCACTGGCAGCTGGATCATCGCCTTGAGGTGCTGTTTGGGCGCGTGAAGCACTTTTCTATGTTCCGCACGTTGCTGATGGCTGCGCTTTGTATGCTGGCTGTGTTTCTGTGTATCAAAGGCTTACAGGGGCTGTTCTTTAATGTGCCGCTGCTGGTGTTCTGGATTGCGCTGGGCGTGTTGTGCATTGGCGCCGGTCAGGTTCGGCTGCATTATCATGAATATCTGAAAGCGGCCAGCCACGACGATCTTCATGCCAGAGATAAAATGGCAGGCGAGTTAACCTTGATCCACGGTATTCCTCCTGAATGCGACGAGCGCGAATATCTCAAAGAACTGCAAAACGGGCTGCTGTGGATTAACTTCCGCTATTACCTGGCGCCGCTGTTCTGGTTTGTCGTCGGCGGTGTCTGGGGGCCAGTCACGCTTGTTGGCTATGCGTTTCTGCGGGCCTGGCAAACCTGGCTTGCCCGGCATCATACGCCGCATCAGCGCCTGCTCTCGGGGATTGACGCGATATTACATGTGCTGGACTGGGTACCCGTGCGCCTGGTTGGGGTCGTCTACGCCCTTATTGGCCACGGTGAAAAGGCGCTCCCGGCGTGGTTTGCATCACTTGCCGATCGCCATACCTCGCAGTACCAGGTTCTGACACAGCTGGCGCAATATTCTCTGGCTCGTGAACCTCATCTTGATAAGGTTAAAACGCCAAAAGCGGCGGTTTCTATGGCTAAGAAAGCGTCGCTGGTCGTTGTCGTTGTGGTGGCACTGCTGACAATTTACGGCACTCTCGTTTAAGAGAGGCCGTATTTTCTAGCAATGATCGGCTGGAGGTATGCCAAACACTGGCATGCCTTCGGCGTCCCAGCTAAGGGTTTTCAGACGCGTATGGCGGTTTGGATCGTAAAGCGGGTCACCCTCGATTTCCGTGTAATTCCGCGCGTGATACACCAAAACATCCTCACCCACCTTCGTTCTGACAAAGCTGTTGTGCCCAGGCCCATACTGCTTGTTTTCATAGCTGGTGGTGAACACGGGCTGCGAGGATTTGTGCCAGTTCTCCGCTTTGGTTGGGTCTGCTGACATGTCAATCCACAGCAGGCCAAGGCAGTAATTCTCATCCGTTGCACTGGCAGAGTAACTGACAAAAAGTTTCTCGCCATGGGTGATGACGGCGGGCCCTTCATTCACAGAAAATCCGCGACACTCCCAATCCAGCTCAGGTTGACTCAGCATGACTGGCTCACCCTTGATTGACCACGGCGTATCCATTTCGGCGAGATAGATATTCGAATTGCCGGGAATGTGCGGGGATTTTTGCGCCCACAGATACCACTGCTTACCCTGATGGCTGAATGTGGTCGCGTCCAGGCAGAAGGTATCGAACTGGGTTTTTACCTGTCCTTTTTCAATCCATTTTCCGGTCATCGGGTCCGCATCGGCGCATTCCAGCGCAAACATGCGATGCTGGAACATCCCCAGCGAATCGAACGCTTTGGTGTGGGCTGCCGCGAAATAGATGTACCACTTGCCTTCAATAACATGCAGCTCAGGTGCCCAGATGAGCTCGCTCATCGGCCCGCTTTCGTGTTTACGCCACACCACAACCGGGTTTGACTGCGGCAGGGCTTCCAGCGACGAGGCTCGGCGGATCTCCAGCCGATCGTATTCTGGTACCGAAGCAATAAAATAGTACCAGCCGTCATGGAGCAGAATAAACGGATCGGCCCGCTGTTCGATAAAAGGATTTGCCCAGTTACTCATTACACGTTCCTCAGGTTTTCAGTTGGGTGGATCTCCGGGCGATCGTTTAGCTCGCGGTAGCTGATGCGGCGTTTTTCCAGATCCAACTGAATTTGTTTCATCAATTCACGATCGACTTTCAGCAGGCGGACCACGCCCGCGGTGATGAGATAGCCCACGCCGGGGATAATAGTAAACAGCATCACGATGCCGTTAAGCGCTTCCGGCCCCTGTTGTTTTAAGCTCGCATCATAACCATACCAGGAGAGCAGGAAGCCAACCATCGCGCCCGCCACGGCCAGGCCGCATTTAAGGAAGAACAGGTTGCCGGAAAAGCTGATCCCGGTGATGCGTTTGCCGGTTTTCCATTCGCCGTAATCGTCAACGTCGGCCATCAGCGACCAGTGAAGCGGGGAAGGAAGCTGATGCAGGATGTTCAGTACGAAATAGGCGACCAGAATCAGCGTGGTGGCATGCGGGTCAAGGAAATAGAAGCCGCAGGAGAAAAGGGTGAGAATGATATTTGTCCAGAAGAACACTTTGAGCTTGCAGTATTTATCGGTAAGCGGTTTTGCCAGCGCGCTACCAATCATCATGCCGACCACGCCAAGGCTGATAAACATGCTCGCAAACGAAGTGGATTTTTCCATCACCCATGTTACGTAGTACATGGTGGCGGCCATACGAATAAAGCCGGGACACACGTTGCAGAAGGTTAGCAGCAGGATCCGCACCCACTGGTCGTTTTTCCACACATCTTTCAGGTCGGCCTTCAAAGCATGTTTCGACGGGATGGCCGGCTTAATACGCTCTTTCACCGTGGCGAAGCAGAACAGGAACATGAAGAGCGCGATGATCGCCATCACGCCCATCGACATTTGATACCCTTTGGCCTTATCCGCGCCGCCAAACCAGTCCGCCATTGGCAGCAGGGTGGAGGAGAGGATCAGGGTCGCAATACCCACCATAAAGAAGCGGTATGACTGGCAGGCCACGCGCTCATGCGGATCGGCCGTTATTACGCCGCCCAGCGAGCAGTAAGGAATGTTGATGGCGGTATAGGTGAGTGACATAAGGAAATAGGTCACGAAGGCATAGACAACCTTGCTATTGTAGCTCCACTCCGGGGTAGTGAACATCAGCACGCTAAACAGAACATACGGCAGGGAAATCCACAGCAGATAAGGACGAAATCTTCCCCAGCGTGAAGTAGTACGATCGGCGATAGCCCCCATAATCGGGTCGGTTACGGCATCAATCACCCGCACGGATAACAGCAGTACGCCGACCAGCGCCGGGGCCAATCCAAATACATCAGTATAAAAATAATTAAGAAACAGCATGATGGCGCCGCCAATCATGTTGCACCCGGCATCGCCCATACCGTAGCCGATTTTTTCGCGTACAGATAATTTACCGTTTTCCATCGACAACACTCCTGAACTGAATATGGACAAGAGTATTGGCTTGATAGGTCGGAATCGTGCAGCAGTAATTCGTCGAAGGGATGGACAATCGTGTCATGAAAGGGAAAGTGTGAGGCAGATAACAAAGCGCCCGGGCTGGCCGGGCGCTTTTAAAACACAGAACATCAGGCTTTTACAGATTTCCGGCTTTGCTGAGTTTTAACCCAGTAACCAACGGCGAGGATCAGCACCCAGACAGGGATCAGCCATACGGAGATTGCCATGCCCGGCGTAATCGCCATAATCACCAGAATCGCGGCCATGAACAACAGGCAGACCCAGTTCCCAAACGGGTAGAAGAGGGCAGGGAAACGGGTCTTCACACCCTGCTGATCTTTCTTACGGCGGAACTTGATATGCGCGAGGCTTATCATCGCCCAGTTGATAACCAGTGCAGAAACAACCAGCGCCATCAGCAGGCCAAAGGCTTCACCCGGCATCAGATAGTTGATCAGTACGCACAGAGCGGTAGCAACAGCCGAAACCAGGATAGTGGTCACCGGCACGCCACGCTTATCAACTTTCAGCAGTGCTTTCGGGGCGTTGCCCTGTTGCGCCAGGCCGAACAGCATGCGGCTGTTACAGTAAACGCAGCTGTTATACACCGACAGCGCAGCCGTCAGAATAACGATGTTCAGCGCGTTGGCGACAAACGAATCTCCCAGTTCGTGGAAGATAAGCACGAACGGGCTGGTGTCGGCAGTAACGCGGGTCCACGGCATCAGGGACAGCAGAACGGCCAGCGAGCCCACATAGAAAATCAGGATCCGGTAGATAACCTGGTTAGTGGCTTTTGGAATGCTAACTTCAGGATTGTCGGCTTCGGCGGCGGTAATACCAACCAGCTCCAGGCCACCGAAAGAGAACATAATAATGGCCATCATCATGACCAGCCCCGTCATGCCGTGTGGCAAGAACCCGCCCTGTTCCCAGAGGTTGCGCACCGTGGCCTGTGGCCCTGCGGTATCGCTGAACAGCAGCCAGCCGCCGAAGAGAATCATGGCGACAACGGCGACAACTTTAATGATGGCAAACCAAAACTCCATTTCGCCAAACACTTTAACGTTGGTGAGGTTGATGGCGTTGATCAGCACGAAGAAGGCGGCAGCGGAAGCCCAGGTTGGAATTTCAGGCCACCAGAACTGCACGTACTTACCCACTGCGGTCAGCTCTGCCATCGCTACCAGTACGTAAAGCACCCAGTAGTTCCAGCCGGAAGCAAAGCCCGCGAAACCGCCCCAGTATTTGTAGGCAAAATGGCTGAATGAACCGGCTACGGGCTCTTCAACGACCATCTCGCCGAGCTGGCGCATAATCAAAAATGCAATAAATCCAGCGATTGCGTAACCGAGAATAATCCCCGGCCCCGCCGACTGAATAACGGACGCGCTGCCGAGAAACAGGCCCGTCCCGATAGCTCCACCTAAAGCGATGAGCTGAATATGGCGGTTTTTGAGGCCGCGCTTTAGCGTGTCGCCGCCCTGCTGATGAGCATCCATCGATAAACCTCGTGATTGTGGTTGTTCTTATACGCTCGTAACGGCGTGTGTAATTTTGTGATTCCGTAAGGTGTAGTCTTTATTTTACGGTTGTTAATTCCAGTATTTTGCTTAATGGACTACCGCAGCGCCAAGAATAGTGGTAAGCGCCTGTGTTTGCACCTGCTTTCTCTTATTGCTGTGACGAGTTGGATAAAAAGAGAACAGCGTTAAATATAGCGGGCTCTCTCAGTTAACAACGATTGGCCAAAAATAAGCGGTGGTTTTGAATTTATATTCATTTTTTAAGCTGTTGAATCGGTTCGACTTGCAAATTAACGCAGATTCTTACGTTTCCTTAAGGTTAAATTTCCGGCGGCGGTGGTAAACGTAAAATTTGTGCAAAGTTACATGTATGAAACGGTACTTCTGTGATGTTGTTAAAATGTGCCCGCTTTACTGATTTCAATCAAAACCAGGATGGACAGAAGGTGAATACTTTGTTACTTTAGCGTCACGAATGTGAAATTGGTCATACCAATTGACTCTGGGCTAAATGGCAGAGATAGGGAAGAATGGCCTACAGCAAAATCCGCCAACCAAAATTATCCGATGTGATTGAGCAGCAGTTGGAGTTTCTCATCCTTGAGGGCACCTTGCGTCCCGGCGAAAAACTCCCACCCGAACGTGAACTGGCAAAGCAGTTTGACGTTTCTCGTCCTTCCCTCCGTGAAGCTATCCAGCGTCTCGAGGCCAAAGGACTTCTGCTTCGTCGGCAGGGCGGTGGTACTTTTGTCCAAAACAGCCTCTGGCAGAGCTTAAGCGATCCGCTTGTAGAGCTGCTTTCTGACCATCCCGAATCCCAGTTTGACCTGCTTGAAACCCGCCATGCCCTGGAAGGGATTGCTGCGTATTACGCTGCATTGCGTGGTACGGATGAAGATCTCAAACGCATCGGCGATTGCCATATTGCTATTCAGCAGGCCCAGGAGTCCGGCGATTTAGACGTCGAATCCGATGCCGTTATGCAGTACCAAATTGCAGTAACGGAAGCCGCACACAACGTTGTACTACTACACTTGTTGCGCTGTATGTCGCCAATGCTCGAACAAAATGTTCGTCAGAATTTTGAATTGCTCTACGCGCGTCGCGAAATGCTGGCGCAAGTGAGCAGCCATCGCGCCAGCATTTTTGCGGCGATTATGGCTCGTCAGCCGGAGCAGGCGCGTGAAGCGTCGCACCGTCACCTGGCGTTTATTGAGGAAATATTGCTGGATCGCAGCCGTGAAGAGAGCCGTCGTGAACGTTCTCTGCGCCGCCTTCAGCAACGTAAGGAATAAGGGCCAGATTTCTGGCTCTAAGCGCCATTCTTAGAGCGCGGCAACTAAACGCAGAACCTGTCTTATTGTGTTTTTTCAAGGAAAGCGCAATGGGACAGGTTCCAGATAATCAACGTATTAGACACAGATAAGGAATACCACCCATGTCAGAACGTTTCCCAAATGACGTGGATCCGATCGAAACTCGCGACTGGCAACAGGCGATCGAATCGGTCATCCGTGAAGAAGGTGTTGAGCGTGCTCAGTATCTCATCGACCAGCTATTGTCCGAAGCCCGCAAAGGCGGCGTTAAAGTGGCAGCTGGCACAGGTGCAGCCAACTACGTAAACACTATTGCCGTTGAAGATGAGCCGGAATATCCGGGCAATCTGGAGCTGGAACGCCGTATTCGTTCTGCTATCCGCTGGAACGCCATCATGACCGTGCTGCGTGCGTCTAAAAAAGACCTCGAGCTGGGTGGCCACATGGCATCCTTCCAGTCTTCCGCAACTGTCTATGATGTGTGCTTCAACCACTTCTTCCGTGCTCGCACAGAAAAAGATGGCGGCGATCTGGTGTACTTCCAGGGCCACATCTCTCCGGGCGTTTACGCACGTGCCTTCCTGGAAGGTCGTCTGACTGAAGAGCAGATGAACAACTTCCGTCAGGAAGTTCACGGCAACGGTCTGTCTTCTTATCCGCACCCGAAACTGATGCCTGAGTTCTGGCAGTTCCCGACCGTCTCTATGGGTCTGGGTCCAATCGGTGCGATTTATCAGGCTAAATTCCAGAAATACCTGGAGCACCGTGGTCTGAAAGACACCTCCGCTCAGCGCGTTTACGCGTTCCTGGGCGACGGCGAGATGGATGAGCCTGAATCTAAAGGCGCCATCACTATCGCGACTCGTGAAAAACTGGACAACCTGTGCTTCGTCATCAACTGTAACCTGCAGCGTCTTGACGGCCCGGTCACCGGCAACGGCAAAATCATTAACGAACTGGAAGGCATCTTCGCGGGCGCCGGCTGGAACGTGATCAAAGTGATGTGGGGTGCCCGTTGGGACGAGCTGCTGCGTAAAGATACCAGCGGTAAACTGATTCAGCTGATGAACGAAACCGTTGACGGCGACTATCAGACCTTCAAATCCAAAAACGGCGCATATGTGCGTGAGCACTTCTTCGGTAAATACCCGGAGACTGCAGCACTGGTCGCTGACTGGACTGACGAGCAGATCTGGGCCCTGAACCGTGGTGGCCACGATCCGAAGAAAGTCTACGCTGCACTGAAAAAAGCGCAGGAAACCAAAGGCAAAGCAACTGTGATCCTGGCTCATACCATTAAAGGGTATGGCATGGGTGATACCGCCGAAGGGAAAAACATCGCTCACCAGGTTAAGAAAATGAACATGGAAGGCGTGCGTTACGTGCGTGACCGTTTCAACGTGCCTGTGACTGATGCCGATCTCGAAAAACTGCCATACGTTAAGTTTGAAGAAGGTAGCGAAGAGTACAACTACCTGCATGGCCAGCGTGAAAAGCTGAACGGCTACCTGCCTTCTCGTATGCCTAAGTTCACCGAGAAGCTTGAGCTGCCTAAGCTTGAAGACTTCAGCCAGCTGCTGGAAGAGCAGAACAAAGAGATCTCCACCACTATCGCTTTCGTTCGTGCCCTGAACGTGATGCTGAAGAACCCGTCTATCAAAGACCGTCTGGTTCCAATCATCGCCGATGAAGCGCGTACCTTCGGTATGGAAGGCCTGTTCCGTCAGATTGGTATTTACAGCCCTAACGGCCAGCAGTACACCCCGCAGGACCGTGAGCAGGTTGCTTACTACAAAGAAGACGAGAAAGGTCAGATCCTGCAGGAAGGTATCAACGAGCTGGGCGCAGGTTCTTCCTGGCTGGCTGCTGCGACCTCTTACAGCACCAACAACCTGCCGATGATTCCGTTCTACATCTACTACTCCATGTTCGGTTTCCAGCGTATCGGCGACCTGTGCTGGGCAGCAGGTGACCAGCAGGCACGTGGCTTCCTGGTAGGCGGGACTTCCGGTCGTACCACCCTGAACGGTGAAGGTCTGCAGCACGAAGATGGCCATAGCCATATTCAGTCTCTGACTATCCCGAACTGTATCTCTTACGATCCTTCTTACGCTTACGAAGTGGCTGTCATCATGCATGACGGTCTGGAGCGTATGTACGGTGAAGCACAAGAGAACATTTACTACTACATCACGACCCTCAACGAAAACTACCACATGCCTGCGATGCCGCAGGGTGCGGAAGAAGGTATCCGTAAAGGTATCTACAAACTGGAAACCGTTGAAGGTAGCAAAGGTAAAGTTCAGCTGATGGGCTCTGGTTCTATCCTGCGTCACGTACGTGAAGCAGCGCAGATCCTGGCTAAAGACTACGGCGTAGGCTCTGACGTATTCAGCGTCACCTCCTTCACCGAACTGGCCCGTGACGGTCAGGACTGTGAGCGCTGGAACATGCTGCACCCAACTGAAGAACCACGCGTACCGTACGTTGCTCAGGTTCTGAGCGATGCACCAGCGGTGGCATCTACTGACTATATGAAACTGTTCGCTGAGCAGATCCGTAACTTCATCCCGGCAAGCGACTACCGCGTACTGGGCACTGATGGCTTCGGTCGTTCAGACAGCCGCGAAAACCTGCGTCACCACTTTGAAGTTGACTCATCCTACGTGGTTGTTGCCGCGCTGGGCGAGCTGGCTAAACGTGGTGAAATCGATAAGAAAGTGGTAGCGGAAGCCATCACTAAATTCAATATCGATGCAGATAAAGTTAACCCGCGTCTGGCGTAAGAGGTAAAGAAGATAATGGCTATCGAAATCAACGTACCGGACATCGGGGCTGATGAAGTTGAAATCACCGAGATCCTGGTCAAAGTGGGCGACAAAGTTGAAGCTGAACAGTCGCTGATCACCGTAGAAGGCGACAAAGCCTCTATGGAAGTTCCGTCACCTCAGGCTGGCGTTGTTAAAGAGATCAAAGTCTCTGTTGGCGACAAAACCGAGACTGGCAAACTGATCATGATTTTCGATTCCGCCGAAGGTGCAGCAGCCGCTGCACCTGCTCAGGCAGAAGAGAAGAAAGAAGCGGCACCAGCGGCTGCGGCAGCAAAAGAAGTGAACGTACCGGACATCGGCGGTGACGAAGTAGAAGTCACCGAGATCATGGTTAAAGTTGGCGACAAAGTTGAAGCAGAGCAGTCTCTGATCACCGTTGAAGGTGACAAAGCTTCAATGGAAGTCCCGGCGCCGTTTGCAGGCGTTGTGAAAGAGATCAAAATCAATACCGGCGACAAAGTGTCTACCGGCTCCCTGATTATGGTCTTCGAAGTGGCGGGTGCTGCACCTGCTGCAACAGAGTCCAAAGCTGAAGCCGCTCCGGCAGCAGCGCCAGCGGCATCCGGCTCGAAAGAAGTGAACGTGCCTGATATCGGCGGTGACGAAGTAGAAGTGACCGAAGTGATGGTGAAAGTGGGCGACAAAGTTGCCGCTGAACAGTCACTGATCACCGTTGAAGGTGACAAGGCTTCTATGGAAGTGCCGGCTCCGTTTGCGGGCGTAGTTAAAGAGATCAAAATCAGCACTGGCGACAAAGTGTCTACCGGCTCCCTGATCATGGTCTTCGAAGTTGAAGGCGCAGCGCCTGCTCCGGCGGCTAAGCAAGAAGCAGCGGCTCCGGCCCCTGCGGCAAAAGCTGAGAAACCAGCGGCTGCACCAGCTGCGGCTTCCGGCAAAACTGAATTCGCTGAAAACGACGCTTACGTCCACGCGACTCCGCTGATTCGCCGCCTGGCGCGCGAGTTCGGTGTAAACCTGGCGAAAGTGAAGGGCACTGGTCGTAAAGGCCGTATCCTGCGCGAAGACGTTCAGGCTTACGTGAAAGACGCTGTTAAACGCGCTGAAACTGCTCCGGCAGCGACGGGCGGCGGTCTGCCTGGCATGCTGCCATGGCCGAAAGTCGACTTCAGCAAGTTTGGTGAAATCGAAGAAGTGGAAATGGGTCGTATCCAGAAAATTTCTGGTGCCAACCTGAGCCGTAACTGGGTGATGATCCCGCACGTTACCCACTTCGACAAAACCGATATCACCGATCTGGAAGCGTTCCGCAAACAGCAGAACGAAGAAGCGGCTAAGCGTAAGCTGGACGTGAAGTTCACTCCTGTGGTGTTCATCATGAAGGCTGTTGCAACTGCACTTGAGCAGATGCCTCGCTTTAACAGCTCCCTGTCCGAAGACGGCCAGAAGCTGACGCTGAAGAAATACATCAACGTCGGCGTGGCGGTTGATACGCCAAACGGCCTGGTGGTTCCGGTGTTCAAAGATGTGAACAAGAAGAGCATCACTGAACTGTCCCGTGAACTGATGGCTATCTCCAAGAAAGCCCGTGACGGTAAGCTGACCGCTGGTGAAATGCAGGGCGGCTGCTTCACTATCTCAAGCCTGGGCGGTATCGGGACAACTCACTTCGCGCCAATCGTTAACGCGCCGGAAGTGGCTATCCTCGGTGTCTCCAAGTCCGCGATGGAGCCTGTGTGGAACGGTAAAGAGTTCGTGCCGCGTCTGATGATGCCAATGTCTCTCTCCTTCGACCACCGCGTGATCGACGGTGCTGATGGTGCGCGCTTTATTACCATCATCAACAACACCCTGGCAGATATTCGTCGCCTGGTGATGTAAGCCAAAAAGCCGGCCTGCTGGTCGGCTTTTTTCTGATAATCTCATGATGTTGTCTGGGATTATCTGCTGCATAGGACAAAACGTTTGCCGTTTGTTGTTTCAAAATTGTTAACAATTTTGTAAACTGCACGCGGATAGAACGTCCCGGTGGATGATGGGCGTTGTGATACATCAGAAAAATAACGTCAGACCCGCCGGAAATAAATTAAGAGGTCATGATGAGTACTGAAATCAAAACTCAGGTCGTGGTACTTGGGGCTGGTCCTGCTGGTTACTCCGCTGCATTCCGTTGCGCTGATTTAGGTCTGGAGACCGTCATTGTTGAACGTTACAGCACCCTTGGTGGTGTTTGTCTGAACGTTGGCTGTATCCCTTCTAAAGCTCTGCTGCACGTTGCTAAAGTTATCGAAGAAGCGAAAGCTTTGGCCGAGCACGGCATCGTTTTCGGCGAGCCGAAAACCGACATTGATAAAATCCGTACCTGGAAAGAGAAGGTTATCAACCAGTTGACTGGTGGCCTGTCCGGTATGGCGAAAGGTCGTAAAGTTAAGGTCGTTAACGGTCTGGGTAAATTTACCGGCGCTAACACTCTGGTTGTCGAAGGTGAAAACGGCCCGACTACCATCAACTTTGATAACGCGATTATCGCGGCGGGTTCCCGTCCGATTCAGCTGCCATTCATTCCGCATGAAGATCCGCGCGTATGGGATTCCACCGACGCTCTGGAACTGAAATCCGTACCAAAACGCATGCTGGTTATGGGCGGCGGAATCATCGGTCTGGAGATGGGTACCGTTTACCATGCGCTGGGTTCAGAGATTGACGTGGTCGAGATGTTTGACCAGGTCATCCCTGCCGCCGATAAAGACGTGGTTAAGGTGTTCACCAAGCGTATCAGCAAGCAGTTCAACCTGATGCTGGAAACCAAAGTGACCGCCGTTGAAGCCAAAGAAGACGGTATCTACGTCTCTATGGAAGGCAAAAAAGCCCCGGCAGAAGCGCAGCGTTATGATGCGGTGCTGGTTGCTATCGGCCGTGTCCCTAACGGTAAGCTGCTGGACGCGGGCGCTGCCGGCGTTGAAGTTGACGACCGTGGCTTCATCCGTACCGACAAACAAATGCGCACCAACGTGCCGCACATCTACGCAATCGGCGATATCGTCGGTCAGCCGATGCTGGCGCACAAAGGTGTTCACGAAGGTCACGTTGCCGCGGAAGTTATCGCCGGCATGAAGCACTACTTCGACCCGAAAGTAATCCCATCGATTGCTTACACTGAACCAGAAGTTGCGTGGGTTGGCCTGACCGAGAAAGAAGCGAAAGAGAAAGGCATCAGCTACGAAACCGCCACCTTCCCGTGGGCTGCTTCTGGCCGTGCTATCGCTTCCGACTGCGCAGACGGTATGACCAAGCTAATCTTCGACAAAGAGACTCACCGTGTTATCGGTGGTGCGATTGTCGGGACTAACGGCGGCGAGCTGTTAGGTGAGATTGGCCTGGCTATCGAAATGGGCTGTGACGCAGAAGACATCGCGCTCACCATCCATGCGCACCCGACTCTGCACGAGTCAGTGGGTCTGGCTGCCGAGATCTTCGAAGGTAGCATCACCGACCTGCCAAACCCGAAAGCGAAGAAAAAGTAACTTTTCGAGTTTGACGAAACGGCCCTGCGGGGCCGTTTTTTTTGGCTAAAAGGCCGCCCTTGCGGGCGGCCAGTAGCTTAATTGCCCAGGTTCAGCACCAGCAGAACCGTGATGTCTGAAATGTTCCAGCCACCCTGACTCAGTGCGATAACCGAACCCAACACAAGGATAAGCGCGTAGAGCAGACGCATTTCCATTGCGTGTTTCCGTAAAAACTACGGCGATCCCTTCTTCACCGGGAAAGGCAGAACCAGGCAAGTGTATTAGATTTGCCACGTAGGATGGATGAACTGCTTCCAGGCCCGGTGACTGGCTGCTACACCAGCGAAGCAGGCCGCTGGTGAATATAGATAAAAGCGGTGTACTTGAATATGGCAATTTAGTGTTTGCATAGAGTTGCATCCACTTTCCGGTAGGTGTGCACAAAACGAACAGTTTAACTTGCACCTGGTCATTTCAGGAGGCAAAATAGTTTTCGTATTAGGTTTGCCACAAAACACTTCTCCGCATCGTGTGCTACCACCTTGCAGAGACAAACTAACCGCCGAAAGGCGGTTTTTTTGTACCCAAACGAAAAGGCCGCCCTTGCGGGCGGCCAGTAGCTTAATTGCCCAGGTTCAGCACCAGCAGAACCGTGATGTCTGAAATGTTCCAGCCACCCTGACTCAGCGCGATAACTGAACCCAACACAAGGATAAGCGCGTAAAGCAGACGCATTTCCATTGCGTGTTTCCGTAAAACTACGGCGATCCCTTCTTCACCGGGAAAGGCAGAACCAGGCAAGTTTACTGAGCTTGCCACGTAGAGCAGATGAACTGCTTCCGTGCCCGGTGACTGGCTGCTACACCAGCGAAGCAGACCGCCGTCGAATGTAGAGCAGAAAAGGATGCTGATAAACAGCCATTTTCGGTTTGCAGCAAGTTACATACGTTTTCTGGTGGCAGTACGCAAAATAAACAATTGGTCTTGCACGGTTAAAAATTTGGATGCAAAATCCTTCATGTACTGAGCTTGCCACAAAACACTTCTCCGCAACGTGTGCTACCACCTTGCAGAGACAAACGAACCGCCGAAAGGCGGTTTTTTTGTGAACGATATTCATTTCTGAACGCGTAAACCCCGTCCGTAACGATTCAGCAAAAATAGTATGTTGCTTTTTTGTAAACAGATTAACTCCCCCTGAAAATCCTGCTATGCTGCCCGACGCGGTATCGGGCATTTACCCTACAAACTGCTGTCTCACAGGAGCGTGAAGAGATTAGCCTGGTGGCGCCATATGACAATGAGAGCGAGGAGAACCGTCGTGCTAGAAGAATACCGTAAGCACGTAGCTGAACGTGCCGCCGAGGGGATTGTTGCAAAACCATTAGATGCAACCCAAATGGCCGCACTGGTTGAGCTGCTGAAGAATCCGCCTGCTGGCGAAGAAGCATTCCTGTTAGATTTGATCACCAACCGCGTTCCGCCAGGCGTCGATGAAGCCGCCTACGTTAAAGCCGGATTCCTGGCTGCCCTCGCTAAAGGCGATGCGACCTCCCCATTAATCTCCCCGGAAAAAGCAGTTGAGCTGCTTGGCACCATGCAGGGCGGATACAACATTCACCCGCTGATTGACGCGCTGGACAACGAAAAGCTGGCTGCTATTGCTGCCAAAGCGCTGTCCCATACGCTGCTGATGTTCGATAACTTCTATGACGTCGAAGAGAAAGCAAAAGCGGGCAATAGCCACGCACAGCAGGTACTGAAGTCCTGGGCTGATGCCGAGTGGTTCCTGGCTCGTCCAAAGCTTGCCGAGAAAATCACCGTTACCGTCTTTAAAGTCACCGGCGAAACCAACACCGATGACCTGTCTCCGGCACCAGATGCCTGGTCCCGTCCGGATATCCCACTGCACGCTCTGGCGATGCTGAAAAACGCCCGTGAAGGCATTGATCCGGATCAGCCGGGCAGCGTCGGTCCCATCAAGCAAATCGAAGCCCTGAATAAGAAAGGCTTCCCGCTGGCGTATGTTGGTGATGTTGTCGGTACCGGTTCATCCCGTAAATCCGCCACTAACTCCGTGCTGTGGTTCATGGGGGATGATATCCCGAACGTGCCGAATAAGCGCGGCGGCGGTGTGGTTCTGGGCGGTAAAATTGCGCCAATCTTCTTCAACACTATGGAAGATGCCGGTGCGCTGCCGATTGAAGTAGACGTTAACGACCTGAACATGGGCGATGTTATCGACATCTATCCGTATAAAGGCGAAGTGCGTAATCACGACACCAACGAAGTTATCGCTAATTTCGAACTGAAAACTGACGTGCTGCTTGATGAAGTGCGCGCCGGTGGCCGCATTCCGCTGATCATCGGTCGCGGTCTGACGACTAAAGCTCGTGAAGCGCTGAACCTGCCGCACAGCGAAGTTTTCGTGCAGGCGAAAGACGTGGTGGCCAGCACCCGTGGCTTCTCTCTGGCGCAGAAAATGGTTGGCCGTGCCTGCGGCGTGGACGGCATCCGTCCTAACCAGTACTGCGAACCAAAAATGACGTCCGTCGGCTCTCAGGACACCACCGGTCCAATGACTCGTGATGAACTGAAGGACCTTGCGTGTCTGGGCTTCTCCGCAGATCTGGTGATGCAGTCCTTCTGCCACACGGCTGCTTATCCTAAGCCTGTAGACGTGACCACTCACCACACTCTGCCTGACTTCATTATGAACCGTGGCGGCGTGTCGCTGCGTCCGGGCGATGGCGTTATCCACTCCTGGCTGAATCGCATGCTGCTGCCGGATACCGTAGGTACCGGTGGTGACTCCCACACCCGTTTCCCTATCGGCATCTCCTTCCCGGCTGGTTCCGGTCTGGTGGCATTTGCTGCTGCGACCGGGGTTATGCCGCTGGATATGCCTGAGTCGGTGCTGGTGCGCTTCAAAGGTAAAATGCAGCCGGGTATCACCCTGCGTGACCTGGTACACGCTATCCCGCTGTACGCTATCAAGCAGGGCCTGCTGACCGTTGAGAAGAAAGGTAAGAAGAACATCTTCTCCGGCCGTATTCTGGAAATCGAAGGTCTGCCAACGCTGAAAGTCGAGCAGGCGTTTGAGCTGACGGATGCTTCCGCAGAGCGTTCCGCTGCGGGCTGCACCATCAAGCTGGATCGCGAGCCGATCGAAGAGTACCTGAACTCCAACATCGTGCTGCTGAAGTGGATGATCGCCGAAGGCTACGGCGACCGCCGCACGCTGGAGCGTCGTATCCAGGGCATGGAAAAATGGCTGGCGGATCCTCAGCTGCTGGAAGCTGACGCAGACGCGGAATACGCAGAGATCATCGAAATCGATCTGAACGATATCAAAGAGCCGATCCTGTGCGCACCAAATGACCCGGACGACGCGCGTCTGCTGTCTGACGTTCAGGGCGAGAAAATCGATGAAGTGTTTATCGGCTCCTGCATGACCAACATCGGCCACTTCCGCGCGGCGGGCAAGCTGCTGGACAGCCACAAAGGCCAGCTGCCAACTCGTCTGTGGGTTGCCCCGCCAACGCGTATGGATGCGGCACAGCTCACCGAGGAAGGTTATTACAGCGTCTTCGGCAAGAGCGGGGCGCGTATCGAAATCCCTGGCTGTTCACTGTGCATGGGTAACCAGGCGCGTGTGGCAGACGGTGCAACCGTAGTATCGACTTCCACCCGTAACTTCCCGAACCGTTTAGGGACCGGGGCGAACGTCTTCCTGGCTTCCGCAGAGCTTGCCGCAGTTGCCTCACTGCTCGGCAAACTGCCAACGCCTGAGGAATACCAGACCTTTATGGCGCAGGTCGATAAAACGGCGGTGGACACCTATCGCTACCTGAACTTCGACCAGCTTTCCCAGTACACCGAGAAAGCAGACGGCGTGATTTTCCAGACCGCGGTCTGATAAATAAGCAAAACGCGTATGGGAGGCTCAGGCCTCCCTTTTTTATTCTCTGTCTGAAGGTTTCCACGCTGTTTTTCGCCGTCTTTACTGCGATACTTACCCTATACGCGATGAGGGTGCTGGCTTTCCCTCAGCAGGCAGAGGAAAACACCATGGAATATGAATTTTTGCGCGATGTCACAGGTCTTGTGAAGGTGCGTATGTCGATGGGCCACGAAGTGGTGGGTCATTGGTTCAACGAGGAAGTCAAAGACAATCCGGGCCTGCTTGATGAAGTGGAGCAGGCGATGGCGTCGGTGAAGGGTAGCGAGCGCCAGTGGCAAAGCATCGGACACGAATACACCCTGTGGCTCGACGGCGAAGAAGTGATTATCCGCGCAAACCAGCTGGAGATCTCCGGCGATGAAATGGAAGAGGGGATGAGCTACTACGACGAAGAAAGCCTGTCGTTCTGCGGCGTGGAGGATTTCCTGCAGGTCATGAACGCCTACCGGGAATTTTTGCAGCAGCGTTAAAACATCCCCATCAGCGTGCTGATGGGGATGCCATCAAAGAACAAACTGCATAATGTTCTGTGACACTTGTACCGGGGTGAGCAGTATATGCTTACCTAAATCCCATACCTGGCACTGACTAGCTGTAGGCATGCCGTCATTACGCACCAGATATTTCAAACCGGATGGATGGGGAGCCGAATAGTCCATAGGCATGCCGCAAGCAATCAGGAAATCAAGCTGACATCCACTTTTTTCCAGCTCATCGATACGTTGTTGCCAGTTTGCAGGCTTCTGATTCTGTAGGTTGCCGTAGTCCAGACAAATATCCACGCCAAAATCGATTATGCCAGGCAATGAGTTTGCGAAGCGGGTAGAAATTGCCGTGCCGTTCAAAGAGGTTGCTACGGCCTCGGAAGATGTGGAGATCCGTATACTGCTACCTTCTGGCAGTGTGGCAACAAAATACGGTGAGCCATCAGGTGCTGGCATCATCTGCTGAAAGAAATCTATCCGTGACGTACGGCGTTTCGGCCACAGAGTAATTGATCTATCGGTACGTTTGTTACTGGCACCAAGCATCCAGTTCAATGGGGTATAAATATTTTCTTTAACGTTCAAACGTATCTTCTCCTGCTCATTGCAGTAAAGGACGGCGCAGGTACCTGCCAGGAAAATTATTTCTCCTGCTTTGGGATAGATTGCTGGTGGGAAGCTATCGACCAGTTTATTAACGTAAATCGCCATCCTGTCGAGATAAAAACTGCACAGCGCCTGGATGCTGGCCTCATCTTTTAAATTATCCCACCGTGTATTCCAGAAGAACTCAGGCAGTGTGAAAAAAGTTGCCTGATAAGTTGCCGGATCGCGGGTCAGTGATTCTTGTAGCTGTGTGACAACATCGTTTAGTCGTGCATCAAGAATAGATTCGACATGATTCACCAGCGTCACGCCTTGTTTGGGCGTATCGCTGATCTCGTGATTCCAGGTATCAGTACAGAAAGAAAGTATACGAATAGACATGATGATTTCTCCAGTATGTCAGGAAATGAACAGTTGACGTTCTGCCTCACGGCGGCGTGTTAACCCTGAAACCTCTTTGCCTCCTGCCTGGTTCCAGCGCATAAACTCATTGGCAGCTTCCTTTGCGTTACCCGCGTTCAACTTTCTTAATAACGTTGAATTTTTCAGGCTTTGGCTGCCTAAATTGAAAGAGAAGCTGATCAGAGCATCGAACTGATTTTGCGTAACTTCTACCGTCAGCATGCTGTTTACGGCTCTTTCAAAACGTTGTAGATCCTCTTTGAGAATTTGATCTGCTTGCTGCTCGCTGATGGTTCGTTTCCCTCCTGGCGGCAGCGGATGCTCTACGTGTCCATAGCCAATGGTGGCGATACCTACGATGTCTTTGTAAGTGGTGAGCCTGAGTCCCTCAAAGTGCTTGATCAGATTGAGACCAGGGGTGGCGATAGTTTTATACTGACGGCTCATTTCTGTTCTCCTGTCTGGCGATCGGGGTCATGCGGTGGATGAACTCATCAAGCAGCCGCATAACAGCCTCCGGCGGCTCCTGGGCAATAAAATTGACTTCAATATCGATGTCGCGGCTGTCGCGACCGTCTGTGACCGCTCCGCTGTGGGGGGCCATTGTGACTTTGAAATGCCCACGTTCCCCCTGGCCCGTCAGATTCTCGACGGTTTCAGTAGCGTCGCCTCTCACAGTCAGGCGCATCACCATTTTGTCTACGGCCAGGTTGCGTGGTGGTGCGAGTGTGACAAGCGGGACATTAATGTGATGGTTATCATCAAGCCGCAGTTCGGCGTAATCGGCGGTATAGCTACCATCCGAATTCTGCGTAAAAAGCTGCGATAACATGACGATATACTGGTGAGTCATATATTGGTTGGCGCTGAAAGCCGCGTGTTGTAGCCCCTGAACCAGCAGATCGAGGCCCATGGCATGGTTACCTTCGTTTCCCGTGGGGGGAAGAGTGCCATCGCCGCCATCCCCGGCTTCAGAATCAGGTGGAGTTGGTGGTTCGTTGCCACCGCCGCTACCACCATTCGATGTGGGAGAGGCATCGCTACTGGTTTTGGTTTCTTGCTGCTCCGGTTGTGTCGATCCCACAGGTTCAGCTGCCTCTGGATCGTCGATGTTGCTAATGTTGCCTGCGAAAGTTTCTTCCTGCGGTGATTCAGTTGGCTTACGGCCAAACCAGTTCGAACGTAATGGTGACATGTTTTACCCTCAGGTAAGGCAGGCACCACCCTGAAGCGGCGCCTGAATTATCTTCTTATTTTTGCTATTAATTTGAGCCGATTTGCTATGCTTTATCCGCTACCGGAGGTGGGTAAAGTCCACTCTTATCGGTAGGAGGAAGTGGGACCGGTGGCGCAACCTTGCCATCTGAGCCAACCGCATGTGCCGGCTTGGTTGAAGCGTCGGTCAAGAAATCCACGACACGGCTAAGCGCTTCCGGCATTGGCTGGCGTTTAACAGAGGTATGGATGCTGTACTTGGCGCGAGTATCGGTTTTGCGGGTTTGTTCTGACTTGTGGCTTACACGGCCCTTAACGCTTACAGAGAAAGGACCCCAGCCAATTTTTCCTTCAAGGCTACCTTCTTGCTCACTATTTTCCGTGCTGGTAGCGCTCTGGCTGATTTCGAGTTCGAAATCAATGCTACCTTCTTCTATGCAGATAATTGGGTGTACGACCGCGGCCAGCAGGGGAATACGCATAATTTTGGTCTGCGTACCTTTACTTGCACCGCTTTCATCAACAATGGTTTCATCATATTCAAATTGAACAGATACCGCTTTCCCGTCTTTAATACAGACGCTTAATAAAAAGTCGGCATAGCTTTTTGCAGCCTGAGTCTGCGCTTTAATCATCGCCTGTAGAGGCGCGGAAATCATATTGTCGAGCGGCAATGAACTAATTACCGAGCCAATAAAAGATGGGTCAACGGGAGTGTCACCAGCCATAATATTATCCTCGTGTTGTTATGTAGGTGCAGAAATATGTCTGCCTGTTCAGCCTGGATTTACTTGTGGATATATGCCATGAACAGGAAGTTATTTTTTTGAAATCAGAAGGTATAGAACGAAAGATACATGAGGAAAGTTATATGGCGGAGGGTAAGTTTCTGTGCTTTATAAATAACCAAGCTGTACTCTTTCGATAAGAAATTTATTTAAATGTTATTGCTTGTATTCCTGACATCCTTGAAAGACTGATATGTTCAGGCGATAGTTAAGTCATACTTAATGACCACCCTTTAATTAAGTGGGAAGATAATGAACATACTTATTTATGATGAACTGCCGCTTTTTATTCATGGCGTGATTTGCCGCTGGGCAGATTTAGCGCCATCAGTTCAGGTTATTCCGACACACAGCGAAGATGAAATATGGCAGGCCATGTCTACAGAGATTCCTGAAGTTATCATCCTTGATGTTGAATATGATCAGCAAAAAAAACTGGATTTACTGCTGAAATTGAAATTACTTAATAGCGCTATTCCGGTACTTATTAATTTAAGGAGGATAGATAATATAAATTTGGTGAGTTTTCTTGAAAAGGGGATTGCAGGAGTTATTTTAAAACAAATGACCTGCGAGGAGATTTTACAGGCGGTAAGATGGGTCGGCAGCAATAGAATATATCTTCCCGGAAGCTGCTTTATTGATGAATATTTACCTAGAGAGGGTAACGTATCGGGTGTATTACGTTTGTTATCCCATCGTCAGCGAGAGATACTCGATCTTCTGGCACAGGGGCAAAGTAATAAACAAATATGCCGTCGACTCGGTATTGCTGAAGGAACAGTTAAAAATCACCTGCATGCGTTATTTCGCCAGTTGGGGGTAAAAAACCGCACTGAAGCCGCACTTAAAATGTCCCAGGTTTGTAGTTAATAAGATTAGCCCTGCCAGGAACAGGGCTAATCAACTACAGCGACGGAATATTGCGTCCGTAATAAATTTCGCGCATCTCTTTCCAGAGCATATCTGTAATGGTTTTACGCTCATCTTCGCTCAGATCTTCCGGGCGGGTATGGAACATGTAATGCTTCAGGTCGAACTCTTTGAGCAGCATCTTGGTATGGAAGATGTTCTCCTGATAAACGTTGACGTCCATCATGTCGTACAGCGCCTTCATGTCGGCAGACATAAAGTTCTGAATCGAATTAATCTCATGATCGATAAAGTGTTTTTTCCCGTGTACGTCGCGGGTAAAGCCGCGCACGCGGTAATCCACGGTCACGATATCGGATTCAAGCTGGTGAATAAGGTAGTTCAGCGCATTCAGCGGCGAGATCACCCCGCAGGTCGACACTTCTATATCTGCCCGGAAAGTACATAATCCGCCTTCCGGATGGCTTTCCGGATAGGTGTGAACACAAATATGGCTTTTATCCAGGTGGGCAACGATGGCATCCGGCAGCGGACCGGGATGCTCGGACTGGTCAATGCTCTGCGGGTCGACAGGCTCTTCGCTGACCAGAATAGTCACGCTTGCCCCCTGCGGCTCGTAGTCCTGGCGGGCGATATTAAGGATATTCGCGCCAATGATTGAGCAGGTTTCGCTGAGGATCTCCGTCAGGCGATTGGCGTTATACAGCTCGTCGATGTAAGCGATGTAGCCGTCCCGCTCCTCGGCGGTCTTGACGTAGCAGATGTCGTAGATGCAAAAACTCAGGCTTTTGGTCAGGTTGTTAAAGCCGTGCAGCTTCAGTTTTTTCAATTTTTATCACCTCCTCAGGATGACTGGTTAGCCAGCGCATCAATCAGATATTGTGGCAAAGCGAACGCTGCCGTGTGGATGGCCGGGTTGTAATAGCGGCAATGAATACCGGCCTTATGAAACCGCGCCTGGAGCGTTTCTGTCGGCAGGTGACGCAGGGCAGAGTTATCCGTCGCCCAGGCAAAGGTCATGATGCCGCCAAAGTAGGTCGGAATGGCCGCCTGGTAAAAGCTCACATCCGCAAAGTAGTGGCTTAACTTGCGATGGCTGTCCAGCGCTTCGTCCTGCTGCAGGAAACAGACGCCGTTCTGCGCAACGAAAATACCACCCGGATTCAGGCAGCGTTTGCAGCCTTCATAAAACGCCGAGGTAAACAGGCTTTCGCCGGGGCCGATGGGATCCGTGCAGTCAGAGATAATCACATCAAAGGTTTGTGCGGTCTGGGTGACGAAGTTGATGCCGTCATCAATGACCAGGCGGAAACGAGGGTCGTCGTAGCTGCCTGCGTTGTGATTGGGCAGATACTGGCGGCAGAAAGAGACCACGCCCGCATCGATTTCCACCATCGTGATGGTTTCAATGGCTTTATGACGGGTCACTTCGCGCAGCATGGCACCGTCACCACCGCCGATGATCAGGACGTGTTTTGCCTGTCCGTGGGCCAGTAGCGGCACATGAGTCATCATTTCGTGGTAGATAAACTCGTCGCGCTCCGTGGTTTGTACCACGCCATCCAGCGCCATAACGCGGCCAAAAGCAGCGTTTTCGAAAATAACCAGATCCTGATGATCGGTCTTTTCGTGGTACAGCACGTTGTCGATAGCAAAGTACTGCCCGAACTTGTCGTGCAGCGTTTCCTGCCACACTTTTTTCTCGGTCATGGAGGACACCTCTTTGGTAACACCCTTGCAAAACAGGCGCAACATCATAGCCAACAACAGCCGTGGGTGCACGGCTATTATTTCAGCAAAAGGGCAGGGGGAGAGGGTTACTTGACGTAGGCGAGCAGGCTTAACGAGTCACGGGCCAGTGATTTACATTTCTTTGCCGTTGGGATCGCAATGCCGCTCAGATCGCGGTAGCTGTCCTCACCGAGCGCTTTCATGTTAAAGCTATTGTAGTTGCTTAAATCCCACTGGTTTTGCTGGGCAAAGAAAACCAGCGCGCGACGAATCTGGCCGTTCGGGAGGTTCTGGTAGCCGCAATCATTTTTTAAAAAAACAAAGACCGCAGTCAGATCGGCCATATCTTCTGCTTCGGATTCGCTAAGTGCCTGACTGCTGGTAGAAAATGCCAGCAAAACACCCAACATTAATGCCTTAACTCCCGTCTTCATCACACCTACCACTTTTCATCAGATACGAAACGTTAACACAGTTAAATGCGGCACGACGACATTTATTCTTTGCTGCAAACTTGACCTTCCCGTTGGGGAAAGGTTTATGCTTTTCGACACGCCTGCTCATGAAAGGAACTGAACATGCATCGTCGTGATTTTCTGAAATATTCTGCTGCTTTTGGCGCATTCAGCGCGCTGCCGCTCTGGAGCCGTACGGCATTGGCTGCGGAACGCCCTATTTTGCCTGTCCCTGAATTACTGGCACCCGATGCCAGAAACAGCATTCGCCTTACGGCCCAGGCCGGGAAAACGCTTTTTGGGGCTAAATCAGCGACAACCTGGGGCTATAACGGCAACTTATTAGGGCCAGCGCTGCGCCTGACCCAGGGTGAAAGCGTTACCGTAGATATTCATAATAGCCTGGCTGAGGAAACAACGGTGCACTGGCATGGTCTGGAAGTGCCGGGCGACGTCGACGGTGGACCGCAGGGTGTGATTGCCGCCGGGGGCAAGCGCACCGTCAAATTCACGCCTCAGCAGCGTGCAGCAACCTGCTGGTTCCATCCCCATCAGCACGGGAAAACCGGACATCAGGTGGCAATGGGGCTCGCGGGGCTGGTGCTGATCGAAGACATCGAAAGCCGCAGGCTGATGCTGCCGAAGCAGTGGGGTATCGACGATATCCCGCTGATCGTTCAGGACAAACGTTTTGGCGCCGATGGCGAGATTGATTACAAGCTGGACATGATGAGCGCCGCCGTTGGCTGGTTTGGCGACACGCTGCTGTGCAACGGCGTTAACTACCCGCAGCATTCCAATCCTCGCGGCTGGCTGCGTTTACGTCTGCTTAATGGCTGTAACGCCCGTTCATTGAATATTGCGGCAAGCGACAATCGCCCTCTGTATGTCATCGCCAGCGACGGCGGCCTGCTGGCCGAACCGGTGAAAGTCACGGAGCTGCCGCTGCTGATGGGCGAGCGTTTTGAAGTGCTGGTGGACACCAGCGACGGTAAGCCGTTTGATATCGTGACCCTGCCGGTGAAGCAAATGGGTATGACCGTTGCGCCGTTCGACCAGCCGCAGCCCATCGCGCGTATTCAGCCGGTGCGTATTGCTGGTTCTGGCGAGCTGCCGGATAAGCTGGTGGAGGTTCCCGCTCTGCCAGCGATCGAGGGCGTGACCGAACGCTGGTTACAGCTGATGATGGACCCCATGCTCGACATGATGGGCATGCAGGCGCTGATGGAGAAATACGGCGAGAAAGCGATGGCGGGCATGAGCATGGGCGGGCATGGCAACATGGGCGGGCATGGCAACATGGGCGGGCATGGCGGCATGAAACATGGCGGTATGGATCACGGCAAGATGAATCATGGCAATATGGGCCACGGTTTCGACTTCCACAATGCCAACAAGATCAACGGCAAGGCCTTTGATATGGCCACCCCGGCGTTCGCCGCGCAGAAGGGGAAATACGAGAAATGGACCATTTCCGGGGAAGGGGACATGATGCTGCATCCGTTCCACATCCACGGCACGCAGTTCCGCATTCTGAGCGAGAACGGCCAGCCGGTCGCGGCGCATCGTCAGGGCTGGAAAGATACGGTTCGGGTAGAAGGGGCGCGTAGCGAGGTGTTAGTACGCTTCGAAAGCGAAGCCTCGAAAGAACATGCCTATATGGCCCACTGTCATCTGCTGGAGCATGAAGACACCGGCATGATGCTTGGCTTTACCGTGGCATAAATTATCCTCACCCCGGCCCTCTCCCTCGATGGGGGAGGGAGAAAGCCAGATCCCCTCGCCCCTTTGGGGAGAGGGTTAGGGTGAGGGGGCAATATTACTTAGCGTCGTCCGGCAAAGCGTAAGCAACAATGTAGTCGCCCATCTTCGTGCCGAAGGAGCCGTGGCCACCCGCGGAGATCACGACGTACTGCTTGCCGTTCGCTTCATAGGTCATCGGCGTTGCCTGGCCACCGGCCGGCAGACGCGCTTCCCACAGCTTGTCACCGTTGCTCATGTTGTACGCGCGCAGATAGTTATCTGCGGTTGCGCCAATAAACAGCACGTTACCCGCGGTAGAAATCGGACCGCCCAGCATCGGCATACCCATTTTGAACGGCAGCGGAAGCGGCGAGCTGTCGCGTACGGTACCGATACGTTTTTTCCATACCACTTCGTTGGTTTTCAGATCCAACGCGGAGATATAGCCCCAGGCCGGCTGCTTACAAGGTAAGCCGAACGGCGACAGGAACGGGTTAAGCGTTACGCCATACGGCACGCCGTACTGCGGCTGAATGCCACTCTCGGAGCCTGAACCTTTCGCATCTTTTGGCGGTTCCATAGGATTGCCAGGACCACGCGGCATCAGTTTAGAGACAAACGGCAGCGCCATTGGGTTAGCAATAGCAACCTGACGGCTTGGGTCGACGGAAATACCGCCCCACTCGAACATCCCCAGGTTACCCGGGAACACCAGCGTGCCCTGCTCGGAAGGCGGCGTGAAGATGCCTTCATAACGCAGCTTGTGGAAGATAATACGGCAGACCATCTGGTCGTACAGCGTTGCGCCCCACATATCTGCGCCGCTCAGATCTTTCTTCGGACGGAAGCTCAGATCGGAGAACGGCTGGGTTGGCGTGACGTAATCACCTTTAGCCGCGCCCTGCGGAACAGGTTTTTCCGGGGCAGGGACAACCAGCTTGCCGTCACGACGGTCCAGCACGAAGATGTTGCCGGTTTTCGCCGGAGCGTAAATCACAGGCACAACGTTACCGTTTTTATCCTGGATATCCGCAAGCGTCGGCTGGGAAGGCATATCCATATCCCACAGATCGTGGTGGACAGTCTGATAGGACCACGCAAGCTTACCGGTGGTTGCGTTCAGCGCCACGATGCTGCTGGCGAAACGCTCCTGTTCAGGGGTACGGTTACCGCCCCAGATGTCCGGCGTGGTGACGCCCATCGGCAGATAAACCATATCCAGTTTGGCATCGTACGCAGCCGGTGCCCAGGAGTTCGGTGAGTTGATGGTGAAGTGATGCTCGTCGCTCGGGATCGCATTCGGGTCTTTAGCACCCGGATCGAAGGCCCACAGCAGCTTGCCGGTATTCACATCAAAACCACGAATGACGCCGGACGGCTCGCGGGTAGAGAAGTTATCCGTTACCGCGCCCGCAATGATAATCACTTTGTCAGTAACGATCGGCGGAGACGTTGGTTCGTACATGCCCGGCGTCGTCACCGGCATGTTGGTTTGCAGGTTCAGAATGCCTTTGTTGGCGAAGCTTTCGCACAGTTTGCCGTTATCGGCATTCAGCGCAAACAGGCGGCCATCGTTTACCGGCAGCAGAATACGTCGCGGACAGTCGGATACCCCATCCGGGCTGGCGTTATCTGCTGTCGCTTCATGATACGAAACGCCACGGCAGGTCACATGCTGGAAGGAAGGGTTGGTATCCAGACGCGGGTCGAATTTCCACTTTTGTTTACCGGTAGCTGCATCCAGCGCAAACAGCTGCTGGTGCGCGGTGCAGAGGTAAAGCGTGTCACGAATTTTAATCGGGGTGACTTCGTTGGTGATTTCACCCGGATCGGTAGGACGCTTCAGGTCGCCGGTCTGGAATCTCCAGGCCTCTTTCAGCTGGCCAACGTTTTTATCGTTGATCTGCTTGAGAGGGGACCAGCGCTGGCCTTCCTGGTTACGACCATAGGCTGGCCAGTCGGCATCAGGAATGCTGGACGATGCGGCAGCAGGTGCGGAAGCATCGGCGCGGAGTGTACCGTTGATTTCCTGCGGATCGTTGAACACCGCCCAGACCAGCGCCACCACGGTGGCGGCCAGCACAACGCCAAGCGCCGGAGCCGCACCCGCGGAAGGCTGAATGAACTGACGATAGACAAACGGCAGCACCAGCCACACGCCGAAGAAGAACAGAACATCTAAACGCGGCGTCAACGCCCAGAAGTCGAAACCAACTTCCCAGATGCTCCATATAACGGTGCAGAGCAGCAGCGCGGCGTAAATCCAGAGCGCCAGCGCTTTACGTTGCCAGAGTAACCATGCGGTGACGAGCATCACCACCCCTGCAATTGGGTAGTACCATGACCCACCAATTGCCACTAACCATATCCCGCCAATAAGTAAATACAGCCCTGTAAGCACGGCAAACAGGGCTGATAAGGTCGCGATTACCCGCGATCCTGATTTATTTGTTTTCACAATTATCACGCTCTTAAAAGTTTGATAGCAATTAATTATAGTTATTAACAAGTGTGATATGCATCACATAAATGGCTTTTTTACCGATAGCGCATGGCAATGTGTTTTGCTGTTATACTGCTGGCCTGAATATTTCGCGTTGGCCGAAGCTGAGCCGGCATGAAGTGATTTGTTTTAAAATCATGTGGTTATAGATATGAAACATACTGTAGAAGTGATGATCCCCGAAGAGGAGATCAAGGCCCGTATCGCGCAGTTGGGCAGTGAAATAACTGAACATTACCGCGACAGCGGCAGTGATATGGTGCTGGTGGGCTTACTGCGTGGCTCATTTATGTTCATGGCCGACCTGTGCCGTGAAGTTCATGTGCCCCATGAAGTCGATTTTATGACCGCCTCCAGCTACGGTAGCGGCATGTCCACAACTCGCGATGTGAAAATCCTCAAAGACCTGGATGAAGACATTCGCGGTAAAGACGTGCTGATCGTCGAAGACATTATCGATTCAGGTAATACGCTGAGCAAAGTGCGTGAAATTCTCCGCCTGCGCCAGCCAAAATCCCTCGCTATCTGTACGCTGCTTGATAAGCCGGAGCGCCGCGAAGTGGACGTCAACGTGGAATGGGTTGGTTTCTCCATCCCTGACGAATTCGTAGTGGGCTACGGCATCGACTACGCCCAGCGCTATCGCCATCTGCCGTACGTCGGCAAAGTCGTCCTGTTAGATGAGTAATAAGGGCGCAGGGCAGTGAAAAAGGGCCTTTAAGGCCCTTTTTGCTATCTGATTTACTGGGAAGGCGTTCTATTCTTATAGCCGGTATTGGCCTGTTTCATATTTGAAATCCCGCTGCGGTAACCCTGTTCGAGCGACTCGCGGCTGGTGGCGGTGACTTCAAGATCGCGCAGGCGACCGTCGTGTATCCCGTAGGCCCAGCCGTGTATCGTCACTTTCTGGCCGCGTTTCCAGGCGGACTGCATAATTGTGGAGTGGCCCAGGTTGTAGACCTGCTCCATCACGTTCAGCTCACACAGCGTATCAAGACGTTGTTCCGGCGGGAGTTCCCCCAGCAGCGAACTATGCTTGTACCAGATATCCCGGATGTGCAGCAGCCAGTTATTGATAAGCCCTAAATCCGGGTTCTCTACCGCCGCCTGCACGCCACCACAGCCATAGTGGCCACAGATGATGATGTGTTCAACTTCCAGCACGTCCACCGCGTACTGCACCACTGACAGGCAGTTTAAGTCGGTATGGATGACGAGGTTTGCCACGTTACGGTGAACAAACAGTTCGCCGGGCTCAAGGCCAGTGAGACGTTCTGCCGGTACACGGCTATCAGAACAGCCAATCCAGAGAAAACGAGGTTTTTGTGCCTGGGATAAACGTTCAAAAAAACCAGGATCTTCATCCTCCATCAGCGTCGACCATGCCTGGTTATTGCTGATGAGGGTATCTATATCATTCATGGAGGTTAACAACCTGTAACCGGAGAAGTGCGTTGAGGTAATATAGGGCAACTCGGAAAATATTTATACAGATAACAAATGTGCATCGCGAAAGGTAACCCCAAACAATGACCATTGCATTAGAACTGGAAAAACTCACCAAGACCTATGCGGGCGGCGTTAAAGCGCTGCGCGGCATCGATCTTAGTGTCGAAGCGGGAGATTTCTACGCCCTGCTTGGCCCGAATGGCGCAGGCAAGTCCACCACCATCGGCATTATCAGCTCGCTGGTCAATAAAACCTCCGGCAAGGTACGCGTCTTCGGTTACGATCTGCAAAGCGATGTCGTGAACGCCAAGCGCCAGCTCGGTCTGGTTCCGCAGGAATTTAACTTCAACCCGTTTGAGACGGTGCAGCAGATTGTTGTCCATCAGGCCGGGTACTATGGCGTCGAGCGCGACGAAGCGATAGCGCGCAGCGAAAAGTATCTCAAGCAGCTCGACCTGTGGGAAAAGCGTAACGAAAGAGCGCGGATGTTATCCGGCGGCATGAAGCGTCGTCTGATGATCGCTCGTGCGCTGATGCACGAACCTAAGCTGTTGATTCTTGATGAACCTACAGCAGGGGTAGATATCGAACTTCGTCGTTCCATGTGGGGCTTCTTAAAAGACCTGAACGACAAAGGCACCACGATTATTCTGACCACCCACTATCTGGAAGAAGCAGAAATGCTCTGCCGCAATATCGGCATTATCCAGAGCGGTGAGCTGGTAGAAAACACCTCGATGAAATCGCTGCTCTCTAAGCTCAAGTCAGAAACGTTCATCCTGGATCTGGCGCCGAAAAGCCCGCTGCCGAAGCTCGATGGCTACCAGTACCGTCTGGTCGATACCGCTACGCTGGAAGTTGAAGTGCTGCGTGAACAGGGAATCAACAGCGTGTTCAGCCAGTTAAGCGCTCAGGGCGTTCAGGTATTAAGTATGCGTAACAAGGCCAACCGTCTGGAAGAGCTGTTCGTCACGCTGGTAAACAAACAAGGAGACCAGGCATGATGCATCTCTACTGGGTGGCGCTTAAAAGTATCTGGACCAAAGAGATCCACCGTTTCACCCGCATCTGGATCCAAACGCTGGTGCCGCCTGTCATCACCATGACCCTTTACTTCATCATTTTCGGCAACCTGATCGGTTCGCGCATCGGTGAAATGCACGGTTTCACCTACATGCAGTTTATCGTACCAGGCCTGATTATGATGGCGGTGATCACCAACGCCTACGCCAACGTCGCATCGTCGTTCTTCAGCGCCAAATTCCAGCGCAACATTGAGGAGCTGCTGGTTGCGCCCGTACCAACGCACGTGATTATCGCCGGCTACGTGGGCGGCGGCGTTGCGCGCGGCCTGTGCGTTGGCGTGCTGGTTACGGCTATTTCCCTGTTCTTCGTGCCGTTCCAGGTGCACTCCTGGCTGTTCGTCGCGCTGACCCTGGTGCTGACGGCGATTCTGTTCTCGCTGGCAGGTCTGCTTAACGCCGTGTTTGCCAAAACATTCGACGATATCAGCCTGATCCCGACCTTCGTGCTGACGCCGCTGACCTATCTGGGCGGGGTATTCTACTCACTGACCCTGCTGCCGCCGTTCTGGCAGGCGCTGTCGCACTTAAACCCGATCGTCTACATGATCAGCGGCTTCCGCTACGGCTTCCTCGGTATCAGCGACGTTCCGCTGCTGTTTACCGTCGTGGTGCTGCTCGCATTTATTGCTGCGTTTTACCTGCTGTGCTGGTATCTCATCCAGCGTGGCCGCGGTCTGCGCACCTGAGCCTCATTGCTTCCCCTACGGGGGAAGCATTTAAGAATTTTTCCACACAGGATTGACTGGTATCAGCTTGCTCAACTTTTATTCTGGCAGACTGGCCTCTCGTTTACGGGAGATGCGCGATGTTGGGATGGGTGATCACAGGTCATGACTACTATGCACAGGATATACTGGACGCCCTGGAAAAGCGTTTTGGTCCGGTATCTCAGTGCGTTGCCGTGAATTTCTGGCACGGGTTAAGCACGAATATGCTCAGCCGCATGTTATGCGATGCGCTTTATAATTGTGATTCAGGCGACGGCGTCATTTTTCTGACCGACAGAACTGGTGCGGCACCGTATCGCACGGCTGCGCAGCTGAGCCATACACACTCCCACTGCGAAGTTATCTCCGGCGTTACGCTCCCTTTGCTCATTCCTCTCTTCGAACAGCGTCAGATGCTGACCAGCGAAGCATTTCGCGAGCTTATCGTTGAGCAGGGCGGGGAAGAGGTCACCAGCCTCTGGCACCAGCAGGGTAAAAACCCGCCGTTTGTGTTACTGCATCAATATTGATCTGAAAGGTTGGTATTGACGGGGTAAATGATAAAATAGCCGCCCCCCTCTCTGGATGTGCAAAAAGTGCTATCAAATTCGTTATGTTAATTCGTCTCTTCTTCGGACTGCTGGCCCTCTTTTGTACGGCTCAGGCCAGCGCCAGCCTGCTCAGCAGTCACGCAACTCCCGCACAATATATGCAAACCACTGAGGATGCGGATATCTGGGCGCAGGTCGGAGATAAAGTCATCTCCGTTGGCACCGTTGAGGAAGGACAGATTTTAGCGGTCGTCCCCATTGCTGCGGACTATTACGAGTTTCGCTTCGGCTTCGGCACCGGGTTTATTGATAAAAGCCACCTGGGGCCGGTGGCAGGAAAGCAAAGGGTTGAGGACAGGTTAGGGGATTTAAACAAGCCGCTAAGCAACCAGAATCTGCTGACCTTCCGGGATGTGCAGATTTATAACGCGCCGAATAACGGCAGCGCACCTTTCGGCACGCTGGCAGACAATATCCGTTACCCCATCAGCGCTAAGCTGAAAGACCGTCTGAACCAGACCTGGTACCAGATCCGCATCGGAAACCGCCTCGGCTACGTGAGCAGCCTGGACGCGCAGCAGGATAACGGCATTCCCGTGCTGACCTATCACCATATCCTGCGGGATGAAGAGAACACACGATTCCGCCATACCTCAACGACTACCTCAGTGGTGGCTTTCAGCAACCAGATGACCTGGCTGCGCGACAGGGGCTACAGCACGTTGACGATGTACGAGCTTGAAGGCTATGTTCGGAACCGTATGAATCTGCCCGCCCGTTCCGTGGTGATTACCTTCGATGACGGACTGAAGTCCGTTTACCGCTACGCCTATCCCATTCTGAAAGAATATGGCTTTAAAGCTACGTCATTTATTATCTCGTCACGCATCAAACGCCATCCACAGAAGTGGAATCCTAAGTCTTTGCAGTTCATGAGTATTTCTGAGTTGCGGGCCAGTCAGGACGTCTTTGATGTGCAATCGCATACCCACTTCCTGCATCGGGTGGACGGCTACCGCCGCCCGATACTGCTGAGTCGTAGCTACCACAACATCCTGTTCGATTTTGAACATTCTCGTCGCGCGCTGGCGCAGTTCGATCCGCACGTGCTTTATGTGTCGTACCCGTTTGGTGGCTACGATGATAAAGCTGTAAAAGCTGCGAATGACGCAGGTTTCCACATGGCGGTCACTACGGTGAGAGGGAAGGTAAAACCGGGGGATAACCCGTTCCTGCTGAAACGGCTTTATATTTTACGGACGGATTCGCTGGAGACAATGTCGCGGTTGATAACGAATCAGCCTGAGTCCTGAGTTTATACCCTCACCCGACACTCTCCCTGAAAGGGATGTCTCTTAGTCACAACTCTCACCGGTCATGCGTCAGGGTGGGATCTGTTAACCTGCTGGTATTCCGTTCACCCGACCGTCTGGCTATCTCTGCTACCGTTGCGAACGGTGAACGTGTCATGGGGATTACGCCATCCCCCTGACGACCCCGGCGCCCGGCAAATAAATCGCCGCTGAAGCGGTAAACTCCGGTTTTTACCCAACATGCAGGGTCGTTCGCGATTCGTTCCCGACGATCGCTCTCTCACGTGGTTCCCGACCACGTGACCCAGCCTGAAGGGCAAAAACCGGAGCGATTTAAGCCGGGAACAGGGTGTCGCTTTAAGCCAGAAATAACATCAGAAATAGCATCGCTTTGAAACCTACAGCGACACCGGAGATGGGACATTCATGGAAGTTAACGCGAGGGTGTTGGGTCCGGCTTAAATCGCCTCCATTTTTGGCTTCATGGCCGGGTCCAGCCGTCGGGAACGGCTGGAGGTTGTGATCGTCGGGAACGAATCGCAACCGACCCGGACAGGGAGCCAAAAATGGAGGTTTACCGCCGCAGGTGGCGATTTATTGCCGGGAGTCGGGAGCCCAGAGGGTGTGACGGCGAACACCCTCTGGACGTTCACCGGTTCGGCAGCTACATATGCCACCTGACGTAAAGTGAACGGAACCTTCTCGATCTCGCCAGTAACTGTTTCAAAGATCTGTATAAGAGACAGCCCCGAAAGGGAGAGGGGGGACAACGGTGACAAGCTGATCGTTCCCCTCGCCCCTTTGGGGAGAGGGTTAGAGCGAGGGGGAAACTTCTTACGCCACCTGAACCGGTACGGCTTTCGCCAGGCGTTTCATCTCGTTGTCACCGTCAAAATAGGCAACTTTTGGCTGCCAGCTGCGCGCCTGCTCGTCCGGCATCGTCACATAGCTTGCGATAATCAGAATGTCATCAACGCTTGCACAGTGTGCCGCCGCGCCGTTAACGGAGACGATTTTTGAACCGCGCTCGCCAGAAATTGCGTAAGTAGAGAAACGCTTCCCATTGGTCACGTTGTAGATATCAATGGCTTCATATTCCAGAATGCCTGCCGCCTCGAGGAAGTCCTGATCGATGGCGCAGGAGCCTTCATAGTGCAAGTCCGCCTGGGTCACTTTCACGCGGTGTAACTTGCCTTGCAGCATGGTGCGAATCATAAGATTAAACCTTTGTCTCTTGGCATAAACCAGACCGACTTTCATCGATCTCATGAATGTATTGGCGCAGTATTGCCCGTTTTTAAAGGGCTGTCTACTCCGCTAAATCAACCTGAATGTTATCAATAAGACGCGCCTGACCAAGCCATGCCGCCATCAGCACCACGGCGCGTTTGCTGTTTTCATCCAGCGCCAGCAGCGTGTCCGCATCACGGATTTGCAGGTCGTCTGCACGCAGACCTTTTTCATTCAGCTCAGTTGCCGCAATCGCCAGAAGCTCTTCCGTCTCTCGCTCACCCGCGCGCAGTTTTTCGGCAACAGAGCTCATCACTTTGCTGAGGCCTGGTGCAATTTTACGCTGCTCGGCGGTCAAATAGCCGTTGCGGGAGCTCAGGGCGAGACCATCTTTCGCACGCACGGTCGGCACGCCGACAATCTCAATGTCATAACCCATATCCGCTGTCATCTTGCGGATAAGTGCCAGCTGCTGGTAATCCTTCTGCCCAAAACAGGCGACATCAGGCTGAACCAGGTTGAACAATTTGCTGACGATAGTGGATACGCCACGGAAATGACCGGGGCGGCTTGCGCCTTCCAGCATGGTGGAGAGGCCCGGCACCTCAACAAAGGTCTGGTCATCCAGACCTTGTGGATAGACATCGGCAGGGGCAGGGGCGAAGACCATATCCACTTTACGGCGATTCAGCTTTTCGCAATCTTCCTGCAGCGTGCGAGGGTAGCGTGACAGATCGTCCGGACGGTCAAACTGCATCGGGTTCACAAAGATGCTGACCACAACCACATCTGCGACGGCCTTTGCTTCTTCAACCAGCTTCATGTGACCGTCGTGCAGGTTGCCCATGGTTGGCACCAGCGCGATGCGCTTGCCTTCCTGACGCCAGCGGCGGATTTGCTGGCGGAGCAGCGGTAACGTTTCGATTATCAGCACAACCTTTCTCCTGTCAGTGGAAACTGTGTTCTTCGGCCGGATAGCTGCCGGATTCAACTTCAGCGGCGTACTGGCGCACCGCGGCGCGCATGTCACCCGCTTCGATAAGGAAGTTTTTGGCAAATTTCGGGATATGGCCGCCGGTAATACCGAAAGCATCATGCATCACCAGAATTTGTCCGTCCGTCACGTTCCCCGCTCCGATGCCGATGACCGGAATCGTCAGTGCTTCAGTAATGCGCTTCGCCAGCGCTACCGGTACGCACTCCAGCACCAGCAGCTGTGCGCCTGCGGCCTCAAGAGCCACAGCATCGTCAAACAGCGTTTGAGCGGCCTGCTCATCGCGACCCTGAACCTTGTAGCCACCGAAAATATTCACCGACTGCGGCGTCAGTCCCAGATGACCGCAAACCGGTACGGCACGTTCGGTAAGCATTCTGACGGTTTCAACCAGCCATTTGCCACCTTCGATTTTCACCATGTTGGCTCCGGCGCGCATCACTTCCGCAGCGTTCACGAACGCCTGCTCCGGCGTGGCGTAAGCCATAAAGGGCAGGTCGGCCAGCAGCAGGCAGTGCGGTGCACCGCGACGTACCGCACGCGTGTGGTAGGCAATATCTTCTACGGTTACCGGCAGCGTGGAGTCGTGCCCCTGAACGGTCATCCCTAATGAATCGCCGACCAGCATCACGCCGATGCCTTCTTCGGCAAACAGTTTGGCGAAGCTGAAGTCATAGGCGGTGATGGTGGCGAATTTACGCTGGGCCTGTTTCCACTGGCGCAGCTGAGACATCGTGATTGGTTTCATGGCGGTCCCTGAATAAGGAAGGGGGAATCGATTGCTACTTTATCAAAAAATTGGGCGTTACCAGTATGAAATGCCTGCGCGGGACAGCGTGGTCAGCACGTCGGCGGCACTTTCGCCGTTCGGGAAAGCGCAGTCAGGGGCGATCTCCAGCAGCGGGACCAGCATAAAGGCTCGGTTATGCATATCGTAATGAGGCACGGTCAGACGTGGCGTGGTGATTGTTTCAGTGCCGAACAGCATGATATCGAGATCTAAGGTGCGCGGCCCCCAGCGTTCAGCTTTGCGAACGCGGCCCTGTTCCAGCTCAATGCGCTGGGTATGATCAAGAAGTGCTTCGGCTGAAAGCTCTGTTTCCAGTGCCACTGCGGCATTCAGGTAGTCGGGCTGGTCCTGTGGGCCGAGCGGCGGGGTACGATAATAAGAGGAAGTGGCAACCACCCGGCTGTGCGGAATGGTTGCAATGGCGTCAAGTGCCTGAGCGACCTGCTCAAGCGGTGACGCCTGGTTACTACCGAGGGCGATAAACGCCAGGGTCACGCGGTACCACCACTGCGTGGCGCACGTTTGCGCGGACGACGATGGCGGCGGCGAGCTGCAGGCTCATCGCCAAGGCCGTCAAGCATGTCTTTCTGCATTGGCGGTGCGGCAACCTGGAACTCGCCCCACCATTTGGTCAGACGCAGCAGTTCCTGATTGTTTTCAACTTCGGCACGCAGAGCCAGCAGATCGTACGCGGCGCGGAACTTAGGATGCTCCATCAGCTTCCAGGCACGTTTGCCCTGGCGGCGCGACAGGCGAAGCTGTAGCGTCCAGATATCTCGTACCAGCGTCGTAATCCGTTTAGGAATAGCCAGCGCGCGGCAGGCTTCATCCAGCACTTCGTTCATTGCCAGGGCGAAAGCGTCCATATAGGCAAGACCGCTTTCCTGGGTAAGCTTCTGCGCCATTTCCAGCTGCGGGTACCAGAACATCGCGGAGAAGAGGAACGCCGGGTTGACGCGCATGTCGTTCTGGATGCGGTTATCGGTGTTCTTCAGCACCTGTGTAATCATCAGCTCCATTGGGCTATCGCCCTGCTCGGTAAAGCAGCGGGTGATGCTCGGGAACAGCGGCTGGAACAGCTGGTATTCGCGCAGCAGCTGATAGGTAGGATAGCCGTGGCCGGCCTGCAACAGTTTGAGGGACTCCTCAAACAGACGGGCAGGCGGAACGTCATTGATTAACGTCGCCAGGCGCGGAATAGGTTCGCCGGTTTCCGGGCTGATGGTCATGTTCAGCTTCGCGGCAAAGCGCACAGCGCGGAGCATACGCACCGGGTCTTCGCGGTAGCGCGTTTCAGGATCGCCAATCAGGCGAATCACCCCGTTACGTAAATCTCGCAGGCCGCCGACGTAATCGCGGATGGCAAAATCGGCCACGCTGTAATAGAGACTGTTGATCGTAAAGTCGCGGCGCTGGGCATCTTCTTCAATCGAACCAAAAATGTTATCGCGCAGCAGCATGCCGTTCTGACCCGTTTGCGAGGTCTGGCGATCCGATTTTTGTTCTTCGTGATGACCGCGGAAGGTTGCGACCTCAATGATTTCAGGCCCGAACATGACGTGGGCGAGGCGGAAGCGGCGACCGACCAGACGACAGTTGCGGAACAGTTTACGAACCTGATCCGGCGTGGCGCTGGTGGTGACATCAAAATCTTTCGGTTTTTTGTCCAGCAGAAGGTCGCGCACGCCGCCGCCGACAAGGTAAGCCTCATAGCCCGCTTTATTCAAACGGTAGAGCACCTTAAGGGCGTTTTCACTGATATCTTTGCGGGAGATGGCATGCTGGTCACGCGGAATGACCGTGATTTGCGGGAGATCTTCGTTCTCCTCAGCCACGATATCATCGCGGTTAAGCACCTTGCGGCAAAAATTAGCGACTCGGGTAAAAATGGTCCACCTCGGCAGTGTCAATCATTAGGGACAAAAAAAACAGCGGCTAATCATAGCTCAGTGTGGGGCATTTGAGAATGATGTATTCATAGCTGCGGTATCCGGAACATCGGACAGCGCCCAATTTTTTACCGCTTCGTTTAACAGGCTTTCGGGAGACAAGTCCTGCCAGTGTGCGATAAGCGGTTGGTTTAAGAATGCTAAAGCATGGATAAGTACCGGACGTGGATCGCCCTGCGGCAGCGCTGGCGCATGGTTTTGCTTGGATAATTTATTACCCTGCTCGTTGACGGCCAGCGGTAGATGGACGTACTGCGGCACTCGCCAGCCAAATTGCTGGTACAAAGAAATTTGCCGCACGGTAGGCTCGATTAAATCCGCGCCGCGCACAATCTCCGTCACGCCCTGGAAGTTATCATCCACCACGACCGCAAGATTATAGGCAAACAGCCCATCGCGGCGGTGAATAATAAAGTCTTCCCGCGCAAGCTGTTCATCCGCGACTAATCTGCCGCGAAGTTTGTCCTCGAAGCTTAATACGGGATGCTGCTGCACCAGGCGCATGGCAGCATTTTCGGAGCCATGGTTAAGCGTCCGGCAGTGGCCGTCGTAAAACCCGCCGATTTGCTGGATGCGGCTGCGCGGGCAGGTACAGTAATAGCTGAGATGTTGGTCGCGTAGCCAGTCCAGCGCTTCGCAATAAGCCTGACGGCGCTGCGATTGCCACAGGACGTCGCCATCCCACTGCAAACCATAATGCTCAAGCTGGCGAAGGATGGTGTCGGCGGCACCGGGCACTTCTCTTGGTGGGTCGATGTCTTCGATACGAACCAGCCACTGGCCGTGACAGGCTCTGGCCTGCAAAAAGCTGCCCAGGGCTGCAATCAGCGAGCCGAAATGGAGTTCACCTGACGGTGAGGGGGCGAATCGCCCAATGTACTGAGGAGCTGTCATGAGTCTACAAATAAGTAAGGCGGGAGAGACTCCCGCCTTTGAAAGTGGTGAAACCGCGAGCTGTTAGCCAGCCATCTGTTTTTCGCGAATTTCTGCCAACGTTTTGCAGTCGATACACAAATCAGCTGTCGGACGAGCTTCAAGACGGCGAATACCGATCTCAACGCCGCAGGATTCGCAGTAGCCGAAGTCTTCGTCTTCTACTTTCTTGAGCGTTTTCTCGATCTTCTTGATCAGTTTACGTTCGCGATCGCGGTTGCGCAGTTCAAGGCTAAACTCCTCTTCCTGAGTTGCCCGGTCAGCCGGATCAGGGAAGTTAGCAGCTTCTTCCTGCATATGCGAAACAGTACGATCAACTTCATCCATAAGCTGGTTACGCCAGGCTTCAAGAATACGTCTGAAGTGCGACAGCTGGGCTTCGTTCATGTATTCTTCGCCCGCTTTCTCCTGGTAAGGCTCCACCCCAGCGATGGCGAGGATACTCAGGGACGATGTTTTACGCTTTTGCCCTTCTTGCATGTTGCTTCTCCTTAACACGCACTATCGGTCCCCTGTTGGGGGAAAATCAGGTCGCTATAAATAGCAGATGCTTTTCAGGTTGGCAATTATATAAATTTCGCTATTGACAACCTTGTGAAGAAAAGCTTATTTACGCGAGCGACCGGCACACAAAACATACAAAAACGTTAACTGCTTTTTATAAATGAAATGTTATAAACAGACAGGTAACGGCGAGGTTAGAGCCAGCCCAACGGCGGAAAGTTCTGCCCGTAAGGCAAGTATTTCTACCCCGCATTCCTGCGCCTCGCACAATAATTGCGCATATTTTGCGTCGATGTGGCGTGCCGGAGAGACCCGAGTGATGGCGGAATGTAATACCGCAAATAGCAGCACTGCGCGCTCTCCATGCCTGACCACGCTCATCAATTCTCGCAAATGCTTCTGCCCACGAAGGCTGACGGCATCTGGAAAAAAGCCACTTCCTTGTTCGGATAACGTGACGGATTTCACTTCAATATAGCAGTTAACTTTATTATCTGCCTGAAGCATAAAATCGATCCGGCTGCGCTCGGCCCCGTACTTTACTTCGCTAAGGATTTTTGTGTAACCGCTTAATTCCGAAAAGCGATTCTCTGTCAGAACTTCCTTAACGATGTTGTTTGCCTGCAGGGTGTTGACGCAAATAAAGTCGCCATTTTGCGTCTGGGTCATTTCCCACGTGTGGGCGTATTTGCGCTTTGGATTGCTCGATGTGGAATACCAGACGGTGTCCCCGGGGGTTGCGCAGCCGGTCATCGCTCCCGTATTCGGGCAGTGTAGCGTCAGCAGCTCTCCCTGCGGCGTCACGACATCGGCAAGAAAGCGCTTGTAGCGTTTAATTAAGGTGGCGGACTGTAGCGCCGGGGAAAACTCCATTTACTCTTCCTTATTACGTAATGGCCAGCGCGCCAGCGGCTGGTAACGGGTGCGGCCCTGGGCAAAAACAGATTCATAAAGCACAAACTCTTCAACCTTAAACTGCCAGCGGAAGTTGGGCTGCGGAATGGCGACGGGCTGGGTCACATGACGATAAAGCGTCACATGCGGGTGGTAGGGCTGCGGGCTTTGATAGCAGCCGTTTCGCGCCGCCTGGGCGCGCAGCATATTGGCGAGCTGGATCAGGCCAAGGGAAGCATGGCGAGGGCCGAGCCAGACGACCCTTGAGCGTACCCACAAGCCCGCATCATCGAGCGTCAGGGTAAAGCCTGACTGCTGAATGCGTCCGGCAAGGCGACCAAGGGCAAGCTGTTTCTCGGCGCTAACGTCACCTAAAAAAGCGAGCGTCAGGTGCAGATTCGCTGCCGCAACGGGGCGACCCGCATCGGCCGGAAAATTTTCAGCGCGCCAGTTGACGATCTGCTGCTGCACCTCGCCGGGCATGTCGAGGGCGAAGAACAGGCGGCGAGTGTCGGCCATGGTGGTCTCTCGGTTAAGTGTGTACGGAATGCTACAATGCGCAAACGCGTATGTTAACCCTTTGGAGCTGTTTGTGTCGTCATTACCCGTCGCCGCGGTCTTACCCGATGTCCTCAACGCGCTGCAAACCGCGCCGCAGGTGCTGCTCAATGCCCCTACTGGCGCAGGTAAATCCACCTGGCTCCCGCTGCAAATCCTTAAAGACGCTGGGCTGAATGGCAAAATCCTGCTGCTTGAACCGCGCCGCCTTGCTGCCCGTAATGTCGCGCAGCGTCTGGCAGAACTGCTCGGTGAGAAAGCGGGGGAAACGGTGGGCTACCGGATGCGGGCTGAAACCTGTGTCGGGCCGCATACCCGGCTGGAGGTGGTGACCGAAGGGATCTTAACCCGCATGATCCAGCGCGATCCTGAACTCGAAGGCGTTGCGCTGGTCATTCTGGATGAGTTTCATGAGCGCAGCCTGCAGGCGGATCTGGCGCTGGCGCTGCTGCTGGACGTCCAGCAGGGGCTGCGCGAAGATCTAAAACTGTTGATCATGTCGGCTACGCTGGATAATCAGCGGCTGCAAAAATGCCTGCCGGAGGCGCCCGTTATCAGCTCCGAGGGGCGCGCTTATCCTGTTGACCGCCGCTACAGCCCGTTGCCTGCTCATCAACGTTTTGACGAAGCCGTTGCTCTCGCGGTGGCGAATTTGCTCCGCGAAGAGTCGGGTTCGCTGCTGCTTTTCCTGCCGGGCGTGGGGGAAATTCAGCGGGTGCAGGAGCAGCTTCGGGAACGCGTTGCCAGTGACGTTCAACTTTGTCCTTTATATGGAGCGCTGCCGTTAAGTGAACAACGTAAAGCCATTCTCCCGCCGGCCGGCGGCACCCGCAAAGTTGTGCTGGCAACGAACATCGCAGAGACGAGCCTGACTATCGAAGGCATCCGGTTAGTGGTGGACAGCACCCAGGAGCGCGTTGCGCGATTTGATGTCCGCAGCGGGCTGACTCGCCTTGTTACCCAACGCATCAGCCAGGCCTCAATGATTCAGCGTGCGGGACGTGCAGGGCGTCTGGAGCCGGGTATCTGTTTGCATCTCACCAGCGCGGAACAGGCTGAACGCGCGGCCAGGCAAAGCGAGCCGGAAATCCTGCAAAGCGATCTTTCCGGCCTGCTGCTTGAGCTTTTACAGTGGGGCTGCCAGCAACCGGAGCAGCTCACCTGGCTGGATCTGCCGCCTGCGGCTAATCTGCATGCGGCACGGGAACTTTTGCGGCAGCTGAGTGCGCTGGATGAGCAAAACCGCCTGACGCCAACGGGCCAGAAAATGGCGCAGCTTGGCAACGATCCTCGTTTTGCGGCCATGTTAGTCGCGGCCAGAACGCCGGACGAACAGGCTACGGCAGCACGCCTGGTTGCGATTCTCGAAGAGCCACCGCGCGGTCAGGATAATGATTTACGCAGCGCATTCAGCCGCCGTCAGGATAACTGGCAGCAGCGCAGCAGCCAGCTGCTGAAACGACTGAACAGCCGCGGCGGGCAGCCAGATATCGCTTTGGCAGGCCCGCTCCTGGCCCACGCCTTCGCCGATCGTATCGCTCGCAGGCGGGGCCAGGAAGGGCGCTACCAGCTGGCGAACGGCATGGGCGCAATGTTAAACCAGGACGATGCGCTCACTTGCTACGAATGGCTTCTGGCGCCGCTGCTTTTGCAGGGAAGCCAGACGCCGGATGCGCGCATGCTCCAGGCTTTGCCGCTGGATATCGACGAGCTGATCGCCCGTGTGCCTGCTGTGCTCGGACAGAGTGATTCCATCGAGTGGGATGAGGCACAGGGCACGCTGAAGGCGTTTCGCCGCCAGCAGATTGGCCAGCTGGTCGTGAAAGTCCAGCCGCTGGCAAAGCCCACTGAAGATGAACTGCATCGGGCCATGCTCAACGGTATTCGCGAGCGCGGGCTGGGCGTGCTTACCTGGTCTGCGCAGTCGCAGCAGCTGCGAATTCGTCTGGCCTGTGCGGCTAAATGGCTGCCTGAGCAAGAATGGTCTGAAATGAGTGACGAGGCGCTGCTACGTGATTTAGAGGGGTGGCTGCTACCGGAAATGAACGGCGTCCACTCGCTGCGCGCCCTGAAAAATATCGATCTGACCAGGGCGCTACAAAACTGGCTCGGGTGGTCACAGCGTCAACGTCTGGATACTGTGCTGCCAACTCATTACACTGTGCCGACCGGAAGCCAGATTGCCATTCGTTACGATGAAGATAATCCGCCCGCGCTGGCGGTACGAATGCAGGAAATGTTTGGCGAAGCGCAAACCCCCGTGATAGCTGAGGGGCGAGTGCCGTTGGTGCTTGAGCTGCTCTCTCCCGCGCAGCGTCCGCTGCAGGTCACGCGTGATTTGACCGCGTTCTGGAACGGCGCGTACCGGGAGGTGCAAAAAGAGATGAAAGGGCGCTATCCAAAGCATGTATGGCCGGATTCTCCGGGCGATGCGATGCCGACAAGGCGTACCAAAAAGTACCAGTGACTTTGAGAGATTTCTTCTTCCGCAAGTCGTGGAAGAAAGGAGAATCAGGCCGTGCGCCTTATATATGGTGGAGAAAGCAATGGCGGGGAATGACCGCGAACCTATCGGACGCAAAGGAAAACCTTCTCGTCCCGCGAAAGAAAAAGTGAGCCGTCGTCGACTCAGGGAAGATGAGTATGATGAGGACTACGACGATGATTATGAAGACGAGGAAGCTATGCCACCACGTAAAGGAAAGGGAGGCGGTAAAGGCCGTCCGCCACGGAAGAAGCATCGTTGGCTATGGTTCTTACTGAAACTGTTTGTCGTCTTTGTGGTGCTGTTTGTGATCTACGGGGTCTATCTCGACCAGAAGATCCGCACCCGCATCGATGGCAAAGTCTGGCAGCTCCCGGCGGCGGTATATGGCCGCATGGTGAACCTTGAGCCGGACATGCCGTACAGCAAGAAAGAGATGGTTAATCTGCTGGAGGCCACGCAGTACCGCCAGGTCACGCGTATGACGCGCCCGGGCGAGTTTACCGTGCAGGCCAACAGTATCGAAATGATCCGCCGACCGTTTGATTTCCCGGACAGTAAAGAAGGGCAGATCCGCGCGCGTCTGGTGTTTGACGGCGATCGTCTTGAGAAGATCCAGAACATGGATAACAACCGTAGCTTCGGTTTCTTCCGCCTGGATCCGCGCCTGATTACTATGCTCTCTTCGCCAAACGGCGAGCAGCGTCTGTTCGTGCCGCGCACGGGCTTCCCGGATTTGCTGGTCGATACGCTGATTGCAACGGAAGACCGTCACTTCTACGAGCACGATGGGATCAGCCTTTACTCTATCGGCCGCGCCATGCTGGCGAACCTGACGGCAGGCCGCACGGTACAGGGGGCGAGTACCCTGACGCAGCAGCTGGTGAAGAACCTGTTCCTCTCCAGCAAAAGAACCTACTGGCGCAAAGCGAACGAAGCGTACATGGCGCTGATCATGGATGCCCGCTACGGCAAGGATCGCATTCTTGAGCTGTATCTGAACGAAGTTTACCTCGGTCAGAGCGGCGATAACGAAATCCGCGGCTTCCCGCTGGCGAGCCTGTACTACTTTGGCCGTCCGGTAGAAGAGCTGAGCCTTGACCAGCAGGCGCTGCTGGTCGGCATGGTGAAAGGGGCATCGATCTACAACCCGTGGCGTAACCCGAAGCTGGCGCTTGAGCGTCGTAACCTGGTGCTGCGCCTGCTGCAAGAGCAGAAGGTTATCGATCAGGAGCTGTACGACATGCTCAGCGCTCGTCCTCTGGGCGTGCAGCCGCGCGGCGGGGTGATTTCACCGCAGCCTGCGTTTATGCAGATGGTGCGTAACGAGCTGCAGGCGAAGCTGGGCGATAAAGTGAAAGATCTCTCCGGCGTGAAGATCTTCACCACCTTCGATTCGGTCTCTCAGGATGCGGCGGAAAAAGCGGTGAGCGAAGGCGTACCGGTTCTGCGTGCCTCCCGTAAGCTGAAGGATCTGGAAGCGGCGATGGTTATCGTTGACCGCTATACCGGCGAAGTGCGTGCGATGGTCGGCGGGGCGGAAACGCAGTTCGCGGGCTTTAACCGCGCGATGCAGGCTCGTCGTTCTATCGGCTCGCTGGCGAAACCGGCGACCTATCTGACGGCGTTAAGCAACCCGGATACCTATCGTCTGAATACCTGGATTGCGGATGCGCCAATCTCCCTGCGCCAGCCAAACGGCCAGGTCTGGTCACCGCAGAATGACGATAAGCGCTTCAGCGGCCAGGTCATGCTGGTGGATGCCTTAGCCCGCTCGATGAACGTCCCAACGGTTAACCTGGGCCTGGCGATTGGCCTGCCAGCCATTACGGAAACCTGGACGAAACTCGGCGTGCCAAGAGACCAGCTGAACCCTGTCCCGGCAATGATCCTGGGGGCGCTGAACCTGACGCCCATTCAGGTTGCCCAGGCGTTCCAGACCATCGCCAGCGGCGGTAATCGTGCAACGCTTTCTGCACTGCGTTCTGTTATTGCCGAAGATGGCACGGTGCTCTATCAGAGCTTCCCGCAGGCGGAACAGGCCGTTCCTCCTCAGGCAGCGTATATGACGCTCTACACCATGCAGCAGGTAATGGCTCGTGGTACCGGGCGCGCGCTGGGCAGCAAGTATCCTAACCTGCATCTGGCCGGTAAAACGGGGACCACCAACAACAACGTGGATACCTGGTTTGCGGGCGTTGATGGTAAAGAAGTGACCATCACCTGGGTAGGACGCGACAACAACCAGCCAACGAAACTGTATGGCGCAAGCGGTGCAATGGCGCTTTACCAGCGCTATCTGGCAGCGCAAACGCCGATTCCGCTGACGTTAACGCCGCCGGAAGATATCGTCAGCATGGGTGTTGATGACGGGGGTAACTTCCAGTGCAGCGGCGGTCAGACCCGAATGCTGCCGGTCTGGACGACCAACCCGGACGCGCTTTGCCAGCAGAGTCTGCAAATGCAGCAGCAACAGCTGCAACAGCAGCAGATGAACAACCCGTTCGGGCAATCTTCTGGGCAGCCACAGCAGCAACAGCAACAGCAGCCTCAAAAGAAAGAAGAGAGTGACGGCGTTGCCGGCTGGATTAAGGACATGTTCGGCAGTAAATAACGCAGTCTGAAGTGACCTCAAAGCCCCTGCGATTCGCGGGGGCTTTTCTGTTTGTTATCCCCGCATAATTTCTCTGGTTAATAATTATTCCCTCAGTTACACAAGGGGTGTGATCCGCTTGCTATGGGCTTTCCGTTTCGTCTATTATTCTGCGGGCATAATAATAATTATCGTTTAGGTTATCATTCTTCACTTCATCAGAGATTATACAATGGCGCGTTCAATCAGCGGACAACCAGTTAATACCTCAATTTGTAAACTCGCACTGTTTGTCGCGGCTAGCCTGGGCGGCGTCAGCGTATCCAGCTTTGCGGCGGACGAGACGGCCAAAAAAGAAGACACCATCACGGTAATCGCTGCACCTGTCGCGCAGGAAGATCCGCTGGGTCCGGCTGCGACCGTGGCCGCTAAGCGCACCGTGACCGCCACCAAAACCGACACGCCAATTGAAAAGACGCCGCAGTCTATTTCTGTTGTGACGCGTGAAGAGATGGAAACCAAACAGCCACAGACGGTTAAAGACGCGTTGAGCTATACGCCAGGCGTGTTCTCTACTCGCGGTAGCTCCTCTGCCTACGACGTCGTCTCTATTCGTGGCTTTACGACCTCTTCGACTGTGAACACCAACCAGTATCTGGATGGGATGAAATTACAGGGCGATAACTATTCCGAAGCCTCCATGGATCCGTACTTCCTGGAGCGCGTCGAGCTGCTGCGCGGCCCCGTCTCTGTCCTTTATGGCAAGAGCAACCCTGGTGGCGTGGTCAGTATGGTCAGCAAGCGTCCTACGCTCGAACCGCTGAAAGAAATTCAGTTCAAAATGGGGACCGATAACCTGTGGCAGACGGGCTTTGATTTCAGCGATGCGCTGGATGACGACGGCGTCTACTCCTTCCGCCTGACCGGCCTTGCCCGCAGCGAGAACGAACAGCAGGATGGGGTGAAGTCCAACCGTTACGCTATCGCACCTTCTTTCAGCTGGCGTCCTGATGACAAAACGGATTTCACCTTCCTGAGCAACTTCCAGAGCGACCCGCATGCGGGTTACTACGGCTGGCTGCCGCGTGAAGGCACCGTGACGCACTATCAGGATGCAAACGGTAACAGCCACAAGTTGCCAACCGACTTCAACGAAGGCGAAGAAGATAACAAGCTGGCGCGCCGTCAGCAGATGGTGGGTTACAGCTTCGCCCACGAGTTTAACGACACCTGGACCGTACGCCAGAACCTGCGCTATACGCAGATTCATACGCTTTATGATTCCGTCTACGGCAACGGCTACATCGCGCCGGGCCAAATCAGCCGCGCTTATGTTCGCTCTGATGAAGACCTGAATAACTTCACGGTAGACACCCAGGCGCAGGCTAAGTTTGCCACTGGTGCGGTGGATCACACCCTGCTGACCGGCGTTGATTACATGCGTATGCGTAACGACATTGATGCGGATTACGGCACGGCCAGCCCGATTGATATGCAAAACCCGCAGTACGGGAACGCGAACGTTGCCATTACCTTCCCGTATGAAGTCCTCAACCGCCAGGAACAAACCGGTCTGTATGTTCAGGACCAGGCGGAGTGGAACAAATTCGTTCTGACGCTGGGCGGCCGTTATGACTTCGCGAAAACCTCAACGTTAACGCGCGCCAGCAATACCACCGCTGAAATCAACGACGAGCAGTTCACCTGGCGCGGCGGCCTGAACTACGTGTTCGACAACGGCATCGCGCCGTACATCAGCTACAGCGAATCTTTCGAGCCGGTGTCAGGCGCGACTAAACAGGGCCAGCCGTTTGATCCTTCAATGGGCAAACAGTACGAAGCAGGCGTGAAATATGTACCGAAAGACTTGCCTGTCGTGGTTACCGCAGCGGTGTACCAGCTGACGAAAGATAACAACCTGATGGCCGATCCAAGCGATAACGCTTTCAGCGTGCAGGGCGGTAAAATTCGTTCCCGTGGCTTCGAGCTGGAAGCGAAGGCGGCCGTTAACGCGAATATCAACGTGACCGCGGCATACAGCTTCACCGATGCTAAATACACCGACGATACCCTGTACGAAGGCAAACGACCTGCGGAAGTGCCGCGCAATATGGCCTCCCTGTGGGCTGACTATACCTTCCACGAAACGGCGCTTAGCGGCCTGACCTTCGGCGCCGGTGCTCGTTACGTCGGCTCAACCTCCAGCTTCTATACCACTGGCCCGCAAACCAACGAAGCCTTTAACGTAGGGAGCTATACCGTAGCGGATGCCATGGTCAAATACGATCTGGCACGCGTCGGTCTGCCAGGCTCGTCAGTTGGCGTTAACGTCAACAACCTGTTCGATCGTGAGTACGTCTCAAGCTGCTACCGCGATTACGCCTGCTACTGGGGCGCAGAGCGTCAGGTGGTTGCGACCGCAACATTCCGCTTCTAAATTGCACTCAGGATGCGGCGGTTCGCCGCATCCATCAACAAGTTGGGTTCCTATGCAGGACAAACACCCCCATCCCGATACGACGTTTAGCCTGACTGACGTGACTTTTCGTGTACCAGGCCGCACGCTGCTTCACCCGCTCACCTTTACCTTCCCGGAAGGAAAAGTGACGGGGCTGATTGGCCATAACGGTTCCGGTAAATCCACGCTGCTGAAAATGCTCGGGCGACACCAGAATCCGTCGGAAGGCGAGATCCGTCTGAATGCCCAGCCGCTGGACAGCTGGAGCAGCAAGGCGTTTGCTCGTCAGGTGGCCTACCTGCCGCAGCAGCTTCCTGCCGCAGAAGGCATGACGGTGCGCGAGCTGGTGGCGATTGGGCGTTATCCCTGGCACGGGGCGCTGGGCCGTTTCGGTTCTGCGGATCGTGAGCTTGTTGAAGAGGCCATTGCATTAGTGGGGCTAAAACCGTTTGCCCACCGCCTGGTGGACAGCCTGTCGGGCGGTGAGCGTCAGCGCGCATGGATTGCGATGCTGGTCGCCCAGGACAGCCGCTGCCTGCTGCTGGATGAACCGACCTCCGCGTTGGACATCGCCCATCAGGTTGATGTGCTGGCGCTGATTCATCGTCTTAGCCAGGAGCGCGGGCTGACGGTGATTGCCGTCCTGCACGATATCAACATGGCTGCCCGCTACTGCGACCATCTGGTGGCGCTGCGCGGTGGCGAAATGATTGCCCAGGGAAATCCGGCGCAGATAATGCAAAGCGAAACGCTGGAGCAAATCTACGGCATCCCGATGGGGATCCTGCCGCACCCGGCAGGGGCTGCACCGGTGAGCTTCGTTTACTGATGCCTGAACTTCTCAATCCCCCTGTCAGCCGTCGTCAGCTGCTGACTGCGCTGGCGCTTTCGCCGCTCCTGCTGAAGGCTGGTTTTGCCCAGGCGGCCCCGGTTGATGCCAGCCGCGTTGTTGCTCTCGAATGGTTGCCCACTGAACTCCTGCTGGCGCTAGGCGTCACGCCGATGGCGATAGCGGACAAGCTCAACTACCACGCCTGGGTTGGCGAGCCGAAATTGCCCGAGGGGGTCATTGATGTCGGGCTGCGTACGGAACCGAATCTCGAGCTGCTTACCCAGCTGAAACCTTCACTCATCATCTATTCCGCAGGCTACGGTCCGTCGCCCGATAAAATGGCCCGCATCGCGCCGGGAATGGGGTTTAACTTCAATGACGGAACGGGCAAGCCCCTGAGCGTGGCCCGCAAATCGCTGACTGAGCTCGGTGTGAAGCTGGGCAGGCCGCAGGCCGCAGCTGAACATCTGGCGAAGTTCGACCGTTTTATTGCCGATATGAAGCCGCGCTTTGCCGCACGGGGCGATACGCCGGTACTGCTGATGACGCTGCTCGACCCTCGACATGCGCTGGTGGTCGGCGAAAACAGCCTGTTCCAGGAAGTGATGGATCTGCTGGAGGTGAAAAACGCCTGGCACGGAGAAACCAATTTCTGGGGCACGGCGGTGGTCGGCATTGAGCGGCTTGCCGCCGTCAAAGATGCGGATGTCATCTGCTTCGATCACAACAACGATGCCGAAATGGCAAAAGTGATGGCGACGCAACTGTGGCAGGCGATGCCGTTCGTGCGACAGGATCGCTTCCAGCGGGTCCCTGCCGTATGGCTCTATGGCGCGACGATCTCCGCCATGAACTTCACGACAATGCTGGCAAAAGCCGTAGGGAGCGCAGCATGAGACGTCATCATGTTCTGTTTCCTTCCGCGCTGCTGGCTTTGCTTTTTGTCGCCGCCTTCTGGCTGACGCTGCATAACCTGGATACCCAGCTGCCTTCGACACAGTGGTCAAAAGCCTGGTGGCAGCCGAATATCGACGATATCAACCAGATGCTATTCCACTACAGTTCTCTGCCTCGTCTGGCGATTTCGCTGCTGGTAGGAGCCGGACTGGGGCTGGTGGGCGTATTGTTCCAGCAGGTGTTGCGTAACCCTCTTGCCGAACCGACGACCCTGGGCGTGGCGAGCGGGGCGCAGCTCGGTGTTACCGTAGCAACCCTCTGGGCTTTGCCGGGCGGATTCGAAACGCAGCAATTTGCGGCGCTGATTGGCGCAGGCGTCGTGGGTCTGCTGGTCTTTGGCGTGGCGTGGGGCAAACGTCTCTCTCCGGTCACGCTGATCCTCGCAGGGCTGGTGGTCAGCCTTTACTGCGGCGCGGTGAACCAGCTGCTGGCCATCTTCCACCACGATCAGCTGCAAAATATGTTCCTGTGGAGCACCGGGGCGCTGAACCAGACGGACTGGAGCATCGTTAACGGTCTGTGGCCGCGCCTGGTGGGCGGAATGCTGCTGACGCTCCTGCTGCTGCGTCCGCTTACGCTGATGGGGCTGGATGACGGCGTTGCCCGTAATCTGGGCCTGGCGCTCTCCCTGGTACGGCTTGCTACCTTAATTCTCGCCATCGCCCTGAGCGCGCTGCTAGTTAACGCTGTGGGCATCATTGGTTTTATCGGCCTGTTTGCACCTCTGCTGGCGAAGATGCTCGGCGCAAGGCGTCTGGTGGCCCGGCTTTTCCTGGCCCCGCTGATTGGCGCGCTGATCCTCTGGCTTTCGGATCAGGCTGTTATCTGGCTGACCGGCGCGTGGCGTGAAATCTCTACCGGCACGGTTACCGCCCTGATTGGCGCTCCACTGTTGCTGTGGCTGCTGCCGCGCCTGCGTACCGTCGGCACGCCTGCTTTGAATGCGGGGGATAACGTCCCGGCTGAACGCCAGCATGTTGGCTGGTGGGTTCTGGTTGCGGGCGGCCTGCTGGCGCTGGTTATCGTCACCGCACTGACCCTGGGGCGTGATGCCCACGGCTGGAACTGGGTGAACGGCGAAATGTTCCACGACCTGCTGCCGTGGCGCTGGCCGCGTATGCTGGCGGCGCTGACCGCCGGGATGATGCTGGCGGTAGCGGGCTGCGTAATACAGCGCCTGACGGGGAACGCGATGGCCAGCCCCGAAGTGCTGGGGATAAGCTCCGGCGCGGCGTTTGGCGTGGTCGTGATGCTGTTTATCGTACCGGGCAATGCGTTCGGCTGGCTGTTCCCGGCGGGTAGCCTGGGCGCGGCAATTACCCTGCTGGTGATTATGATTGCGGCGGGAAGAGGGGGCTTTTCACCGCAGCGTATGCTGCTGGCGGGGATGGCGCTCAGCACCGCGTTTACCATGCTGCTGATGCTGCTGATGGCAAGCGGCGACCCGCGCATGGCGGGGATCCTCACCTGGATTTCAGGTTCGACCTATAATGTCACGGGCGATCAGGCAGTGAAGACGCTGATCCTGATGGCCGTGCTGCTTGCGCTTACGCCGCTGTGCCGCCGCTGGCTGATGATTCTGCCGCTGGGTGGAGCAACCGCGCGTGCGGTGGGAATGGCGCTAACCCCGTCACGTTTCGTCCTGCTGCTGTTGGCGGCGACGCTGACCGCTGCCGCGACGCTGACCGTTGGGCCGTTGAGTTTTGTTGGCCTGATGGCTCCGCACATCGCCAGAATGCTGGGCTTCAGACGCGCAATGCCGCAGCTGATGTTGGCGGCGTTGATTGGAGGCATGCTGATGGTGGCGGCGGACTGGTGCGGAAGGATGGTGCTGTTCCCGGATCAAATCCCTGCCGGGCTGCTGGCGACCTTTATCGGCGCGCCTTACTTTGTTTACCTGCTGCGTAAGCAGAGCCGCTGATTCGGTGGATGACGCTTCGCTTATCCCCCCTACAGATAGGAGGGATAAGATTACGGGTTACAGCTTCGCAAACACCCGACGCGCAGCGTCGATGGTCTTCTGAATATCTTCCTTCGAGTGCGCAACCGACATAAAGCCCGCTTCAAACGCGGACGGTGCCAGGTACACGCCTTCTTCCAGCATCAGATGGAAGAACTTCTTAAAGCGCTCCACGTCGCAGCCCATCACGCCCTGATAGTTGGTCACGGTTGGCGCATCGGTAAAGAACAGGCCGAACATGCCGCCTACGTTGTTGACGACCAGTGGGATGTTCTCGGCCTTTGCTGCCTTCAGCAGGCCGCTTGAGAGCATCTCAGTCAGCTCGGTCAGCGTCTGGTGGATGCCCGGGCGGGAAACCTCGGTCAGACAGGCGAAACCTGCCGCCATGGCGATTGGGTTACCGGAAAGTGTACCCGCCTGGTAAACCGGCCCGGTTGGCGCCAGCGCCTCCATCACATCGCGACGGCCGCCGAAGGCACCCACCGGCATTCCGCCGCCGATGATTTTACCCAGGCAGGTCAGGTCGGGCTCAACGCCGTAGTAAGACTGCGCGCCAGCGAGCGCAACGCGGAAACCTGTCATGACTTCATCGATGATCAGCAGCGCACCGAACTCGTCGCACAGGGCGCGCAGGCCCGGCAGGAAGTCTGCGTTTGGTGGAATGCAGTTCATATTGCCGGCAACCGGCTCAACGATAATACAGGCCACATCCTGCGGGTACAGCTCAAACGCTTCGCGCACGGAGGCGAGGTCGTTATAGGTGCAGGTGAGGGTGTGTTTGGCGAAATCAGCCGGTACGCCCGGTGAATTCGGCTGGCCCAGGGTCAGCGCGCCGGAGCCGGCTTTCACCAGCAGGTGGTCGGCGTGACCGTGATAGCAGCCTTCGAATTTGATGATTTTATCGCGGCCGGTAAAGCCACGCGCCAGGCGAATGGCGCTCATGGTGGCTTCGGTTCCGGAGTTCACCATGCGCACCATGTCCATGGTCGGCACCAGTTCACACACCAGCTCCGCCATTTTCACTTCCATCTCGGTTGGCGCGCCGAAGCTCAGACCGCGTTCAACCGCTTCGATTACCGCGTGACGAATGGCCGGGTGATTGTGGCCCAGCACCATCGGCCCCCAGGAGCCCACGTAGTCAATATAGGCTTTGCCGTCAGCGTCATACAGGTAAGCCCCGTCGGCACGTTCAACAAACAGCGGAACACCGCCGACTCCGGTGAAAGCACGTACCGGCGAGTTCACCCCGCCAGGGATGACTTTGCGGGCGGCATCGTACAGGTTTTCTGACTTACTCATGAATCGGCTCCTGATTCGTGGAAATAGGGACAACGCGCTATTCTAAGGGAAACCTTCGTGGATATGAAAGTTTTGCCCGAGCGCCTTGAGCGAGTAGAATGCGCCTTCAATTTGTAATACTTCTAAATGATGATTCCAATGAACCCTTCCCATCCCTCTTTTGAAGCACAGGAAGTCGTGCGCTTGCGTAGAGGCGACATGGTACGTCGCCTGATTCGCCGGGACAAAACCCCGGTGGCAATTCTTTTTATGGCAGCGATCGTTGGAACCCTGGCAGGTCTGGTTGGCGTGGCGTTTGAAAAATCGGTGACCTGGGTACAGCAAAACCGCCTGGCGATGCTCGCACACGTGGCGGATTACTCTCTAATAGTCTGGCCGCTGGCGTTTATCAGCTCGGTGCTGCTGGCGATGCTCGGCTACTACCTCGTCAGACGTTTCGCTCCTGAAGCGGGCGGCTCCGGTATTCCTGAAATTGAAGGAGCGCTGGAGGAGCTGCGTCCAGTGCGCTGGTGGCGCGTGATTCCGGTGAAGTTTATCGGCGGCATGGGGACGCTCGGTGCGGGGATGGTTCTGGGCCGCGAAGGGCCGACGGTGCAGCTGGGCGGCAATATTGGGCGCATGGTACTTGACATCTTTCGGCTGCGTGGCGCGGAAGCCCGTCACTCTTTACTGGCAACGGGTGCGGCAGCGGGCCTGTCGGCGGCTTTTAATGCGCCGCTGGCGGGAATTCTGTTTATCATCGAAGAGATGCGCCCGCAGTTTCGCTACAACCTGATCTCCATTAAGGCCGTCTTTATCGGCGTGATAATGTCGAGCGTGGTGTTCCGTATCTTCAACGGTGAAAGTGCCGTGATTGAAGTGGGAAAATTATCGAACGCGCCCGTGAATACGCTCTGGCTGTACCTGATTCTGGGCATGGTTTTTGGCGTGGTCGGGGTGCTGTTTAACAAGATGATCTTTCGTACCCAGGACATGTTTCACCGTTTTCACGGCGGCGACATTAAAAAATGGGTGCTGATTGGCGGTCTGTTGGGCGGTGTTTGTGGCGTGCTGGGCCTTATTCAGCCGGCGGCGGCAGGCGGTGGTTTTAATCTCATCCCCATCGCGGCTGCCGGAAACTATACCGTGGGCATGCTGCTGTTTATTTTTATTGCCCGTGTGGTCACCACTCTGCTGTGCTTCTCTTCCGGTGCACCCGGCGGCATTTTTGCCCCAATGCTGGCGCTGGGCACTTTGCTTGGTACGGCGTTTGGGCTGGCCTGCGTGGACTGGTTCCCGGCTTATCATCTTGAAGTCGGCACTTTTGCCATTGCCGGCATGGGGGCGCTGTTTGCCGCCTCGGTGCGCGCCCCGCTGACCGGGATCGTGCTCGTGCTGGAAATGACGGACAATTATCAGCTCATTTTGCCAATGATCATTACCTGTCTTGGCGCGACACTGTTAGCCCAGTTCCTCGGCGGCAAACCGCTGTACTCTTCGATCCTTGAGCGAACGCTCGCGAAACAGGAAGCCGAACAGCAGGCAAAACAAGAGGCTGAGCCGCAGATAAAGGCCCAGCCATCCCCGAGCGGGGAGAATACTTGAACGATTTACCAGGGTATTAGATAATGGCCCTAAAGATCGGGTTAATCTTTGCCCGATTTCTTATTTCGTTGGGAGCAAAAAATGAGTGATGACGTAGCGCTGCCCCTGCAGTTTACTGAAGCCGCAGCCAGTAAAGTTAAAAGCCTGATCGCAGATGAAGATAACCCGAATCTGAAACTGCGCGTCTACATCACCGGTGGTGGGTGCAGCGGCTTCCAGTATGGTTTTACCTTTGACGACCAGATCAACGAAGGCGACATGACTATCGAGAAGCAGGGCGTTGCGCTGGTGGTTGACCCGATGAGTCTGCAATATCTGGTCGGTGGCGCGGTGGATTACACCGAAGGTCTGGAAGGTTCACGTTTTATCGTGAGCAACCCAAACGCCAAAAGCACCTGCGGGTGTGGTTCCTCTTTCAGCGTCTAATCGCTGCGGGAAAAGAAAAAACCGGGTTGATGAGCCCGGTTTTTTTATGCCTACGATTTGTCTTCCAGCGCAAAGGTTGGCAGTTTCAGGTGCCAGCGGATCGCCGCCAGGCGAATGAGCAGCGTGACCGTCATACCAATCATACTTGCCTGTTCCAGCGGCACCTTGAAGGTATAAAAGGCCGTGGCGTGCACAATACCGCCGACGATACAGGCGGTGGCGTAAATCTCGGTACGCAGAATCATGGGGATTTCACGAGCCAGCACGTCGCGGATAATCCCGCCGCCAACGCCCGTCAGCACGCCCATACAGATGGCAATCAGCGGGCTGGCGCCGGCCAGAAACGCTTTGTTTACGCCGATGCCGACAAATACTGCAAGACCGACGGCATCAAGTACCGGCAGGATCCACTTCGGCAGCCGGCGCGGCTGGCGTATCAGCAGGATGGTCAGCAAGCAGGTGACCATAGCCACGACAAGATCCGTTGGATCCTTGACCCAGAATACCGGGCCATTGGCCAGTGCCATATCGCGGATCGTCCCACCGCCCACGGCTGTGACTACACCCAGTACCAGCACGCCGAAGGGATCCATTCGCAGCTTTCCCGCCAGCAACACGCCGGAGATGGCAAACACCGCGGTGCCGATAATATCCAGCCAGTAGACCAGCATTGATTACCCTCGAATCATGACGTTAAATTTTTGCCAGCTCCGCACAGAGCTGTCTGGCGGCGAGGATAATACGCGGGCCTGAGCGGCTAAACCAGTCATCATTGATAGCAATAACCGGAATTTTTAGCTGGCTTTGCCAGAACCGTTCTACCGCTGGGATCTGGCTGCCGTTACCGGCGATGATAATAGCCTGAGGTTTGCGGACCAGAACCTGTTCGCGGCTTACCTGGGGCCACGGGACCCGGCTGTCAGCAAAGATATTCTGACCGCCACAAACTTCAACGATCTCGTTTTGAATCGAACCAGTGCCGGTGGTGAAAAGGGGATGTTGCCCAAACTGGAGAAACACTTTTTTCTTCGGGGCTTGCGCATACTGCGATTTTAGCTGGGTGAAGGCTGCGGCCAGTTTGTCGGCTGATTCTGTTGCCTTCGTTGGAGCGGGGCTGTATTGACCAAGCTCACGAAGCGCGGCGATAACGCCATCGACAGTTGTCGGATCCAACCAGACGATTTTTATCCCAAGCGCCGCCAGCTGATTAACCTGCCGCTCTGCGTTTCCGGCACGCCACGCCAGCACCACATCGGGTTTCAGCGCCACGATACGCTCCAGGTTCATCCCCTGCCAGTTCGCCACTTGTTCCAGCTTTTTCGCCTCGGGCGGATAGTCCGACCAGGCGCTGACCGCGACGGGAGTGATGCCTGCGGCAAAGGCCAGTTCGGTGTTACCAGGCGAAAGAGAGATGACCCGCGGCGCGGCAAACAGCAGCGCCGGGAGGCAGAACACAAGGGCGCAGAGGCTGCGCCAGAATGTCCAGTTAAGCACTAGCCAGCTTCTGTACAAGGTTTTCAACCATCAGCGTGGATTGCTTAGCGGCAACCGCGAGGAACTCGTCAAAACTCAGGTGAGACTGCTGGTCGGCAACATCGGAAATGGCGCGGACAACCACAAACGGCGTGCCGAAGTTGTGGCAAACGTGGGCAACTGCGGTCGCCTCCATTTCTACCGCCACGGCCTGCGGGAAATTGTGACGAATTTTCGCCAGCGCAACGGAACCGTTGATGAACGCATCGCCGCTGACAACCAGACCGCGCACCGCGTTCAGGTTCAGCTCGCTGATGCAGGCTTCCGCCGCGGCAATCAGTTTCGCATCGGCAGCAAAGCCAGCCGGGCAGCCGGGAAGTTGGCCATACTCGTAGCCGAAGGCGGTGACGTCGGCATCGTGGTAGCGAACTTCGTCAGAGACAACGATATCCCCCACCTTCAGCGTTGGAGCCAGACCACCAGCGGAACCGGTGTTGATCACGACGTCAGGTTTAAAATGCTCCAGCAGTAAGGTTGCGCCAAGAGCAGCCGCGACTTTACCGATGCCGGATTTCAATAACGCCACTTCCACGCCGTTCAGGGTGCCGGTGTAGATTTCACACCCGGCAAGCTTCAGCGTCTGACGGTTTTCGATTTTGTCACGCAGCAGCGTAACTTCTTCTTCCATTGCACCAATAATGCCTGCTTTCATAGAGATACTCGCTAATGTGATAGTTCAGGGGCATAGTCTATCATGGCAGGCAGGCAGGAATTAATCCGCTATTTACGCAGGAGTGGGAGAGGACATGAGTGAAATCGATTTCCGCAGGAAAATTAACTGGCACCGTCGCTTCCGCTCGCCTGAAGGCGTGAAGAACGAACACGAGATTTTACGTATTTTTGAAAGCGACCGCGGTCGTATCGTCAATTCCCCGGCCATTCGCCGCCTGCAACAGAAAACCCAGGTCTTCCCGCTGGAGCGCAATGCTGCGGTGCGCACTCGCCTGACGCATTCGCTTGAGGTCCAGCAGGTAGGACGATACATCGCCAAAGAGGTTCTCAGCCGCCTTAAAGAGCAGCAAAGCCTCGAAAAATATGGGCTGAGCGAGCTGACCGGGCCATTTGAAAGTATTGTCGAAATGGCCTGCCTGATGCATGACATCGGCAATCCACCGTTCGGCCATTTTGGCGAGTCGGCTATCAATGACTGGTTTCGCCAGCGCCTGTTTCCTGCCGACGCGGGCAGCCAGCCGCGCAGTGATGACCGCTGCCACGTTGACGCGTTACGTCTGCGGGAAGGAGAGGACAAGCTGAACGAGCTGCGTCGCAACGTGCGCCAGGATCTCTGTCAGTTTGAAGGTAATGCGCAGGGAATTCGACTGGTACACAGCCTGCTGCGTATGAATCTGACCTGGGCGCAGGTTGGCTGCATTCTGAAATATACCCGCCCGGCCTGGTTTATCGGCAAGCCGCCGGAAAGCCATGCCTACCTGATGAAGAAGCCCGGTTTTTATCTTTCGGAAGAGAATTATATCAAGCGCCTGCGTGCTGAACTTCAGCTGGGCGAATTCAGTCGCTTCCCGCTGACCTGGATTATGGAGGCGGCGGACGACATCTCTTACTGCGTGGCCGATCTTGAGGATGCGGTTGAGAAAAATATCTTCAGCGTTGAGCAGCTTTACCAGCACCTCTGCGATGCCTGGGGCGAGCACCAGCCGGACGATCTCTTCGAGAAGGTGGTGAATGAGGCGTGGCGTAAATCCGGCACCAATCAAATGCGTCGTAACACCGAAGATCAGTTCTTTATGTACCTTCGGGTCAATACTTTGAATCAGCTGGTGCCTTATGCTGCTCAGCGCTTTATCGACAATTTGCCGCAGATTTTCAGCGGCGAGTTCAACCATGCGCTGCTTGAGGATGACAGCCCCTTTGCCCGCTTGCTTGAACTCTATAAGCAGGTCGCGGTGCAGCATGTTTTCAACCATCCGGAAGTGGAACAGCTTGAACTACAGGGTTATCGGGTCATCAGCGGACTGCTTGAAATTTACAGTCCGTTGCTCAATATCACCGCTGAGGATTTTGCGGAGCTGGTGGAAAAAGAGAGCCTGCGTCGGTTGCCAATCGAAACGCGCCTGTACCATAAACTGTCAACGAAACATCGGCTTGCTTACATCGAAGCCGTAAGCAACTTAGCCTCCTCCAGCCCTGAATTTTCCGCGTGGGAGTTTTATTATCGCTGCCGTTTGATTCAGGACTATATCAGCGGGATGACTGATTTATACGCCTGGGATGAATACCGCCGATTAATGGCGGTGGAGTAACAAGTCGCTAAGTTTTGTAAAGACGATCAATATTTTTTTACTTTTTCCAGCGGGTTATCTGCGGAACTAAGCGTTAACAATGCCACTCTATATTGGCCTACACAGTAATTATGCGTGACTTATAAATTGAGATTGAAAAATATGAAAAAAACCACTTTAGCAATGAGTGCGCTGGCTTTAAGTCTGGGTCTGGCGCTGGCACCCGTATCTGCCTTCGCCGCCGAGACTGCTTCTGCGGCCCCGGCCGCCCAACCGCTGCCAAGTCTGGCTCCGATGCTGGAAAAGGTGATGCCTTCAGTGGTGAGCATTAACGTCGAAGGTAGTACGACGGTCAACACACCGCGTATGGGACGTAACTTCCAGCAGTTCTTCGGCGACAACTCGCCGTTCTGTCAGGAAGGTTCTCCGTTCCAGAGCTCTCCATTCTGTCAGGGCGGTGGACCAGGTGCTGGTGATGACGGCGGCGCGCAAAAACAGAAATTCGCAGCCCTGGGTTCCGGCGTCATTATTGATGCCGCTAAAGGCTACGTTGTGACCAACAACCACGTGGTGGACAACGCCACCAAAATTCAGGTCTCCCTGAGCGATGGCCGTAAATTTGACGCTAAGGTTGTGGGGAAAGATCCGCGTTCTGATATCGCACTGGTACAGCTTCAGGATCCAAAAAACCTGACGGCCATTAAAATGGCAGACTCTGACGCTCTGCGCGTAGGTGACTACACGGTGGCCATCGGTAACCCATATGGTCTGGGCGAGACGGTGACTTCCGGTATCGTTTCTGCGCTGGGTCGTAGCGGCCTGAACATCGAAAATTACGAAAACTTCATCCAGACGGATGCGGCGATCAACCGTGGTAACTCCGGTGGTGCGCTGGTTAATCTGAACGGCGAGCTGATCGGGATTAACACCGCAATCCTGGCGCCGGACGGTGGCAACATCGGTATCGGCTTTGCGATCCCAAGCAACATGGTGAAAAACCTGACCGCGCAGATCGTTGAGTTTGGCCAGGTGCGTCGTGGCGAGCTGGGCATTATGGGTACCGAACTGAACTCCGAACTGGCGAAAGCGATGAAGGTGGATGCTCAGCGCGGCGCGTTTGTCAGCCAGGTTATGGCGAACTCTTCCGCAGCGAAAGCTGGCGTGAAAGCCGGTGACGTCGTGGTCTCCATGAACGGTAAGCCAATCAGCAGCTTTGCGGCACTGCGCGCCGAAGTGGGTTCTATGCCTGTTGGCAGCAAAATTACCCTCGGCCTGCTGCGCGACGGCAAGCCTGTTTCTGTAAACCTGCAGCTGCAGCAGAGCAGCCAGACTCAGGTTGACTCTTCAACCATCTTTACCGGCATCGAAGGGGCTGAAATGAGCAACCGCAGCGGTAAAGGTGAGAAGGGCGTGGTTGTGAACTCCGTGAAGGGCAACACCCCGGCCGCGCGTATCGGGCTGAAAAAGGGCGACGTCATCATTGGTGTTAACCAGCAGGTGGTAAACAACATCGCTGAGCTGCGCAAAATTCTCGACACTAAACCATCGGTAATGGCGCTGAACATCCAGCGTGGTGATTCCACCATTTACCTGCTGATGCAGTAATCTGTTTCGGACTGAGTTAGTCCATGTAGCCAGGGGCCGCAATCGCGGCCCCTATTTTTTTGTGAGCTTTTCCACAACTCCACATACTCACCGGCTGCTTTGGGCGTTTGCACAATGCCCGGCGCTTTCATCTCGCCTATGCTGAGCCATTAGCACCACCAGGAGAGTGAAAAATGGCTGGCTGGCATCTTGATACCAAAATGGCGCAGGATATTGTGACGCGCACCATGGCCATCATCGATACCAATATCAACGTGATGGATGCCCGCGGACGGATCATTGGTAGCGGTGACAAAGAGCGTATTGGTGAACTGCACGAAGGCGCGCTGCTGGTGCTTTCGCAGGGGCGCGTGGTGGATATTGATGACGCTGTAGCCCGCCACCTGCATGGCGTCCGGCAGGGGATTAATCTGCCGCTGCGTATTGACGGCGAAATCGTCGGCGTTATCGGGCTGACGGGAGAGCCGGAGTCGCTGCGTAAGTATGGTGAGCTGGTTTGTATGACGGCGGAAATGATGCTGGAGCAGTCCCGCCTGATGCACCTGCTGGCCCAGGACAGCCGTCTGCGTGAAGAGCTGGTGATGAACCTGATTCAGGCGGAGGAGCACACCCCGGCGCTGACGGAATGGGCGCAGCGGCTGGGTATCGATCTTAACCAGCCTCGCGTTGTGGCCGTTGTTGAAGTGGACAGCGGTCAGCTCGGCGTGGACAGCGCAATGGAAGAGCTACAGCAGCTGCAAAACGCCCTGACGACGCCGGAACGCAATAACCTGATCGCTATCGTCTCGCTGACTGAGATGGTTGTCCTCAAGCCGGCACTCAACCAGTTTGGCCGTTGGGATGCAGAGGACCATCGTAAACGCGTAGAGCAGTTAATCAGCCGCATGAAAGAGAACGGCCAGCTCCGTTTCCGCGTTGCCCTCGGTAACTATTTTACCGGCCCCGGCAGCATTGCCCGTTCGTACCGAACCGCCCGCACCACCATGATGGTCGGCAAACAGCGTATGCCGGAAAACCGCAGCTTTTTCTATCAGGATTTGATGCTGCCGGTGCTGCTGGACAGCCTGCGAGGCGGCTGGCAGGCCAATGAACTGGCGCGCCCCCTGACTCGTCTTAAAGCAATGGATAACAACGGATTATTGCGCCGGACGCTCAGCGCCTGGTTCCGGCACAACGTTCAGCCTCTGGCGACCTCGAAAGCGCTATTTATTCACCGCAACACGCTGGAGTATCGGCTTAATCGTATTTCAGAGCTAACGGGGCTGGATCTGGGAAGCTTCGACGATCGTCTGCTGCTTTATGTGGCGTTACAGTTAGATGAGCAAAGATAAAAAGGGAGATGACGCTACCGCTTATCTCCCCTGGAGTTCAGGGTTTTGTCGAGTTGATAAGCGAAGCGTCATCGGGCACGGCGTCTTTATTTATTGCGGGTTAGCTTTTCCAGATCGGATTCAATTTCGCTGATCTTATTGGTTACGACCGATTCCAGATGACGCAGATCGTCGAGGATCTTACGCTTCAGATCCACCTCGGTGCGATCGCGTTTGCAGAGCTGATCTAACTCATCAATCACGTAGCGCAGGTTGGGGCTGATCTCCTGCACTTCTTTGTAACCCTGTCCTACGCCATCGGCGACGACGGTTTTGCGCTGGCGCGGGTATTTAAACTTCACGCTTTTGGCAAAGAACTCGCCCTTATCCTTCTGGAAATAGATTTTCAGGATATCGTTGTTGGCTTCCTGCCGGAGGCTGTAACGATCGATTTCATCAGGATTGGTAATACCCAGACTTTTCAGGTTATCGTACATAGCGTTACCTTTTCGATATCATTAACCTATAGATAATCAACGGAAAATTCCTTTCCCGCCACTCCCGGATGCAAAAAAGGCGGGTTACCCCGCCTTTTGAACATTTTTATTTAGTCGATGGTGCGCAGCAGCTCGTTGATACCCACTTTTCCGCGGGTTTTGGCGTCCACTTTTTTCACGATAACGGCGCAGTACAGGCTGTATTTGCCATCTTTCGACGGCAGGTTGCCGGAAACCACCACGGAGCCCGCTGGTACGCGGCCGTAATGGACTTCGCCTGTTTCGCGGTCGTAAATACGGGTGCTCTGACCGATGTAGACGCCCATAGAGATAACGGAACCTTCTTCTACGATAACGCCTTCCACAACTTCTGAACGCGCGCCGATGAAGCAGTTATCTTCAATAATAGTCGGGTTCGCCTGTAATGGCTCCAGAACGCCACCGATGCCCACGCCGCCGGACAGGTGAACGTTTTTACCGATCTGCGCGCAGGAGCCGACGGTGGCCCAGGTATCAACCATGGAGCCTTCGTCCACGTAGGCACCGATGTTCACGTAAGAAGGCATCAGTACGGTGTTACGGGCGATGAATGCACCCTGACGAACCGCCGCAGGTGGCACAACGCGGAAGCCTTCTTTCTGGAAGCGGGCTTCATCATAGTTGGAGAATTTCATCGGCACCTTGTCGAAATAGCGGCTTTCTGCGCCTTCCATGACCTGATTGTCATTAATGCGGAAAGAGAGCAGAACAGCCTTTTTCAGCCACTGATGGGTCACCCACTGGCCGTCGATTTTTTCCGCAACGCGAAGCGCGCCGCTGTCGAGCAGAGAGATAACCTGGTTTACCGCTTCACGTGTGACGGTGTCTACGTTTGCCGGAGTGATTTCGGCGCGACGCTCGAAAGCGGTTTCAATGACGTTTTGTAGCTGCTGCATAAATAAATTTCCTGATTGTGACAAAAATAACAGATTGTTATTTATCGTTTGGATTAAGGGCCGCTGTCAACCGTTGTTGCACCTCTTGTTGCAGCTCATTATTAAGGGCACGCCGGTCTGCGGTGGCAATTATAAATAAATCTTCTACTCGCTCGCCAATTGTTGTAATTCTCGCCCCGTGTAGCGAAATATCCAGATCGGAGAACACCTCACCCACCCGCGCCAACAGACCTGGCTGATCTAACGCAATCAGCTCAAGGAAGGTTCTTCTGTCGGTGTGCGTCGGCAGGAAGTTCACTTCGGTATCGACCGTAAAGTGGCGAAGTTTGGCCGACTGGCGGCGCGGCTGCGGCGGCTGCCAGCTGGTCTGGGTGATGGCCTGCTGAAGGCTGTGACGAATCAGTTCGTGCCGGTCGCCGGAGAGCGGGCTGCCGTCAGGCTCCAGCACGATAAAGGTATCCATTGCCATGCCGTCGCGCGTGGTAAAGATCTGCGCATCGTGAACGCTCAGATTTCGCCTGTCCAGCTCCGCGCAAACCGCGGCAAACAGATACGGGCGGTCCGGACTCCAGATGAAAATTTCCGTGCCGCCGCGTGTCGCCTGCGGGCTCAACAGAATCATCGGCTCGTTAAGGTCGTGTTTCAGCAAGTGCCGGGCGTGCCAGGCCAGCTGATTTGGCGTGTGGCGTACGAAGTAGTTTGCCCGACAGCGTCGCCAGATATGGTGTAGCGCTTCCTCGTTGATGTTGTCCATGCGCAGCAGGGCCAGCGCCTGAAGCTGGTGGTGGCGTACACGCTCACGCATATCCGGGCTGTTCTGCATTCCCCGACGAAGCTGCTTTTCGGTGGCGAAATAGAGCTCACGCAGCAGGCTCTGCTTCCAGCTGTTCCACAGGGTCTCGTTAGTCGCGCAGATGTCCGCCACGGTCAGGCAGACCAGATAGCGCAGGCGGTTCTCGGTTTGCACTTCTTCGGCAAACTGCTTGATGACCTCCGGATCCTGAATATCACGGCGCTGAGCGGTCACCGACATCAGCAGATGCTGGCGCACCAGCCAGGCCACAAGCTGTGTTTCTCTTGAGTTCAGGCCGTGCAACTCGGCAAATTTCAGTACGTCCTCCGCGCCCAGTACGGAGTGGTCACCGCCACGCCCTTTGGCAATGTCGTGGAAGAGGGCGGCAATCAGCAGCAGCTCCGGGTGAGCCAGACGTGGCCAGAGGTCAACGCAAAGCGGGTGCTTCTGGCGCGTCTCTTCTTTATCGAAACTTTCCAGCTTTTGCAGCACGCGGATGGTGTGTTCATCCACCGTGTAAGCATGGAACAGGTCAAACTGCATTTGCCCGACGATATGCGACCACTGCGGCATATAAGCCCACAGCACGCTGTGACGGTGCATGGGGAGCAGCGCACGGCTGACCGCGCCCGGATGGCGCAGAATGACCAGGAAAAGCTCACGTGCTTCTGGAATGTAGCAGAGCGGCTGTAGCAGGTGGCGTCGCGCGTGGCGCAGATGACGCAGGGTAGTGGAGTAGATGCCGGTAATGTCGCGGTTGCGAACCATCGTGTAGAACATGCGCAGAATCGCCTGCGGCTCGCGCATAAACAGCGTTTCGTCGCGCAGGTCGATTAGCGTGCCGCGCAGCTGGAAATCGTCGTCCAGCGGCCGGGGCTTTTCACTCGCATCCAGAGCGAGGATCGCCTCGTCGAATAGCTGGAGCAGCATCTGATTCAGTTCGCCCACGCGCCGGGTGACGCGATAGAAGTCCTTCATCATGTTCTCAACCGGCTCGTTACCCTCGCCGCTGTAGTTGAGACGCTGGGCGACGCTGAGCTGCCGGTCGAACAGCAGGCGGTTATCGTAGCGATTGACTTCCAGATGGAGGGCAAAGCGGATGCGCCACAGAATGTGCTGACATTCGTCCAGCTCGTTGCGTTCGGCCTCGGTTAAAAAGCCGAAGCCGACCATTTCGCTTAGTGACGTCGCACCGAAATGGCGGCGGGCGACCCATTGCAGCGTGTGCATGTCGCGCAGGCCGCCGGGGCTGCTTTTAATATCGGGCTCAAGGTTGTAGCTGGTGCCGTGGTAGCGCAGGTGACGTTCGTTTTGCTCATCTATTTTTGCCGCAAAGAACTTAGCCGAAGGCCAGAAGCCGTCGCTGAAGATGTGCTTTTGCAGCTCAAGAAACAGGGCGACGTCACCTATCAGCAGCCGCGATTCGATGAGGTTGGTGGCAACGGTTAAATCTGACAGCCCTTCAAGCAGACACTCTTCCAGAGTGCGCACGCTATGGCCAACTTCGAGCTTCACATCCCACAGCAGGGTGAGCAGCTCGCCGATTTTCTGAGACTGAGCGTCGGTTAAACGTTTGCGGCTCAGAATCAATAAATCGATATCCGAGAGAGGATGCAGCTCGCCGCGGCCGTAGCCGCCAACGGCGACAAGCGCTGCGTCCGGCAGCTCACCAAAGCCGTAAGAGAGCCACAGGCGCTGCAGGAGCTGATCGATAAATTCCGTACGGGCGTCAATCAGCCGCTCGGCGGAGATACCGTCGTCAAACGCCATACCCAGCCAGCGCTGAAAAGTTTCCATATGCGCTTTGATTTGCACACAGGTCAGCTCTGAGTCTGACCAGCTATTGGGGTAGTCCGGCTGCCCGGAAATCTCAGGTTCCGTTGTGTTGGCAAACTGCTCGGGTAAAGTTGGACTCATGCTTAGCCACCCATAAAAAAAGCCGGCGCAGGGCCGGCTTCGATTGCTGTCTTAGAGACAAATCATTCGTTATGCGAAATGACGTTCGGGATGGTGTCATCCTTGCGTAACGTAAGAATTTCGCAGCCGTTATCAGTCACCACAATAGTATGCTCGTATTGAGCAGACAAGCTGCGATCTTTGGTTTTCACCGTCCAGCCGTCTTTCATGGTGCGAATACGGTAATCGCCCGCGTTAACCATAGGTTCGATGGTGAACGTCATGCCCGCCTGTAGCACCACGCCGCCGTCATCCGCATCGTAATGCAGAACCTGTGGCTCTTCATGGAAGACGCGTCCAATGCCGTGACCGCAGTATTCGCGCACCACGGAGAAACCTTCCGCTTCTACAAATTTCTGGATTGCTGCGCCCAGGGTGCGCAGGCGGATGCCCGGCTTGACCATCTTCAGTGCCAGATACAGGCTTTCCTGGGTAATGCGGCACAGACGCTCGCCCAAAATAGTGGGTTTGCCGACGATGAACATCTTGGACGTATCGCCGTGGTACTCGTCTTTGATAACGGTGACGTCGATATTCACGATGTCGCCATCGCGCAATACTTTCGCGTCGTCAGGAATGCCGTGGCAAACCACTTCGTTAATAGAAATGCAGACGGATTTCGGGAAGCCGTGGTAGTTCAGACAGGCAGAGACAGCCTGCTGCTTATTAATAATGTAATCGCTACAGATGCGGTCGAGCTCGCCGGTCGTTACGCCAGGTTTAACGTGCTCTTCGATCATTTCCAGCACTTCAGCAGCCAGCGCGCCCGCAACGCGCATTTTTTCGATTTCTTCAGGTGTTTTAATAGAGATAGCCATAAATTCGGTCCGCAGGTGTCGATTTTTTCGACAATAATTGAGCAGGTGTACATCAATGTTATCAGGGCGTACAGACACTGCCAAATTGAGAATAGGAGGTCGCTGCATTAGCGAACAACTATTGGAGTCCGTCCAGGTTTTATGGTATAAAGCGCGCCGGACTTGTACTCCGATTTTCGGTGTACGGCCAACACTCTCACTTTGTGTAAATAACACACACGTATCGACACATATTCCGGGGTGCCCTTAGGGGTCGGTAATATGGGATACGTGGAGGCTTAACCCCAATTTACTTATAGAGGTTTTAATCATGGCAACTGTTTCCATGCGCGACATGCTCAAGGCTGGTGTTCACTTTGGTCACCAGACCCGTTACTGGAACCCGAAAATGAAGCCTTTCATCTTCGGCGCACGTAACAAAGTTCACATCATCAACCTTGAGAAAACTGTTCCAATGTTCAACGAAGCCCTGGCTGAGCTGAGCAAGATTTCTTCTCGTAAAGGCAAAATCCTTTTCGTTGGTACTAAGCGCGCTGCAAGCGAACCAGTAAAAGAAGCTGCTCTGAGCTGCGATCAGTTCTTCGTGAACCATCGCTGGTTGGGCGGTATGCTGACTAACTGGAAAACTGTTCGTCAGTCCATCAAACGTCTGAAAGATCTGGAAACTCAGTCTCAGGACGGTACCTTCGAAAAACTGACCAAGAAAGAAGCGCTGATGCGTACCCGTGAGCTGGAAAAGTTAGAAAACAGCCTGGGCGGTATCAAAGACATGGGCGGCCTGCCGGACGCGCTGTTCGTTATCGATGCCGATCACGAACACATTGCTATCAAAGAAGCGAACAACCTGGGTATCCCAGTATTCTCTATCGTTGATACCAACTCCGATCCAGATGGCGTTGATTTCGTAATCCCAGGTAACGACGACGCAATCCGCGCTGTTACCCTGTACCTGGGTGCTGTTGCAGCTACCGTGCGTGAAGGCCGTTCTCAGGATCTGGCTGCTCAGGCAGAAGAAAGCTTCGTAGAAGCTGAATAATAAGGTCGCTCTGCTGAGCCCTTATTAACCAGGTATTGCATAGTTTGGTTAGGGGGCCTGTCTCAGGCCCCCTTTTTATTTTGAGCCAGGGTTCGCCCACACGTGAACCAGGGCTTATCTCTCTTAACGAGATAACCGAGGATTAAAGAATGGCTGAAATTACCGCTGCTCTGGTAAAAGAACTGCGTGAGCGTACTGGCGCAGGCATGATGGATTGCAAAAAAGCCCTGACTGAAGCTAACGGCGACATCGAGCTGGCAATCGAAAACATGCGTAAATCTGGCGCGATCAAAGCGGCTAAGAAAGCAGGCAACGTAGCTGCTGACGGCGTGATCAAAACCAAAATCGAAGGCAACTACGGTGTGATTCTGGAAGTTAACTGCCAGACTGACTTCGTGGCTAAAGATGCTGGTTTCCAGGCGTTCGCTGACAAAGTGCTGGATGCTGCTCTGGCTGGCAAAATCACTGACGTTGAAGTTCTGAAAGCGCAGTTCGAAGAAGAGCGCGTTGCACTGGTTGCTAAAATCGGTGAGAACATCAACATCCGTCGTGTTGCTTCCCTTGAAGGCGATGTGCTGGGTTCTTACCTGCACGGCGCACGCATCGGTGTTCTGATCGCAGCTACTGGCGCAGACGAAGAGCTGGTTAAGCAGATTGCTATGCACGTTGCAGCAAGCAAGCCTGAATTCGTTAAGCCAGAAGACGTGTCTGCTGAAGTTGTTGAGAAAGAGTACCAGGTTCAGCTCGACATCGCGATGCAGTCCGGCAAGCCAAAAGAAATCGCAGAGAAGATGGTTGAAGGCCGCATGAAGAAATTCACCGGCGAAGTTTCTCTGACTGGCCAGCCTTTCGTTATTGACCCAAGCAAAACTGTTGGTCAGTTCCTGAAAGAGCACAATGCTGACGTGACTAACTTCATCCGCTTTGAAGTGGGCGAAGGCATCCAGAAAGTTGAGACTGACTTCGCAGCAGAAGTTGCTGCAATGTCCAAGCAGTCTTAATTAAAAAAGGAGCCGCCAGTTGGCGGTTCCTTTTTATCCAGCCTTAAATATCAGTCTGATCTGATACAGTTCTTGCTGATATGCGACACAATGTCGCCAGATTTATCCATCCCCATTCGTTGACTGTTCTCAGGAAAGAAACATGGCTACCAATGCAAAACCCGTCTATAAACGCATCCTACTTAAACTGAGTGGCGAGGCCCTGCAGGGCACCGAAGGTTTCGGTATCGATGCGAGCATACTGGACCGTATGGCTCAGGAAATTAAAGAGCTGGTTGAACTGGGTATTCAGGTCGGGGTGGTAATCGGTGGTGGCAACTTATTCCGCGGCGCGGGCCTGGCGAAAGCCGGCATGAACCGTGTTGTGGGCGACCACATGGGCATGCTGGCGACCGTAATGAACGGTCTTGCGATGCGTGACGCGCTTCATCGCGCCTATGTGAACGCCCGCCTGATGTCCGCTATTCCATTGAATGGCGTATGTGATAACTACAGCTGGGCCGAAGCCATCAGCCTGCTGCGTAACAACCGTGTAGTTATCCTGGCTGCGGGTACGGGTAACCCGTTCTTCACCACCGACTCCGCCGCTTGCCTGCGTGGTATCGAAATTGAAGCGGATGTGGTGCTGAAAGCCACGAAAGTCGATGGCGTGTTTACTGCCGACCCGGTTAAAGATCCAACCGCGACTCTTTATGAGCAGCTGACCTATACGGAAGTGCTGGATAAAGAGCTGAAAGTGATGGACCTGGCTGCCTTTACGCTTGCGCGTGACCACAAATTACCGATTCGTGTTTTCAACATGAACAAACCAGGCGCACTGCGCCGCGTGGTAATGGGTGAAAAAGAAGGCACTCTGATCACTGAATAATTTCAGTGCTGGCCTATTCAGGGTAAGATTCATTTTTCTACCTGTCTTAACAGACCCGGCAGCCCCAATAGGGCGCCATGAATAAACAGGGCTATACTTAGCACGCAGCAAAACAATGCGAGCGCCGTGTGGTCTGCCCAAATACCTGCTTTCAAGGATTCGTAACGTGATAAGCGATATCAGAAAAGACGCTGAAGTACGTATGGAAAAATGCGTAGAAGCTTTCAAAAACCAGATCGGTAAAATCCGTACTGGCCGTGCCTCCCCCTCCCTGCTGGACGGGATTGTTGTTGAGTATTACGGTACCCCAACCCCGCTGCGCCAGCTGGCAAGCGTGACGGTTGAAGATTCCCGTACTCTGAAAATCAACGTTTTCGACCGCTCTTTGAGCCCGGCCGTTGAGAAAGCCATTATGGCTTCCGACCTCGGTCTGAACCCAAGCTCTGCGGGCACCGATATCCGTGTGCCGCTGCCAGCGCTGACGGAAGAGCGTCGTAAAGACCTGATCAAAATTGTGCGTGGCGAAGCCGAAGGCGCACGCGTTGCTGTCCGTAACGTTCGTCGTGACGCAAATGACAAAGTGAAAGCTCTGCTGAAAGAGAAAGAGATCAGTGAAGATGACGATCGTCGTTCTCAGGATGACGTTCAGAAGCTGACTGATGCAGCCATCAAGAAAGTCGATGCGACACTGGCTGAGAAAGAAGCCGAGCTGATGCAGTTCTAATCTGTCTTATGACGGATCCAACGCCGTATACAGACCGTGATTAACGTCACGGGTTTTGTTTACGGCGTTTTGCTTTCAGCGTAAAGGCGTAGACTTATCTGCCCGACCCTTCCCACTACAATTCAGAGTCCCTCATGAAGCAGCTGACCATTCTCGGTTCCACCGGTTCTATCGGCACCAGTACCCTAAGCGTTGTTCGTCATAATCCTCAACAGTTCTCCGTAAAGGCTCTGGTGGCCGGGAAGAACGTTGCGCGCATGGCGGAACAGTGCCTTGAGTTTCGACCGGCCTGGGCGGTGATGGACGATGAGGCTTCGGCTCGCGAGCTGAAAGGTATTTTGCAACAACAAGGCTGCAAGACCGAAGTATTGTCAGGGCAGCAGGCTGCCTGCGACATGGCCGCGCTGGATGACGTCGATCAGGTGATGGCGGCGATTGTCGGTGCAGCAGGGCTGCTTCCTACGCTTGCGGCTATCGCTGCGGGCAAACAGGTCTTGTTGGCGAATAAAGAGTCGCTAGTCACCTGCGGTCGTCTCTTCATGGAAGCAGTGCAGCGTAGCGGTGCGCAGTTATTACCGATCGACAGTGAACATAACGCAATTTTTCAGAGTTTACCGGAAACAATCCAGCAGAACCTGGGATACGCTGAACTCGAAGATAATGGCGTATCGTCGATTATCCTCACCGGGTCTGGTGGCCCATTTCGTGAAACGCCGATTGGCGAGCTGGCGGCAATGTCGCCGGATCAGGCTTGCAGCCATCCGAACTGGTCGATGGGCCGTAAAATTTCCGTCGACTCCGCCACCATGATGAACAAAGGTCTTGAGTACATTGAAGCTCGTTGGTTATTCAACGCCAGCGCGAAACAGATGGAAGTGCTGATCCACCCGCAGTCCGTTATCCACTCGATGGTGCGCTATCGCGATGGCAGCGTGCTGGCACAGCTTGGCGCACCGGATATGCGAACGCCTATCGCCCATGCGATGGCATTTCCGGAACGGGTTGTCTCAGGCGTAGCGCCGCTGGATTTCTGTAAAATTGGCACCTTTACCTTTATGGAGCCAGATTATCACCGCTACCCTTGCCTGAAACTGGCCATCGAGGCCTTTGAGCAAGGACAGGCAGCAACAACGGTATTAAATGCAGCGAATGAAATTGTGGTGGATGCCTTCCTGCATCATCGTCTGTGTTTTACGGATATTGCTGCGCTTAACCGAGCGGTGCTGGAGCAGGTCGATCTGACCGAGCCAAAAAGTGTCGACGAGGTACAGGCGGTGGACGCAACGGCACGAGACGTGGCCAGAAAACTGGTGACGCGTGTCGCTAACCGATGATTATTCAATCGGCTGGCTTGCCGTTATTTGTTAGCGTTGTGCTTCAGTGATATAGTCTGCGCCACCTTTCCATCGCTTAAGGCGGACGGAAAGGTGGTAAGCCGTGTCAAAGCACGGCTTTTTTGTGCGAAGACTGAAGTCATTCTCAAGTACCGCTAAATTCTTTTCAGGGAATTATTACGCGTTATGCTGTCTGTAAACCAACAATTAAGCGAAACCGAATCCGCGCATGGCGCACGCCATGTTGCCATTATTATGGATGGCAATGGTCGTTGGGCTAAACGACAGGGGAAAATGAGAGTCTTTGGTCATAAAGCGGGAGCGAAATCCGTCCGCCGTGCCGTCAGTTTTGCGGCAAATAACGGCATTGAGGCGCTCACGCTTTATGCCTTCAGCAGTGAAAACTGGAATCGTCCGGCGCAGGAAGTGACTGCTCTGATGGAGTTGTTTGTATGGGCTTTAGACAGTGAAGTCAAAAGCTTACATCGCCACAACGTTCGTCTTCGGGTGATTGGTGATACCAGCCGATTTAACGCTCGTTTGCAAGAGCGGATTAACAAAGCTGAGACGATGACCAGTGCGAATACAGGTTTAACGCTCAATATCGCTGCGAATTATGGCGGCCGTTGGGATATTATTCAGGGCGTTCGGCAACTTGCCGAACAGGTGCGCGATGGCGCTCTGCGTCCGGACGAGATTGATGAAGAGATGCTGAGCAAGCAAATCTGCATGAATGAACTGGCCCCTGTAGATTTAGTAATTAGGACGGGTGGGGAGCATCGCATTAGTAACTTTCTGATTTGGCAGATTGCCTATGCAGAGCTTTACTTTACAGATGTTCTTTGGCCTGATTTCGATGAACAAGACTTTGAAGGTGCGCTAAATGCTTTTGCGAATCGAGAGCGTCGTTTTGGTGGCACAGCACCTGGTGGCGAATAAGCCTGTTGGGGGTCACTTTTGCTGAAGTATCGCCTGATTTCCGCGTTTATTTTGATACCAGTCGTGATTGCCGCGCTGTTCTTGCTGCCGCCGGTCGGTTTTGCCATCACTACCCTGGTGGTATGTATGTTGGCCGCCTGGGAGTGGGGACAACTGGCTGGGTTTAAAGCGCGCTCGCAGCGAGTCTGGCTGGCAGTGCTTTGCGGACTGTTGCTGGCGACGATGCTTATCGCTCTGCCGGAGTATCGTCGCTCGGTGCATATCCCAATAATTGAATACTCATTATGGGCATCTCTGGTATGGTGGATTGCGGCGCTGGTATTAGTGCTGTTTTACCCGGCTTCAGCGGCAATGTGGCGACATTCAAAGACGCTGCGGCTGCTCTTTGGTCTGCTGACTATCGTGCCGTTCTTCTGGGGTATGATTGTACTGCGTAACTGGCACTATGATAGCAACCACTACACGGGTGCGTTATGGTTGCTGTACGTCATGATCCTCGTCTGGGGAGCAGATTCCGGTGCTTACCTGTTTGGTAAAATGTTCGGCAAGCACAAACTTGCGCCGAAGGTTTCTCCCGGTAAGACCTGGCAAGGGTTTATTGGTGGTCTGTTTACCTCGGCCATCATCTCCGTGATGTTTGGTCTGTGGGCGAATCTGGAAGTGACTCCAGCCATTCTACTGGTGTGTTCGGTTGTTGCTGCCCTGGCCTCCGTGCTGGGTGATTTAACTGAAAGTATGTTTAAGCGTGAAGCAGGGATTAAAGATAGCGGTCACATGATTCCCGGACATGGTGGTATTCTGGATCGCATCGACAGTCTGACAGCGGCAGTGCCGGTGTTTGCCTGTCTGCTTTTGTTAGTTTTCAGGACGATTTAACGGAAGGTTTTATGCTGAGCATACTCTGGAATCTGGCAGCATTTATCGTTGCACTGGGTGTTTTGATTACCGTGCACGAGTTTGGCCATTTCTGGGTTGCCCGTCGCTGTGGTGTGCGCGTAGAGCGCTTTTCCATTGGATTTGGTAAAGCACTCTGGCGCCGTTCCGATCGCCACGGCACTGAATTTGTCATCGCCCTCATCCCCCTGGGCGGCTATGTCAAAATGCTTGATGAGCGCGTAGAGCCGGTGAGTCCGGAGCTGCGACATTACGCCTTCAACAATAAAACTGTCTCGCAGCGAGCGGCGATTATTGCCGCCGGTCCGATTGCCAACTTCATCTTTGCCGTGTTTGCATACTGGCTGGTGTTTATCATCGGTGTTCCCGGTGTACGTCCGGTTATTGGCGAAATAACACCCAATTCGATAGCGGCGATAGCACAAATTGCACCAGGCACGGAACTTAAAGCGATTGATGGTATCGAAACGCCTGATTGGGATGCAGTTCGTCTTGCGCTGGTAGCGAAGATTGGCGATGAAAGTTCTCGCGTCACTTTGGCACCTTTCGGGACGAATATGACCAGTGAGAAAACGCTCGATTTACGTCACTGGCAGTTTGAGCCTGACAAAGAAGATCCCATTGTTTCGATAGGTATCAGACCGAAGGGTCCACAGGTCGAAACGGTGCTGGAAGCAGTACAACCTGAATCAGCAGCCAGTAAGGCGGGTTTGCAAGCCGGGGACAGGATCGTTAAAGTCAACGGTGCGCTTATCAATCAGTGGACACAGTTTGTCACTCTGGTTCGTGATAACCCGGCCAGTCCGCTGGCTGTTGAAGTTGAAAGACAGGGACGGTCCTTGTCTTTAACGCTGATACCGGATACAAAACCGGGTAAAGCAAAGGCCGAAGGGTTTGCGGGTGTGGTACCTAAGGTTATCCCGCTGCCAGATGAGTATAAGACAGTGCGCCAGTATGGGCCGTTTGTTGCAGTAGCAGAAGCCACGGATAAAACGTGGCACCTGATGAAGCTGACGGTCAACATGCTGGGGAAATTAATAACCGGTGACGTAAAACTGAATAACCTCAGTGGGCCAATCTCCATAGCTCAAGGGGCAGGTATGTCGGCGGAATTCGGGTTGATTTACTACCTGATGTTCCTGGCGTTGATTAGCGTCAATCTGGGCATCATCAATCTGTTTCCGCTCCCCGTTCTGGACGGCGGGCATCTGCTCTTTTTGGCGATTGAAAAACTGAAGGGCGGACCGGTTTCCGAGCGAGTTCAAGACTTTAGTTACCGCATCGGCTCGATCTTGCTGGTGCTGTTGATGGGGCTTGCACTTTTCAATGATTTCTCTCGGATTTAGAGAGAATTAGGTTAGGAAGAACGCATAACAACGATGGCGATGAAAAAGTTGCTCATAGCGTCGCTGCTGTTTAGCAGCGCCACCGTATACGGTGCAGACGGGTTCGTAGTGAAGGACATTCATTTCGAAGGCCTGCAGCGAGTCGCCGTCGGTGCGGCCCTCCTCAGCATGCCGGTTCGCGTAGGCGACACTGTCTCTGACGAGGATATCAGTAATACTATCCGCTCACTGTTTGCTACCGGGAACTTCGAAGATGTTCGCGTGTTGCGTGACGGTCAAACGCTGGTCGTTCAGGTAAAAGAACGACCAACCATTGCGAGTATTACCTTCTCTGGAAACAAGTCCGTGAAGGACGACATGCTTAAGCAGAACCTTGAGGCTTCTGGCGTGCGTGTCGGTGAATCACTGGACAGAACCACCCTTGCCGATATCGAGAAAGGGCTGGAAGATTTTTACTACAGCGTTGGTAAGTACAGTGCCAGCGTTAAAGCCGTGGTCACGCCGCTGCCGCGTAACCGTGTCGATCTGAAACTGGTATTCCAGGAAGGCGTTTCCGCGAAAATCCAGCAGATCAACATCGTTGGCAACCATGCGTTTTCCACCGACGAACTCATCTCACACTTCCAGCTGCGCGATGAAGTGCCATGGTGGAACGTGGTGGGCGATCGTAAATACCAGAAGCAGAAACTGGCGGGTGACCTTGAAACCTTGCGCAGTTACTACCTGGATCGCGGCTATGCACGCTTTAACATCGACTCCACGCAGGTCAGCCTGACGCCGGACAAGAAAAGCATCTACGTGACGATCAACATCACCGAAGGCGAGCAATACAAAATTGCTGGCGTATCGGTGAACGGTAATCTTGCCGGGCACTCCGCTGAAATCGACAGCCTGACCAAGATGAAACCGGGTGAGCTTTACAACGGCACCAAAGTCACCAAGATGGAAGACGACATCAAGAAACTGTTGGGTCGTTACGGCTACGCCTATCCACGCGTGCAGACTCAGCCTGAAATCAACGATACAGATAAGACCGTTAAGCTGCATGTCAGCGTTGATTCCGGCAACCGTTACTACGTGCGTAAAATTCGCTTCGAAGGCAACGACACCAGTAAAGACTCCGTTCTGCGTCGCGAAATGCGTCAGATGGAAGGGGCCTGGCTGGGCAGCGATATGGTTGATGCGGGTAAAGAGCGTCTGAACCGTCTCGGCTATTTCGAAACCGTCGATGTCGACACCCAGCGCGTTTCCGGTAGCCCGGATCAGGTGGACGTTGTTTACAAGGTGAAAGAACGTAACACCGGTAGCTTCAACTTTGGTGTCGGTTACGGCACGGAAAGTGGTATCAGCTTCCAGGTGGGTGTACAGCAGGATAACTGGTTAGGTACCGGTTACTCCGTTGGCATCAACGGGACCAAAAACGACTACCAGACCTATGCTGAATTGTCCGTTACAGATCCGTACTTCACCGTCGATGGCGTCAGCCTCGGTGGTCGTATCTTCTATAACGACTTTAAAGCTGATGATGCCGATCTGTCTGACTATACCAACAAAAGTTATGGTGTAGACGGCACGCTGGGCTTCCCGGTCAACGAATACAACTCACTGCGTCTGGGTCTGGGCTACGTGCACAATGACCTGTCCAACATGCAGCCGCAGGTTGCGATGTGGCGTTACCTTGATTCTGTGGGGCAGAGCACGTCGAAAACCTCTGACGACAACAGCTTTGCGGCAGATGACTTCACGCTGAACTATGGTTGGACGTACAACAAACTGGACCGCGGATACTTCCCGACCCAGGGTTCACGCGTCAACCTTAATGGTAAGGTGACCGTACCGGGCTCCGATAACGAGTTCTATAAAGTCACGCTGGACACGGCGAGCTACTTCCCAATCAACGATGACCACACGTGGGTCGTCCTGGGTCGTACACGTTGGGGTTACGGTGACGGAATCGGTGGTAAAGAGCTGCCATTCTATGAAAACTTCTATGCCGGTGGTTCCAGCACGGTTCGTGGTTTCCAGTCCAACAACATCGGTCCAAAAGCGGTCTACTATGGCGGCAACGACACGGATAACTGCTATAAGACTTCTTCGAAAGAGGTCTGTGATTCCGACGATGCGGTGGGCGGTAACGCCATGGGTGTGGCAAGCCTTGAGCTGATCACCCCTACGCCATTCCTGAGCGAGAAGTACGCGAACTCGGTTCGTACTTCCCTGTTCGTGGATGCGGGTACCGTGTGGGATACCAACTGGGAAAACACCGCGGAGACGAAAGCAGCTGGCGTGCCGGATTACGGTGACCCAAGCAACATTCGTATGTCCGCAGGTTTAGCATTGCAATGGATGTCACCATTAGGACCGCTGGTCTTCTCTTATGCCCAGCCGTTCAAGAAATACGATGGCGACAAAGCGGAACAGTTCCAGTTTAACATTGGTAAAACCTGGTAATTGTTCGGCGCGAAGGAATGCGATACGCAGTGACGCGCTGATACAGTCGGGTATATCCCGACTGGTACACGCAAAAACAGTGCTCTCGGGCACATATGGGATGGTAAGGAGTTTATTGTGAAAAAGTGGTTATTTGCTGCAGGTCTTGGCCTCGCGATGGCGGCATCAGCCAGCGTTCAGGCTGCTGAAAGTATCGCCGTTGTTAACATGGGCAACCTGTTCCAACAAGTTGCAAAAAACACGGGCGTGACCAAAACTCTGGAAAACGAGTTCAAAGGCCGTGCCTCTGAACTTCAGGGAATGGAAAACAGCCTGCAATCCAAAATGCAACGTCTGCAGCGCGATGGCTCCACCATGAAAGCCAGCGATCGTAGCAAACTGGAAAAAGACGTGATGGCTCAGCGCCAGGCGTTCTCCACAAAAGCGCAGGCTTTTGAACAGGATCGTCAACGTCGCTCTGCTGAAGAGCGCGGCAAACTGGTTACTCGTATCCAGGGCGCTGTGAAGAAAGTTGCTGACGACAAAGGCTATGACGTTGTGCTGGACACCAGCACCGTGGCGTATGCTGGTAGCGACGTGAAAGACATCACTGCAGATGTACTGAAACAGGTTAAATAAGTAATGTCTTCAATTCGACTGGCTGAATTAGCCCAGCAGTTGGATGCAGAATTGCACGGTGATGGCGATTTCGTCATCACCGGCGTTGCATCTATGCAAACGGCCCAGGCAGGCCACATCACGTTCATCGTTAACCCTCGTTATCATGAGCAGCTGGCCACTTGCCAGGCTTCTGCCGTCGTGATGACTGAAGCCGACCTGCCTTTCGCGAAAGGTGCGGCCCTGGTAGTGAAGAATCCCTACCTGACCTACGCCCGTATGGCGCAAATTTTAGACTCCACGCCGCAGCCGGCACAAAACATCGCGCCGAGCGCGGTGATTGATGCAACTGCGACATTGGGGAACAACGTAGCGATTGGCGCGAATGCCGTTATCGAATCTGGCGTTGTGCTGGGTGATAACGTGGTTATCGGCCCTGGCTGCTTTGTGGGTAAAAATACCCAAATCGGTGCCGGAAGCCGCCTGTGGGCGAACGTTTCCGTTTACCATGAAATTCAGATCGGTGAGCAATGCCTTATCCAGTCGAGCACGGTTATCGGTGCTGACGGGTTTGGCTATGCTAACGATCGCGGCAACTGGGTGAAGATCCCCCAGCTGGGCCGAGTGATCATTGGCGACCGTGTAGAAATCGGTGCCTGTACGACCATCGACCGTGGTGCGCTGGATGACACGATTATTGGCAATGGTGTTATCATTGATAACCAGTGCCAGATTGCACATAACGTTGTGATTGGCGACAATACTGCCGTTGCGGGTGGCGTCATCATGGCCGGTAGCCTCAAAATCGGGCGCTACTGCATGATTGGCGGGGCAAGTGTCATCAACGGGCATATGGAGATCTGCGATAAGGTCACCGTAACAGGAATGGGCATGGTTATGCGCCCAATCAAGGAGCCCGGCGTCTATTCTTCGGGCATCCCGCTGCAGCCGAATAAAGCGTGGCGTAAAACCGCTGCGCTGGTGATGAATATCGATGAGATGAGCAAACGCTTAAAAACCATCGAGCGTAAGGTCAATCAACAAGACTGAACATCGCCAGCCCAAGACGTAGAGTATTTCTGATTTGCGGCCTGCAAGCTATCTGCTGATAGCCGCAGGCCGTGTTATTATTGTCATTTAGTACATTTGGACAGGAAGAGTATTTTGACTACCGACACTCATACTCTGCACATTGAAGAGATTTTAGAGCTTCTGCCGCACCGTTTTCCATTCTTACTGGTTGATCGTGTGCTGGATTTTGAAGAAGGTCGTTTTCTGCGCGCAGTAAAAAATGTCTCCGTAAACGAGCCGTTTTTCCAGGGCCACTTCCCTGGCAAACCCATTTTTCCGGGCGTTTTGATCCTTGAAGCGATGGCGCAGGCCACCGGTATCCTGGCGTTTAAAAGCGTAGGCAAACTGGAGCCTGGCGAACTGTATTACTTTGCGGGTATCGACGAAGCGCGCTTCAAGCGTCCCGTTGTGCCTGGTGATCAGATGATCATGGAAGTAACTTTCGAGAAAACCCGCCGTGGTCTGACGCGCTTCAAAGGCGTGGCAACCGTTGACGGTAAAATTGTCTGCGAAGCAACCATGATGTGTGCCCGCAGCCGGGAGAGCTGATACGTGATTGATAAATCCGCCTTTATTCATCCATCCTCCATTGTGGAAGAGGGTGCCGTCATTGGTGCCAACGTTCACATTGGCCCGTTTTGTGTGGTGGGTCCGCATGTTGAGATCGGTGAGGGTACCGTACTGAAGTCTCACGTCGTGGTGAATGGTCATACGACCATTGGCCGTGATAACGAGATTTATCAGTTCGCCTCCATTGGTGAAGTTAACCAGGACCTTAAATATGCTGGTGAGCCGACCCGCGTGGAAATTGGCGATCGCAACCGCATTCGCGAAAGCGTCACCATCCACCGTGGTACAGAGCAGGGCGGTGGATTGACGAAGGTGGGCAGCGATAACCTGCTGATGATCAACGCCCACGTGGCGCATGACTGCACCGTAGGTAACCGCTGTATCCTCGCAAATAACGCCACGCTTGCTGGTCATGTTTCCGTCGATGATTTTGCGATCATCGGTGGTATGACGGCAATACACCAGTTCTGCATCATTGGGGCGCACGTGATGGTTGGCGGCTGCTCCGGTGTGGCACAGGATGTTCCACCGTACGTTATCGCGCAGGGCAACCACGCAACACCGTTTGGCGTGAATCTCGAAGGGTTGAAGCGCCGCGGCTTCAGCAAAGAAGCGCTGCACGCTATCCGCAACGCTTACAAGCTGCTGTACCGCAGCGGCAAAACCCTCGACGAGGCAAAGCCGGAAATTGCTGAAATTGCAAAACAGCATCCGGAAGTGAACGCATTTGTTGAATTCTTTGCCCGCTCCACGCGCGGCCTGATTCGCTAAATGAAGCCTGGTCGTCCCTTAACGATTGCCCTGGTCGCCGGAGAAACTTCCGGCGATATTCTTGGTGCAGGTCTGATTCGCGCGCTGAAAGCTCGCCACCCGGACGCCCGCTTTGTGGGTGTTGCCGGGCCGCTGATGCAGGCCGAAGGCTGCGAAGCATGGTATGAGATGGAAGAGCTGGCGGTGATGGGCATAGTAGAAGTGCTCGGTCGTCTGCGTCGTCTGTTAACCATCCGCGCCGATCTTACCCGCCGTTTTACCGAGCTTGCGCCGGATGTCTTCGTTGGCATCGACGCGCCTGATTTTAATATCACGCTCGAAGGTAATCTCAAGAAGCAGGGCATTCGTACGATTCATTACGTCAGTCCGTCCGTCTGGGCCTGGCGACAAAAACGTGTTTTCAAAATTGGCAGAGCCACCGATCTGGTGCTCGCTTTTCTGCCTTTCGAAAAAGCGTTTTACGATCGTTTCAACGTTCCGTGTCGTTTTATCGGCCATACCATGGCGGATGCCATGCCGCTGGACCCTGATAAAAATGCGGCGCGAGCCACGCTTGGCATCTCCCCTGACGTGAAGTGTCTGGCCCTGTTGCCCGGCAGCCGCGGGGCAGAGGTCGAGATGCTGAGCGCAGATTTCCTGCGCACGGCACAGCTGCTGCGTAAGCGCTTCCCGGATCTCGAAATTGTGGTTCCGTTGGTTAACGCTAAACGACGCGAGCAGTTCGAACGCATCAAAGCAGAAATTGCTCCTGAGCTTCATGCTCATCTGCTGGACGGCATGGGCCGCGAGGCGATGGTCGCCAGCGATGCGGCACTGCTGGCCTCTGGCACGGCCGCGCTGGAATGCATGCTGGCGAAATGTCCGATGGTGGTTGGCTATCGCATGAAGCCGTTCACCTTCTGGCTGGCAAAGCGGCTGGTGAAAACCGATTACGTCTCGCTGCCTAATCTTCTGGCCGGACGTGAGCTGGTAAAAGAGCTGCTCCAGGAGGAGTGCGAGCCGGTGAAACTTGCCGCTGCCCTTGAGCCGCTGCTGGAAGATGGGGCGCAGAGCCACCAGATGCACGATACCTTCCGCCATCTGCACGAGCAAATTCGCTGTAACGCAGACGTTCAGGCGGCAGACGCCGTGCTGGAGTTAGCAAAATGATAGAATTCATCTATCCACACACGCAGCTGGTTGCGGGTGTGGATGAAGTGGGCCGTGGCCCGCTGGTCGGCGCTGTCGTTACGGCTGCCGTCATTCTCGACCCGGCAAAGCCTATTGTCGGTCTGGCCGATTCCAAAAAGCTCTCTGAAAAGCGTCGCAACGCCCTGTATGAGGAAATCATCGAAAAGGCACTGTGCTGGAGTCTGGGCCGCGCCGAGCCGGAAGAGATTGATAAGCTGAATATTTTGCATGCCACCATGCTGGCGATGCAGCGCGCAGTGGCCGGCCTGGCCGTTGTGCCGGAATATGTACTGATCGACGGCAACCGCTGCCCTGCGTTACCGATGCCCTCTTTAGCGGTGGTCAAAGGCGACAGTCGGGTGGCAGAAATCAGCGCCGCTTCCATCCTTGCCAAAGTGACGCGAGATCGTGAAATGGCGGTGCTGGATATGAGTTTCCCGCAGTACGGATTTGCGCAGCATAAAGGCTACCCAACTGCTTTCCATCTCGAGAAGCTGGCAGAGCATGGTGCCACCGAGCATCATCGCCGCAGCTTTGCCCCGGTCAAACGCGCCCTCGGGCTTGCGTCCTGACCTGCGGGTTTCTGGCACACACTTAATCGGAATGAGAAATGGCTGAACCACGTTTCGTACACCTGCGGGTGCACAGTGACTACTCCATGATCGATGGTCTGGCAAAAATCGGCCCGCTGGTCAAAAAAGCCGCGGCGCTGAACATGCCTGCGCTGGCGATCACCGATTTTACCAACCTGTGTGGCCTGGTTAAGTTCTATGGCGGAGCGCACGGTGCGGGGATCAAACCGATCATCGGCGCGGACTTTAACGTCGCCAACGAACTGCTGGGCGATGAACTCAGCCACCTGACCGTGCTTGCGGCCAACAACGTTGGCTATCAGAACCTGACCCTTTTAATTTCAAAGGCCTACCAGCGCGGATACGGCGCGGCCGGTCCGATTATCGACCGCGGCTGGCTTGCTGAACTGAACGAAGGGTTGATCCTGATTTCCGGCGGTCGGATGGGGGATATTGGCAAAAACTTGTTGCGTGGTAACGATACCCAGGTCGATCAGTGCCTGGCGTTCTACCAGCAGTATTTTGCCGATCGCTTCTACCTTGAGCTGATCCGCACTGGCCGTGCCGATGAAGAGAACTATCTGCACGCTGCCGTCGCGCTTGCCGAAGAGCGCGGCCTGCCGGTGGTGGCAACAAACGACGTGCGGTTTATCGATGCGACCGACTTCGACGCCCATGAGATCCGCGTTGCGATCCATGATGGCTTCACCCTCGACGATCCTAAGCGTCCGCGCAACTACTCCACGCAGCAATACATGCGCAGCGAAGAAGAGATGTGCGAGCTGTTCTCGGACATCCCGGAAGCGTTAGAAAACAGCGTGGAAATTGCCCGCCGCTGTAACGTTACCGTCAGGCTCGGCGAATACTTCCTGCCGCAGTTCCCTACGGGCGAGATGACCACCGAAGATTTCCTCGTCGTGAAATCCAAAGAAGGTCTGGAGGAGCGCCTCGAGTTTCTGTTCCCGGACCCGGAAGTGCGTGCTGAAAAACGCCCGCCTTATGATGAGCGTCTGGATATCGAACTCCAGGTTATCAACCAGATGGGCTTCCCGGGCTACTTCCTGATCGTTATGGAATTCATCCAGTGGTCGAAGGATAACGGCGTGCCCGTAGGTCCTGGCCGTGGTTCCGGTGCGGGGTCGCTTGTCGCCTACGCACTGAAAATCACCGATCTCGATCCGCTGGAATTTGACCTGCTGTTCGAACGCTTCCTGAACCCTGAGCGCGTCTCGATGCCCGACTTCGATATCGACTTCTGCATGGAGAAGCGCGATCGGGTTATCGATCACGTGGCCGAAATGTACGGCCGCGACGCGGTATCGCAGATCATCACCTTCGGCACCATGGCGGCGAAAGCGGTTATTCGCGATGTTGGCCGTGTGCTCGGTCATCCGTACGGGTTTGTCGATCGAATCTCTAAGCTGATCCCACCTGATCCGGGTATGACGCTGGCGAAGGCTTTTGAAGCCGAACCGCAGCTGCCGCAAATCTACGAAGCAGACGAAGAAGTTAAAGCGCTGATCGACATGGCGCGCAAGCTCGAAGGCGTCACGCGTAACGCCGGTAAACACGCCGGTGGCGTGGTTATCGCACCAACGAAAATTACCGATTTTGCGCCGCTATACTGCGACGACCAGGGGCAAAACCCGGTCACCCAGTTCGATAAAAACGATGTGGAATACGCGGGTCTGGTGAAGTTCGACTTCCTCGGCTTGCGTACGCTGACCATCATCGACTGGGCGCTGAAGATGATTAACCCGCGCCGGGAAAAGCAGGGGCTGGAACCGATTGATATCGCCGCCATCCCGCTCGAAGATAAGAAAAGCTTCGATATGCTACAGCGCTCGGAGACCACCGCGGTCTTCCAGCTTGAATCCCGCGGCATGAAAGATTTGATTAAGCGCCTGCAGCCCGACTGCTTCGAAGATATGATAGCCCTGGTGGCCCTGTTCCGTCCGGGCCCGCTGCAGTCCGGCATGGTTGATAACTTTATTGACCGTAAGCACGGTCGCGAAGCCATCTCCTATCCTGATATTCAGTGGCAGCATGAAAGCCTGAAGCCGGTACTTGAGCCGACCTATGGCATCATCCTGTATCAGGAACAGGTCATGCAGATTGCCCAGGTTCTTTCGGGTTATACCCTCGGCGGCGCGGATATGCTGCGTCGTGCAATGGGTAAAAAGAAACCCGAAGAGATGGCCAAGCAGCGTTCCAGTTTTGAAGACGGAGCGAAAGAGAACGGCATCGACGGCGAGCTGGCGATTAAGATCTTCGATCTGGTAGAGAAATTCGCAGGTTACGGCTTTAACAAATCTCACTCCGCCGCCTACGCGCTGGTTTCGTACCAGACGTTATGGCTGAAAGCACACTACCCGGCTGAGTTTATGGCGGCGGTAATGACCGCCGATATGGACAACACCGAGAAGGTTGTGGGCCTGGTGGATGAGTGCTGGCGCATGGGGCTGAAAATTCTGCCGCCGGATATTAACTCCGGGCAGTACCATTTCCACGTCAACGACGAAGGCGAGATTGTTTACGGTATCGGCGCTATTAAAGGCGTGGGCGAAGGCCCTATCGAAGCGATTATTGAAGCGCGTAACGAAGGCGGCTACTTCCGGGAGCTGTTCGATCTTTGCGCCCGTACGGATACCAAAAAGCTCAACCGCCGGGTGCTGGAAAAACTGATTATGTCCGGGGCGTTTGACCGCCTGGGACCGCACCGCGCCGCGCTGATGAACGCGTTAGGCGATGCACTGAAAGCCGCCGATCAGCATGCGAAAGCAGAGGCTATCGGCCAGGCGGATATGTTTGGTGTACTGGCCGATGAACCTGAGGTCGTAGAGCAATCTTACGCCAGCGTCATTCCGTGGCCGGAACACACGGTACTGGATGGTGAAAGGGAAACCCTGGGGCTGTATCTGACCGGGCACCCCATCAATCAGTACCTGAAAGAAATTGAGCGCTATGTCGGTGGCATGCGCCTGAAAGAGATGCACCCGACAGAACGTGGTAAAATGACCACGGCTGCGGGTCTGGTGATTGCCTCCAGGGTCATGGTGACCAAAAGAGGCAATCGTATTGGCATCTGTACTCTCGACGATCGTTCTGGTCGTCTGGAAGTGATGTTATTCACAGATGCGTTAGAAAAGTACCAGCATCTGCTGGAAAAAGACCGTATCCTGATCGTCAGCGGACAGGTCAGCTTTGATGACTTCAGCGGCGGCCTTAAAATGACCGCTCGTGAATTGATGGACATCGACGAGGCTCGTGAAAAGTATGCGCGCGGGCTTGCTATCTCGCTGACGGACAGGCAAATTGATGACCAGCTTTTAAACCGTCTCCGTCAGTCTCTGGAACCCCACCGTTCGGGGACAATTCCAGTACATCTCTACTATCAGAGGGCGGATGCACGAGCACGTTTGCGTTTTGGCGCGGCGTGGCGTGTTTCCCCCAGCGATCGTTTACTCAACGATCTCAGAACGCTGGTAGGTTCGGAGCAGGTGGAACTGGAGTTTGACTAATACAGGAATACTATGAGTCTGAATTTCCTTGATTTCGAACAGCCGATTGCAGAGCTGGAAGCGAAAATCGATTCCCTGACCGCCGTTAGCCGTCAGGATGAAAAATTGGATATTAATCTGGATGAAGAAGTGCAGCGTCTGCGTGAAAAAAGCGTAGAGCTCACCCGTAAGATCTTCGCCGATTTAGGAGCATGGCAAATTGCTCAACTGGCGCGCCATCCACAGCGCCCGTACACCTTCGACTACCTTCGTCTGGCTTTTGATGAGTTTGACGAGCTGGCGGGTGACCGTGCTTATGCCGACGATAAAGCCATTGTCGGCGGTATCGCACGTCTTGATGGCCGTCCGGTGATGATCATCGGCCACCAGAAAGGGCGTGAAACCAAAGAAAAAATTCGCCGCAACTTCGGGATGCCAGCACCAGAAGGCTACCGTAAAGCACTGCGCCTGATGGAGATGGCTGAGCGTTTCAATATGCCCATCATCACCTTCATCGACACCCCTGGGGCCTACCCTGGTGTGGGTGCCGAAGAGCGCGGTCAGTCGGAGGCCATCGCACGTAACCTGCGTGAAATGTCCCGCCTGAAGGTGCCGGTCATTTGTACGGTGATTGGTGAAGGCGGTTCCGGTGGTGCGCTGGCAATCGGCGTGGGCGATAAAGTGAATATGTTGCAGTACAGCACCTATTCCGTTATCTCCCCGGAAGGCTGCGCCTCTATTCTGTGGAAAAGTGCCGATAAAGCGCCGCTGGCCGCAGAAGCGATGGGCATTATTGCCCCGCGCCTGAAAGAGCTGAAGCTGGTCGATACCGTGATCCCTGAGCCTCTGGGCGGCGCGCATCGTAACCCGCAGGCGATGGCCGCATCTTTGAAGGCGCAGCTGCTGGCAGATCTTGCCGACCTGGACGTGCTGAACAAAGACGAGCTGCTTAACCGTCGTTATCAGCGTCTGATGAGCTACGGCTACGCCTGATCTCTTCAGCCAGATTGACGTTAAGGGCCGGATTTTCCGGCCCTTTTTGCGTTTTAAGAATCAATGAAAAACGCATTGCGCTATGCTTACCAGAGACTTTTTCCAGGAGGTAAGCTGTGAATATCATCGCCATTATGGGACCCCAGGGCGTTTTTTATAAAGACGAGCCGATCAAAGAGCTGCACAAGGAGCTTGAGAAGCAAGGCTTTCAACCCATCTATCCCACCAACAGCACCGACCTGCTTAAACTCATTGAACACAATCCTCGCGTCTGCGGCGTGATCTTTGACTGGGACGAGTACAGCCTCGACCTGTGCAGCGACATCAATCTGCTGAACGAATACCTGCCGCTGTACGCGTTTATCAATACCCACTCTTCACTGGACGTCAGCGTTAACGAAATGCGCATGGCGCTGTGGTTCTTCGAATATGCCCTCAGCGCGGCGGAAGATATTGCTCAGCGCATTAAGCAGTACACCAACGAGTATCTCGACAACATCACTCCGCCGCTGACCAAAGCTTTATTCACCTATGTGAAAGAGGGCAAATACACTTTCTGCACGCCCGGCCACATGGCGGGGACGGCGTACCAGAAAAGCCCGGTTGGCTGCCTGTTCTATGATTTCTTTGGCGGCAACACGCTAAAGGCGGACGTCTCGATTTCCGTCACCGAGCTGGGGTCTCTGCTCGACCATACTGGCCCACACCTGGAAGCAGAAGAGTATATTGCCCGTACCTTTGGCGCGGAGCAGAGCTACATGGTGACCAACGGGACTTCTACCTCAAACAAAATTGTCGGGATGTACGCCGCACCGTCAGGCAGCACCGTATTAATCGACCGTAACTGCCATAAATCCCTCACGCATCTGCTGATGATGACGGATCTGGTGCCCATCTGGCTGAAACCGACGCGTAACGCGCTGGGGATTCTGGGCGGGATACCGAAGCGCGAATTTGAACGTGAAAGTATCGAGGCGAAAGTCGCCGCTACGCCGGATGCCCAGTGGCCCGTGCATGCGGTCATTACCAACTCGACCTACGACGGCCTGCTCTACAACACCGAATTTATCAAGCAAACGCTGGACGTTCCCTCCATCCACTTCGACTCCGCCTGGGTGCCTTACACTAACTTTCACCCGATTTATCAGGGAAAAAGCGGCATGAGCGGCGACCGGGTGCCGGGGAAAGTGATTTACGAGACGCAGTCCACCCATAAACTTCTGGCGGCGCTATCGCAGGCCTCGCTAATCCACATCAAAGGGGATTACGACGAGGACACGTTCAACGAAGCTTATATGATGCATACCACGACTTCGCCGAGCTACCCAATCGTGGCCTCGATTGAAACCGCGGCCGCCATGCTGCGTGGCAACCCGGGTAAGCGTCTTATTAACCGCTCCGTAGAGCGCGCACTGCATTTTCGTCGTGAAGTGCAGCGGCTACGCGAGGAGTCCGAAGACTGGTTCTTTGATATCTGGCAGCCGGAACACGTGGATGAAGCGGCATGCTGGCCCATCTCCCCGGGCGAAGAAGACTGGCATGGTTTTAAAGATGCCGATGCTGACCATATGTACCTCGACCCGATTAAAGTCACGATTCTGACGCCGGGCATGAGCGAGCTGGGTGCAATGGCTGATGAAGGGATCCCCGCCGCGCTGGTAGCGAAGTTCCTGGACGAGCGTGGCGTGGTGGTCGAGAAAACCGGGCCGTATAATCTGCTGTTCCTGTTCAGTATCGGCATCGACAAAACCAAGGCGCTCAGCCTGCTGCGTGGCCTGACGGAATTCAAACGATCCTACGATCTCAACCTACGAGTCAAAAACATGCTGCCGGATCTCTACGCGGAAGATCCTGATTTCTATCGCAACATGCGCATTCAGGATCTGGCACAGGGGATCCATAAGCTCATCAAGCAGCATAACCTGCCAGACCTGATGCTGCGGGCGTTTGACGGTCTGCCAGAGATGAAGCTGACGCCGCACGAGGCCTACCAGCAGCAGGTTAAAGGTAATGTGGAAACCGTGGAGATCGAACAGCTGATTAACCGGGTCTCTGCCAACATGATCCTGCCGTATCCACCGGGCGTGCCGGTTGTGATGCCGGGGGAGATGATCACTAACGAAAGCCGCGCGGTGCTCGACTTCCTGCTGATGCTTTGCTCCGTTGGCGAACACTATCCTGGCTTCGAAACCGACATTCATGGCGCGAAGCTGGGAGAAGATGGCATCTACCGTGTACGAGTCTTAAAAAATTCTTAGCCTCTTGATTTGCCGGGGTGCGGTGGTAACGTGCCCCCAAAAGACAAAGGAGCATCTATGCTGGGTATAAAGCAGGTTCATCACATCGCTATCATCGCCTCGGACTATCAGCTCAGTAAACAGTTTTACTGCGATATCCTCGGGTTCACGTTACAGGCTGAAGCTTACCGGGAAGCAAGAGACTCCTGGAAGGGCGACCTTGCGCTGAACGGCCAGTACGTCATTGAGCTGTTCTCTTTCCCATCCCCACCGGCGCGGCCAAGCCGCCCGGAAGCCTGCGGTTTGCGCCATCTGGCGTTCAGCGTTGAGGATCTCGATCGGGCCGTTGAACATCTCGAAAAACATGGCGTGCTCTGTGAGCCGGTTCGTATCGATCCGTTCACCGACCGGCGCTTTACCTTCTTTGCCGACCCCGACGGCCTGCCGCTGGAACTTTACCAGCAGTAACGCTTGCCTCTCTCGCCTTTGCCCGGTAACGTGCCGGGCAAACCCTTACGTAAATTGCTGACTATGGATCTGCGTCCGTTACTTTCATCACTTCATCCGCACCGCAATTTGCTGGTGGCGTTTAGCGGTGGGCTGGACTCCACCGTTCTGCTGCATCAGTTGGTCACACTTCGCGACATCCTCGTAGCTGAACTCAATCTGCGCGCTATGCATGTCCATCATGGGCTCAGCCCGAACGCGGATGAATGGGTACAGCATTGTCAGCGGCTGTGCGCGAATTGGGATGTCCCGCTGGAGGTGGCTCATGTGCAGCTTGCGGATGACGGACAGGGGACAGAAGCTCAGGCTCGTGCGGCACGCTATCAGGCGTTCTCGGGAGCGTTGCTGCCGGGGGAAGTTTTGCTGACAGCGCAGCACCAGGACGATCAGTGCGAAACGTTTCTGCTGGCGCTTAAGCGCGGCAGTGGCCCGGCGGGGCTTGCGGCGATGCCTGCGGAACTCGATTTTTCCGGCACGACTTTGCTGCGCCCCTTGCTCGGGCAGAGCAGGGCGGAGCTGGAAAGATGGGCGGAAGCTCATCAGCTGACGTGGATCGAAGACGAAAGCAATCAGGATGATGCCTATGACAGAAATTTCCTGCGTTTGCGCGTCCTGCCGGTACTCCAGCAGCGCTGGCCACACTTTTCCCGCAGCGTTGTGCGCAGCGCAGAACTTTGCGGAGAGCAGGAGGCGTTGCTTGATGAGCTGCTTGCGGAACAGCTCTCGTCCCTGATGCTTTCGGACGGCGGTCTGCTCGTTGCGCCACTCGCCAGCCTTAGCGACATTCGCCGCGCGGCGCTCATACGGCGCTGGTTTGCGTTTCATCGGGCAGCAATGCCTTCTCGTGCTGCGTTACAACGAGTGTGGGACGAAATAGCGCTAAGCCGCGAGGATGCCAATCCGCGTTTAAGACTGGGCGAGCACGAGGTGCGTCGTTTTCAGGGAGCGCTATACTGGGTGCCGTTGGTCGACGGGCAGGGGGATACGGTATTGAACTGGAAAGCTCCATTTGCACCGTTAGTGCTTCCCGCAGGTCTAGGTACGCTAAATATTGGTGAGACAGGGCAGGCTGTTCGCGCGCCCCTTGCTGATGAGCCTGTTAGCGTGAGATTTAGAGCGAGCGGCAATCTGCATATCGTCGGGCGCGAGCGGGGTAGAACTTTGAAGAAAATCTGGCAGGAGCTACAAATTCCCTCCTGGCAGCGCGATACCACGCCGCTGATTTTTTACGGTGAGCAGCTCATCGCCGCTCCGGGGATATTTGTCACCCGTGAAGGGCAGGCAACGGAACAACCATGCTGGCGTATAGACTGGCAAAAGGAGAAGCAGCAATGAAAAAAGTAATGGTGCTGGTCGGGCTGATGATGTGCAGTTTGCCTGCCCTGGCGAACGGCGATGCGCAGGCCGGCGAGCAGAAAGCAGCAATGTGCGTGGCGTGTCATGGCGCAACGGGCAAAGTTTCCGTCCCGATGTATCCCAATCTGGCCGGGCAAAATGAAAAGTATCTTGAGCACTCGCTTCAGGCTTATAAGAAGGGCGAGCGCAGCGGCGGACAGGCGGAAATTATGAAGGCCTATGTCAGCGGCTTATCCGATGAGGATATCAGCAACCTGGCAGCCTACTATTCTTCGATGAAACCATAAAAAACGGGCAGCCATAAGGCTGCCCGCTTCGTATATAGCGTTAAATATTTTACTCTTCGCTCACCACGACGGTCCCTATTTGTGGGTGACTGAAGCTGGCAATCTTATCGAGGCGAACTTCAAGCGTGCTACCCGCATCATCGATAATCAGATATTCGACGTTTTTACGAGACACCAGGTCGCTTGCTTTCACTTTCAACACTTCCCCGCTTTTTAACTCCAGCGTCAATAATAAATTCTGCTGGCAGGCGAGCTCGAGATTGTCATAGTCATCACAATTGATGGGTTGATAGGCATCATTCAAAGACATAATCGCTCACCAGTAAGTTCGCGGCAGCATACGCCGCCTGTTCCCTGATTGATTCTGGCTGTGCTTCATTACAGGCCACTTCATTCAGCACCTTCAGGACGCAACCTAGCGCATCCGGAATGTAACCTAAATCACCGCTCGCGATTTCCGCGTAGCGTTGTCGAACGAGTTCACAATACTTTTCCACATGCCCTCCTGTCAGAGTCTCGACTTCAGACTTACTCGTGGATGCAACTTAAGCCTACGAGGATAAACTCTGTTTAGCAAGGTGACTATACCACAGGGATGAAACCGATATCAGTCGAGCATATCTTCAGCAGGGGTAATAGATAACAGCGTTTTATCGTGCTTTTCGTTACAATGAGCGCCAAATTAGTGTGGAGAAGTGTGATGGCGTTAAAAGCGACAATTTATAAAGCGTTGGTCAACGTGGCCGACCTCGATCGCAACAAGTTCATGGATAGCAACCTGACGCTGGCGCGCCATCCTTCTGAAACCCAGGAACGCATGATGCTGCGCCTGCTGGCGTGGATCAAATACGCCGATGAGCGTCTGGTTTTCTCCCGCGGCCTGAGTGCGGAAGAAGAACCGGAAATCTGGCTGCGAAATGACCATATGGGTATCGACCTGTGGATTGAGCTAGGCCTGCCGGACGAGCGGCGGGTGAAAAAAGCCTGTAGCCAGTCGGCTGAAGTGGCGCTTTTTACCTACAATAGCCGTGCTGCTGAAATCTGGTGGCAGCAAAACCAGAACAAACTAAGCCAGTTCAAAAACCTGAGCATCTGGTATCTGGACGACGAACAGCTCGCTCAGCTTAGCGCATTCGGCACCCGCAGCATGAATCTGCAGGCAACAATTCAGGACGGGGCAATCTGGTTGTCCGACGCAGAAAATAACGTCGAAATCCACTTCATCCCGTGGCTTCGTCACTAATGATCAGTATTTCACGATCGGTAGAAATACCCGATCAGGAAGTGACGATCACGGCGATCCGCGCGCAGGGGGCCGGGGGGCAGCATGTGAATAAGACCTCAACAGCGATTCATCTGCGTTTTGACATTCGCACCTCCAGCCTGCCTGAGTATTATAAAGAGCGGCTGCTTGCGGCCAGCCACCATTTGATTACGCCGGACGGCGTGGTGGTAATAAAAGCCCAGGAATACCGCAGCCAGGAGATGAACCGTGAGGCCGCCGTTGCCCGGCTAGTCTCCTTGATAAAAGAATTAACCGCGGAGCAGAAAAGCCGCAGGGCGACCAGGCCAACCAGGGCCTCTAAGGAACGCAGGCTGGCGTCAAAGTCGCAGAAGTCGACGACTAAATCGTTACGCGGTAAAGTCCGCCGCCCCGAGTGACAGGGGCCGTCAGGTCATCAGCATAAGGAACAGACGATGAATAAATTACTCTTATCCGCAGTGGCTGCCTTTAGCCTCTTTGCGCTGTTTGGTTGTCATAACCGGGCAGAAGTACAGACGTTGCAGCCAACCCAGGCCGCTGAACTCAAACCAATGCAGCAAAGCTATAAAGGCTTGCTGCCGTGCGCGGACTGCGAAGGTATCGAAACTTCATTGTTCCTCGAAAAAGACGGAACCTGGGTTATGAACCAACGATATCAAGGCGCGGCTTCTCCATCAGTCTTTGCTTCTTACGGAAGCTGGGCGCGTACGGCGGATAAACTTGTGCTGACCGAAAGTGACGGTGAGAAACTTTATTTCCGTCCAAAAGGTGAGGCGCTGGAGATGCTGGACCGTGAAGGCAATCCGATTGCATCTCAGCTCAATTACACGCTGCAACCAACAAGCGATGCCCTGCCTGCCACGCCGATGGCGATGAAAGGTATGTATAAATACATGGCAGATGCGGCTATCTTCCAGGACTGCGCAACCGGCCGAACGTTTGCGGTAACCAGTAATGCTGCGCTGGAACGTGGTTATGCTGCCGCCCGTGGCAAAGATATGCAGCCGGTACTGCTGAAAATTGAAGCGCACTTTACGCTTGAGGCCAATCCGGACAGCGGAGAACTGCAAAAAACGCTGGTGGCGGATAAATCCGCGAAGTTTGAAGCTGGAAAAGACTGTTCAAATTGAGGATAAAGAGTGGAAGCTCAGTTTTTGTGGCGTCGGATGACGCTTTGCTTATCCGACCTACGATAAAGAGAGAAACTCAGGTTTTGTAGGGTGGATAAGCGTAAGCGCCATCCACCGCTGAATCAGGCCCTGCATAGCAGGGCCTTTTATGTGAAGAGAGCGTTAGCGCTGGATCTGGCCCAGCAGGAAATCAATGATTTCGCCGGTCTTAATCATCTGCTTCTCGCCCACGCGGCGATTTTTGTATTCCACTTCTTCGCTGTCGAGGTTACGGTCGCCGATAACCACGGTATGCGGAACGCCAATCAACTCCATATCCGCAAACATCACGCCCGGACGCTCTTTGCGATCGTCCATCAGCACGTCAATGCCTTTGGCGCGCAGGGTCGCGTACAGCTCTTCCGCCAGCTCTTTCACGCGGAAAGATTTATGCATGTTCATTGGCAGAATGGCCACCTGGAACGGTGCAATCGCGTCCGGCCACAGAATACCGCGTTCGTCGTTGTTCTGCTCAATGGCCGCAGCCACAACGCGCGTCACGCCGATACCATAGCAGCCCATGGTCAGCGTCTGGTTACGACCATCTTCGCCCTGCACGGAAGCTTTCATTGATTCAGAGTATTTGGTGCCGAGCTGGAAGATATGGCCCACTTCGATACCGCGTTTAATCAGCAGCGTGCCTTTACCATCCGGGCTTGGATCGCCTTCCACCACGTTACGGATGTCCGCCACTTCTGGCAGGGCGACGTCGCGCTCCCAGTTAATGCCGACAAAGTGCTTACCGTCGATGTTTGCGCCAGCGGCGAAATCGCTCATCGCGGCAACGGTGCGGTCAATCACGACCGGGATGGGCAGACCTACCGGGCCGAGAGAACCTGGGCCTGCATTGGCTGCGGCACGAATTTCTGCTTCGGTCGCGAAGGTCAGCGGGCTGGCAACCTGCGGCAGCTTTTCTGCCTTCACTTCGTTCAATTCGTGATCGCCACGAACCAAAAGCGCAACCAGCGGGTAGGCGCTGCCTTCAGTTGCTTTCACCATCAGAGTCTTGACGGTTTTCTCAACCGGCAGGTTGAACTGCTCGACCAGCTCAGCGATGGTTTTTGCATTCGGGGTATCGATCTGCGTCATTTCCACAGTCGGTGCCGCACGGCCAGCCGCCGGAGCAACAGCTTCAGCAAACTCGATGTTCGCCGCGAAGTCAGATTCGGTAGAGAAGATAACGTCATCTTCGCCGCTCTGTGCCAGCACCTGGAACTCATGGGAAGCGCTGCCGCCGATAGAGCCGGTGTCGGCTTCAACAGCACGGAAATCCAGACCCATACGGGTGAAGATTTTGCTGTAAGCCTGATACATCGCGTCGTAAGTTTCCTGCAAAGATTCCTGCGTGGTATGGAACGAGTAAGCATCTTTCATCAGGAATTCGCGGGAGCGCATCACGCCGAAACGTGGGCGAACTTCATCGCGGAATTTGGTCTGGATCTGGAAGAAGTTCAGCGGCAGCTGTTTGTAAGAGCTCAGCTCGTTGCGGATCAGGTCAGTGATCACTTCTTCATGGGTTGGACCGAGCACAAATGGACGATCGCCGCGATCGACAAAGCGCAGCAGTTCCGGGCCGTACTGCTCCCAGCGTCCGCTCTCCTGCCATAAATCTGCGGGCTGAACAACGGGCATACATAGCTCGATGGCACCGGCGTTGTTCATCTCTTCACGCACGATGTTCTCGACTTTCTTCAGAACGCGCAAACCTGTCGGCAGCCAGGTGTATAAACCGGAGGCCAGTTTGCGGATCATCCCGGCGCGCAGCATCAACTGATGGCTGATGACTTCGGCGTCGGCAGGTGTCTCCTTTAACGTGGAGAGCAGATATTGGCTAGTACGCATGTTGTTACGGTTCCATTTGAACGACGGATAACCGGCTGCATGAGCAGCCTGCTTCAAAAAAAGTGGTTTAGTTTACCAGTGTGGCGGGGATGTCTAAAGAGAGGGGCGATAAATTAGCGTGCTTCAACGGCAAACACTTCAGAACCCTGCTCTGTTACGCGCCAGCGCACGTTAAAATCAAGTAGCGCAACGGCATAACTTTTACCCACGTCTTCTCCCTTACGATAAGCTGGACGAGGGTCCTGCGCCAGTACCTGAGAGATAAAACGCGCAATATTAGGGTAACGTTTGTCGTGCTTTGCCAGCAGCTGTTCTACTTCAGCCGTGAAATAAACCGGCATCTCTGCTTCAGGGGCGTTTTGCGCGTATCCCGCAATGGCATTCGGCAAGGCTTCTGCAAATGGCAGGTAGGGCTTGATATCGATAATGGGCGTACCGTCCACCAAATCAAGGCTGCCCAACTGCAAAATAACCTGATCTTTCTGACAGCGAATACCCTTGAGCTCAACCAACGACATGCCGACTGGATTTGGGCGGAAGGTTGAACGGGTTGCAAACACGCCCATACGGGTATTGCCACCCAGGCGAGGAGGGCGCACGGTGGGACGCCAGCCGCCATCCATGGTTTGATGGAACACGAAAAGTAGCCACAGGTGGCTAAATCCTTCCAGACCTCGTACGGCATCTGCCTGGTTGTAAGGCGATTGCAGATGCAACTCGCCGCAGCCATCCGCTACCAGACCGGGCTGGCGCGGAACGGCAAACTTCTCTTTATAAGGCGAGCGGATGACACCAATTTGCTCAAAGCTAAATACTGTCATTTAGCCGATACGTTCAGGGCAGAACCTACGCAAACGGCCTGACGGTAGCAGCCTGGCGTGCCGCTGGTGACTTCACAGCTGTGCAACAGAACGGCGTTAGCCTTCATTTTAGAGGCATTAATCTGCAGACGTTTACGCGCGGTGGGTATATTTGGCGGGGAATCCTGATTTGTTGCCTGGCAGGAGTCACCGCTGACTTCACCCAGGTCACGGAATGGTTTGCCGACCAGTTCTTCTGCGTTGGTATAGATTTTTACCGGAGCCGGGCGTGGGGCTTTAGGTTTAGCAGGTTCAACTTTGGCCGGAGTTGCAGTGCTTTGTACAGGTTCAACGGGGGATCTGTCTAATACAGAACAGCCGCTCAGCAGGACTGCTACTAAACAGATCGGTAAAGCACGCATAATTTTTCCTCAATGAATGAAAACCGCGATTATTGAAGCAATCTCTCGCACAAATAACAAGACGGGCATGAGCCCGTCTTAGATTATTTACGCAAAAAAGGCAGAAAGGAAACTTACCAGCCTTTCACCGCGCCGCCGTTGAAGACTTTATTTGCCGCTTCGTAAACTTCGTCAGACTGGTATGCCTGCACAAATTTCTTCACGTTTTCTGCGTCTTTGTTGTCTTCACGAGCAACGATCAGGTTAACGTACGGAGAGTCTTTATCTTCTACGAAGATGCCGTCTTTCGCAGGCGTCAGGCCAATCTGGCTTGCATAGGTGGTGTTGATAACGGCCAGAGCAATTTGCGCGTCATCCAGGGAACGTGGCAGCTGCGGTGCTTCCAGTTCAACCAGCTTCAGGTTTTTAGGGTTCTCGGTCACATCCAGAACGGTTGGCAGCAGGCCAACACCATCTTTCAGTTTGATCAGACCTTGTTTCTGCAGCAGCAACAGGGAACGGCCAAGGTTAGTTGGGTCGTTAGGCAGTGCAATCTGCGCGCCCGGCTGCAGCTCATCCAGAGATTTGATTTTCTTAGAGTAGCCGGCGATTGGATAAACGAAGGTGCTGCCCACGGAAACCAGCTTGTAGCCACGATCTTTAATCTGCTGATCCAGGTAAGGTTTGTGCTGGAAGGCATTGGCATCGATATCGCCTTTGCTCAACGCTTCATTTGGCAGTACGTAGTCGTTAAAGGTAACCAGCTCAACATCCAGGCCGTATTTCTCTTTCGCGACTTTCTGAGCGACTTCAGCTACCTGCTGCTCAGCCCCGACAATAACGCCGACTTTGATATGGTTCGGATCTTTTTCGTCCTGGCCACAACCCACCAGAGCCAACGAACCAATCAAAGCACCAACAGCTGCAAAGGTTTTAAATTTAAAAGACATATCCCTTCCTTACTTGAGTAAAAAACGATGTTGTGTTGAACGTCTTATTTGTGAGTAACGACCCGGACGATACGATCGCCAGATAGCTGAATTAAATACACCAATACCACCAATAACACTAATACCGTATTCATTACGGTGGCGTTATAACCGATATAACCGTATTGATAGCCAATCTGACCTAAACCGCCGGCACCAACGGCACCGCCCATTGCGGAATAGCCAACCAATGTGATGAGCGTAATAGTGGCAGCGTTCACCAGACCAGGCATCGCTTCCGGCAGCAGAACCTTACGGATAATCTGCATAGGTGTTGCTCCCATCGCGCGGGAGGCTTCGATAAGGCCTGACGGGATCTCCAGCAGCGCGTTTTCCACCATACGGGCGATAAACGGTGCGGCACCTACGGTTAACGGCACGATAGCGGCCTGTAGGCCAATGGAGGTTCCGACGATAGCTCGGGTAAATGGAATCATCCACACCAGTAAGATAATGAAAGGGATCGAACGGAAAATATTCACCAGCGCAGACATGCTGCGGTAGAGCTTAGCGTTGGCGCTAATCTGGCCCGGGCGAGTGATATACAGCAGCACGCCAACCGGCAGGCCGATAACAAAGCCGAAAAACCCGGATACGAACGTCATCGCCAGCGTTTCATAAACGCCTTTTAACAGCAACCACATCATTGGCTCAGACATAACCCAGCACCTCTACTTTTACATGTTGTTCTTTCAGCCAGGCAATAGCGGCTTCCGTGTCGTTTTGCGCACCGTGCATTTCGCAAAGCATGATGCCGAACTTCACGCCACCGGCGTAATCCATCTGCGCGCTGATGATGTTGCTGTTCACATTAAAGGTGCGGGCCGTCTCTGAAAGCAGAGGAGCATCTACTGACTGACCTGTAAACTCCATACGCAGTAAAGGCACAACGTCATCGCGCTTTTCTGCGCTCAGACGTCTGGCGTAGTCTTCAGGGATATCCAGATGCAACGTGGACTGAATAAACTGCTGGGCAAGCGGGGTTTTTGGATGAGAGAACACTTCGCTCACCGTATCCTGCTCAATCAGCTCGCCGTCGCTGATGACCGCAACGCAATCACAAATGCGCTTCACGACGTCCATCTCGTGGGTAATTAACAGAATCGTTAATCCAAGACGACGATTAATATCTTTCAGCAATTCAAGAATTGAACGGGTGGTTGCAGGATCCAGCGCGCTGGTGGCTTCATCACACAGCAGAACCTTAGGGTTGCTCGCCAGCGCACGGGCGATTGCAACTCGCTGCTTCTGGCCGCCAGAAAGATTGGCAGGGTAGACGTCATGCTTTTCACTTAAGCCGACAAGATCCAGAAGTTCGCTGACGCGACGCTTAATCTCTTCACGCGGCATATTGTCCAGCTCCAGCGGCAAAGCCACGTTGCCGAACACGGTGCGTGATGACAGTAAATTAAAGTGCTGGAAAATCATGCCAATCTGGCGACGCGCTTTAGACAATTGACCTTCAGACAGCGCAGTCAGCTCCTGACCATCAACAAGAACGGAACCCTCGGTTGGACGTTCAAGCAGGTTCACACACCGGATCAGGGTACTTTTACCCGCGCCGGATGCGCCAATCACGCCATAAATTTGCCCGGCAGGAACGTGCAGGCTGACGTTGTTCAACGCCTGTATGCTGCGATTCCCCTGCTGGAACACTTTGGTGATGTTTGAAAGTTTAATCATTAGGTTATTTATTATCGTATATGGGTTAGCCGTGGCATTTTCTTCTGCCGATGGCGGGTGATGACCGTCATCGATATGGATGTTAAGGCATCCAGACGTCTAAATCAATCGGGGCGTGATGCTCTCTTGTCCTCAACTCCCTAAATCATGCGATACTAGACGCAATTATTCAGTTTCAGGAGTTACCCCGTGGCACAGTCCGTTCCCGCTATTTTTCTCGACCGTGATGGCACTATTAATGTCGATCACGGCTACGTGCATGAAGTTGACCAGTTTGAATTCATCGATGGTGTCATTGATGCGATGCGTGAATTAAAAGAGATGGGCTATGCGCTGGTGCTGGTTACTAACCAGTCGGGCATCGCACGCGGTATGTTTACAGAAGACGATTTCGAAAACCTGACCGAGTGGATGGACTGGTCTCTGGCCGATCGAGGTGTTGATCTCGATGGCATCTACTATTGTCCGCACCATCCGGAAGCAGTAGTAGAAGAGTTCCGTCAGACCTGTGACTGCCGCAAGCCGCAGCCGGGTATGTTACTGACGGCCAGCGAGTATCTGAACATCGATATGGCTTCTTCTTATATGGTTGGTGACAAACTGGAAGATATGCAGGCGGCCGCAGCGGCACAGGTAGGGACTAAAGTGCTGGTACGTACCGGTAAACCCGTAACAGAAGAAGGCGAAGCAGCAGCGGATTTAGTCATTAATAGCCTTGCCGACCTGCCGGAAGCCATCAAATCGCGCTAAAAACCAACGTAACGATTAAAAAATACCCGGTTGAATATTATTTTGAAAATAGGGGTTGTCAGCCTCCGAAAAATCCCTATACTGCGCCTCCACTGACACGGCACAACGGCTTACAAACCGGCCCGTCAGTCAGACGAAAGCGAAAATAAACGCTTGACTCTGAAAGAGGAAAGCGTAGTATACGCCACCTCGAGTTAGCAAGCGAAAGCGCGTAACTCACTGCTCTTTAACAATTTATCAGACAATCTGTGTGGGCACTCGCAGGATTGATATCTCAAGCATCTTCGGATGCAAAAAAATATCAAGTCTTGAAGAGTGACCAGGCAGTAATTCATT
>NZ_JAERMU010000001.1 GCF_016756775.1 Dryocola clanedunensis subsp. sulfonylureivorans | reverse complement strand
GGTAACCAGGCGGGGGGCGCAGACGCGGCCAACCTGCTGAAACCAGCCCTGGCTCGTGGCGAGCTGCGTACTATCGCCGCCACGACCTGGAGCGAATACAAACAGTATTTTGAACGTGACGCGGCCCTTGAGCGCCGCTTCCAGATGGTGAAAGTCGATGAGCCGGACGACGACACCGCCTGCCTGATGCTCAGGGGCCTGAAATCACGCTATGCCGAACACCACAACGTACATATCACCGATGATGCAGTCCGTGCCGCGGTCACACTGTCGCGCCGCTACCTGACGGGTCGTCAGCTGCCGGATAAGGCCGTTGACCTGCTCGACACTGCCGCCGCGCGTGTTCGCATGAGCCTCGATACCGTGCCTGAACAAATTGTGCGCCTGAAAGCACAGCTGACCGCCCTGGCGCTGGAAGAGCAGGCGCTGCTGGAAGATATTGCCGCCGGCAGTAACCGTCATGGTGACTGTCTGAGCGTCATTGAGCAGCATCAGATTGAACTGGAAGCGCGTATCGGGGAGCAAGAGGCGCGTTTCAGCAATGAAAAGGCGCTGGTACAGCAACTGATGGCCAGCCGCCAGGACATCAGTCAGCAGGCTGAAATTACAGACCTGCAACAGCAGCTGGAACAGGCACAACAGGGCGACGTGCTGGTTCAGGTTGACGTGGACACCCGCACGGTTGCCAACGTGATTGCCGACTGGACCGGCGTGCCGCTCTCCTCGCTGATGAAGGATGAGCAGACCGAACTGCTGAACCTTGAAAACGAAATCGGCAGGCGCGTGGTGGGCCAGGACGTGGCGCTGAACGCTATCGCCCAGCGCCTTCGCGCCGCTAAAACCGGCCTCACGTCAGAGAGCGGCCCGCAGGGCGTGTTCCTGCTGGTCGGCCCAAGCGGCACGGGGAAAACGGAAACCGCGCTGACCCTGGCGGACGTGCTGTACGGCGGCGAAAAGTCGCTGATTACCATCAACCTTTCTGAATATCAGGAGCCGCACACCGTCTCCCAGCTGAAAGGTTCGCCTCCGGGCTACGTCGGTTACGGCCAGGGCGGCATTCTGACCGAAGCGGTGCGCAAGCGCCCGTACAGCGTGGTGCTGCTGGATGAAGTGGAAAAGGCGCACCGCGACGTGATGAACCTGTTCTACCAGGTCTTCGACCGCGGTTTTATGCGCGACGGCGAAGGGCGCGAAATCGACTTCCGCAACACCGTCATTCTGATGACCTCCAACCTCGGCAGCGACCACATCATGCAGCTGCTGGATGAACAGCCGGACGCCAGCGAGGGCGACCTGCATGAGCTGCTGCGCCCGATCCTGCGCGACCACTTCCAGCCGGCACTGCTTGCCCGCTTCCAGACCGTGATTTACCGTCCGCTGGCGGAAGCGGCCATGCGCACCATCGTGCAGATGAAGCTTGCGCAGGTCAGTAAACGCCTGCATCGCCACTACGGCCTGACAACAAACATCGGCGAGAGCCTGTTTGACGCGCTGACCGCCGCCTGCCTGCTGCCGGACACCGGCGCACGTAACGTCGACAGCCTGCTGAACCAGCAAATCCTGCCGGTGCTGAGCCAGCAGCTGCTGACCCATATGGCGGCTAAACAGAAACCCCGCTCACTCACCCTGGGATGGGATGAAGAGGAAGGGATTGTGCTGGAGTTTGACACCGGTACAGCATCCGCCGATCGGGAGGGAGTATGAGCACCAACCCCGTAGTGAGATTCAGTCATAACCACCACCTGCTGGCAGTCAAAGAGTGCGAATCAGAGCTCGATGTGCTGGCCTTCGAGGGCAACGAAGCCCTGAGCAAACCCTTCAGCTACCGCGTGGAGTTCACCAGCGCAGACCATGCTATCAGCCGGGAAGCGATGCTGATGAAGCCCGCGTCGCTGACGCTGCAGGCCCCGGTGGACCAGGGCTACGGCATTAAAGTTCAGCAGCCGGTGCGGGTGCTGCAGGGAGTGGTCAGCGGCTTTGAACGCCTCGGCACCTCGGAAGATGAGACCCACTACGCCCTGACGCTGCAGCCGCGCCTGGCGCTGCTGGACCGCTCGCACCAGAACGCCATTTACCAGGACATGTCGGTGCCGCAGATTGTCGAAAAAATCCTCCGCGAGCGCCACGGCCTCAGGGGCCAGGACTTCCTCTTTTCGCTGGACAACGCGTACCCGCGTCGCGAACAGGTGATGCAGTACGGCGAGGACGACCTGCACTTTATCACCCGCCTGCTGGGCGAGGTGGGCATCTGGTTCCGCTTCACCACCGACACCCGTCTGAACATCGACGTGGTGGAGTTTTACGACGGCCAGCAGGGCTACGGACAGGGGATGACCCTGCCGTCCGTGCCGCCGTCCGGCCAGCACGCCAGAGGTGTGGACTCGGTGTGGAGCATGGAGAGCCACCACGGTGTGGTGCAGAAGCAGGTCAGCACCCGGGACTACAACTACCGCCAGGCGTCGGAAGACATGAACGCGCAGGTGGACGCCTCACGCGGCGATACCACCACCTACGGTGACGCCTACCACTGGGCCGATAACTACCTGACGCAGGGCAGCGCCTTTGACCGCCATCCGGCCCCGGAGTCCGGGGCGTTCTACGCCCGCGTGCGCCACGAGCGCTACCTGAACGACCAGACGCGGCTGGCGGGTATCACCAGCTGTCCGGTGCTGTCGCCGGGCCAGGTGCTGAAGGTTAACGGCGGCGCCGAGGTCACGGAGGCCTTCAGCAAGGGCGTGGTTATCACCGACATGACCAGCCATGCCCGCCGCGACAAGGATTTTGTGGTGCACTTCGGCGCCATTCCGGACAACGCCGACTACGGCTTTCGCCCGCAGCCGGGCACGCGTCCGGTGATGGCCGGCACCTTACCGGCCCGCGTGACCAGCACCACGGAAAACGACACCTACGGCCATATCGATAAAGACGGCCGCTACCGCGTCAACATGCTGTTCGACCGCGACAGCTGGGAAAACGGCTTTGAAAGCCTGTGGGTGCGCCAGTCCCGCCCGTACGCCGGGGACACTTACGGCCTGCACCTGCCGCTGCTGGCAGGCACGGAAGTGGCGATTGGCTTTGAGGACGGCAACCCGGACAGACCGTATATCGCAGGCGTGCTGCACGACTCGGCGCACGGCGACCACGTCACCATCCGCAACTACAAGCGTAACGTCCTGCGGACGCCGGCGAACAACAAAATCCGCCTCGACGACGAGCGCGGGAAAGAGCATATCAAGGTCAGCACGGAGTACGGCGGCAAGAGCCAGCTGAACCTCGGGCATTTAGTGGATGCTGAGAAGCAGAAGCGCGGGGAAGGGGCTGAGCTGCGAACTGATGACTGGGTTGCAATTCGCGGAGGAAAGGGGCTGTTATTGACGGCGCACGCACAGCCTAAGGCAATGGCTCAGCAACTGAGCATGGATGAGATCAAGCAGCAGTTGGCGGATGCACTGTCGCTGGCGAATTCTCTGTCTGAACTGTTGCAGACAGCACAGATTCAAGGGCTGGATAACAACACACAGCAACAGTTCCTCCATCAGAATGTGGATAAACTTCAGCAGCCTGCCATTGTGGCTGGCGCACCTGGTGGTATTGCCTTGTCCACACCGCAGCATATTCAACTCAGTGCAAATCACAACCAGATGCTGACCTCTGGCGGCAGTACGGAGATCAGTGCACTGAAGCGGATTGTGCTTGCTGCCAAAACGGGATTTGTAGCATTTGTCCAGGAGCTTGGCATGAAACTGGTAGCAGCCAAAGGGAAGGTGGAAATTCAGGCGCAAAGTGATGGAATGGATATTCTGGCCAGCAAAGCCCTGACGGTGACAAGTAACCATGACGAAATCATTATCAGCGCGAAGAAAAAAATAACGCTTAAGTGTGGCGGTTCGTACATCACGATTGACCCGGCAAAAATCGAAAATGGTACGGGCGGTAATTTTTACATCAAGAGCGCAGATTTTGATTATGACGGGCCGGCGACACTAAATTCCTCTGTCCCTAAATTTACTGCCTGTGAAAATGCCGCATCCGAAGCCCTGGTTAAGGGCGATGCTACATTGCCACTTAGTTGAGGAAAGATAATGGGTAAGTATTACCAGACACAACCGGTGACACCCGGTGAGCATGATTTTGCCATTATCGACAGAATGCAACATCCTGACATCAGTGAAACATGGCCTGTAATTGAACTTGTTTCACCAATGTTTACGCCTCAGGCTCACCTTTACCCCTGGCTTTTACCATTAAAAGAGATGAGAGGCGGAGACTGGGAAGCGTTAATGGAAGCGCTGAGGCAGGTTGATTCCTCCCGGGGAGCACCTGTGTCCTGTCTGCTGTTACGCAGTGGGCAATCATCGTCGGAAATCCGGGATCAGCTTACCAGATCGCTCCATTTTACCGATGAACAGTACCAGGGACATATTCTTCGCTACTACGATCCGCGTGTTTTCTTTCACCTGTGCTGGATGCTCTCTCCCGTACAGCTTGCTCAAACGTTTCCTTCGCACCTGGTCAGTCACTGGACTTTCTGGCTTGAGGGGCACTGGCATACGGTGAGTTTCCCTTCTGCGAATACTGTACAGCAAGGTGAAGTTCGGGCTCTGCCACTTCAGCAACTACAACGCTGTGGACAGATAAATCAGGTTCTTGGCAGATTCCCACCTTATGAGGATGTCGTTCAGCGAGAGCAGGTAAGCCAGAAAATTGATGCGCTTCTGTCGAAAGCTTCAGAGCTGGGATTGCCTACAGCAGAGGACCAGGCTGCGTTTGCTTTTTATGGCCTCAGTCTTCGGGACGCATTCTGGACATCTCCCAAACTTTTACCTCTGCTGCAACAGGCCAGGAAAACGCCTGATTTTTTCCATGATGAAACCCGCTTCTGGGATGAAGAGCGCTGGAACACAATGACGCAGCGCTAATCCGTATCAGTGAATGGAATGAAAAATGACTACAGAACAAGGTTGTAAATTTTGCCGCCGTTACGGGCTGCCGGTACTTCCTGCTCGTCCTGCCGTGATAGCAGCAGATGACAGCTTGCCTCTTCTGCCTGCGGATATTACTGTTCCTGTCCCTGCTCAGGGACAGACCGCCTATACCGCCAGATTGCTGCGGGCCGGTTTTTTGAATATCTGGTCTGAATCCGGAGCCCGCTGGATTAATTACTATGTCACCGATGACGGTTATTACTATCCGTTGCCTGAGACTGGTGATGTGCCTGCTGATATCGTGGCGGGAACACGAAAACCCTGCGTCAACAAGCCTGAAGAACTGGCAACGGCCTCATTAATTACTTTACCCGTGAAGCCGGCAGGAATGAAAAATGGCATGTTCTGGTTTGCCTGGTCGGAAGTGGAGTGGACGGATGCGACGCGTAAGAAGCATGAGGATTCTGCCTACCGCAGTCAGTACATGCAGTGCTTTGATATGGACGCCTGGGTGAATGGTGGAAGTGGCAGGCAGACATTGTCTGTTTCCGGGTTAGCCGGAACGGTTGCTGAATACAGCCCTAAGGCAGCTTCCTGCTCTCATAAAACGTGGTCTCCAGCCCCCTTCAGGACGGTCAAACCTCAGGAAGGACAACATCTGATTCAGGCGGCTGATGCACTGTATGCCGGAAAGGGGGCGATCCTTGTGCTGCAAGATCCCGTTGCCGTTATTCAGGATATTGCAGCCCTGTCCAATCATCGAATAGAAAAACAATTTTCACAGAATCCGAAATACTCACGGGGACTGGCTTTGTCATCAGCGCTAAGTTCGCTGAAAGAGGTGCTTTGCACCCAATTCGAACGTGATCAGCTCACCCTTGACAGGGGGGTGGAGCAGCAGGCCCGAAGTGGTATTGCCATTAAAGCAGGAGTCATGTTGCCCACCATGGCCAGCGCGCAGCAAAATGCGCTTTACAGCCATAATAATCAGTCACTTCAGCAACAGGTTAATATGTACTGGGCACAGTATGAAAAATATATTGACCGCTCAAAAGAGCAGGCATTCCTGAAGGAATACGATGCTGCACTCTCAGCCTTTGACCAGCAGGTCATTTCACCGATGGTGGGGATGTATCTGGCCTGGCTGAAAGGTCAGACGTTGCTGGACTATCTTGACGGCAATTTTGACCCTGAAGATATTAGCAGCGGCGCATTATTTACCCAGACGGTGATGCATTGCGTACAGCATATGCAGGATAAATCAGATGTTACGGCCTGGTTCCTGGACCAACTGTCCCAGCCATCAATAGGTTGCAGTAATATTCTTCTGCGTGCCGCGGTGATGAATAACAGGCAATGGACCCTCAGGGTCAGCGACTCAGTGAGTGCGTACAAGGATTACAGCGATGTTCCCTGGAAGGATAAGCTAATCGACGTCTATACAAAGATAACTGATAAAGCGGCGAAGAATGTTCAGTTCGCGCTGGAAGGCTATCTCAATGCAGTCAGCAGTGCGCTGGCGGGGATGCTGGACAAAGCTGCAGACAGATTACTGCCTTCTCTGGTGGCACTGGCTGCGTCATATGGCATGGGACTTAAGGTGATAAGCAGCACGGGTGAGCGAAAATATTTCATCAGTACCATCGTAAGGCAGCTGGGAGAAATGACCGATCTTGAAGGCCGCATTTCAGCGTCCCGCCTGCGACACTATGTCGATATCGAAGTACGCAGAATGGAAATTGCCGGCGTATCGATGGTGGGGATTCACCAGCAGAAATCACTGGTTCTGATTGATGTAGCAGAAGCAACGCGGACGCGGGTACTACCAGAGGCTGAACGTGCCACCGCAGCCGCAAAAACGATGCGCTCGGCAGATGAAGTCAGCAGTACGTTATTCCCGCGTCAGTGGAGAGAAAAACTGGCGCTGGCGAAAGGCAGCGCGGTCAACAATCTGGCAAATGATGGTGCGCAGAGCCTGCCTTTTGCCGGATGCGTTTTTGCAATGATCATGCAGGTTGGGGCCGTCAGCAAATCCGCAGCCAGCCTGATGCACGGGCAGCTTACGGGGGCAGAAAAGATGTCTAAATTATTCGCCGATACCATCGGAGCTGGTGGAACATTACTGGATGCGGTGGAAAGGGTGATCTTTAAATTTAAGAGTTTCCGGCTCAAGCCATTGGTACGTTTGCGTTATGGCAAAGTCGGGATGATGAAATTAGCTGACAGAATTCAGCTCGCAGGAAAGGTATGCGCCGCATTTGGTTATGTAGCAGTTGCATGGGATATCTATCATTTTATTGATGAAAGGCAAAAAGGCAATATAGGGTTAGCTAGTGCATACTTGATCTCTGCTGTGGCTGGTGCAGCATTGGTAACATCAGCAGTATTTACTTCACTGGCCCTTGGCCCTGTAGGCCTGGCGATAGCGATTGCTTTTGTTCTTGGCTCTGCAGTTTATATTGCGATGCAAAGTCGTGATGAAATTCAGAAATGGCTGGCAGCAACCTGGTGGCGTCAAATACCTGTTGGTGAAAGTGATGTTCCTGCAGTCTGGCCAACCATGCAGATGGAAATGTCGCAGCTTCAGCAGTTAATTGGGGGAGGTGAATAAATGGCAATTTCACACGATATTGGCCTTTTTATTCCGTTTAAGCTTAATCGACCACTGACTAAAGAAGAAAAACAAAGTCGCTTTGTTCAGGGGAAAAGAAGAAGAATTTCTGGTGAGGCTGCTGTACTCGATCTGGATACGGTTATACGGATGAATTCATCTTACCTGGAAGTTGTGGATAAATTCTACCCTACAAAAGGGTATGTAGCGTCATTTATGATGGCGTTTTGTATATTGTTTCTTATCGCAATTGTAGCCACTGCAAAAATCACCATTGTTGATAGTGATGGTTTTTTATTTTTTTGGTTTGTCGCACTACTTTCGGGTGGCAGTATTTGTTTTTTTGGACGATTTCTATTGAAAGATTGGTTTCGAAAAACACATTACCCCGTAAGGTTTAACCGAAAGAAACAGCAGGTGCATGTGTATCAGGTTAGTGGAAAAATTATAACAGTTCCGTGGGGGGATGTATTCTTTACAACCAGTAAGCAAAGAATTAGTTACTGCATTGTTGGACATCTAATTTCAGAAGATAAAGAAACAGTACTCAATACCTTCAGCTTTGGTTATGTCGGACAACGGGAAGAGTTGTCTCTCTACTGGGAGTTTATTCGGTGTTATATGGAAGAGGACTGTCTGGAAGAACTGGCTGAGACTGTTTTATTTTGCCCGCCTGTTGAGAAACAAAAAGAAGGCTATATCGAAGGATTACAGAGACTGATGCAAATAGATTCACGGGCAGACTGGCTGCTGCTTGTTCTGAATCTGCCTTTCGCGCTGATTGAAAGCATTGCCCGCTATATAGGAATGCAGACCAGCAAAATCCCTCAGTGGCCACAGGAAGTTATTGATGCGTGTGCTGTAGAACCAAATGACCCGATCAACGTTGGTGCTGAAAACAACTCCCCTTATCGCTGGCGCACCGTGCTGGCAAATGAATCGCGGGAAGTGTATGACGCCAAATACCAGCGGCTGGAATCGGCAAACCAAAAGATCAAAGCCAAACTTGATGCTCGCTATGGAGAATAAAAATAAAAGGCAGCAACCTGATGGGGTCAAATACCAAATGGTGAAAGTGATGCGCCTGCAATCTGGCTAACCATGCAGATGGAAATGTCGCAGCTTCAGCAGTTAGTTGGGGAAAGGGAGTAAATGGCAATTTCACACGATATAGGACTTTTTTTTCCATTTAAGGTTAATCGACCACTGACCAAAGAAGAAAAACAAAGTCGCTTTGTTCAGGGTAAACGTAGGAAATGTTACGGCGAGGCCGCGGTACTCGATTTGGATACTGTTATACGGATAAATTCATCTTACCTTGAAGTTGTGGATAAATTCTATCCTACAAAAGGGTATGTAGCATCATTTATGATGGCATTCTGTATATTGTTTCTTATCGCAATTATAGCCACTGCAAAAATTGCCATTTTTAATGATGGCAATGTTCCTATGTTTTTCTTCATTTTAATATTGTTTGGTTCGGCCATTTTCTGGCTGGGGCGATTTCTTCTGAAAGATTGGTTTCGAAGAACACATTACCCCGTAAGGTTTAACCGAAAGAAACAGCAGGTGCATGTCTATCAGGTTAGTGGTGAAGTTATAACCATTCCGTGGAAAGATATTTTTTTCACAACCAGCAAGCAGAAAGTGAGCTATTGCATCGTAGGTCATGTCCTTGCTGATGATAAAGAAATCGTACTGAATACGTTCAGCTTTGGTTATGTCGGACAACGGGAAGAGTTGTCTCTCTACTGGGAGTTTATTCGGTGTTATATGGAAGAGGACTGTCTGGCAGAAATGGCTGAAACCATTTTATATTGCCCTCCAGTGGAAAAACGCAAAGAGGGATATATCACCGGGTTACAAACGTTGATAAAAATGGATTCCCGACTGGAATGGATCCCCAATTTATTATTACTTCCGCTTTCATTGGTAGAGAGCATTGCCCGCTATATTGCCATGCAAACCAGCAAGATCCCCCAGTGGTCACCCGACGTTCTTGAAGCATGCGCTGTTGATTCTCATGACCCGATCAACGTTGGCGCTGAAAACAATTCCCCTCATCGCTGGCGCACCGTGCTGGCAAATGAATCGCGGGAAGTGTATGACGCCAAAAACCAGCGGCTGGAATCGGCAAACCAAAAGATCAAAGCCAAACTTGATGCTCGCTATGGAGAATAAAAATAAAAGGCAGCAACCTGATGGGGTCAAATACCAAATGGTGAAAGTGATGAGCCTGCAATCTGGCCAACGATGCAGATGGAAATGTCTCAGTTGCAGAAATTAGTCGGAGATAACTTATAAATGGCGATTTCACATACACTTGGATTATATATTCCATTTAAATTAAACAGGCATCTGACCAAAGAAGAAAAACAAAGTTGCTTTGTTCAAGGAAAACGCAGAAAAGGCTCAGGTGAGGCGGCAGTACTGGACCTGGATACAGTCATCCGAATGAATTCATCTTACCTGGAGATTGTTGACAAGTTTTATCCGGTCAAAGGCGTTATTGCTGGCCCGATGATGTGTATGGTTTTATTTATTTTAGGGTTGTTTGGTGGGCTGTTATGCGATGTGCTATATTCTCACGATTATAAAGGTGGTTATTGGGGTGTGGTTATTCTCTCTGCATCTTTAATTCCGACATGGTTTATTTTTTGTCGTCCTATATTGAAGGACTGGTTTAGCAAGACACACTACCCAGTTCGATTTAACCGAAAGAAAAAACTGGTGCATATTTACCAGGTAAAAGGAGGGGTGATTACTCTACCATGGAACGATATTTACTTCACCACCAGCAAACAGAAAGTAACTTATTGCATCGTTGGTCATGTTCTTGCGGAGGATAAAGAAACCGTGCTGAACACGTTTAGTTTTGGTCATGTGGGCAATAAAACAGATTTGTCCCGTTACTGGGAGTTCATCCGCTGCTATATGGAAGAAGACTGTCTGGCAGAAATGGCTGAAACCGTTTTATATTGCCCACCGGTAGAAAAGCACAGAGAGGGATATATCACCGGGTTACAAACTTTGATAAAAATGGATTCCCGACTGGAGTGGATCCCCAATTTATTATTACTTCCGCTTTCATTGGTAGAGAGCATTGCCCGCTATATAGGAATGCAGACCAGCAAAATCCCTCAGTGGCCACAGGAAGTTATTGATGCGTGTGCTGTAGAACCAAATGACCCGATTAATGTTGGTGCTGAAAACAACTCCCCTCATCGCTGGCGCACCGTGCTGGCAAATGAATCGCGGGAAGTATATGACGCCAAATACCAGCGGCTGGCATCGGCAAATCAAAAGATCAAAGCCAAACTTGATGCTCGCTATGGAGAATAAAAATAAAAGGCAGCAACCTGGTGGCGTCAAATACCCGATGGTGAAAGTGATGTGCCAGCAGTCTGGCCAACCATGCAGATGGAAATGTCCCAGCTACAGCAGTTAGTTGGAGGAGGGGAGTAAATGGCAATTTCACACGATATCGGGCTTTTCTTTCCATTTAAGGTTAATCGACCACTGACCAAAGAAGAAAAGCAGAGTCGCTTTGTTCAGGGTAAAAGAAGACGAATTTCTGGTGAGGCTACTGTACTAGACCTGGATACAGTTATACGGATAAATTCATCTTACCTTGAAGTTATGGATAAGTTTTACCCTACAAAAGGGTATGTAGCATCATTTATGATGGCTTTTTGTATTTTATTCATTATTTTCTTTTTTGCAATTGCAAAAACGACCATCTTTAATGGTGGTGATATCCCTTCGTTCTTTTTTGTTTTTTTTCTTTGTGGCGGAGTGGTGTTTTATTGTACGCGTTTTCTATTAAAGGACTGGTTTCAAAGAACACACTACCCGGTTCGTTTTAACCGAAAAAAACAACTGGTACATGTATACCAGGTGAAAGGTGAGATAATCACGCTACCGTGGAAAGATATTTTTTTCACCACCAGTAAACAGAAAGTGAGCTATTGCATCGTAGGTCATGTCCTTGCTGATGATAAAGAAACGGTAATAAATACATTCAGCTTTGGTTATGTCGGACAACGGGAAGAGTTGGCTCTCTACTGGGAGTTTATTCGCTGCTATATGGAAGAGGAGTGTCAGGAAGAACTGGCTGAGACTGTCTTATTTTGCCCGCCTGTTGAGAAGCAAAAAGAAGGCTATATCGCTGGATTGCAGAGACTGATGCAAATAGATTCGCGGGCAGACTGGCTGCTGCTTGTTCTGAATCTGCCTTTCGCGCTGATTGAAAGCATTGCCCGCTATATTGCCATGCAAACCAGCAAGATCCCCCAGTGGTCACCGGAAGTGCTTGAAGCATGCGCAGTTGATCCGCATGACCCGATCAACGTTGGCGCTGAAAACAACTCCCCTCATCGCTGGCGCACGGTTCTGGCAAATGAATCGCGGGAAGTGTATGACGCCAAAAACCAGCGGCTGGCATCGGCAAATCAAAAGATCAAAGCCAAACTTGATGCTCGCTATGGGGAATAAAAATAAAAGGCAGCAACCTGATGGCGTCAAATACCCGATGGTGAAAGTGATGTGCCAGCAGTCTGGCCAACCATGCAGATGGAAATGTCCCAGCTACAGCAGTTAGTCGGAGGAGGGGAGTAAATGGCAATTTCACACGATATCGGGCTTTTTTTTCCATTTAAGGTTAATCGACCACTGACCAAAGAAGAAAAGCAGAGTCGCTTTGTTCAGGGTAAAAGAAGACGAATTTCTGGTGAGGCTACTGTACTAGACCTGGATACAGTTATACGGATAAACTCATCTTATCTGGAAGTTGTGGATAAATTCTATCCTACAAAAGGGTATGTAGCGTCTTTTATGATGGCGTTTTGTATATTGTTTATTATCACAATTGTCGCTTTTGCAAAAATCGCCATTTTTGAAAATGGTAGTGTTCCATTTTTTTGTTTTGCCGCACTACTTTCGGGTGGCAGTATTTGTTTTTTTGGACGATTTCTATTGAAAGACTGGTTTAGAAAAACGCACTACCCTATGCGTTTTAACCGGAAAAAACAGCTGGTGCATATTTATCAGGTCAGCGGTGAGATCATTACTGTGCCCTGGAAAGACATATTTTTCACAACCAGCAAGCAGAAAATCAGTTACTGCATTGTTGGGCACCTTCTCTCCGAAGATAAAGAAACCGTGCTGAACACATTCAGTTTTGGATATGTAGGTCAAAGAGAAGAATTGGCTCTCTACTGGGAGTTTATTCGCTGCTATATGGAAGAGGAGTGTCAGGAAGAACTGGCTGAGACTGTCTTATTTTGCCCTCCTGTTGAGAAGCAAAAAGAAGGCTATATCGCTGGATTGCAGAGACTGATGCAAATAGATTCGCGGGCAGACTGGCTGCTGCTTGTTCTGAATCTTCCTTTCGCGCTGGTTGAAAGCATTGCCCGCTATATTGCCATGCAAACCAGCAAGATCCCTCAGTGGTCACCGGACGTTCTTGAAGCATGCGCTGTTGATCCGCACGACCCGGTCAACGTTGGCGCTGAAAACAATTCCCCTCATCGCTGGCGCACCGTGCTGGCAAATGAATCGCGGGAAGTGTATGAGGCCAAAAACCAGCGGCTGGCATCGGCAAACCAAAAGATCAAAGCCAAACTTGATGCGCGCTATGGAGGATAAAAAATGAAAGGTGTTATTCGTATTGGCGATAAAACAACGGGTGGCGGCAAGGTGCTGTCTGGCTCCTCTAAAATGAAGTTTAAAGGTATCGGTGCTGCGCGGTTAAACGATCCTGTCAGTTGCCCTATTGAGGGGCACAGCCCATCCTATATTTCGCAAGGCCATCCTACAATGAAAGACAGAGGAACCCCTGTTGCCTTTCATGACTATGAGTGTTCCTGTGGTTGTAAGCTCATATCATCCCTGAACAATACAACTACGAGTAAATAATGCCAGTCGATCTTTCTGCTATTCCTGATGTCGCAAGGAGAACCCGTCAGCCATCAGCAAAACGCTGGTTTGTGATTTTGCTGATATTCATGGTGTTCGGTGGCTTTCTTACCTCCTGGCTGTGGCCAACACATAATAATTCTGCACGGGGACCCCTTTTTTGGCATTGTTTTATTAGTGCACCACTGGCGATTTGGGTTGTGTTGTTTGGTCTTCGCTGGCTCGCATGGTTATCTACAGTGTGGCCGGCAAATGGATGGGATGATGAGCGTGAACAGGATATAGAGAATGAAATTCAGCGTGGGCAATGTTTTCTAATACTGGATTTCGCAAGTGTGCGTTTACCTCATGTTGTCACGTCAGGGGCACTGACGGAACAATTCCTGCTGCCCCAGGGGATAAAGTTGCCTTCTGTTGTCGATGCAGCAACACAATCTGTAAGTTATATCGCCCAGTTTAGGGACAACAGTCTGCCTGCTGCTGAACGTATTCAAAATCGGCTCCGGGAAATGCTGAGTGACCAGTTATTGTCGGTGAGATTAGCCAGTCGCCCAAACAATAAACCACTGCAAGTCATATTACAGATAGATTCAAATATTAACCTTTCCTCAGATGAATTGGCCGAAATTCGGAAGCGTATGGTTACGCTTTTACCTACGAAGAATATTCAGTTCTCCCCATACTTTGGATTGTCTGATATCGATAAGTGGCTGGATAATTCCGAAAGCATGGATTCGCTGCTTCTCCTCTCTGTCTGTATCCGAGCGGCGGTTTCTGATGGCGAGGGTGAGGCTGCTGTGGCATTGCTGCTCCATTCCGGAGCCAATGAAGGGTTCAATAGCAATATGGCAGTTCGTTTCCACCGACCTGAGCAATCAAAAGGTCCAGCATCATTATACTCGTCAGCCATGCAGGCTTTAGTCTGGGGAAAAACTGACGCTGCCGATATACAGTCCCTGTGGTTTTCTGGGATGGGAACTGAAAATAAAACGCAGTCATTATTATCAGAGAATAAGTTTCGCTTTCCTCGCGCAGAAGCCAGCGCACAGATTATCGATATTGATTTAAAAACAGGAAGAACCGGTGTTGTTTCCCCCTGGATTGCCGTTGCGCTTGCTGCCGGGCATTCATCTACATTGCCGTTTCCTCAGTTAATCATGAGCGCGTCAGATGAGGGAGAACCCTGGTGGGTAGTTATTCGTTCGGGTAAAGAGGGTTATTAAGTCAATTTGATGTCACACAGCATCAGATTCAAAAAGTAATGGGCATTATTGTGTTCAGTCGTTTCGTGTCGGGAGAAAAAAGTGAAACGTATAGAGCAGGGACTAAAGAACACAACATTTCAGTTGTGGTTAATCTTGTTTGTTTTTTTATTTTTGGGTAGTTCCGTCTGCCTGATGCTCAAGAATTATCCGGATCAGCTTGGTATTACCCCTGGTTCTGTTTTACAAACGGTCTTGTTTTTTAGTGCTCTGATACTGACCGCAGGGATGCTTCTTTTTATTTTACTTTTCTTTATTACAACTTATTTTTTTGGCAAAAAGACTTATCGCGGGGCGAAAGCTCAAATCTCGAATAACGTCTCTTCGAATCAGAAAACAATAAAAAATAATTCTCCTGCTTTTATTACTGTTCGGGATCTGAAAAAGTATTTACGTAAACGCTACTCCTTCTTCTGGCGCCGCAAAGTCCGCCTGCTGTTAGTGACCGGCGACGAAGCCGCAATTGAACAGCTGGTACCTGGCCTGCAGGAAAATCAGTGGCTTGAGGGCAGCCGCACGGTTCTGATTTACGGCGGCAGCCTGACGGCGGAGCTGGATAAGGAAAAGTACACTGCGCTACGCAAACTGCGCCGCGGACGTCCGCTGGACGGTATTGTCCGAGTCATTCCTGAGTCGCTTAACCTGACACCTCAAATCAGCGACCACGATCTACGCGGCCTGGAAAAAATCAGCGAACTGTTGCGTTATTCGGCGCCGGTCTGGCTGTGGAAACTGTGCGACAGCAGCTGGCCGCAGACGACGCGGCCTGAACAAGCGGTTGGCGCAAGCTTTCCCTTGCGCGCAAAAGAAGACGATATTCTCCGTCAGCTTGAGCTGATGCTGCCGGCCCTGCGGACGCAGGGGATGAGCCAGGTTGCTGAGAACAACAGCCATGACTTCTTGCTGCGTCTGGGCCAACATTTTAAAGACGGCGCTATCAACCGCTGGGCCCAGCAGCTGGTGCCATGGCTGTCCGTCTCCCAGCAGCGCATACCCCTGCGTGGCCTCATGTTCAGCCTGCCGGAGAGTAAATCAACGGGTACGACTGAAGATGTTGCGCCTTCTGCTCCCGCCGAGGCAGACACCTATGTTCCGAAATCTCAACGTCATGCGCTGACTCTGCCGGTGACCTGGCAGGGTATCGTTGATGACTGCGCTCGCGTACGTGGCCGCCGCGTCGGTATGGCCTGGGAGCAGACGCTGGCATGGGCGATAACGGCGGTGATTGGCATCTGGGGGGCGGGACTGCTGATCTCCTTTGGCCTGAACTATCAACAGATTTCCACGGTGGCACAGAAGGCGCATAACCTGGTGGAGCATCCCTCGGTCTCGGATTCCCAACTGACCGCGCTGCATGAGTTACGCAACGACGCCGGTCGTCTGCAGCACCGTGTCCTGGATGGTTCTCCGTGGTATCAGCGCTTTGGTCTGGATCACAATCAGCAGCTGCTGAGCGCCATGCTGCCCTGGTACGGCGTGGCGAATAATCGCCTGATTCGCGACCCGGCAAATAGCGCGTTGACCGATAAACTGACGGCGCTGGTCAACTCGGCTCCCAATAGCGACCAGCGCGCGCAGCTTGCAAAACCCGGATACGACCAGCTGAAAGCCTGGCTGATGATGGCCCGTCCGGATAAAGCCGATGGCGCATTTTACGCGCAGACTATGAAAGCCGTGCAGCCGACGCGTACGGGTATCTCAACCGGTCTGTGGCAGAGCCTGTCGCCAGATTTGTGGGCGTTCTATCTCTCTGAGTTGCCCCGCCAGCCGCAGTGGAAAATTACCCCGGCTTCGGCACTGGTTTCCCAAAGCCGCCAGGTATTGCTGCAGCAGATAGGCCGTCGCAACGCGGAAAGTACCCTGTACGAAAATATGCTCAAATCGATTCGCCGCAACTTTGCCGACGTCTCCCTCGAAGATATGACCAACGGCACGGATGCTCGCCGCTTGTTTAATACCGACGAAGTGGTGCCGGGGATGTTCACCCGCCAGGCGTGGGAAGGGGGCATTCAACAGGCCATTGAGAAAGCAGCGAACTCCCGCCGCGATGAAATCGACTGGGTGCTGAGCGACAGCAAGAAAGCTGTTTCTGCTGACCTGTCACCGGAAGCTTTACAGGCGCGGCTGACCCAGCGCTATTTCACTGATTTTGCAGGAAGCTGGCTCAGTTTTCTGAACAGCCTGCGGCTTAACCCCGCACACAATATTGCCGATGTCACCGACCAGCTGACGCTGATGAGCGACGTGCGCCAGTCTCCGATGATTGCGCTGATGAATACGCTGGCCTGGCAGGGGCAGACCGGGCAGAAAAATGAAGGGCTGTCGGACTCGATTATTAAGTCGGCAAAAGATCTTATCGGCAACAAAGACAAACCCGTTATCGATCAGAGTGCCGCAGGTCCGCAGGGGCCGCTGGATGAAACCTTCGGGCCGCTGCTTAACCTGATAGGGAAAAACAAAGCCGATAACGTGATGGCAGGCGATAACACTCTGAGCCTGCAAACGTACCTGACCCGCATTACCCGCGTTCGTCTGCGGTTGCAACAGGTTGCCAGCGCGTCCGACCCGCAGGAGATGATGCAGACGCTGGCGCAGACGGTATTTCAGGGGAAAAGCATCGATCTGACCGATACCCAGCAGTACGGCAGCCTGGTGGCGGCGAGCCTTGGTGAAGAGTGGAACGGCTTTGGCAACACCCTGTTCGTCCAGCCGCTAACTCAGGCCTGGGAAACGGTGCTGCAACCCTCTGCTGCCAGCCTGAACGATCGCTGGAGCCGTTCGCTGGCCGCTAACTGGCATACGGCCTTCGATGGCCGCTACCCGTTTGCCGCGAGCAAAAGCGATGCTTCCCTGCCAATGCTGGCGGAGTTTATCCGTAAAGATAGCGGACGTATCGACCGTTTCCTGACCACCGAACTGAGCGGCGTACTGCATAAAGAGGGTAGCCAGTGGGTGCCGGACAGCGCGCACAGCCAGGGGCTGACCTTTAATCCTGTATTCCTTAAGGCGGTCAACCAGCTTAGCCAGCTATCAGACATTCTGTTTACCGACGGCAGCCAGGGGATCAGTTTTGAGCTGCAGGCTCGTCCCGCCCCTCAGGTTGTGGAGACACAGCTCACCATTGACGGGCAGCAGCTGCGTTACTTCAACCAGATGGCGGACTGGCAGTCCTTCCGCTGGCCGGGGGATACGTACAAGCCGGGGACGATGCTGACCTGGACGTCGACCAGCGCCGGCGCCCGCTTGTTCGGGGACTTTACCGGCACCTGGGGCTTTATTCGCTGGCTTGAACATGGCAAACGCCAGCAGCTTGACCGCAGCCAGTGGATGATGAGCTTTAAGGCTCAGGATGGCCGAACCCTGCAATGGGTGCTGCGCTCACAGTTGGGTAAAGGGCCGCTGGCGCTATTGGCGCTGCGGGGGTTCAGCCTGCCGGAGCAGATTTTTAGCGTTGATGCCGCTGCGACGGCGCAGGCGCTGATGGCCAGTACGAGTAACAGTGACATGGAGGGAGTGGAATAATGGCGACGCTGCAAAATTTACTTCTCGCCAGCGCAGCCGACGAGTATGAGCTTGTTGAGCAGACCCGAGGGCAATGCGAACGCTGGGCGAGCTGGCTCGAGCCGCTGAGCGGTAATCTCCCGGCAGGTGAAGATCCCGGCTATGACGACGACTTCCAGCGGATACGTGAAGAGGTCAACAAACTGTCCGGAATTGATACCGGCCTGATTTGTGCCCTGAGCGAAAAGCTGCTGACCACGGTCAGCAAAGATCTTCGTGTGGTAACCTTTTACGTCTGGGCGCGATTGCATCAGGACGGGGAGAGCGGGTTTGCGGAAGGGCTGGAGCTGCTGGCCGGAATGCTACAGCGTTTCGGCGCGCAGCTTCATCCGCAGCGCGAGCGCAGCCGTCAGTCAGCGCTTGAATGGCTGGGCAGCAACCGTGTCCTCGACAGTCTCTCTCTGTACCCGGAAGTGGATGTCGCGGTGATGCGGCGCATTGTTGGCGCATTACTGCTGGCTGAGCAGGCAATGCAGGCGTTTGATGACTCATCACGTCCACAGCTTTCAGCCCTGTATCAGGCGCTGGAAAATCGGCTGATCCAAAGTGGCGGAGCGAAAAGTATGGTGCCGCAAACCAGCCGGGAAGAAAACGGCGTTGCCACGCCATCTGCACCTTGCGCTCCGGCGATGACGACCGTCACCTCAGGGCGCGATCTGCTTGACCAGACCAAAGTGCTGGCGAAATATCTGCGCGACCAACCCGGCGGCTGGCTTGCCGGCCACCACATGATGAAAAGCGTCCGCTGGGACACGCTCACTGAACTGCCGCCGCTGGACGCTTCCGGGCGAACTCGGCTGGTTGCGCCAAAGCCTGACCATCGCGCCCACCTGAAACGCCTGTATCTGCAACAGAGCTGGTCAGAGCTGCTGGAGCAGGCCGACAGTCTGCTGGCGCAGGGGGTAAACCACTTATGGCTGGATGTGCAGTGGTACACCTGGCAGGCGCTGGGCAAACTCGATAATGACGCTGTGCGGGGGGACATCATTTGCCGGGACCTGAAAGGTTTGCTGGCCCGTCTGCCGGGGCTGGAAGTCCTGGCCTTTAACGACGGTACGCCTTTTGCCGATGAAGTGACGCTGAACTGGATCAGCGAAAAGGTGCAGGACGATTTGAGCAGCTGGAAAGACGAGCCTGTCAGCGCAGCCGCTTCTTCCGGGGACGATATTCTCGCGCTGGAACCGGAAGTCCTGGCCCTTGCAGACAGTGACGGTATTGAAGCTGCGCTTAGCTGGCTGCAGATGCGGCCAGGCTTTACTTCTTCACGCAACCAGTGGCTGATGCGCCTGCTGATGGCGCGGGTAGCAGAGCAGTATGGCAAAAACGAGATGGCGTTACACCTGCTGAGCGAACTGGACCACCGCGCCAGCACATTGACGCTGCAACAGTGGACACCGGCGCTGTTGTTTGAAGTGAAGGCCCGCCGGCTGAAGCTATTACGATCGAAAGCAGGGCGCAACGAAGCGGATAAAGCCCGTCTGCAACCGGAAATGGATGGCCTGCTTTCTGGCCTGATAACGCTTGATCCTGCGCGTGCAGCGGTGTTGTGCGGCTAACTCCCCCCAGATAAAAAAGAATATAAAAAACTATGGATGACATAACCCTGCGTTATTACGACGCTGAAATGCGCTATCTGCTTGAAGCTGGAGAAGAGTTCGCCCGCGCCCATCCTGACCGGGCGGCGATGCTCAACCTCGACAAGGCCGGCGCGCGCGACCCGTATGTTGAGCGCCTGTTTGAAGGCTTTGCCTTCCTGATGGGCCGCCTGCGCGAAAAGTTAGACGACGATCTGCCGGAGCTGACCGAGGGGCTGGTCAGCCTGCTATGGCCGCACTATCTGCGCACCATTCCCTCTATGTCGGTCGTGGAGTTCTCTCCGGACTGGCGAGAGATGAAAGAGCAGATGCGTATCGCCAAAGGGTTTGAGGTGCTTTCCCGTCCCATCGGCGAGAAGGGCACGCGCTGTCGCTACACAACGACCCAGCAGATTAACCTGCAACCGCTGTCGCTGGATAAAGCGACCCTGACCACGGATTCAGAGGGTCGCTCTGTGGTAAGCATGCGTTTCAATTGCAGTAAGCTTGCCGACTGGAGCCGGGTTGACCTTAGCCGCATTTCGCTCTACTTCAACGCCGATGCGCCGTTGGCCTGCGCCATGCACGAAGCCTTCACTATGAATGTCGCGCGCATGTGGCTGCGCCTGCCGGGTGATGTTGACCGTCGCCCGCTGGACGGCCATTTTACCGCGCTGGGCTTTGGCGATGATGACGGTTTGTGGCCAAAAGGCACCAGCAGCTTCAGCGGTTACCAGCTGCTGCTGGAGTATTTCACTTTTCGTGAGAAGTTTATGTTCACCGGTCTACGAGGGCTTGAGCGCGTTGATTTTCCAGCCGAACTGGCGTGGTTTGAAATCGAGGTGGTCCTGGCTGAACGCTGGGAGCATGACTTCAGCTTTACAGAGAAGCATTTGCGCCTGAACTGTGTGCCGGTTATCAATCTTTTCCCGCTGGAATCCGACCCGCTGACGCTTAACTCCCTGCAGACGGAATACATGCTGCGCCCGATGCGCGTGCAGGACGGGCATACCGAGATCTACGCTGTCGATTCTGTCATGTCCTCCAGCCAGCATACCTACGTGCCGTTTTCCAGCTTCCGCCATAAAGGCGGCATGATGCGCCATGAAGCGCCGGAGTATTACTATCATACCCGCGTACGCCGTGGGCCATCAGGATTGCATAACACCTGGCTTATCCTGGGGGGGGAAGCGTTCGATAACCACACCGTGCCGGAAAACGAGAGCCTGTCACTGACCCTGACCGGCACGAACGGGCAGCTACCGCGCAGGGCGCTGCAAAGCACCGTCCTCGATACGGTGATGAAAACCACTTCGGCAAGCATTGCGGTGCGTAACCTGTGTGCGCCAACGCTTCCCTGTTATCCACCCGATAAAGATCGCTTCCACTGGCGAGTGTTGAGCCACCTCGGCAGCGGTTTTCTCTCCATGATGGATAACGCCGAAGTGCTGCGGGGCACTCTGGCGCTGTATGACTGGACGCACAGCGAAATGAATCGTCGTCGGCTGGAAGCCATCATCGAGGTAAAGCACAGTGAAACCGAGCGCTTCGAAGAGGGTTACCTGGTGCGGGGTGTACAGATTGAAGTGGCGCTGGACAGCCACGGCTTTGCCGGGAAAGGGGATATCTGCCTGTTCGGTGAAATGCTGAGCCGCTTTTTCGCACTGTACACCGATATTTACCTGTTTAACCGCCTGATTATCACCCTGCAACCAACCGGAGAGCGTCTGGAATGGGAAGAGAAACACAACCGCCGCATTCCCGGCTGACCCCGAGGCTGGAAGCCGAGCTGAACCGGATTAACTTCTATCGTTTCTGCCAGCTGCTGGAGAAACGTCAGCCGGGGAAGCCTTTACTGGGTACGACCAGCAGCCCGGCAGACGATCCGGTGCGCTTCTGTCCTTATCCGGGGATGGGCTTTCCAGCCAGTGAGCTGAAAGCTGTCGAATACGACGATGAGGATGAGCGCAAGCCGCCGGTGGTGCGTACGACCTTTATGGGGATGTATGGTGTCGATTCGCCACTGCCGACAGCCTATCTCGATGATATTACTCAGCGCAGGGAGGGGCATGAGGCGCTGCAGGGATTTCTTGATATCTTCAGTCACCGAATCCTGACGCAGTTCTATCGTATCTGGCGTAAATACTCGTATCCGGCCGCTTTCGAAGCGGGTGGCACGGATGCTATCTCTCAGTCGCTACTCGGGCTGGTGGGGCTGGGCATCCCCGGTACGGCGAATCATATTGCCACACCAGTCTCCCGCTTTCTGGCGCTGCTGGGGGTTTTACGCCAGCCGGGAAAAACTCAAGAAGGGATGCAGGCTCTGGTGAGCCTGTTGGCACCAGAAACCACGGTCAACGTCAGCCCTTACTGTCTTCGTCCCATCGAGATTAACCAGCCGCTGGGCTTTTACGGCGAGGATGATTTTGTTCTGGATGGCAACACCCCGCTGGGCGACGAAGCGATGGATGCCAGCAGCCAGCTGCTGATAGCGCTTGCGACCGACAACGAGCGGGAAGCGCAGGGCTGGAAACCGGATGGTCTGCTTTATCAGGATTTTCTGGTGATGCTGCGCGTCTATCTTGGATGGCGTTTTAAGGCAAAAATTACCCTGACCGTTGGCACCAGGATGTTGTCCGTGCCCCCTCTCGGGGATGCCCCTTTCTGGCTGGGAATGAACGGCGTTCTGGGGGTGGAAGAGGGCGAAGTTTCACAGGATGTGCCAGACACCTTTACGACCGAACTGGGTTATTACAGCGGCCTGCAGCCCGCAACACAACAAAAAGGAAATCGACGTGTTACGTACAAGTTTGACTAAGTCTTCACGCTGGCTGCTGCCGCTTCTGGCATTAAGCCTCAGCGGTTGCGGCCTGACGCAGAGCGTCACGGACGGCACGAAATCGGCCATAACTTCGGTCTTTTATAAGAAAATTAAGGTATTACATCTCGATTTCACGGCTCGCGAAGCCCTAAATACAGATGCCAGAGAAAACAACTCTCTTTCCGAACCCGTGGTCGTACGCGTCTACCAGCTGAAAGACCGTAAAACCTTCGACAAAACGGTGTATCAGCAGTTGCTCAAAGACGACGAGGCGATTCTGAAAGATGATTTGCTGGCTAGCCGCGATGTGATCATCAAACCGGGCGGGGATGCCACGCTTGATATGCCGATGGACGCGGACGCGCAGTTTGTCGCCGTGGTGGGGCTTTTCCGCCATCCAGACATGGCGAAAAATGACTGGAAGCAGGTGCTCGAGCGTGAAGAGCTGGACCCGGATGCTGCCCGGATTTTTGAAGCCGGACACAACCATCTGACGCTGCTGCCCGTTAAGGACGACTGATGCCCCAGGAACACAACACGCCTTCGCTTTATGAAATGCTGGCGGGCAACTTCACCGGCGGTCTCGATCTTCACCAGGTCAGCGAGCAGAACCAGGTGATCCTCTCGGTGCTGGATAATATGCAGCGCATCCTCAACTGCCGTGCCGGGACGCTGGCGCACCTGCCGGATTACGGTTTGCCGGATATGACTAAAATCCTCCAGGGGTTGCCCGGCACCGCCCATCAGCTGATGGGCACGCTATCCGATGTGCTGCTGAAGTATGAGCCACGGCTGAAAAGCATCCGCGTCGTGATGCTGGATCAAACTCTCCCTGGCGAGCTGCGTTACGCCATTGATGCCGAACTAAAAGGTATTGGCCTGGTGCGCTACGGTACGGACTTTATGCCGGAAGGGCGCGTGCTTATCCGCCACCTCAAACAGCAGCATTTCCTCGATACTCAGACCCGTTTGTAGGGTGCTCCACTTTTAAGCGATAACTCACAGGGACAGCATGTCTGCAAAAGAGAAATTTCTCCAAAAACTTAAGGCTCAACGGCCGCGCAGCGGTGAATATAAAAACAGAGGCCTGGCCGATATTGCCGAATTCCGTCAGCGGATGGGGCTCCTGCATGCAGAGATGGAAAGCTGGCTGAGGGAGACCGGGATCGGTATTGCCAGTGTTCCCGTGTTCTTGACCGAATTACTGGTGGGGGCGGAGGCGTTTAGCGTGCCGGGTATCATGCTCCGTTTTGACAAGCGGATGATGAAATTCACGCCCGTTTTTTTGTACGGGCAGGGCGTGACGGGCTGCGTGGAAGTTACCGTTTGTATCGACGGAAACGCCACTCCACTCTGTCGTCTGTTTATGCGCTCCAGCAATGATGTTAACTGGACCTGGAAGCCAGCTGGCACGGTAACAAGCGACAGCCAGTTTTTTGACGAAGATGCCTTTTTTACCCTGCTTGAATATCTGTTGCCCTCAGCCACCTTTTAACCTTTATCAGGGAAGTCACCATGCACGATCCGCAACCCCGCCCGGTACGAACCGGCAGCGATCCCCGTTCGTTACCTGATTTTGCCGCACTGCGAGAAGAAATGAGCAAGCTGACCCATCCGGCGCGTCCGGACGTGGACTGGGGGCAGGTGGAAACGCTCTCGCTGGCGCTGTTTGAACACAACGGTGTTGAATTACAAACGGCGGCCTGGTATACCCTGGCCCGCAGCCACCTGGCTCGCGTTAACGGCATGAACGAAGGGCTGTCCGTGCTTGTGGCGCTGCCTGGACACCAGTGGACGCAGCTGTGGCCGCAGCCCACTCATGCCCGGGTGGAGATCATAAACGGTCTGCTTCAGCGGCTGCAAAAAACCTTCCGTACATTCAGCCTGGACCATAACGATCTGCCTGCTTTACTGAGTGCAGAAAAATTGCTGACCACGCTGGATGACATTTTCTCCCGCCAGGCTCTGAAGCATGCCTGTCAGACCGTCGTGTTATCACAGCAGGTGCATAATGCATTAATAAGACTGGAAAACAGTACATCTTCGGATGCGCAGACGCCCGCGGTAGCGTTGCCTGCCCAGGCGCTGAAGAGTGAGGCGGAAGCTGCATCATCCGGCAGTCGTCTGGTGTACGTCATCCGCCCTGAGCCGGAGGTGAATGTTGACGTAGTGCATGAAATGCCGCCGTCGCCAAAGCGCTGGCCGACATTTTTGGCAGGAGCCTGTACCGCCCTGGTCGTTGGGGCTGTTACGTTATGGGGCTGGCACTATCTCCATCGCGTTGATGATGCCTCGAGAGCATTAACCGCTTCGGTGACGGCTCTGCCGCAGGCCCTGAACCACGAGCAGCTTCATACGCTCCAGCAGGCGCAGGGGCACAAACCTGACCCGGCGACGTGGCTAAAACGCACGTCCACGCAGCTTGATGCGCTGGCACGGCTATCCCCTGACTGGACGCTGCGATACGGCAACGCCCTGCTGGGCCAGGCGCAGGCGCTGTGGCCCGAAAGCAAGGAGGTCGCGGCTATGCGCCAGCAGTGGCAGCAGCAGCTGGCGGTCAACGCTCTTCCGGCGAATGCGCTGAACGGCTGGCACAACGGCATGACGCAGCTGCAGTCGCTGTCGGACAAGCTGGATGCGCTGGACGGGCAGAAGGGCAAGTACATCACCGTCAGCGAACTGAAATCGATGGTCTTCGGGATGATCACCAGCTTCCGCCAGACGGTTCCATTTGAGGAGCAATTGCGTATGCTGGATGATTCTCCTGCCGCCAGCGCCAGCCTTCAGGCACAGTCTGAAAGCCATCTGCAACAGCTCATCAATGCGTGGTCCACGTTGAGCGCCAGGGCAGAAGAAAACAGCAGTCACAAGAGCCGATATCCACAATCAGAATCAGCCGGATAATATCCATGTCATAACGAACAATGCAGGAGAGCGAGAGGATGACAGTCATAAAGCAGAAACTTACGTTTGCGAATCAGGACGGAATTACGCTCAGCGGGCTACTGGAATCACCGGAGAACCCGACGGGGTATGCCCTTTTCGCCCACTGTTTCACCTGCGGAAAGGGGCTGACATCAGCATCGCAGATTAGCCGTGCTCTGGTGGAGCAGGGCATTGCGGTCCTCCGTTTTGATTTCACGGGTTTAGGCGGTAGCGACGGGGATTTCGCTAACAGCAACTTTTCATCGAATGTCGCGGATCTGCTCGCGGCGGCAGATTATCTGTCGACAAATTACCAGCCGCCGGCGCTGCTGGTGGGTCATAGCCTGGGAGGAACAGCCGTACTGGTTGCGGCGCTACGGCTGGACTACGTTAAGTGTGTTGCCACCATCGGCGCCCCTGCCGAACCTGCGCACGTGCTCAAACAGCTTGGTGGCAAGCTTGATGATATCCGTGGGCAAGGCGTTGCCACGGTGCAGCTGGCGGGAAGGCCCTTTACCATCAAAAAACAGTTTCTGGATGATGTGGAACAATTCCAGCTCCAGGGCCAGCTACGATCCCTGAATAAGGCGCTGCTTATCCTGCACTCACCGCGGGACACCACGGTCTCTGTTGATCAGGCCGAACGGCTGTATACCAGCGCTCGCCACCCAAAAAGTTTCATTTCGCTGGACGATGCCGATCACCTGCTGAGCAGCAAGCAGGATGCGCGCTACGCCGCAAACTGCATTGCCTCCTGGGCGGAACGTTATATGCCAGCGATTGTCGCGGATGTTTTGCCGTCTGAGGAGCCGGCAAAAGGGGAGGTCATTGTCACCATGCGGGAGGGGGATTTCCTCTGCGACGTGCGCTCCGTCGGGCACCAGTGGCTATCCGATGAGCCGTTGAGCGTAGGCGGACTGAATAAAGGTCCCACCCCCTACGATCAGCTTCTGGCCGCGCTCGGAACCTGTACTTCAATGACGCTTCGAATGTACGCGCGACGAAAGAAGCTGAGGCTGAGCCGTCTGGTGGTCAGGCTGACGCACTCCCGTGAACATCTTGAAGATTGTGAAGATTGCCTGGACGGTAAAAATCTGGCCGACCGCATTCATCGTGAGATCTTAATTGAAGGCGAGCTTTCGCCTGAAGAGACAGAGCGGCTCGAGCAGATTGCCGAGCTTTGTCCGGTGCATAAAACGCTTCTCAACCACATCGATATCACCACCCATCTGACAAAAGGCTAATCATTCTCTGCTGATGAGCCTCCCGCTCAGTTCAGTTTGTCGCAGGCCTTAACGGTGACGAACTGAACTGCTTTTTATTCTCCCGCTGTTCCGCTGCCTCTTTTCCCTCATTTAATGCTCCTGTTAACCCTCTTTGATTTCATTATTTTTGCTTGAAACGTTTCAGGTTTGGTTATTGCTTTGCCTTTTTCTGTGGCTATTCAGTCACCGCCGCGAGCGACGACGTTTGAATGATGTGTTTTTGCTGACGTTATATCGGTGATTATTATGAATAGACAATTTAATAAACTAGCATGAAGGAATTATATGCTTGCTGTGGGCTGATGTTGACGAACTATCAGAGTAATAAATCGCAAACTCCGCATTCGAAGGAAGAAGTTTCTCTGTTTTTGTAAACGGTATATCTGGCTAAAAATAGCGAGGTTGTTATCTTATCCTGCCGGGTATAGCTTAAAACCGTGTCATACCCAGGTCTTATCTAAAGCGATAACAGCGACTTTTGTCATATTATGGCTTTTCTATTCCTGAGGATTCAAAAAATAAAATTAAGGAGAACAAATGAAGAAGAATATTGTGGCAATGGGTTTAGTTATTGCATCTTCCTTTACTGCTGGTTTCAGCCAGGCGGAAACGGCAGGCGCAAATACCGGTAGTCAACTTCCCGCGGGCGTTAAGTCAGAGGTATTGAATACGCTTAAGGTCGCTGATATCCATCTGCCAACGGGTAATAAACCGTTAACCTGTCGGGCGCTACGTTTCCGTACTGTGGATGTCCAGCCAGGCTCACATATCGATCTCCACAGCCATGAAAACAGGCCTGCGATGCTGGGGGTGACCCGCGGAAGCGCTATTGTTTATCCTTATCAACATGAGCCTGTGACGCTTCATATCGGCGATTCTTATAAAGAGTACGCGAATTTGCACTATGCCATTAACGGCTCTGCGACCGACATGCTGACCATGACGACCTTCGATTTGCTGGATGATGGTTCATCCTGCAATGGCGTCACCTACCCGCAGCACACGCCGCTGCTGGCTAAGCTTAAAGCAGAGCAGGCTAAATATTATGTGGATGCGCCGAAAAAAGGCGGTATGGAAAAAAGTAATCCCGTTTATTCCCACAATGTTTATGACATTCACTTACCGAAACAGGGCGCTGAATTGATTGACCGAATGATGCGGGTAAGAAAAGTTTCCCTGGAAAAGGGCGTCGCGCTACCGAAACAAGATTTTAGCAATCGCCCCACTTATCTTTTAGTTCTTGATGGCTCACTTGATGTGGTGACCCCCGATCATAAAGATGCAGCACCTGTGGAAAAGTTGGGCACCGCAGATCTTGTGAATGCGAATGAAGTGACTATCAGGAATCATTCTGCAACGACTCCCGCTACCTATTTAGTCTTTGAATTATGGGATCCAAAAGACGCTGAGGCTATTTAAATACCCTTGAACCATGACTGATAATGGAAGATAAAATGCAAAATATTAATCAACGCTGGATCAGAAAAAGCCCTTACTCCGTCAGAGAAACCGCCGACCGTTTACTGGCAAAATTAGCCGAGTTTCCAGAAGTCATGATTGTCGCTGACGTCGATCAGCAGAAGGTTGCGGCACTCTCCAATAAGAAGGTGGATGAGGCTGTCTGCCTGCTATTTCAAAACACGAAGCTTGTCGGTAACTTACTGGCAAGCAATATCGAGGTAGGCTTCGATCTGCCGATTAAAGCCTTTATCTGGAAAGCCAAAGACGGGCAGGTCTGGATACGCTGTAATGATATTGACCAAATGGATGATTTCTATACCTTAAATGGTGGGAACGGAGCGATAGAGGCAATCTACAGCCTGTTGCCTGGCTGGTTGGATCACACGGTCAGCTAACTGCCGGACAGGGTTTATTTGCATAAACCCTGTCTCAATGGAGCAGGGGATCTACTTTAGCAGGTTCGCTATTCTCTCAAGCTCCGGTTTTACCGTGCTATAGAAATGGCGGAATCCCGGGCAGAGATAATTCAATCCTTCCTCGCCGTCAGGCGTACGCACAATGCGATTCTTCGGACATTCCCCCCAGCAAAGATTCAGATGCGGACAGGTTTTGCAGTAGGCTGGCAGGGTCTCTTTCTTCCCCATGCCAAACACTTTTTGCCTTTCGGAAAACACCATGTGCGCCAGTTTATGGGCTTTAATATTGCCGAGTTTGTATTCCGGATAGACATAGTGGTCGCAGGAATAAACATCGCCATTCTTCTCAATGGCCAGCGCTTTGCCGCAGAACGGCGCGGTGATACAGAGCTGAGAAGGAAGGCCCATCGTTTGCACGACGGCGGTTTCGAACAGGTTCACCTGCACGCGTCCCAGGTCATGGGTGACCCACTCGTCAAAGGCTTCCGCTAAAAAGTGGCCCCAGTCATCAGGATCTACGGACCAGTCGGTGACGATGGAATCCAGGTCTCCGGGTTTTGCCCGGCGTGATCCGGTAATCGGAATGGTATCTTCACGCCAGAACTGCGGAGCGGTGGTCTTGAAATCCGTGGCTTCAACGCAGGGGGTAAACTGGATGTAAGTTGCACCCAGTTCACGGGTCAGAAACCGGTATACCTCGCGGGGAAAACGAGCGTTGACCCGATTGACTACGGCCAGGGCATTAAAAGGAACCTGATGACGCTTCAGGGCATCAATACCGGCTATCACTTTATCAAATGTTGGTTTGCCGCTGCGGGTGACGCGAAATCGGTCATGGATTTCACGTGGGCCATCAATAGAGACGCCCACCAGGAAACGGTGCTTTTTAAGAAACGCAGCCCATTTGTCGTTAATCAGCACGCCGTTAGTTTGCAGATCGTTTTCAATACGTTGATGTTTTGGCTGATATTTTTTTTGCAGAGCAACAACTTTTTCAAAAAACTCCAGACCCATCAGCGTCGGCTCGCCGCCTTGCCAGGAGAAGATTATCTCTTCGCCATCCTGACTCTGGATGTACTGACGAATAAAGTTTTCCAGCACTTCATCGCTCATCCCCTTGTCATGGGGTTGATGCAGTAATTGTTCTTTATGCAGGTAAAAGCAGTAGTTGCAGTCAAGGTTGCAGGTGGAGCCGCTGGGTTTTGCCATGACATGATAGCGACGTTTATACGCCGGCAGAAATTTGCCCTGATTCTCGAGCGGGGTCAGCGGAATGGTGGTGCTTTTTTTCATAGACCTGGCCTTGTGTGGCTTGTGCAGTACGGTTTCAGTCATTGCCCGGAGTCGCCTCCGGGCCATTTTTACTTTAGTTGCCGGTTGGCATACTCAATTTGAACCCTTCACTCTGCAGCTGGTCGCGAACATTTTTGAAACGTTCATACTGGCTCAGCGTGATGGGGCCTGAATACCCTTCGCCTTGTGATTTACGCGGCGGATATTGCACGTAGGTTTTCATCAGATTAGTAATAGCTTCGTTGAATGTCACCAGCGTCCAGGTGTGCTCGGTGTAGTTGTTCATGAAGATATCATACCGTTCCTGCGGATCCTGCCAGAGGTCAAAGATCTGCGGAACGGTGGCGACATAGGACGAAGGTCCTTTCCAGCCAAGGTTGGAGTCCACTGCCAGGCCACCGGTTTGCGCACCGTTGTCACCACGCAGGTTGAACACCGCTTTGTAGTGGCCTACACGCGCAGCCCCCGGGGACAGTTCATCCTCGGTGAAGTAGAACCACTCGGTACGTGGGTCTTTACCGGTTCCGAACAGCACAGGAGTGATGTCATAACTATCGAAGATGATAGGCTGGCCCGCACGATCTTTTTCCGGAAGCTTGATGCCCGCCACAGAAGCGAAGGTTGCCATCAGATCCAGACCGCCCACGATGTCATGGTTACGGCTGTGATCCTTGATTTTACCTGGCCACCAGGCGATAGCGGGTACACGGCTGCCGCCTTCGCGATCGGTCCCTTTGGTTCCACGGAACGGGGTATAACCGGCATCCGGATAGACATCCTGCCAGGCGCCGTTATCGGTGGTCCACACCACCAGCGTGTCTTTATCAATGCCCAGCTCACGCAGTTTATCCATGATGTGGCCGACGCGGGCGTCCATTTCGACCATTGAATCAGCATATTTGCTTTTCGACATGGATTTGCCGACGAAGTCCGGGTCCGGCATATTCGGCTGGTGGTTCTTCATAAAGTTGATGCTCATGAAGAACGGCTCAGACGATTTGGCGTTGGCCTCAAGGTAGTCAAGGGAGGCTTTTTCGACGTAGCGATCATAGAACGGAATACCGACCACGCCTTCTTTGCCGTCTATCTGAGGCGTATTGACATACTGGCCGTTGATTTTGAAATCTTCATGCGCCGTTTCGCCAGCTTTGCCGGACAACGCGCCGCGGGTCACGCGTGTGAACATTTCACGCAGTTTAGGATCCATATCCGGGAACCATTTCGGATCGGCGTAGGTGTAGGCATTGAGGTGGTAGAGGCCGACATAACGCATTTCGTCATAACCCTGTGCGTTTGGCAGCGCGTAGTCCGCCTCGCCCAGGTGCCATTTCCCGGTGAAGAAGGTTTTATAGCCACCGGTTTTCAGCACGGAAGCCAGCGTCCACTCTTCTTTCGGCAGGCCGCCGCCCTGGCCCTGGAAGGCCACGGTAGTCATACCGCTACGGTTTGGAATACGTCCAGTCTGCATGGCAGCACGCCCCGGCGTACTGCTTGGTTGACCATAAAAATCAAAGAAGGTCATCCCCTCGTCGGCCATGCGGTCAAGATTAGGCGTCGGCATTCCGCGGCCTTCACCTCCGCCGTAGGCTCCAAGGTCACCGTATCCTGTATCATCAGAGACGATCAGAATGATGTTGGGCTTTTTGGTTGTGTTGCTGCTTTGCGCCTCAGCGTTCTGCTCTGCGGCATGCACGGCGCCCGTAGGCAACAGCGAGCCTGCCGCTATTGCCAGTACGCCAATACCTTTGTATTTTTTCATTTTCACCTTCTTTTCCTTGCTGATAAAACCCTGTCAGGGAGGCTTATTTAGCCTGCGTCAGAAAAATCATCAAACAGACCAAATCTTTTTAATATAGTGCAGAGATATAATATCGACATTTCTTTTACGCAAAATATTTGATTGCGGGAAGGGGGAAAGATGAATAATGCGCAGGAACTTGCCAGGGAATATACGGCACAACCTGATATGGCCTGGTTTTTCAGAATTTCAGAATTTTAAATTAAACAGGTTTGCATGCGAAAATATACTTAATATGGATGTTGGAGGGCTGGTTGATGAGGTGAACAATATTTATCAATGCCATGGCAGCATTATTAATGGCATATGCAGGTGTCTTCAGTGCCAGATTTCCGCTACCCAGCATGTGGTTTTTTTTTACCTTCACGGCCATTCATTGCCGGCCGGCCAGTTTACGACATTCCGAATATAAGCCGTAGCCAGGCTGCTCTTATAATGTATCGGCTGCTCTGTTTGTCTGTTAAGGATTAATGCTCGTTTATCTTAAAGTAATAAGTGCGTGGGATTGTTTCTGATGGTTATTATTTGTCGGTATAACACAGCCATAACAGGGCATATTTGAATTTACAGGAAATGAGCTGGCGCTGTCGAGAGTATGCAAGCAAGTATGATAAAATTGACTATTTTAAAAAGTGAAGTATTGAGGGGGGAGCTTCAGTGATATTCTTAATATAAATGGAATTTATACAATGCGTGGAGCAACCCTATGCTCCGCGGCAATCTCGCAGAGGTCGTAAAATTGTTGAAAGAATATCAGGCAGAGGCCACTGATTGCCTTTATTATGCATTCAGGCAGCAGGTTGAATTACATCCCGCGAAAAGTGCAATAAAATATAACAATATCTCTTTAACTTACTCACAATTAGATCATCTCGCGAATCGTATCGCCCACGCAATCCAGAGCACGCTTTCCAGAATACCTGCTTCTCGCACGGTTGTTATTGCCTTGCAGCGCGACCCTTACGCTATCGCCAGCATTCTTGCCACTCAAAAACTAGGTTTGACCTATGTCCCCTTCGACCCGAGCGGGCCGGATGAAAGGTTGAACTATATTATTGAGGACTGCCAGCCAGCATTAATCATTACCAGCAGAGCGGAAGCAAAAAGACAGGAGAAATGTCCCGAAATTTATATTGAGGAACTCCCCGAGGAGAAGCCGCTGGCGTGCAACCCTCTTTTTACTGATGAAGCAGAAGCTGCGTATATTATGTACACATCAGGTTCTACGGGGCAGCCCAAAGGTGTGATGGTTCCTGCGAAAGGCATATTACGCCTTGTGGTGAACGCACATCCTTTTCAATTTTCGAACGATGCCGTAGTTGCACAATGCGGAAATATTGCATTTGATGCCTCGACGTTTGAAATATGGGGGGCATTATTAAATGGTTGTACATTAGTTATTGTTCCTTACGACGTCGTTATTAATAGCCTGGAGCTGAGTCGTCTGCTTCAGCAAGAAAATATTTCTGATGCATTTTTCACCGTTGCGCTGTTTAATCAGCTGGTTACAGAAAACCCTGATGTTTTTGGCGGTCTGAAAAACGTCTTCACCGGTGGCGATGCGCTTAATCCGGCGTCCGTTCTGGCGGCGTTATCCTCCGTCTCCCCACCGGGGGCTATCTGGAACGCTTATGGGCCGACGGAAAATACGGTGATCACAACCCTGCACCGTATTCGGCTTTCTGACTGCTACCGCAGCAGCATCCCCCTTGGACAGAGTATTTCCGGCACGCAATGTTATGTGCTGGATAAGGCTCTGCATCAGGTGGCTGATGGAGAAGAAGGTGAGCTCTATACCAGCGGATTAGGGCTGGCTCTCGGTTATCTGAACAAAGCGGACAAAACGAACGAAGCGTTTATTGCCAACCCTTTTTACGAGCGGGAGCTTGAGTCCTGCTGCGAATCAGCGACTCAGACCCTTTACAAAACCGGGGATCGTGTCAGGCGGCTGGCAGACGGAAATCTCGATTTCCTTGGCCGCATGGATAATCAGATAAAAATCCGTGGCTTCCGCCTCGAACCCGGTGAGGTCGAGTTCCTGCTTTGCCAGCTGCCCGGCGTTGAGCTGGCGGTGGTACAACCGATTATCGTGGATGGTCAAAAACAGCTGGCGGCATGGTGCCAGGGCTCCGGTTCTCCTCAGCACCTGCTTGCTCAGTTCCGGGAACAGGCTCCCGCCTACATGGTTCCGGTAAGCCTGCAGCTGCTGGATAAACTGCCCATCACGGCAAACGGAAAAGTAGATAAGCGGCGGTTACCTGCTGCGGAAATTAATCACCATGACTATGAGCCCGTTCAGCCCGGCACCGAGCGCTGGCTGGAGCAAGTCTGGCAGGACATTCTTAAACTTGAAAAGGCGCCGGGACGCCAGGGCCACTTCTTCTGGTCAGGCGGGCATTCGCTGCTGGTGGTGAAACTCCGTCATGCGATATATCAACGCTGCGGCAAAGAGATTAGCCTCGCCGATCTCTTTCGTTTTCCTGTGCTGCATGAAATGGCGGCGCATATCGACCGGCAGGCGGAGGGGGAGGGCGACCTTCTTTTCCCGGTAGTGCCTGCCGGAAAGAAAATTCCTCTGTCAGAAGAGCAAAATCGTCTGTGGCTTACCTGCTGTCGGGAGCCGGACGTCGCCCACTATTCAATACCGCTGGCGTTTCGTATTGTCGGCGCGCTGGATACCCATCGCCTGCAAACCGCGCTGCGTAAACTGGGCGAGCGGCATCATAGCCTGCGTCTGCGCATCGATGAAACGCAGGGGGTGGCATGGCAGCAGGTTGTTGAGACGCCGCTGACTCTGGACACCGTATCTGTCCGTCAGGAAAGCGAGCTGGCGACGAAAATAAATGATGAGGTGGCACGCCCATTCCGCTTTGGTGACGAACCGCTGCTACGCACCACGCTTTATTACGTCAACGAGCAGCCCCGCCTGCTGCTGATCAACATTCACCACATTATTGCTGACGGCTGGTCTATGGGGATTTTCTTCCAGGAGCTGAGGGCGTTGTACGAAGGGGAAACGGGGCTGCCGGCCCTGGCGTGCCAGTATCCCGATTATTGCGCCTGGCAGCAGCAGCAGGATTTTCAGCCGAAAATTGACTGGTGGGCAGCCGCGCTGGCAGACGTTACGCCGCTGGCGCTGCCCGTTATGGGTACGCCGCAGGCCGGTAGCATCATGCGCAAGAAAGTGCTTCCTTCGCGCCTGCTAAGCCAGCTTCAGAGTACGGCGATAGCCAGCCAGAGCGGTTTGTTTAACCTCGTCTTTTCGGGGCTGGCGCTGCTGCTGTCGAGAGTTTGCCAGCAGCAGGACGTGCCCATTTGCGGTATCTGGGCCAACCGGCCGCAGCAGGCCCTCAGCGATCAGATTGGTTTCTTTGCCAACACCTTGATTCTGCGAACGCAGGTTGAAGAGCAAAACGCGTTGGGAAACTGGCTACGCGACAATCATCAGCACCTGACGCAGGGGTTCGAGCGGGGCGACGCTCCATTAGGCCAGGTGCTGGCCGCCACAGGCGTTCCCTCCGGCCCGACGCAGCATCCGCTTTGCGCCGTGCTGTTAGTGTTGCAGAACACCGAAGGGGGAGACGGCAGGGCGCTCAGCCTCAGCGGCTGTGACGTTAGCGATTATCCGCTGCCTGACGAGCAGGCGAAGTCCGATCTTCTGCTGAACGTGGTGCCGCAAACCGATGGCCAGCTGCGGCTGGAAGCGACCTTCCGCAAAGGCATCTGGTCAGAAATCTTGATGGATACCCTGCTGGACCTCTACCACGCCATTCTGGAAAAGATGACCGAAGGCTTACAGCAACCGCTTTCGGCGCTGATGACCCTCGGCGAGACGATGCGTCAGCAGCAACTACTGGCATGGAACCCTCCACGGATGCAGAAGCCACTACAGGCCATCTTGCCGCTGTTCGATCGCCAGCTCCGCCTGGCGCCAGATAAACTCGCCGTTCGCTGCCGGTCGCAAAGTCTGACTTACTCTGCACTCGATCGGCGCGCCGACCAGCTCGCCGCCGGGCTTCAGGCGCAGCGGGGGGAGCTGAAAGGAAAACGAATCGCCTTTGCTTTTGACCGCGGGATCGAGACGGTGGTGACCATGCTGGCGATCCTCAAAACTGGCGCTGCCTACGTGCCTTTCGATCCCTCGCATCCGAATGACCGGCTGTGCTACATGCTGAGCGACAGCGCGGCAGACTGCCTGATCGTTAACGGCGGCACAGCGGGGCGGCAGAACATTTGCCCTGAAATCGCGCTGGATGCTCTTTATTTGAAGAGCGCGCAAAGGCGGCCTGTTGTCCATCATGCTGACGATGAAGCCTACGTGATGTACACCTCTGGCTCGACGGGCGAACCTAAAGGCGTGAAGGTGCTCCAGCAGGGAGTCACCCGTCTGGTGGTCAATTCAGAGCCATTGCAGATAGCGGCGGATGCTGTTGTCGCTCAGGCAGGCAATATTGCGTTTGATGCTTCGACGTTTGAAATCTGGGGAGCGTTGCTCAACGGCGCGCAGATAGAAGTCATTCCTTACGAAACCGTCATCGACACTGAACAACTCCAGCGGACGCTGGCCGAGCAAGGTGTCACCGACGCCTGGTTTACGGTTGCCCTGTTCAATCAGCTCGCCGCCGACAACCCCAATGCGTTTGCCGGACTACGGAATCTGCTGATTGGCGGCGATGCGTTGTCACCCTCGCTCGTGAATGCCGTGCTCTCATCGGCTACCCCGCCTGCACAGATCTGGAACGGCTATGGCCCGACCGAGAACACCACCTTCACCACCTTGTATCCCATCAGGCGAGAAGACGGTCTGGGCGCAAGCATCCCTATTGGCAGCAGCATTTCGGGTACGACCTGTTACGTGCTGGATGCCCGGCAGCGTCTGCTACCGCCTGGCGCTATTGGCGAGCTTTACACTTCTGGAGCAGGGCTGGCAGGGGGGTATCTTAACAAAGCGGACAAAACCAGTGAGGCCTTCGTTGATAACCCGTTTTATGAGCAAACGCATCAGCAAACGCCCGCCACGCCGAAAATGTACAAAACCGGTGACCGGGTGTTGTGGAAACGCGATGGGGTGCTGGCGTTCGTGGGGCGAGGAGATAATCAGGTTAAAATCCGCGGCTACCGTCTTGAGCCGGGTGAAGTGGAACACTTGTTATGTCAGCTTGAAGGGATCAGGCAGGCCGTGGTGCTCGCCATAGAACATCAGGGGCAGAAGCAGCTTGCGGCCTGGTGCGTCAGCGAGCTTCAGGCGGCGGAAATTCTCAGCGCCTTTGCGGCCGTTGCGCCTGCTTATATGGTTCCGGCAGCGCTGCAAACGGTCAACAAAATCCCGCTAACGGCAAACGGCAAAGTCGATAAAGCACAGCTTCCGGCTATCGATTTTGCGGCCGCGATTAAAGAGGGGACGCCACCCGAGGGCGAAACTGAGCAGCAGCTGGCGCTTATCTGGCAACAGCTGCTGAAAACAGACCGCCCCTGCGCGCGGGAGGATAATTTCTTCACTATCGGCGGTCATTCCCTGCTGGTGATCAAAATGACAGATCTTATCCAGAAAAGGATGGGGAAATCTGTCCCGGTCGCCGCGGTTTTCCGCAGCCGTTCACTGGCGGAGCTGGCGGCAAACCTCGAAGGAAATATGAAGGACAACGAGGAAGAAGAGGCGCAGCTGATTGCCCGTGACGTCGCGCCGCTGGCAATGACCTGTCTGAGCGCCGGTAGCAGGCAGTTTGAAAAGATCCTGCTGACCGGCGCAAGCGGCTTCCTTGGCATTCATCTGCTGGCAGAGCTACAGCGTCAGCGGCCTGAAGCCATTATCCACTGTCTTGTCAGAGGGAAGGATGGGCTGCAACGGCTGCTTGAGGCCGCTGATTTGTACCAGCTGAGCCTCGATACGTCGCGAATTAGCGCGCTGTGCGGCGACCTTGATGCGCCTTGTTTTGGTATGAACGGCGTCGTGTGGGAAGCCTTAGGGGAAAGTATCGATGCGATTTACCACTGCGGGGCATGGGTTAACCACTTACACAGTTACACCACTTTGCGTGCCGCCAATGTAGAGAGCACCCGCCGGCTGCTGGAACTTTGTACATTCGGACGCCCAAAGCATTTCTTCTACGTCTCCACGCTTTCAGCAGCAGCAGCCGAGGGCACGTGCATTCTGGAAAGAGCGCTTGCGGCTGCGCCTCCGGTGGCAAATGGCTACGTGCAGGGGAAATGGGCCAGTGAGCAGCTGGTGAAGCAGGCCTTTGACAGCGGGCTGCACGGCGCTATTTTCCGCATGGGCAACATCACCGGTTCCGTCCGCAACGGGATCTCGAATGTGGAAACCAACCACACGCTGAACCTGATTAAGGGCTGCCTGCAAATGGGCGTGGCGCCGGAGTGGAAAAACTACGAGCTGGATATCAGCCCCGTGGACTGCCTGGCGAGCCTGCTGGTGGGTGAAAGCCTGCTGGGGGAGCATGACCAACAGGCCATTAATCTGGGCTATCTCTCCGCCGTGCCGTGGAAGAAACTGTTGTCAACCATTGCAGGCGGCGAGCAGGCAATCCGCTTCGTCAGCGGAGAGGTTTGGGCGCAAGAGTGGGTGCCCGGCGTGGACAGCGACAATGCGCTTTATCCCTTTAAGTCCTTTTATCTCGAGGCGAAAACTTACCCACGCATGCAGATTGAACACGCGCTGGTGGCCGAGAAATTTGGGGCTATAGACGCAGAGCAGCTGATCGCCAGATACCGGAAGTACTGGTTCGGGTGCGGTTTTTTAACGCCTGAGACGCTGGCATCTTCGGAGGCGTAACGCCTCTTTCTCTTTCAAACTGGCCCGAGCTGGCCCGAACGGGCCAGTATTGACAGGCGTGCGATGACAAATTTTATTCAACCATTATTCCCCATTTCGCTGCGGTTGCTGCCGGTCGCCGTTGCACGCTGCGCTTTTCAGCTCGCGCACTACGATGACAACCTTTTTGATTTTTATGGCATCACTTTCCCTGACGCGTTGCGCCATGCCGCAAAGTCACGCCGGGCTGAATATCTGGCGGGACGCTGGCTGGCTCAGCAGCAGCTACTTAAAAACGGCTGCGGCAAAGCGCCTTTATTGGCTAACGAACAAGGCGTTCCGCTCTGGCCGCCGGGCGTATATGGATCTATCAGCCATACGGATAAGATCGCACTCTGCGCCACAGTCGCCTCGCCAGTGGCGGCGAGCATCGGCATCGACGTTGAAAACCTGATTGCCCCGGAAGAGGCGGAGGTTTTACATCCGGCCATCCTCGACGCCGAAGAATATCGATATTTAAAGGGCTTGCCGCTGGCTTTTCATGCCGCGCTAACCCTGGCGTTTTCGGCAAAGGAGAGCGTGTACAAGGCATTATCCCGTCGCCACCCCATGCGAGATTTTCACGGCATCAGGCTCGTAGCTCTGTCATCTGAGCTAAGGCAATTTTATTGTCAGGTTGCGGGGGGCGTCTGGCGCGGGGAGTATCTGTTTGAAAAGGGATGCGTATACACAGCGCTCTACGCCAGTCCAGCCAGCCAAAGGGAATAGGTTTTGTTGCCGTCCATGGCCTGGTGGTTAAACGGTAAATCCGTGCCCCGTATATTCTTTTGCTTTGTCAGGAGAATCTCTTTTGAATATTAGCGGATCAGCGATGCTGCCCCGCAATATTTGCCGCCACTGTCATAATGCTGGCCGGAGGCTGACGCTGTCGTATTTGCTCCGCCATATAGCGCATATAAGGATCCATATGGCTGAACATGGCCTTATACCCTGCGCAAAGATGGTTATGCCAGCGCTCTCCCGTTTTATGGATACGATGTTTTGGGCAGCCCCCATGACAGGCAAAACGCCATTCACAACGTTCGCACTCGCCTGACACCTTGTTTTTAGCCAGCCCGAACTTTCGCTGCTGTTTGCTGTTGGCCATTTTTTCCAGGCTGTCGCGACGAAGATTACCCAGTTTATGCTCCGGGTAGACATAATGGTCACAGCTGTAAACGTCCCCGTTTTGCTCAACAACCAGCCCGAAACCGCAGGATGACTGCATCACACACAGCGAGGGTTTCTCACCGAGCCAGGCGGCAAGCGCGCTGTCGAACAGCTGGATATAGACCCGGCCAACATCATGACGAACCCATTCATCGAATACGGTGTTAATAAAAGCTCCCCATTGTTCGCCGGATACCGACCATTCAGTGACAGAACTTCCCGACAGCGACTGGGGATAAAGCAGCTCGCCATATTTTTCGTTCAGGGGCCTTTGCTCAACCGCAGGAATGAACTGGACATATTCCGCGCCCAGTTCACGTGTCAGAAACTGATAAATTTCAAGCGGGTGTTCTGCGGTCACGTTGTTGACGACCGTTAAAACATTCACCTCCACCCGATGCTGCTTCAGCAGCGTCATTGCTCGTACCACTTTGTCGAAGACGGACTGTTGGCTACGGGTTTTACGATAGCGGTCATGCAGCCATGACGGCCCATCAATGGACAGCCCCACCAGAAAGTTATGTTTCGCAAGAAAAGCGGCCCACGCCTCATCGATCAGTACACCGTTGGTCTGAATACTGTTGCTTATACGTTTGCCCTGAGCGTGTTTGTGCTGGAACTGCAGAGCCTTTTCATAGAACGCCAGACCCGCGAGAGTCGGTTCACCGCCTTGCCAGGTAAATTCAATTTCCTGCCCCGGATTTGCTGCAATGTACTGGCGCACATAGCTCTCAAGCGTGGCGTCATCCATATGTCTTTCGGCTTTCCGGGGTTTCAACGTGCCCTGGTCTTTTTCCAGATAGAAACAGTAGTCACAGGCTATGTTGCATTGGTAGCTGACCGGTTTGGCCATCAGATGAAAGGGTCGCTTCATACTCCCTCCAGGGTATACACCTGTTAAGTTTAGTGACATTGCTCACTTTTTTATCACTGCGTTTTGACATTGAGCGCAAAGGATCGAAACATAGTTTTCGTTGATTTGACTATAACATGAAATATAAACTTCATAACACCAACATCAGGGGCTTGTATGAGCAAATTATTTGCCGGAGCACAAAATCTGGGAAAATCTTTTATGCTACCGATTGCTGTCCTGCCAGCAGCCGGTTTGCTGCTGGGATTTGGCGGCGTATTCACTAATCCGGTCACCATATCAACTTATCCTGTACTGGATAACCATACGGTTCAGGCCATCTTTACCGTGATGAAGCTTTGCGGCAGCGTGGTTTTTGACAACCTGGCGCTGTTGTTTGCGGTGGGGATTGCCGTTGGCATGGCACGCAGCGACAAGGGAACGGCGGGGCTTGCCGCCGTGCTGTGCTTTATCGTGATGAATAAAGCGATCAATGCTTCATTACTGCTTTCAGGTGAGCTGGCAACCGAAAATCTTGCCGCTGCCGGGCAGGCCAGCGTCATGGGTATCACCACATTACAAACCGGGGTGATGGGGGGCATCATGAGCGGCCTGCTGGCATTCTGGGTGCATAAACGATTTGGTAAAACGGAATTGCCGAACCTGCTGGCTTTCTTTAGCGGGTCCCGTTTCGTGCCGATTGTCAGCTCCTTTTTTGCCATTTTCCTCGGCGTGGCGCTGTTCTGGGTATGGCCGCATATTCAGGCTGGCATCACGCATCTGGGCGGGCTGGTCGAAAGTACGGGTTATATCGGCACCTTCGTCTACGGCATGATCCTGAAATGCCTTATCCCGCTTGGTCTGCATCATCTCTTCTACCTGCCATTCTGGCTGACCAGCGTAGGGGGAGAAGCCGTCGTTAACGGGCATCTGGTCCAGGGGACGCAGAAAATTTTCTTTGCCCAGCTCGCGGATCCTTCCGTGACTCAGTACTACATCGGCGTGTCACGTTTTATGGCGGGTCGCTTCGCTGACTTTATGTTTGGTCTGCCTGGTGCCGCGCTGGCTATTTATCATTCAGCTCGTCCTGAAAACCGCAAAAAAGTGGCCAGCCTGATGCTGTCCGCAGCGCTGACCGCCTTTGTCACCGGAATTACCGAGCCGCTGGAGTTTGCCTTCATGTTTTGCGCGCCGCTGTTGTACGGCGTGCATATCGTCTTGACCGGCGTGGCCTTCATGATGACCCATATCCTGCAAATCACCGTTGGGCAGACTTTCTCCGGTGGCCTTATCGACTTCCTGTTATTCGGCGTGCTTCAGGGCAATGCCAAAACTAACTGGGTGTTGATGCTGCCGCTGGGCGTGGTGATGTTCTGTCTGTACTACTTCTCTTTCCGTTCCCTGATCAAATGGCGCCAGCTAAAAACGCCGGGGCGTGAAGATGAAAACGATGACGCCCCCGTAGAGAACACGCTGGTTGGAAATGAACGTGCCGCAGGCATCGTTGAAGCCCTGGGGGGAACGAACAATATTGTCGACGTGGACTGCTGCGCCACCCGCCTGCGCATCACGGTTAAAAATCCTCTGAATGTCAAAATAGATGATTTCAAACAGCTCGGCAGCCGTGGTGCATTTATCCGCGGGGAGGGGGTTCAGGTGGTCTACGGTCCCCATGTCACACTGATCAAAAACGAAGTTGAAGAATTTATCGGTTCATAAAGAAGAGACGTCTTATGAAAGCAGTCATGCTGATGTTTGATACGCTGACGCGTAACCATCTCGCCCCTTATGGAGGCGATGCCATTACCCCAAACTTTACCCGACTGGCAGAGGAGTCGGCGCAGTTTGATCGTTTCTATGTCGGCAGCATGCCCTGCATGCCCGCTCGTCGTGAGCTGCATACCGGGCGTTACAACTTCCTGCACCGCAGCTGGGGACCGCTGGAGCCGTTTGATTTTTCTACGTTTCAGGCACTGAAACAGGCGGGTGTGCATACCCATATGGTCACTGACCATAAACATTACTGGCGTGATGGCGGGGCTACCTATCACACCCGCTATTCCACCTTTGAGTTCATCCGGGGCCAGGAAGGGGACTGCTGGAAAGGGCAGGTGGAGAAACCCACCATCAACTGGCAGGGCATGGAGGATGCGGAAACTCTGCGTCGGCGCAGTGGACGAATGACTCAGGACCTGATTAATCGTGCTGCAATGCCGACCCAGGAAGAGCATTTCACACACCGCACCATCAGCGCCGGCATGGAGTTTCTGGAAACCAACCAGCATCAGGACAACTGGTTCCTGCAAATCGAATGTTTCGATCCTCATGAGCCTTTCTTTGTCCCGGAAAAATATCTGGCACAGTACGGTTGTCAGCCCGGTGAGTTTGACGGCTGGGTGCCGTACTACTGTGGCGCGCCAGGGGGAAAGGATGACGATAAGGTGCGGAAGTTTTACCAGGCGCTGATCACCATGTGTGATGACTATCTGGGCCAGGTGATGGACAAGCTCAAAGCCCTCAACCTCTGGGAAGATACCCTGTTTATCGTCTGTACGGATCACGGTTTCCTGCTGGGCGAGCACCAGTGGTGGGGCAAAAACATCATGCCGGTGTATAACGAGATTGCCAACACGCCGTTCTTTATCCGCGATCCGCGCAGTAAGGCAGAAGGTGTGCGTCGCCGTGCTCTGGCACAGACGGTCGATATTCCGGCAACTCTGCTGGAGTACTTTGATATTCCTCGCCCACCGTCCATGACCGGGAAACCCTTACGGGCCGCAGTGGAGAATGACACCCCGGTACGGGAACACGCATTGTTCGGCTACTTTGGGGGACACATCAATGTGACCGACGGCGACTATGTTTACATGCGCTGCCCACGTGATGAAAGCAAAAGCAATCTGTATGAATACACCCTGATGCCTACCCGTATTGACAGCATGTTTAAGGTCAGCGAGCTTCAGGACATTCGTATCCATCCGGGGTTTGATTTCACTCAGGGAGCACAGGTCATGCAGATCCCGGCCGCGTTCGGTTATCTCAACCCGTGGCGTTTTGGCGACAAACTCTTTGATCTGCATTCAGATCCCCAGCAGATGCAAGCCCTGCATGATGGTGAGCGTGCGTATCGTTATGCACAGGCCATCAAAAGCATGATGCAGGTGCATGATGCCCCACCTGAACTTTACGCTCGCTTTGAGCTGGATGAGCTGTCGCCTGAACGCGAGCAGGCTTTTGTTGAGCGCTGGTCCAGCCTGACGCTGCCGGAAGGGCTTGATTATCAGTGTGAACACCATGGTGTCGAAGAAGCGATGCGCTTTGTCGTCAGCGCCGCCGCGGAGCAGGGCATTACGCTGGCCGCGCTGCAACAGCATTTTCCGTCGGGGCATCTGCTCACTGAGAACGATATTTTCACCCTGATTGACCGCTGCTTTACAGGTGACAAACATAAAGCGCTGGTTTACCAGGCTCGTCTATTGCTGAGAACGGAATAAGGCTTATGGCAAGTCACGTTTGGCATCTGGAAAACTGCCGCTTCAGGGTAACGGTACAGGCTCAGGGCGGCGAATTATGCAGCCTGTGGGACAAGGCTATCGGCACAGAGTGGATGTGGCAGCCGCAGGAGGGGGTCTGGAATAACTCTGCCACGCAGCTGTTTCCCGTTGTTGGCCGTCTGATCCATGACGGTATCTGGCAAGGGGCGCAGTTTTACCCGTTGCCGGCACACGGTTTTCTTCGTCAGCAGACGTTTTGCTGTCTTGAACACTCGGCAAACTGCCTGACTGTGGAAGCGACTGCCAGCGAAGCAACATTTGCAGTCTGGCCCTGGCACTGGCGAGTCACGCTTCATGTCGAACTGACGGATGATGGCCTGCTGTTCAGTCAGGAGGTGACGAATGAAGACGATACCCCGTTCTGGTTTTCCATTGGCTGGCATCCGGGGTTTGCGTTGCCGCTGTCATCAGAGCAAGGCTGGCAGGTACGTTTTGCAGGGGACGGCGTCAAAGGCCCTCTGCCCACACGTCAGCGTACTCTCACCGTCGCTGAAAACCTGCCATCACGGGACGCTTTTCTTCTGCAAACCGACAGCTTCACGGACGGTGCGGTCTATTTTGCTGATAGTCGGGAGCAATTTATCCAGGTTTGCTCGTCGGACGGAAAAACCGTACTGAGCATGGAGACCACCGTGCAGGAATGGCTGGCGCTCTGGGGCGTGCCGGGCGCCGATCTGTTGTGCATTGAGCCGCTGGCAGGCACGACGGATGCGCCGGACTTTGATGGTCAGGCTGGTCATAAACGCGGAATGCGGCAGCTTGCCCCCGGAGAAAGCCAGGTGTTCAGCGTCAGGCTGCGGTTTCCGGTAGACGTATGAGGCGCAGCTAGCCAGAATACGCGCAGTGTTGTCATCCAGGAGCAGAAACGTCATGAGTGTGAACCGGGAAAATGTCAGGGTCTATATCAGCAACATTATCGGCGGGCTGGGCGAAACCGATCGTCACATTGCAGAATTCGTCCTGCAAAGCCCCGCGCAGGTTGCGCAGATGCCGGTCAGCAAGCTGGCAGAGGCGGTTCAGCTGAGTGAAGCGACCATCGTGCGTTTTTGTAAGAAAATTGGCTACGCCGGTTTGCTGGATCTGAAAGCGGCCCTCAAACGTGAGCTGCTGGAAGAGAGCGATCAGCATTTGCCGTCGTCACCCGATATTTTCCTCAATGACAGCCGCAACGATGTGGCACAGAAAATTGCTCTGACTGTCGACACGACGATGAAGGAAACCATCGGCTTGCTCGATATGAACGTCATCCATCCGGTGGTGGACCGTTTTTTAACGGCTAACCGGGTGCTATTTGTGGGATTCGGGGCGTCAGGGTTATCGGCAATGGAAGCGCGCGACAAGATGAACCGCCAGGGCATTGACTCGGAGGCTTATACCGACCGCTTCACCATGACGCTGAAGCTCGCAAATCTAAAACCAGAAGATTTGGTCGTCGCATTTTCCCACTCCGGTGAGACGCCAGAGGTGGTGAACGCATTCATCCTTGCGAAGAAGGCTGGGGCGGGATGTCTGGCCATCACCCACAGTCCAAATTCGCCGCTTACCGAGCTGGCAGACACTTTTTTGCTCACCTGCGGCAGCGCCGGCCCTTATCAGGGGGATTCTATCGCAACGCGTATTTCGCAGCTGTTCATGATTGAGTTTTTATGTACTGAAATCACCCGGCATAATTTACGTGACAGTGCTTCCACAGGGCTGTCGATTAAAGAGTTACTGATAAAAGAAAGGATCAAACGTGAGTCATCAGGATAATGTCCACTCACCGTCGCCCCGCGGAAAATGGTGGCTGGCCGGGAAAACGCCGGATTACCGTTTTACGCTTGCTAACGAACGTACTTTTCTGGCCTGGATACGTACCGCGCTGGCCCTGATGGCAGGAGCGGTCGGCATTGACCAGTTTTCCCCCGATCTGTCATCGCCGGAACTCAGAATGACACTGGCGCTGCTGTTACTCACCGCAGCCGCATCTATGGGATTTCTGGCCTGGCGTCGCTGGCGTAAAAGTGAATACGCCATGCGAATGGATAGCGATCTGCCCTATACCCGAGCGGTGTTATTATTGGGTGGATTTATCATCGTGCTGGCCCTTCTGCTGGGTGTTTTACTCTGGCAGGGACAGCCATGAGTGACCGGGACCCCGGATTGCAACCTGAGCGCACGGCGTTATCCTGGCGGCGCACAGCATGGTCAATGTTAATCCCCACAATATTATGTCTGCGCGGGTGGTTTCATTCTGGCGAGTGGCTTTATCTTGTTTGCGCAGGTTCACTGCTGACGGGAATACTGGCGACGTTATTTAATCAGCGCAGTAGCAAGCACGCGACCTTAGCTCTGATTGTGATCGTTTCTGCGGCGATGCTGATGGTTGTTACCGTGAAAAAATAGAGTCTGATGCAGTGAGGGGGCGCGTTTAAAATACTCGCGAATGCTCAACTGCTCGTCCCAGCCTGTGTTGAACGCTAGTTTCTTGCGCTAAATCGCAAAAGCAAAAAGCCCGCTTAAGTTTCCTTAAGCGGGCTTTTCTAATTTGGCTCTTGTCAGCAGATAAAAACATCTACCTAACACATTGCGTATTTTTTGCTCCCTTTCCTGTTAAATCCTTGCGATAGTTATGGACTCTATGGACAGGAGAGGCATATGAAATACCAGGGAGCGTTGCTGCTGGTCGCCACATTTTTGCTTAGCGGCTGCGACAAACCGGCGAAGGCTGAAAACACGGTCAGCGGCGGTGGGGGAGCCATTGAGGCTATCAACCATACCAGCTGGGCTATAAACCATTTCAGCGTCGACGGGGTGAATGCCCTCGATGTGATTGGCCCGTATCAGGGGGGCGGCGGTGGCGGGAGCTACGCAGCCCCAGCCGTCTGGAAGCCGGGGCTGACGGTGCGGGTGGACTGGGAAACCGGGGTGGCTTTTGCCAGTGATGTGCCGGAAATACCCGAGCCCGAGCGGCCAGATACTAAAGGTATGAACGAAAAAGACTATTATCAAGCGTGGGAAGCTTATGCAGAGGAGCGTCGTGCATGGCGGAAAAAGATAAAAGCATTCAGCAAAGAACATTCCCGCACTGTGCCGGTGCCGGACTATACCGGACAAAAGACCTGCGGCATCACCGTGCATTTCCTGCCCTGCGACCAGATAAAGGTCACCACCAGCTGTGCCGATTACGGCAGCCCTGACTATCCGGTGAAAGATCCCGTGAACATGGAGAAACCTGCCGTATGTCCGAAATAAATCCTGACCTCGCCTGGGTTAACAACGTTTAAAGAAGTGGATGACATTAAACATGGCTAACAGGGAGAAGCGTATGAAATATTCGGGAACATTGCTGCTGGTCGCCACATTTTTGCTTAGTGGCTGCGACAAACCGGCGAAGGCTGAAAACACGGTCAGCGGCGGCGGAGCCATTGAGGCCATCAACCACACCAGCTGGGCTATAAACCATTTCAGCGTCAACGGGGTGAATGCCCTGGATGTGATTGGCCCGTATCAGGGAGGCGGCGGTGGCGGGAGCTATGCAGCCCCAGCCGTCTGGAAGCCGGGGCTGACGGTGCGGGTGGACTGGGAAACCGGGGTGGCTTTTGCCAGTGATGTGCCGGAAATACCCGAGCCCGAGCGGCCAGACCTGAGTAATCTGGACAGTAAATCTGCTTATATAAAAGCGGAGCAGTACTTCAAAGAACATGAGTTATGGTATGAGAAAGTCAAAGCATTTAGCAAAGAGCATTCCCGCATTGTGCCGGTGCCGGACTATACCGGACAAAAGACCTGCGGCATCACCGTGCATTTCCTGCCCTGCGACCAGATAAAGGTCACCACCAGCTGTGCCGACTACGGCAGCCCTGACTATCCGGTGAAAGATCCCGTGAACATGGAGAAACCTGCCGTATGTCCGAAATAAATCCTGACCTCGCCTGGTATCCGTCTGAGTTTCCAGGCCAGGGTAAACTACCTTCACGCGCTGCACTGATTGGCCAGAACTGTAAGAAACAGGATAGCCAGGAGCGGGCCTACCACGATGAGCTGTGCCTCGCCGCCGGCCGTCGCGTCGCCCCTCCTTGCTGCAAGACACTGCACATCAGCCTGTTCTTCGACGGTACCGGCAACAACCTGAACGAGGACCTGTACAACGCCCACCCGAAGCATCCGACTAATATCGCCCGCCTGTTCCGCGCCACCATCGGCCAGGGCTATGCGGCGGGGACCGGCGCAAATAACGTTACGCTGGTAGACCTCGACGGCTCCGCCGGGAACAAATACTACAAGTACTATATCCCCGGCGTCGGCACGCCGTTCCCGGAAATTATGGATCTGGATTTCAGCCAGGAGGGGCTGGCCTTCGCCAGCGGCGGAGAGGGACGCATCAACTGGGGGCTGCTGCGTCTGATTGACGCTCTGCGCCGCACGCTGGGAAAAGGGAAGCTCTCTGATGATGACAACTGGTGGTCCATCCAGGCAATGGCCACCAGCGCCGCTGAGCCGGCCATCATCGGCCGGTATCGCCGCAGGGAAGAGTTTCAGCGGCTGCTGAACGGCCTGGGGCATGAACTGAAACTGGCGCTGGAGCAGCCGGAGCCCGGTAAACCGAAGCTGGTGGGCATAAAGCTGTATGTTTACGGTTTCTCCCGGGGGGCGGCGTCCGCCCGGGCTTTTGTTAACTGGCTGAGCGAGCTGATGCCGGAGCCGAAAAAGCAGGGGGAGCCACGTCCGCAGTGCCTGTCTTCATCCGCGGGCGATATTCCACTCAGCGTTGAGTTTCTGGGTCTGCTGGATACGGTGGCCTCGGTTGGCGTGGCCCATCTGGCGCCGGTTGCCGAAGGTCATATGAGCTGGGCTGACGGCACCATGGCGCTGCCGGACAGCGGCCTGGTCAGGCGCTGCGTGCATCTGGTCTCTGCGCACGAGCAGCGCCTGTGCTTCCCGCTGGACTCCCTCTGTCGCGCGGACGGGCGTTATCCGGCCAACAGCGTTGAGGTGGTATACCCAGGAGTGCATTCGGACATAGGCGGCGGTTATCCACCGGGCGATCAGGGAAAAGCATGCGGAGCTGTTGACGATTTTTTGTTATCCCAGATCCCGCTAAATGAGATGTATGCTGCGGCTTTTGAAACGGGGGCACCGCTAAAAGTCCCAGGCGCATCTTTGCCCAATGTTTTGAGGAAGGATGCCTGGCGTGTCATGCCGGAAGCCGTCATGGATGAGTTCTCTGTAGATCCAATACTCGTTCAGTGTTTTAACAGCTGGCGAACACTGACCATGGGTCTTAAAGCGTTTAATGGGGACATCAGTGACGAACAGGCCGCGCAGTTCACCCCGGTCCGCGCGCCAGTGAGCGTCGTTCATGCTCTTGAAAACCAGGTGGGCTGGCTAACCGCCTGGCGGATCAATCGCTATGCCGGCGGCAGCTACCGGACACAGCCCTTTTATACGGCTGCCGCTGCCAGCAATCTTAATGAGGATAACGATCCGGGGATCAGAATGCGGCGTGAAAGAGAGCACGATAAGGCCCGGAAAGGCGTAGAAAAGATGCGCCGCGATATGCTGGCGGCCCGCCCGCGAAACGCCGGGTTTACGCTGTTGCCGGCCGGCCCAAAAGATTTTGACGCAGCCCTGGGGCAGAATCAGCTCCTTCAGGCGGCTACCGAATTTCGGGAAGACTACCAGGGGGTGCCGAGGACGCAGGCTAAAAGTACCACCTATGCGGTGCTGGATTACTTTAAGGGCTTTGTCTATGCATTCAATCAGGACAATGTGCCCGTGGAATTTAAGCGCATTAAACAAGACGGCGAGTTGCGGCTGAGTACGCTATTTCCCGTGAAAGGGAGCGCTGATGAGATGGCCTGCCAGGTTGTTGCCCTGTTTGACGACCAGGTTCATGACTCCCGCGCCTGGTTTATGCACAACGCCCTTGGCGCGCGTGAGCCATGGGGGAGTTATTTCCTGTACCGGATGGTTTACTTTGGCGAGGAGATGAGCAAGAAGGTCAAACCGCTTGCCATGCTGGGCTATGTCGCCGGGCTGGGCTATCCCATGCCGGTTGAGGATGTGCGATTCATCATCAGCACGCTTGATAACGAGCGGCCCCTGGCCACCACCTCTGCCGACGGACAGATCATTACCGTGACGCATGGGGACAACGACCAGACGGTGCTGCAGGGCAGGGAGCAACAAATTACGTGCGTACAGCATCCTGGGGCCATCGAGGCTGAATGCCTGAACAACCAGCAGCAGGATCGGATACGTCAGCAGCAGGCGCTGAAGGAGAAGTTAGCGCATGCCTTTTCACTGTGGGAGTAATGCAGGTGTCTGATGGCGCGCCCGGCGTTTAGCGGCCATCGCAAAAGCAAAGAGCCCGCTTAAGTTCCCTTAAGCGGGCTTTCAGACGGATGACAAACCTAAAGCGAATGCGTTTCGCAAAGATCTCACCGAATAAATAACAAGGAAAATCAATTCATTGATTTTCGCCTGCTTATCACAACGAAGGGAAAACCACGCTTTTTCCTTCTTTGTCAGCAAGCAAAAAGCCCGCTTAAGTTTCCTTAAGCGGGCTTTTCTAATTTGGCTCCTCTGACTGGACTCGAACCAGTGACATACGGATTAACAGTCCGCCGTTCTACCGACTGAACTACAGAGGAATCGTGTGAACGGGGCGCATGTTAGCGAGGTGCGCGGAGGTTGTCAAAGCCTGAAACAGCGGTTGCGGTGCGTTTGCTGATAAAACACGCAAATGGGTTGAATTTGCAGACATAACTTTACAGCGTACCGGTTGCCAAACGGTGCTGACTGGCTAAGATAGACGGTTCATATTCGAGGGACGTATGTTTAAACGCAAGCATCTGGCTAAGTGGTTTCTGGTTCTGGCATGTCTGGTGATGGTGGTTTGCACCGCACAGCGCATGGCGGGCCTGCACGTCCTGCAAATGAAAGCGGCTGCGAACATCACGTTAAGCCAGCCCGATACGTCCAGCGTTGATGATGCCGCCCCTGTGTCTCCCTGCGAACTCAGTGCTAAATCGCTCCTTTCGGCACCCCCGGTGTTATTTGAAGGCGCGCTGTTTGCCCTTAGCCTGCTGCTGACCCTGCTTATTCCCGCGCGGACAACGCGTTCGTCTGTTGCTCCTCTGCGAGCCTTTTCCTCGCCCACGCTCAGAGTCCATCTGCGATTTTGCGTCTTCCGTGAATGATAAACCCGCTGTGCATCACAGTTAGTTAATTCATTTACGGAGAAAAAATATGTTGAGTCTTTTCAGGCAGGCTTTGCTCTGTCTCTTGCTGCTATGGCTGCCGTTTAGCTGGGCCGCAGAACCCGGCTGGCTGACGTCTGCCGATAACGATCACGCCAGCGTGCGGCTGCGCGCTGACAATAATGCAAAAGGTGAAACCCGCCTGCTGCTGGATGTGAAACTGGAAGAGGGCTGGAAAACCTACTGGCAATCGCCGGGTGAGGGAGGCGTTGCCCCCTCGATTGCCTGGCAGGGAGAAATGCCTGAGGTGAGCTGGGCATGGCCCGCGCCCCAACGCTTTGACGTGGGGGGCATCACCACGCAGGGCTATCACAATCAGGTCAGTATCCCGATGACGTCTCCGGGCGCGCCCGCGCGTATTGCTGGTGTGCTGACGCTTTCCACCTGCAAAGATGTGTGTTTGCTAACCGATTATCCCTTCGAGATTACCGCAACGACGGGCGATGCGGCTTTTGCGCATGACTATGCGCAGGCGCTGAGCAGCGTGCCGCGCCCGGAGGGGTTAACGGATAGCCTGAGCGCGGGCTATCACACCGGTGAGCTGGTGGTGAAAGCGACCCGAGCCGCGGGCTGGACGAAACCGGATCTGTTCCTTGTCGTACCTGATGACGCCAGCTTTGCCAAACCTAAAATTCAGGTGGAGGGTGACACCCTGTGGGCTACCGTCCCCACCAGCGACGGCTGGGATGGGACAGGGCCGGATTTACGCGGGCGCTCACTCTCGCTGGTGCTGGCAGAGAGTGGGATTGCCCAGCAATCTACCCTTGAGGTGAAAGAAGCCCCCGTCGTGCCGACGCCAGACCAGAACTTCATTCTCTGGCAGGTGGTGCTTTTTGCCCTGCTGGGCGGCTTCATTCTTAATCTTATGCCGTGCGTGCTGCCGGTGCTGGGCATGAAGCTGGGGTCTATTTTGCTGGTCGGGCAGCAGGACCGGAAAATCATTCGTCGCCAGTTCCTCGCCTCCGTTGCCGGTATTATCGCCTCGTTTATGGCTCTGGCCCTGTTGATGACCGTGCTACGGCTGACCAATCAGGCCCTGGGCTGGGGGATACAGTTCCAGAATCCGTGGTTTATCGGCTTTATGGCGCTGGTGATGGTGGCATTCAGCGCCAGCCTGTTTGGCCTGTTTGAGTTCCGTCTCTCTTCAAATCTGACGACCCGTCTCGCCACCCACGGCGGCAACGGCATGGCAGGGCATTTCTGGCAGGGGGCGCTGGCAACGTTACTGGCTACGCCCTGTAGCGCTCCGTTCTTAGGCACCGCCGTTGCCGTGGCTCTGGCGGCACCGCTGCCGGTGCTGTGGGGGCTGTTCCTGGCGCTGGGGATTGGCATGAGCCTGCCGTGGCTGCTGATAGCATTGCGCCCAGGCCTGGCGCTGCGTTTGCCTCGTCCCGGCCCGTGGATGAACTGGTTGCGTAAGATCCTCGCCGTCATGATGCTCGGCTCTGCCCTCTGGCTGGCAAGCCTGCTCCCCGCCCATTTCAGCACGGCGACAGCTAACGTCAGCGAAGAGAACATTGCCTGGCAGCCGCTTAGCGAACAGGCGGTGCAGGAGGCGCTAAGGCTGCATAAACGCGTCTTTATCGATGTGACTGCCGACTGGTGTATTACCTGCAAAATCAACAAGCTTAACGTTCTTTCGCGTGACGATGTGCAGCAGGCGCTTCAGGCTCCGGACGTTGTGGCGCTGCGCGGCGACTGGACGCTGCCCTCCGAACAGATAACCAACTTCCTGAAACAGCGCGGCCAGGTGGCTGTGCCTTACAACCAAATCTACGGCCCCGGCCTGCCCGAAGGCAAAGCGCTGCCTACGCTATTATCGCGCGATGCCGTCCTGAATACGCTGATGGAAGCGAAAGGAGAGACAAAATGAAACTGATGATGACATTATTACTGATGCTGATGGTGACCTTCAGCGCGCAGGCCGCAGAGACATCGCCGCAGCCGCCGAACAAAGAAGAAGAAATGCAGAAGCTTATCTATGAGGCGCTGTTCCACGATCCGCAAAGCCCGGTTATTGGGGCGAAAAATCCAACGCTGACGCTGGTTGCGTTCACCGACTATAACTGCCCGTACTGCAAGCAGCTTGACCCGATGCTGGAGAAGATTACAAGGCTCTATCCGCAGGTGGCGGTTGTCATCAAACCCTTGCCGTTTAAGGGCGAAAGCTCCAACGAAGCCGCGGGCGTAGTGCTGACGACCTGGCGCGAGCACCCGGATGAGTTTCTTAAATTGCATCAGCTGCTGATGTCCAAAAAGGGCTACCACACTTCTGCGTCCATTAAGACCGCCATTGAGAAAAGCGGGGCCACGCCGGTCACGCCCGACCAGAAGAGCATGGAGACAATAAGCCTTAACCTGCAGCTTGCCAGAGTTGTTGGCGTACAGGGCACCCCAGCCACCATCGTCGGCGACACTATGCTGGCCGGGGCGGTGCCGTGGGAAACCCTGGAAGGGCTGGTCAAAGAGAAGCTGGAGCAGGCCAATGGCAAATAGACTCCTGCGATGGGGGCGCGACGGGCTGGTGCTGCTGGCCCTTCTCGGCGCCGTACTGCTGGTCATGGACTGGTGGCGCGCGCCGCAGTTACCTTCCGCCTTTGACAGCACGCCGCTGCATACGCTGGACGGCAACACGCTGTCGCTGGCTGCGATGAGCCAGGAGCGTCCGCTGCTGATTTATTTTTGGGCGAGCTGGTGCGGGGTCTGTCGCTTTACCACGCCTGATGTCGCGCGCTTAACGGCTGAGGGGGAGAACGTCGCCACCGTGGCGCTGCGCTCGGGAGATAAGCAGAAGGTAGCCAGCTGGCTGGCGCGTAAGCAGGTGAGCTTTCCGGTGATCAACGACGCGGACGGCAGGCTTTCGCAGAACTGGCAGATTGGCGTCACGCCGACTTTTGTTGTGCTCTATAAGGGCGAAATCGTCAGTTCGACGACGGGCTGGACGAGCTACTGGGGGATGAAAGCGCGGCTGTGGTGGGCGCGTTTGTCATAAGTTTTTGTTGTTATCGCGCACCAAAACGGTGCGCGAGTACCTCTTTTGGAGCATAAGCGAACCGCTGTTTCAGTTATGAAAAGCGGTCTGATTATCAGTTTCGCTTATTATCCAGCCGGTTAGGCTCGTGGCGCTGCGCTGGCGAAAAAGTGGCAAGCATCTTGCAATTCCTTCATCAACAACACTGCTGTAACCGGCGCTGGTCTTTCCCGAAGGAGGCAAAATGAATTTAAGACGGCTGAAGTACTTCGTAAAAATCGTCGATATTGGTAGCCTGACGCAGGCTGCTGAAGTCCTGCACATCGCGCAGCCGGCGTTAAGTCAGCAGGTCGCAACTCTGGAAGGGGAGATGGACAAGCAGCTGCTTATTCGGACCAAGCGAGGGGTCACGCCGACGGAAGCAGGAAAAATTCTTTATACCCATGCGCGTGCCATTCTGCGGCAATGTGAACAGGCCCAGCTTGCCGTCGGCAATGTGGGCCAGACGCTGAGCGGCGCCGTCTCCATCGGCCTTGCGCCAGGCACCGCTTCCTCATCTATTACTATGCCTCTGCTGCAGGCCGTGCGTGCTGAACTGCCGGACGTGCTGGTCTATCTGCATGAAAATAGCGGCACTTCCCTGAATGACAAGCTGTTAAGCGGCCAGCTTGACATGGCGGTCTTGTATGACCGTTCTCCGACGGCAGGTATCATCAGCCAGCCGTTACTGAAAGAGGAGCTGTTTCTGGTCGGCACCCGCGACTGTCCAGGTCTGACAGTCGATCTCGCCGCGGTGGCCGAAATGAACCTGTTCCTGCCGCGTGACTACAGCGCCGTGCGTAAGCGCGTTGATGAAGCCTTCTCGCTGCGCCGCCTGACAGCGAAGATTATTGGTGAAATTGAGTCGATATCCACGCTCACTGCGGCGATTGCCAGCGGTATGGGGGTCACCGTGCTGCCAGAATCTGCCGCCCGTTCGCTCATCGCTTCGGCAAACGGCTGGATGGCACGCATCACCAGCCCGTCGTTGAATCTGCCGCTGTCGGTCAATCTTTCCGCTCGCTTACCGCTCACCCCTCAGGCGCAGGCGGTAAAAGATATTCTGATGTCTTTGGTCACCCGCCCATCGCTGGAAAGCCGCGAGCTGATGCTGGCGGGCTGATAGCGCTTATCGCTAAATGGAATAGCTTGCTGGTTTTTATTATTTGTTCCCAGAGCTGAGTGACTTTAACAATGGTGTAAAGAACTGTCATGCTCCTGGGGGCAACGTGAATTTCCAGCAACTCAAAATCATCCGCGAGGCGGCCCGGCGGGATTACAATCTCACCGAGGTCGCCAATATTCTTTTTACCTCCCAGTCGGGCGTCAGCCGGCATATTCGCGAGCTGGAAGAGGAGCTGGGCATTGAGATTTTCATCCGGCGGGGTAAGCGGCTGCTGGGAATGACCGAGCCGGGTAAGGCGCTGCTGCTGATTGCCGAGCGCATTCTTAATGAAGCCAGCAACGTGCGGCGGCTGGCGGATCTGTTCACCAATGACGCAAGCGGCGTCCTCACTATTGCCACCACCCACACCCAGGCGCGCTACAGCCTTCCCGTGATTATTAAAGCGTTCCGCGCACTTTTCCCTGAGGTTCGTCTGGAGCTTATTCAGGGAACCCCGCAGGAAATTGAAGCTCTGATCCACAGCGGTACCGCGGATATTGGCATTGCCAGTGAACGCCTCAGCACCGACCCGACGCTTGTCGCCTACCCCTGGTTCCGCTGGTACCACAGCCTGCTGGTGCCAAAGGGCCATCCGCTCATTCACGCCAGTCCGTTGACCCTGGACGATATCAGCCGCTGGCCTTTGATCACTTATCGGCAGGGCATTACCGGACGCTCCCGCATTGATGAGGCATTTTCACGTCGCGGGCTATCGCCCGATATTGTGCTCAGCGCGCAGGATTCTGACGTGGTGAAAACCTATGTCGAACTTGGGCTGGGCATCGGGCTGGTGGCCGATCAGGCGAGTGGGGAGGAGGGAAGTCTGGTGCGCCTGGATACCCGTCATCTGTTTGATGCCAATACCGTCTGGCTTGGCCTGAAACGCGGGCAGCTACAGCGCAACTACGTCTGGCGCTTTATTGAGCTATGTAACCCTGAGCTGTCGGTTGATGAGATAAAGCGTCAGGCGCTTGAGTCGGACGAAATTGCCATTGATTTTCAAATCTAACCCTCCCTCTGACCCTGCTGAACATTCTCTGGCAGGGTTTTTCGTCTGCTTAACTCTGCTCCCCAAGAATGAAATGTTGGCTCATGATTGCCCGTGGTGGGCCCATTTTTTATCCTTCTCATGATGTTTTTATTATGGCATGCCCTTAATTTTCGCTCATTTAACCTAAATTAAAATACAGGCTGCATTTCATAACCCACCGCCAGGTAAAGTATTTTTGTCGGCTTTGTCAGGTATTTTTATTCGCCTAAAGCGCTAATTTAGTTAATTGAAAATATTCCTTTGCTATGGAATTTATTGATCTCCTGTAAAAAAAACAAAATTCACTAAATGTACATTTCATTTCACTTTGAGTGTTTCTTTAACTAGTTATTTAAATCAATGGGTTGCGGTTAAATTTAGGTGTGTAAGTTATTGTTGATTTCGTAAAGATATCAAAGCGGTGCCTGTCGTCTTGTCTGGGTTTATATTTTGTGGATTCTGTTGGATTGTGTGTTTATCGGGTGATAATTCTGTCATTTGCATATTTTCTGGGTTTTAGTGCTTATGGGTGGATTCTGTTTTATTTGTCAGTAAACGATATTTTCTCAGCGGCACTTATTTGATTGATGAATGTTATTTATGTAGATTTTAAACCAGCAGGAATCGTGGGTGTATAACGAACTGCTATTCCAATGTATGGAAAGGCAATGACGCCTCAAGTGCAATTAATATACGAAACTCTTCACTGCTTAAAATAAGTGGCGGGCAACCTCGTATCTTTATTAACTCGTAAAACAGGACTTACAAATGAAAAAGGTTATTACTTCCGCTGCTCTGCTGGCTGTTATCGCTGCTGCTTCCATGAGTGCACAGGCTGCTTCTACCGGTACTATCACATTCAACGGTGAACTGACTGCAACCACTTGTGATGCAAACGTAGATGGCCAGGGCCCGGATGCCACCATCGTTCTGCCAACAATCGGTACTAACCAGCTGACTGCTCAAGGTCAAACTGCTGGCCGTACTGGTTTCAACATCGGTCTGAGCAACTGTGCTGGTACCCTGCAGACTGCTTCTGCGTTCTTCGAAGCGGGTTCTTCTGTTGATCTGCCTACTGGTCACCTGAAAAACATGACCGGTGATGCAACCAACGTCAGCCTGCAGCTGCGTGAAAACGGTGGAAGCGAGCAGGTTATCCAGGCGGGTAACTCTAACCAGACTGCTAACGCTTCTTACTTCGACATCTCTTCAGGTTCTGCTGACCTGCCATACAACGTTGAATACTTTGCTGACGCAGCGACCACTGCCGGTACAGTTGTGAGCGACGTTGTGTACTCCATTCAGTACAAATAATGCCGTTTGGGGGAGCCTGCATGGCTCCCCCTGTTTTACCGGAGGTATTCTCAATGTTTCGTTCTCTTTTTTCTATTGTCGCATTAACTCTTATTTGCAACAGCGCCTACGCCAGTATTGTTATTACCGGAACGCGTGTGGTTTATCCGTCTGACGCCAAAGAGGTGAGTGTTAAACTCAGTAATAAAGGTAAGTCCCCTGTATTAATTCAGAGCTGGATGGATGACGGCAATACAAAATCAAAGCCGGACCAGATTAAAGTCCCGTTCGTCCTGACGCCGCCCATTAACCGGGTAGAAGCAGGAAGTGGCCAGACGCTGCGTATTCGTGGGCTGCCAAATAACTTGCCGGCGGATAAAGAATCTATTTTCTGGTTAAACGTGCTGGAAATTCCGGCCAAGCCAAAAGATGCCAAACCAGAAAAAGATAATTATTTACAGGTCGCATTCCGTAGCCGTATCAAGTTTTTCTATCGTCCTGAAGGCCTTGCAGGCAGCCCGAAGGCAGCAGCAACCGATTTGAAGTGGACAAGCCAGGGCTCAGCTCTGCATGTCAAAAATACATCGCCTTATTACATCTCTTTAGTTGATGTCGCGGTCGGTGGAAAAAAAGCTGATGGGAAAATGCTGGCGCCATTTGGTGAAGACAATTATTCGCTACCGGCATCAGCAGGAAGCAAAGTAAAAGCAGAATACGTAAATGATTACGGGGCCGTTATTACACTGGATGCTGCCGTTCAGTAATAAAGCCCGACTCTTATTAAACTCTGGATGAGGGTAATAATACGCGATGAAATATAATAAAGTTGATGATAAAGCCTGCGCCCAATTTCCGGGGAAGTTATCTCCGCTTATAATTGCTTTACTGTCGCTGGGCACCACAAATGCCCATGCGGCAGAAACTCTGCCACCTCAGGAGCTGGCTAAAAACGTCGAGTTTAGCTCGTCATTTTTACAGCTAGAAGATCAAAGCGCCGTTGACCTGAGCCGCTACGCTAATGGTGCGAATATTACGCCGGGAACCTATAGCTCGGCGGTGTATGTCAATGGCGATCCAGTCGGCAATATGGATGTGACGTTACGCGAGCGGAAGGATAAAACTATCTATCCGTGCATGACGGATACGCTGCTGCGTCAAATTCCCTTCCGATATGACCATCTGCCAGCCCACTTTTTTGACAAAGTGGGGGAGTGTGGTGATTTACAGCAGTTACTGCCTGAAGCCATCGTTCAGTATGACAGTAATGAGCTGCGCCTTAATATTCAACTGCCGCAACTTTATGTCTCTGACAGCGCGCGTGGCTCCGTTAGCCCGGAGCTGTGGGACAGTGGTATTCCGGCCGCCATTTTGGGATACAACCTGAATGGCTACCAGAGCACCTCTCATGGCGTTGAAAATAAATCGTTATATGCGGGTATTAATGCCGGTCTGAACGTGGGGGCCTGGTATTTCCGCCATAACGGCAGCTATAACTGGGATCAGAATGGCCGTAAAAAATACGAGTCCATCAACACCTACATGCAGCGCGATATTCCGGCACTGCGCGCCCGCGCCCTGATCGGACAGGCGAACACCCGAGGTGATGTGTTTGATACGCTGCCGTTTACCGGCGTCAAACTTGCCACTGATGAACGAATGCTGCCTGAATCCCAGCGCGGCTATGCACCGGAAATCCGCGGCATAGCGCGGACTAACGCCAAAATTACGGTACGTCAGAGTGGGCAGGTTATCTACCAGACCACCGTGGCGCCGGGCGCCTTCCTGATTGACGATCTCTACCCGACCGGCTACGGCGGCGATCTTTCAGTCACGGTTGAAGAAGCCGACGGTACGCGTCAGGCGTTTACCGTGCCTTATGCCTCGGTAGTCGAGCAGTTACGTCCAGGTTCAACCCGCTATGAAATTGTTGGCGGTGACCTGCGCAACGACTATATCACCGACCATATCGCCCTTTATCAGGGCACGGTTCGCCACGGTATCACCAACAATGTGACGGGCTACGGTGGTTTGCAGGTCAGCCAGAACTATTACGCTCTTTTGGGGGGCGCGGCGCTCGGTACCGGTATCGGCGCGTTTTCCTTTGATGTGACTCAGGCGAGGATGCACCTGAGAGGCACCGACGAAGTGGCAAGCCCGGGGCAGAGTTATCGTTTGAGCTACAGCGAAACGCTTAACAACACCAATCTGTCGGTGGCCGCGTACCGCTTCTCCTCCAGCGGCTTTATGGATTTCCTGACCGCACAGCAGACGCTGAACGCGGTTAAGCATGGCTATGGCGAAGACAGTATCTCGCGTTCGCGTAACCGTTTCAGCCTGACGGCAAGCCAGGGGCTGGCGGATACCTGGGGCCAGATCTATGCGAGCGGATCGGTGCAGGATTACTGGAACAAAGGTGGGTCTGATAAGCAGTACCAGGTCGGCTACAACAACAGCTACGGCTCGGTCAGCTATGGGATATCAGCGGGTCGGACATATAGCATTTCCGGTACCGAGGACACTTACCTGCTGACGATGAGTATGCCGCTTGGCCGCTCCGACAGTTCGTATCGTCCGCAGCTTTCCATGATGTTGAATCACGACAGCAACGGTCGTACTGGTGAGCAGGCAACCTTATCCGGTACCGGTGGGGACGAGCATCAGTTCAGCTACAGCGCGACGGCGATGAACACCAACCAGGGCGTCGGCACGTCCGGTGCGTTGAACGCCCAGTACCGTGCGCCGTTTACCAACCTGAGCGCAGGCTGGAGCGGTGGTCGTAACTACCACAGCGAGTCACTTGGTGCGAACGGTACCATCGTGGCGCACAGCGGCGGTGTGACGCTGTCGCCGTATAACTCAGACACCTTTGCGCTGATTGAAGCGAAGGGCGCTGCGGGGGCCACTGTTTCCGGTTATCCGGGTGTACATATCGACCACTTTGGCTATGCCTTAGTGCCGTACCTTGATCCGTACCAGATGAACAACATCACCCTGGATCCGAAAGGCGCGAGTGAAGATGTCGAAATGGCTTCAACCGAGAAGAAAGTGGCACCTTACTACGGCGCAGTGGTGAAGGTGAAATACGGGACGAAGAGCGGTACGCCAATTCTTGTCAATGCGACCGTGAACGGCGATCCAGTGCCGTTTGGTGCGGAAGTTCTGGATGCCGAAGGTCGTAGTGTCGGAACCGCAGGTCAGGGTGGGCAGATTTACGCCCGAGTTGAAAAGGACCAGGGAGCGTTGACCGTACGTTGGGGCAAAAATTCGGCTCAGACCTGCAAAATCCGCTATCACCTGATGCCTGTGGGTAGCACGCAAAAAGGCAATCGTCTGCAGACCTTTACTTCGGAATGTGAGGCCGGAAGCAGTAGCGCCACGTCAGGGCATAACGAGCTGGCGATGCGCAGCAACACGACAGGTGAAGGTGCCTGAGTTGACACGAATCTATCCCTGCACCCGGGCAGCCGGGGCAGGGACTATCAGGAGAAAAAGAATGGACGCAAATAACCATTCAGTTAACGCAAAACAGAGCCGTGGTGTTGTCAGTGCAATTGTGCCGGCAGCACTATTGGTGGCTGGTGTATTTGGCTACAGCCACGGAGCGCAGGCTGCGTGTACGGTAAAGAATGTTACCTCTATTCCAATGATTTTTAACGTGTCTGAAACCTACAGTGGTAATGAGCGTCCGGTGGGCAGTACTTTATACAGGGCCAGCTACCAGACCGGGCCGTTTGGTGGCGCTGAGGTTACTTGCGATCAAGACACCACGATGTATAAATTTCTTACCGTCACCACGGAACCTGCCGGGCCACCGACTATTATGAAGACGGATTTTGGCACCGGGCCGGTCTATCCGACCGGTGTACCGGGTATTGGAGCCGTCTACTTCTACAGCAGTCCTGCCGCTTTTATTAGTAAGACAACACCGTCATATCCGCAAAGAGTTGACTTTAAAGCTAATGTTCCAGCGACACAGATAACAGAGTTAACCGCAAGCGATGGTAACTTTGATGTCGCCTTAGTGAAAACTGGCCCTATTGCCTCTGGGGCAGCAGTCTCTATCTCGCAACTTATGCCGCATATTGCTCTGGTACTTTCACCGACGCAGAACGATAACCCGGCACAGCTGAAGATTGTAGATTTTCCCCAGTCGGGCTGGATAACGATTACAACAGCTTCGTGCCAGACGCCGGATGTGACGGTGAACATGGGGACGTATGAAACCAATAAGTTCACTGCTAAGGGGTATACCACGCCCTGGAAAGACGCCTCGATTGTGATGCAAAACTGTCCGAAATTCTCCGGATATTATGCTAACCATTACACTGGCCAGACGATTCCACTGGAGGGGGGAGACGCTCAGGAACCTTCAGCAGGGCGAAACCCAAACTTGCTAACCGTTTCGCTGACCACCAGTAATCCGGTAAAGGACAATCTTATTATCGGCCTGGATTCCGGTACTGATACTGCAACGGGAGTGGGCATTGAGTTGGGCTATTCAAGTGATATTAATGCCAGCCCGACGACACCAGCGAATACCTGGGCACCTGGTAAGAAATGGGAGATTTCTCCACCTAACGATGGCAGGAATTCATTTAAAATCCCTATTGCGGCCCGTTATTATCAAATCGAAAATAAAGCGACGGCTGGTAAAGCTAATGCGTCAGTGACTTTTAATATTGAATACAGATAACGATATTATAAATATTATATAAATGGTGCCGGGGACACACTGCTGTGTTCTTTGGCACCGATCTTCTGCGCGGCTGTCAGCAGAAAGCGCAATCTTAATATATTTATGAAATTATCAGGGAGGCTGAGGCAATATGACAAAGGATATCGATCTAAAACTTTTAAAGCTCATCCATACCCTTGTGATGTGCGGTAGCGTGACGGAGGCGGCAAGAATACTTAATCAGTCCCCTGGAAATATCAGTCATCAGTTGAGAAAGTTGCGCGAAATAACTGGCTCGCATTTATTTATTCGTACCAGGACGGGAATGAAGCCTGTATCAGCGGCCAGGGAATTAAGCCAGCGCTACCAGCAGTATAATACGGCTGTTACGCAACTTCCCAGGGGGAAAGAGGAAACGTGCCGCGAGACAATTACGGTTCACACCTGGTCGCTGATGGAAATGATGTTCTCGAACAGTGCATTCATGGATAAATCAGCCGTCTTGCCTTTTCGTTATACATTTAAAGTCTGGCAAGGAAGTGCCGAGGCGCGTATTTATCAGTTAAAAAATAATCTCGTTGATATAGATATTGGTAGCAGGATACCCGCGCAGAAAGGTATTTCAGCGATAAAGCTGTTCACCGCAGGGGTTTCAGTGCTGGCTGGGGAGCTATTTAGCAGTAAAAGCGAATGTCTGAGCCAGCAGGAGTGGGAAACTGCGCGTCATATGGACTGGACAGAGATAACGGACTATTACAACAGTGATATCCAGGAGGCACTTTGCGTGTCGCGTCTGCTAAATTCGCGGAATATCAAAGTGGTCTCTGCCAGTATGATCAATATGGTGTCGCTGTGTGCCAGAAGCGATCACATTATGCTGGTGCCTGACTTTGTGGCGGCCATGCTGATGAAAGTCTTCCCCGTACGTTGTCTGGCGCTGCCTGATGGATTAAAACTTCGATCGGATTGTTATCTGCATTATCACGAAAATCTGAGCAACGAGCCTGATGTCCTTAACATGGTGCATCCGGTGATCGGCAGGCTGCAAAATATGCTTGCATTGCCAGGGCAATCCTGGTCGTGGGCGCAGCCATCTGTAACATCGCTACCAGGGGATGAGGAACATGGATAATTCAGATATCAGTATGAGTAATCTGAAACTGGTGGATGCGCTGATTGAAATGAAATCAGCAGGGCGAGTGGCGAGGGCTTTTAACGTCACTGATTCCAGTATCAGTTACCGGCTTAAACAGCTTCGTCAGATGACAGGGAAACAGCTTTTTACCCGCAGCCGGGGGGAATTGGTACCAGACAAATATGCCCATGAGCTCCAGGAGCAGTATCGCAAAATCGCCGCACTGAGCGGCCAGCGTCGTGAATTTATCGTCACGACCTACGCTCCGCTGGAACACCTTATTGTGCTTCAGCTTAATGGGGTGGTCGGTAATGATGAAGATATGTATTTGCAGTTTGCGAGTATGTCGGACTTCGGCAACGAGCGTCTGGAGAAGCTCAAACATCGCGCCGTTGATATCGATATTGGGGGAAAGTTACCTGACGATAATTCCATCGTCTGTTACCCCTGGCTGTTTTCAAAGGTATGCGCGTTGGCCAGTAGCGCTCATACCACGATCAAGGAGTCGCTGAGCCTTGCCGACTGGAATGAAAATGATCATATCGGCTGGACCAGGGGGACAGACTATATTGAAAGTGCGGTAAGCGGAGATGTACAGAACGAGATACTCTCAGGTCGTCATATCATCTGCGAAAGCTCGAACCTTCTGGCAATGGCCCATCTTTGTGCGAACAGTAATAGTCTCATGCTGGTACCTGAGGCATTTGTTGCACCGCTACAGATATTATTTCCTGTGAAAGCCTGGCCATTACCTGAGAAGCTAACGCTGAAATTCCATTGTTATATCCATTACCATCGTGAAATTAGTCAAAACCCCAATACCGCGAGAATACTGCATCTCTTTGACAGTACGCTGCCATAAGCGCTTTAAGCGATACGTTTTTTATTTAATGAAAATTCACTCGCTAGCCTTTAATTAACCACTGTTCTATTCCACAAGTTATAGACGAGATTCAGCCATGGAAATACTTTTTATTAGCGACAACTGTTTTTTTTGCATGGGGGTGAGGCCGTCAGGAATGTCGAGCTACCATATTGAAGCGGGAGGGACGCATTTCGACATTATTCAACGTAATAAAAAGTACAATTTTTTTGTGATCGCGGTGAAAAATCAACAGCTAAGGACACAGCTTATTAATAACGCGCAACGTAAAAAAGTGAAATGTATAGTGATGGTCGATGATATCGTGAGTGGGCATCACTTCAAATTAGGCGACATCATCTACGCATCGTCTAACTACAACCTGGAAAGTCTCAAACGGATCTTTGTCTGTTACTCCGCGAATGAACAAATCCAGTTTACGCTTCGCGAGCAGTATGTCTTTAATCTTTTGCATTTAAGTAATAACTGTATTGCGGATACGCTGAAAATATCTGTAAAAAATGTTAGCGGCTATCGCCAGAAAATAATTAACAAGATGATGCTGAAGAACAGAAATAGTCTGGCGCTGTTCAGAATGTAGTCAGGATTGTGTCAATGCCCTGCTGAGAGTTTGAAGAGTATTCAAGGGTATATTTGCCTTTTTTAAAACATTAAATATTATATTCAGGGCAATGGTAGACTGTTAAATTTCAGGTTATTCAGCTTATTGCGTGTGCTGCTGTTCTGGCGTTTTGATATTTAGAAACTAGTTATTTACATTTTGTGTGGTTGTGGTTTAACTGTCTTTAACCCCTCAAGGATGGGCCGGTTAAAAAATTAAAGGGCATCCACAATGACGCAAGAAATTGATGTAAATTTACTCAGAATAATCCACCTTCTCGTCACTAATGGCAGCGTAACGAAAACTGCGCAGGTATTAGGACTGACGCCAGGGGCGATCAGTCATGCGCTGAATAAAGCCCGTAAACTTAGCGGACAGCACCTGTTTATCCGTACCCGCTCGGGTATGCAGCCGGACACGCTTGCTCTGGAGTTAAGCCAGCGGTATCAGAAGTATACGGAATCCTCGCAGGAACCAGGGCAGGACAACAACAGCCGAAATATTTTCTTTCTGCGCACCATTTCGTTTATGGAGATGTTGGTTGCGGATAAAATCCTTAACGAAACATACGACTATCAAGAGCTTCGCCATGTTTTTGTTCCTTATCTGTCTGATACGGAGAAACGGTTAAGTGATTTAAAAAGCAACGTTATTAATATGGATGTGGGGAGTAAGCTCCCTCCCGACCCGCTTATTTACCAGGTAAAACTTTTTTCCTGCAAAGCTTCTCTTCTGGTGAGTGATAAAAGTAAGTTTGTGGGCAAGCAGATCACTCTCGATGACTGGTATGCTGCAAAGCACGCAGTGTGGTCATCTCAGATTGATTACTACTGCGATAACGTCACCAAATCCAGTCATGCGCTGAAGCATATTGAAAATCGAAATGTCGTTATTCACTCCAGCAGCAACATTAACATGGTTCTTTTTTGTGCAACAAATGACTGCATGATGCTGATCCCTGATTTTTATATCCCTTTAACGCTGGAAACTTTTCCTGTCAAATCCATTGCTACGCCACCAGAGTTAGAGCTGAAGTATGACTGCTATATGCATTTTCACTCCCAGCTTTCTGAAGACCCGGCGATGATGGCAAAAGTAGACACTATTATCGCGGATTTTAATAAGTATGCCGAAGCCTACTTTATTCGTGAGGATGGTGTGATTTATTTCGACGAGAAAAACCTACGTGACAAACTAAGTGGCCAGATGACGGCTGAGCTGCAATAAAAATAGTTATCACTATCGGGATTTTTATAAAATATACAGCGCAACAGATCTGGATGTCATGTTATGGATGCTATAAATATTAAACAACTTAGAGTGATTGATGCTTTAATTGAACATAAAACGGCCACTAAAGCTGCCCGAGTATTGAAAATTTCCTGCTCGGTGATTAGCTATACCCTCAAGCAGGCCCGGGAATTCTATGATGATCCTTTATTTACCAGGGACAATGGTTTTAAACCTACAAAGCTGGCGCTCAAGCTTCAGAAAAAATTCCAGGAGCTGCAAACACTGAGCGTGGCTAAAAAGGAACTGATCATTTCAACGCCTACGGTTGTCGAAGTTATCCTGGCGAATTATATCCATAACACCTCTGCAAGTAATGAATCTACATTGTTACGCTTTAATAGCCTTGCCTATTCACCCGAGGAGAGGATAAGAAATCTCAGAAACAGAACGATTGATTTGGATATTGGATCCAGGCTACCCACCGACTCCTCCATTATATCCTGCAGGTTGTTACAATCTGAAATGTGTGTGATGGCCAGCCAGAACCACACATTTATCGACGATAGTCTGACGATGGAAGAGTGGTTCAAATGTGGACATTTGCGCTGGTTCTGGGATCCGGACAATCTCACCGAAATGGTAGAGGGCATGGATTTATCAGCCCCCGTATTTACCAAAAGAAGAATTCGTTACGAGAGCGTCAATTTGTTGTCAATGGCCTACGTTTGCGCCCGCAGCGATTTCATTATGCTGATGCCGAAGGTTTTTATCGAGACCCTGAGTCAGTATTACAAAATTAAGGCGGTGACATTACCTGAGGGAATGTCCATGACGTTTGATTGCTACCTGCATTATAACCGTGCGATGAAAGACCAGGTGAAGAGACTTGCGCTAGCCTCTGCCTTTACAGGTGTCAGTGTGAATTAATTGTTAATTAATTGCTGTGTATTTTAATGCTATAAAATGCCTGCTGGTCATGCCCCGCGGGTTTTTGTCTGTGTGTTTCATCAGAGGTCTACCTTCATCCTCCTAAAGTATAATGACTTATTAAATTTTCATATTTTAAATAAAGTTACTGTCACTGGTGCCGATATATTTGCAGATGTTCCAGAACATCGTAGTTAATTTTACTTTTTAGGAAACATATCGGGTGATGGTTGTCACGAGTCACTATCAATCACCAGAGGGAATATCTATGTCATTACGGGACGTAAAAATCCGCACGAAGCTGACCGCCGCTTTTGTCTTTTTTGTCGTGCTGCTCCTGTGCAGCTCAAGCTTCTCTTTGCTGAGCTTGAACCGGGCAAACAACGGCATTCAGGAAGTGATCAACAAAAACTACCCGACCACGGTAAAAGCGAATCAGCTTATTGATTATTTTCAGGATTTCACCAACATCCAGCAACTGATGCTGCTTGATGTCAAAGGCACGTTCCAGGCCTCTTCTGAAAAGCGTCTGCTGGCCATCAGTGCAGAGATAACAAAGCTCTACAACGATCTCCATAAGAATCTGCATGATCAAGCGTCTCAGCGCGTACTCGATGAGTTTCTCTCCGTACGTAAAGAGTATCTGGACTCTCGTTTTCGTATTCTGAAAGCCATGCAGCAAAATGACCGGACGGCCGCACTTGACGAATTAATGACTACCACCCTGAAAGTGCAGGCAAAATACGAAGCGAAAGTGCAGGAGCTGATCGCCATTCAGAACAGCAAAATGACCGCCGCCGGCGAAGAAGTGGAAGAAGGTTATCTCACTAACCGCATGTGGATCATTTTGACTAACCTGGTGAGCGTTGGTGCTGCGGCAATTCTGGGCTGGTTTATCATCAAGTCTATTACCCAACCATTAGGTCAGGCGGTTGAATTCGCCAGGGTGATTGCCGAGGGGGATTTGAGCCGGAACGTAGAAACCCACCATCGCGATGAAACTGGCATCCTGCTTAGCGCACTGATGGGAATGAAGACCCGCTTGCATGATATCGTCCGTGAGGTGCAGAAAGGTTCTGAAAATATCTCCAGCGCCGCTGCGCAAATTGTCGCGGGCAATGAGGATTTGGCTGAACGTACCGAAAAACAAGCCAGCTCTGTAGAAGAGACTGCCGCCACGATGGAGCAGATCACCTCAACGGTAAAAAATACTTACGATCATACGGCTATGGCGACCAACCTCTCAGCCGATGCGGCAGACGTGGTCAGTCAGAACGGCCAGATGATGTCGCAGGTGACCGAGAAGATGCGCATGATGAATGCCACTTCTTTGCGGATGTCCGACATTATTAACCTTATCGATTCCATTGCGTTCCAGACCAATATCCTTGCGCTCAATGCGGCAGTCGAAGCCGCCAGAGCCGGTGAGAATGGGCGTGGGTTCGCCGTTGTTGCCGGTGAAGTGCGCCAGCTGGCACAAAAAAGTGCTTCCTCAGCAAATGAGATCCGCAGCCTGATTCAGGATTCAACCTCCCAGACGGGGGAAGGTATGGAGATGGTGGAAGCGGCTAATCAGCAAATGGCAGAGATGATTGAAAACGTTGGCAAGATGGACGGCATTTTGGGCGAAATCAAACTGGCCAGCCAGGAACAAACCGATGGTATCGTGCAGATCAACACGGCGATCAGCATGATTGATACCACGACCCAGCAAAACTCGAGCCTGGTGGAGGAGTCTCTGGCCGCCGCCGCTTCCCTTAATGAGCAGGCACAGTATTTGCGCGAAGTTGTGCAGGTATTCAGATTAGAACGAGCGTAAAGCGACAGGCTGACGGCGGTGGTTTTCGCTGCCGTCAGCCCAAATCCCTTCAAATTTTTGCAAACATTCGCGTCATAACCCGATCGATCATTGCTGAGATAACCTCAGGTACTGGTTTGTCGAGCGCGCCAAGAGCCAGCCCTTTTTCCAGCGTGACAACAAAACAGGCAAACTCTTGCGGCGTAATATCAGCAGGTAATTCCCCGGCCTGCTGAGCCTTTTCAGCCTCCTTTTCCATCCATTCAGTGAATGCCTGACGCTCATTGCTGAGTTGACCCGCCAAACCTTCTTTATCGTTCTGGAAGGCAAGCGCTGAGAACGTCATCATGCAGCCCGCGGGCTTGCCGTCGCAGCTAAACAGCTCAAAGGCAGCGTGCAGGAATTTCCGCATGCGTTGCTCGAAGGGGATCCGCTCATCGCTGAGTATCTCAACCAGTCCCGAAAGCCAGGTTTTACGGTAGTACTCCATCGCGGCGGCGTACATACCCGGCTTATTGCCATAAGCAAGATACAGCGAGGCAGGCTTCATACCTGTTGCCAGCGTTAAATCATTAATGGAAGTGTTTGCATAGCCTTTACAGGCGAAAATCTGAAACAGCGCCTCGGCAAGGATATCTTCCGAAACCAGCCGGGGTCTTCCCGCTTTCTTCTTAATAGTCATGATGTTAACCATTCTGGATTCACATAATCGTCAGCGCATAATAGCAGTTAATTTAGCGATCGCTCAAATAATATTTGATTACAGGTAGCAAATGAATTATATATTTTAGTGTTCGCTAAAGAATTTATGTGCTGATTGTTGTAAAGGAGACGGAAATGAAAAAAATCACCAAAGTCATTTTGTTGGCCTCGCACCTTGCGCTGTTTGGCGTGGGGATTGGTGTAGGGATCTATATTCTGCCGGTGCTGACCGCCGAAAGTGATGCCAGTACCGTAGAGATACAGCAGGTTAAGGACGCGGCGCGCTATACGGGGTTATTCGATAAAAACCAGAAAGGCAGCAACGCCGTGCATTGGGTTGACGGCAAACTTTACGTCACGGATACCGATATCGCCTTTGAGGGGAGTGTGGCCCCCGGGCCTGATTACAAGATTTACCTGAGCAAAACGCAGGCGGACGATCGCCAGTCTTTCCTGGATATTAAAGATGACTCGCTCTATATCGGCGATCTCAAAAACTTCGGGAATTTTAAAAAGAGCTTACCCAACGGGGTAAACCTTGATGAGTACACCACCGTGCAGATCTGGTGTGAGCGTTTTGAACAGTTTATTGGTTCAGCTAAATTCAAATAAGGAAGCAGAGATGAAAGACTGGAATCATTTTCGCCAGGAGACATTCAACTCTGTCTCAACGCTGGGTAAGCTGACGCCGAATACGATGATTGGCGTAAGAACCATTGAGCGCTGTAGTGAGCGTACGGATTTGCTCGGTAAAAAGGTACGTGAGCTGATTGCGCTGGCCTGTGCCGTGACGACCCGTTGTGAAGGCTGTATTGCGATTCATGCGGATGCCGCGGTGAAGGCCGGGGCGACTGACGAAGAGATAGCCGAGGCGCTGAATGTTGCCGTGTATATGAACGCCGGCGCTGCGGTTGTGTTCTCAGGAAAAGTTATGGACGCCGTTTCTCAGACGAGAAAGTAAATGAGAATGAGACAATAAAGCCTGCTTAAAGAGACTTAAGCAGGCTTTAGATTGCTAACAAAGAAGGAAAAAGCGTGGTTTTTCCTTCTTTGTGAGAAGCAGGCGAAAATCAATGAATTGATTTTCCTTGTTATTTATTCGGTGAGATCTTTTCGAATTCCATTCGGTTCAGGTTTGTCATCAGTCTGAAGCCTGCTTAAGGAGACTTAAGCAGGCTTTTTATTGCAGATCTCCTGGCAGAGAAGAAGCCTATTTTTTCTTGCTCAGCTCATCTTTTTTGATCTGTTCCGCCGCTTCCGGGGAGGCTTTTACGAAGTAGTCACGCGTCTCTTTGGCACCAAGGAAAACCGGCGTAAGGAAGTTTTTCGCAATGTACTCATTTTGCCATTGCGGGGTGCTGGTGACATCTTTAAGCATTTTTTCATAGAACTTCACCGCATTGGCCGACATTTTCGGTGGCCCGGCGATGGCGCGGGCTTCACGAATGACCAGATTCGGGTATCCCAGCTCCTGGAAGGTTGGCACCTCAGAGAACTCGCCGGTTAAACGCTGGCTTGAGAAGGTCGCCAGCGGAACAAACTTCCCGGCTCTTGCCTGCGCAATACATTCGCTGGGGTTGAAAATACCGATATTCACATGCCCCCCGAGCATGGCTGAGGTGACTTCACCGGCGCTGTTGAACATGACGTATTTAAACTTCGACCCGGTACTGTTGTTCAGCATCAAATACGAGAGGTGGTCGCCATTGCCCTTTTGCGCGCCGCCGTAGGTGATGCGTTTGGTTTTACTGGCCTCAATCACCTTTTTAATGTCGGTGTATTCGGAACCGGCAACGGCGCAGATCATTAAATCGTCGTAGGCGACCGTGCCAAGATAGGTCAGATCTTTGCCTTTCACCGCCCAGTTCAGGACGTAGGAGCCTAAATCCTGGCCGCTGTGCAGGATCATCAGCGTTTCATCGTTACCTTTTTTACTGTTCACGTAAGAGAAAGAAACCGCGCCGGAACCGCCTGGCTTGTTAATGACTTTGATGCCATCGGGGACGAGCTTTTCTTTACGGGCAATATCGGCAATCGTTCGGGCGTTTAAATCACTGCCTCCGCCAGGGGAAGAGGGCACAATAAGATCGATATCGCCATCGGGTTGCCAGGCCTGGGCTGCTGCCGGCAGTGCCATTAAGATAACCAATGTTGAAGGCAATAGAGTTTGCAGGGTAGTTAAGCGTTTCATTTTCATTATGTCACTCCTGAGAGGTATTTTTACGTAGGGCGAAAAGTTTCTTAAAGAGTGGAACTAAACAAATCAGTACGGTAACGGCCAGGAAAGAGGCGGCAATAGGACTATAAATAAAGATGCTGGGGTCGCCGCCGGATATTTCGAACGCCGCGTTCATGGATTTTTCAAGAATGGGTGCCAGTACAAAAGCTAATAGCAGAGGTGCAATAGGGTAAGAGTAGAGCGTCAGGTAGTAGCCGAGAATACCGGCAGCCAGCATCAGAGCAACATCAAACATATTGTTACCAACGCTATAAGCCCCCACGATACAAATCATCGAGATGACCGGAATAATAATTTTCTTCGGGACATACAGGATGCGGATAATAAATGGAATAATTAAGATAGCGACGATGACGCACATCACGTTACCGACATACATTGAGGCGATGAGGCCCCAGGTGAATTCCGGGCTTTCGGTAAACAGCAGCGGCCCGGGGCGCAGCCCCCACATCATCAGGCCACCCATTAAGACGGCGGTGGTGCCCGAACCTGGAATGCCCAGTGACAGCAGCGGAGCGAACGCGCCAACGGCCGCAGCGTTGTTACCCGCCTCAGGCGCAGCAACGCCGACGAGCGTGCCCTGGCCCATTTCGGCCCCGCGGCGGCGATTGGTTTTCTTTTCAATAAGGTAAGCGATAAAGCTGGCCATGGTAGCGCCCGCGCCGGGCAGCACGCCAATAAACGTCCCGAACAGGCCTGATTTCGCCGCTGTTGGGATCACTTCGCCCAGCTCTTGTTTGCTGAGCAAACTCTCTTTGATGGTGATTTTTTCCGCTTTAGGTGCGGGGGTGTCTGAAGGTTTGATCCTCAGTTCACGCATCAGCAGCAGGACCTGCGAGAAGCCGAAAATGCCAATTACTAACGGGATAAAGTTAACGCCACTCATTATTTCCGGGATACCCAGCGCATACCGGGGAGCGCCCGTTGAGAGATCGACACCGATGGTGGCCAGTAATAATCCCAACCCCGTTGTCACCAGCCCCTTAACCGGGTTATCGCCGAGGATCCAGCCTATCGAGGTCAGCGCCAGCAGAATGATCATCGTCATTTCCGCCGGGCCAAAATGCAGGCCGACAGAGGCGAGTCCCAGCCCAAGGAAGGTCAGGATGCAGATGCCGATGGTGCCGCCAATAAAGGAAGCGGTAATTGCGGTCAGCAGCGCTTTACCCGCTTTGCCCTTTTTCGTCAGCTTATGGCCGTCAATCGCGGTCATGACGGCAGGCGCGTCGCCGGGAATATTGAGTAAAATCGCGCTGAAGGAGCCGCCGTACATATTCGCGTAATAGAGCGCAGCCAGCATGATAATGCCGGCGTTTGGGTCGAGCTTAAACGTTAAGGGTAATAACAAAGCCACGCCGGCTAATGAACCGATGCCCGGCATGGCCCCCACGACCAGACCCATGCCGGCACCAAGAAAGGCCATTAACAGGTTGAAGGGCTGTAAGGCGACTAAAAACCCTAAGCCTAAGGATGAAAGTATATCTGCCATATTACCTCCGGTTATACTAAACCCGTTGGAAAGGGAACGTTCAGCCATTGCGAAAAAATCAGCCAGATCGTTAGCGTGACGCCCGCCGAGATGGATATCGATTTACGCCAGCTATAATCGGCGATATATTTCACCCAGCCGAGCAGGACAATCATTATTGCCGGGATCATGCCGGTTAGCTGCGTAATGCCAAGCATGGCAATAACAATGGCCACGGGTGTTAATTCAGCGATGTGGTGACTGATAATAGAATGTTCTGTTTTACATAATGACATGATGCTGAATATCAGTAATACAGAAGCCGCAATGGTCGGCATAAAGCCACCGGCCGGGCCTTCATCCCATAAACCATAAAGTTCAATGGCAGTATAAATCCACACCAGCGCCAGCACGCTAAATAGCACCGGAATAATATAATGTAACCTCATCTTATTTCCTGTATTCAAAGTGAAGGGCGCCAGGCTCAATATATCTGTGCCTGCACAGGCTGCATTTGATGTTTTAACAGTGCTTCCAGTTTTTCCTGATCGAGGGCAAACAGGCGAATGCCCTCAGCCAGCTTGTCCACTGCCATCGGGTTTTGATGATGTTGCCAGTAAAATTCTGATTCGGTGAGCGGAGAAGGGGGGATGGCACCTTCGACCGGTGGTTTCAGACGCTGTGGGACTTCGCCATGCATCTGGTCTAACGCTTCAAGTAAGTGAGGCGATATTGTCAGCCGGTCGCAGCCCGCCAGCGCGATAATCTGCGATGTATTCCGGAAACTTGCCCCCATGACAATGGTGCTGTAGCGATGGTGCTTGTACCAGTCATAAATCTCTTTGACCGATTGCACTCCTGGGTCGTCAGCGTCCGGCTGGATGCCTTCGGGCTGGTGCTGCTGGTGCCAGTCCAGAATGCGGCCTACGAAAGGTGAGATGAGCCAGACTCCCGCTTCGGCACAGGCTCGGGCCTGGGCAAATGAGAACAGCAGTGTCATATTGCAAGCGATGCCTTCTGCCCTGAGCTCTTCAGCCGCTTTAATCCCCTGCCAGGTCGAGGCCAGCTTGATCAACACCCTTGAACGGTCGATGCCCTGAAGCTCATACAGCCGAATCAGTTTTCTCGCTTTGGCCACGCACAACCCTTTATCCCAGGAAAGCCGCGCGTCGACTTCGGTAGAGATTTTTCCCGGAACCCGCCTGACCAGCTCAGCCCCCACGTTGACGGCGAGCTTATCGCAGGCATTGATAATTTGCGTTTGTGCCGAACCTCCCTGCTGCTGTGCATAGCGTATAGCCTCTTTGATCAGCGGGGCATACAGAGGTTGATTGAGCGCTTTCAACAACAGGGAGGGGTTGGTTGTCACGTCTTCTGGTGAATACTGCTCAATGGCGGCGATGTCCCCGCTGTCGGCAACGACCGTCGTCATCGTTTTTAGTTTGTTCAGAATACTCATCAGTTTCCCCTCACTTTCATCAAAGATGGTTTATACGGCCCGGTTGCTGGTGTTGTTCACTGCTTCGTCATCAGTACTTATACATTTGAGATGGTATCGTTCATTAGAACAGGTGTTTGTATGACAAAAACATCTTTCTGAGCGCGTAAACAACCAGGGATGTGATGACGTATTCTGCTTATACAGCCACTTTTGTTGGAGGGCAGCATTTTTTGGCTGTACGTTTTATAAACTGTGCAATTGTTCACACTAATGATATTTGTTCATTGAGGGATGAGGGGGAGCTGTTAAGGTCGGCTCTGCACACTCCCCGCCGCAGAGTCTTTCGCAGCTCTGGGACAGGCAGAATGAATATGCGATCAGGAGAGCATAAAATGACATGGCTTTTTAACCGACCTGCAGATTTTGCCAAAGAGATGGTTTCCGGTTTTGTGGCCGCTAACGCCACGCTGGTGCGCCAGGTGACCGGCGGCGTCGTTCGTAATACACACAGCAAACCTAATACCGTAGCGATAGTTATCGGCGGGGGCTCCGGACATTACCCCGCTTTTGCCGGCCTTGTCGGGCAGGGGCTGGCACACGGTGCCGCGATGGGAAACATGTTTGCCTCGCCTTCGGCCCAACAAATTTGTTCGGTGGCCAGAGCGGCAAACAATGGTGCTGGCGTGCTGCTGGTCTTCGGTAACTATGCCGGAGACGTGCTGCATTTTGGCCTGGCCCGCGAGCGTCTGCGTGCGGAAGGTATCCCCTGCGAAACCCTCGCGATTACGGACGATGTTGCCAGCGCAGGCCCGGAAGAGAGCCACAAGCGTCGTGGTGTGGCAGGCGGCCTGGCGGTCATTAAGATCGCCGCCGCGGCGGCGGAGCGGGGGGACTCTCTGACCCAGGTTCTGGCTCTGGCTGAAGAGGCAAACAGCCGGACCCGTACCGTTGGCGTCTCGTTCGCGGGATGCACTATGCCCGGTGCTGAACAGCCGCTGTTCTCTTTGCCCGGCGGGCAGTTAGGCTTTGGTATGGGGATCCACGGGGAGCCAGGAATTACCGAATTCCCCGTCCCTTCTGCGGAAGATATGGCAAAAATGATGCTGGGTGCGATCCTTGAGAGTCGTCCCACGCAGGATGATGCAGGGGTGGGCGTTATCGTCAACGGCCTCGGATCGGTAAAATATGAAGAGCTGTTTGTCTTCTGGCATAGCCTCCAGCCCCTCCTTGACCAGCAGCAGCTGGCAATCCATGACGTGATAGTCGGCGAGTTTGTGACCAGCCTGGATATGGCCGGGCTGTCAGTGACCCTCGTCTGGTTCGATGAGGAGCTGGAAGGCCTGTGGAAAGCCCCCGCGTGGGCACCCGCGTTTCGCGTTGGCACCTCGGAGGCCAGCCTGCCTTTAGCGGCTGAAGTATTGCAGGAGAAAGCGCAGGTTCAGATCCCTCGCGGCAGCGAAGTTTCATGCCACGTTGCCGGCCAGGCGATGGCCAGCCTGGAGGCGTTAGTGCAGGTCATCCTCCTTAATGAGGAAAAGCTGGGCGCGCTCGATGCCATCGCAGGAGACGGCGATCACGGTATCGGTATGGCTCGCGGGGCCAGTGCCGCCTATGAATCCGCCTGTAACGCCTGGAGCCGTGGCGCCGGGGCCGGGACGGTATTGCAGTTTGCCGCTGACGCCTGGGCGGATAAGGCCGGCGGAACCTCTGGCGCCATCTGGGGGGTGATCCTCAATACCATTGGTACGGCGCTTGGCAACACGGAGCGGCCTGACAGCCACCGCATGGCCCAGGCGGTGGCAAGCGCCACCGAAGCCGTGATGCATTTCGGTAAAGCTAAGCCTGGGGATAAAACCCTGGTCGATGTTCTGCTGCCCTTCAGTGAATCACTGAACGGTGAAGTGAGCCGAGGAAAATCCTTTGTAGAAGCATGGGGGATTGCTTCCCTGGTCGCGCAACAACACGCCGACCAGACTGCGGAACTGGTGCCGAAAGTTGGCCGCGCAAGACCGCTTGCGGAGCGCAGCCTTGGTACGCCCGATCCTGGCGCGGTTTCCCTGGCGATGATCGTTCGCAGCGTTCATGAAAACTGGATCTCCCGGCAATAGAGGAGGCGGCGGGTGAGTCGACTGACACTGGGCGTTAGCCACAAAACGTATCTCGGTTCATGGCAGACACAGATCTGGTGCGAACACATTGCCGGGGTGCTGAGCCAACCTTATTACCAACGGTACAGCGCAGGTCTTTCGCTTTTTACTTTCCCTGCGATGCCGGCGTTAGCCCGTGCGGTGCAGGCTTTCAGCGGGACGGCAATGGGGGTTGGGGCACAAAATATTTCAGCCCATCCCCCTGGAGCATGGACCGGCGAAAGCAGCGCGGCCATGGTTAGCGAAATGGGGTGCCGCTACGCCGAGATTGGTCACGCCGAGCGGCGAAACCATTTCCATGAGAGCGTGGATGTTATAGAGCAGAAGGTGCTTCGGGCCATTGAGCACCGGCTCATACCTGTTATTTGTATCGGTGAAAGCCAGCCGCTAAGCGGTAAGGTTGCAACGGCGGAAGCGATCCGCCAGGCCTGCGAGCTGCTGGATCGGCTGCCTGAAGGCCACCGCTCACCGCTCATTTTTGCCTGGGAACCCCAGTGGGCAATTGGGGCTGACGCCTGCGCCGATACGCATTATATCCGCACCGTTTGCCGCAATTTACGCGCTCATCTGCACCAGAACTATCTCATGCCGACACGGGTGATTTATGGTGGCAGCGCGGGGCCAGGGTTGCTGAGCCAGCTGTGGCCTGACGTAGATGGCCTGTTTCTTGGCCGCTTTGTGCACTGCACGAGCGGTTTCCAGGCCGTACTCGAAGAGGCCATTGAGCTGTTATATGGCCCCGAGAGCAATCCCGGATAAATTCACCTGAGTCGGCTCATCCTCTGGATGATATACTGGTGAATAATTTTTTGTTCGCAAATCATACACATCGCATGAGGTGAATGTTTTATGGAAAGAGCCAGTACTGCGCAAGATTATGAATTACTGACAGAAATTGCAGTAGCCTATTATTGCGAAGAAGTTACGCAGGAAGAGATAGCCAATAAATTTGGTTTTTCGCGTATCAAGGTTGGCCGCCTGCTGAAGCGAGCAAAAGAAGCCGGTATCGTTGAGATCAACGTTCGTTATCATCCCGTTTTCAGTACCCGCCTCGAACAGCAAATGCTGGAACGTTTTCCTGTCTCCCGCGCGCTGATTGCGCTGGATCACCCTGACGAAGACGAACAGCGCAGCCAGGTTGCTACGCTGGTTTCCGGCTATCTCGCCAATAGCCTGCGAGATAATACGGTTGTCGCCGTTGGGCAGGGGAGAAACGTTGCCGCAGTGGCCGAGGCCAGCGGGACTATCCAGCAGCGCGACTGCCGCTTTATTTGCGGCATTGGTGGCACGCATCGCCCTGGAGACGTCATTAATGCCGACCATATCAGCCGGCTGCTGGCAAAAAAATTTGGTGGCACCAGCGAATCGCTCTACGCCCCGGCCTACGTCGAGGACAGTGAGTTAAAAGAAGCGCTGCTGAAAACGGGCACCGTGAAGCAGACGCTGGATCGGGCGCGCAAGGCCGATATCGCGCTGGTAGGCATCGGCGATATGAATGAAGACAGCTATATGGTTCAGCTTGGCTGGTTTACGCCGCAGGAGATCAATGCCGCGAGTATGAATCAGGGGGTCATTGGCGATATCGCCGGATATGATTTCTTCAATGCCAAAGGGGAGCATGTGAACACCATGATGGATAGCCGGGTGATTGGCCTGAGCGTTGAAGAGTTACGTAACATTCCCTGCGTTATCGCGATAGCCTCGGAGAGTACTAAAGCCGTGGCCATCATGGGCGCGCTTCGTACCGGCGTGATTGATATTATTGCCACCAGCGCCAGAAATATCCGCACCATCCTCAGCATGACGCAATGAGTGTTCCGGGGCCGAAGTCGGCTCCGGCCCATCGCTCGCGCGCCATCAGCAGATTAACTTTCTACCCAGCCAGCCTTCAATAGTCTCGCGTGACTCAATCAGCACTTGCAGACTCTGCGCCGGGTCGACCGGCTGCGCCTGACGAAGAGGATAGGTATCGCGCTGGCGGTGCATCCGCAGTGGGATTTCAAGGCTGCACGGCACATTATTCAGCGCCAGCTCCCTTAACAGCGGAGGATAATCGAGTTCACCCGCGCCAATCGCCGGGAAAAAATACCCCTCTTCTTTGCGCAGCACATCTTTAATATGGCAGTGCCTGGCTGCTGGGATCATTTTAATGGTTTCTGCAATGGCATCGACCTCCGGGCAGAGCGAGACAATATTCCCCGCGTCGATATTAAATGCCACTGCGGGATGGTCGATAGCCTCCAGTAGAGCAAAACCGTCATCAGCCACGCTGAAGAGGTTGTAGTTTGGATCGCCGCCATTCTCGATACATATCACACAGCCGTGCGCCTGAGCGACCGGGGCCAGTTCACGCAGGTTGCTGACAATCCTGTCGCGATCCGCCCGGCGGCCGATACAGACGGCCAGATAGGTCGCGCCAATGTTGCTGGCAAATTCTATACGCCAGCGGAACTGTTCAACGGCATCCGGCGCGCCGAGATCCATGGTTGAGCCCAGCGTGTGGCTGTTCAGCTGATATTTTTCAAGCAGTGAGGTGATGCGTGCGGCATGACTATCGCTGAACATTTCCCGAGTGATATTGCCTACGTAGCCCTGGTTGTAGGCCAGCTCAACATAGTGAAAACCCGCTTCCTTGATAGTGCGAAAAGCAATATCAGCATCGATACCATCGAACATGGCGGTATTAACGCCAACAATAAGTGAATGCATAGGGTGACTCCTGAGCGGCAGCGGCTTGCTGAAGCGCAGCCGGTTTCACGGCTGCGCACAGGCCGGCATGCTACTGGCTGGTGGACTGACGGTGATGACCTTTTGCCATCCGTACCGTCAGCAGAAACGCCTGTTCGAAGGCAGTCGGGGAGGCTGCGTTCTTGCCATACAGGTTATAGGCTGTGCCGTGATTCGCGGTAGCAATCGGCACCGGTAATCCTGCCTGAATGGTGACGCCGCGATCGAAGCTCAGCATTTTTAGCGCCGTAGAGAACTGGTCGTGGTACATCGCCACCACGGCATTGAGCTTCTCCGCCTGCATTGCTTTCCAGGTCGTGTCACCAGGGTAGGGACCAAACACCGCAAGCCCTTTGGCTCTGGCCAGTTCAATGGCCGGTTTGATAATCGTCTGTTCTTCATCCCCAAAGAGACCATTTTCGCCCCCGTGCGGATTTAGCGCCTGTACGGCAATGCGTGGCTCTTCGTATCCTGCCTGCAACAAAGTCTGGTGCATCAGTTCCACCGTCGCCAGGATGCCATCGGTGGTCAGATTGTCGACGATATCACGAAACGGAATGTGGGAGGTGGCCCGCCCGGCCCAGACGTCATCGACTACGTTGACTTCACAGCAGAATTTGTCCCAGTTTAATTGATGCTTAAACCAGTGCAGTTCGTCGCTGAATTCAAGGCCGCCCAGGTGCATGGCTTCTTTATTTAACGGCGCAAAACAGAGGGCATCGGCGATGCCCTGCTGCGTCAGATCCAGCGCTTTTCGCAAAGTCTCAAGAATATAGACGCCACTTTGCGGCGTCGCTTTACCGTGTTCGATGGCGGAAGGATGGCTACCGCTGTGGTGCAAAAGCAGGATTTCGTCATCCGTAAAATCGACTTCTGTCGTGTGGCTTATCTCCCGGTAGGGGAAAGTCCGTTCGGCGATATCCATCCCTGTTTGAACTTCCTTACGATCGGCCACGATAATAATGTTTGCCTGTGCGCGGAACGCTTGCTGCGACAGGACTTTAGCCACCAACTCCGGGCCTACGCCTGCAGGATCGCCAAGAACCAGCGCAATTACGGGTACTGTCATAACCATTCCTCACTTTATTAACAGATGCGCGACGTGACATTCGCCGGGCAGGTGTGCCGGGGTTTGCATGAATGCCCCCTTTATTTGTCGTCCTGAGAGGCTGAATGCGTCATTGCGTCGTAGTAATCGATTCGCTCTACGTTGCGGGTAGAGCGGCCAATTTCATATTCGGCTGCAAGCCAGGTATCAATTATCGTCAGGGCAAGCTGGTGGCCGATCACCCGAGCACCAAGCGTCATAATTTGCGCATTGTTGCTTTTCCGGGCGCGCTCGGCGGAGTAGCTATCGTGGCATTGCGCTGCGCGAATGCCTGCGACTTTATTAGCGACAATTGCCATCCCAATGCCGGTGCCGCACAGCAATATGCCGCGAGCAAACTTTCCCTCGCGAATAGCGGTTGCCAGATTAAACGCAATGTCTGGATAGATAAGGCGGGGTTCAGCCATATCATGACTAAAGTCGCCCACTTCAAGCCCCCGTTCTTCCAGGTGTTTTTTCACCAGCTCTTTTAGTTCAGTGGCCGCGTCATCGGCACCAATTGCGATCTTCATTAAGTTCACCTCTGATTATTGCTCATTTCTTCAACGCCGGTTTAAGCGCTGCGCCGGCGAATGTGGTGGACGCTGGCAGTGATGAGCATAAGTTCCATTAACGAGCATTTGATACATTGTTTAACAAGAATGAAGACGACATAAAAGCCTTTTTGCGCCTTACAGACGGTTTGGTGGCGATGTTTTGAGCTGTATCACATTTAATCAGGCCAGAAGGGGGTGTAACAAATGTTCTGTTTGGGTTCTTTTGGTTGGTGCGAGGTCATCGTGGGGGAAGGGAAGTATGCGGAAAGCAAAAAGCCTGCTTATTGTTATAAGCAGGCCTGCATCAAGGGGAGAAGAGTCACATAAAGCAGACGCTTTAAAACTGGATTAACTTACTCATCGTGCAGCACATACTGTTTGACCCAGCTGCTTATTTTGGCCTTATCCTGCGGCGAAACCATAGCCGTTTCAGACAGCTGTGCGATGAGGGAAATATAGCGTCTGGTATCTGCCGCAAAGGCTGCTCTGTTGATCTTATTCAGGGCCTGCAGGGCCTTTAACAGGCGCAGCTGCACTTCAACGAGAGCGGCACCATCCCGGGCGATAGGGTTGAAAATGTCATCGAATAAATCTGCAGTTTTTATCGGCCTGACATAGCACCGGGGATAGCGTCTCTCCGGCTCTTCGGTTTTTTCTTCCCACAGTGCCAGTAACCTTACTGCGCGCCCAATGACATCTATAGCGGTTCCGGGGTCATTGACGGCCGGCGACAAAGCACGGGATGCAATCTCGGCTAATACGGAAAAGCCAAAGCGAGGGTCCTGGTCGAATGAACGCTCTGCGCTAATAATGATGTTGCTCAGAACTTCAGCGCTATCAATTTCACCCTCTGACGACGTTAACCAAATTATTGGCTGTGCTGTGTGGACGAACGCCCCCGCCTGGCAGTGTAAATAAAGTTCACCGTTGATGCTTTCGGCGTAGGCGTTAAGGCTGTGCAGGTCAATATTCTGTACATAACCGATCTCATCCGGGTAAACGGCTATCGCATTTATCGGCGGCTGAGCTTCTGCAGGCCAGGGATTTGCCCCCATATAAGGCACCTCGACACGAGTTTCTAATGAGAGGCGCGTGACCAATTCGACCCGGGAGGTGGTTTCTCCGACCCGGCCCAGCAGTGACAGATGCTGGATCCAGGCAAGCAGGGTGATAATAATTAACCCAATGACAATCAGCGTGACGATAAATAAAACGACGCGGCCCTGTTCGCCATAGGCCCCCATACTTCTGGCGATGATGCCAACCAGGCTAAAGAGAAACGAGCCGATAAAGGTGGCGAGCACGTTTTGTGTCGTACGGTCTTCAATGACCAGACGTGTTGCGCGTGGCGTCACGCTTGTCGTCGCCGCACCGTATGCCGACACCATGATACTTAATGAGAAGGTGGTTACGGCCAGCATACTTGAAGCAAGGATGTTGAGGATATTATCGACCGCATCGGCACCTACGATCCCACCTATGTGAGGTGGAATATAAGGTTTTAAGACAATAGAAATCAGTGCGGAAAGGACGGCCAGTACGGCGAACAGACAGGCGCGGAACCATAATTTGCGTGTTAATTGACTGAGCAACCACTGCCACTTTGACATGCCATCTATTCCTTTATCATTGAAGCATTCCAGTGTAGAGCAAAAATCATGTATAGCATAACGTTGCCACGGTTAAGATAACCGTGAGGGGGGCAACGTTATTATTTTGTGGCATTTTAATATCAATAAAAGGCATTAACAGAAGCGGTATTGATTAATCTTCCTGATTGATAAATATTTCCATGTCCTGCAACAGTAGCTCAAGTTCATCATGCAGCTTGCCCTGCATGTTCAGAAGTTCACTGACCTTACCCGCGAACGCTTTATCCGCATATTCGCCTGTATCAAATGCCAGCCAGTGAGCGGACAGACGTTCAGTATTGGTTTCGGCGTAGTGGCGAATCTCTTTCAGCTGTGAAACCACATCACCGACATATTCTTTTTTGGTTTTCTTTTCTGTATCACTCATATTAATTCCTTGTGCAATTAACTACTATCACTTTTAGACTAGTGTTCTCGTTATTTTCTTTCTGTAAGAATGCTCTGAATAGCTACTTTCACTTATCACCATTTGTAATTTAAAAAAATAAAAATAAGCGTGCAAAAATATAACCACAGGGATAACGAACGTGTCACGTAAATTTGTTAAAAAGATGAATTTAAAATTTAAAGTGAGGAACTCTATTCTCCCACGATCTTAAAAAACGAGGGATCACTCACAGAATGATTTTCAGGAGTAATTATTCTGGAATGTATGTAACAAAAAAGTTAACGGAGGAATAAAGGCATTGACTGAGCACGACAGGCTATTTGATTTGTGAACGACCGACATGTCTTGAGGCACAAGGGTAAGAATGAATAGCAACGTGCCTGAGTATTACAAAGTCAAAGGACAGAAAGAGGTGCAGTAGTTCTTTCTGATAGACGACAGCAGGGGGCGACATGTCTGACTCTATTGATGCAAATGTGATTTCAGCGCTGTTCACCGGGCAGCTTTTTGATCCTTTCTCCGTTTTGGGGATGCACAGCACTGGTGCCGGACTGGAGGTGCGCGCTCTGTTTCCTGACGCGACCGAGGTCTGGGTCATTGATGCGAAAACGACGCGCAAGGTGACCAGACTCGCATGTTCTGATTCGCGTGGATTCTTCAGCGGCTTGCTACCTCGTCGTAAAAAACCTTTTCGCTACCAACTCCTCGTCAGCTGGCATGAACAGCAGCAGCTGCTTGACGATCCCTATCGGTTTGCTCCGCTATTGCAGGAGCTGGACTCGTGGCTGTTGTCGGAAGGAACCCATCTGCGTCCTTATGAAAAACTGGGTGCCCACCAGGACACTTTGGACGGCGTCGTCGGGACTCGTTTTTCCGTCTGGGCACCCAATGCCCGGCGCGTCAGCGTCGTCGGCCAGTTCAACTGTTGGGATGGCCGCCGTCACCCCATGCGTCTGCGTCAGGAATCTGGTATCTGGGAGCTGTTTATTCCCGGCACGCTGTACGGCCAGCTGTACAAATTTGAGCTGATTGACGCCCACGACAATCTGCGCGTGAAGGCCGATCCTTACGCATTTGAAGCACAAATGCGGCCGGAAAGCGCTTCGCTTATCTGCGGTTTGCCGGACAAAGTTGAACAGCCTCTGGCGCGCAAACAGGCCAACCAGTTCGATGCGCCGATTTCAATTTATGAAGTGCATCTCGGCTCATGGCGCCGCAATCCTGAAAATAACGACTGGCTAAGCTATCGCGATCTGGCTAATCAGCTGGTGCCCTACGCCAAAGAGATGGGATTTACCCATCTGGAACTGATGCCGATCGGTGAATATCCGTTTGACGGCAGCTGGGGCTACCAGCCAACCGGGCTTTATGCGCCAACGCGTCGCTATGGTACCAGGGAAGATTTCCGTTATTTTCTGGATGCCGTACACGCCGCTGGCCTGAACGTCATTCTGGACTGGGTGCCGGGCCATTTCCCGACGGATGATTTCGCTCTGGCATCCTTTGATGGCACCTCGCTGTATGAACATAGCGACCCACGCGAAGGGTTTCATCAGGACTGGAGTACCCTTATTTACAATTATGGTCGCCGTGAAGTGAGCAATTTCCTGGTGGGCAACGCGCTGTACTGGATTGAGCGCTTCGGCATCGACGCCCTGCGGGTTGATGCGGTGACCTCGATGATTTTTCGGGATTACAGTCGTAAAGAGGGGGAGTGGATCGCCAATCAGCACGGCGGGCGGGAGAATCTCGAAGCGATTGAATTTCTCCGTAATACTAACCGTGTGCTGGGTGAACAGACGCCCGGCGCTGTCACCATGGCAGAAGAGTCGTCCGATTTCGGCGGGGTATCCCGTCCCGCACAGACGGGCGGCCTCGGTTTCTGGTTCAAATGGAACCTCGGCTGGATGCACGACACGCTCGATTACATGGCGCTAAGTCCGGAGCACCGCGGGGAGCATCATGACAAGATGACCTTCGGTATGCTTTACCACTACAACGAGAACTTCGTGTTGCCGCTGTCACACGATGAAGTCGTCCACGGGAAAAAATCGATTCTTAACCGGATGCCCGGTGACACGTGGCAAAAGTTTGCCACCCTGCGCGCCTATTACGGCTGGATGTTTGCCTTTCCGGGCAAAAAGCTCCTGTTCATGGGAAACGAATTCGCTCAGGGGTGTGAATGGAACCACGATTTCAGCCTCGACTGGTCTTTGCTGGAAGGGGAAGATAACTGGCATCACGGCGTTCAGCGAATGGTGCGCGATCTCAACCATGCCTATCGCCACCATAGGGCGCTCCACGAGCTGGATTTTGACCCTTATGGCTTTGAGTGGCTGGTCGTGGACGACCGCCAGCAGTCGGTTTTTGTTTTTGTCCGCCGCGATAAAGCCGGCAATGAAATTATTGTCGCCAGTAACTTCACGCCTCAGCCACGCGAAGGTTATCGATTTGGTATCAACCAGCCGGGGTGCTGGCGGGAAATATTGAATACCGATTCGCAGCACTATCACGGCAGCAATATGGGTAATAGCGGTAAGGTCGAGAGCAGCCCGATTGCCAGCCACGACCGGGAGCATTCTGTTTGTCTTACATTACCACCACTGGCAACTATTTGGTTGATACGGGAGCCTGAAGATTAATAACACGTATTAATGAACGATTATTTTCACAGGTGATAAATGGAATGTTTATTGCCCGCGTCAATATAAATTTAACCTCTATATTATGGCTTTAATTTTATGGCAGGATCAGATTATGAATAAACCTGAAAATCATGACAAGTTAATGTTGTCGCGTCAGCTACCTCTTAAATCGGTTGCCCTGATACTCGCCGGAGGGCGCGGGACTCGCTTAAAGGATCTGACAGCGTCACGTGCAAAGCCCGCGGTACATTTTGGCGGAAAATTTAGAATTATCGACTTTGCGCTGTCGAATTGTATTAACTCAGGCATTCGCCGTATTGGGGTCATTACACAATATCAATCCCACTCGCTGGTTCAACATATTCAGCGGGGGTGGTCATTCTTTAATGAAGAGATGAATGAGTTCGTTGATTTATTGCCCGCTCAGCAGCGCGGCCATGATGAAAACTGGTATCGCGGAACGGCGGATGCGGTGACGCAAAATCTGGATATCATCCGGCAATACGATGCAGAGTTTGTCGTTATTCTGGCCGGGGATCACATCTATAAGCAGGACTATTCCCGCATGCTGCTCGATCACGTCGAGAAAGGCGCGCAGTGCACCGTGGCGTGCCTGCCGGTGCCGGTGGAAGAGGCCGCAGCCTTTGGCGTTATGGCCATTGACGAAAATGATAAAATTATTGATTTTGTTGAAAAACCAGCGAATCCTCCCACCATGCCGGCTGATGAGACTAAATCGTTAGCCAGCATGGGAATTTACATTTTTAATGCTGAGTACCTTTATCAGTTACTGGAAGAGGACGACCGTGACGAGAGTTCAAGCCACGATTTTGGTAAAGATATCATCCCCAAAATTATGGCCTGCGGAAAAGCTTTCGCCCATCCTTTCCCGCGCTCCTGCGTCCAGTCTGATAATAAAGCAGAGCCGTACTGGCGAGACGTCGGCACGCTGGAGGCCTACTGGAAGGCAAATCTTGATTTGGCTTCAGTGTTGCCGGATCTTGATATTTACGACAAAAACTGGCCTATTCGGACTTATATGGAATCGCTGCCCAGCGCCAAATTTGTGCAGGACAGAACGGGCAGTCACGGATTGACTATGAATTCACTGGTCTCTGGCGGCTGTATTATTTCAGGGTCGGTTGTTGTGCAGACCATTTTATTTTCCAACGTGCGGGTTAATTCTTTTTGCAATATTGATTCGTCAGTTTTATTACCCGGAGTCTGGATCGGCCGTTCGTGTCGCATAAGACGCTGTGTTATCGATCGAGGATGCACCATCCCGGAAGGTACGGTCATTGGTGAAAATGCCGTAGAGGACGCCAGACGCTTTTATCGCTCGGAAGAGGGTATTGTGCTGGTCACAAAAGAGATGCTGGATAATCTTGAACAATAATCTGGAAGAAAGAAAAATGGAACCACGTGTAAGTTATCGCTCCCCTGAGCTGAGCGAAGAGGCACTGAAACATGCCATTGCCTATAAGCTAATGTTTACGCTTGGTAAAGATCCGGCGCTGGCTAATAAACATGAGTGGCTCAACGCCACGCTGTTCGCCGTCCGCGACCGGCTGGTGGAACGCTGGTTGAAAGCGCATCGGGCGAGGATCTCTCAGGAAGGCCGGCAGGTCTATTACCTGTCGATGGAGTTTTTGATTGGCCGCACCCTGTCCAATGCTTTGCTGTCGCTGGGCATTTATGACGATGTTAAAGCGGCGCTGGCAGAGATGGGCATGGAGCTGGAGGAGCTTATCGGGGAGGAGAACGATCCGGGTCTTGGTAACGGTGGCCTTGGCCGCCTGGCGGCCTGTTTTCTTGACTCGCTGGCAACACAGGGCCTGCCCGGACGCGGCTATGGTATCCGCTATGACTATGGGATGTTTAAACAGAACATTGTTGACGGTAAGCAGATGGAATCCCCTGACTACTGGCTGGAGTACGGTAACCCGTGGGAGTTTGAACGGCATAAAACTCGCTATGCGGTTCAGTTTGGCGGGCGCATTCAGCTGGAAGGTAAGAAGACCCGCTGGCTGGAAACCGAAGAGATAATCGCTGTGGCTTTCGATCAGATCATCCCCGGCTACGATACGGATGCGATGAATACGCTGCGTCTGTGGAGTGCTCAGGCCAGCAGTGAAATCAACCTGGGCAAATTTAACCAGGGGGATTACTTCGCCGCCGTTGAAGACAAGAACCATTCGGAAAACGTCTCCCGAGTGCTGTACCCGGACGACTCAACTTATTGCGGTCGTGAACTGCGTCTGCGCCAGGAGTATTTCCTCGTTTCTGCGACGGTACAGGATATTCTGGCTCGTCACTATCAGGTCTATCAAACCTACGACAACCTGGCGGAGAAAGTCGCTATTCACCTGAACGACACGCATCCGGTGCTGTCGATTCCGGAGTTTATGCGCCTGCTGATTGATGTGCACAAGTTCAGCTGGGAGAGCGCCTTTGAGATAGCCTGCCAGGTCTTCTCCTACACCAATCACACGTTGATGAGTGAGGCGCTGGAAACCTGGCCGGTCGTTATGCTGGGGAAAATTCTGCCGCGCCATTTGCAGATTATCTTCGAGATAAATGACTACTTCCTTAAAACGCTGCAGGAGCAGTATCCCGACGATTTGGGGTTGCTGAGCCGCACCTCCATTATCGATGAATCCAATGGCCGTCAGGTGCGCATGGCCTGGCTTGCCGTAGTCGCCAGCCATAAGGTCAACGGCGTTTCCGAACTGCACTCACAGCTGATGGTGGAGTCGTTGTTTGCAGATTTCGCGAAAATCTTCCCCCGGCGTTTCATCAATGTCACTAACGGCGTCACCCCGCGACGCTGGCTGGCCCTCGCTAACCGGCCTCTTTCCGGTGTGTTAGATCATTATATTGGCAAAACCTGGCGTACTGATTTGAGCCAGCTGAGCGATATGAAAGAGTACAGTGACCATCCCTTAGTGCTTCAGGAAGTGTCGAAAGCCAAACTGGCGAATAAGCAGCGCCTGGCCGACTATATCGCCCGGGAACTGAACGTGGTGGTGAATCCGCACGCGCTGTTTGACGTGCAGATTAAACGTATCCATGAATACAAGCGGCAGTTAATGAATGTGATGCAGGTGATTGGCCGCTATAACCGGATAAAAGCTGAGCCGCAGGCTGAATGGACGCCGCGCGTGGTGATTTTCGCCGGCAAAGCCGCGTCGGCTTACTATGCGGCAAAACATATCATCCACCTGATTAATGACGTCGCTAAGGTCATCAACAACGATCCTCAGACCGGCGACAAACTGAAGATAGTGTTTATTCCCAACTACAGCGTCAGTCTTGCCCAGCTGATTATTCCGGCGGCGGATCTTTCCGAGCAGATCTCTCTGGCGGGCACCGAAGCTTCAGGTACGAGTAATATGAAGTTTGCTCTTAACGGAGCCTTGACCATCGGCACCCTGGATGGGGCCAACGTGGAGATGCGGGAACATGTCGGAGAGGAGAATATCTTTATCTTTGGCAATACCGCGCAGCAGGTCGAGACGTTACGGCGAAACGGCTACAATCCGCGTGAATATTATGAACAGGATGAAGAGCTGCATCAGGTGCTGACGCAGATTGGCACGGGTGCCTTCAACCCGGACGAACCGGGAAGGTATCGTGATCTGGTGGATTCGCTGATCAATTTTGGTGACCACTATCAGCTGCTGGCGGATTATCGTAGCTATGTAGAATGTCAGGGCAGGGTGGATGCGCTATATAGCAACCAGCAGGCGTGGAATACCATGGCGCTGCTTAATATTGCCAATATGGGCTATTTTTCTTCTGACAGGACTATCCGGGACTACGCAGAAAAAATCTGGCACATAGAGAAAACTAACCTGTAGTTTTGCTGGTTGTCATCACAAAGCCTGCCCGGGGCTTCCTGGGCTGGCTTTTAACCTTCATTTAATGCAGCAAAACGATTTATTTGCCGTCTAAAAACTCATCGCTAAACCCACTCCGTAGCCGCTGGTATTATTTCCGAACATATACCGCGCCACCAGGCGAGTTCTCGTTATGAATACTGGGTATTTGCTGCTATCAAGTTCCAGCCCTAAACCCACCGAGCTCAGGCTATCGAATCCTAGCCTGCCACGCTGATCGCCGAGATATTCTGTATGTGCACCTTCGAGCACATATCGTACGGGGCTTTGCAAAAGCGTCCAGTCTGAGACGGGCGCTCTACGACGCAGATAAATGCCGAGATTCTGCGCCTCCGCATGCCCATCGACGGCACGAGAGGTATTAGCAAAGGTCTGCAAGTTCATCGAGGAATAACGCAGCTCAATATCAATATCCTGCGGTTTTGAGATGAGCTCATAGTCAAGCATCAGCGACCCCCCAAGACCCCAGGCATTGAGCCTGCCGCCATTGAGAAAATCATAATCTGCGTTAGTACGACGCTCAATAGCCCAGGCACCTATCCGAATATCGCTGGCCATTGTTCCCAGCATGACGTTAGCGATAGGGCGCAAGACCAGGTTTCCTCCCCGGCTGTCGCGATAGAGATGAAAATCCCAGCCGATTCCGCCTGTTGCGGTAAGGCTGTTCCATCTCGTGGGGATACGCCGCGTTTCTGCGCCATTACTGATAACAAACTGTGGATCGTAGCGGCTATAGCCTAGCGCACCCTCCAGATAGACAGGGAAGGTGTCGCTCATTGTTGCTCCGCCGCCAAACTGGGTCATGGTGAGTTCATTGGTTTCACCGGTGCCGGTTCCGATGTTCAGATCGCTGGCCGTCACATCAGGGAATACCATGTAGCTCATCAACGTCAGCACCGCATCAGCCCGCTGCTTAATTCTGTGTCCGTCGGCGGCAAAACTCAGCGGGCTTAAGGTCAGCGATGCGAACAATAAGGTCAGGGAAGAGGAAAATGCGGCAGTCATCGTATGTCGCAGCCTCGGCTAATTCAGAAATGGTGTGTTAACTATAGAGCAGGGAAGCTGCCGTAGAGAAAGAGGGAGGATTGTTCGTGTGGCGAGCCGGGTAAACTCATGTTCTGCTGTTTAATATGGTGTTTATTCGAGTCCTGCTAACAGGTGGTGGGGCCACCGCTGCCCGGTGCATTCGCTTTAGATTTGTCATTAATATGACGCTCCTTGCGGAGCGTTAGATTACTGACAAAGAAGGAAAAAACGTGGTTTTTCCTTCTTTGTGATAAGCAGGCGAAAATCAATAAATTGATTTTCCTTGTTATTTATTCGGTGAGATCTTTGCGAAGTGCATTCGCTTTGGGTTTGTCATCAGTATGACGCTCCTTACGGAGCGTGCGAAAGCGGAACTAGAAGCGGTAGCCCACGCCGAGGTTAAAGCCGTCGATGGAAACGCTGTCGTCGTAAATATCTGCGCTGGATCCTTCGTAACCTAGATAGATGGCCAGATTTTCCATCGGGTTAATGCTCACACCCACGGCATAGGCAAAGTTCGTGGAGTTATCAGAGCCATGAATGGTTTTATGGCCGTCAGCCTCATTTGCCGCGACGCTGCTTCGCCACTTATAGTCGACGTCCGCTTTGGTGTAAGCCGCCCCAATCAGCCCGTAGAGGCTGACGTATTCATTGATGCGGTAAGCAGGCCCGGCCAGCAGGGAGTAATATTTAGTCTCCACATTTTGCTTGTTCGAATTGCCCCAGACGTCGCGCCAGGAATCATCATCGCTGCCGCTCATATAGGTGAAGGACGTTACGAGGCTGACCGGTGAATTCCATTCGTAGCGGTACTGAACATTGACACCGTCCAGATCATTCAAATTTTCGGCATCGCTGTGCGCCCAGCCCACGCTTACGGTCTGGCTATCTGCCATCGCGTTCTGAAACGTCAGCAAACTTCCCGCCACGACCAATGCTGCTACGATTGTTTTTTTCATTACTCTTTCCTTTTAGTAGTTGTGAGCAGATCGCCTCTGCCCATGAATAAATTCAACATTCCCGAACGGTTGAAGCCAGTGGGATAGATCATCTGTACCGCTTCACCTTATTTGTGAAATGGCGGAGCAAGATTGTTCATCACGAAAGGGGAAGGTCTTTGCCGATGCGGTAAGATCTGGAGGCTGGCGCATACACACGGAGCCACAGCCGTCACCTGCTGCTGCTGTGATTTTTGTCTTTGATGTTGGTTCAGAGGTTGCAGTTCGTCGCGTTGTTCATCGGGTGCAGAATAAACCAGCCCCGGGAGCAAAATAGCAGCACTCCAGAGAGGTAACATCCATTTATTCATTATTTTGTCCAGAGATGTTCTGCGTCATTGACTAAAAATACGGGTGCAAGTTAAGAAATAAGGCAATAAAGACGCTGTTAAGATTTTTTTAAAAGGTAATTCAATGCAATAGATAAAACAATTTATTTTATCTGGCTGGATTCTGAATTTTAAAATTTATTGAAAGGAGGGGAGATATTATTTTAAGGACTATAGCTCACTACATTTATTATGTACTGGCAGTGAAATGGATGTTCTCTGATTCGCCAGATGGGCGACCAGAAGTGTCACAGACGCCCTGATTAACAAGGCGTCTGGTCAACTATTTAAAGCGAGGCGTGCTCAAGTGCGGCTTTTTTCAGGCCTTCATTGACCCATGCCATAAAGATGAGGTAGCCAATAGAGAGCAGCGTTGCACCGATAAACATGCCGAGGATACCATCGGCCGCCATGCCTCCCAGCGCACCAATCAGCACGACCGGCATTGGCGCATCCACGCCCCGACCGAGCATCATTGGCTTAAGAACGTTATCAACCATGCCTGCAATAACCAGCAGGACGGTATAGACGATGTTCATTGCCGTGCCGTGGTCGCCCGTCATCCACATGATAATGATTGCCGGTAACGTCACCAGCAGCAGAGGAACCTGAGCGATACCCAGAATCAGCGCGGCGATAAAGAAAATACCCGCGGCTGGTATCCCGGCCAGAATCATAATGATGCCTGTCAGTAATGACTGGAGCAGTGCGACGCCGATCACCCCCTGGGCCACCGCGCGAATGGTGCCGGTACAGAGTTTGGTTAGCGCCGGGCCTTTCTTTTCATCGGTGATACGCATAGCAATTCGAGTGGCGCTGTTCGCACCCGCTGCGCCCATTGCCATCATGACGCCAGCGGCGATAAGCGAAACCACGAAACCTAACAAACTCCCGCCCATACTCGCCACGACGGCAAGCAGCAGTCTGGCCGCTTTCGCCACCTGAGTGTGGTGAACGCTGATAAGCCCCGGCAGGTCCGTAGAGGCTTTAAGCCAGAACGCATACAGTTTGCCGCCAATAACCGGGATGGTGCCGATGTGCTCATTTGGCGGCGGAATAACCAGCTGAGAATGGGTGACATGTTCAACCAGCGCGCTGGTGCTCTCACCCAGGGAAGTGATCATAATGATTGTCGGTACGACGATAATCAGTAAACCAAGCAGAACCAGCACGGTAGAGGCCAGACCCTGTTTGCCCCCCAGTCGTTTGGCAAAATATTGATGCAGCGGATAGAGCGTGACGGCCAGAATCAATCCCCACAGGATGACATTGAGGAACGGAGAGAATACGGTAAAGCAGAAAGAGGCAAGGGCCAGCATCAGCCCAAACTTGATGAACATATCCAGAAATCGGGTAACGATTCTTCTTTCAATGGTAATTAAATCATTGGGTTCCATTATAAATTGTTCCGGTTGAATGGCATGTCGACACGCCTGGGAGAATTGAAAACGGACCATTATATGGAATAGGCGTCGGTGGGGGACGGCGAAGTTATTTAAATCTAGACGATCGACGGGTTGACTTTTTTAGGTGTAACTCTGATTCAAAGATGAACAAAGCGAGGTATTACGGTTAGTTCAGCAAAGAAAACAGCACCTGCAACCGCTGATCAAGCGAATGAAAGTTTTTAAATAGCTCGCACTCCAGGGGGAAGGTTTTGTGACTAACGGCAGGTCTTTTCGGGCTATGGACATAATAGATAAATTGAGTAGGAAATGCCTTGCGACCCGCGCAGGATAATGACGGAAAGAGTTGGCTTCGGTGAGGATTTGTACTTTAGAACATGAAAGCGGAATGATATAGGCATGCATGGGGGGGTAAAACAAGAATTTGGCTCCTCTGACTGGACTCGAACCAGTGACATACGGATTAACAGTCCGCCGTTCTACCGACTGAACTACAGAGGAATCGTTTGAACGAGGCAAATAGTAGCCTCACGCTTAAAAAGAGTCAATGACAAAAATAACACCTTGATTCAACTGAGCAAATTAAGCTCAACTTGTCGAATTAATGCACCGTTTTTCCGTCTGCCTCGTGGGGGTTTTCATTCCGGCGCAGGCGTTGCAGGGGATCCTGACCGTAAAACAGTCGAAAGCGTTGGTAAAGCGACGGGAAGCGAGGAGCCAGTAGCTCTGGCGCGCTAAAGAAATATTCAGATAGCACCGCAAAACACTCTGCCGGTTCGCTTGCCGCATAGGCATCAATGCTGGCGGCATTTTCCCCTACCAGATCGATTTCTTCCTGAATGTTGTTCATTGCCGCAAACAGGTCGTGTTCCCAGGCGGCAACATCCCGCAGAGCAATAAGCGGCACACCGCTTGCTCTGTCGCCGTTACGCATGTCGAGTTTATGCGCTACTTCGTGAACGATGAGGTTGAAACCCGATGCGTCAAAGGAGTCCTGCACGTCCAGCCAGTTAAGCACAACGGGACCTTGCTGCCAGCTCTGCCCTGACTGCACAACCCGCTGGTGATGTACCAGGCCAAAATCATCCTGCCATTCGTCGTCAACGACAAAAGGGGCCGGGTAAATCAGCACTTCGTGGAAGCCATCCAGCCACTCCAGCCCCAGCTCCATGACCGGCAGACAAAACAGCAGGGCAATACGTGCGCTTTTCAGCTCATCAAGCTCAAAGCCCTGCAGGGGGACCAGCCGTTTCTGCTGGAGAAAGCGATCGGCGAGACGGATAAGCTTTTCTTGCTCTACAGAGGTGAGGGCGGCCAACACGGGAATAGCAAACGCCTGCTCCCAGGGCAAAGCGGAGACAGCGGATGAATCACTTACTTTCCAGGGCCACTTAATCATGTACTTGCTCACAAAGTCATCATGGTTACGGGAGAGAAGATTTCGGTATCATTAATCCCACTCGGCGGGCCGCTATTCAAGCACTTAATGATTTTCACTTCAACGACACGGGTCACAAGTGGCCCTGCTGTTGATGAATAACTTTTGATGAGATTATTATGCTGTTGAATCAAACGGGGATGTCGCTAACACGGGCACAAAAAAAAGCCCGCACGGGCGCTGAGGGATCCCCACAAAACTCAGCGCTAATACACCAGCACCATACTTCGGTAGGCTCTGGCAAGGTGGTTAAGGATGGTACCCAGTACCGTTCTTGTTAAAATTAGCGGAGAATGTCGCAGGATATTCTCCGCTAATGTCAGAAATGAAAGCACCCGCCTTGATTTGATACTGCTGGCCTGATACCTCAGATGTAATCCTTTATTTTCAGCATTATAGCCAATTAACCACAGCACAACAGTCGCCAGTGTGGCAAGCAGACTCAGCACCTGTATCCGCCCTTCAGTGCTGCTGTGGCTTGCCCGAAGACCAAAACCAAATCTCTCACTTTTCTCGTCGCGGAAATTCTGTTCAATCTGCATTCTCCGGCTGTACAGCTTCATGATTTTTGCAGGACTAAATTCATCCGTGCTACTAAAAATCAGCCAGGGCTCTTTTGCTGATGCCGGTCCGTCACGCTCCTGAGAATAGCGGGAGATACGGCAACGGCCCCGTTTGTTTTTTCGCCCTTTAGCCTCTTTTTTATGAAGATAAAAGTGACCTTCACACTGAGCGTATTCTGCGCGCGCCAGCGTACCCGGCCCCAGATATTCAGGTTTACTCTTTGCCGTAAGAGACTGTCTTCTCAGCCACTGCTCGCCTTTTTCCTTTAGTCTGAGCTGGATGTTCCCTCTGACCCGCCCCATAAAATCCCAGCCCAGGCTTCTGATGTGCCGAAACCAGGCTGTCTGAAAGCCGGCATCGGTGACGATAATCACTTTTTTATCGGGTGAAATGGCCTGACGGAGCGCGTTGAGGAACGCCTTTTGTACCTGTGCATTTTGTTGTTTTGCAGAAGGAACGACCTGACTGAGGAGCGGAATGGCGCGCCCGTCGCAGATCAGGCTTGCCCTCAGGACATGATATTCCTGCGACGGATAGCCACTCCAGTCAACGGCAATCACACACCATGACAATCGCTGGGTCAGAAGAGAAATAATATTATTGAATATCAGTGGGATGTCATGATGCAGTGCGGTATTGCCCAGTAACCGGTCAACGCGTTTGATTTTGTTTTTGACCTGCGCACTGCCCGGAAGATGGCGTCCGATACTGGTCAGAGTGAGCGATGCACCGCGAGTTAAAGCAACAGTGGCATCAAGAAGAGCATTCTGGCGGTACTGATGAAACGGGGCTAAAGCGCTGCGGAAAAACTTCTGGCATAATCGGCGAGCAGGCATAGAGGTGATCTCCCTGAATTGTTAGCACAACCAGTAGATCACATAACTCTATGCCTGTCTTTTTTTACCCGCCCATTACTGGGGATTCCTCAGCGCACGGGCGGGCTAAATGAAACAAGGGGGGTAAGGCTTGGTTTTTAGAATTGATAGATCATGCCGATGCCAACAACATCGTCAGTGGAAATGCCGGCAGCACTGTAGAAGTCGCTGTTGTCATCCAGCAGGTTGATTTTGTAATCAGCGTAGGCTGAGAAGTTTTTGTTGAAGTAGTAATAGGTGGCAACGTCGACATATTTCACCAGATCTTTGTCATTACCGTAGGCCGAGTTCAGCTCTTTACCCTTCGATTGCAGGTAGGCAACAGAGGGACGCAGGCCGAAGTCGAACTGGTACTGCGCGACGACTTCAAAGTTCTGGGTTTTGTTAGCAACAAAGGCATCGGAACCCCCAAAGCGGGTCATATTCCGGGTCTCTGCATACATTGTGGCGAGGTAAATATTGTTCGCGTCGTATTTCAGGCCCACGGTCCAGGCATCTGCCTTGTCCCCGCCTGCGCTGGTGTAACGCTGTTGTTCGTTAGTTCTGTCCGAAGAGGCGTAGGCTGCACCCGCGCTGAACCCATAACCGCCGAAGTCATAGCTGGAAGAGATACCCCAGCCATCGCCATTCTGGTAGCCGACGCTGCGCCCATTATTGGTGCCTTCCTGGACATCTATTACATTGCCATCTTCATCTTCGTGCGGGCCGCTTTCATTATTACCCTGGTACTGCACTGCAAAATTCAGACCTTCAACCAGGCCGAAGAAGTCACTATTACGGTAGGTGGCAACGCCGTTCGTACGACCCATCATAAAGTTATCTGTGGCGGCAGCAGTATCGCCCCCAAAGACCGGCAGCATATCCGTCCAGGCGTCAATATCGTAAACCACACCGTAGTTACGGCCGTAATCAAAGGAGCCGTAATCGCCGAACTGCAGGCCCGCATAAGCAAGACGAGTCCATGCCTGCTTATCGCTACCCTCGACGTTATTGGCCATCATTTTGTATTCCCACTGGCCATAGCCGGTGAGTTCGCTGGTGATTTGAGTTTCACCTTTGAAACCAACCTGGGCGTAAGTGCCGTCACCGTCATCTCCTTTATTATCGGAGAACGTGTGACGGGCATCGACTTTCCCGTAGAGGTCCAGTTTGTTACCATCTTTATTATAAATCTCCGCCGCGTTTGCGGCGCCCATCGTCAGTATTGCAGGAATGATTAACGCCAATGCTGTTCTTTTCATATAGAATCCCTCTTCATATTATTAGAATGAATGATTGTTTCAGTCCTAAACAACCTGCAACATCGTAGCGAAATAGTTCAGGGTTATTGCGCCTGTATATGTAACCTACATGGAATAAATGTTGCGATGTGTAACAGTGTAATTTATGCCTAATGCATTGATTTTATTTAATTTATAAAAATATTATAAATATATTAATTCTAGTGGGCTATGATTTTGTTATCTATATAAATAATATGCATGGATAGTTCTGTTTCCATTTTTTAATACGTCGGTGACTGTTAACTCAACCAGGGCGATTATATTAAGTGAGGGTTTATTATTAATTAAGCAATGATGCTGGTGCAGGTGAAAGGCATTTCCAGACGGTGCGTTTATCGTTAAGCCTCTCTTTCCCTTCACCAGGAAGGTCCCTCGGACTGCATGTAAAGTAACCGATGCCCCGCTGCGTTTGATGAGGAACAAAAAATATCGGTAAATCCGAGCAATGTCAGAGTAAAATGTGATAAAAATCACATTCTGAAGATGGATGTGCCGTCGCTATAATAATGTTGTCAGTTAACAGTGAGATGTTGAACTTTATGGATGCAAAACCAACCCGTAGCCCCGGGGGAAAATTAGCGCTGTGGTTGTTTTATGCTTTTTGCCTCTACATCGTCTGGACGATGGTGAAGTATTTTTGGGTTGTCAGCAGCGTAACGGGGGGCGATTTGGGATCTTTGGGCGGTAAGCTGATGGGGGCCTTAATGGGGCTGATGGTTCTGGGATCTGTTGCCGCCGTATTAGGCTGGATTGTCTGGTATACAAGGCCTCGTCACTATCAGGGCCGTCACCGCTCATCCAACCGCAGCTAGCTCCCGCGCCAGGTTTTGCCCGTTAACTTGCTAATTATGTGATCTTGTACTCATATTAGTTATCGGGTTTAGCAACGAATTGAGGAGTACGTATGCCGATAGCCCACTGGCAAGACCGCTTTGAAGTCTATCTGCACGGCAACTGGGCGCAGGATGACAAAGCCCATGATGTCGCGCATTTTCATCGGGTATGGAAAACCGCGCAGCGAATAATGGCCGGCACCGAAGCTGACAGATTGGTCGTGCTGACCGCCTGCTATTTTCATGACATAGTTAATCTTCCCAAAAACCACCCGCAAAGGCATCTTGCTTCGACGCAGGCGGCACAAGAGACGCTGCGTATTCTGGATGCGCATTTCCCCGATTTCCCCCATCAGCTTTATGATGCCGTGGCACATGCCGTTCAGGCACACAGCTTTAGCGCAGGCATCGCGCCGCAGACCCTGGAAGCGAAAATTGTGCAGGATGCCGATCGGCTGGAATCTCTCGGGGCCATTGGTCTGGCTCGGGTGTTTTATACCTCAGGGGCGCTTGGGCGGCCGTTGTTCGACAGCCGCGATCCGCTGGCTCAGGAGCGTGAGCTTGATGACACTACTTACGCACTCGACCATTTTCAGAAAAAACTCTTTAAGCTTCCTGAAACGATGCAAACTGAAGCGGGCAGGGAGCTGGCGCGTCTTAATGCCGATTTTCTGGTGCATTACATGGCGAAACTCTGTGCCGAGCTGAAAGGCGACTACCACGACCTCGATCGCGATGTGCTGGAACAATTTATCTCTATCGCTAAACCGTAGCCCGCGACAGGCGGGCATCAATTCTCTCTGGGTCAAATCGGTGATAGAGTTACACTTTATTTTCCCTTCCAGGGCTCAGGATGAACGACCCAGACGCGATTTCAGAACACCTCTCCGAACAGGCTTTACAGCAGCAGACTGAAGCAGATCATGCGCTGGTCGGCCAGATCCTCAAAATTTACGATCAAAAAACCGTTGCGTATCGGCTGCGACAGGTCAGTGGCCACTGGACGCGGGAATCCCTCAACCGCTGGTTTAATCATAAATCAGCCCCGCGCAGCTTAACTTCTGCTGAGGCCGAGATGCTGAAAAGCATGCTCCCCGCGCCGCCTCTACATCATGGGAAATACGCCTTCCGTTTCATCGATCTGTTTGCCGGTATTGGCGGCATTCGCAGCGGCTTTGAGGCCATCGGCGGCCAGTGCGTGTTTACCAGCGAATGGAATAAGTATGCGGTGCGCACTTATAAAGCCAACTGGTTCTGTGACCCCCAACAGCATCAGTTCAACGAAGATATCCGCGATGTCACCCTAAGCCACCGCACCGATCTCAGCGATGAAGAAGCGGCGGCGCATATTAAGGCCACCCTTCCTGACCACGACGTTTTGCTTGCTGGCTTTCCCTGCCAGCCCTTTTCTTTGGCCGGTGTCTCCAAGAAAAATGCGTTAGGACGTGCGCACGGGTTTGCCTGTGAAACTCAGGGCACGCTGTTTTTCGATGTCGCTCGTATCATTGATGCAAAACGCCCGGCTATATTTGTGCTGGAAAACGTTAAAAATCTGAAGAGCCACGATAAGGGCAACACTTTCCGCATTATTATGGAAACGCTCGATGGCCTGGGCTATGAGGTGGCCGATGCAGCGGTTGTGGGATCGGGCGACCCTAAGATTATCGATGGTAAGAACTTCCTGCCTCAGCACCGCGAACGTATCGTGCTGGTGGGGTTCCGACGCGATCTCAATTTGCATCAGGACTTTACGCTGCGGGCGCTTGATTCACTTTATCCGAAACGGCGCATCACCTTTGGTGAACTGCTGGAGCCGACGGTGGAGGAGAAATATATCCTGACGCCGACGCTGTGGAAGTACCTGTATAACTATGCCAAAAAGCACCAGGCCAAAGGCAACGGTTTTGGCTATGGTCTGGTTGACCCGACGAACCCGGCCAGCGTGGCGAGAACGCTCTCCGCCCGATATTTTAAAGATGGAGCGGAGATTCTGGTCGACAGAGGCTGGGATAAAGCTCTTGGCGAAAAAGATTTTAACGATCCTGATAACCAGCTGCGCCGGCCTCGACGTTTAACGCCGCGCGAATGTGCAAGGCTGATGGGGTTTGAAGCTGTGCAGGGCAGGTCGTTCCGCATTCCGGTTTCAGATACCCAGGCGTACCGGCAGTTTGGTAATTCTGTTGTCGTTCCGGCTTTTGCCGCGGTGGCGAAGCTGCTTGAAGAGAAAATTAAGCTGGCGGTGAAGAAACGCTAAGGGGGGCGCAATGGCCGACGTTCACAGCAAAGAAATCCGCAGAAAAAATATGCGTGCCATTGCGACGCGTGACACGGCCATTGAAAAGCGTCTGGCAGGGCTGTTGAGCGCCTGCGGATTTGAGTTCCGGACTCAGGAGGCGGCGCTTGCCGGACGGCCTGATTTTGTTGTTGAAGCGTACCGCTGCATTATCTTTACCCACGGCTGTTTCTGGCATCATCATCATTGTTACCTCTTTAAAGTGCCTGCGACGCGCACTGAGTTTTGGCTGGAGAAAATCGGCAAGAACGTTGCGCGGGATAGTCGCGATATTCATCATCTGCTGGAGGGGCAATGGCGCGTGCTTGTGGTCTGGGAGTGTGCGCTAAGAGGACGTGAAAAACTTAGCGATACTGCGCTGATAGAGAGGCTGGAGGAGTGGATATGCAGCGGTGGGCGCTTTGCGGAAATTGATACCGCCGGGATCCACGAAAGAGAGGTGCAGGGACAACAATCCTCGCCTCCTGTCTGATTCCTTTTCGATTGGTATGCATATTCGTTCTTCCTTCGTCTGCGCGGCGGGGCTAAGCAGCCCAACTCCCGCCGACAAATTGACTTGTGATTAGCCCGTTAATTGCAGTTGACGGTGCTCTTTGATTTTCGTGTTTCCCGTTTTGCTCCATACTGAAAAGCAAACCGACAAATAAGGATGATAATTTTGGCTGGAAGTAGCTTATTAACGCTTCTCGATGATATTGCCACGCTGCTGGACGATATCTCTCTGATGGGCAAGCTGGCGGCAAAAAAGACCGCCGGGGTGTTAGGGGATGACTTATCGCTCAATGCCCAGCAGGTGTCAGGCGTGAGGGCAAACCGTGAACTGCCGGTGGTGTGGAGCGTTGCCAAAGGATCGTTTCTTAATAAATTGATTCTGGTTCCGCTGGCGCTGATTATCAGCGCCTTTGCACCCTGGGCAATCACGCCGTTGCTGATGGTGGGGGGGGCATTTTTGTGTTTTGAGGGGGTAGAGAAGGTCGTGCACAGCCTTCAGGCCCGCAAACACAAAGAGACGCCTGAAGAGAAAAAAGCTCGCCTGGATGCCGTAGCGAAACAGGATCCGATGGTTTATGAGCGGGATAAAGTGAAAGGGGCTATTCGCACCGATTTTATCCTGTCGGCAGAAATCGTCGCTATCACGCTTGGCATCGTGGCCGATGCGCCGCTGCTGACCCAGGTCCTGGTCCTCTCCGGCATTGCGATTCTGGTCACCGTCGGCGTTTATGGCCTGGTGGGGATGATCGTCAAGCTGGACGATTTGGGCTTCTGGCTGGTGGAGAAAAGCTCTGCGCTGGCGAAAGGGATCGGTAAGGCGCTGCTGGTACTGGCCCCGCTGCTGATGAAATTCCTGTCTATTGTCGGCACGCTGGCCATGTTCCTCGTGGGGGGCGGTATTCTGGTGCACGGCATTCCAGCTTTACACCACGCCATTGAAAACTTTGCACAGCAGCTCGGCGGTGTGGCGCATCTTGTTGGGCCAACGCTTGCCAATCTCGTGCTTGGTTTTATTGTCGGAGGGATCGTTTTGCTGGCTGTAAACGGAATAAACCACCTGCGTGGCAAGAAGGCACATTAAGAATTTACCTAAATTTGCGCTGGCGACTGGGCAAAACTGCGGCGTATTAGCTATACCTGTAAAAGTTTTCACCCTGATACCGGAGGCAGATATGGTCTATGTGGTCAGCGATGAAGTCCAGCCTAAGACAGGTGGCCCAAGGATGATCGTTACCGGGTTTTCCAGCGGCATGGTTGAGTGTCGTTGGTATGATGGTTTTGGCGTTAAACGTGAGGCTTTCCGTGAGGATGATCTGGCCCCTACGGCAACGCGAGCACAGCAGCAGAGTTAAACAAAAATACCCGGTGTATATATATATGCCGGGTATTTTTTTATGCCACGTCAGCGGTTATCTGGGCCAGTGGCGGCGTGAGGCGCAACACGAGGTTGGGGTTCTGGCGGCAGGCCTGAGGTGTTATCCCATAATATTTTTTAAATAACGTAGTAAACTGGGACTGCGAGTTAAAGCCGAACTCTACGGCAATATCGAGAATTCGCAGTTCGGTTTCCCGCAGCTTATACACGGCCTCCGTCAGCTTGCGCTCGCGGATGTAGCGGCCGATGGCTATCCCGGTAGTGGCACGAAATACACTCTGCATGTACCACACGGAAAACCCAGACAGTGCCGCCAGCTCCGGCAATGCAATACCGCAATCCAGATGCTTTTCAATCCATTCGCACAGCGATAAAACCAGCGCCTGATGAGCGTTCAGTGTCGCCATGGCGAAATCCTCAATTTAAAATGATCCTTACGGCGAATTCAGGGTGAAAACTTGTGATTACGGGCATAATACCCGCCGTTGCTTCGGGGACGAAATCAGAGAGCACTTACGGAAAAATCAGGTAACGAATCGGGTTTCTAATTGGGGGCGTGGAGTGTCAGGAACAGCCCTGCAGCGTGCCGTCAGCCGCTTCAAAAGCCTTTAAAAGTCGTCAACCTCTGCGTAAGGCGATACGGAACGGGCGTAACCAGGTCTGTTCGCAGGATTAATCAGTCATGCTTCGGTGGGAATAAAATGGTCCAGCCCCTCTTTCCAGCCTTCCGGGCCGTAGTGAAGGGAATGATAGACCCGCTCGGGGTTATCATTACGTAATACGATGGGCTGTCGGCTATAGCCTTTAATAACCACCGCGTAATCGACGTTATCCAGCAGGGTGGTGTCGTTTGGTCCATCACCCAGGCCGATGGAGGTGTAGGTAACACCGTCCCGCTGCTGGTACTCCTGAAGCAGCCAGCGCAGCGCCTGTCCAATATCACTCTGTTTGTCCACAACGTGCCAAAAGCGGCCTCCCTGAACCAGCGTCAGGCCAAGGTCAGCAATCTGCGCGGCAAAAGCGCGGAACATCTCTTCGCTGTCACGCCAGATGAAAGCCTCCGAGGCCTCACGCAGACGCGCAAGCGACGCCTGCTTACGGGTCAGCCCCGTCCATTCGCTGACGGTGTTGTCGTCAACGTCGGCAAAACAGATAAATTTAAAACCAGACTGGCGGCGTAAATTGTCCAGCATGGCGATTAATTCTTCGTGGCGCACCCCTACCAATATTCGGGGGGCGTTTTCATGATCCTGCCAGCTTTCCGGAAGCTGAATGACAGCGCCATTCTCCGCAATAAATGGTTGGCCGCTGAGGCCCAGCTCTTTTTGCCATTCGATCATTTCTGCGGCACTTTTGCTGCTGCACAGGGCAACGGGGATGTCGCGCTGCTTAAACAGGCCCAGCCAGCCGCTTGCCGCTTCCCAGCGGTAGGTGTGATGGTCCAGTAAAGTGCCATCAAGATCGGAGGCAATCAGTAACGAGTCTTGCAGGTGCGGCATTATCCTTCCTCATTTTCCAGTTTTCGCCGGGCATTAGTGGATCAAATTCAGGCAGCCCAATTCATATCCATTAAAAATATATCCTTGTCTTACAAAAAATTTGCAGTAAGGTGAGTGTCGCCATCAGATTTCCTGATGTAGCGAATTTCAAATGCTTCTTGCATGATTCATGCTTTTTACATCCCGGCTCCCCGGCCGGGATGCTTTTTCGCCGTTTAATCGCTAGCGATTAATCTCGCTGACGCTGAAATCGTGGATATCCAGCTCAAAGGCTTCCGCCAGTTCGGTATAGGTATGCCACGTTCGCCCATCGACGCTGACCCGGTGCGGATCTTCTTCGTCACCCGCACGTTTGACTTCACTCTCACTGATTTCATTGATGGCCGCCAGCAGGGCATCGACATCGATACCAATTTCACGATGTACCGTTTCGCTGTACTCTTTTGCGGTCTTCATGCGTTATCCTCCTGCAACTCAACACCCCTAAGTATAGACGCTCAGGAAAATGCATCGCGGGTGGCGTTGTGCAATGCGAATGAGTCGTTTTTGATCTACACTGGGCACAATGAATCAGGAGGCTTTTTGTTATGCATATCAATGACCGAGTGACTGTTAAGACCGATGGGGGTCCACGCCGACCGGGCGTAGTATTAGCGGTAGAGGAGTTCAGCGAAGGCACCATGTATCTGGTCTCGCTTGAGGATTATCCGCTGGGGATCTGGTTCTTTAACGAGACTGGGCATCCGGACGGTATTTTCGTCGAGCAGCAGGAATAGTCTCTGGCGTTCGTTGGCGGATAAGCACAGGGCTTCCGCCGCATCTGACAGTGTTCCCGGTGGATGACGCTTTGTTTATCCACCGTACAGGAATGACAGCAAGCCGATAAAACGTAGGGAAGAGGTCTGGTCGACGACTCAACGAAGATTAACAAATATCCCGTTGGTGACGTTATCCGTCAGGCGGACGACATGGTATATCACCTGCTTATTATGTGTTTTTATTTTGCGCTTAATATTGCCTTTATGGGATGAAACTGTTTTCGCTTTGATGTTCATCTGATCGGATATTTGAATCGTACCCTGTCCGGACATCCACATTTTTAACATGCTGGATTCGGTACGGCTTAAAGAAAGTGTGGGTAAATTAATATGGCCAATGCATTGCGCATTTTTTGCTAAATACTCTTGCAGAATTTGGTCTAGCGATTCTGGTTTAATAGATTTTGAACTGATTAAGAGATTGTTTCTGACCAGCAAGTATTCGTCAAAATGGATATTGGCAATGGCCATGAAAACAATAAATAAGGTACCCGGATGCTGATTAATGATCTGCTTAATTCGCAGGCTACTCTGGGGGTCATGAATAAAGCAATCTTCATTAATAAACACCACGCTGGGCGTCTGCGACTGGCAGGCTTCGTCCAGTTGGTCCACGTCCTGCACATCGGTTATATGCCGCTTTCTGACTCCGCGGCTGGCCAGATAACCGGTGAGCCCCAGCCGGGTATAACTGCATAAGTCCATAATAATCGTTGACATAGCAAACCCTCACTAAGTGTACATTTCGTTATGGCGATCGGAGTCGATCGCCTGCTGCTAAATCACCCTGCCTTAATACTCCAGAATGTTGAGCCATAGGCTACGCATTCGAAAGTAATTTTGAGCGGGATTACTATCCCGTAAAGTTATGTATTGTTTGCTAAGACTAATCTCAAAATAATGTGAACTTTTGGATGTGTGAGGTGGATAAAAACATATATCCCGCGTCAGGGATATCCTGGTGAATGTTATTCAATATTAATTTTAGGATTAACCTCAGAGAGGCATTAATAAGAGTGTGGATTATGTTGCGGGCATCTCGCTGACGATATCAGCAAGTAAGTCAAATATTTCGCTAAATAAATGTTCCGAGAAGGGAGCAATTAGCGGCATTAATGCCGCCATGACCAGCATGCCAATAGAAAGCGTCACCGGGAAACCAATGACAAACACCGAAAGCTGCGGAGCCATACGGTTTAGCAGGCCGAGAGAGAGGTTTAAGGTCAGCAGCAGGGTGATGAGCGGTAGCGCCAGCATCAGCCCGTTGAGGAAGATTAAGTAGGCCGCGCGGGTGAGGGCCATAAAGACATTGCTGTTAATCGGGTCGCCGCCCATGGGCAGGGTGTGGAAAGTATCGACCAGGATGGATATCAGCCACAGATGTCCGTTAAAGGTCAGGAACAGCAGCATCACCAGCATATCCATCAGGCGGGCCAGCACGGGCATGTTCAGGTGGCTTGCGGGATCGAAGAAGGTGGCAAACGACAGGCCCATCTGCAGACCGATAATTTCACCCGACATACGAATGGCCGCAAAGGCGAACTGCATCGTAAAGCCAAGCAGGATACCGATAAGAATTTGCTGCGCCCCAAGCCAGATGGCGCCTGCGGAGAAGATTGTTACGTCGGTTGGCGGCAGCGTGGGGGCCACAATCCAGGTAATCATCAGCCCAAGGCCGATTTTTACTTTTTTGGAAACAGAGCGCTCGCTAAGAATCGGGGCCGTGCTGATAAGCGCCATAATTCGCAGAAAGGGCCAGAAGCCCATGCTCAGCAAATTTAGCCACTGCGTGCTGTCAACGTGGATCATCCCGTTAGCCGATCATCGTCGGTAAATTGGTCAGCAGGGTGCGCATATAGTCGAGCAGCAGGTTAAGCATCCACGGTCCGGCGATGACCATCGTCGCGAAAACCGCCAGAATCTTAGGTATAAACGACAGCGTCATTTCGTTGATCTGGGTCGCGGCCTGCAGCATAGAGATAATTAACCCCGTCACCAGAGCAACCAGCAGCAGCGGGGCGGCGAGGGTCAGAGCCACTTTCATCGCCTCCGTACCCATCATCATGACCGATTCAGGAGTCATCGTCTTTCCTTAACTGTAAAAGCTTTGCGCAAGCGAGCCGATGAGCAATTGCCAGCCGTCGACCAGCACGAAGAGCATCAGCTTGAAGGGCAGGGCAATGGAGGCCGGAGGCACCATCATCATCCCCAGCGCCATCAGTACGCTTGCGACAACCAGGTCGATTATCAGGAAGGGGATAAAGACGGTGAAACCGATCTGGAAGGCAGTTTTCAGTTCGCTGGTGACGTAGGCAGGAAGAAGGATACGCATGGGCACCACCTCCGGGCCTTCCAGCGGCGGCGTATTGGCCAGGCGAGCAAACAGCGCAAGGTCTGCTTCACGCGTCTGACGCAGCATAAATTCGCGCAGCGGCTGGGCACCTTTATCAATGGCTTCCGGCATCTCTATCTTGCTTTCGCTGAACGGCAAATAGGCGTCGGCGTAAATTTTGTCGAAGACCGGCGACATAATAAAGAAGGTCAGAAACAGCGCCAGCCCAAGCAGCACCTGGTTAGGTGGGGCTGAAGGGGTGCCGAGCGCATTTCGCAGCAGGCCAAAGACGATGATAATGCGCGTAAAGCTGGTCATCATCAGTAAGATCGCCGGCAGGAAGGTCAGCGAGGTGATAAACACCAGCGTCTGAACCGGCAGCGACCAGCTCTGGCCGCCGTTGGCCATCGGCTGGCTCACTAAGCCTGGCAGCTGTGCCAGCGCCTGCGGCGTGACAAATAACAAACTGACCATCAGACCCATTAACGAGAAGGACAACAAACGTTTCATTCGGCTTTCCCGTTACGTTTAAGCAAATTTTTCATCACGCTCTGGAAATCAACCTGCTCAGAAGAAGCAGGCTCCTGGCTCACCGCTGCCGGGGGCAGGGTGTGGAGATGCGTAATCTGTGAAGCGGTGACGCCCAGCACCAGGCGGGCGTCCTCCACATCGATAATCACTACGCGCTCGCGCGGCCCTACGCTTGTGCTCGCGCTGACTTTCAGGCCTTTTGGTGCGCCGACTTTGCCGCCAAAACCAAAGCGCTTCACGAGCCACGCTGCCAGCAGAATAAACAGAATGATGGCCGTTAATGCCCCGCTCACCTGCACGAGAGAGGCGCTGGCACTGACGGCCGGTTGCTGAACAGCGGTCTGGGTCTTCATCGCATCAACGGCTCAGGCGGCGCATACGTTCCGATGGCGTGATGATATCGGTGATACGGACACCGTATTTATCGGCCACCACAACAACTTCACCCTGGGCTATCAGATAACCGTTGATCAGAATATCCAGCGGCTCACCGGCCAGGCCATCAAGGGCGACAACGGAACCCTGTGACAGGCGCAGCAGCTCTTTGATGGTCATGCGGGTACGGCCAAGCTCGACGGTCAGTTTGACCGGGATATCCATGATGAGATCGATATCCTGCATAGAGCCTGCAATGTCACCGCTTTCCATCGCGCGGAAGATGTTATCGGTCGAGCTTTTCGTGGAGACTTTCTGTTCATTTAGCGCATCAGCCCACAGATCGTCCACGGAGCCTGCATTGTCGTCGGACGGGTCGTTAATATCACTCATTTGGGCTGTTCCTCATTCAGCGAATTCAGTATCGGGTTGATCAAGTGTTCGACGCGCAGTGCGTACTGGCCGTTGAGCGTGCCGTATTGACTGGTCAGCACCGGTACCCCGTCGACGTGCGCAAGAATACGATCCGGCTTGTCGGCAGGCAGTACGTCGCCAGGTTTTAGTTTCAATATCTGGGAAAGCCGCAGCGGGATTTCGGCAAAGTTTGCCACCAGCTCCAGCTCGGAATGTTGTACCTGACGCACCAGCGTGTCGCGCCAGCTCTGATCTTCCTGACGGGAGTTCTCCAGCGGCGGGTTCACCAGCAGTTCGCGCAGCGGTTCGATCATGCTGAACGGCAGGCAAATGTTGAACTCACCGGTCAGGTTGCCGATTTCCACATGGAACGGCGTGTTCACCACGATGTCGTTTGGCGACGTGGTGATATTGGTGAATTTCACCTGCATCTCCGAACGCACATACTCGACGTCGACCGGATAGATGGCTTTCCAGGCGTCGCTGTAGCCTTCCAGCGCCAGCTTCAGCATGCGGTTGATGACGCGCTGTTCGGTATGCGTAAACTCACGGCCCTCAACTTTCAGCGGGAAGCGTCCGTCACCGCCAAACAGGTTGTCCACGGCAATAAACACCAGGCTTGGTGAAAAGACGAACAGCCCGGTGCCGCGCAGCGGCTTCAGGTGCATCAGGTTGAGGTTGGTCGGCACCGGCAGGTTGCGCGCAAACTCATGGTAGGGCTGGATGCGGATCGCGCCAACGGTAATATCCGGGCTACGACGCAACAGGTTAAACAGGCCCATACGGAACTGACGCGCAAAACGTTCGTTGATAATTTCCAGCGCCTGCAGGCGCTCGCGCACCACGCGACGCTGGGTATTAGGATCGTAGGGGCGAATGTCGGTTTCCGTCGCCGCCCCGGCCTTGGGTTCATCGCTGTTATCGGCATCACCGTTTAACAGCGCATCAATCTCGGCCTGTGAAAGAATGCTATCGCCCATGGCCCTACCGCAATATGAAGGCGGTAAACAGCACGTTGCTGATCACCTGTTGAGGTTGACCGGCAACCAGAGGCGGTGCCAGCGTCGTTTTAATCGCTTCGACCAGTTTCTGCTTACCTTCGTCGGTAGCAAGGGCGGTGGCGTCCTGGCGGGAGAACAGCAGCAGCAGGCGGCTGCGGACTTCAGGCAGGAATTCGCTCAGGCGCTGGCGAGTGGCATCATCTTTCAGGCGCAGCGTGACACCGATATACAACACGCGGTCAGCATCACCGAGGTTGACGGTGAAGGTATCGAGGGCAAAAAAGACCGGTGCTGGCGGCGGGGCAGGTTGTGCAGCCTTAGGTGCAGCCGGGTGTTCCTGCATCCGCCAGAAGCTGTAACCCGCGGTGGCGCAGGCGGCGAGTGTGATCAGGACCAATAACGGCATCCAGATGGAGCGCTTGCGGCCTTTGGTCTGAGCGGTGTCGGTCATATTACTCGTTATTCCTTTATCGGTACTGCATATTGGCTGATTATCCCGTTTTCTCCCGGCCTTCAAAGCCTGGAAAACACGGGATATTTGTTGCTACCTCGGACGTTTGACTTAAGTCACATCGCTCAGGCAAAGATGTCGACGGCGTTATTTCCCGTAGCAAGGCGCTGGATGCTTGCCGGTACAACGACAGGTTCTGCCTCACCGCCAAACGACGGGAAGCTGCCGTTCGCACGCTGAGAAGGCTGCTGCTGGTTGGACTGCTGCTGTTGCTGGGCGAAGTTGTCGCCGCCGCTGATATTGCTTTGGCCAAGCTGGATGCCGCTCTCTGCCAGGGCAGTACGCAGTGTTGGCAGGGTAGCCTCAAGCGCGGCGCGGACGTGGCTGTGCGGCGAGACCATTTGCAGCTGCGCCTGGTTATCATCAAGCTTCAGGCTGATCTGGATCTGACCCAGATCTTCAGGGTGCAGGTGCAGCTCGGCGCTTTGCTGGCCGTTACGGGTAAACATCGTGACCTGCTGGCTGACCGCCTGCTGCCACTCCTGGCTGCCAAGCTGGGCGCTAATCTGCGGTGCGACAGGTGCGGCGACCTGCGTGCTCACCGGTGTGCTGACGGTCGCGCTGCTGAGCGTAGGGGTAGCCGTCACCGTTGGCGTGGTGTTATTGCTGATAGCGTTGTCGCGGCTGTCTTTATCGACGGCTGCCGCAGGCAAGGCTGAGTCTTCTGCTGCCTGCTGCGCAGAAGATGGCGTCGTTTTTAGCGCAAACTTGCCGTCATTCGCGGTGCCGGCCGCGCCCGGATCGTTATCCGTTTTGCCCGTCGTGTTTTTAGCTTGCGCAGCGCCGCCGCCCAGCAGGGCGCTGAGCGCAGACGTTTCATCGCTCTCTTTACCCGTGGCGGCATTGGCTAACGTCGCGGCAGGTGTTGCCGGCGTCTGCTGCGGCAACATGGCAAACAACGCGCTGAGCGCCTGCATGTCTGCACTGCTTAACTCATGCGCGCCGTCTTTTGCTGCATCGGTCACCGCCGTTTTGTCTTTAAGACCGTTTTTTCCCGCGTTGGCCAACAGGGCGGACAGCGCCTCTGGTTTGTCGGTATCCAGTTTGTTGAGCAGGTCGGCGAGGGTCGTTTTGCCTTTATCGGCGCCTTCCTCACCCGTATCTTTGCCGGTCACTTTCTGTAGCGCAGCGCTCAGGGAGAGCGTCTGACCATCTTCAAGAGTCACCTGACCCGGCAGGGCCTTGCCGAACAGGCTCAGAAAATCGTCGCTTGCTCCATTAGCGCCTTTACCACTTTTACCCGTCACCGCCGTTGTCAGACCGGAGTCTGCATCGGCTGCGGCGGTGGTGGTCACCAGAGGCAGTTTGATCATTAGCTTTTCCTCATCGTTGCCCGCTGGGCGTATTCATCCATTAGTTTTTGATCGAGCTTGTTTGCCACCAGCAGCGCTTCAGCTGCTTTGCGATCGCGAAGCGTTTGCCACGCCTGTAGCCGCTTTTGTTTTTCCCGCCAGAAAGTCAGCGCCTGATCGACTTTATTCGTCCACTGCATCAGCTGCTGGCGGTGCTGGTCGATAGCCTTTTCGAGCGTCTGAATAAACTGCTGATAGTTCTGCCAGCGGCTGCTCGCAATCCCCTGACTCATGTTGTCGTTGAGGTTGTTGCGGTACTCATACTGATAGTTGATCAGCATGTTCAGCTGCTGTTCCGCCTGCTGGAATCCCCTGCGCATTTCACCTAATCGAATGGCCGCGTCATCGACATCTTTTTCCGCAAGCTCGTGCAGAGTGTCCAGCGCCGTGCTCTGGTTCATGGCTACCTCTCATCACACTGTAGGGAAGATAAGATCGAGCGCCGTGCAGGCGTCTTCCCACCCGCTGCGCTCAAAAATTCCCTGTTGTAAAAAGGCTTCCAGCTGTGGCCAGAGCACGATAGCTTTATCGAGCATCGGGTCGCTGCCTTTGGCGTATGCTCCAACGCTCACCAGATCGCGGTTACGCTGGAAACTGGATAACAATTGTTTGAACTGCCTGACTCGTGCGTAGTGTTCATCGCTGATAAGCGCGGTCATGGCGCGGCTTATCGACGCTTCGATATCAATGGCCGGGTAGTGTCCGGCTTCGGCAAGGCGACGTGACAGAACGATGTGGCCGTCGAGAATGGCTCGCGCGGAGTCCGCGATGGGATCCTGCTGGTCATCCCCTTCGGTCAGTACGGTGTAAAACGCGGTGATGGAGCCGCCGCCGTGGATGCCGTTACCGGCGCGCTCGACCAGCGCGGGAAGCTTGGCGAACACGGAAGGCGGATAGCCTTTGGTTGCCGGAGGTTCGCCGATAGCCAGGGCAATTTCACGCTGTGCCATGGCGTAGCGGGTCAGGGAGTCCATGATCAGCAGGACGTGCTGACCGCGGTCGCGGAAATCTTCGGCGATGCGCGTGGCGTACGCGGCACCCTGCATACGGAGCAGCGGGGAAACATCCGCCGGGGCGGCGATAACCACTGAACGGGCGCGGCCTTCGGCACCCAGAATGTTTTCGATAAAATCTTTGACTTCGCGGCCACGTTCACCAATCAGGCCCACGACAATCACGTCGGCCTGGGTATAGCGCGCCATCATGCCTAACAGCACGCTTTTACCGACGCCGGAGCCGGCGAACAGGCCCATACGCTGACCGCGGCCAACGGTGAGCAGGGCGTTGATTGGGCGAACACCGACATCCAGCACATCCTCGATAGGCGTTCGCTGGAGGGGGTTAAACGGAGCGGCTCCGAGCGCACCAAAACTTGTCGTCTCGGGCGCGGGCAGGCTATCCAGCGGGCGGCCGCTGCCGTCGAGTACGCGACCGAGCAGGGCAGGGCCGAGGGGGAGCTGTTTGCCGCCGTGCAGGCCGTCTTCACTGGATGAGCGGGCGTAAACTCGCGCACCCGGCAAAATCCCCTCCACGTCTTCAAGCGGCATCAGGAACAGTTTGTCGCCGTTAAAACCAACCACTTCGGCTTCCACTTCACGGCTGTGCTGCTCAATGATGCAGGTGGCGCCGAGCGGCATTTGCAGGCCGGTCGCTTCCAGCACCAGGCCCGTGGCACGGGTCAGGCGGCCATAGCGGCGCACGGCAGGGAGCTGCGACATACGCTCTTCAAAGCTGTCGAGCGTGTTGAGCCAACGCGTCAGGCGGGCGGTCATTACACCACTCCCGGTGCGGCGAGGCGGCAGAGTTCCTGCCAGCGTGTGGCGACGCTGGCGTCCAGATCGCCTTCGTCAGCGGAGACTTTACAGCCGCCCTGATGCAGGTTCGGATCGCCGCGCAGGCGCCAGCCGTGCAGGCTGAGCGTCGCGCCAAGCATCTCTTCCACGCGCTCCAGATCGTCCGGGTGCACGCGCAGCAGCGGCTTGCCGCTGAAGAGCGGCTCCTGCTGAAGCAGGCCCTGAATCTGTTTAATCAGCGCCGAGTTATCAATACCCTGCGTATGGCCAATGACCTGACGTGCTGCTTCCAGAGCCATCTGCATCAGGCGTGAGGCAATGACGCTGTCCAGCGCGTCCAGCGTGTTCTGGAATTCACTCACCAGCTGCTGCATGCGGGCATGAACGGGGGCCTGCTGCTGGCGGGCTTCAATGAGGCCCTGCTCCAGACCCTGTTCAATACCTTCTTTACGACCTTCTTCAATGCCCGCCAGGCGGCCGGCGTCAAAACCTGCCTGATGGCCCTGTTCCCGGGCCTGGGCCTGCATCATCGCCAGCGTCTGCTGTAAATCAGGCTCACTCTCTGTTCGCGGTTCATCCGCATCGTGCTCGCCTTCCGGCAGCGTAATTCTTTCGAACTCGGGTACGGAAGGGGGGGCCAGATCGTCCGGCATCCAGGCCTTCCATGGCAGTGAATCAGACATAGGTATCCTCGCTGGTGCCAATGACCATTTCGCCGGTTTCTGCCAGGCGACGAACAATCAGCAGGATGGCCTTCTGTTCGTTCTCCACCTGAGACAGGCGAACCGGGCCACGGTTGGAGAGATCGTCGCGCAGGATATCTGCCGCACGCTGGGACATATTGCGCAGGAACTTCTCGCGCAGCGGCTGCTCGGCACCCTTCAGGGCGACCAGCAGGGACTCGGATTCCACTTCCTGCAGCAGGCGCTGGATGCTGCGGTCGTCCACGGCCACCAGGTTTTCGAACAGGAACATCTCGTCGATAATTTTCTGTGCCAGTTCGCCGTCGAAGTCGCGCACCGCGGTAATAACGGCTTCTTCCTGCTGGCTTTTCATCAGGTTGATAATTTCTGCGGCCGTTCTTACGCCGCCCATTTTGCTGCGCTTGAGGTTCTGGCCGTCGAGCAGGTTGTTGAGCACTTCGGTCAGCTCCGCCAGCGCGGCAGGCTGAACGCCGCCAAAGGTGGCGATACGCAGCATGACGTCGTTGCGCAGACGCTCTTCGAACAGCGCCAGAATATCCGCCGCCTGGCTGCGTTTGAGGTGCACCAGGATGGTGGCGATGATCTGCGGATGCTCGTCGCGAATAAGGTCCGCGGCGCTCTGCGGCTCCATGAAGTTGAGCGTTTCCATACCCGATGTGGTTTCGCGGGTATCGAAAATATCTTCCAGCAGGCTGGAAGCACGCTCTTCGCCCAGGGCTTTAGTCAGGACCGAACGCAGGTAGTCGTTGGTATTGACGCTCATCGCGGCGAACTGTTCGGCTTCCTGCTCAAACTCGGCCAGCACATCAGTCAGCTGCTGATTGGAGATGTGGTGGACATTCGCCATCGCTGCGCTGACATGCTGCACTTCACGCGGGGAGAGGTGTTTGAACACCTCGGCGGCGCGGTCTTCGCCAATAGTCATTAACAGAATGGCGCTCTTTTCTGTTCCGGTAATACTCATATTTCGGTACTCATCCATTGGCGGATAACCAGCGCAACAACGCGCGGATCGTTATCAGACATATCGCGGATACGCTGGCTCATGACTTCTGCGCTCAGGCGCTGATTAGCTTTACGCTGCTGCTGCTGTTCGTCTTTGCTCAGGCGTACCGAGACGGCTTCCTGCTGCTCTTCGCGCTGCTTCATCGCTTCGATTTGCGCTTTCTGTAGCTCTTCACGGCGCTGAATCTGTGGACGGACGACTTTACGCCACAGCAGCCAGGCAACAATCAGTACGAGTAACCAGCGGCCTGCGGACATCAACATGTCGAAGAAGGCTTGTTGCTTCCAGAATGGCAGTTCGCCACCTGTCTCTTCGCTGACGGTAAACGGTGAGTTCACGACGTTGAGCGTATCGCCACGTTTTTCCGAGTAGCCCATCGCTTCACGCGTCAGGTTCTCAATCTGTTTGATCTGCTCTTTGCTTAGCGGCAGCGGCTTGCCGTCTTTCAGCTGTCGATAGTTGACCACGACCGCCACGGACAGACGCTGAATGTCACCCACGTTCAGCTTGGTATGGCGGATAGTGCGGTCAACTTCATAGTTGGTCGTCTCATCGCGCTGGGTATTGCTCGAACCGGTCTGGGAAGCGGTAGAAGCTGTTCGCGTCTGACCACCGTTCGCGGCCTGCTGCCCGTTAGCCTGGTTTTGCGGCGGCGGCGTGGTAATAGGCGCATTGTTCGGTGGGGCAGGCTGGTTGGAGAGGGCGCCCGGAATGCCGCCCGGCGCACGGCCGTTGACCTGTTCACTCTGATTGAGCTGGCGCGAACGAACCGCAGCCTGAGCCGGGTCGTTGTTCGGATGATACTGCTCTTCGGTCTGCTCTTTATTGGCGAAATCGATCTGGGCCGTAACCTGCGCGTGAACGTTAGCGTTCCCGACGATAGGGCCAAGGATGGCTTCAATGCGGTGCTGGTAACGGCTTTCCACTTCGGTGGCGTACTTCAGCTGAGCGTCATTCAAATCGCGCCCTGCGGTATTGGACTGGGTCAGCAGATGGCCGCCCTGATCCACCAGCGTCACGTTACCCGGCGGCAGGCCCGCAACGGCGCTGGATACCATATGCACCACGGCGCTGATTTGCCCTTCATCCAGCGCGCGGCCTGGCTCAAGGTTCAGGGTCACGGAGGCAGAAGGGGATTTCTGTTCGCGGACGAACAACGAGGGTTTTGGCATGGCGAGATGAACGCGAACGCTCTTCACCGGGCCTAGTGTTTCGATAGTACGGGCGAGTTCGCCCTCCAGCGCACGCTGGTAGTTCACTTGTTCGCTAAACTGACTGATACCAAATTTTTCCTGGTCCATCAGCTCAAAGCCAACCGCACCGCCTTTTGGCAGACCTTGTTGAGCAAGGCGCAGGCGCAGGTCGTAAACTTTTTCTGCCGGGACTTCTATCGCCGTACCGTTGTCGGAGTAGCGATAGGGAATATTCATTTGGGTCAGTTGGGTAATGATTGCGCCACCATCCTGGTCGGCCAGATTGCTATAAAGCACCTTATAGTCGGGCTGTTTGGCCCACAGGGTTAAGGCCACCATGATAGCGATGGCTGCTGAACCTGCGACGATTAAGGGGAGTTTAGGGTTAGCTCGAAAGCGTGCCAGCCACTCCTGTGCTTTACCAGGAGATGTTTGTGTTTGTGTTTGAGCCGATGCGGTCATAACGCACCTCGCGGCTTAGCATAGAGAGAATAATTCGTGTAACTGATAAACAAAACGAGCTCCCGGGTCGACAAACACGACAAAAGTTCCTGATAGATTGCGAATTCATTATTTTCGTTTCAGATAATTTCGATTGGTGAATTAGCTCTATTTTTTGCGTCTATTTAGCGCCTTAGTCCTATTGACAAGATGGTAATCTTGCTGCGTCTAACAACACTGGAGCAGAAAAATGGCAATTCAGGGAATTGAAGGTGTTCTTCAGCAGCTACAGGCAACGGCGCTAAGTGCAGGAAATCAAACGCAAAGCTATGAACCTAAGGTCAGTTTTGCGGGGGAGCTACAGTCTGCCCTCGGCCGCATCAGCGAAACGCAGACCAACGCACGGACTCAGGCACAAAAGTTTGCATTAGGTACGCCGGGCGTCGCCCTTAACGATGTGATGGTCGATTTGCAGAAATCCTCGGTGTCATTACAGATGGGTCTTCAGGTACGTAATAAGCTGGTGTCAGCTTACTCAGAAGTGATGAATATGCAGGTGTAGTGCATCAGGCTGTTTGGTCTCTCCATGGGGTTTATCAAACGGCTTTTGCGCAGGGCAGGGATGGGAAAATGATGATAGTTTGATGTCCCAAATGGCAAACTGTCGTTTTTTTATCCATCCGTGCAGTTGATGGGTTCATTTGTCACACGTTGAAATGTGGGTTTGTTCCAACCCGAATTGACCAGTATGCGCAGGCGCGCCAGGAGTGATTAGGTTTTCGATATCGCACCGCCTGCCAGGCGTATTACTTCGCCGCCCGCGAGCCCCCTATCTTTTGGACTAATCGTTTTTCCCATAGTGGAATGAACGCTTCTGACGTTTCCCGCCGAACTGGCAATGATCCCCTGATGAAAACGCCCTTGCTGCCTGTTGCAAACGGCTGGAGCGACGACCACCTGAGCCGATTTTTAACGGGCTGCTCATGCACGACGATCCGAAAAAGACAGATGAGGGTAGGTGTGCAGCAGCTCAGCTTGATGTGGAGTATCAGGGGACTTCCCAACCATGCCATTGCCTGATGGGGCATGAGAAAACCCTGCCATGTTAACAGTCTGTCTGTATGGGCACTGTTCCGGGGGCCGGCGATGTTATTCAGATTATCGTGACCTGGCGTCAACCTGGCTATTTAACGCGTTTTCATCGCAGGCTTCTATCTTCTTTTACATTGCCCTCCTGTTCAGAATTAGTATTATTAGCACATCAATCAAATATAAAATATGCAGGATGAAAAATGAGCGACGTTAAGTTGTTTTTGGAATTGTGCAGAGATATCGAACAAATTTCAGTTAAAAAGCAGAAAAAAACAAGAATTCTGTTTTTTGGCAGGGACTCGTTTTCGGATAATTGTAAATACCTGTATCTTTATATGATTAAAGAATACAGTCATTTAGATATACAATGGTGCTCGACGAATGAAAGTTTGATTGAAGACATGGTTAAGAACGAACTTCCATGTTTCAATTTGAATAAAAACACCAGAAAATCAATGGATTTTTTATTAGAGTCTGCAATTGCAATATTTTGTGTCAACCCTCTGGATAGTGTTGGCGGTAATATGGCGCTGCTGGCATCTTTACGTGGGGCGTTGACCTTTCAAATGTGGCATGGCATTGGCCCTAAAGAAGCTGATTTAGCATTGACTGAATTAAAAGATATCTCAAATATAAATGTCACCCGCTCCATTTTGGGTGCAACATCTCCTGAGTATTACATTAGTTCATCTGTTTTTATAGATTCAAAATGGCGGAAGTTTTTTGGTGCACAAAAAATCCTTAGAGCAGGATATCCAAGAAATGAACTGATGCTGAGAGCTGCGTGTGACAAAGAGTTGTTAGGTTCTGAGTTGAATGAAAGCACCTACCGGGCTTTATATAACAAAGAAAATAAAAAGGTTTTGCTGGCTCCCACCTGGGAGAAAAATGCAGGGTTAAATAACATCGCTATGCTATCCGCAATAGTTATGTTTTGTCAGGAAAATAATATAACGGCATTTATTAAATTGCATCCTTTCATAAAGGATAATGGGATAAATGATATTATAAGCTCAAACCTGTACAACCTGCCATCGGATGTGGATATCTACCCACATCTCAGTGCTTTTGATGCGCTGATCACTGACTATTCGTCTATAGCCTATGACTTTATATTAACCGGGAAGCCTGTTGCCACCATTGATATCAATAAAGGTGAGGATTTCGATTATTCTCTTATTCCTGGGGACGATGAATACCGCTATAAAATTAACCATGATAATCTTGTCGACACGCTGAGTGAAATGTTTTATCGCGATTCAAAAGCTGATAAAAGAGACAGCCTTGCGAGAACATTATTCGAAACGGATAACACCAGAGCATGTGCTGATATTGCAAGAAAAATTATTAATATTTATCAGGAACGTTCTGCTGAAGCACAACAAATATATTAGTTGCTTCAATTTTTCAGTTTCATTCAGGTCCGCATCGCGGGCTATTATTTCACCTCGATAGCCAATCTTGCTTATTGAAGAAAGAGGCGGGATAAGCTTCTGGCGTGGCAACGCCGTACTCAAATCAGGGCTCCTGCTTCGGGAGGGGGGTAACGATTCCCTGCTGACGCAGGAAGAGCAACTTTCGTGGCAGACCGACCAGAAATCTTAAAAGTTGGGTAGAACAAAAACGAGAAGGCTCGCGGTATAGTGAGGAGTTTGCGGCAGAAACACTGGCAGCCAGAGGGCTTTAATGCCAAAATTCTTTTTTCTCCGCAGTCAGGATAGACGATGAAGAAGGTTGCAGGTTTAGTGGCACTGCTCGCGCTGAGCGGTTGCGTGCAGGTTGATGATTATCGTGAAGTTGTCAAAGCGCCGGCACCGGCAGGCTTTGCGGGATACTGGCAGTCTGAAGGACCGCAAAGTGAAATGGTGAGCCCGGAAGCTATCGCGACGCTCGTGGTGACGCCGCAAGGGGATACGCTGGATTGCCGCCAGTGGCAGCGCGTGATTGCGGTGCCGGGCAGGCTGACCCTGCGCTCAGACACGCTCTACAACATCACCAATAAGCGTGAGATCTATGATATCGAACGTGAAGGCGATCGCCTGGAGTATGCGGGTATGACGTTGAAACGCGTTGACCGCCTGACGCAGGAATGCGCGGATTACCTGGATAAGCATCCGCTGGACAGCGACATCCAATAATTTTGCGGTGGATGGCGCATACGCTTATCCAGCCTGCTATCGACAAATCAGGGCGGGTGATCATGCGACACCCGCTTTTTTTGACGACAACTTTTTGGCTACAGCACCTCTTCTATCACCCATACGCTGACGCTGCCGCCGTTACAGGTAAAGGTGGCGGTGCCTTTTTCATCGGTTGCGATCGTCTCTTCGCGATTGCCGAGATAGTCCCGCCAGTTTTTTCCGCCGTAGTTATCCCCCAGCTCGATGGTTTTTTCACCCTCATCACCGTTGGACAATACCACGACGCAGCCCGGCGCTTCGTCTGTGCCGCTGCGGCTGAAGGCGATGCAGTTGGGATGGTCGAAATAGAGCGTCTGTACGCCGTGGGCGTAAAGCTCACGGGCGTGAATCAGATCGTCGAGCTGCTCAATGACCGGCATGTCGATATGATAAGTTTCGCCGTCCCCACCTTCATCGTCGTAGCTTGCGCCGAACAGATCGGCATAGAACACCGACGGCACGCCATTTTCACGCAGTAAAATCAGCGCGTAAGCCAGCGGTTTAAACCAGGGTTCCACCGGAGCTTCAAGGGCCTGCAGCGGCTGGGTGTCATGGTTAGTGACCAGCGTCATGGCGTGGAACGGGTCTGCCTCGACTAATGTGCCGGTGAAGATCTGGCGCATATCATAGTCACGGCCCTCTTTGGAGGCCTGATGGAATTTCATTTGCAGCGGGGCATCGAACAACAGGGTCTGACCATCAACCTGCTCGATATACTCTTGCAGCTTATCGACTTCGTGGGACCAGTATTCCGCCACGATAAAGAGCGGTTTTTCAGCCACTTCCTGGACATGCTCAATCCACTCTTTGTAGAACCAGGCGGGGATATGTTTTACCGCATCGAGACGAAAACCACTGCAGCCGGTTTGCTCCATCACCCACCGCGCCCAGTATTTAATCTCTTCGGTGACCGCCTGGTTACGAAAATCGATGTTTTCGCCCATCAGATAATCAAAGTTACCCAGCTCATCATCGACCTGCTCATTCCAGCCGTCGCCCGTGTAGTCATTGATGATTTTAAAGATGCCGTCTTCGGTGGGATTTTCGATGTGGTCGACGCCGCTGAAGCATTTGTAGTCCCAGATGAACTGTGAGTATTGACCCGCGCGTGCAGGAAAGGTGTAGCGGGTCCAGGCTTCACATTCGATAACTTCAGGGGAGATTTCGTTACGGTTTTCTTGATTGACGCGGTTAACGCGGATTTTTTCTTTTTCGTCGGCGCCCATTTTGTGGTTGACCACCACGTCGAGCAGCACCGCCACATCATTTTCTTTCAGCGCTTTGAGTGCGCTGAGCAGCTGAGCTTTATCGCCATATTTCGTGGCAACGCTGCCTTTCTGGTCAAATTCTCCGAGATCGAAAAGATCGTAAACGTCGTAACCTACGGAGTAACCACCCGAGCTGCCTTTATAAACCGGTGGCAGCCATATCATGTTGACGCCAATTTCATTGAGGTTGGGGGCCAGCGCCTCAACTTCACGCCACAGCTCACCGCCGCCGGGGTAGTACCAGTGGAAACATTGCAATAAAGTCGGGTTGCGCATAGTCAGGCTCCATGAGGCAAGGATCCCAATTATGAATGATTTACATGAATTTGCATGGTGCGAAAAAGTTTTGGCTTTTTCGCACCTCAGGATATCAAGAGGAGAGGGGGTCCAGGGTCTCCCTCGGTGCCAGTATCTGACCTCCCTGTTTTCCGTAGGCGGAAAGCACCGATTGTTGTATAGAGGTTTGTCCAACCAGTTTTGACAGCTCATCCATTCGCATTTTCAGCAGGTGCTTGACCTCAGTTTCGTTTTCCAGAAGGGTACGAAGCGTCGGGCGAAGCTGGTCCTGAATCTGCGTCGATAGCCTGATATCGCGCATGGATTCAGTTAAATCATGCACCGCCTTCACGTAATCAACTTCACTGGCGATCAATTCATCCCACATGCCCTCCCGGGCATTGTGCAACATCACCTTACTTTGCTCTAACAGCTGCTGATAGAGGGCATACAGTTGCGGTGCATGATTCATTAGACTACGTCCTGGGTCCGGTTAGGCGACTGAGCAACTTCTTTCCAGGCATCAGCAATGTTACGCAGCAGGTTCTCGACCTCTTCGATCGCGCTGATATCATTTTGCATGTTGGCCTCGAAAATACGTCGCACCATGTAAGTATAAAGAGCGAGCAGATTCTGAGTCAGTTCATCACTGCTTGCTTCATCAATCCCGGCCTTAAGGCCGTTATCAATAATATTGATGGCCTTAGAGAGGGAAAGCCCTTTCCCCTCCAGGTTACCATCCTGCAAAAACAGACGAGCGCGAACCAGGGCGTTGAGCGCCCCGTCGAATAACATGCTCACCAGCTGAGACTGGCTGGCGCTCATGACTGCGCTTTCGACTTCCATTTTTGCGTAAGCCTGTGTACCTCTTGCGCCGTACATGTCTTCTCCTGGTTTAATTAGCTTTTGGAGTCGCTGGTTGACGCGAACTGCTGAGTCAGGTAGCTACTGGTGGAGTTCAGTGAACTCATCATGACGTCCAGCTGGGTAAACTGTGCTTTGTAGCGAGCCATTTCTACGTCGATACGATCGCTGGCCGCGTTGTACTGATCGGTCAGGTTGTTCAGCGTTTTGCTGACGCCGTCTTTGGCGGCCTGAATAATCCCGGTGCTGGAGAGCCAACTGGTCAGGTTAGTGCCGACAGTTGTGGTTAAGCCTGTTTTCTCGCCGTCGCCCACTAGCATCTCTTTCACGCCAGCAGAATCTTTGCGCAGCGCGGTTTCCAGTTTGTCGCTATCAAGTTCTAACTTGCCGCTGCTTGGGTCGGTCGTGATGCCGATCTGCGTCAGCGTCTTGTAGGACGAAGTGCTTTGCGTAGAGGTGAGCAGGCCTTTGAGCTGGGTCTGAATCGTACGTAACGTCGAATCACCCAGCAGGGCGCCATTGCTGGTATCCTGCGCGTCGGCACCGCTGTCTACCGCGGTGTATTTGGTCAGGTTGCCGAAGGTATCCTGCAGCGAGTTATAAGCATCAACCCATGCTTTGACGGCAGTTTCAGACTTTGAAATATCTTTCGTAATGGTCAGCGTCTGGCTGCCGGTGGTGACACCGTTCAGGTTCAGGGTGATATCTTCCAGCGCATCGTCGATGGTGTTGCTGCTGTTGGTAATTTTGATGTTGTTAACGGTCAGCTCGGCATCCTGAGCGGTGACGCTCTCTTCCATACCGTTGTTGCCGTCGGTGCTGGTGCCGTTGTAGCCCATAAAGGCCTGCAGGTCGCTGTCGCCGCTGACGCTGATACTCATCGCATTATCAACGCCGGTATCGTCAGAAGTGATAGCAAGACGGTATCCGTCCCCTGTATTGATGATACTTGCGCTGACGCCAGATTTTGAGTCGTTAATGGCGTCGCGAATACCGCTCAGCGAAGAGTCGGCTGCGCTCAGATCGATGGTGATCGGGTCTTTACCGCCGCCCTGCTGAATGGTCAGCACGCTGTCGCTGGTAGCGATCGCCGCTTTAGTGTCCGTCTGGCTTGCTTTAGTGGTCAGCGTTTGCGATTGCGCCAGCTGCGTGACGTTAATGCTGTATTTCCCGGCAACCGCACTGCCTGAGGTGGTCGCGCTGAACGCCGTACTGCTGCTGTTCGTTGTAGTAGAAGAGAACAGGTCGGCTTTACCTAACGCGGTGTTAGCTGTCTGGAAGGTTTCCAGCGCGCTCTTCAGCGTGCCATAAGCGCTTAGCTTGGCAGTGTAGGAACTCTGCTGAGTAGAGATAGGGGCTAAAGTGGCTTTCTGCGCCGCCTCCAGACTATCGAGAATACTTGCGAGGTCCAGACCAGACCCGATTCCCAGCGTTGAAATACTTGGCATATTATTTCCTTAATGTATTACGCATAAAAAGATTACCGGGATTATCGGCCTGGAAAACACAAAGTTTACGACTAATTCGGTTTTTTTAATGGCGAGAATAAAGGTAGAGGAAAAGAGTATTTCGGACGGTTAGAAAAAAAATGGGCTGAGGTGAAAAAAAATCTAAAGGTTATGGGTGACCAGACGATAACAGTTTTAACGGCGACGAAGCCGAGGGTGGAAACCCAAACCCATAAACCCTAGAATTGAAACACAGGAAAACATAATCATGGCACAAGTAATTAATACCAACAGCCTCTCGCTGATCACTCAGAACAACATCAACAAGAACCAGTCTGCACTGTCCAGTTCTATTGAGCGTCTGTCTTCTGGTTTACGTATTAACAGCGCAAAGGATGATGCGGCAGGCCAGGCGATTGCTAACCGTTTCACTTCTAACATCAAAGGTCTGACTCAGGCAGCACGTAACGCCAACGATGGTATCTCAGTTGCGCAGACAACTGAAGGCGCTTTGTCTGAAATCAACAACAACTTACAGCGTGTACGTGAACTGACCGTTCAGGCTTCTACCGGTACTAACTCCGATTCTGACCTGTCTTCAATCCAGGACGAAATCAAATCCCGTCTGTCTGAAATTGACCGCGTATCCGGTCAGACTCAGTTCAACGGCGTGAACGTGCTGGCTAAAGATCAGAAGATGTCCATCCAGGTTGGCGCAAACGACGGTGAAACCATCGATATCGACCTGAAGAAAATTGACTCCAGCACCCTGAAGCTGGACAACTTCAACGTTGATGGTCCTAAGACTACATCACCAGTAGACGCAACCGACCTGGCTGCTGCATTTGATTCTTCTGTTACCGCTGCAACCGTTGCAGAAGGTGCTACTGATGACCTGTCCACCCGTCTGGGTTTGGCTAATGGCGGCGCAGCAGTAGCTGGTGCCCTCGTTAAAGATGAAAACGGCAACATGTTTGCTAAAGTTAGCATCAAATCCACCAGCGATGCAGAGACGCAGAGCCTGAAAGAAAAAGGCATCAATGTTGCCAATGGTGATACCACTGAATTCTTCATCGCTGTTGACCCGAAGGCTGATGCCACCGTGACTGCTGGTACTGCTACCTTTACACTCGACACTAAGAATATGGATCTGAGTAAGCTGACTACTGTTGCTTCCACAGACCCACTGGCTGCACTGGACGATGCAATCGCGTCTGTTGACCAGTTCCGTTCTTCCCTGGGTGCTATCCAGAACCGTCTGGGTTCTGCGGTAACTAACCTGAACAACACCACCACTAACCTGTCTGAAGCGCAGTCCCGTATTCAGGACGCCGACTATGCGACCGAAGTGTCAAATATGTCTAAAGCGCAGATCATTCAGCAGGCGGGTAACTCCGTACTGGCTAAAGCTAACCAGGTTCCACAGCAGGTTCTGTCTCTGCTGCAGGGCTAATCGCCTTCTGCCTGATAAACCCTGCTTCGGCAGGGTTTTAGATTGCTGACAAAGAAGGAAAAAGCGTGGTTTTTCCTTCTTTGTGATAAGCAGGCGAAAATCAATGAATTGATTTTCCTCTTTATTTATTCGGTGAGATCTTTGCGAAACGCATTCGCTTTAGGTTTATCATCAGTCTGTAAACCCTGCTTCGCCAGGGTTTTTTTATTCTTCCCCCTCCCATACCTGCAAATAACCCCTCGTTTCACCCACTATTCTGACGATTAAAAACCCTGCAGAAACGGATAATCATGCCGATAACTCAACTAACGCAGGGCTGTTTATCGTGAATACACTGTATACCGCTGAAGGTACGATGGATAAGCACTCGCTGTGGCAGCGTTATGTACCGCTGGTACGTCATGAAGCATTGCGCCTGCAGGTTCGCCTGCCGGCCAGTGTGGAACTGGACGATTTGCTACAGGCGGGTGGTATCGGCTTATTAAACGCAGTCGATCGTTATGATGCCCTGCAAGGAACGGCATTTACTACCTACGCGGTGCAGCGCATCCGTGGAGCAATGCTTGATGAATTGCGCAGCCGAGACTGGGTGCCGCGCAGCGTCAGGCGCAATGCCCGCGGGGTCGCACAGGCGATTGGACAACTGGAACAGGAGCTGGGGCGTAACGCGACGGAAACAGAGGTCGCAGCGCGTCTTGATATCCCGCTCGAAGAGTACCGTCAGATGTTGCTCGACACCAACAACAGCCAGCTCTTCTCTTATGATGAGTGGCGGGAAGAGCACGGTGACAGTATTGAGCTGGTAACCGAAGAGCACCAACAGGCAAATCCTTTGCAGCACCTGCTGGAAAATAATTTGCGTGGTCGGGTGATGGACGCGATTGAAGCGCTACCGGAACGCGAAAAAATGGTGCTGACGCTTTACTATCAGGAAGAGCTCAATCTCAAAGAGATTGGGGCGGTCCTGGAAGTCGGGGAGTCTCGGGTCAGTCAGCTGCATAGCCAGGCGATCAAACGCTTACGCATCAAGCTAGGTAAATTATAGGGAGTGCCGCACGATTATCAGACCACCTGGACATTATCATGACGGTGCAGCAGCCAAAAAGACGGCCTTTAAGCCGCTATCTTAAAGATTTTAAACACACACAGACTCACTGTGCGCACTGCGGCAAGCTGCTTGACCGCATTACGCTGACGCGCGACGGTGAAATTGTCAATAAAGCGACCATTGCGCAGCTCGACACGCCCATAGACGAAGCAACCTGGCTTACCGAACAACAGGAGTGGATGGCATTATGCCGCTTCTGCGGCGATCTGCACTGCAAAGAGCAGGGCAACTATTTCGATATCATCGGCTTTAAGCAATTTTTGTTTGAACAGACTGATATGAGCCACGGCACCATCCGTGAATATGTTGTGCGCCTGCGTCGCCTGGGCAACCATCTGGTTGCACAGAATATCCCTCGACCTGATTCCCTTGAGGCGCTGCTGGATGATTCCCTCGAGGCATGGCTTCCTGCTACCAGCACCAATAATTACCGTATTGCGCTGCGCAAGTACTGGCAGTTTCAGACGCAGATCGCAAATCCGGTCATTGCGCAGCAGGAAAATAAAGCAACTTCAGATATATATTAATATGGAATAAGTTGTAGCAGACTGATTTTGATCGGTTATGGTAAGCCGCTACACTACGACAAAAATGATGAATAGCTGGGGTAACAATGAAAATAGCAATGGTAGGACGTCAGGCGCTAATGGGCGTACTGGCTGTGGCGCTGGTCGCCGGAGCAAGCGTAAAAACCTTCGCGGCAGAAAATCTGCTTCATAAAGTGAAAGAGCGCGGTACGCTGCTGGTCGGCCTGGAGGGAACTTATCCTCCGTTCAGCTTCCAGGGCAATGACGGCAAGCTGACCGGTTTTGAAGTGGAGTTTGCCGAGCAGCTTGCTCAGCACCTGGGCGTCAAGGCTGCGCTGAAACCAACCAAATGGGATGGCATGCTGGCCTCGCTGGACTCTAAGCGTATTGACGTGGTGATTAACCAGGTCACCATCTCTGACGAACGTAAGAAAAAATATGACTTCTCTACGCCGTATACCGTTTCTGGTATCCAGGCGCTGGTGAAAAAAGGCAATGAAGGTAGCGTCAAATCTGCCGCCGACCTGAAAGGCAAAAAAGTGGGTGTCGGTCTGGGGACAAACTACGAACAGTGGCTGCGTGAAAACGTCCAGGGCGTCGATGTTCGTACCTATGACGATGACCCAACGAAATATCAGGACCTGCGCGTTGGCCGTATCGATGCGATTTTGGTTGACCGTCTGGCAGCGCTGGATCTGGTGAAGAAAACCAAAGATACCCTGGCCGTTGCCGGCGATGCCTTCTCCCGTCAGGAAGCGGGCGTTGCGGTACGTAAAGGCAACGAAGACCTGGTGACCGCCATCGACAAAGCCATCGCCGACATGCAAAAAGACGGCACGATGAAAAAACTGTCTGAAAAATGGTTTGGCGCTGACGTCACTAAATAAGCGTTAAGCACAACGCAGGGCGGATACGTGAAAGCGTGATCCGCCTTTTTTATTTGTATTTGCGGGCGGCTGCCCGTGCTGGTACATAATAAAGGGATGTGGATTTTCCTTTTGGTTTAATGGAGTAGCTCATGTCGTTGCACAATCTGACCCGCTTTCCGCGCCTGGAATTTATCGGTGCGCCTACGCCGCTTGAGTACCTGCCGCGTTTCTCTGACTACCTTGGCCGGGAGATATTCATCAAACGTGATGACACCACGCCGATGGCGATGGGGGGTAACAAGCTGCGCAAACTTGAGTTCCTGGCGGCCGATGCGCTGCGTGAAGGTGCCGACACGCTTGTCACGGCGGGCGCGATTCAGTCAAACCATGTGCGCCAGACGGCGGCGGTTGCGGCAAAGCTCGGGCTGAAATGTGTGGCGCTGCTGGAAAATCCCATCGCGACCCGTGCCGAAAACTATCTCTCCAACGGCAACCGGCTGTTGCTGGATCTTTTTGATACGGAAATCGAGATGTGCGATGCGCTGCACTCGCCGGATGCCCAGCTGGAAGAGCTTGCCACACGGCTTGAGGCTCAGGGATTCCGTCCCTACGTGATCCCCGTCGGTGGCTCCAACGCACTGGGTGCGTTGGGCTATGTAGAAAGCGCGCTGGAAATGGCCCAGCAGTGCGACAGCGCGGTGAGCGTCTCGTCCGTTGTGGTGGCTTCCGGCAGCGCGGGAACGCACGCGGGGCTGGCCGTTGGGCTGGAGCAGGTCATGCCGGACGTGGAGCTGATCGGCGTGACGGTTTCCCGGACTATTGCCCAGCAGCGGCCAAAAGTGGAGGCCTTACAGCAGGCCGTAGCACTCTCTCTCGACTTAACGGCCCATGCGCCCATTACCCTGTGGGATGACTATTTCGCACCGGGGTATGGCACGCCAAATGACGAGGGGCTGGAGGCCATCAAGCTGCTTGCCCGTCTGGAAGGCATCCTGCTTGACCCGGTTTACACCGGTAAAGCGATGGCCGGGCTTATCGATGGCGTTGAACAAAAGCGCTTTAAAGATAATGGCCCTATCATTTTTGTACACACCGGTGGGGCACCTGCGCTGTTCGCCTACCATCCGCATGTATAACTGATTTTTGTAGGGTGGATAAGCGAGCGTCATCCACCTTTTTTATAAATAATAATAAGCAAGACAGGGTGTGATTTACGTATGCAAGAAAGTTTACAACTGGTGATCGAGTCGGCACCGTACCTTCTCCGCGGGGCCGTGTTCACGCTCCAGCTGAGTATCGGCGGTATGTTCTTCGGCCTGCTACTCGGCTTTTTACTGGCGATGATGCGCTTGTCGCCGTTTCTGCCTTTTTCGCTGCTGTCGCGTTTTTACGTGTCGATTTTCCGCGGCACGCCGCTTATCGCCCAGCTGTTTATGATCTATTACGGCCTGCCGCAGTTTGGCATCGAACTGGATCCTGTGCCGGCGGCGATGATTGGCCTGTCGCTGAATACCGCGGCCTATGCTTCAGAAACACTGCGTGCCGCTATCTCCTCCATCGAGAAGGGACAGTGGGAGGCGGCAGCCAGCATAGGCATGACACGCTGGCAGACGATGCGTCGTGCCATTTTACCCCAGGCTGCCCGTGTCGCGCTGCCACCGCTGAGCAACAGCTTCATCAGCCTTGTGAAAGATACTTCTCTTGCCGCGACTATCCAGGTCCCGGAACTGTTCCGTCAGGCGCAGCTGATCACCTCACGCACGCTTGAAGTGTTCACCATGTATCTGGCTGCATCGTTAATTTACTGGGTCATGGCGACGGTGTTGTCCGCGCTGCAAAACTATTTCGAAAATCAGCTTAACCGTCAGGACAGGGATCCGAAATGAGTGCTATCAACGTTAACCAACTGGTGAAAAAATTCCACGGTCAGACGGTGCTGCATGGTATCGATCTGGCGGTGGAGAAGGGCGAAGTGGTGGCCATTATTGGGCCAAGCGGCTCAGGCAAAACCACGCTCTTGCGCTGCATCAATCTGCTTGAACAACCGGAGTCCGGCACTATTCAGGTGGGAGAGATTACTATCGACGCCGCGCAGTCGCTCAGTAAACAGAAAAATCGCGTCCGCGAGCTGCGCCAGCACGTCGGATTTGTTTTCCAGAGCTTCAATCTGTTCCCGCACAGAACGGTGCTGGAAAATATTATTGAAGGGCCGGTCATCGTTAAAGGCGAATCGAAAGAAGAGGCGACATCGCGCGCGCGCGAACTGCTGGCGAAGGTAGGGCTGACGGGTAAAGAGACCAGCTATCCTCGTCGTCTTTCCGGCGGGCAGCAGCAGCGCGTGGCTATAGCGCGTGCGCTGGCAATGCGCCCGGAAGTGATTCTGTTCGATGAGCCAACTTCTGCACTGGATCCTGAACTGGTTGGGGAAGTGTTGAGCACTATCCGTCAGCTGGCACAGGAGAAACGGACAATGGTCATCGTGACTCACGAAATGAGTTTTGCCCGCGACGTGGCGGACAGAGCTATTTTTATGGATCAGGGACGCATCGTGGAGCAGGGGCCGGCCAAAGCACTGTTTGCCGATCCTCAGCAGCCAAGAACTAAGCAGTTCCTCGAGAAATTTTTAACGCAATAAAAGAATCCCATTCATCCTGCTGTGTTATTGGCTGCGGGTTGAATGGGCGATCTGTCCGACTTTCACACAAATTCCGTTATCCCTCCCAACGTTATTCATGTTTACTAAATTATATATTTAAATAAACGGCCCAATCGTTCGAAAATCACATTAATAATTTAATTAAATGTGTTAGCGTAAAACATACAAAAATTGAATGATTGCGATTACGGAGAAACGCCAGATAAAATGCGGGATTGCGACTTCTTTAGCTGGCGACGGGAAATACTCACGACTTTCCAGTCAATCAATGAGACCAGTGAAATAACCAGCACCATTCATCAACAAACGCAGCAGCTGGAGTTTGAGTACTTCGCCTTCTGCGTTCGTCATCCGGTGCCTTTTACACGCCCTAAAACCTCGGTCATTTCCACCTATCCTCAGCCCTGGCTTCAGCACTATCAGGCAGAAAATTATCTGGCCGTTGACCCGGTGCTACAGCCGGTGAATTTCATGCGTGGCTATCTTCCCTGGAGTGATGAGCTGTTTGCCGACACCCCAGAATTGTGGGCTGCCGCCCAGGATCATGGCTTGCGGCGCGGCGTAACGCAGTGTGTCATGTCACCGAACAGAGCGGCTGGTCTGCTATCGGTTTCACGGTCGGGGCTGAAAGGAAAATTGCTGGCGGATGACCAGCTGAACGCGCGTTTACAGTATCTTGCCGAACTGAGCCTGATGACGCTGGCACGGCTCGAAGATCCCTCCGTTGCGCCAATGTCACTCAAAATGAGCAAACGAGAAAGAGAGATTTTACAGTGGACAGGCGAGGGGAAGACATCGGCGGAAATTGCGATAATCCTGTCGATTTCTGAAAACACGGTGAATTTTCATCAGAAGAATATGCAGAAGAAATTTAATGCGCCAAATAAAACGCAGATAGCCTGCTATGCGGCAGCGATGGGGTTGATCTGAGAGGTTAGCGAAAACGACAAAACGGCGGTTCAAATCAGATTTAAACCGCCGTAACCCGCCGCTTACTTGCGATAGGCTTGTTTAATTTGCTTAACAGTATGACCAAAAACTTCAGCGTGCGCTGGGTCTTCCATCTGAGCGATTTGCTTTTCCATTTTGATAATCACTTTGCCTGCGTCGGCCTGGCCCATTGCCTTGAGCATCTGGGTTAACATGGCCTTCAGGCAGGTGACTTCAATAGCCAGTTCGCTATGGTTGTCAGCGGTGGAAAAATCAGGAGTGCTCATTTACTTTCCTCAAGTCTCGGTTGGTACACCGTCATTCAGCGCAACGGCTTTCGTAAGGCGGCGGAGTATAGCACACAGAAACGCGGAATTATTAGTGCTAATACCAGCGTTTACTTTATAGCCATGTTTAGGTTTTTTGCCACTTTATGGCGCAGGCGGATTTAATTCGCGACAGAACGTAACCTAAATCGATTTTGTTTACTGTTTGTTTATTAAAAGTTAAATCTGACAGCTTAACGCCCGGAATGAGTTTCAGATAAGCGAGTTAATCGACTTTCTTAAACATCTATTTTTAATATTTCTTTGTACAAAGTATTAAAAGAGGCGTGTGAAGTGGACGGGGCTTGTAAAAATAGACTTCCGGAAATGCGTACAATCCCGCTTTCTTAGTTATTACATTTTAAAATTCTAAGAAAAACCTGTTAATATACCTGCCTGAGCATTTATCAGCGTTATCCCTTTTCTGGAGAATCTCCTTTGATCAACGTTCTTCTTGTTGATGACCACGAACTGGTGCGCGCAGGGATACGACGCATTCTTGAAGATATCAAAGGGATTAAGATATCAGGTGAAGCAAATTGTGGTGAGGACGCCGTGAAATGGTGTCGTACTCATCCGGTTGATGTTGTCTTAATGGACATGAACATGCCCGGCATTGGCGGACTGGAAGCAACGCGCAAAATTGCACGTTACTCTTCTGACATCAAAGTCATCATGCTCACCATTCACACGGAAAACCCGCTCCCCGCTAAAGTCATGCAGGCAGGAGCCTCCGGCTACCTCAGCAAAGGTGCAGCCCCACAGGATGTCGTTAATGCCATCCGTTCGGTGAATGCTGGTCAGCGCTATATCGCTTCGGATATCGCCCAGCAAATGGCGCTGAGCCAGATCGAACCGGAAAAAAGCGAAACGCCTTTTGCCAGTTTGTCCGAGCGTGAATTACAGATTATGCTAATGATTACCAAAGGTCAGAAGGTCAATGAGATTTCTGAGCAGCTTAATCTGAGCCCGAAAACGGTGAACAGCTATCGTTACCGCATGTTTAGTAAACTGAATATCAGCGGCGATGTAGAACTGACGCACCTGGCGATACGCCACGGGTTGTTCAATGCGGAGACGTTATCCAGCAGTGAGTGAAATTTTTGAACCAGCAGCCTTCCTCAAAACGGTAACCAGCAAACCTGGCGTCTATCGTATGTATGACGCCAGCAATACGGTTATCTATGTTGGTAAAGCCAAAGATCTTAAAAAACGTCTGGCAAGCTACTTCAGAAGCAATCTGTCGAGCCGCAAAACCGAGGCGCTGGTGGCGCTCATTCATCATATTGATGTCACCGTCACCCACACCGAAACCGAAGCGCTGCTGCTCGAACACAACTACATCAAACTCTATCAGCCGCGCTACAACGTGCTGCTGCGCGATGACAAATCCTATCCCTTTATTTTCCTCAGCGCGGATACCCATCCGCGGCTGGCGATGCATCGCGGCGCAAAACACGCGAAGGGTGAATATTTTGGCCCTTTTCCCAACGGCTACGCGGTAAGAGAAACGCTGGCGCTGCTGCAAAAGGTGTTTCCTGTTCGTCAGTGTGAAAACGGCGTTTACCGCAACCGCACCCGTCCTTGCCTGCAGTACCAGATTGGCCGGTGTCTTGGCCCCTGCGTGGCGGGACTGGTGGCTGAAGACGATTACGCGCAGCAGGTTGAATATGTCCGTCTGTTCCTCGCGGGCAAAGACGACCAGGTGCTCACCCAGCTTATCGGGCAGATGGAGCAGGCGAGCAAAAACCTTGAATTCGAAGCCGCGGCGCGCATCCGCGATCAAATTCAGGCGGTAAGACGCATTACTGAGAAACAGTTTGTCTCCAACACGGGTGACGACCTCGACGTGATTGGCGTTGCCTTCGACTCGGGGATGGCCTGCGTCCACGTGTTGTTTATCCGCCAGGGGAAAGTGCTGGGCAGCCGTAGCTACTTCCCTAAGGTGCCGGGCGGTACGGAGATTGCGGAAGTTGTCGAAACCTTCGTTGGTCAGTTTTATTTACAGGGCAGCCAGATGCGAACCCTGCCAGGCGAAATCCTTCTCGACTTTACGCTGCCGGATAAAACCCTGCTTGCGGACTCTCTTTCCGAAGTCGCGGGGCGTCGCATCAACGTGCAGACCAGGCCGCGCGGTGATCGTGCTCGTTATCTGAAACTTGCGCGGACTAACGCTGCGACGGCGCTGGTGACGAAGCTTGCCCAGCAGTCAACAATTCACCAGCGGCTGACCGCTCTTGCTCAGGTTCTGGAACTTCCGGAAATTAAGCGAATGGAGTGCTTTGACATCAGCCATACAATGGGGGAGCAAACCGTCGCCTCCTGCGTGGTATTTGATGCCAATGGTCCACTGCGTGCCGAATATCGCCGCTATAATATCGCGGGCATCACCCCGGGGGACGACTATGCAGCCATGAACCAGGTGCTGAGCCGCCGTTACGGCAAAGATATTGACGAGAGCAAAATTCCCGACGTTATCATTATTGACGGCGGCAAAGGGCAGCTGAGTCAGGCCAAAACCGTCTTTGCCGGGCTGGACGTGGTCTGGGATAAGCATCATCCGTTGCTGCTGGGCGTGGCTAAGGGCACAGACCGCAAAGCAGGGCTTGAGACGTTGTTCTTTGAACCAGAGGGGGAGGGGTTCTCACTGCCACCCGATTCACCTGCGCTACACGTCATCCAGCACATTCGCGATGAGTCTCACGATCACGCCATCGGCGGCCACCGGAAAAAACGGGCAAAAGTGAAAAACACCAGCACACTGGAAACAATTGAAGGCATTGGGCCAAAACGTCGCCAAATGTTGTTGAAATATATGGGCGGATTGCAACCGTTAATCAACGCGACCGTTGAAGAAATCTCAAAAGTGCCCGGTATCTCGCAGGCGTTGGCAGAAAAGATCTACTACTCGTTGAAACATTGAGGTCTCTGTAGCAACATAGAGACAATTTCCCACTTACGACAGACAGTTATCCGGCACTATGCAATTTAATATACCAACGTTGCTTACTCTGTTCCGTGTCATCCTTATCCCATTCTTTGTGCTGGCTTTTTATCTGCCGTTCACCTGGGCGCCGTTCCTTTGCGCTTTCATCTTCTGGCTGGCAGCCATTACAGACTGGTTTGATGGCTTTCTTGCGCGCCGCTGGAACCAAAGCACTCGCTTTGGCGCCTTCCTCGATCCCGTCGCGGATAAAGTGATGGTGGTGGTGGCGCTGGTGTTGGTAGCGGAGCACTACCATGCCTGGTGGGTGACCCTACCTGCGGCAACCATGATCGCCCGTGAAATCATCATCTCCGCCCTGCGCGAGTGGATGGCGGAAATCGGCAAGCGCAGCAGCGTGGCGGTCTCGTGGATTGGCAAAACCAAAACCATGGCGCAGATGCTGGCACTTATTGGCATGCTGTGGCATCCAAACATGTGGATTGAGTACCTGGGCATCGGTTTATTCTTCGTCGCTGCGGTGCTGACTTTCTGGTCTATGTTCCAGTATTTAGCCGCTGCACGCGGTGATTTGCTCGAACCTTGATCTAAGCGGCGCAAAATTCAGCAAACGAAACGCCAGGACGGAAAATTTCATTGACTCACTGCGCCATCTAAGTAGAATGCAACGCATCGAACGGCGGCACAGCTTGTCGGAAGATAATAAAATCAAGTGATTAGCTACTCAGTCACTGATTGGCAATTTGCGGGAATAGCTCAGTTGGTAGAGCACGACCTTGCCAAGGTCGGGGTCGCGAGTTCGAGTCTCGTTTCCCGCTCCAGATTTATGTAATAGCTTTCAGCTGTTACAGCCTGCGAAGGTAAAAGATTAAGGCGCGTTAGCAAAGCGGTTATGTAGCGGATTGCAAATCCGTCTAGTCCGGTTCGACTCCGGAACGCGCCTCCACTTTTCCCCGAGCCCGGGTGGTGAAATCGGTATACACAAGGGATTTAAAATCCCTCGGCTTATGGCCTTGTGGGTTCAAGTCCCACCCCGGGCACCACGGGAATAAAAAGAATAAAATCAATGATAAGCAGTGTCGTGTAAACCACCTTCGGGTGGTTTTTTATTGCCTTAAATCTGCCGTTTCACCCTCCCTTTTCATCATCTCCTGCTGCCCACCGACAACCGAAACGACCGTAATTGTCCTGTCATACCGAGCGCTCTGCTCAACATTTTTATGCCCTGATATAGCCTGTTTCTCGTAAAGGTTTCCTGTTAAATCCGTCCCTGGTGTACTTATGCCCAGCCGGCTGATGGATGATATACAGGCTACTCATTCCAGGAATCAAAGGTAAAGTTTTAGCCATGCCGATAGCATCAGCTAAACGAGCTGACCAGCCTTTAATTTGTGCCACCGATGTTTTGCTTTGCTTAATTAATATTCCTTCCTCCATCAGCTGGCTTTTTTTCATATCCAGAACGTCGTTCTGCCTGGCACAGCATAAATATGCCAGCTCCATTGCTACACGAACAACATCAGAAGATAACCTTGGGATTATCATTTTGACTAGTGACATTGAAAGTGTAGAGTTTATCGAGATTACCAACGCACCTGCGTCTAGTACGTCATGATAAAGAACGGAGAAAACGTGTCAGATAAAGATGGTAAAGAATTTAATCAAGACGGTTGGCAGCCATCGAGAACAACTGAAATTCCACGAGCTCCAGTTAACAATGGTTACCAGCCACCTCGACAGACTCAACCAAGCCAGGTTGAAAACCCCCCGCCTAAAAAACGTTAAAATATGTACTGGAGCTAAATCGGCTCCAATATTTTTCTCTGAATCTTGCTATCCAACACCACCACGGTAAAGCCCAGCGCGCGAAGCCGTTCGTGCTCGCGCAACTGGTTGGCGCGCGGTGGTTTACCGCGTGATTTGCATTCAACAAAAACGAGACGACCGCCGGGAAGCAGCACAATACGGTCCGGTAACCGGCATTTAACAAAGCACGTATGCGCCCTGTGGGGCTAACACGGCATCCATATCATTCGGTATTTCCATCTCTTCCCTCTTCTCGTTGTGTTCTAAAAATATACCTCTTGTACTTTTTGACCGCTGCGGGTGTTATTTTTTGTTTAAATAAATCTAAATGATGAAATTTTGCCGCTAAATATTTTATAGGTGGCGGGGATTATTTCCCGCATGGCTTATTAAGATGTTTTATTGATGGCGCCTGAATGTTGAGATAGCTATCACAAAAGAGCGTCAAGCTCACAGTATCCACATAACTATTTGATTTTAAAATGTTAATATTGTTTTTATTTCATCTTAAACTTATGGTTTTGCACCGTAATTATTAATTAAATTAAAATCAAGCTCTGGTTTTAATTAAAGTGATTCTTGTTGCTTACGTTATTTCAGGTTGCTTTACATTGATTTTTTTTATACTTAGCATGCCTCTGTCGAATACTTTTAACGGTCGCGCTTGTTTCACAGGTGCTAATAACGCTTCGCGAGGTGTGTCGTTATATTTAATTACCGCTATGCGGGAGTTAAGCGTATTTGACGGTTTGGTACAAACTGGCAAATTGAAGGATGAAAGCAGTAACAATTTGTCGTCTTTTTCACCAAACAAAAATGGACGTGGGGAGCGTTTTATTTCATGGCTCCTCCTTTTAAAAAATATGTACATAAGAGAGTAACAATGAAAAAGACATTATTGGCTATGGCAATCGCAGGTGTTGCATTGATGGGCATGACAAACGCCGCCAGGGCAGCCGATGGCACTATCAACTTCAGTGGAGAAATTTTGGATCAGACCTGCGCGATTTCCGCAACCTCGTCAACGATGAATGTGGATCTTGGAAAAGTGTCCAAATCGTCGTTAACAGGCGCAGCAGGGACCAAATCTGCGCCACAACCCTTCGAGATTAATTTAACCAGCTGTCCTGCTGCTCTGGCAAACGCAACGGTGAAGTTTGATGGTACAGCCGATGCGACCAACAGTGACCTGCTGAAAATTACCTCAGGAACGGGCGTGGCGACAGGTGTGGGGATCGAAATATCTGATGTTAATGGTGTTGTACCTTTGCACTCAGCCTCAATGAGTTATCCGCTCGCGGCTGGTGGGACAAAACTGCAATTTACAGCGCGTTATGTCTCTACGTCGGCAGTTGTGGGGAACGGTACCGCTAATGGCGTGTCGCAGTTTACCCTCAACTACAAGTAAGAATTGGTGCTCTTACTGTTACATACCCACCCATAAGGAGTCTGTCTGGCCACGGACTGGCCCCCTAATTTTGCGTAATACAGGACATCAATTTATGCGATTGAGACCATGGGCATGGCATAGCCTGATAAGTATTTTGTTCTTATGTACCTCCCAGCTCTCGCAGGCAAGCGTGATTATTGGCGGTACACGAGTCATTTATGACGGCAGCAAGAAAGAGACATCCGTGTCCATCAGCAATCCGACGGAAGCGGGGAAATCGGGTGTTTTTCTGGTGCAGTCATGGGTTGAAGTGGACGAAAGCGGCGGCAGGGCGCCGTTTATTGTGACGCCACCGCTGTTTCGTATTAATGCCAGTCAGGAGAATATTCTGCGTATTGTGCGCACCGGCGGCACTCTGCCCGCTGACCGGGAATCGATATTCTGGCTGAATGTTAAAGCGATACCGGCGTCGGACGACAATAGCCAGAACGTTTTGCAAATTGTCATGAAATCCAGACTCAAGATGTTTTACAGACCGGCAGGTTTGTCAGGGTTACCGGTGGAAGCCTACAAGCAGCTGAGTTTTAGCCGCAGCGGCGGTCGGTTAAAAGTGGTTAATCCAACCCCTTATTTCGTGACGTTTTACCGTCTGAAGGTGGGGGGAACAGAAATTAAAGAGGCAGATCTTGTCCCTCCGAAAGGCAGCGTCACTTACCCTCTGCCGTCGGATAGCGCAGGCAAGGTCGTCTGGCAGACCATCAATGACTACGGTGGTATTAGCGAACCGGAAACGAAGCCGCTCTAAAATTAATTAAATACGCAGGTGAAAGCCGGAATAGCCAACTATTTCGGAGGGGAAACTGTTGCCTGTTGTCAGGCGCGCGGAATCTCACTCGCCAGTTGAAGATCGCTTTCAGGGCTGCGCCAGTCGGCACAATCGGACAGGGAATGAAAGAGTTACTCATTAATGAGACATCGCCACATTGCGATGGATCCTCAGACGTTGGCAAGCCGGTATTACGTCGTTCGCCGGTTTCAATGCTGATAGCAGGGCAATTGTTACTGGGAATAAGCGGGCTGCCTGAACCAGTCATGGCGCGTGAAACATTTAATATTAATGCGCTGGAGATCGACAATCCGAACCAGCAGGCGGTAGATCTTACGCAATTTGCGGAAGCCTACAGCCAGGCGCCGGGGATTTACCGCGTCGCGGTGTATGTTAACGGCGAACAGCAGGATAGCCAGGATGTGGCTTTTATTGTCGATAAAGATGGCAAGCTGAAAGCACAATTGACGCCCGCAGATTTGGCGGCGTTTGGTGTGCGCCTCGAAGCTTTTCCGGCGCTGAACGCGTTGCCACAAACGCAGCCGATTGAGGATATTGATAGCTATATTCCTGCCCTGAGCTCGACATTAACCTTCAACACCCTGCGTCTGGACGTGAGCATCCCACAGGCGGCATTAAAGACCGAGATACAAGGCGCGGTGGATCCCAAAACCTGGGACCAGGGGATCCCGGCGATGTTCCTGAATTACAGTATGAACGGGTCAAATACTCGCTATCTCAATAACCACGGTGGTCATGCAGAGAGCTACTACTCCAACCTGCAAAGCGGCCTCAACTTTGGTGCCTGGCGGCTGCGAAACTATTCCACCTGGAACTACAGCAGCGGTAAAGGCGGCGGCAACAATTTTGACACTATCAATACTTACCTGCAGCGGGACATTCAGCCCGTCAGGGCGCAGCTGACGCTGGGGCAAAGCAGCACTCCGTCGGAGGTCTTCGACAGCGTGCAGTTTACCGGCGTGCAGCTGGAGTCGGACGACAATATGCTGCCTGACAGCCTGCGTGGCTTTGCGCCGGTGATAAGAGGTATTGCTAACTCCAACGCCAAAGTCACCGTGAAGCAGGATGGCTACGTCATCTATCAGAGCTACGTGGCTCCGGGCGCTTTCACCATCAAGGATCTCTACCCGACGTCCTCCAGCGGTGACCTGAATGTCACCATTACCGAATCCGATGGCTCTGAGCGATCGTTTGTCCAGCCGTTCTCGGCGGTGCCCATTATGCAGCGTGAAGGCGGGGCCAGGTTTGCCGTCACAGCAGGACAATACCGCTCGCCAAACAGCGCAGCCAGCGTCCCAGATTTCGGCCAGGGAACGCTGATCTACGGGCTTTCCAATCTGGTGACGCTGTACGGCGGAGTACTGGCTGGGGAATCCTATCACTCGCTCGTTGGCGGGGGAGGACTGGGGCTTGGGGAAGCGGGCTCTCTGTCGGCAGATATCACTTACGCCCGCTCCGAGCTGACCAACGACGAGCAAAAAAATGGTCAGTCGTACCGGCTGCAGTACGCCAAAGACTTGCAGACAACCGGTACCACGCTGACCCTGGCGGCATACCGCTATTCTACAAAAGGCTTTTATACCTTCCAGGAGGCTAATGAGCTACGGCCTGACGACGAGCAGCAGTCGTACAACATGACCTACAACAAGAAGCAGAAGCTGCAGCTTGATGTGAGTCAGAATCTGGATGATTACGGCTCCCTGTATTTCTCGGCCTGGCAGCAGAGCTACTGGCAAACAAAAGGGTACGAGCGCACCCTGAGTACTGGCTATAACGGCAGCTATAACGGCATCACCTATAGCATTACCTACACCTACAGCGAGTACCCGGAAAGCGATCAGCAGGCAGATCAGCAGCTTGCCTTTAACGTTCAGATCCCGCTGGATCGCTGGCTAAGCAATTCATGGGCGACTTATAACGTAAACAGCAACCGCCATGGAAAAACCTCGCAGCAGGTGGGGCTAAGCGGTACGGCGCTGGCGAATAATAATCTGACCTATGCGGTACAGCAAAGCCACGGCAATCAAGGGCAGGGGGCTGCAGGCAACGCGTCGGCAGACTACAAGGGAACCTATGGCGAGGTGAATGCCGGCTACAACTACGATGACGGCTCAAGGCAGATTAATTATGGCCTGCAGGGCAGTATTGTCGCCCATCAGTACGGCGTGACGCTGGGACAACCTTTGGGAGAGGCCATAGCCTTGGTCCGCGCTCCGGGAGCGGATGGGGCGGCAATTCAGAATAATAGCGGCGTGAGGACGGACTGGCGAGGCTATGCGCTGGTGCCCTATGTGAATGCCTATAAGAAGAACAGGATAGCGCTGGATACCACGACATTGGGTGAGGACGTAGACGTCGATACGCAAGCCCAGACGGTGGTCCCCACTCGCGGAGCCGTAGTGCTGGCAGACTTCAGGACGCGAGTAGGGCGCAGAGTGCTGATGACGCTGCTTTTCCGCGGAAAACCCGTACCGTTTGGCGCAACGGCGTCCCTGGATGGAACCTATGCAGAGGCAGGTATTGTCGGAGAAGACGGCGAAGTTTATCTGACAGGGGTGCCAGACAGCGGCGGGATATCCGTGAAATGGGGTAAAGCAGCCGGGCAGCAGTGCAAGGTGGCTTATAGCCTGGCCGTACAACAAAAAGATGTAGCACAGGGAATTAGCATGATGCAGGGTATCTGTCGTTAAGAGGGAACAATGGAAAACAAAAATAAGCGCTGGCTAACGTGTCACTCATACTTTCTGTTATTAACATTCATCGTGCTGCTGGCAATGGGACGGACTGCCCATGCGACCTGTGCATGGGCTCCCGGTGAAAGTGCCGCTACGATATCAGTCGATTTAGGAACGATATACGCATCTCCTGGTTTAGGTATAGGTACCATTATTACGACCAAAAGTATCCCCACAAATAAATTAGCGAGCACGGTTTTCGCCGTCGATTGTGTATCAGGTCAGGACAGCGGCTCGTGGTATGCAGTTAATGCATTAGCAATAAAAAATTTTTCTAAAACTTACCGGACTAACGTTGGCGGGGTAGGTATTGAAGTAGGAGCAGGCACATCGGGATACTATTATGCCAACCCAAAAACGACGGCTAGTTCCGGAGCCAGCTGGAGCTATTCTAACTGGGGAACGAGTTTCCAAATCAGGTTAACCAAAACATATACCATTCAGAATAGTGGCAATATAGGCAGCAGCTCTTATGTTATGTCGGTGACCGGACTGGGCTCGGTCCTGACGCTGAATATTACCGGGGGAATGATCATCTCACCATCCTGTAGCATCGCACAGCCCAGCATTAGCATCCCGCTTAAAGACCATAAAGATGATGAGTTTGTCCGGGTCGGCTATACCACCGAATATGCAGATTTTAATATTGCTCTGACCTGCAACGCCGGTACCAAATATAGCGCCAAAATTACCGGTACTGCCGTTGCAGGAACCACCGGCGTGATCGCGCTGGATAGTCCTACGGCCAGTACCACGGCAAAAGGAATTGGCGTCTGGATAACCGATCAAAATAATGCTTCCTGGAATATAGGTACCCAATATGCGCTGGGGACATCCACCAACGGTGGGGCGGTGAATATCCCGATGAGGGCGCGCTATTATCAGTATCAGGAAAAAGTCACGCCCGGTAATGCCAGCGCCACCGCTACGATGACATTGACCTACCAATAATGGAGCCGCCATGCAAAAAAACGTTCAGAGCTGTCTGCTAATACTGGCGACGCTGTTAGTGGGATATTCGGGAAATGTTCTGGCAGCTGCCGTGACGATGAATTTTACCGGACGGGTACTGGCAACCAGCTGTACCCTGGCCTCAACGACCCCGATTAACGTGCAGCTCGGCAGCCGCAAGGCACACACTGATTTCTTTGGCGTCGGCACGGCCAGCCCGTGGATCGCTTTTGCCATCAATCTGGACTGTCCGGCGGGTCTCATCGTGAAGTCACAAATCGACGCCACGGCGGACGCGTCCGGGACGCCGGGCGTAATGCGCCTCGACAGCGGTACGGGTGTAGCAACGGGCGTTGGGGTGCAGCTGTTTCTGGATACTCAGGACACGGCCGTGGTCTTCGGCCAGCCGAAGGAATACACAACTACCACGGTAGAGGGGCCGCTGGCGGTGAGATACAAGGCGCGTTATTACCAGACCAGCAGTACGATAACCACCGGCCTTGCTAACGCCACGGCGCAATTTACGCTTACGTATCAGTAGCGGGATCCGCTGTTTAGCGTTTTTTATTGCCTGCAACATCGCTTTCCTACTATCCTCCCCGGCATGCGTCGCCCGAAAAGGCGACAACATTTTCCCTAAAAGGAGTCCAGATGATGAACCAGGGACCATTAAGCGAAGAAGAAATTGAGTGGCTGGACGAGGTGCTGATGAAGCACGCCACCGAGCGTTCCGTGATGGACGTTGCGGAAATGGACGGCATGCTGACCGCCATTCTCTCCGGGCCAAAAGATGTGGGGCCGGAAGCGACATTCGCAGCATTCTGGGGCGGCGAGGGCGATCAACCGCTGTGGGAGTCCGAAGACGAGCTGAAGAAATTTGTTGAGCTGACCTTTAAGCACGTCAACGATATTGCGGAACGTCTGAGCAGCTACCCGGATCAGTACGAACCGCTGTTCGGCACAAGCTTTGTGGAAGAGCAGGAGTTTACCATCGTTGAAGAGTGGTGCTTTGGCTACATGCGCGGCGTGCTGCTGTGGGGCGTCGACCCGCTGCCGGCCGAATTAGTGGCGATGATGGAGCCGATAGCCCTGCACGGTCTGGAAGATAAGTTTGATGAGCTGGATACCCTGAGCCACGAGGATTTCTTAGACAGCATTGAGAAGATCAAACCAGCGGCGCTGAGCATCCTTGCCTACTGGCAGAGCAAGCAGAACGCAAGCCTGCACTGATGACAAACGAAAAAGGCCGGGACTCTCCCCGGCCTTTTGGTCATGCATTTATAAATATCAGGCCTGCGTATCCAGCGTAGCAAGCTCTTTATCCACGAAATACAATCCTTCGCCGCTTTTGCCAACCAGGCTCAGTTTGTCCAGCACGGATTTAAACAGTTTTTCTTCTTCATGCTGCTCAGAAACATACCACTGCAGGAAATTAAAGGTTGGGTAATCCTGCGACGTCATGGCGGCGTGGGCCAGCTCGTTAATCTGACGGGTAATTAACTGCTCGTGCTCATAGGTGGCATTAAACAGCGCGTCCAGAGAAGCATATTCATTAACTGGTGCAGGAACGGCGTTAATGCGCGGCATATTTCCGGTATCGGTTAAATAGGCAAACAGGCGCTGCATATGTTCCATCTCTTCCTGAGCGTGGCGGCGCAGGAACGCGGCGGCACCTTCAAAGCTGTGGTAGCTGCACCATGCGCTCATCTGCTGGTACAGCAGGGAGGAATACAGCTCAAGGTTCATTTGTTCATTTAGTTTTTCAACCATTTCTGCTTTTAACATGGCGTGCTCCATCTTTAATAAGGGCCAATAGTGGCGCTACTTTATTTTTATAATGTCTTTATTGCAAATGGAATGTTAATTAATTTAACGTAATGAGAATGGTTGTTAATGTTATTTATCTTTCTTGTATTATTTAGCTGAATATTTGCCATTAATGACTTAATGGCAAATAACGCGGCGGCGGTTACTCCACCACAATTTCTTCCCGCACGTATTTCTCCATGCCAGCACCCTGGCACTGATACTCCATTGTGACATGCTGGCTCAGGCACAGCGCACCGCTGGTTACGCTACAGGTTTTGATTGGCTCCCCATACGGCAGGGCAGAGACATAGCCCCACTGCTGGCACTGGTGGCTGGCGGCAGATAAAGCAACAAAGGTATCGACCTTCGCATTTTGCAGCGGTGATTTATCAAATCCCAGCCGGACGACACCGGCATTTTCATTGCTTTTAACCGGAACGGGCGTTTTATTGACGGTGCAGCCGCTTAATAACAGGGCGGCAATGAATACAGTTGAACGATACATGATGAAGTCTCGATTAGCACTTTTGGCCAGTCTAGCACGCCCATCTCGCAGAGAATTGGCGACAGCATAAAGCCAAAAAATTTCCGTTTAAATCACGTAAAAACGCACCCTTAAGGTAAATTTCATGCTGAAAAATGGCTGCTTTTTTTGAGTCCGCACGGCCCTGCCGCGTCAGGCTTTGCCAGAAATGTGAGCGAGACTAAATTAATGAAACTATTTTTCATTAAATTTGAAAGTCTGTTTGCGAGATAGTATGGTTGAGCCATACTTTGCTATCCAGTCGTAATCGTTCGCGGGAAAGCCCGTGCCCAATCAGGAGACGAAAGAATGAAAATTGCACTGATGATGGAAAACAGTCAGGCAGGCAAGAACGCCATCATCCTTAACGAATTGCAGACCGTTGCTGCCCAAAAAGAGTACCCGGTTTACAACGTCGGGATGAGTGACGAAAAGGATCACCACCTGACGTACATCCACCTGGGGATCATGGCCAGCATTCTGCTCAATTCTAAAGCGGTTGATTTTGTCGTGACGGGCTGTGGTACCGGCCAGGGCGCAATGATGTCGCTGAATATTCATCCAGGTGTCGTCTGTGGCTACTGCCTGGATCCTGCGGATGCCTTCCTGTTCTCGCAGATCAACAACGGTAACGCGCTATCTCTTGCCTTTGCGAAAGGTTTTGGCTGGGGGGCGGAGCTTAACGTCCGCTATATGTTTGAGAAAGCCTTCACCGGCCGCAAAGGCGAAGGTTATCCGGCAGACCGTAAAGAGCCGCAGGTTCGCAACGCGGGTATCCTCAACCAGGTTAAAGCTGCCGTGGTGAAAGAGAACTACCTCGACACGCTGCGCGCCATCGATCCTGAACTGGTTAAAACCACCGTGACAGGCGAGCGTTTCCAGAAGTGCTTCTTTGAAAACTGTCAGAACAAAGAGATTGAAGCGTTCGTGCGCGAAATCCTGGCCTGACGGACAGACCCGGCCAGCGGATGCTGGCCGTTCTTTATCGTTTATTTGAGACCGCACTCCCCGCCGTTCGCGGCAGCCGCAGTAAATCCACCAGCCCCAGCAAACAAATCAACGTAATCATCACAAACGAAATTTTGATGCTCACGCCGGGTATGGTGCTCAAATCCAGCCAGCCGCTGATTTTCTCCCCCAGGCGAATACCGATTGCCCCAAGCGTAATGCCTAAACCTACCGAAAGCTGAGTGGCCGTGCTGAGCAGCGTGTTGGCGTAGCTCATCTGATTCGCCGGAATATCCGCAAAGGCCAGCGTGCTGATGCCGGTAAACTGCATTGAACGGAACATCCCGCCCAAAAACAGAATGACGAGGGTGACCCACGTTGCGGTCTGTGGCGTCAGGAATGCGCAGGCGAGGAGGGCGGCAACGTTCAGCAGCCCGTTGATAAGCAGCAGCTTTTTAAACCCCAGCCTGCGGATAAGCCAGGTCGTGCCCGGTTTCATCGTCAGATTTCCCGCGAAGACCGCCAGCACCAGCAGCCCCGAATGGAATGCATCCATCCCGAAGCCCACCTGAAACAGCAGCGGCAGTAAAAACGGCACCGCACTGATGGAGATGCGGAACAGCGACCCGCCGTACATCGTTACCCCGAAGGTCTGTACTTTTAGCGCATCCAGCCTGACCATCGGATGGGCGGCATGCCTGAAATGGCGGAGAGAAAACCAGAGCGCCGCAGCGCCCAGCGCCAGCAGACCGCCGGTAGCCAGCAGGTCAACATGCTCGCCGCCCAGCAGCTCCAGCCCGTAAACCAGACAGATCATAGCGGTAGCCGTGCTGACAAAGCCGACGCCATCAAACGGACGCCTTTCATCGTCGTGAATATCCGGGATCAGCCGCCACGCCAGCGCCATAGCGGCCAGACCCAGCGGAAGGTTGATATAGAAAATCCATCGCCATGAGGCGTAGCTGGTGATAAAGCCACCCAACGGCGGGCCGATAATTGGCGCGACAAGGGCAGGCCACGTCAGCGTGGCAATGGCGGTAATTAACTGGTGTTTAGGCGTGCTTCTTAATACGGCAAGGCGGCCCACCGGGACCATTAGCGCGCCGCCCACACCTTGTAAAACCCGCATGGCGACAAACTGCTCCAGGCTATTTGCCAGCCCGCAAAGCACCGAGGCGGCGGTGAAAATGGCCAGCGCGAGGGTAAACACCTTCCTGGCACCAAAGCGATCCGCTATCCAGCCGCTGGCCGGGATCAGCACCGCCAGGGTCAACAGATAGGCACTCATACCGATATTCAGATCAACAGCATCTACGGCAAAGGTTCGCGCCATTTCCGGCAGCGCCGTGGCAATCACCGTCCCGTCCAGGAACTCCATAAAGAAAGCGCCGGCAACCAGCAGGGCGGTGGGGGAGATGCCGCGTTTTTGTCTCGCTGTGGGAGTGTCAGACATGATGGCCGCCCGAAATTAAAATAATGTTTTAAAAATGTATGGCTACAAATAACCCGTTAAGTGTTGGATCTGCAAGCTGTTTTATGTGAACGGGCTGTAAAACCGGCAGGCAAAACATGTGACCCATCTCACAAAATGGTTGATTTGTGTGATGGAAGTCATATTATGGGCACATAACGAGCAACACCTGCAAAAATAAAAACCGGAGTAGACCATGAAATTGCGCAAAATCCTGAAAAGCATGTTTGAAAACTACTGCAAAACCTTCAAAGACGTACCGCCGGGCGGCATGTTCTGAGTTGACGTAAAGATAAAAAAAACCTGCTGCGGCAGGTTTTTTTGTGCCCGTAAACCCGAAGTGGCCTGTGGGATTCATCTCCTAACGCGAGGCAAGCGCCGGAATAACGTGGAGGGGATCGTTCTCGATTGCTCTTAACAGCGCCCTTGCCGGGCCGGTAGGTTCACGTCGCCCCTGCTCCCAGTTTTTCAGCGTGTCCACGCTTACCGATATCAGTTTTGCGAATCCTGTTTGCGACAGCCCGGTTGCCTGACGGATTGCTTTAACCTGCAATGCGGTGACCTCCGTCTTACGAGAGGGCGCGGCCTTGCCTTCAACGATATCGTTCATTTGCGCCATGCTTTTTGCCAGGCGCTCGAACAGCTGCTTATCCATTTACCACCTCTCGTTCATCTGCCGAAGAAAACGCTTCTCGGACTCGCTTAAATTATCTTTCACACCTTTGGCATAAATCAGCAGGAGCCTGATGATGTCATTCTGAGCCTTATAGAAATAGATGACTCTGACGCCGCCTCGCTTCCCCTGGTACTTTGACCGCCAGCGCACTTTGCGCAGGCCGCCGGTATGCGGAATCACGTCGCCGCTCAGGGGGGAAAGGGTAAGGAAGGCCTGAAACGTCGCGTATTCCTCATCCGTCAGCAGTGCCAATACATCCTCTGTAAAAACAGGCGTTTCAATAAAAAGCATAATATCCGCCAATGGCGTATAGCCATAATCAGGTTAACAGGATTAATGGGTAAGTCAATGGCGTACTTAAATACGGGGCGGGGCGAGTTCACAAGGGATTTCGCAAAGCGAATGGATGTTTTACGAGCTGGGTTCCGGAATGGAATCTTGCCTCGCGATTGCTGCCGCGGGTACTATGGCGCGCATACTGAAACAGGAGATTAAAAATGTCTGAACAACTCTCTGCCGACCAGGAACTGGTTTCCGACGTGGTGGCCTGCCAGCTGGTTATTAAACAGATCCTCGACGTTATTGATGTGATAGCGCCGGTGGAAGTACGCGACAAAATGGCCGCGCAGCTGAAGTCGATTGATTTTGCCAGCCAGCCCGCAGCGGCAGACCCGGTGACCCGCCGTGCTATTCAGAAAGCGATTTCGCTGATTGAGCTGAAATTCACGCCCCAGAACGAAGCACACTAGCAGCACCCTCTCCATTCAGGGGCGTAGGGCGGATAAGCGTTAGCGTCATCCGCCGCATTTCCCTCATCAGAAGAATGTCATCACCAGCAGATAGCTCACCGCACAGGCGCAGCTGACGCCGATAAGCCCCGGCAGGATAAAGCTGTGGTTAATGATGAACTTGCCGATTCGCGTGGTGCCCGAGCGGTCAAAGCCGATACAGGCGAGATCGCTTGGGTAGGTCGGCAGGACAAAATAGCCGTAGGACGCCGGGAAGAAGGCAATCAGCATTTTCGGCTCCACGCCCAGCATCAGCCCCATCGGGGCGACTGCCGTCAGCGCAGCGGCCTGGCTGTTCACCAGCTTCGAGACCAGGAACAGCACTATCGCGTAGGTCCACGGGTGGCTTTTCACCACGCCTTCCAGCGCCATTTTCAGCTCGTCCAGATGCGCCTGAAAGAAGGTATCGCTCATCCACGCCACGCCGAACACCGAGAAAATCGCCACCATCCCCGCTTTAAAGACCGCGCCGTTTGATATGGCTGTCGCGTTGACCTTACACACCACTAGCATCACCGCCCCGGCGATCAGCATCATCATCTGAATCACCAGGTTCATAGACAGCGGCTTCAGCGCGCCTTTTACCTCGAAGGCCGGGCGCAGCTGAGGCACGGCACCCAGCAGAACCACCACCAGAATCCCCGCAAAGAAGATCCACGTTGACCAGTACGCCTGCTTCGGGAAGGTCTGGTTCATCAGCGTTTCGCTGCTGCCGTAGATAAACTCCCGCTGTTTCGGGTCGGCAATTTTGGCCTGAAACTCTTCATCGTCCGCCAGGTCTTTACCGCGGCGCAGGCTCCAGAGCGCGGCTATAAGCACGCCAAATAGCGAGGCCGGAACCGACACGGAAAGAATTTCCAGGATGCCCCAGACCCGCCCGATCCCGTGTCCCGCAGCAAGAATAGAGACCAGCGATACAACGGCCACTGATACCGGCGAGGCGGTGATCGCCATCTGCGAGGCAATGGACGCTACGGCCATCGGGCGCTCCGGGCGAATGCCTTTTTTCAGCGCGATATCGCCGATTATCGGAAACATGGTGTACACCACGTGCCCGGTCCCGCACAGGAAGGTCAGCGTCCAGGTGGTGAAGGGGGCGAGCAGGGTGATGTGCTGAGGGTGCCTGCGCAGCAGGCGTTCGGCAAACTGCATCATGACGTTAAGGCCGCCCGCCGTTTGCAGCGTGGCGGCGCAGCCGATAACCGCAAGGATGGTCAGCATGACGTCGACCGGCGGCTTGCCCGGCTCCAGCCCGAAGATAAAGGTCAGGATAAACAGGCCGATGCCGCTGATTAGCCCCAGCCCCATGCCGCCGAAGCGGGTGCCGACCAGCAGACATAAAATGATGACGATAAACTCGATGGTAATCATGATAATCCTTTAAAAAATTGCCCTGCCGCTAAGCATTACAAAATGTAAGGATTATCTTTGAGACCCACGTCTGATTTGTTAAAACGCAATAAAAACAGCTGCTTGATAACATCACCGTAACAATTCAGGCAGGGCTGCGCGTGCGGCTTGCCTTGCGATACTGCAGCGGCGTCTGGCGCAGCAGCTTGCGGAAGCAGGTAATAAAATAGGTCACCTCGCTGAAGCCAACCGACGCCGCAATCTCGTCTACGCTCAGCATGGTATTGCGCAGCAGGTCGCAGCTGCGTTTGATTCTGCGCGTCAGCAGGTACTCATGGATGCTGCCGCCGGTCTGCTGGCGAAAAACCCTGGAGGTATAGCTACGGGACAGGCCCATCGCCGAGGCAAGGTCGTCGAGGGAGAATTTGCTGGCGTAGTTCGCCTCCACCCAGCTCATGATGCGCGAGGCTACGGTCTGCGGGGCGGGGACAAGCGTCTGGGGCTGGGCGGGCAGGAACTCCATGATTTGCATGACCATAAAGGCCACTTCGCAGGCTGGCGTCTGGCCGTCGTGGCCTAAATCGTGAAACTGCCCGAGTATGCGCTCCATGAACGCCGCATGTTCGCTCAGGTCGTACACCTGGGCGGGAACGTTGCTGGCGGCCAGCGCGGCAAACTGCGCCTTGTGACGCGGAAACTCGCCCAGCGCGCTTTCTACTACGGACTGCTCAATGTGCATGGTGGTGCGGTGGTAGCGGTTTTTATCACTGTCATCCACCTGGACCTTATGCAGGCGGAAGGGCGGGAAGATAAACAGGCGCCCCGGCCGCGCGGTGTAGTGCTGGTTATCGACCACCACAATGCCGTAGCCGCTGGAGATATACAGCAGCTCCACGCACTGATGCCAGTGGTAATAGGCCGCGCTCGTCGACCACATGCGGTTAAAAGAAATCGCCCGGCTGTCGAGCTTGATCCGCTCAAGACGCTGCGCTTCGTTCATCGATCCCCCAGGACAACAGATTTAAATTTTTACGCCATCATTTGCAATTTATTGCCCCGAAAGGGGCAAATATCCACTAAAAATGAAATGGCGGTTTAAATTTGTGAGCCTGCTCACTCAGCGGGCGACATAAAAGCAGCTACTCTTGCCCCGATGTCGCATAAATATCCTTAGAAAAGCCAAATAACAATAACTTATCTAATTCTCGTTTAATGACGGGAGGACCTCGTGCAACCTGAAAATATTACCCTGCTTAACCCGCTGAAAAGCCGAAACGATGTTCAGCTGCTGGTTCAGGAGCTGCTCGGCGCGGTGACGCCATTCTTTAAAAATGATGCCAGCCGCGTGGACCTGGCGAATTTCACCGCCCACTACGGGCAGCACATAGCGAATATGGAAACCTTTTCACGCCTGCTGTGGGGCGTTACGCCGCTGCTGGCGGGCGGCAGCGAGCCGCAACAGTTCTCCTTCTATATTCAGGCGATCAAAAACGGCACCAGCCCACAGCATGCGGACTACTGGGGCGAAGTGGCGCCGTACGATCAGCGCATTGTAGAAATGGCCGCCTACGGTCTGCTGCTGGCGCTGGCGGGTGATACCGTGCTGGCCCACTTCAGCGAGACTGAGAAAGAGAACCTCTGGCGCTGGCTGAAGCAGAGCGAAGAGCAGGCGATCCCGGACAACAACTGGCACTTCTTCCCGATTCTGGTGCAGGTCGGCTTTCATCATGCCGGCATGGAAACCAATTTCCAGGCGCTGGAAAAGCATTTCGCCGCCATGGAGGCGTACTACCTGGGCGACGGCTGGTATTCCGACGGGCCGGGCAGGCCGCGGGATTACTACATTTCCATGGGCTTCCATTTCTACGGCCTGATTTACTTGAAGCTGATGGCTGACATAGATCCGGACCGCTGCGCTGAACTGCGCCAGCGCGCCACGCTGTTTGCCGCTGATTTTATCCATTTCTTCGCCGATGACGGAGCCGCCATTCCGTTTGGCCGCAGCCTGACCTACCGCTTCGCTCAGGGGGCGTTCTGGAGCGCCGTCGCGTTTGCCGGGCTGGAGGTGTATTCCCCCGGCGTGGTGAAAGGCATAGTGCTGCGCCATCTGCGCTGGTGGCTGAGTCAGCCGCTGTTCGACCGCGACGGCGTGCTCAGCGTCGGCTACAGCTATCCGAACCTGATTATGGCGGAGGATTACAACGCCCCCGGCTCCCCTTACTGGGGCATGAAAACCATGCTGGTGCTGGCGCTGGCCGGGAACGACGCCTTCTGGCAGGCGGATGAGCTACCTCTGCCCGAGCGGGCAAAGCAGCACAGTATTCCCCATGCCGATCAGATCCTTGTTCATCAGCGCAATCACCTGTGGATGCTGACTTCCGGGCAGCTCGAGCTGAATAACTTCGTCAATACCGAAGCCAAATACTGCAAGTTTGCCTACTCCACCCGCTACGGTTTCACCGTAGAGCGCGGGCGCTTCGGGCTGAGCCACGCGGCAGCGGACTCTATGCTGCTGCTGTCCGAGAAGGACGGCTACTGGCGCGGACGCCGCGACTGCAGGAACGTCACCACGGCGGACGGCATGATTTACTGCCGCTGGCAGGCGTGGCACGATGTGACTATCGATACCTGGCTAATGCCGCTGGGCGACTGGCAGATACGCGTTCACCATGTTGATACGGCCCGCGGCCTGGATACGGCAGAAGGCGGATTCAGCATCCCGAACCGGCCGCTGCCCGAATCGCAGGGCGGGCAGGGCAGCTGCCAGCTCACAACCACAACGGAAGCATCCGCCATCTTCTGCTTAAGTCCGCAGACGCGTCGCGGCGAGCAGGTGCTAACCCCACCGAACAGCAATCTTTTGTTTGCCGAACGCGCTGCCGTTCCGGTACTTCACGGTGAATTAACGCCTGGCAAACATCTGCTGATAAGCGCCGTCTGGGCAGGCAACCCCGACGACTTCAACGCGCAATCTTGCCCACAGGCCCTCATCCGCGATGACGCTGTACGCTTCGTGACGGCACAGGAAGAAAGAACTCTCACGCTGGCCCCGGAGAACACCCAATGACCGCTTCATCCACCGTGCGCACCGCGCAGATCAAAATGAGCACCTTTATCTTTCTCTACTTCTTCACCTGGTCGTCAAGCTTTGGGCTTTACGCCCTGTGGCTCAGCCAGAAAGTAGGGTTAGACAGCATCACCATCGGCAGCGTTTTCGCCATTAACGGCGTCTTCGCGGTGATCCTCAAGCCGGTTTACGGCTACATCATGGACAAGATAGGCATGAGCAAATGGCTGCTCTATTTTGTCTGTGCCGTATCGGCGTTAATGGCTCCGTTCTTCGTCACCGTCTATCAGCCGCTGCTGCTTAGCCACACCACGATTGGCATTGTCATCGGCGCGCTCTATTTGAGCCTGGGCTGGTATGCGGGCGTGGCGGCATCCGAATCTTACGCCGATCGCTTCAGCCGCCTGTACGGGCTGGAGTTTGGCCGCATCCGCATGTGGGGATCGCTCGGCTGGGCCGTCGCCGCCTCCGTCTCCGGGCTGCTGTTTAACTTCACGCCGCTGGCAAATTTCCTGGTCAGCAGCACCACGTCAGTGCTGATGCTGCTGGTGCTCATCAGCCTGAAAATCGGTGACGAGCAGCTGCGCAATAACAGCGTGCTCTCCGCCAATAAAATCGTTTTTGCCGACGTGCTGATGCTGCTGAGAAACCGCAAGTTCTGGATGTTCAGCCTCTATGTGGCGGGCGTGGCGTGGATGATGTTTATCGCTGAGCAGCAGTTCCCGCGCTACTTCGTCTCGTTCTTCTCCACCAAAGAGCAGGGCAACGCCTGGTATGGCTACCTGAGCACGGTGCAGTCGGGCATGGAGTTCGTGATGATGATGTTCATTCCGCTGCTGGTTAACCATTTCGGTGCCAAACGCGGCCTGCTGTTCTGCGGCTGCGTGGTGGGCGCAAGGCTGATTGCCTCGGGCCTGACCAACGATCCGATCATTATTTCAATCATTAAACCCTTCTACGGCGTGGAGATTGCGCTGCTGCTGATCTCCGTCTTTAAGTACATCGCCGAACACTTCGACAAAAGGGTTAACGCCACCATGTACCTGCTGGGCTATCAGGCGATGATCTACGTGGGATCGATTGTGGTCGCGCCGCCCGCGGGCTACCTCTACGACAAAATCGGCTTCGAGCACACCTATTTGATCATGGGCTGCTGCGCGCTGCTGTTTACCTTAATTTCCGCCTTTACGCTCTCGCGCTGCCAGTCAACGCGGGACGAATCGCGAACTTTTTCTCCGGCCCTAGACGCCGCCCCCGTTGAAACGTCCAGACATTAATTCAGGAGTTGTTATGACCAAGACAGTGATCACCGAAGCCCTGCGCCCCGTGGAATTGCACCAGGTGGACAGGCTTCGCCTTCGCCAGAAGCTGGATGATGCGCTGGCCCGCGTGACGCGCAAGCTGGATAAGAACATCGTCGCCTTTGGCGACAAGTTCCCGGGCGAAGCGTGCGAAAACGGCGTCTGGCCGCGCTCTGAAAACGTGGAGTGGACGACGAGCTTCTGGCCGGGCCAGCTGTGGCTGGCGTGGGAGATGACCGGCAATCAAAAATACCGTGACGCTGCCGAACGCTATCTGCCTTCGTTTGCCAACCGCATCGAAAAACGCATTGATACGGCGACCCACGATCTGGGCTTCCTTTATTCGCTCTCCTGCGTCAGCGCATGGCGCTTAACGGGTAATGAAGCCGCCCGCCAGTCTGCGCTGCTGGCTGCCGAAACGCTGATGGAGCGCTTTAACCCGGTGGCGAAAATCATTCAGGCGTGGGGGGATTTGAACGATCCGGAGCAGCAGGGGCGGATGATCATTGACTGCAACATGAACCTGCCGCTGCTCTACTGGGCGACGGAACAAACCGGCGACCAGCGCTACGCGCAGGCGGCGACGGCCCATGCTGAACAGGCGGCGAAGTACATCGTTCGCGAGGATTCGTCGACCTATCACACCTACTATATGGACGTGAACACCGGCGAGCCGCGCTTTGGTAATACCCACCAGGGCTACAGCGACACCTCCTGCTGGTCGCGCGGGCAGGCGTGGGGCATCTACGGTTTCCTGCTCAGCTACCAGCACACCGGCGACCACAGTATGGTGGAGCTTTCACGCAGCCTGGCGCACTACTTTATCAACCGCCTGCCGGAAGATGATGTCTGCCACTGGGATCTGGCCCTGCTCGGCACGGATGCGATACGAGACAGCTCTGCCTGCGCCATTGCCGCCTGCGGCCTGCTGGAGCTGGTTAAAGCGCTGCCGACGCTGGACGAGCATCGCGCCCACTATGAAGAGATGGCGCTGCGCATCGTCCAGTCGCTGACCGATAACTACCTGGCCGGTGACGATGAGCCAACCGAAGGCCTGCTGAAGCACTCCGTTTACCACATGGCGAGCGGCAAGGGCGTGGATCAGTGCTGCAGCTGGGGCGACTATTTCTATCTGGAAGCGCTGGCCCGCCTGCGTCAGATCTGGTATCCCTACTGGTAATTTATTAAGCAAAGGAAAGCGGTATGAAAAACGTTGCAGTATTGCTGGCCCCCGGCTTCGAAGAAGGGGAAGCCATTGTCACCATTGATATTTTACGCCGTCTGAACATCGGGGTGACCACGATATCCTGTGTTGATACCCGCGCGGTAACCAGCTATCACAACATCCCGATGGTGGCGGACGCCACCCTGGCAGAAAGCTTCGACACGACGTTCGATGCGGTCGTTCTGCCCGGTGGGCCGGACGGCAGCATGAACCTGGCCAAAAACGCCAGCGTTGTCGGATTTGTGCGCCGTCATGACGAGCTGGGCAAATTCATCTGCCCAATCTGTTCCGCTGCCGCCCGCGTGCTGGCCGGTAACGGCCTGCTGAAGGGCCGCCGCTACGTCTGCTCCGGAGACTTATGGCAGCAGGTGACAGACGGCGTTTACGTCGATGCGGACGTGGTAGAGGACGGTAATCTCATCAGCGGCAGGGGATTAGGCAAGGTGTTTGATTTTGCGCTGACGGTGGCGGCGCGGCTTGAAGGAAGTGAGGCTGCGGCCCGGGATCACGCAGAGCACATCTACTATCCCTGGTAAGGAGTAAGCCATTCAGCCCGGTCGTTTCTATACTTACTCTTTTACCCAAGGAGAAAGCGATGGCGACCGAACTGGAAACTCTGGCCCTGAACCAGCCCAGCGGCGGCGTGCCCAACAGCGCGCTGCCGCTTCTGCTTTATCATCACGTCTCTCACGAAGAGCAGTTGGCTGAGGCGTTTGAAAGCCTGTTCGCCAGCAACGGCTGGCCGCCGCGCTGGCGCTATACCGTTTTTACCTACACCCATTTCCACTCCAACACCCATGAAGTGCTGGGCGTGTTCGCCGGTAACGCCAGAATCCAGCTCGGCGGCGAATCCGGCCCGATAGTTGATATCACCCGCGGTGACGCGGTGCTGATCCCGGCGGGAGTAGGGCACAAGCAAATAGAAGCGTCAGAAGATTTTATGTGCGTGGGGGCCTACCCGGAAGGCTGCTCGCCCGATAAATATCTCGACCAGCGCGAAGTGCCGGTCGAAGCGCGTGACCACATGGCAAAGGTAGCCATGCCCGCCTGTGACCCGGTTGCGGGGAAAAAAGGGGGAATACAGGAGTTTTGGGGGTGAAATGTTAGCCCGGGCGTCCTTACCCCGGCGACCTCTTATACAGATCTTCGAGAGTAATTTAAGAGATCGAGAAGGTTCCGTTCACTTTGCGTCAGGTGGTATATGTTGCTGCCGAACCGGTGAACGACCAGAGGGTGTTCGCCGTCACACCCTCTGGGCTCCCGACTCCCGGCAATAAATCGCCACCTGCGGCGGTAAACCTCCATTTTTGGCTCCCTGTCCGGGTCGGTTGCGATTCGTTCCCGACGATCACAACCTCCAGCCGTTCCCGACGGCTGGACCCGGCCATGAAGCCAAAAATGGAGGCGATTTAAGCCGGACCCAACACCCTCGCTTCAACTTCCATGAATGTCCCAACTCCGGTGTCGCTGTAGGTTTTAAAGCGATGAAGTATCTGATGTGAATTTTCACTTAAAGCGACACCCTGTTCCCGGCTTAAATCGCTCCGGTTTTTGCCCTTCAGGCAGGGTCACGTTGTCGGGAACAACGTGAGAGAGCGATCGTCTGGAACGAATCGCGAACGACCCTGCATGTTGGGTAAAAACCGGAGTTTACCGCTTCAGCGGCGATTTATTTGCCGGGCGCCGGGGTCGCCAGGGGATTGGCGTAAATCCCATGGCACGTTCACCGTTCGCAACGGTAGCAGAGATAGCCAGACGGTCGGGTGAACGGAAAACCAGCCGGTTAACAGATCCCACCCTGACGTATAACCGGGATGAGTTGTGACTAAGAGACCCCTTCCCGTTTAACTGGCCTCATGGACAATTCAGCTAACCCGTAACACATTCATCATACATATACCCCAATTTTTATGGCTTAACTTGCTGAATATATGCACGCAATTACTGTAATTCTGCCGTGTGATTCCGCTCTCCTATGGATGATTAATTTCCCGCTAAAACTATCGCAAACATCAGGTTGACAAACGGTTTCGCTAAAACCTTGTTTTGCATAGTTCTTACCCTACAGATAATAAAATCAAGCTGGAGTCCACATGCACATATTCACTAAAACGTTGGCGGCCGTTGGCCTGGCGGCGGTGATGTCACAATCCGCCTGGGCGGAAACCATGAAGCTGGGCTTTCTGGTCAAGCAGCCGGAGGAGCCCTGGTTCCAGACGGAGTGGAAATTTGCCGATAAAGCCGGCAAAGACCTGGGTTTTGAAGTGATCAAAATTGCCGTCCCGGACGGGGAGAAGACATTGAACGCCATCGATAGCCTGGCGGCGAGCGGCGCTAAGGGCTTTGTCATCTGTACCCCGGATCCAAAACTGGGTTCCGCCATCGTTGCGAAGGCGAAAAGCTACGATATGAAGGTTATCGCCGTGGATGACCAGTTTGTGACGGCGAAAGGCAAGCCGATGGAAACCGTGCCGCTGGTGATGATGGCCGCTACGAAAATCGGCGAGCGCCAGGGCCAGGAGCTTTATAAAGAGATGCGCAAGCGCGGCTGGGACGTGAAAGAGTCAGCCGTGATGGCGATTACCGCCGACGAGCTGGACACCGCGCGCCGCCGTACCAGCGGATCTATGGATGCCCTGAAGGCCGCCGGCTTCCCGGAAAAGCAAATCTACAAGGTGCCGACCAAATCTAACGATATCCCCGGCGCGTTCGACGCCGCCAACTCCATGCTGGTTCAGCACCCTGAAGTGAAACACTGGCTGATTGTCGGCATGAACGACAACACCGTGCTGGGCGGCGTGCGCGCCACCGAAGGTCAGGGCTTCAAAGCGCCGGACGTGATTGGCGTGGGCATCAACGGCGTGGATGCGGTGAGCGAGCTGTCGAAAGCGCAGCCGACCGGCTTCTACGGCTCCCTGTTACCAAGCCCGGATGTTCACGGCTATAAGAGCAGCGAAATGCTCTACAACTGGGTGACCAAAGGTGCCGAGCCGCCGAAGTTCACCGAAGTGACCGACGTGGTGCTGATCACCCGCGATAACTTTAAGGAAGAGCTGGCGAAGAAAGGGCTGGGCGGCAAGTAATCTTCTGTGGTGGATGGATCCACCTTACCCAAACCTCTCCAACGCCAACACTAACTTTGGGGTATGTCATGCAACAACAGACACCGTATCTCTCGTTTCGCGGTATCGGCAAAACCTTCCCCGGCGTGAAAGCTCTCCAGGACATCAGCTTCGACTGCTATGCGGGGCAGGTTCACGCGCTGATGGGTGAGAATGGCGCCGGGAAATCCACGCTGCTGAAAATCCTCAGCGGTAACTATGCCCCCACCCAGGGCAGCATTGTTCTGCGGGGCGAAGAAGTTGCCTTTAACGACACCACGGCGGCGCTGAACGCTGGCGTGGCGATTATTTACCAGGAGCTGCATCTGGTTCCTGAAATGTCGGTGGCCGAGAACATCTATCTGGGGCAGATACCGCACCGGGCCGGGTTCGTGAACCGCTCGCTGCTCAACTACGAGGCGGGGCTTCAGCTTCAGCACCTGGGTCTGGATATCGATCCGCAGACGCCGCTTAAGTATCTCTCCATCGGCCAGTGGCAGATGGTCGAAATTGCCAAGGCGCTGGCGCGCAACGCCAAGGTTATCGCCTTTGATGAGCCGACCAGCTCGCTGTCGAAGCGTGAAATCGACAACCTGTTCCGCGTGATCCGCGAGCTGCGTGCGGAAGGGCGGGTAATTATTTACGTCTCGCACCGCATGGAGGAAATTTTTGCCCTCAGCGATGCGATCACCGTCTTTAAGGACGGGCGCTACGTGCGCACGTTCGACGATATGCAGCAGGTGAACCACGACTCGCTGGTGCAGGCGATGGTCGGGCGCGAGCTGGGGGATATCTACGGCTGGCAGCCACGGGAGCACGGCCCGGAGCGGCTGCGCATCGAGGAGCTAAAAGCGCCGGGCGTCCGCACGCCCGTTTCCCTGAGCGTCCGCAGCGGCGAAATCGTCGGGCTGTTTGGCCTGGTCGGCGCCGGGCGCAGCGAATTAATGAAAGGGCTGTTCGGCGGCACGCGCATTACCGGCGGGCAGGTCTGGATCGATGGCAAAGCTATCAGCATCGGTAAACCTGCGGATGCCATTCGTGCGGGCATGATGCTGTGCCCGGAAGATCGCAAGGCGGACGGCATCATTCCCGTTCATTCGGTACAGGACAACATCAACATCAGCGCCCGGCGCAGGCACATCAGCGCGGGCTGCCTCATCAACAACCAGTGGGAAAACGAAAATGCCGCCTCGCATATCCGTTCGCTGAATATCAAAACGCCGTCGGCGGAGCAGCTGATCATGAACCTGTCCGGCGGCAACCAGCAGAAGGCGATTCTCGGCCGCTGGCTGTCCGAAGAGATGAAAGTGATTTTGCTCGACGAGCCGACCCGCGGCATTGACGTCGGGGCGAAGCACGAAATTTACAACGTGATTTATGCCCTGGCGGCGCAGGGCGTGGCGGTGCTGTTTGCGTCGAGCGATTTACCCGAAGTGTTAGGCCTTGCGGATCGCGTCATCGTGATGCGTGAGGGAGAGATTTCTGGCGAGCTGTTGCACGGCGAGGCCAGCGAGCAGCAGGCGCTGAGCCTGGCGATACCGAAAACCAGCGCAGTCGCAGTATGAGCAAGGGGAATAAAATGTCTACGTTCACTAAATCAGAGGGTGCGGCATCAGGCGCGGCGCGAAAATCGTCGTTCAGCCTGGGCCGTATCTGGGATCACTACGGCATGCTGGTGGTCTTCGCCGTGCTGTTCATCGGCTGCGCGATCTTCGTGCCCAACTTCTCCTCGTTCGTCAATATGAAGGGGCTGGGGCTGGCGATTTCCATGTCCGGCATGGTGGCCTGCGGCATGCTGTTCTGCCTGGCCTCCGGGGATTTCGATCTCTCCGTCGCATCGGTTATTGCCTGTGCGGGCGTCACTACCGCGGTGGTCATTAACATGACCGAAAGCCTGTGGATCGGCGTAGCGGCGGGGCTGCTGCTGGGCATGCTGAGCGGGCTGGTGAACGGCTTCGTGATTGCACACCTGAAAATCAACGCGCTGATCACCACGCTTGCCACCATGCAAATCGTGCGCGGCCTGGCCTATATCATCTCTGACGGTAAAGCGGTGGGCATCGAAGACGAGCGTTTCTTTACCCTCGGCTACGCCAACTGGTTTGGCCTGCCCGCGCCAATCTGGCTGACGGTAGGCTGTCTGATTATCTTTGGCTTCCTGCTCAATAAAACCACGTTCGGGCGCAATACCCTGGCGATTGGCGGCAACGAAGAGGCGGCGCGTCTGGCAGGCGTTCCCGTGGTGCGCACCAAAATTATCATCTTCGTGCTTTCCGGCCTGGTCTCGGCGGCGGCGGGGATCATCCTTGCTTCGCGGATGACGAGCGGCCAGCCGATGACCTCCATTGGCTACGAGCTGATTGTTATCTCCGCCTGCGTGCTGGGTGGGGTGTCGCTCAAGGGCGGGATTGGCAAAATCTCCTATGTGGTCGCCGGGGTGCTTATCCTCGGCACGGTGGAAAATGCCATGAACCTGCTGAATATCTCCCCGTTCTCCCAGTACGTCGTGCGCGGTCTGATTCTATTGGCGGCGGTTATCTTTGACCGCTACAAGCAGAAAGCCAAACGCACCGTTTGACCCCTCCTTCCCCCTCCGCTTAGGAGTAATCCTAAGCGCAACGTCAGGCCGTGCGCGGCCTGGCGAATTCTCTTATAAAATTGCGACCCCCGTCACCCTGTCTATACTTACATGGCTAATGATAATTAGTGGTTACCGTTTCGCTGATTTTACTATCCCATTAAGGAGGAGCCACAGGTGGCTGAAGTCGTCTCTGCACCGCCCCTAATTTCAGGCAATCTTGCCTTTTTCTTTGACCTCGATGGCACTCTGGCAGAAATCAAACCGCACCCGGATCAAGTTTATATTCCGGCCGCGGTGCGCACGCTGCTGCAGAAAATGTCCGTCATGAGCGATGGGGCACTGGCATTGATTTCAGGGCGTTCCATGGCCGAGCTGGATAAGCTCGCCACGCCATTCCATTTCCCTCTCGCGGGGGTTCATGGGGCGGAGCGCCGTGATATCAATGATAAAACCCATGTCGTCACGCTGCCGGTACCGCTGGTGAAGGCGCTGCAAGAGGAGCTTTCACGGACGCTGGCCATGCTGCCGGGCACCGAACTTGAATCGAAAGGGATGGCTTTCGCACTGCATTACCGTCAGGCACCCGAGGCGGAAGAAGCCATTTTTATGCTGGCAAAGACCATGACCGCACGTTACCCCGAGCTGGCGTTACAGCCAGGTAAATGCGTGGTAGAGCTCAAGCCGCTGGGCATTAATAAAGGTGCTGCTATCCGCGCCTTTATGCAGGAGTCACCTTTTTCAGGCCGCACGCCCGTGTTTATTGGCGACGATCTGACTGACGAAGCCGGTTTTAAACAGGTCAATGCAATGGGGGGGCTGACCATAAAGGTAGGGGCGGGCGATACCGTGGCAAGGCACCGGCTGGCGAACGTCAGGATGGTTTATCACTGGCTCGGCAAACTGACACATCACATAGAACAACAACAAAAGACAGAAACTTTACGGGGAGAAGATTATGAGTCGCTTAGTGGTAGTCTCTAATCGCGTAGCACCACCGGATGACAAGAACGGGGAGGCGGGGGGTCTTGCCGTCGGTATACTTGGCGCGCTTAAAGCGGCCGGAGGGTTATGGTTTGGCTGGAGCGGGGAAGTCGGGGATCCTGATGCGCCACTAGAAAAAGTGACGCATGACAATATCACCTGGGCCACCTTCAACCTCTGCGAAGAAGATTACGAACAGTACTATCTGCAGTTCTCTAATGCCGTACTGTGGCCAGCCTTTCACTATCGTCTCGATCTGGTCGATTTCCAGCGCGAAGCCTGGGATGGCTATGAGCGCGTGAACCAGCTGCTTGCCCACAAGCTCAAGCCGCTGGTGGAGAAAGACGATATCTTATGGATCCATGATTATCACCTGTTGCCGTTTGCCTCAGAGTGCCGCAAGCAGGGGCTGAATAACCGTATTGGCTTCTTTTTACACATTCCGTTCCCGTCGCCGGAAGTGTTCAACGCGCTGCCGCCCCACGAGGAGCTTATTGAAGCGCTGTGCGATTATGACCTGCTTGGCTTCCAGACGGAAAATGACAGGCTGGCCTTCCTCGACTGCGTGGCGAGCGTGACGCGGCTTGACCATGATGGCAACCATCAGCACCAGGCGTTCGGTAAGACATTCCGCACGGAGGTCTATCCCATTGGGATTGAGCCTGACGAAATCGCCAAAAATGCCCAGGGGCCGCTGCCTCCGAAACTTGCGCAGCTGAAGGCAGAGCTGGGCGAGATTAAAAACATCTTTTCCGTCGAGCGGCTGGATTATTCCAAAGGGCTGCCGGAACGATTCCTGGCCTTTGAGGCGCTGCTCGAAAATTATCCGCAGCACCATGGCAAAATCCGTTACACCCAGATAGCCCCTACTTCTCGTGGGGATGTGCAGGCGTATCAGGATATTCGTCACCAGCTGGAAACCGAGGCCGGACGCATTAACGGTAAATTTGGACAGCTTGGCTGGACGCCGCTCTACTATCTCAATCAACATTTTGACCGCAAGCTGTTAATGAAAGTCTTTCGCTATGCGGAGGTTGGGCTGGTTACTCCGCTGCGCGACGGCATGAATCTTGTTGCAAAAGAGTATGTCGCGGCTCAGGATCCGGCCAATCCGGGGGTGCTGGTCCTGTCGAAATTTGCCGGTGCGGCTAATGAATTGACTTCAGCACTGATCGTCAATCCTTATGACCGGGACGATGTTGCCGCCGCGCTCGACAGGGCATTAACCATGCCGCTGGCAGAACGGATTTCCCGACATGGCGAAATGCTGGATGTCATCCGTAAGAACGATATAAATCACTGGCAGGAGAGGTTTGTGGAAGATCTAAAGCAGGTCACGCCAGTCGATGATGCATCCCGCATGCAGCAAAAAGTGGCGACCTTTCCGAAACTAGCATAAGCCGTTAGACCCTAAGTGTGCCGGATGGCGCGGGCTTATCCGGCCTACAAAACTGTGGGGTGGATGAGCGTAAGCGTCATCCACCTTTTTTATCTCAGCGGCACCAGCAGGACATCAACTTTGCTCGACGAAACAACGGCTTTCGCAGAACAAATCACTTTGCTGAAGAACCCCTGGTTATGATTTCCACAGATGACTAAATCAATATCATGCTTATCGCACAGTGCCAAAATGTGCTCACTCAACTCTCCGGTAGCAATCACTGCTTTTTCAACAGGATAGCCAGCTTTCGCTTTAAGTTCCTCCAGAAACAGCTGCGTCTCCTCCAGCATCAGCTCGCGCATGTTTTCCAGCATCGGCGCGGCGAATTGATTATAGATCTCCGGGTCTGAGGCCAGCGTAATCAGGGTGATGCGCCCGTTTACGGGAGAAACAATGGAGACGGCTTTCTGAACCAGGTGATGGCTTTCGGGCGTCACGGCAACAGCAACCAGTACATGTTTGTAACTCATTTTTCCTCCCGCGGCGCGAAACACACGCTTTTAACATTTCTCATACCTCATTTTTAACAATGAAGCAAACTTGATAACCATGGTAAATGTGAGCTTCCTCAGGAAAATAGTTCAGTTATTCTAATGAAAGGAATAAATCGCTTTTTTGTGTAGCATTTAATTCACAAAGGTCAATTCGACTTTAGGTGGATATTTGGCATGTAAATTGATTAGTAACGCAATGATATTAAACCGTATGGAATGAATCATACCCCTGAAAAGTCTGATTTTACTTAAGATAACCCCATGATATTCAGTACTTTATTCTTTTTTTGCTCCCCGCGATGTGATCCTGTCGGCAGATTTGCCCCCGCAAACGCGGTGAAAAGCATTGAAAAGTCATGAAGTTGTAAATAAGTGGAAATGCTATTCCTGCCGACATGGCGAGGAAAGGGCTAATTTGTTTAGAAAACATCCAAATGAACAGCCAGACTGATGGGTTTGGGTGATATATACGATAAATTTATGTGATCTGCGTCACATAAATCCCAAATTCGGCAATACCTGCATTGTATGTGCTATGCCCTCCGAGTAGAGTTTGCCGGAATTAGGAAAAGTCTTAGTTTTTTTGTAAGAAAATTAAGAGCGAGATTAGCGAGTCGTCAGCGAAGCGGAAATTGCTTGCGCAACAAAGAGAACGGGCGGTTCGCAACATCCACTAATACACATTTTGGCATTACTTTTTTGCTTTATTTTAACCGGGTTCTTCCCGGAGACATCACGGGGTGCGGTTTGACCGCATACAAATAATAGTTAGTCATCCAGGATGGGAAAAATGCATACATCCGAGTTGCTGAAACATATTTACGACATTAATTTGTCCTATTTATTGCTGGCACAACGCCTTATTAGTCAGGATAAGGCATCGGCGATGTTCCGCTTAGGGATTACGGAAGACATGGCGACTACACTGCGCGAATTAACACTGCCGCAGATGGTTAAATTAGCAGAGACCAATCAGTTGATTTGTCAGTTCCGCTTTAACGATAACCAAACCATTACTCGTTTAACGCAAGACTCGCGTGTGGATGATTTGCAGCAAATTCATACGGGTATTTTGTTATCAACCCGATTATTAAATGAGGTGCCAGTCAGCGACGAGGCACCGAAGAAGAAAAGGGCATAACAAAATGAGCGAGAAAAGCATTGTTCAGGAAGCACGCGACATACAGCTGGCGATGGAGCTCATCACTTTGGGTGCCAGGCTGCAGATGCTCGAGAGCGAAACACAGCTTAGTCGTGGAAGACTAATCAAGCTGTATAAAGAGCTGCGGGGGAGTCCACCCCCGAAAGGAATGTTACCTTTTTCCACGGATTGGTTCATGACCTGGGAGCAAAACATTCACGCTTCCATGTTTTGCAACATCTGGCAATTTCTCTTGCGTAGTGGGCAATGCAGCGGCGTTGACGCCGTTGTTAAGGCCTATCGTTTGTATCTGGAACAGTGCCCTTCTCAGGCGGAGGGGCCGCTACTGGCGTTGACCCGAGCCTGGACACTGGTTCGCTTTGTCGAAAGTGGCATGTTGCAGCTTAGCCGCTGTAACTGCTGTGATGGCAACTTCATCACCCATGCCCACCAGCCTGTCGGCAGCTTTGCCTGCAGTTTATGCCAGCCGCCATCACGAGCGGTAAAAAGACGTAAACTTTCCGCCAGTACTGCCGATATTATTCCACAACTGCTGGATGAACAGGTAGAGCAGGCCATATAACAGGCCCTGTGTGTACGAGCACTCCAGCAGCGGTAAGCAATTACCGCTGCTTTTTTTTGCCCGGCACATGGCTTACGGCATCTCCTGTAAATCCTCACCACACACCACAGCAGAAGGACTGACTCGTGCTGATATTAATAGGTTACCTGGTCGTACTTGGGACGGTATTCGGCGGCTATATGATGACCGGCGGTGAACTTGGGGCGCTCTACCAGCCCGCAGAATTTATCATCATCGGTGGCGCGGGTGTTGGTGCGTTTATAGTTGGCAACAACGGCAAAGCTATCAAAGGGACGCTCAAAGCGCTGCCGCTGTTATTCCGCCGCTCTAAATACACCAAAAGCATGTATATGGATTTGATGGCGTTGCTTTATCGCCTGATGACGAAATCCCGCCAGCAGGGGATGTTTTCTCTTGAACGCGATATCGAAAACCCAGGCGAAAGCGAAATCTTTGCCAGCTATCCGCGTATTTTAGCGGACTCCGCCATGCTGGAATTCATCGTCGATTATTTACGCCTGATCATCAGCGGCAATATGAACACCTTTGAAATTGAAGCGCTGATGGACGAAGAGATCGAAACTCACGAAAGCGAGACGGAAATTCCCGCAAACAGCCTTGCGTTAATGGGGGACTCGCTGCCCGCGTTTGGTATTGTGGCCGCGGTCATGGGGGTGGTTCACGCCCTGGCCTCCGCCGACCGTCCGGCCGCAGAGCTTGGGGCATTGATTGCCCATGCGATGGTGGGGACTTTCCTGGGGATTTTGCTGGCCTACGGCTTTGTCTCGCCGCTGGCGACGGTTCTGCGCCAGAAGAGCGCCGAAACCACGAAAATGATGCAGTGTGTGAAAGTGACGCTGCTCTCGAGCCTGAACGGCTATGCGCCGCCGATCGCCGTAGAGTTTGGACGTAAAACGCTTTACAGCAGCGAGCGCCCGTCCTTCGTCGAGCTTGAAGAACACGTGCGTGCGGTACGTTCGCCAAATGCCCAGGCGACGGAAGAAGAAGTATGAAGAATCAGGCCCATCCCATTGTTGTCGTAAAACGACGTAAAAATAAAGGGCATGGCGGCGGGCACCACGGCGGATCATGGAAGATTGCCTACGCAGATTTTATGACCGCCATGATGGCCTTCTTCCTGGTGATGTGGCTCGTCTCCATCTCCAGCCCTAAAGAATTGACCCAGATTGCCGATTACTTCAAAACCCCGCTCTCCTCCGCCATTACCGGCGGGCATCGCATCGCCGATAGCTCAAGCCCGATTCCCGGCGGCGGCGATGACGTTACCCAGCAGCAGGGGGAAGTGAAGAAGAACCCGGAACTTGATGAGCTGAAAAAGCGCATGGAAACGAGTCGCTTAAAACGCCTGCGTGACAAGCTACTTGATTTGATTGAGGCCGACCCGAAACTGCGGGCGCTGCGACCTCATCTGCAAATCGATCTGGTGCAGGAAGGGCTGCGCATCCAGATTATCGACAGCCAGAATCGCCCGATGTTTAAAACCGGCAGCGCCGAGGTGGAGCCTTATATGCGTGACATCCTGCGCAGTATTGCACCGCTGCTCAATGACCTCCCGAATAAGATCAGTCTGTCGGGGCACACCGATGACATGCCGTACGCCAGAGGTGAACATGGCTACAGCAACTGGGAGCTTTCTGCCGACCGGGCAAACTCCTCCCGCCGTGAGTTGATGTACGGTGGATTGACCGAAGGTAAAGTGCTGCGCGTGGTAGGCATGGCCTCCACGATGAGCGTTGCAAAAAGCGGCGCGGAAGACGCCGTAAACCGCCGCATCAGTTTGCTGGTGCTCAATAAACAAGCCGAACAGGCCATCGTGCATGAGAACGCAGAGAGCGACAATCAGCCGTTAAGCACTCTGAAAGCACCTGATGCCGTGGCGCCGGCGCAGGGCACTTTGCCGCCACAACCGGATACGAGGTGATAGCGTGAGTATGGATATCAGCGATTTTTATCAGACATTTTTTGACGAGGCCGATGAGCTACTGGCCGATATGGAGCAGCATCTGCTGAGCCTTGTGCCGGAGGCACCAGATTCAGAGCAGCTGAACGCCATTTTCCGTGCCGCTCACTCTATTAAAGGTGGCGCGGGCACTTTCGGCTTCAGCGTATTGCAGGAAACCACGCATTTGATGGAGAACCTGCTGGATGAAGCGCGACGCGGTGAAATGCAACTCAACACCGATATCATCAACCTGTTTTTGGAAACCAAAGATATTATGCAGGAGCAGTTGGACGCCTATAAAAGCTCGCAGGTACCGGATGCCGAAAGCTTTGAATATATCTGCAAAGCGTTGCGTCAGCTGGCGCTTGATGCCAAAGGCGAGCAGCCTGCGGCCCCCGCAAAACTCACCGTGGTTGAAAAAGAGGTGCCTGATTCCGGCGACGGGAAACTGCGCGTTGCCATTAATGGGCTAAAAGAGAATGAGCGCGACCTGCTGCTTGAAGAGCTGGGCAATCTCGGCACGCTGAGCGACGTCGAGAAAGTCGAGGGTGGCATCCTCGCCACGCTTGAAACCAGCGTCAGCGCCGATGATATCACCGCGGTGCTCTGCTTTGTGATTGAGCCAGAGCAGCTGCAATTCCTTCCATTGCCTGCAAGCACAACGGCGGTGGAAGTGGTGCCGGAGACAGCGCCTGCCGTGGTTGCAGAGAAATCTGAAGCCGTTGCGGAGGTGGCTAAGCCGCCGGCGACCGTTGCACGTGAATCAAAACCAGCCCGCGTGAGCGAATCAACCAGTATTCGTGTGGCCGTTGAGAAAGTGGATCAGCTGATTAACCTGGTCGGCGAACTGGTGATTACCCAGTCGATGCTGGCCCAGCGTTCACACGAGCTTGACCCGGTCAATCACGGTGAGCTGATAACCAGTATGGGCCAGCTGCAGCGCAACGCCCGCGATCTGCAAGAATCGGTCATGTCTATTCGTATGATGCCGATGGAATATGTCTTCAGCCGCTTCCCACGCCTGGTGCGCGATCTGGCGGGCAAACTCGACAAGCAGGTTGAACTGACGCTCCAGGGCAGCTCCACCGAACTTGATAAAAGCCTTATCGAACGCATTATCGATCCGCTGACGCACCTGGTTCGTAACAGCCTCGATCACGGCATCGAAACCCCTGAAAAACGCCGCGCCGCGGGTAAATCTGAAGTCGGTAACCTGACGCTCTCCGCAGAGCATCAGGGGGGCAACATCTGCATTGAAGTGATTGATGATGGTGCCGGACTTAACCGTGAACGTATTCTTGCTAAAGCGCTTTCGCAGGGTATGGCGGTCAGTGAAAACATGTCCGACGACGAAGTTGGCATGCTGATCTTCGCCCCAGGTTTCTCTACCGCCGAGCAGGTCACGGACGTTTCAGGCCGTGGTGTGGGTATGGACGTGGTGAAGAGAAACATCCAGGAAATGGGGGGGCACGTTGAGATCCAGTCCAGGGCCGGGGCAGGGACAACCATTCGCATTCTGCTGCCGCTGACGCTGGCCATCCTTGACGGTATGTCGGTAAAAGTCGCTGATGAAGTCTTTATTCTGCCGCTGAACGCCGTGATGGAATCTCTCCAGCCTAAAGATGATGAACTCCATCCTCTGGCGGGCGGTGAACGTGTGCTGGAAGTGCGCGGCGAATACCTGCCGCTGGTGGAGATGTGGCAGCTCTTTGATGTCGAAGGGGCGAAAACCGAAGCGACGCAGGGCATCGTGGTGATCCTGCAAAGCGGGGGGCGTCGCTATGCGCTGCTGGTCGATCAGCTGATTGGTCAGCATCAGGTGGTGGTGAAAAACCTTGAAAGCAACTATCGCAAAGTGCCGGGAATTTCCGCCGCAACCATTCTGGGCGACGGCAGCGTTGCGCTGATCGTGGATGTCTCCGCACTGCAAAACTTAAATCGCGAGCAACGTACGTCGGGCACGCTCGCTCTCCCAACATGTTAAGAGAATAGGTATATCAATGACCGGATTAACTAATGTGACAAAAATTGCCGGGGAGCCATCCGGGCAGGAGTTCCTGGTGTTCACCCTGGGTGACGAAGAGTACGGCATCGACATTCTGAAAGTGCAGGAGATCCGTGGTTACGACCAGGTGACGCGCATTGCCAACACGCCGCCGTTTATCAAAGGGGTGACCAACCTGCGCGGCGTTATCGTGCCGATCCTCGATCTGCGGGTCAAGTTCGACCAGACGGGCGTTGAGTACAACGAAAACACCGTGGTTATCGTGCTTAATCTGGGTCAGCGCGTTGTAGGTATCGTGGTCGACGGCGTGTCTGACGTGCTGTCGCTGGCAGCGGATCAGATTCGCCCGGCGCCGGAGTTTGCGGTCACGCTGTCTACCGAATACCTGACGGGGCTCGGCGCGCTTGGCGATCGCATGTTGATTCTGGTGAACATCGAGAAGCTGCTGAACAGCGAAGAGATGGCGCTGGTGGACTTAGCCACCAGCAGCCGCGTAGCCTGATATTTGTGGCGGATAACGCAGGCTTATCCGCCCTACAATTTATCGCGTAGGGCGGATAAGCGTCAGCGTCATCCGCCGTTTACGGCGACCTCTTCTCCAGCCGAATGCTCTTCTTCCCGCCTCCCTTCATTCTTCGACAGCATCGCTGTTGCGACCCCGTTCCCCAGCACGTTAATAGCCGACCGGCCCATATCCAGGAAATGGTCAATGCCCATCAGCAGCAGAATGCCCGCCACCGGAATGTTAAAGCTCGGGATGGTTGCTGCCAGTACCACCAGTGCAGAACGCGGCACGCCGGCAATCCCTTTTGAGGCGAGCATCAGCGTTAGCATCAGGACGACAATTTCCGAGAAGGTGAGATGAATGTTGTACGCCTGGGCGATAAACATTGAGGCGAAAGAGCAGTAGACCATCGATCCGACCAGATTGAACGAATAGCCAATCGGCAGCACAAAAGACGCGATATTGCGTGAACAGCCAAAGCGCGTTAGCTGGTCGAGCGTTTTCGGGTAGGCCGCTTCGGAACTGCTGGTGGTGAAGGCGACCAGCACCGGATCTTTGAGCATGGCCAGCAGCCGGAAAATTTCACCTTTCAACACCATGTAGCCCACGCCAATCAGCACCACGCAGGTAAGCACGATGGCCACATAGTAGCCGCCGATAAACGAAGCGTAGTTAAGCAAAATGCCTAAACCTTCGGTAGCAATGACCGATGAAATGGCGGCGAAAATGGCCAGCGGCGCAGCGTACATCACATAGCCGGTGACCTTCAGCATGATATGGGAAACCACATCCAGTGCGGCAACCAGCGGGGCATTAAACTTCTCGCCCAGCGACGCCCCGGCAATGCCGAAGAACAGAGAGAACACCACGATTTGCAGGATCTCGTTATCGGACATCGCGCCAGCAATGCTGGTGGGGATAGTGTGTGAAACAAAGGCCTTCAGGGACATACCGCTGACCGCCAGGCCCGTCTGTACGTCGCCTGCCGGGACTTGCAGATTCATACCGCTTCCCGGGTGCGTCACCGTGACGACAAACAGGCCAACCAGAATCGACAGCACGGAGGAGGAGATAAACCAGACCATCGCCTTGCCGCCGATGCGGCCAATGGTTGAGGTTTCCCCGAGCTTCATAATGCCCACGGTCAACGTGCTGAAGACCAGCGGCGCAATGACCATCTTAATTAAGCGCAGGAAGATATCGGTGAAGAGGGTGATGTTATTTGCGTACGTTTTGACTGACTCCGCAGACGCGTACTCATGAATCGCCGCGCCGCAGAAGATCCCTGCCATCATAAAAAGAATGATAAACAGCGTAAGTTTGTTTGAACTTGCCACGTGCCTGTAACCCCTGCCTGTAATTAACCCTTTATTAACCTGCTGAATCATATGTAATAGTTATAATTACTCAGCATATATTTGCGTAATAAATTGAATCAGCGCGACACTTTTTACAACTATTTTTTATACTTTATCGATTTTGTTAATGAAACGATGAACTGTGATGAACATCACACATAAATGAATATATCTTGTTCACGTTACAAGTAGTACGCCGTAAACAGGCTCTAACCGTATGATTTAAAATAATTAATTGTGTCAATACGCCCTCAGCATGGTTTTGACCGGCTGCTCTGGTTAATTTCCCCACCCTAAACTAAATTTCTAATTATTAGAGAGTTAATGGTTTGCCAACCGTCGGGTGGTCGTTCGCGGTGGTGTTTCATTTACGTTGAGGACGACACAATGAACAAAATTTTTCTTCTGACGCTCTGCGCCAGCGGCCTGCTGCTTGGCACCACGTCGGCTCAGGCCGTCACCAGCAGCGGGACTATCGCCGCCACGCTAACTCTCACCAACGGCTGTCTGATCAATGGCTCTCCGGCTCAGAACGGTATTAACTTCGGTACGCTGAACTTCGGTACCAGCCCGGCGACGTTTAGCCAGCTCACCACCACGCTCAGCGGTGCGTCGGGAGGCAACAGTTTTGGCATCCAGTGTACTAACGGGGCAACCTATACCGTGCAGGTGACGGGCAGCACCAACGGCGCGCCAGCCACCGCCGTGGGGACGCCAGGAACGCCAGCCCGCTACCTGATTAACACGGCTGATGCGACCCAGGGGGTGGCCTACAGCATCTACAGCGATAACGCTTTTGCGAATGTGATCGCCAACAATACGGCTATTCCGAAAGCGTCCACAACCGCAGGCGTGGATAACTATATTGTCTACGGGCGTATTCAGGGTGGGGGCAATAGCGTGACTGTGGCACCCGGCACCTACACCGACACGATTAACGTGAGTGTGACTTACTAACCCGCGCTTCAACCGAAATCAGTTAAGGAACTGAACAGGCAGCCGCGACTGCTGAGGGCTTCGCTTTGCTCAAATTCCATGGATTCTTGCTGGCGGGCGTGCTTTCGGGAATATCCCTTTCTGCCGGCGCGTTGACGGTGACCAGCAGGTCGTTTCAGGTAGGCGCAACGATAACGCCGGGCTGCTCCGTCACGACGGGCACCGGCAGCGTGTTCGGGACGTTCAACTTTGGTAGCCATTCGGGAGTGGAGAGCGGTATCACCAGCGCCGCTTTTGTACCAAACGGCTCGCTAACGCTTGCCTGCACGCCGGGCGTGGTACTGAGTATGGCTATCGACGGCGGACGAAATTACACCACCGTGCGGCGTATGGTTCGTAGCGGTGGAACGGATGCGGTGCCTTATCGCCTGTATACCAGCAGTTCGCTGACGGCCGGCAGTGAGATCCTTGTTAATCAGGCGGTGACGGTAGCGTACAGCAACAGTAACAACATTACGCTGCCCCTGTTTGGCGCGGCGCAGCTTACGGGATTCAGTCCGGCAGGGACCTATACCGACCAACTCACCGTGACGCTGTCATGGTAACCAGGGAGAACAAAATGAAGCAGTGGATAAGAGGAGCCTGCGCGGCGCTCGGGTTATTGACCGTCTGGCAGGCGGGAGCCGCCAGTAACGTTCTCATCTGGCCTATCGATCCTTTTCTCGCCGCCGACGCCAAAGCGGCAGAACTGTGGATCCAGAACCAGGGAAGCAGCGCCACGACCATGCAGGTGAGGGTGGTGCGCTGGCAGCAGGAGGGGGGACATGAACGCTATCAGCAACAGCAGGACGTGGTGGCCAGCCCGCCGATTGTGAACATCAAAGGCGGCAGCAAACAGCTGATCCGCCTGATAAAACAGAGCACCATACCGGCAGGGCAGGAGCAGGCTTATCGTATTGTAGTGGATGAAATCCCCCAGCCGACGGACAACAGCAGGCCGCAGATGGGCCTGAAACTGCAGATGCGCTACTCCATTCCCCTGTTCGCCTACGGCCAGGGCATCGCGACAAAGACAGCGGCCAGCAACCACGCCAATACTGACCCCGGCCAGCTTTCCTGGCGGGTCATCAACGACGGTGGAAAACCTGCCCTTCAGGTCGCCAATCGAGGCAACGTTCACGTGCGCCTCAGCAAGGTCACGCTGGCGCAGGGCGGCCAGCAGCGGGTATTAGCGGATGGGCTGATGGGCTATGTGCTGCCCAACAGCGAGCGCGCCTGGCCACTGCCGGCCTCCATGACGCGTCCGACGCAGCTTTCCGCCTCGATCAATGCGCCTGACGATGTATGGCAATCCGCACCGGTCAACTAACCCGGTTACTGCCGATGGCTATCTTACTCTCCTCCCTGTCACCCGGCGCTGGCGCTGAAGACGGGGATGATCTGTTGCCTCCACCGCCGCGGGCGCAGGAGGCGGATGCCGCAACGGTTTTTCATCTTTCCCTGGTTTTTAACCAATGGGACAGCGGCCAGGTGGTACCCGTTACCCGGCGCAACGGACAGTATTTTGTCTCCAGCGCCGATTTACAGCGCGCGGGCCTGCCGGCAGACAAACTCCCTGCCGGGGACGTGAATGTCTCTGCCTTATCCAGGGTGCAGGCAAACTATGACAGCACCGGCCAGCGGCTGCTGCTGAGCGTGCCGAACGACTGGCTGCCCGAACAGGCGCTGATGCTTGGCAAGCGCGATTCGCGCGTAAAAGCCCTGGGCGGAACCGGCGCGCTTCTTAATTACGACGTCTACGCCAGCAACACGCAGAACAGCGGCTCCCAGACCACGGCCTGGCACGAGCTGCGCATTTTCAGCGGCAGCTACAGTCTTTCCAGCACCGGGACGTTTCGCCAGCAGTTCTCCGGCTACGACAGCGAAAATGACGGCTACCTGCGCTATGACACCACCCTGACCGGCACCGACGAAGACGATGTTTTAAGCTGGTCGGCGGGGGACGTGGTCAGCGATGCCCTGAGCTGGAGCAGCAGCGTGCGCATGGGGGGCGTCTCTTTCGGGCGCGACTTTACCCTGCGTCCGGATTTAATTACCTATCCGCTTCCCGCCTTCTCCGGCGAGGCGGCGGTGCCGTCCACCGTTGACGTCTTTATCAACGGTTACCGAACCGGCAGCACAAATCTGCAGCCCGGCCCGTTCACGCTCACCAACCTGCCGTACGTTAATGGCTCCGGCGATGCGGTGCTGGTCACCACGGACGCGCTTGGGCGTCAGGTTTCAACCACCTTGCCGTTTTATGTCGCCAGTGAATTGCTCAAACCCGGGCTCAGCGACGGGGCGATCACGCTCGGCAGTTTGCGGCGTGACTACGGGCTGGAAAACTTCTCCTATGGCCCGGCGGCGGCCAGCGGTTCGTATCGCTACGGCGTGAACGACTACTGGACGGTTGAGAGCCATGCGGAAGGGGCGGAATCACTTGCGCTGGGCGGGCTGGGGACGCTGGTCAAACTGGGCAGCTTCGGCGTGGTCAACGGCGCGTACTCCCGCAGCGAAATGCGCGGCAAAGGAGGGCAGCAGATAAACTGGGGTTACCAGTACAATACCGACTGGTTTAACATCGACACCCAGCACAGCCACCGCGATCGCACCTTCGGCAATCTCGCGCTCTACGACTCCCCCGATCTTTACGACGATGACCATCAGCCCATTGCCAGCCTGAGCCGCAGCACCGATCAATACTCGCTCTCCTTTAATATGGGCGAGTACGGCAACATTGGCGCGGCGTGGATCGACGTGCGCAGCTTCGACGACGAGAAAACCCAGCTGCTCAATCTGTCGTGGAGCAAAAACCTGTGGGGCAACAGCAGCTTTTATCTTGCTGCCAGCCACGATCCAGCGACCAGCGGCTGGACGATGGCCCTGTCCTTACAGGTGCCGTTCGGCACGCAGGACAACGTAGCGTTCAGCGTTGAGAACACGCCGGATGCCGGTAACACGCAGCGGGTGAACTACAGCCATGCCATGCCGAGCGACGGTGGATTCAGCTGGAACATGGCCTACGCTAATCAGAGTGACAGCGACGATTATCAGCAGGCGACGCTGGGCTGGCGCAATAACAAAGTTGAGCTGCAGGGCGGGGCTTACGGCCAGCGCAACAGCTATACCCAGTGGGGGGAATTGACCGGCTCGCTGGTGATGATGGACGGCACGCTGTTTGCCGCCAACCGCGTTAACGATGCCTTTGTGGTGGTCAGTACCGACGGCCATCGCGGCGTGACGGTGAATTATGAAAACCAGCCGATGGGCACCACCGACGACGACGGCTATCTGCTGATAAGCGGCGTCTCTTCTTACTATCCCGCTAACTACAGTATTAACACGCTGAATCTGCCGGCGGATACCGCACTCAAAAATACCGAACAGCGCATTGCGCTGCGCCGCCGCTCGGGTTATCTGCTCGATTTCCCTGTGCAGCAGCAGTGGGTGGCAAGCGTGGTGCTGCACGATGAGGAGGGCAGGCCGCTGCCCGTTTCAAGCCAGGTTTACCGCAGGCTGCAACCCCCGGTTCCGGTAGGCTATGACGGTATCGCCTATCTTGAGGATCTCAGTGACGTTAACCCGCTGATCGTCACCATGCCGGACGGTAAACGCTGTCGCACAACGCTTACCCTGTCGACAAAAAGCGATCACAAACTCAATACCTATGGCCCGTTGGTTTGCCGCCGGGAGGCACCGTGATGGCCCGCAGCAGATGGGCGAATAGCCGCCCGGCCAAAATCTGTCTGCTTTTGGGATTGCTGCTGCTGTTTTTCACAGCGCCGGTACGGGCGGCCTGCACGCTCAGCGGCTCGAATACGGGATCGTTCGGTACGCAAAGCTCTTTTGTGGTCAATACCACCGTACAGTCTACCTCGGCGACCCTGTCGCTGAGCTGCGATACGGTACTGAATCTCCTGACCTCTGATAACGTGACGCTGACCTTTGTGAGTGCGACACCCGCGCCGGGCGGGACTCGCGGGCTGTTGCGGCGTACGGATACGCCAGCGAACCCCGATAACGTTCCGGTGGTTGTCTGCGGGCAGGCCGCCTGCGCCAACAACAGCGAAGTGCAGGTGGGAGGAACCTACACCTGGAGCGGGTCAACGCTGCTTGGCCTGTTATCCAGCAAACGGTACGACCTGCCGATTTACTTTCGCACCGTCGCCGGGCAGAACATCAGCGCCGGGCCTTATCGGCTGGTGCTGAACTTTCGCATCGACTGGAATATTTGCAGCCTTGGTGTGGCGCTCTGCCTGGCGTATCAGACGGGGAATGGCTCGCCGACCACCACGCTTTCCATGACCGTCACCAACGACTGCACGGCGATTTCCGCCCCGGCGGTCAACTTTGACAGCGCGCCACTGGTGCAAAACTTCAAAAGCGTCTCCCAGACCGTAGGCATCACCTGCACCAAGGGCAGTACCTACACCGTCGGGCTGGATAACGGTATCCACCCCAACGGCACGGTGAGACGGATGGCCAGCGGCAGCAACTTTATGAACTATGAAGTTTATAAGTCCAACGGGACTGACCGCTGGGGAATCCTCGGTGCGGAGCGTTGGGCCAGCGGCGTCTCCTCTGCCGTCAGCACCGACGGTCTGCTACGCAGCTACAACTATGTCGCCAAAGTTCTCACCAGCCAGGACACGCCGCCTGCCGGGACCTATACGGATACGCTGGTGGTGGATATTGCATTTTGATGCCGTGCGTACCGCTTCCCTTTCCGTGCGCCAGAATGAGCGAGTGCAGATTTCTACGGTTATTCAAACGTCCCCTTTACCAGCAGATCTTGTCCGTCCAGCATCAGCTGGCCCTTCGCCCATACAGCGCGGATTTCAAGGCGATCGTCGACTATCAGCAGGTCCGCGTCGTAACCGGGTAATAAGGCCCCTTTGCCAGAAAGTTTAAGCCTGTGCGCAACGTTCCCGGCAACCAGCGGCCAGATTGTTTCCAGCGGCAGCTGTTCATGCAGATCGCGTATCTCCTGCAATAAACTGTCGAACCCAGCTACGGTTAAACCGGTTAAGTTGCCCAGGGCATCAAAGGCCGGAATGCTGCCATTGCCGTCGGAGCTGAGCGTGAGCTGCGACAAATCAATGCCATTATCCAGCGCTTCGATAACTGCCTGTGAAGGTTTTACCGCGCCTCTGGCACCCAGTTCCGGGTTAATTCCCGAGGTAATATCCAGATTAACTTTATGACTACGTGCAAGCTGCAGGCTGTGATCCCATAAGTGTCGCTGACGATTAACGTGCGTGGGCAGAAAATGACCTGCAGGTACATCACAATGGTTGAGCACTTCTTCCAGCGGTTGAAGGGCGCTGCTGGCATTACCGAGATGCATTACCACCAGACCTGGTTTACGCGTCATGAGGGCGGCTGCGCGAGCCTGCGTACCCAGACGGATCAGTTCATGCAGGGTAGGGAAGGAGGAACGATGGTCAGAAATCGCCGTTTTAACACCCAGAACCGGCTCCAGAAAGGCAATATCCTCTTTAACGGAGTCGGTCAGCGTCACGGTAGGCACTTCGTAGGATCCGGTCAGCATCCAGGCGCTTATCCCTTCATGACGTAGCCCCATAACTTTTGCGAACAGCGAAGAGATATGGCGGGTTGTCCCGTCTGTCCCCAGCAGGCCCATAACGCTTGTGATCCCCGCTTTCAGTAACTGGCTCAGGGTCACTTCCGGCGTCCGGGTGTGGAAACCATCTTCACCGCCGCCGCCGGTCAGGTGAACGTGTTGGTCAATCATACCCGGCAAAACGAGCTGATTTTTGATATTTACCGTGTGGCAGTGGCTCAGATAAGGGGGGGAAAGATCTTCGCCCAGAGCCAGAATTTTTCCGTTGCCTAACAGCAGGGAGCCAGGGCGAATACCCGTGGGGGTCAGAAGCCTGGCATTTTTCAGCAGCGTAAACTGAATTGTTTCCATGCTAGACCCACCCGTCATTCAGCAGCGCCAGCGTCTCCTGCCTGGCCTGTTCCCAAATTTGCATCATATCGGCGTCATCCCGCTGATACTGCCCGCCGTAATTGCCGTCCCCAATGTACTCTTTCACCTGTGAAGCAGGCAGCTGCGCCAGGGCCGCCAGCTTAAGCGCAGGCTTTTCATGGTCGGGCATGACAACGTTAGCCAGCCGCGTCCACGAGAAATTCTCCATCCATGAGGCGTGGCTCGCATTGCTGGAAAAATGTTTTACCTGCTTCATCGTCTCTGTGGCAGCCCACCAGTTGTGTAACAGTACGCGGGCATCAGGATGTTTATTAAGCCAGTTGTGGATTTGCGGCTGTACCGGGCTGTTACCGCCGTGACCATTGATCAGCATGATACGGCGAAAACCGCTGTGGTACAGGCTGTCTAAAACATCGTTGACCAGCGCGTTGTAGGTGGCTGGCTGTAGATTGACAGTCCCTGGAAAGGCCGTGAAATAGGGTGCCATGCCGAAAGGAATACCGGGGTAGACCGGGACATCCGCCTGTTCGCCCACTTCACAAGCCAGGCGGGAAGCAAGAATGTGGTCAGTACACAAACTGAGATAAGCATGCTGTTCCGTGCTGCCAAGCGGCAGGATCGCCCGATCGTCTTTTTGCAGGTGAGCTTCAACCTGGAGCCAGTTCATATTCTGTATTTGCATGATGTTATCCTTATTATTCTTTGTTGCGCTGCGCGTACTGATGTAAAGCGGGGAACAGGATATCGCGCAGATAGCGAGGTTCTGGTGTATGGCGATATTCGAACACGATCTCTGGTTGACTAAACTGCTGCAGACGGCTGTGGCAGCCGGTGCTGTATATGACCGCCCGATAGCTGAGCAGCAATGCCTCCAGCTTCTCGTCTTCCAGAGTGATGATTTTTATCTCCCCGAGATGAGGGGCAAAGCGCTTTACCCCTTCGAGCATGGCGGGGATGAAGTTTTCAAAGCGTGAAATCAGCAAAACCGGCATATCCGCCGGCAGCGAGGCCAGTTGGGTACGCGTACTTTCCGCCGGGATCAGATAAGGCGCGTAAACCGGGATACTTTCCGCCAGCCGCAGGCGGAGGCGGGGAATGCAGTGAGGAATGGTGAGCCAGAGACCGTAATCCGACAGTTTTTCATCCTGCAGCTCGTTAAATTCGCTGAAGGTATAGCTGTCCGCCGCAAGCGTGATGTTCAGCGCCTCTTCAACCGCGGCAATATAGCTGAGGTTAATACGATTCGAATTACCGACGATGGCCAGACAGAACGGCAGATTCAGTATGCCCGGCGCGCTCTCCTGATTTAACAGCCCGACAAAAAAGGAGGAGGAAAGGCCCAGGGCTTCTGCATCCGCCACGAGCTGCTGAAAACGCTGACGCAATTTCCCCACCTCGTTATCCAGCACCTGCTCCTGATGTTCGCGCACGACATAGGTGCCTTTGCCGGGGATGGTCTCAATTAATCCCATTGCCTTAAGCGTACCGTAAGCGTGGCTGACGGTAAGCTGCGCTACCCCCAGCGCTTTGCCCAGCGCCCGCACGGAGGGGAGTGCCGCATCGTGGCGAAAATCTCCCGCCATAATACCGTACTCGATAGCGCCGACGATCTGTGCCTGCAATGCGACAGGTAATGTTTTATCAATTGAGATTTTCATCCATTCCTCAAGGTAATTATGGCGCGTTTTCGTGTGCGACTGACGCCGGTTGTCGACGTGTAGCTGTACTTTGCAGAGCTTCAAAATGGCGATGCAGAGTGGCTTGTCCGGCGGGCTTTGTCACCAGGCTGACGGCAATCATCACCAGCATGGTGAAAGCCCAACAAATAATCAGCGGATCAAAACCAAAGGACAGATGCGGCGCCCAGAGCTTCATGGCGACATAGGCAACTTCGCCGAGGATCACCGCACTAATGGCTCCGCTGCGGCTGGCTCGTTTCCAGTACATGCCCAGAATAACGGGGGCAACCCATATCCCAAGCCCACCAAATGCAAAACGGATAAGCGAGAAGATGCCAGCGGGTTTCATAATGCCTATTATCACGGCGGCGATACCCACTGCTACGGTAAACCAGCGTGAGAGTTTGAGGATTTTCTCCTGTGACGCCTGGGGATTAAACATATTTTGATAGATGTCGCGGGTGATCCCCCCCGTGCAGACCACCAGCAGTGCTGAAATGGTCGACATTCCCGCGGAGACAATACCGGTAATCAGCAGGGCTGATATCCACGGTGAGACATTCTCCAGCAGGATGACAGGGACGATAAAATCAGCATCCTGCCCGGTAAGACCATGCACAAAAGTAGCCGCGTTAACGCCGGACCACTCAATCAGCGTAGCGGAGAAGAGCATCCCGAGAGTGCCAAGAATGACCGCTTTGAACATCGTGCGATAGCTGTTCATGGTGAAAAATTTGGTAAACAGCGTTGGCTGGCCGATGGTGAAGAAACTCCACATCACGATCATCGAGACATAGGTTGCCCACGGGAAGTTATTGTTGGTTCCCGGATGGCTGAGGTGCCCTGGCAGGGTTTGGGCAAGCTTACTGGTTATCGCCTCCATGCCGCCGCCTGCATGAACCGAGACAACAAAAGTCACCACTGCGGTGGCGACCATCAACGCTCCCTGTAGGACATCGGTCATCATCGCACCTGTCATCCCCCCGGTCATACAGTACAGGATAACGATCACCCCCATGGCGACCACGCCAATCCATTCCGGCAACCCGGTGAAGGTGTTGAGTATTACGCCTGCCCCTACGGTCTGGGCACCCATCATGGCCAGCAGGAACAGCACCGACATCACGGCATGAATGCCGCGTATGGATTTGGATTCGTAGCGATCGGCCAGGTAATCACTCATGGTCAACATATTGTAGCGCCGACCCAGCAGCATAAGCTTGCGCCCGACAAACAGCACCGGAACGATCATGGAAAAGGCAAGGCCGGGTACGGAGACGCTCATACCGGCAAAGCCAGTGCCGTAAGTCATCGCCGGTACGCCCATAAAGGTGCTCATGCTGTACTGGCTGGCAAAATAGGCAAAGCCACCCACAATCGCACCGGCTTTTCCCCCCATAACCAGGAAGTCACTTAACGAACGGGTGGAGCGAGCCGCGCGCCAGCCTATCAGACCAAGGATCACTAAAAACAATGCCAGGGTGGTGTAAAACGGAATGGGTTCGGGACGCAATATATCAGTCAGTTGGTTCATGGCGTTTCCTCCAGCGCTTCGTCCTGATATTCAGGGCGTTTGAGACACTGAAAGGCATAAAGAATGATCAATGCCAGAACTGTTATACCGTGAGCGATCCATCCATAAATGAAAATGGGCACGCCGAGCCATCCGGCGACATAATGGGTGTTATAAAAGAAAGGCAATGGCAGCATAATAAACAGATACATTGCCATAAAGATGGTAAACCATCTTCTTTCAAAACAGCTAGTTAATAGGTTCATAAAATCCCCTGTAACGGTTGAATTATTGTTGTGTTGTGACGCGGCGCGTAAATACGCCTTTCTGTTGTGTGTTATAACAACTTATAACAGCTGATCTAAATTTCAACAATAACCGGGCAGCGGAGAGTTTAAAAAATGCGCACCAGATCCTTTAATCGCCGTGTACCGCTACTGAATATGAGCCTCAGCCAGCAGGAGGACTCGTGTGCTGCCAGCTGGTTAGAACAAGCAGATGAGGCCCGTGAGGAAAACAGCGCACGCAACGCGTTACACCAGCACATCGCCCGGCACTGGCAAACGCCCTGGGCTGCCAGTTTTATGGGGGGAAGGGCGGCACTGTTTGCGGTTATCCGCACGCTGGGTCTGCAACCTGGCGACAGGATTGTGGTGCCAGCGTTTACCTGTCAGTGCGTTGCGAATGCCATCACTTTTAACGGCATAGAAATTAGCTTTGCCGACATTGAGATAAACACCTTCGGCATGTCAGCCAGGGCGCTGAAACAGGCAATCACCCCGCGAACTCGCGCAGTGTTAATCCAGTATTCATTTGGGCTTGTTTGCCGGGATATCGAACAGCTGATCGCTGTTGCAAGGGAAAATCATCTCTGGGTCATCGAAGACTGCGCGCATGCTACCGGCGGGAAGTGGCAGGGGCAGCTGCTTGGCAGGCTGGGCGATATCGCCTTCTTCAGCAGCGAGCGTTCAAAGATAGTTAACACGATTCATGGCGGATGGGTTATCACGGCAAACCCACAGCTTGGCGAGCGGCTGATGATGGTTTATGACCAGGCGCCCGAGGCGGACAATCTGTTTATTACGGCTTTGCTACAAACGCTTCGTGCAGCCTATGGCGAGCTGCACAACCGTCCTTTTTCACCTGCTGTGGCCCTGATACCACAGATGCAGCCTGCCGAGCTGGCGGGGATGTTTACCCCGCAATATAGCTGGCGCATGGCGGAGCCTGTTGCTGAACTGCTGCTGTTGCAGCTGGAGAAGCTTGACACCTTTGTGCAAAAAAGAGTCGAAGGTGCGTCATTCTGGCAGGACTGGGCATCCAGGCAGGGCATTGAGCCACTTTTGTCCCGCGAGGGGGCGCAGAACACCTGGCTGCGCTATCCGGTCATGCTAAGCGCCTCGCAAAAAACGCAGCGCAGGGAGCTCGAAGAGCTGCTGAATATTGAAATTGGGGTCTGGTTTACTACCCCTGTGCATCCCCAGCCGCTGACCTTACCGGATTGCCCGGTAGGAATGGCCGCCGCACGCTGCTGTGTCAATTTGCCGACCTGGCTGTGGGATGACTAAATTACGTGCGGCAGCGGCGTTAACTCTCCGCCCGCAGCAGTAAAATTGTCTCCCCTAATTTCACGTAAAGTTCCGTCAGGGAATGCCGATAACACCGATATCAAGTCATTCATTGGGTGTTATATGTTGAACCGTATTCGCGTTGTCACCATGCTGATGCTGGTGCTGGTAGTGTTCGCATTGCTGCAGCTCATCTCGGGCGGTATGTTTTTAAATGTTTTAAAAGATAATAACGACGGTTTCAAAATCTCCCGTGAACTGCGTGTACAGCAGTCTGAGCTTACTCAGACCTGGAACCTGATGCTGCAAACCCGCGTCAACCTTAGCCGCTCTTCAGCACGCAGTATGGCGGAAGCCGCCGGGGGCCAGGGGGCTGTGAAAACAGAACTGCTGAATAACGCGAAGGTCACCCTTGCAGACGCGCAAAAACATTATGACGCCTTCAAACAGATCGAGCCGATTTCTCCGGAAATGGAAGTGCTGGTCAAAGACATTGATGATGACTTTAAAAACTACAGCCAGGCGCTGGGAGAGCTGATTGGCTACCTGGACAATGGCAATCTCGACGCCTATTTCGCCCAGCCTACCCAGGACAAACAAAACGCTCTGGAAGCCATCTATAAAAAGTACATTGCCCTTAACGACCGCATGTATGAGCAGTCCTACGTTGACAGTACTAACGGCTATAGCTCTGCCAAATGGGAAGTCACCGGTCTGGCACTCGTGCTGGCAGCCATCATCTTACTGGTGTGGCAAGGGATGCGCGCCGTTCTCCTTAAGCCACTTTCGGTGGTTATCGGCCATATTCGCGAAATTGCCAACGGCAATCTGACCGAAGCCATCGACAGCAGCGGGCGCAACGAAATCAGCGAGCTGGCAGCCAGCGTCAGCCACATGCAACAGGAGCTGATCATCACCGTTGGCAGCGTGCGCGAAGGCTCGGATGCGATCTACAGCGGCGCGAGCGAAATTGCCGCGGGCAATAACGACCTCTCATCCCGTACCGAACAGCAGGCCGCTTCTCTTGAAGAGACTGCCGCCAGCATGGAGCAGCTTACCGCCACCGTTAAGCAGAATGCCGAAAACGCTCGTCAGGCCTCACAGCTGGCGTTGAACGCTTCCGATACGGCTTCACACGGCGGAAAGGTGGTTGATGGCGTGGTGAAAACCATGCATGACATTGCTGGCTCCTCCAGAAAAATCGCCGATATCACCAGCGTGATCGACGGCATCGCCTTCCAGACCAATATCCTTGCGCTGAACGCCGCGGTTGAAGCTGCGCGGGCAGGGGAACAGGGGCGTGGATTCGCCGTGGTTGCCGGAGAGGTTCGTAACCTGGCGCAGCGCAGCGCCCAGGCCGCGAAAGAGATCAAATCCCTGATAGAAGACTCCGTTTCCCGTGTAGATACCGGCTCCGCGCTGGTGGAAAGCGCCGGGGAAACCATGAGCGATATCGTCAGCGCGGTGACTCGCGTGACGGACATCATGGGGGAAATCGCTTCTGCTTCTGACGAACAAAGTCGCGGTATCGAACAGGTGGCGCTCGCCGTCTCCGAAATGGATCGCGTCACACAGCAAAACGCCTCGCTGGTGGAAGAGTCCGCCTCTGCCGCCGCCGCGCTCGAAGAGCAGGCTAGCCTGCTGACACAATCTGTCGCTGCTTTCCGTCTGAAAAAGGTAAACAGCGCGCAACGGACTGCCACAGTAACCGCACCTCGTGAGGTTTATAGCGCCCCTGCGCTAAGCCCGCGTAAACCGGCACCTGCTGCCGGCGGCGATGATAATTGGGAAACTTTCTGACTGACTCTTGATCGTTAATCATGCCGGCAGGCATGCCGGCCGAGGAAAGCTTTGATGTTAAACCGTCTTCGTTTGTCGACCAGCTTGATTCTGATTTTGATCCTCTGCGGCGTGCTGCAGATTGGCAGTAATGGTTTGTCGTTCTGGGCTTTTCATGATGATTATCAGAACCTCAGGAGGGTGGATGCGGGTAACCAGCAGCGAGATACGTTAACGCAAAGTCGCGCCGCCCTGTTGCAGGCCAGCAGCGCATTAAGCCGCGCCGGTACGCTGACCGCCCTGAGCTATCCGCCGGAAGAGATAAGGCTTCTGATGGCTACCGCTCGCGGCAGTCTGAAGCAGGCCGACATGCTGTTTAACCAGTTTGAAGCTATCCCGGCGACGACGAAAGACGGTGAGGAGATGCTGTCTTCCACAAAAGAAAGCTACGCCAGATATCGTGAAGATTTACAGCACCAGTTAACGTGGCTTGAGAGCAACCAGCTGTCTGATTTCCTCAGCGCGCCGGTGCAGAAAACGCAGGCGATTTTTGACGCCAACTTCAATGCCTGGCAGCAAAACATCAACGACGTGGTGGTGGAGGCAGGGGCAGACAGCAAGAAGAACTATCAAATTTCGGCGGTGCTTTTCGCCACCGTGACCGTCGCTGCCATCCTGCTGCTGCTGGGCTCCATTGTCTGGTCACGCAAGATGATTGTGCAGCCGCTTGCCATCGTGCGCAGCCACTTTGAGCGCATTGCGGCAGGAGATTTAGCCCGGCCCGTCATGGTTTTTGGACGCAATGAGATCTCAGAGATTTTCCAGGGCCTCAAAAATATGCAGTTGGCGCTGAAAGAAACGGTCAGCGAGGTACGGCAAGGCAGCAACGCCATGCATACCGGTATTGCCGAAATAGCCGCAGGAAATAACGATCTTTCTGCCCGCACCGAGGAGCAGGCCGCCTCGCTTGCGCAAACGGCTGCCAGCATGGAACAGCTGACCGCGACGGTGGGGCAAAATGCTGAAAATGCACGTCAGGCGGCCGGGCTTTCGCTCAGCGCAGCCAATACGGCGAAGCAGGGGGGAGAGCAGGCGGCAAACGTGGCGCGCACCATGCATGCCATCGCGGGGAGTTCGCAGAAAATCAGCGATATCACCAGCGTTATCGACGGCATTGCTTTCCAGACCAATATTCTGGCGCTGAACGCGGCGGTAGAAGCCGCGCGGGCAGGCGAACAGGGGCGTGGATTTGCGGTGGTCGCCGGGGAAGTTCGCAACCTTGCTCAGCGCAGCGCGCAGGCGGCAAAAGAGATAAAAGTGCTGATTGATGAGTCGGTGAACCGCGCTGCGCAAGGTTCGCATCTGGTCGATACCGCGGCCTCGACCATGGCGGAAATTGTCCGTTCGGTGACGCAGGTTAACGACATCATGGGCGAAATTGCGTCGGCGTCGGATGAGCAGCGTCGGGGTATTGAACAGGTCGCACTGGCCGTTAGCCAGATGGACCAGGTTACGCAGCAAAACGCCGCGCTGGTAGAAGAGGCGGCAAGCGCAACCGATGCGCTGGCAAATCAGGCAGAGCATCTGTCTGGCGTCGTCAGCGTATTTAAGCTGGCCAACGTTGAGAGTCAACGTGAAACCGGAGATTTTGCAACCAACGGGGTGCTCGCCACCCCCTAGAAAGTAATTAAGAAGGCGCTATGACTTCACCACTGTCCACCGGACAATCGTCATTAATGTTACAGATGACACAGCGTCTGCCGCTGTCCGACACGCATTTCCGTCGGATATGCCAATTGATATACCAGCGCGCAGGGATTGTGCTGGCAGACCACAAAAGGGACATGGTCTACAACCGCCTTGTCCGCCGCCTGCGTACGTTAGGCCTTGATGATTTTGGCGATTATCTGGGGTTACTTGAAGCGAATGCCAACAGTGCCGAATGGCAGGCCTTTATTAATTCGCTGACCACCAATCTGACGGCCTTCTTTCGCGAAGGCCACCACTTTCCGGTGCTGGCGGAGCATGCCCGCAAAAGTAGCGGCGAGTTTCGGGTGTGGAGCGCGGCGGCGTCGACAGGAGAGGAGCCTTACTCCATCGCCATTACCCTTGCCGATGAGTTAGGCATGGCGCCGGGGCGCTGGAAAGTTTTTGCCAGTGATATCGACACACAGGTACTGGAAAAGGCGCAAAGCGGCGTCTATCGCCAGGAAGAGCTGAAAACGCTCTCCCCCCAGCAGACGCAGCGTTATTTCATGCGCGGCACCGGACCCCATGACGGGCTGGTTCGGGTGCGTAGCGATCTGGCGAATCACATCGAGTTTGCGCCGATCAACCTGCTCGACAAGCAGGCGCCGATACCCGGCCAGTTTGATGCCATCTTCTGTCGCAATGTGATGATCTATTTTGACAAAACGACGCAGCAGGAGATTTTAAGCCGCTTTGTTCCCCTGCTAAAACCCGGCGGGCTGGTGTTTGCGGGACACTCAGAAAATTTCAGTAACCTCAGCCGCGAGTTCTGGCTGCGGGGACAAACGGTTTACGGCCTGAGTAAGGAAAGATCATGACAAAAATAAGAGTGCTCTCTGTCGATGACTCCGCCCTGATGCGACAGATCATGACAGAAATCATTAATAGTCATAGTGATATGGAAATGGTCGCTACCGCGCCGGACCCGCTGGTCGCCCGCGATCTGATCAAAAAGTTTAACCCGGACGTCCTGACGCTGGACGTTGAGATGCCGCGTATGGACGGCCTGGATTTCCTCGAAAAGCTGATGCGCCTGCGCCCTATGCCCGTGGTGATGGTCTCTTCACTGACCGGTAAAGGATCTGAGGTCACGCTGCGCGCCCTGGAGCTGGGGGCGATTGATTTCGTCACCAAGCCACAGCTGGGCATTCGGGAAGGGATGCTGGCTTACAGCGAGATGATCGCTGAAAAAGTGCGCACGGCCTCCCGCGCAAAGCTTACCGCTCGCGCACCGGAAGTCGCGCCAGCGAGTCTGAAAGCCGGCCCGTTACTCAGTTCTGAGAAGTTAATCGCGATTGGTGCGTCAACCGGCGGCACAGAAGCCATCCGCCACGTCCTGCAACCCCTGCCGCTCTCAAGCCCGGCGGTGCTGATCACCCAGCATATGCCCGCAGGTTTCACCCGCTCGTTTGCTGAACGACTGAACAAGTTATGCCAGATAACGGTGAAAGAAGCAGAAGACGGAGAGCGTGTATTGCCAGGACACGCATACATTGCGCCCGGTGATCGGCACATGGTGCTGTCACGCAGCGGGGCAAACTATCAAATCAAATTACATGACGGCCCGCCCGTAAACCGGCATCGACCGGCGGTGGACGAGCTGTTCCATTCGGTGGCGAAGTTTGCCGGACGTAACGCCGTGGGCGTGATCCTCACCGGAATGGGTAATGACGGTGCCGCCGGAATGCTGGCGATGCACAAGGCAGGGGCGTGGACAATCGCCCAGAACGAAGCAAGTTGTGTGGTGTTCGGCATGCCGCGCGAGGCCATCAACCGAGGTGGCGTCAGCGAAGTGGTCGATTTAAGTCAGGTCAGCCAGCAGATGCTGGCGAAAATTAGTGCCGGACAGGCAATACGTATCTAACAATGGAGCCCGAATTTTATGGCAGACAAAGAGCTTAAGTTTTTGGTGGTGGACGATTTCTCTACCATGCGTCGTATCGTCCGTAACCTGCTCAAAGAGCTGGGTTTTAACAATGTCGAAGAGGCAGAGGACGGCGTGGACGCCCTGCATAAACTGCAGACCGGCGGCTTTGGCTTCGTCATTTCCGACTGGAATATGCCGAACATGGATGGCCTGGAACTGCTGAAAACGATTCGTGCCGACGGCGTGATGGCCAAAATGCCGGTACTGATGGTGACGGCAGAAGCCAAGAAAGAGAACATTATTGCAGCAGCACAGGCTGGGGCGAGCGGTTATGTTGTTAAACCGTTCACCGCAGCAATTCTTGAGGACAAACTGGGCAAGATCTTCGAAAAGCTTGGTATGTAAAAGGAGGCGGATATGCACTCATCGACAAACCCGGCGATGGAGTTAGATCAGTCGCCAAACGAAATTATTTCTCGTATTGGTAGCCTGACCCGCATGCTGCGTGACAGCCTGCGCGAGCTGGGACTGGACCAGGCGATTGCCGACGCGGCGGAAGCGATTCCCGATGCCCGCGACCGTCTGGACTACGTAGTGCAGATGACTGCGCAGGCCGCCGAACGCGCCCTGAACTGCGTTGAGCTTTCTCAGCCTCATCAGAATAAAATGGAGTCCGGGGCGAAAGCGTTAAGCGGACGCTGGGATGCCTGGTTTGAAAATCCGATTGAGCTAAGTGACGCCAAAGAGCTGGTCAGCGAAACGCGCAGCTATCTGGCCGAGGTGCCTGGGCATACCAGCTTCACTAATGCCCAGCTGCTGGAAATTATGATGGCGCAAGACTTCCAGGACCTTACCGGTCAGGTTATCAAGCGCATGATGGACGTTATCCAGGAGATAGAGCGCCAGCTGCTGATGGTGCTGCTGGAAAACATGCCGGAGACGGATGCACGCAGCAAACGTGTCAGCGAGAGCCTGCTTAACGGCCCTCAGCTGGATACCACCGCGGCAGGCGTCGTCGCAAGCCAGGATCAGGTTGACGACCTGCTGGACAGTTTAGGGTTCTGATTTGACCATGCGCCATAGCGACAGCTATGGCGCATTCACCGGTTTCTGTATATCAATCAACGGGGAGCAGGTCATTTCCCTTGCGATACTCACCATATTGCACATAGCCGATATGGTCAGCCATGAGCTGCGCTTCATGCTCGCTATGGGTGACCAGCAGCGCTGTTTGCCCGGCTTCGCGTAAAATATCGCGCACTTCCCGCCCCAGACGCTCGCGCGTCTTCTTATCGAGACTGGAAAAAGGTTCGTCCAAAAGCAGGATTGCCGGATGCGGGGCCAGGGCGCGTGCTAATGCAATGCGCTGCTGCTGCCCCCCAGAAAGCTCATGGGGATAACGTCCGGCATGGTTGTGCAGCTCGACCATTTTAAGCAGTGACGTGGCACGTGCACGTTGCTCTTCGCGCGGCAACCGGCGCAGACCAAAGGCCACGTTTTGTTGCGCGGTCAGATGCGGGAATAATGCGTACTCCTGAAACACCATCCCTACCTGGCGTTTCTCCGGGGGGAGATGTAAACCCGTCCCTGCAACACGCTGTTGCGAAACAAAAATCTCGCCGCTTTGCAGGCGCTCAAAACCGGCCACGGCGCGTAATACGGTGGTTTTCCCGCAGCCCGAAGCGCCCAGCAGACAGGCCAGTTCCCCTTTGCGTACAGACATAGAAAACCCGTTCAGAACCGGCTGCTGGCTGTTGCCGTAAGCAACATGCACATCCTGAAGGCGTAAGGCAATTTCTAACATGAGTCGTTCCTCTAGCCCTGGCGAGACATTTGATGACGCACCAGTAAAATCACCGGCAGCGTACCGGCGAGCACAATCATCAGGGCAGCAATCGCCCCTTCTTCATAGGTTCCACGGGCCGCCTCGGCATACAGCAGCGTCGCCAGCGTTTCAAAATTGACCGGCCGCAACAGCAATGTGGTTGGCAGCTCTTTCATGGCATCGGCAAATACCAGCAACGCACTGCTGACCAGCGCCGGGCGCAGCAAGGGGAAGTGGATGCGTGCAAAGGTGCCGGTGCCGTTCTCTCCAAGCAGGCGCGAGGCTTGCTCAAGGGAAGGGGGGATGCGGCTGAGACCTGAGTCCAGCGCCCCAATGGCAATTGCCTGAAAACGCATCGCACAGCAGATGACCAGTAAAATACCGGCTGACATCAGCGGTAAACCGCGAACGCCCATCGCATCCGCCAGCCAGCTGTCGACGGCCAATGCCGGGGGCAAAAAGCCTATCGCCAGAATGGTGCCGGGAACGGCGTAACCGAGGGATGCCAGTCGCATTACCCCGCGGCGAAAACCTGACATTGCGTTATTTGCAGCACTGTGACGCGCGCTCCAGGCAACCAGTAAACTGACGCAAATCACCACCAACGTGGTTCCCGCGGCCAGTGACAGCGTATTTTGCAGTGCTGAAAGCAACGCTTGCGACAATGGATTTTCTTCACCGATGCGTTTAGCACTTTCCCAGGCCAAAAACAGCACGGGGGCTAAAAACCCCAGAACGACGGGCAGGGCAATAACCAGGCCCAGCAGCCAGCCACGCCAGCCGTGTACCCGCGTTGGCTGGATCTCACGTAAACTCCGGCTGCTGAAACCCTGCTTTTTGCGGCCATAAAATTCCAGCGTCAGGATGCAGAAGATGAACATCAGCATCATGCAGGCGATTTGGGCGGCAGAGGCTAAATCGGAGCGTGAAATCCAGGTTGTGTAGACTGTCACGGTCAGGGTTTGTACGCCAAGAAACTCCGAGGCACCAATGTCGTTAAGCGTTTCCAGCAGCGCCAGACTAATTCCCACAGCCAGGGCCGGACGGGCCATTGGCAGCGCTACGCGAAAAAATGTTCCGGCAGCACTGCACCCCAGAGTGCGTGCCGCTTCCAGCAGATGCGCAGGTTGGCTGATAAACATGGCGCGGGTGGTCAGGTAAACATACGGATACAGCACCAAACCGAGCAGGGTTATCGCGCCGGGGAGCGAGCGTAAATCAGGGAGACGGAACTGTCGCGGGCTATCAAAACCCAACAAAAAACGGATAAAGGTTTGCAGCGGGCCGATGGGGTGCAGCAGATCGAGCCAGGCAAAGGCAACGATATAGGTCGGCATAGCGAGCGGTAACAGCAGGGCCCAGCTGAGCATTTTCCGCCCTGGGAAATCCCAGACTGTGACAGCCCATGCGCTCCCTACACCGATTACGCCTACGATAGCGGCGACACCTACCAGTAGCAGTACGGTATTTTTCAGCACCGATGGCAAAACAAAGGTGATGAGGTTATCCCAGTGAGATAAATCGGCCTGGGTCGCCTGCCAGATAAGCGCAACGATCGGCATAAGCACGCCAAGTGCAACACTCAACGCGCCAAGATGCAGTGGCGTTAATAATGCCTTCGGCCCGGAAACCAGGCCGCGTAACGTCGGCAGACGAAGTGACTTATTGATCGAATCCAACTTTATCTACCAGCAAGCTTGCTTGCTTACGGTGCTTCACGATCTCGGTTAATGGCACTTTATCCACGTCAATTTCACCAATGGTTGCGCTGATAACCGGGTCAAGTGCGACGCCTTTCAGCACCGGGTATTCAAAGTTTGCTTTGGCATACAGCTGCTGAGCTGGCGCGGAAACCAGATATTCCATCAGCTTAACGGCATCGGCTTTATTCGGCGCGAAGCGAGCCACCGCAGCACCGCTGATATTCACGTGAGTGCCACCTTGCTCAAAGGTAGGTTTCACCACTTTAATTGCATCACCCCATTTGCGTGCGTCGCTGCCCTCTTTGGCATTTTTCATATGGCCGATGTAGTAGGAGTTGGCAAGGCCAATATCACAGATGCCGCCCAGAATATCGCGGGCCACATCACGGTCTCCTCCGGTTGCTTTACGCGCCAGATTAGCTTTCACACCACGCAGCCACTCTTCGGTTTTCGTTTCACCGTGATGGGCAATCATGGCGGCAATCAGCGCGGTGTTGTACGGATGCTGACCGGAGCGGATACAGACTTTACCTTTGTAATCCGGGCTGGAAAGCTGTTCGTAATGCCAGTTATCAATCGGCAGAGATTTATCAGCGTACAGCACGCGTGCACGCATCGATAATGCAAACCACTGATTATCTTCCCCACGCAGATTGACCGGAATGGCTGATTTCAGCGCTGCTGAATCCACGGGTTGCGTCACGCCGGCTTCAACTAAATCGATGAGATTGCCAGCATCGACGGTCATCAGCAGGTCGGCAGGGGAGTTCTTGCCTTCTGCTTTGACACGCTCCAGCATGCCATCCTTGATATAAACCGTGTTCACTTTTACGCCGCTGGTTTGCGTCCAGCTATCCAGCAAGGGCTGAATCAGGCCAGGCTCGCGAGTGGTGTACAGAGTTAAATTATCCTGAGCGAAAGCCGGGAGGCTTGCGGAGAGAACCAGAGCCGATGCCAGCGTGATACGGCGCAATCCGGTGCGGGGCAGAACATTCATCATTTTATATCCCAGAGTAGTTAGCACAACTTTTGAGAGTCGCCAGGAAGCTTTCCCGACGCGGATGAACGATAAGTGATAATCACCATCGGTTACAATCACCTCGAAATGCAAATGATTCACATTTACATAACTTTAAACAGCGTTGTGAGGATGCTCTCGACGCCAATAGTGCTTTGTACGTTGATGGCGGCGTGGGAAACGGAAAATAAAAGCTGCCTGAAGCTGGGAGTGATTTAGGCCAGAAACGGATGTTGCGACTCATAGCAGAATCGTCATTATTAGAAGATAACTGAGGCTGAAAAGATCAAAGCATTTTTAAAGTGTCATTTAGCCAGGCAGGAAGATTTTCTCTGTACCAGCTGAGATAGAATTGAAAATCACTCTTCTGCCGTTCATTAAGCAGTAGGACTACCTCTGTCACAATCCATGCTTTTACAATCGCAATTTCTTTAGCTAAATCATTTGGATTATAATGACGCGATATACAGGTATAGCGTTCAGCAAACTCAATAAATTTTTGTTTAGAACCCATTCCCTTGATCAGTGGGGCAAGGTCAATTGCTGGGCTACCAGTGCCGAATCTTTCCCAGTCAAAAAGAACGAAATCACCCCTGTCCCTTTTTCCCCAATTACCCGCATTACTGTCGCCTGATATTAAGCACTGACCACTAAACAGCACATCACTTGCCTGTTGAAAGCACCGTAACTGTTTTGCTGCTCTGCTCGGTAATGCCAACAGCATGAGAGATTTTTCGAGGGCTGTTTCTGACCAGGTGTGAGGGTGATAAACCCAAGAAGAGTCAGGTCGATAGCCATGTAACCCAGACAGAATAGACAACACCTCATCTCGTCCAACTTCGTCCTGACTAACCTGGTGTGGGATAAACTCCAGCCTTAACTTGCGTGTGTTCGGATCGGCAAACAAAACCTTTGGCGTGGAAATGCCTACTTGAGTGAGATGCCTGGCTGCGTGTTGATAAAAACTAAACTCGACATCACTCACAGGACATTTTTCGATTACCCGATGACCTGCTTCATCCACCAAAAGCGTCACTTTGGCGGTACCCATGCGTGATAAATTATCGACAGACATACATCTTGCCTTTTACGTTGGTCGGCAGGTTAATCCAGAGGTGTTTGAGTTTAGCGCAATCTACAAATCATGTAGCCAGATAGCCTTTCTGTAGTGAGCAAATTGTGAAGTACAGAACGTCTGTATTTGGCACAGGGCGGACTTTTTTGCGCCTGTTTACAAGGTTTTTATCACCCCCCCTCTTTATCCCAGCAAGAAATGACGTATAAATTGAAGGGTTAATTGTTTGTGAAGGTATCTTAATTATGAATGTCTATGAAAAGCAGTACAGGAAGCTATTAGCTAAAGGGTATGCCGCATGGGCTGGGGAAGATTTTCTCAGGGCAAAAACACAACAAGAAAAAATCTTTCATTGGCTTAGCTTTAATAATCATTTACCCCAGCCTGGAGCACCAGTACTAGAAATGGGATGTGGAAACGGAGCAATGGCATCTCAGAGTCTGGCTGAGAGAGGGTATTCCGTATGGGGTGTGGATTTCTCCGAAACAGCCATCAGATGGGCAGAAAATCATTTCTATCAGGCACGCCTGTCTGCACATTTTATTGTTGGAAATGTTTGCCATATTGGTCAGTGTGAGGATGCAAAGTTTGAATTTATTATTGATGGCAGCTGTTTGCATTGCCTGATAGAGGATGAACGGAACCTTTTTTTTACTGAGGTGAAAAGGTTACTTAAACCCGGAGGGCGATTTGTGATTAGTTCTATGTGCGGAACCCCCCGGCTTGATAACGATATGAATGCCTATGATCCGGTCAGATATCATTTACTGAAAGAAGGTAAACCCTGGCGTACTTTGAAACCGCTTGAAAACCTAATAAATGAAATACAGGAAGAGTATTTTAATGTGCTTGCAACAAGAGTGAATAATAATGCGTGGTGGGATCATGCCACAATCGTATGTACGGTTAACGGATCACTGGAAGGTTCCTGAGTTTCGTTAATAAGATTAGATAGATGCGTGGCGTTCAAAGTCCGCAGTTGGCACGCAGCGGACAAGCTAACAGAGCTGGAGGTCCGCTGTGAGCGAGGAGCGGACACGCCAAGTATTAACACTAGCAGTAGCAGTAATACTCTTCAGTTGTCATATCGCTGCGGAATGAATTCCCACAATTCATGGCCCAGTGTGTTTTAATACTGTTGGATTTCATCGTTCCAGGACAAGTTATGCTAATCATCTTCAGTGGTTTGCCTGGAAGCGGGAAAAGCACTATCGCTCAGGCTTTGACAAAGCAGTTAAATGCTCTTTACTTGCGAATCGACACGATTGAGCAGGCCATACTTAAAGCCGAAGAAGATGGTCGTGAAATGGGGCCTACTGGTTATTTTGTCGCTTACTCACTCGCCAGAGAAAACCTGCTATTAGGAGCAACAGTAATCACTGACTCAGTGAACCCACTGGCGTTAACCCGTGATGCCTATCGAGAAATAGCTTTATCGGCAAGAACCGATTTTTTAGAAATTGAGATCGTATGTTCCGATATGATTGAGCATCGTAAACGAGTGGAAACAAGGGTGTCACAAGTCGAGGGGTTAACCCTGCCAGATTGGAAATATGTTACCGATTTGACTTATGAACCATGGAACAGAGAACACCTCATTTTAGACTCGTACAGTTTATCCAGCGATGAATGTGTATCAAGGATCATCAAACTTCTTTCGCGATGACTTGGTCTTGAGAGGCACCCCAACAATTATTATGGTGGGTAGTTAGCAATGTCCGCTCTTGGCACAAGGCGGATTAACTAACTGAGCAGAAGGTCCGCTAAGAACGAGGTATAGTCATTCAGATTGTAATTGAACAGCAAATTAGAAGTGGGATGATTACTCAGATGCCCGGCGTTGCCTGCATCTCATACGCTCAGTTCAGCAATAGCCAACTCAGCAATCTCAATCTGGACTGATATACGATCATTGCATTCAAGCGACCAAGTCGCTGAGAGCCCGCACCATGCAATTATCCACTGCAGAAGTCGCTCTCTATTTATTCCCGATATCTCAGTAACGATCTCAAGTCGCTGTTTAAAAATACTCGGTACTCTTGCAACATAATGCTCAGGATTACCAAGATCCGGATTGGTGAAAATATTAGCAAAGTCGAATCCTCGTTCGCCTAGTAGACCTTTGGGATCAATGGCCAGCCAGCCAGATGATGCGAAATCAAGCACGTTATCGTGATGCAAGTCACCATGTAATACAACGACGTCTTGCGGAGAGGAGAGCAACTGCTGAGAGATCTCTGCGCAATGCGCCAGAATACCTCCATGCTCAAGGGCTGCGGGCTTTAACGAAGAAAACCAACGATGTAGAGGTGTGAATTTTTGCAATGGTTTACCTAGCTTGCTGTGAAGCCTGTTCGCAGTTGCACACAAAATGCGACAGGCTTCATTGTCTTGACCATTTTTGGACATCGTTGACAGTGATGCAATTCCTGTAGCGCGAGCGAGTAGAATGGCTTCTTTATCATAAGCAATAACCTGTGCTGCGCCGTTACCTTCCCACCATGCCATCATTGCGTTTCCGGTTTGCTCATCCGCATCATCAGTCACTTTCAGCATAGCCTTAATACCATGTGTTGCTGTTTTTACCGGAAGCAACGTTGATGTATGAGTTATAAATTTATCTCCATCCGGAGTGAGTAACCAACGATTTAACCAAAAACTTAACTTATCTGAATCCATAGTGATTCCTTTAAAATCCTTATTGCCACCGAGCGTACTGAGGGATGCATCCGAACTATCTTAACCTATGGCTTCAGATATTCCCTGAAATTAACATCTGGATTGAAAACGTCCTCTCCTGGAATACAGTCGCCAATGGGAAGATCCAAAGGCAGCTGTGAGCGAGGAGCGGCACTAATTTTTTTAAAACAGACAATAAAACCAAACAACATATCAAAAGTAGCCTAACTGTTTAAAAATTTCCTGATAGATATCACGTACCACTTTACTTTTATTTTCATGATATTTCTCAATATCTAAGTTGCAATCTTTAATTGCCTCGAATTTGGCATCAGCATAAATCTTGCAGTCCTTCTCAGACTGTCTAAGCCAATCACGGAAAAGCAAATGCCGGGCTGTTTCAGGGGTATCCCGAGTAAAAACATGCAGATTAACTCTTGGATTATCATAATGGAAAAGACGATGGCCATGGAAGCGGGGCTCACGAACAATGAGTCTATACCCAAGACCTTCAAGCGCTAATACATATGTTTTTTCATCAGCAGCATCAGCAACCGTCAAGTCAATATCAATGACAGGTTTGGCAGCAAGACCAGGTACTGCCGTAGAACCCACATGATCAATTTTTAGTAGATGCGAACCTAATTTATTCTTAATTTTAGATGCCAGTGTTGAATATATTTCCGGCCACAAAGGATCATAAGCAACGACCACTACATTCTCAACCGGCGGTACACCATTAACAAAATAGCTATCCTGAGGATTAATGACATAATGCTCCATTATTTCTTTCGGGCTCACCATAAACCGACACCTATAGACTATAAAAATCATGAACAATAGCGTACATGAGATGGGTTTGGATGTCTCTCAAACGTCCGCTCATGGCAAGAACGGCCAGTGAGACGATCCAGTAGCTGCTTTAAACGAGATGTCGACTGGCCGTACCAATTCAGATTACTCGATTGTAAGAAGCGTATTAATGTCATTAGACATTATTGCCGGGAGGTGTTTAGTTATCTTTTCTACAGACCAATCCCACCACGCTAATTTTTCCAGTTCGATTACTATTTCATCGGAAAATCGTGATTTAATCACTTTTGCAGGGTTTCCACCGACAATGGTATAAGCAGGCACGTCGGTGGTAACAACAGCCAGGGAGGAAATAATCGCGCCGTTGCCGATCTTCACGCCAGGCATGATCAGCGCTTTGTAACCTATCCAGACATCATTTCCGATTATCGTATCGCCTTTGTACGGCAAATCTTCAGGCTTTGGCATCGCCTTTTCCCATCCATTTCCGAAAATATAAAATGGAAACGTAGAGAAGCCTGATAACTTGTGGTTCGCACCGTTCATAATGAACTGGACACCTTTTGCTATAGCGCAAAATTTACCGATAACCAGTCTGTCACCGATGAAAGGGAAGTGATACAGAACATTCCGTTCAAAATTCTCAGAGTCTTCTGTGTCATCGTAATATGTGAAATCGCCAATGATAATGTTTGGATTCGTCACAGTATTTTTGATGAAACAAACCTGAGGAAACCCCAGCATTGGATGCTTATTTAGTGGATCTGGACCTTGCATACGCTCTCCGACGTAATTGTTTTATTGGATTCAGATTAACATACATAAAGGGGCAAGCTAATCAGGCTATTACAAAGGTGCTTTTCAGCACCCCAGTAACGTCCGCTCCTGGCACGGAGCGGACTTGCTCGCTGCACGATCCGCAATGAGCGAACAGCGGACTAAACCCAGGGGCTTGACTGGCTTTAATAGGGAGAATAGATTTTCAACCGCGCAAACTGGACGCGACAGGTTGTAGTTTTCCTGGATAGAGCATCAGAGGAAGCAGGTAGAACTGTGACAAACTGGCTTAGGCTGAACGACGCTAAGCATAAATATTGCTCTCCCGGGCCGCAGGAGAGCAACAGGCTCAGGCAATCAATATTGCCCGAATGTCATTCACGTTTGTTAACGTCGGACCGGTTATCACCAGATCATCGAGCGCGTGAAAATAGCTGTAACTGTCATGTATATCAAGATAATTAGCCGCATTCAGGCCGCCTATCTTGCCACGTGTTAACGTGTCCGGAAATACCAATGCTCCTGCTGCATCTTCCGTTCCGTCGATACCATCACTGTCGCCGGCGATTGCCCATATGCCGCTCTCTCCCTGCAATGCACAGGCCAGACTGAGCGAAAATTCAGTATTACGCCCCCCCTTTCCGTGCTGGCCATTGCTTACCGTCACGGTGGTTTCACCACCCGACAACAGTACTGCCGGACCGGAAACCGGATGACCATACTGCTTCACGGATTTAGCAATCCCGGCCATAACAATGGCCACTTCACGGCTTTCGCCTTCTATCGCATCGCCCAGAATAAGCGGCGTCAGTCCATGTCTGCGCACAGCCAACGCGGCAGCCCGCAAAGCCAACTGCGGCGTGGCAATGAGTTTGACTTCACTGTTCGCTACACTTTCAACCGGACCTGCCGGCTGGCTTAGCAGGTTATGAACAGGTTCCGGGGTCGGAATACCGTAACGCTGGAGTACCTGAAGCGCATCAAGCGGCGTGCTGTCATCCGCGACAGTAGGGCCGGAAGCAACATCTGCCGGGTTATCGCCCGGCACATCGCTGATAATCAGTGACACAATACGAGCCGGTTGTACCATTCTTGCCAGCTTGCCGCCTTTCACCGCGGAGAGATGACGACGTACCAGATTCATCTCTTTGATGTTGGCACCGCTGTGCAGTAGCGCGCGGGTGATGGCCTGCTTATCTTTCAATGTTAAACCTGGAGCGGGTAGCGCCATCAGCGCCGACCCGCCACCTGAAATTAGCGCCAGCACCAGGTCATCAGAAGTCAAACCGCGTAGCGCTTCCACAATTAGCATTGCGGCAACTTCGCTCATCGAATCGGATACCGGATGAGCCGCCTCGATGATCCGGATGCGGCCAGCAGGCACAGCGTAACCGTAACGCGTCACCACCACGCCAGAAACATCCACATCCGGCCAGGCTGCATCCACAGCCGCAGCCATCGCCGCCGAGGCTTTACCGGCACCGATCACCACGCAGCGGCCCCGCGGTTTTTCCGGCAAATTAGACAGGATCGCAGGTCCGGCACGAGCGCTGTCGATTGCATGCTGAAAGATATCCTGCAGGATCTCTGCAGACTGTTCATTTTTCATGATTATACGTTCTCGGCGATATTTGCTCTGGCTTCGATAAATTCCACTACAGCGCGAGTTACGTCCGCGGTACTGGCTGTTCCACCAACATCTGGCGTCAGAATGCCTTTCTCACAAACATATTCGATACTTTCCATAATCAGCGCCGCGGCGTTACGTTCGCCCAGATGTTCAAGCATCTGTACCGCAGTCCAGAAGGTTGCTATCGGGTTAGCAATACCTTTGCCGGTGATATCGAAAGCTGAACCATGGATAGGTTCGAACATGGAAGGGAAGCGGCGTTCCGGATCAATATTGGCGGTCGGCGCTACGCCCAGACTGCCAGCCAACGCGCCGGCCAGATCAGAAAGGATATCGGCGTGCAGATTAGTGGCCACGATGGTATCCAGCGTCTGGGGATGCAGCGTCATGCGGTGTGTCATGGCATCGACCAGCATCTTGTCCCACTGCACATCCGGGAATTCCTTCGCCACTTCGGCGGCAATCTCATCCCACATCACCATTCCGTGACGCTGGGCATTGGATTTGGTCACCACGGTCAGCAGTTTGCGTGGACGAGACTGCGCCAGTCTGAAGGCATAGCGCATAATGCGCGTAACGCCGACGCGGGTGAAGATGGCCACCTCGGTGCCTACTTCTTCCGGTAAGCCACGGTGTGCACGGCCGCCGTTGCCAGAGTATTCCCCCTCGGAGTTTTCACGCACAATGACCCAGTCCAGATCGCCCGGCCCGCGGTTCCGCAACGGAGAGGTGACACCCGGCAGGATTTTGGTTGGACGCACATTGGCGTACTGGTCAAAGCCCTGGCAAATTGGCAGGCGCAGACCCCAGAGAGTAATATGGTCAGGCACATCTGGCGCGCCCACTGCGCCGAAGTAAATAGCATCAAACGATTTCAGCGTATTCAGCCCTTCTTCCGGCATCATCACGCCATGTTTTTTGTAATAGTCCGACCCCCAGTCAAAGGTCTCTACATTAAACTTCAGCTGCGGATCGAGGCGTGTCAGCGCATGCAGTACTTCAACACCTGCAGAAATGACTTCCGGACCGATACCGTCGGCAGGTATGGCGGCAATTTTGTAGTTACGCATAGTTAATTCTCCGGTTAATGAGTATGAGGATGAGTGAGCTCTGCCGTTTGCGGCTTGTCTGCCCTGGCAGAAAGAATCAGGACAATGAGGGCCGAAATAGTCAGCAGTCCGGCGACGAAGTACAGGCCCCAGGTGTAGCTACCTGTTTGCTGGCGGATCACGCCAATCATCATCGGGCCAACAAAGCCGCCGAGGTTGCCGATGGAGTTAATCGTGGCAATACCCGCTGCCGCTGCCGGGCCGCTCAGGAACACTGTAGGCATACTCCAGAGAGGCGGTTTCGATGCGCTGATGCCTACGGTGACTAGTGTTAAGGCGACGATCACCGTAAATAGTGTGCTGACGTTACCCGCGTAAATCAGACCGGCTGCCGCCAGCAGGCAGGCACCAATCACATGCCAGCTGCGCTCTTTGGTACGGTCGGAATGCTGTGCCCACAGGATCATGGCGATGACACCGATGACAGCCGGGAAAGCGTTGAGGAAACCAATCTCCAGCGAGGTAGCACCAAAGCTGCGGATGATTTGCGGTGACCAGATGCCAAGTGTGTACAATCCGGCAGATGTACCAAAATAAACCAGCGCGAGTGCCAGTACCCGCTTATCCGCAAGTCCTTTCCATGCGCTGCTGTGGCTTTGTTTTGCAGCCCGAGCCAGTTCCTCGGCCTGCATGGTGTTTTCCAGCCACGCACGCTCTTCGTCAGTCAGCCATTTGGCTTTGGCGGGGCGATCGGTGAGGAAGAAAAGAACCACAATCCCAAGCACCAGTGCTGGCAGGGCTTCCAGCACAAACATCCACTGCCATCCCGCATAGCCGAAGAAACCATGCATCTCGAGCAAGGCGGCTGAAATAGGCGATCCCAGCGCGGTTGAAAGCGGTGCTGCGGCCATAAAGATGGCAGTGACCTGCGCACGTTTCGCCGCCGGGAACCAGTAGCTGAGATAAAGAATGATGCCAGGAAAGAAACCCGCTTCCGCTACGCCGAGCAGAAAACGCAGGGTATAGAAACTAGTTGTCCCCTGAACAAAAGCCATGCAGCCAGAGACCATGCCCCAGGTGATCATCACGCGGGCTATCCAGATACGGGCACCAACTTTATGGAGGATTAAGTTTGAAGGGACTTCAAACAGAAAGTAACCGAGAAAGAAAATGCCGGCTCCCAGCCCGAAAACCGTGGGCGAAAATCCCAAATCCTCATTCATGGTCAGGGCGGCAAAACCAATGTTTACCCGATCGAGAAAAGCGATGAAATATAGCAGCATGATAAAAGGAATAATACGCAGGGTAACCTTGCGCATAACCTTTTTTTCGAGGTCGTTATTCATTTCGGGATGCTCCATTGTTGTGTAGGGTTGTTATCGTTTTGTAATAATCCCAGTATGGAGATATGTGCGGTTTTATCATCAGCACTACTTTATACAAATAATTTATATAATCTGTTTCTGGTGAAAAAATGGATATAAATCAGCTACGTTGTTTTGTGGTGTTAGGTGATGAGCTTCACTTTGGCCGGGCAGCCCGTAAACTCGAAATGATGCCTGCGTCACTCAGTCGTTTCATCAAGCTACTGGAGGAAGATCTGGCTGTAAGGTTGCTGAATCGTTCGACCAGGAACGTGTCGCTGACACCTGAGGGGGCAGAGTTCTTAAATGAGGCCAAGGTCGTCATTGCTGACTTCGATGCGTTGCGGTTGCGGTTTCGAAAACATACACCGTCGCATAAAAGGACATTGCGGATCGGTGCAATTGACAGCGCGGCCAGAGGGTTATTACCAGAATTACTTAATCTTTTCGTGCAGCAGTATCCTGATGCGGATATCCATATTACTGAAGATAAATCTCACAGTCTTATTCCGCGGCTCATTTCAGGGTGGCTGGATATTGTTTTTGTTCGTCCACCAGAAGATGTTAACGCAATGCTGACGACGCGGTTTATCGCTAATGAAAGCTGTGTACTCGCTGTACCTGCCCATCACCGGCTGGTCAGTTATGACGAAGTCAGTATTGATGATTTCTTTAATGAACCCGTTATCATGCCGGAAAGACGCACAAGACCTCACAGCCATGATCTGACGATGAATTTCTTCAAAGCTGGCGGCAGATCTCCTGTCATTGCTCAGTATGCTGAGGAGAAACAGACCATCCTGAGTTTAGTCGCCGCCGGACTGGGCATTGCTCTGGTTCCCTCATCCTATAAAAACATGAATGCTGACGGGGTTAAATACCTTGATCTCTCGTCGATGGAACATGTTGAAGGGCTTCCACTGAGTGTGATGTGGCATCAGGGAAATAATAATATTCATGTGAGTTCTCTGCTGGATATACTTTCTGACAACATTGAAGAGCTTACTTATAACCTTTGACTGATTACAGAACGGTGGAGACTGACTATCCATTTGCCCTGCGCATACGTGCTGAAATAACCGCCAGGTCGGCGTGGGATTTCATGCGGCTCTTTGATTAGCGAAAGAAGGGGAAGCATCAAAAAGAATCAGGGCGCATAAATTTATGAAACATAAAATACCACGATACTCTCAACGTTCCTCACCGCTCTGCCACCGGTTGATTAACATCCCAAAATCTCAATAAAGTCCGCTCATGCATTTAACGGACAAGTTCGAAGTTTTCCAGAGCCATCCTAAACGTCCGCTCCTGGCACGGAGCGGACTTGATCGCTGCACGGTCCGCAATGAGCGAAAATCGGACGCCCGCATTGCGTAAACAGGCATCCGTTACTTTGAATAGGGACAGATTACTTAACTCGCTTCCCCGTTTCGTCAATGATCCTCTCACCATCCTCTTTGGTAAACGCTCCTTTCTGATCTTCCGGAAGAATATCCAGCACGATTTCTGAAGGGCGGCAAAGACGCGTACCAAGCGGCGTTACTACAACCGGTCGATTAATCAAGATCGGATGCTGAAGCATAAAATCAATCAACTGCTCATCAGAAAATTTGTCTTCCTCAAGACCCAACTGCTCATAAGGTTCGACGTTCTTACGCAGCAATGCACGTACTGAAATACCCATATCTGAAATCAGTTTGCCAAGTTCATCACGAGTCGGGGGCGTATCGAGATAATAAATAATGGTTGGTTCGTTACCGCTGTTACGGATCATCTCCAGCGTGTTACGTGAAGTGCCACAGGCTGGATTGTGATAGATGGTAATGTTGCTCATATCAGTATCTCATTACAAAGTGATAGAGAGCCGCCACGCCAGCGCGGCCAGAGTGACGAAAAGCACGGGCAGGGTCATAATTATTCCGGTGCGAAAGTAATATCCCCAGGTGATGGTCATATTTTTCTGTGCCAGCACATGAAGCCACAGTAGGGTTGCCAGACTACCTATCGGGGTGATTTTAGGACCTAAATCGCAGCCAATCACATTGGCATAAATCATTGCCTCTCTGACGATGCCGGTCGCAGTGCTCCCGTCTATAGACAATGCACCAATAAGTACCGTCGGCATATTGTTCATCACAGACGACAGGAACGCTGTCAGGAAGCCGGTACCGAACGTGGCAGCCCATAAACCTTTGTCTGCCAGTAAATTGAGTACGGCTGAAAGATACTCAGTCAGTCCTGCGTTACGCAGACCGTAGACGACCAGATACATACCCAGCGAGAAAATTACGATTTGCCAGGGCGCACCGCGCAGCACTTTCCCGGTATTTATGGCATGACCACGCTTTGCTACCACGAAAAGCACCGCAGCCCCAACAGCTGCTATCGTACTAACAGGGATCCCCAGCGGCTCCAGAACAAAGAAACCGACCAACAGGAGCAGCAGAACAACCCAGCCCGCCCTGAACGTAGTAGGATCTTTAATCGCATTGCCAGGCATCTTGAGTAGCGAAACGTCATATTTGGCGGGGATATCGCGGCGGAAGAATATATGGAGCATGACCAGCGTGGCAGCTATAGCCGCCAGGTTCACAGGGACCATCACGGAGGCGTACTGCGTAAAGCCCAGTCCGAAGAAATCCGCTGAGACAATATTGACCAGGTTGGAAACTATCAGTGGCAGGCTGGCGGTATCAGCAATGAACCCTGCTGCCATGATAAAGGCCAGAGTCGTCGCCTGGCTGAACCCCAGTGCGAGCAGCATCGCAATCACAATCGGCGTCAGAATCAGAGCTGCCCCGTCGTTAGCAAACAGCGCAGCAACAGCAGCGCCAAGCAGTACTATCCAGGTGAACAGCAGGCGGCCACGTCCGTTACCCCAGCGGGAGACGTGCAATGCTGCCCATTCAAAGAAGCCGGACTCATCGAGCAGCAGGCTGATGATGATGACCGCAATAAATGCCGCTGTCGCATTCCAGACTATATTCCAGACCACGGGAATATCAGTGATATGGATGACACCGGTTACCAGCGCCAGCACAGCCCCGATACTCGCGCTCCAGCCAATACTCAGACCTCTGGGTTGCCAGATCACCAGTACCAGCGTCAGTAAAAATATACTCCCTGCCAAAAGCATCTCAGACTCCGTTATATATGATTATGTAAATATGTATTCTATCTCAGCAGGAGGCGAAAGCTGATTTGTCCAGCCATTTACGCACATCCTCTCGCATACATTGCCAGGACGTCGTGACCGTCTCTGCCGCCCATGCTGGCATGTGGGGAGACAGGCGGTAGTGAATCCATTTGCCTTCCCGGCGGTCAAGTACCAGTTCTGCTTCACGAAGAATCGCCATGTGGCGAGAAATCTTGGGCTGTGACTCAGTGGTGGCCGCACAGATATCGCACACGCACAGTTCTCCGGACTCCCGCAGAAGCATGACGATGGCGAGCCGTGTTTCATCCGACAGGATTTTGAAAAGCTGAACAGGTTGTAGCATTTTTCACTCCGTTCCCATCATAATACACATATAGTAAATCATATATGTGTATTATAAAACACCAAAGTATCCCGGAGGAGAAAAAATGGAACACTTTCCTGCACTAAACGCTGACTGCTTTGATCAACACATCGCTGAACAATTACACCTGCAGGAGCCGCCACGGATTCTGATCCTGTATGGCTCAGTAAGAGAGCGCTCTTACAGCCGCTTTGCGGCGGAGGAAGCAGGCCGCCTGCTGACAGCGATGGGCGCGGAGGTGAAACTCTTTAACCCCTCCGGTTTACCCCTGCCGGATGATGCGCCAGACACGCATCCTAAGGTCACCGAGCTGCGTGGTCTGGTCAGATGGTGTGACGGGATGGTTTGGAGTTCTCCGGAACGGCACGGGGCTATGAGCGCAGTTATGAAGGCACAGATCGACTGGATACCCTTAAGTGAAGGTGCGGTACGCCCTTCGCAGGGCAAAACTCTTGCGGTAATGCAAGTATGTGGCGGCTCGCAGTCCTTTAATGCCGTGAACCAGATGCGTATTCTTGGACGCTGGATGAGGATGTTCACTATTCCCAACCAATCTTCAGTAGCCAAAGCCTGGCAGGAATTCGATGAGAACGGGCGAATGAAACCTTCGTCCTGGTATGATCGTATCGTCGATGTCGCCGAGGAGTTGTTTAAAATCACACTGTTGCTCAAGGGGCAAACCGGTTACCTTGCCGATCGCTACAGTGAACGAAAAGAGAGCCATCAGGAGCTTTCATCTCGCGTCAATCAGGACAAAATATAACGTCGTTGCTTATTGAGCTCAAACGTCCGCTTCTGGCACAGAGCAGCCTGTTAGAGTAGGTTTAGTTCAGGGCAGAAATAGTGTCAGATTAAATCTGCGCTAACACTGTTAATAACACATTGCAGTTTCAATGCTGTCCTAACTGGCAGGTACACACGGTCGGTCATTGTCGGTTGTCCAGGCCCTAAGATGAAGAAATGGGGGTCTGCACCACATAGATGATGAGCTTGTGGTGCGTTTATGGAGGATGACGCGCCGTGGCGCTTGTCAGCTCTACAAATTCTAACACCGCAAACAAACGCAGTTTTCCCCCTATTTTCCCCCCATTAGCCCGTTACGCCTCTGGCATGCTGTGATAGAAATTGCGGCCACGAGATAGAAGCGGTGTCTGAAGATAGCGACGAGGATAAAACAGAAGACCCCACAGCCCACCGACTTGAAAAAGCGCGTGAGGATGGGCAGATCCCGCGTTCCCGCGAGTTAACCTCTTTATTGATGGTGCTGGTTGGCCTGAGCATTATCTGGGCGGGCGGTGAGCCGCTCGCCAGACAGCTGGCCGCGATGCTTGCGGCCGGTTTGCATTTCGATCACAAAATCATCAACGACCCGCACCTGACCGTGAATCAGATAAGCCTGCTGCTCAAACAGGCTGTCTGGGCGCTGCTGCCTCTGATGGGGGGACTGGTGATTGTAGCGATAGCCGCGCCGATGCTGCTGGGCGGCCTGCTGTTTAGCGGTAAGTCTATGGCACCCAAATTCAGCAAGCTCAACCCGCTGCCGGGCCTTAAACGTTTTATCTCCGCCCAGTCTGGCGCTGAGCTGCTGAAGGCGTTCCTGAAGGCGATTACCGTCGGGGCGGTTACCACCGTCTATTTGGTACATAACCTGCCGGACATGATGCGTTTGATGAGCGAACCGCCGATTGCCGCCCTTAGCCACGCGCTGAATATCGTGGCTAAATGCGGGCTGTTCATCATTGTTGGGCTTATCCCGATGGTGGGATTTGACGTCATGTTCCAGATCTTCAGCAACCTGAAAAAGCTGCGCATGAGCCGTCAGGATATTCGCGATGAGTACAAGCAGCAGGAAGGGGACCCGCACGTTAAGAACCGTATTCGTCAGCAGCAGCGTGCGGTTGCCCGTCGTCGCATGATGTCCGATGTGCCGAAGGCGGATGTGATTGTCACTAACCCGACGCACTATTCCGTGGCACTGCAGTACGACGAGAAAAAAATGAATGCGCCGAAAGTGCTGGCCAAAGGGGCTGGCCTTGTGGCGTTACGTATTCGTGAAATCGGCAAAGAGAACCGAATTCCGATGCTTGAAGCACCGCCGCTTGCTCGTGCGCTTTATCGCCACGCTGAAATCGGCCAACAAATACCAGGCCAGCTCTACTCCGCGGTAGCGGAAGTGCTGGCCTGGGTGTGGCAGCTCAGACGCTGGCGCGTCGCGGGCGGCCTGATCCCGAAAAAACCTGAAAACCTGCCGGTGCCTGAAGCACTGGACTTTGCGAATGAGAAGGACTCCGATGGCTAATCTGCTCGCGACGCTGCGACTGCCCAGTAATATGAAATCCGGGCAATGGAAAATACTTGCCGGACCGGTGCTCATCATGCTGATCCTGTCGATGATGGTGCTGCCGCTGCCCGCATTCGTGCTGGATTTGCTGTTCACCTTTAACATCGCGCTGTCGATCATGGTCCTGCTGGTGGCGATGTTTACCCAGCGCACCCTGGAGTTTGCCGCGTTCCCGACCGTGCTGCTGTTTACCACGCTGCTGCGCCTGGCGCTGAACGTTGCCTCCACGCGTATCATCCTGATGGAAGGTCATACCGGCGGAGCGGCGGCGGGAAAGGTTGTTGAAGCCTTTGGCCACTTCCTGGTGGGCGGTAACTTCGCCATTGGTATCGTGGTGTTTATCATCCTCGTCATTATCAACTTTATGGTTATCACCAAAGGGGCAGGGCGTATCGCCGAAGTGGGCGCGCGTTTTGTGCTGGACGGGATGCCGGGCAAGCAGATGGCAATCGATGCGGATCTGAATGCCGGTTTGATTGCTGAAGAAGAGGCAAAAAAACGCCGTTCGGAAGTGACGCAGGAAGCCGATTTTTACGGCTCGATGGACGGTGCCAGTAAGTTTGTGCGCGGTGATGCCGTAGCCGGTTTGATGATCATGGCGATTAACGTCATCGGCGGACTGCTGGTGGGTGTCGTACAGCATGATATGGCCGTTGGCGCGGCGGCGGAGAGCTACACGCTGCTGACCATCGGTGATGGTCTGGTCGCACAGATCCCGGCGCTGGTTATCTCTACTGCGGCGGGCGTTATTGTTACCCGCGTGGCGACGGACCAGGACGTTGGCGAGCAGATGGTCACCCAGCTGTTCAATAACCCCCGCGTCATGCTGTTGAGCGCCGCGGTACTGGGTTTACTCGGTTTGGTCCCGGGGATGCCGAACTTTGTCTTCCTGCTGTTTACCGCCGGGCTGCTGGGTCTTGCCTGGTGGATGCGCGGCCGTCAGATGACTGCACCGCCGCCGCCGGCACCGGTTAATAAAACTCAGGAGAACCCGCAGGCTGTGGAAGCGACCTGGAACGATGTCCAGCTGGAAGACTCACTGGGCATGGAGGTGGGCTATCGATTGATCCCGATGGTCGATTTCCAGCAGGATGGCGAGCTGCTGGGCCGTATTCGCAGTATCCGCAAAAAATTCGCTCAGGACATGGGCTTCCTGCCGCCGGTGGTGCATATCCGTGACAACATGGATTTGCCACCTGCCCGCTATCGCATTCTGATGAAGGGGGTTGAGGTCGGAGCGGGGGATGCCTATCCGGGACGCTGGCTGGCTATTAACCCGGGTACTGCCGCCGGGTCGCTACCCGGCGAGACAACCATCGATCCAGCGTTTGGCCTGGAAGCCACGTGGATTGAAAGCGCCCTCAAAGAGCAGGCGCAGATTCAGGGCTTTACGGTGGTAGAGGCCAGTACGGTCGTTGCCACGCATCTTAACCATCTGATCGGTCAGTTTGCCCCTGAACTGTTTGGTCGCCAGGAGGCGCAGCAGCTGCTTGACCGGGTCACGCAGGAGATGCCGAAACTGACGGAAGACCTTGTGCCAGGCGTTGTGACGCTGACCACGCTGCATAAGGTATTGCAGAATCTGCTGGCGGAAAAAGTGCCGATTAAAGATATGCGAACCATTCTGGAGACGCTGGCGGAACACGCGCCAATCCAGACCGATCCGCAGGAGTTAACCTCCGTAGTGCGTGTGGCATTAGGCCGCGCCATTACTCAACAGTGGTTCCCGGGTACGGGAGAGGTCCAGGTTATTGGACTGGATACGGCGCTGGAACGCCTGCTGCTGCAGGCCCTGCAAGGGGGAAGCGGCCTCGAGCCGGGTCTGGCCGACCGACTGCTTGAGCAGTCTCAGGAAGCGGTACAGCGTCAGGAGATGCTGGGCGCGCCGCCAGTGCTGCTGGTGAATCATGCTCTGCGTCCGCTGCTGGCCCGCTTCCTGCGTCGTAACTTGCCGCAGCTGGTGGTGCTCTCCAGCCTGGAACTGTCGGATAACCGCAACATCCGCATGACGGCCACGATAGGCGCTAAGTAATGCGAGCGCTGTTATTGTTGTTAATGCTGCCGCTGTTTGCCTGCGCCGCCGGTGGCGGCAGCTGGCAGGCAAGCGGCATGGGGGCGACGCTCAATACGCGCGGCGTCGTTGCTTCGTCCCGGGCGCTGGCTCCATCGCAGCCGGTGAGCGGCATGATGACGCTGGTTGCATGGCGCTACGAGCTGATTGGCCCGACGCCTGCCAGGCTGCTGGTGCGGCTGTGTTCGCAGACGCGCTGCGTGCCCATTGAAGGCCAGAGTGGAACCACGCGCGGGTTAACCAATGTTCCGGCCAATGAGCCGCTGCGCTTTGTCTGGGAGGTTCCCGGCGGCGGCAGAATGTTCCCCGCGCTGCGCGTGCGCAGCAATCAGGTCATTGTGAACTATAAGTAGGCCGGGTTTTTATTCACAGCTGAAACGCTATGCTTTTCCCGCCAGGCAACCTGACGTCAATGCTCACTTCGCCGCCGAGAGCCGTAACATAGCGTTTTAACGTGGATATGCGAAGGTCATTGCCGGGACTCTCCATTTTAGCGAGCGTAGGCTGAGAGATACCGATGACGCGAGCCAGTTCGGTTTGCGTCATGTTTAGCTCATCACGAAGCTTGCTGAGAACGACCTCCCGGAGCAGAATGTCGGCTTTTTCCGCGATACGTTTCTGGCTTTCCGGGCTTTGCTTAGCGAGCAGCTCTTCATAGGATGACATACTACTTCTCCATACTGGCTATGTGGTGGCGATATTCCTTTTCGGCGAGGTTTATCATGGCCTGATAAAATCGCTTTTCGTTCACACCGGTCTTGTCTCCGGCGCATAAAATAATAGCCTGGCGAACAGGGTCGAACGCGAAAAAGGCTCTGACAGGCGCGCCTGAATGTTGCACCCTGAGTTCTTTCATATTGGGATAAGCAACGCCCTTAAGCGTATCGACGTAGGGGCGACCTAAATGGGGACCCAGGGTCTTCAGGACACGCATAGCTGCCAGCACGCTTTCTCTGAGTGATTCATCCTGCGCCAAAAACCATCTATCAAACACATCCGTTGTATTGACTTCCCACATATCCTTATCCCATAGCCTTATGGCTATAACCTATCATAGCTTGTTAGCTATAAAATGAAAAGACGAAGCTGAATTTTTATCCAGCCAGCAGAAACAGCGGCTCCGATTCTATGGCATGGACTTTCATTTGCCGCATCAACCTTTACGGTTTGCGGGATGTCTCGCAGAGAGAATATTTTTACGGAGGGATTGAGTCCCCGGCCGCTAATCCCTCATCCCCGCAGGCCCATTCTGTCGTGACTTCTCATTTTTAACCCTCGCTTTTGATAAAAACGAACCCATGTTTTATAAACGGGATGCGGATGCTGACACTCTTTGCATTTTTGCCAGCATCCCGCAAGGCGTGGCAAAAATGGAAAGGTTTCATCGCCCCTATACTTTTACTTTACCCCTATGGATTTCTTTTCGGCCATTGACTGGCCTGATTTGCAATCTCCTAAAACAAAAGCAACGGGGTTGACGGCAATGAAGAAACGTACGATTGGGCTGAAGAACTATCTTGCCTATGGCGCAGGTGATTTTCTGGGCGCTGGCACGACGGCGTTGACCGCAGCCTGGCTGCTCTATTTCTACACCACTTTTTGCGGGCTCTCGCCCATCGAAGCAACCTTTATCTTCGCGCTGGCTCGCGTGCTGGATGCGGTAGTCAGCCCGCTGATGGGCTTTCTGACGGATAACTTTGGCTCAACCTGGCTGGGTAAGCGCTTTGGTCGTCGTAAGTTCTTTATTTTGCTGGGTATTCCGCTGGTGTTCAGCTACAGCTTCATGTGGGTAGGGGAGATGAGCTACTGGTATTACCTGGTGACCTACCTGATCTTCGACGTGGTTTACACCATGATTCTGGTGCCGTACGAAACGCTGGTGCCGGAAATGACGGATGACTTTAAGCAGAAAACGAAGTTCTCCGGCGCGCGCATTTCTATGGCCCAGCTCTCCGCTATTCTGGCAGCCTTCCTGCCGGGCATCCTGCTAAACCACTTCGGTAAAGACAATGCCGTTTCCTTTTTCTATGCAAGCCTGGTCTTCGCCACGCTGTGCGCCGTCGTCTTAACCTTTGTCTGGCTGTTTACCTGGGAGCGCCCACGATCTGAATGGACGGAAGCTGCGCTGCGAGCGGAAGAAGAGAAGAAATCGCTGACCTTTAAGCAGAGCATGAAACGCCTGCACCTTGAACTCACCTCTACGCTACGCATTAAAATCTTCCGTCAGCATCTTGGTATGTATCTGGGCGGTTATATCGCTCAGGACGTGTTTAACGCGGTGTTCACTTATTATGTGGTGTTCGTGCTGATGCAGAGCGCATCGGTTGCCTCTAACCTGCTGGGGACGATGGCGATTATGCAGTTTATCGCGGTCATCGGCATGATCCCGCTGTGCATCAAATTTGGGCCTGCCCCTTCTTACCGGATGGTCGTTGTGCTGTTCGGCCTCAGCTCGATCTCCTACGCCGTGCTGTTCTATGCGGGCTTGAGCGACGGCTTCTCGCTGCTGTTGCTGGTTTCGGCTATCGCCGGTCTGGGCCGTGGCGGTATCAACTATGTGCCCTGGAACACTTACACCTACATTGCGGATGTCGATGAAGTGATTACCGGACAGCGTCGGGAAGGTATTTTTGCCGGTATTATGACCCTGACCCGTAAAGCCTCTCAGGCCGGGGCGGTGATGCTGGTGGGCATTGTGATGCAGCTGTCGGGCTTCGTCTCCGGCCAGACGGTTCAGCCGCCAGCGGTCAGCCACACTATTTTGATGATCTTAAGCTTCGGTACCGTCGCGGTACTGGCCTGCGGGTTCCTGATCTCACTGCGCTTTAAGCTCAACCTGCAAACCCATAGCGTCTTACGTGATGAAACCGCGAAGATGCGTACGGCTAACCGCGCCGTGCCGGAAGCGATTACACCGCAGGCCCGCGCCACCGTCGAAATGCTCGCGGGTATGCCTTACGAGAATCTTTGGGGTAACAACAACATTGGTTACCTCAACCACAGGAAGCCTGCGGCGCCGAGCCTGAAAGAGGCTGCGGCCATGAATTCGCATACCAACGCTACTCAGAGGTTAAGTTAATGATTATTTATCCCGTCAAACACAGCCCGTTACTGTGCCAGCCGGAGCGCTTTATCGCCCGGGATGAGCTGAACAGCCTGATCCATAAGGTGACGGACAATCTTATTAATATTAAAGATGAGTCCGGGCAGTTCCTGCTGCGGCTGGACGATGGACGAGTTATCGACACGAAAGGATGGGCTGGCTGGGAGTGGACGCACGGCGTTGGCCTGTACGGCATGTATCAGTATTTCCGCCAGACCGGCGATGCCAAAATGCGCAATATTATCGACGGCTGGTTTACCGACCGCTTTGCCGAGGGCGCAACCACCAAAAACGTCAATACTATGGCGCCATTCCTGACGCTGGCCTACCGCTACGAAGAGACCCGCAACCCGACGTATTTGCCGTGGCTCGAGAGCTGGGCTGAATGGGCAATGTATGAGATGCCGCGCACCGAGCACGGCGGCATGCAGCACATTACGCTGGCAGAAGAGAACCACCAGCAGATGTGGGATGACACGCTGATGATGACGGTCCTGCCGCTGGCGAAAATCGGCAAGCTGCTGAAGCGCCCGGAATACGTTGAGGAGGCGACCTATCAGTTCCTGCTCCACGTGCAGAACCTGATGGATAAAGAGACCGGCCTGTGGTTCCACGGCTGGAGCTATGAAGGCAACCATAACTTTGCTAACGCTCGCTGGGCGCGTGGCAATAGCTGGCTGACTATCGTGATCCCTGACTTCCTCGAACTGGTGGATTTACCGGAGAATAACGCGGTGCGCCGCTACCTGGTTCAGGTGCTGGAAAATCAGGTGGCTGCGCTGGCGAAGTGCCAGGATGACAGCGGCCTGTGGCATACGCTGCTCGACGATCCGCACTCTTATCTCGAAGCCTCCGCGACGGCAGGTTTCGCCTACGGGATCCTGAAAGGCATTCGTAAGCGCTATATCGGCAAGCAGTACAGCGAAGTGGCCGAGAAGGCGATGAAGGGGATTGTGAAGAATATTTCGCCGCAGGGAGAGCTGCTGCAAACCTCCTTTGGCACCGGGATGGGCAGCAATCTGGATTTTTATCGCCAGATCCCGCTGACCTCTATGCCTTACGGCCAGGCGATGGCGATCCTTTGCCTGGGTGAGTATCTGCGCATTTATTTGTAGCCGCCGGGGCATTCCTTGCAGGCCGGATAAGCGAAGCGCCATCCGGCATTTTTCTCTGTTTGTGGTGGATGACGCAGCCGCTCATCCACCCTTCCCAAATAGTTCAAAAAATAGAAAAAATATAAAAGGCGTAATGCGGCTGAGATTTCATTATGCTCACCGCAGTCGATAAGCCTCTTCCCGGTTATTTCCCCTCTCTTCAGCACCTTCTTCAGGATAATTTGATGTCTATTTCTCCGCTTGCCTGGGTGGCCGGCAACAGCGTGGTTGAGCCGGGCGTTGTGCTCGGCGCACACGTGACGATTGGCCCTTATTGTGTGATTACCGCAGGCGTGGTTATCGGAGAGGGCACGGTGATTGCCTCCCACTCGGTGATAACCGGCCTGACGACCATTGGCCGCAACAATACCTTTGGCCAGTATGCCTCTATTGGTGAAGTGAATCAGGATCTTAAGTATGCCGGGGAGCCCACGACGCTGGTTATCGGTGACCGTAATCATGTCGGCAAACACGCTACTTTCCACCGTGGAACGGTGCAGGGCATTAGCTCGACGATTGTTGGCAGCGACAACCACTTTCTGAACAACGTGCATATTGGACATGATTGCGTGGTGGGCGATCGCACGCGGATTGGCGATAACAGCGGCCTGGCGGGGCACGTCGAGCTGGCCGACGGGGTTGAAATTGGTTTCATGTGCGCAATCCATCAGTTCTGCATGCTGGGGATGGCGGCGAAGATTATCGATCAATCTGCCGTGGTGCAGGACGTTCCCCCCTTTGTTATCGCCAGTGGAAACCGGGCTGCCCCCGCGGGCATTAACGAGGCGGCGAAGGCCTTTCTCGCGCTGGAGCTGTATCAGCAGCTTTTGATTCTCCAGCTGTACGAACGGTTCTACCATCAGGCGCTGAGCATAGACGAAGTGAAAGCGACGCTAAAAGCCGGGGAGAGCGATTATCCCATCATTACGGTCTATAACGAGTTCTTTGCGCGTTCGGCGCGGGGGATCATTCGTTAGCCGAAGGCAAAAAAAAGGCCCGTCATGACGACGAGCCTTTTACATCACAGCCGCTTATCAGGCGCCGGCTGGTACATCATGGGCGGTGTTATTGAGCACCGGTCCCTGGTATTTCTCGATGTCCAGCTGGGCCATCTGTCCGCAGTTGCCCTGAGCCAGGTTTGAGGAGCCAATGTCGAACGTCAGACAGTTGACGTTGCCGTTCTTACACAGCGACCCGGATTCGTTCGGATCTGCCGGATCGAACCAGGCACCTTCGCTGATACGCACTACGCCCTGGCGTACTCGGTCGGTGACAACTGCCCCTACCAGAATCTGTCCACGGTCGTTAAACGCACGCACTAATTCGTTGTCAGCAATGCCGCGCGCTTTCGCGTCCTCCGGGTGTATCCAGATGGCTTCACGGTCGGCTACGGCATACTTCTTGCGCAGCGGCGTGTTGTCCAGCTGGGAGTGCAGGCGGTTAATCGGGTGCGCGGTGTTGAGCGACAGTGGATACTTGCTCGCCTCTGGCCCTTTATACCACTCGTGCGGCGGCAGCCAGCCCGGCAGTCCCGGACAATCTTCATAACCCATCTTCGCCACCGCTTCAGAGTAAATTTCAATCTTACCTGACGGCGTACCCAATGGATTAAGCAGCGGATTGTCGCGGAAGTCGGCGAAGCGAACCCACTGTTTGTTTTTCTCCGGCACCGGGAAGCGCACATAGTTGTTCGACGCCCAGAACATATCGAACGGCGGCAGGGCGACGCGGGCGTTGCGGGCCTGCGCCTTCATGCTGTCGTACATCCCTTTCAGCCACTGCATCTCGTTCTTGCCTTCGGTGAAGGCATCCTGCACGCCCAGTTTTGCGGCAATGCCTGAGAAAATTTCAAAGTCGCTGCGCGATTCGTGCTGAGGCGGCACGCACTGGTGCATAGGGAAGACATAGAGCTGGGAGTAATCGCCGCCCATCTCGAGATCGTTACGTTCATAGCTGGTGGTGGCCGGCAGGACGATATCAGCGTACTTCGCGGTAGCGGTCCAGTAAGGCTCGTTGACCACGATAGTTTCCGGATGCTGCCAGGCCTTGATCAGGTTGTTGGTGTCCTGATGCTGGTGGAAGGTGTTACCACCCGCGACGTACACCATCTTCACGTCAGGGTAGGTGACCTTCGCCCCGTTAAAGTCGATGGTTTTGCCCGGATTCGCCAGACATTCGGCAATACGTGCCACCGGGATTGGCGTCGGGCCATTCTTCGGTGATTCGCCCGCAGAGATACCGGCCAGAATCCCACCGCGAGCCGTTGGGCTGCCGCCGGAGGAGTAGTGGTAGCTGAAGCCAAAACCACCGCCCGGCAAACCAATTTGCCCAAGCATCGCCGCCACGGTCACCAGCAGCCAGTGCAGCTGTTCGCCGTGGTGCTGACGCTGAATGCCCCAGCCGCCCATGATCATGGTGCGATTCTTCGCCATGTCGCGAGCCAGCTGGCGCAGGGTGTCGGCTTCGACACCGCAGACAGACGCGGCCCAGTCGGCATCTTTCACTACGCCGTCTTGTTCACCGTTAAGGTAAGCGGCGAATTTATCAAAGCCGACGGTATAGGTTTTCAGGAAGTCCGCGTTGTGCAGCTTTTCGGCCAGTAACGTGTGGGCGATCCCCACCAGCATCGCGCTGTCGGTGTAAGGATGCGGAGCCAGCCATTCGGCGTTCATGTAGTCGATGCTGTCACTTTTCACCGGGTCAACGCCGATGACGCGCACACCTTTTTTCTTCAGGGCATCGAAACCGGCAAGGCCCACGTGGTCCGGCACGTTCCAGCTGTTTTTTAGCGTGACGACAGGGTTACAGCCCCACATCACCACCAGCTGGCTGTTATCCAGCACGTTTGGCCAGGCGGTCTGCTGTTCGTAGACCTCCATGGAACCCACAACGTGGGACATAATGACCTGAGCCGCCCCGGTGGAGTAATCCCCCGCGTAGCCCAGGAAGCCGCCGGACAGGTTCATCATGCGTTGCAGCAGGGTACGGCTGTTGTGCAGCATCCCCACGCTTTTCCAGCCGTAAGAACCGGCATAGATAGACTGCGGACCATGTTCACTTTGCAGACGGCGAATTTCATCGCTGACCAGCGTCAGTGCTTTATCCCAGCTCACCCGCACCCACTCGTCACGGCCGCGCAGCTCAGGGTGGCAATTGCGGGAACCGCCTTCCAGCCAGCTCTTACGCACCATCGGGTATTTCACGCGGTTTGGCGCGTGAACCTGATGCGGCGCCATGGTTATCAGCTCGTTAGGGAACGGGTCGTCCTGAATCGGGCGAGTCTCTACCATTTTTCCGTCGCGGACAATGGCTTCGAATGCTCCCCAGTGGGCGCTGGTCAGAATGCCCTTTTGGGCCTGACGAAGCACCACAAACTGCGGCAGTGCCTGGCTTACCGCCTCGGCCATTGCGGAGCGAGGGAACAGGCCACCCAGTAAAGAAGCGCCACCCAGAGCCGCGGCACCGGTCAGAAAACGACGGCGGGTTAGTTGCATCTCTTCGCGGTTATTTTTCATTAGTTAGCCTCCTTGCTGGCAGCCGGCATATCGCTTGCGTGCTGTTGTACATAGCGAGTCAGAACTCGCAGCTGTTCCTGATCCAGAGAGGTGCGTGGAGCCATCCCCTTGATCACGCCAATCCACTGGTTTGCGTTAAAGCGGTCAAGCGATGTCAGACCGTGGCAACCGGTACAGTTGGTGGACATCATCGTTGCTGCGTAGTCCCAGATTTTCTTCTGATTGTCGATAAGCTGACCCGCAGGCAGCCAGACCTGGAGCGCACTCTTATGCCATACCAGTTTGGTTTCCGGGTCGGTAAAGTCGCTTACGTGTTTAACCTGTGCGCGAGCCTCTTCGCCAAGCAGGACGCTCAGGATGCGTTTGCCCGCGGCGGCATAGAAGACTTCGTTGACGCCGTCCTGCTGCCAGCCGTCCACTTCTGCGAGAATCATGTTGTTTTCACGCTTCACGACGCTGACTTCGGTGCCGGGCATCAGGTTGCCGGCATTATGCTGCTTGCTGTCGGCGCTCAGCCAGAAAGGCTGGGTGGAGATTGACCAGAGCGTGCTGGCGTTGGCCGGGACTTTCGCCGCAGCGGCGGAAAGTTCGTTTGCGCCAGCGGCAGAGAGTTCGCTCATATCCGGCAGGATATGGGCCACCCCTTTATGGCAGTCGATACAGGTTTCACCGTTTTTGATGGCGACAGGATGTTCATGCTGCGCTTCAGGGCGCTGGGCTAACACGTCCATCGCTTCGTAGCTGTGGCATGAACGGCAGGTAGCCGAGTCGTTCTTTTTCATGGTCTCCCAGACGCTTTGGGCCATTTCCAGCTTATGGGCATCGTATTTTTCAGGCGTATCGATTTTACCGGTCATTTCGCCCCAGACATCTTTCAGCGCCATGACTTTGGTGGTCAGGTAGTCAATGGGCTGATGAGGGACGTGACAGTCGGCGCACTCGGCGCGGATACCTTTGGTGTTCTGGAAGTGTACGCTGCCCTGGTATTCAGCCAGCGGCCGCTCCATAGAGTGGCAGGAGACGCAGAAAGCCGTGTCGCTGGTTTTGTGCATCACCGTAGCACCGCCTGCAAGCAGAGCCGCGCCAATCACAATGCCGATCAGCAGTAACCACAGCCATGTCAGACGCCGTTTGGGCGAACGTTTTGATTGATTCATAGAAAATCCCTTAGAAGAAAAATCAACGCAGAAATATCGCTCTTGGTGGCGATAAAAATTACGCATGAATTATAAGGGATATTTAGAAACTTACCTCATTATGAGTAAGATAAATTACAACTTCGTTGATGCTGCACAACGCGAGGGGAGTAAATGGGGTGTGCAAGTGGGGAATAGAGAGGCGTCATCCAGAAAACACGGTGGATGACGCTGCCGCTTATCCACCCTACCACACCGAGCCGTAGGCCGGATAAGCGAAGCGTCATCCGACAATTGATAGCGGATGACGCTTAAGGCTTACATACGCTCTACGGTCTGGATGCCCAGGGTATCCAGGCCCAGCTTCAGCGTTTTCGCCGTCAGCAGCGCCAGCTTCAGGCGGCTGTTGCGGGCTTCCTGCGTGTCTGCGGTGAGGATCGGGCAATGCTCGTAGAAGCCAGAGAACAGCCCGGCCACGTCGTACAGGTAAGAACACATCACGTGCGGCGTACCGTCGCGAGCCACTACGCTGAGCGTTTCTTCAAACTGCAGCAGGCGAGCGGCCAGCTGTGCTTCGCGATCTTCGGTTAGCACAACAGGCGATTTCAGCAGTTCCGCCTCATCGATGCCGGCTTTACGGAAGACGGACAGCACGCGGGTATAGGCGTACTGCATATACGGCGCGGTGTTGCCTTCGAAGGCCAGCATGTTGTCCCAGTCGAAGATGTAGTCAGTGGTACGGCTTTTCGACAGGTCGGCGTATTTCACGGCGCCAATACCCACCGCCTTTGCCAGGGCTTCCAGCTCATCGGCAGGCATGTCCGGGTTTTTCGCACCGACCAGCGTGCGGGCACGCTCCATTGCTTCATCCAGCAGATCCGTCAGCTTAACGGTGCCGCCGGAACGGGTTTTAAACGGCTTGCCGTCTTTACCCAGCATCATGCCGAACATCTCATGTTCCAGCGGAACGGAATCTGGTACGTAGCCCGCTTTGCGCACGATGGTCCATGCCTGCATCAGGTGCTGGTGCTGGCGGGAGTCGATGAAATAGAGCACGCGATCGGCATGCAGGGTTTCATAGCGGTATTTAGCACAGGCGATGTCGGTGGTGGTGTAAAGGTAACCGCCATCTTTTTTCTGGATGATCACGCCCATCGGGTCGCCATCTTTGTTTTTATATTCGTCCAGATAGACCACGGTCGCGCCTTCGCTTTCCACCGCCAGACCTTTCGCCTTCAGGTCTGCAACGATGCCCGGCAGCATCGGGTTATAGAGGCTTTCACCCATGACGTCGTCGCGAGTCAGCGTCACGTTAAGACGGTCATACGTTTTCTGGTTCTGCGCCATGGTGATATCCACCAGCTTACGCCACATCTGACGGCAGTATTCATCGCCACCCTGAAGCTTCACCACGTAAGCACGGGCACGTTCAGCGAAGGCTTCGTCTTCGTCGTAATGCTTTTTGGCGGCGCGGTAGAACTCCTCAAGGTCAGACAGGGCCATTTCACCGGCGTTTTCCTGCTGCTGCTTTTCCAGATACGCAATCAGCATGCCAAACTGGGTGCCCCAGTCGCCTACGTGGTTGGCGCGGATAACTTTATGACCGAGGAACTCCAGAGTGCGCACCGCGGCATCGCCGATGATCGTGGAGCGAATATGGCCGACGTGCATCTCTTTCGCCACGTTTGGCGCGGAGTAATCGACAACAATAGTTTGCGGAGCCACGGTATTGACGCCAGCACGGTCAGAGGAGACGGCGGCATCGATGTTTTTCGCAAGGAACTGCGGGTCGAGGAAAATATTGATAAAGCCAGGGCCTGCAATCTCAACTTTGCTGGCGATCCCGGTCAGATCCAAATTAGCGATAACGGACTCTGCGACTTGTCGTGGTGGCTTGCCCAGAGATTTCGCAACCGACATCACGCCATTGGCCTGATAGTCACCGAACTGGACTTTAGCTGACTGACGAACCTGTGGTTCGCAATCCGCAGGCGCGCCTGCGGCAATCAGTGCCTGACTGACTTTATCTGAAAGAAGAGCCTGAATATTCACCGGGATACCTTACATTTTGCTTTGGGCCGCCGGAATGTCACGGCAGCCGTATCGTGGGGGATAAAATAAGGCGCTAAGTATAACTGTATTTAAACCCCTCCGTCAGCAAAAGCCTTGCCCCGTGCGCCCTGAACTAAACTCAACGGTATAGTGAATAACCATTCAGCAGCGAAGCGGCGTTCGCAGGGTTGGTCGCGGCGGTTTTAAAAGGTAGATTAGCGCCCTTCAGGTTCCCGAGGATATGACAATGGCCCACTGGCAGACAATTGCAGAACTGAATGATATTTCAGCGGATCTCCCGCGTTTTACAAAAGCGTTAACGGAACTTGCCACGCGGCTCGATCTGGATATCTCGCCGCTTGATGCCGATCACATTTCATTGCGCTGCCATCAGAATACGACAGCGGAGCGCTGGCGGAAGGGGCTGGAGCAGTGCGGGACGTTACTGTCGGAAAATATTATCAACGATCGGCCTATCTGCCTGTTTCGACTGGATGAACCGGTGTGCGTGGAACACTGGAAGTTTACGATTGTGGAGCTGCCGTGGCCGGGTGAGAAGCGCTACCCGCATGAAGGCTGGGAGCACGTTGAGATAGTGCTGCCGGGTGAGCCTGAAACGCTCAATGCTCGTGCGCTGGAGCTGTTTTCCGACGCTGGCCTGCGTCAGACGGGGATTTCGGTAAAAACCAGCTCGCCGAAAGGGGAGAATGAACGTTTACCTAATCCAACCCTTGCGGTGACGGACGGCAAAGTTACCCTCAAATTCCATCCCTGGAGTATTGAGGAGATTGTCGCCAGCGAACAGGCCGAACTATAGCCCGTTGACCGCCGTTTCCATGCGGCTAATGGCTTCTTCCAACAGGAAAGCAGGGCAGCCGAAGTTGATTCTGACGAACTTGCTGTCGCCAAATTCATGGCCCGGTGAGAAGCCAAGCCCGGCCTTCTGGAAGAGAAGCGCCGGGTTATCAACCTCCAGTTGACTGGCATCCACCCAGGCAAGATAGGTCGCCTCCGGCGAAACCATCTCCAGCCCTTTTATTCCGTTAACGGCCTGCACCAGCCGGTCGCGGTTGTGGCGCAAATACGGCAGCAACGCTTCCAGCCATGCATCCCCTTCGCGCCAGGCCGCATTGGCCGCCGTTAGCGCGAGAATATCCACGCTCGGCACAATCCCTTCGCGGGTTTTATTAAAGCGTTTACGCAGTTCGGGATTAGGAATAATAGCGATGGAGGCTCCGAGACCCGCAATATTGTAGGTTTTAGAAGGAGTGATAAGCGTGACCGAACGCTGCGCCGCATCCTCGCTTAGGGTCGCAAACGGGATATGTTTCACTCCCGGTTCCAGAATCAAATCGCAGTGAATTTCATCAGAGCAGACAATCATGTCATTCTTCTGCGCGAAGGCCAGCTGCTGCTGTAACTCTTCCCGACGGTACGCGGTGCCGCCAGGATTTTGCGGGTTGCACAGCATCAGCAGCTTTTCTTTGCCGGTAAGCTGGGGCGCAAGGGAGGGCAGATCCATTATCCAGCGGCTATTCTCAAGGCGCAGCGGGGCATTCAGCTGGGCACGATCGGCAAGCACGGCAGACCTTTTGAACGGAGGGTAAACTGGCGTTGGAGTAATGGCACTTTCATCCGCAGCGGTGAAAGCCCGCACGCAGAGATTCAGGCCCGCAACGATGCCGGGTAGCACAACAATCCATTCCGGTTTGATATCCCACTGGTAGCGGCAAGCCATGCGTTCTGCTACGGCTGCAATTAAATCACGTGGAACGTCGCCGTAGCCGAAGACACCGTGTGCCACCCGCTGGTGGAGGGCTTCGATAATGCAGTCCGGCGAGCGGAAATCCATATCGGCAACCCACATCGGCAAAACTTCCTCACCAAATTTGTGCCATTTCTTGCAGTCGCTGTGACGGCGGTCGATCCCTTCGTCGAAATTGAATGCCATGATAATTTACCCCGTTGTGATCGTCGTTTCAGATTACCATTCTGGGTAACTGACACAACTGCCGGCCTGAAGATTTTTAAGGAGTAATCAATGGCTTTGCTGGAAATTTGTTGCTATGGGATAGATTGCGCGCTCACCGCCGAACAGGCCGGTGCGGACCGCATTGAATTATGCGCCGCACCGAAAGAAGGGGGGCTAACCGCTTCCGCCGGCGTTCTGCGCAAAGTGAAGCAATTAGTTTCCATCCCCGTGCACCCCATTATTCGACCGCGCGGCGGGGATTTCTGCTACTCCGAGGCCGAGTTCGCCACCATGCTGGAGGATATCGCCTACGTGCGTGAGCTTGGCTATCCTGGCCTGGTCATTGGGATGCTGGATGAAGAAGGCCATGTCGATCGGCTTCGCATGGAACAGGTGATGGCCGCCAGTCGCGGCATGGCGGTAACCTTCCATCGCGCTTTTGATATGTGCCATAACCCCGTGCAGGCGCTGGAACAGCTAAGCGATTTGGGGGTGGCGCGCATACTGACTTCCGGGCAGCAGGAGAATGCAGAATCAGGACTTTCGCTACTCAGGGAACTAAAGCAGCGTTCCCGCGCTCCAATCATTATGGCCGGTGCTGGCGTGCGCCTGGGCAACCTGCAAAAGTTTATCGAACAGGGCATTGATGAGGTGCACAGTTCAGCAGGACAGAGCGTTGCCTCCGTGATGCGCTACCGTAAAGCGGGCGTATCGATGAGTGCCGATGCGGAAGCCGATGAGTTTAACCGCTACTGCGTCGATGGTGATGTGGTGGCAGCAATGAAAGCCGTACTGGCTGCCGGGAAAACCGCAGTCAGTGGCTGAACGATTTTAACCGCGCATCATGTCGCCCATATGATGTTGCTCGTACCAGGCCCCGGTGTTTTGCCGGGGCTTTTTTTATGCAATTTGCGAGTGGCGCAAATGGTCTGGTCTGGCTTAGCCGTGTCGGCGAAATTCTTGTGACTGGCTTATTAATACCCTGCCGAAAATGCGGAAGCGGCTCTCATTGCTCTTATCTATTGCCCATTCCCGGTACTTAGGATTGTCTGAAAGGACCAGAATGCGGTCCGGCACCAGCTGTAGGCGCTTTACGTGGATCTTCTCATCAAAGCCGAACACGTATATGCCGTCGCTTTCTAACTGACGGACGGTCACGTCGACGAAGAGCAAATCACCGGGCTCAAGCGTGCCGGACATGCTGTCACCGCGCACGTTAATGACTTTTATCGCCGACTCCGGCCTGCCGCCGAACAGGGCGAGAGCGTGCTCGCTGTTGTAGACGATAGCGTGGATGGTTTCAACGATATCGCTGCTGTTGACATAGCCTTCGCCCGCGCTGGCGCTGACGTCCAGAATATCAACGCGATATCCCTCTTCTGCCTCCATTTCTGCACTATCAGCTTCGCTGTGCTTTTGCACAGCGAAGCCTGGCTCTGCCTGAGCAAAAAGATCGTAGACCGGTACCGCAAGCGCCTGGGCAATTTTGGCCAGCGACGCCTCGGTAAAGGATTTTTGCTTGCCGGTTTCAAGGCGAGAGATATTCCCCGCGTCGCTGCCTATTGCCGCCGCAAGATCTGTGATGGTCATGTTCCGCGCCTGGCGGAGGTCCCGAATGCGTTTTCCTATGTTCATAGCTTAATTACAAATCACTTTTGCGATTTTTGCAAATTTAATTGCGCAAATGACAAAATGCTTTTAATGTGTGAATTACGCAAATTAATTTGTCTTTTACGCAACTCGCGTCTTCATCGTTGTCGGTTAACAAGTTAATTTGCGCAAAACCTAAATTAACGCATCGAGGAACAATGAAATGAAAAGACTTTTAAGTGCAGCAATCATGCTTATCGGCATGGCGGCATGTCATTCGGCACTGGCCGAAGAGACCTTACCGGAAGGGGCGGCAAACGTAGTTTGCAAATATTCTCACACGCTGGCCGACGACCCCATTCTCTATCCGGGGAAACCGGGGGTTGCCATGTCCCACGATTTCTTTGGCAATGAGGCGGCTAACGGCAATTCAACGGCGGAAAGCCTGCTGACCAAATCTGCGAGCACCTGTGAAAACGTGGCGGACGCAACGGCCTACTGGGCACCGTCGTTGCGCCTGGCGGACGGACGGATCATTAAACCAAGCTACCAGAAGACCTACTATACCAACCAGGCAATACCCGGCGAAAATCGCTATAAGGTGAACCCGCTGCCGAACGGTATTCAGCTTCTCGCCGGTGACCACCACGGCAGCGCTGCAAACTCGAATATCAGCTTCATCTGTACCGGCACGGACTACATGAATGACATTCCTACGCAATGTAAGCCCGATCCGGTCAAGGGAACGCAGTTTAATATCGGAATTAGCTTCCCGACCTGCTGGGACGGCAAGAATTATGCTCCTCTGGTGATGAGCGGCGGGCCGAACAATGCGGCCTATGCGGACAAAAGTGGCACCTGCCCGGCGGGGTATCCGAAACGTATTCCGCATATCAGTATTAACGTGGCCTATATGCTGGGTAACGTGACCGATCTAAGCGGCGCACAGCTGTCGCTGGATCCTACCCTGGATGACAAAGGCAACGTAGTGCACGAAAACTGGGGCTCGTTATATACCGCACACGCAGATTTCTTCAACGGCTGGAGGCCTGAAGCGGCAAAGTATATGGCTGATTTCTGCATGAACAATGCTATCGACTGCGGTAAAGAGGTGGCCTATAGCTATACGGAAGCGCTGGCCGATGCGTCTGTGACCGACGGCGATGCCCATGCTACCAACTTCGGCCGCGACAAAACATTAACGCTGCAGAACGGCGGCGAGGGGTACTCCCAGACTAACAGTTATATCCGTTTTAAAATTCCAGAGGGGGCGAGCAATTTCCCTAAAGGGTTTACGCCGGTTTACAAGCTGAGTCTTCATGGCCGCGCGCAGCCGGATGGTGTCTCCGGGGTTGGGATTTATATCTACGCCACCAGCGATGACTGGGATGAAAATAAGATAACCATGGATAACGCGCCTGACTGCTCAAAAGCCACTCTTTTCTGGATGAGCAGCACCGAAATGTATAACTCTTATGACATTACGCCACTGGTGCAGTCAGCAATTGATGCGGGTAAAAAGACAATCTCGCTATGCGTGAAAGACGGTACGGACAATAACTTTAAGTTCGATATCGGCAGCCGCGAAAGTGGCCATAAGCCGGTACTTTCACTTATTTCGTATAATGAGTTTGGTGTCTGAGCAAAGTGAAAAAGGGCAGCAGGCGCTGCCCTTAATTTTTTATGGCTTGCGGGCCACCAGTACGGCGCGCAGCGGGGCAGGGTAGCCTTCGATCGTTTTGGTAGGATCGTTCGGGTCGAGGAAGTCGGCCAGGGATTCAGTGGTCAGCCAGCTGGTGCGGCGCTGTTCTTCGCTTGTGGTGTAGCAGTGGTCGACGATTTTCACATCGACAAAGCCGCACTTCTCCAGCCAGTTTTTTAACGCCAGCGCCGATGGGATGAAGTAGACGTTGCGCATCTGCGCATATCGTTCCCCAGGCACCAGCACCGTGTTCTCGTCACCTTCCACCACCAGCGTTTCCAGCACCAGCTCGCCCTCTTTCGCCAGCTGATTTTTTAGCTGATAAAGATGGTCCAGCGGCGAGCGGCGGTGATAGAGCACGCCCATTGAAAATACCGTGTCGAAGATATTCAGCTCGGGAAGCTGTTCGATGCCCAGCGGCAGCACGTGAGCGCGCTGGTCGTTGCCCAGCAGCTTGCGCACCGCTTCAAACTGGCAGACAAACAGCTGCATCGGGTCGATACCCACGGCCAGATGCGCGCCCGCGCCAATCATGCGCCACAGGTGATAGCCGCTGCCACAGCCGACATCAAGAATAGTCCGGCCAGCAAGCGGGGAGATATGCGGCAGAACGCGATCCCATTTCAGGTCGGAGCGCCACTCGGTATCGATGTCCACGCCGTACAGCGAGTAGGGGCCTTTGCGCCACGGCATCAGGTTGCGCAGCAGTTTCTCAATGCCCAGACGCTGACCTTCGCTCAGCGGCGTCTGCGATTCGGCGGTGACGCTGTGCAGCAGATCCAGGCGGTACGGAGCCAGCTCCGGCAGATACTCAACCGTGTTGTACCAGTGCTTAAACTGGCCGTGAAGATTCTCGCGTTGCCAGGTGGCAATTTGCGCGGGCAGGGTTTCCAGCCACGGGGCCAGCGGGCTTTTTGCAATAAGCTGATAAAAATTACCAAAGTCGATCATGCCGGGGTTCCAGATTTCAGTGCGACTAAAGAGCCAAAGTTAAAGCACTGGAACCACAGTTCCGCGTGGTCAAAACCGGCTTGCTTGAGGCGTTTTTTATGGGTTTCTACAGAGTCGGTGAGCATGACGTTTTCCAGCATGCTGCGCTTCTGGCTGATCTCCAGCTCGCTGTAGCCGTTGGCACGCTTGAAGTCGTGGTGCATGTTAAACAGCAGCTCGCCAACTTCGTCATCCTCAAAGCTGAATTTTTCTGACAGCACCAGCGCGCCGCCAGGGTTCAGGCCCTGATAAATTTTTTCCAGCAGCAGCTGGCGGTCGTCTGGTTCGAGGAATTGAAGCGTGAAGTTCAGCACGACCATAGAGGCGTTTTCGATATGGATATCGCGGATATCACCTTCGATAACATCTACCGGCGTCTGCGCCTTAAAGGCGTTCAGATGGCGACGACAGCGTTCGACCATCGCCGGGGAGTTATCTACGGCGATAATTTTGCAGCCGTCGTGCTGAATATTACGACGCACCGACAATGTTGCCGCACCCAGCGAGCAGCCCAGGTCGTAAACCTGGCTTGCGGGCGTGACGAAGCGTTCGGCCAACATACCAATCATCGAGATGATGTTGGAATAACCCGGCACCGAGCGCTGGATCATATCGGGGAACACTTCCGCCACGCGTTCATCAAAGGTCCAGTCGCCCAGCTGGGCGATAGGTGCGGAAAACAGCATATCGCGGTCAGACATCACTTATATCCGGGAAATTCGAAAAGGCGTATTTTGCGTTAATGCAGCGAGAAAACCAACTCCCACGGCATATACCACAGATTAGCCAGCACCATTAGCAACAGCGAGCACCAGGTTGCGCTCATACCGGAACGACGCCAGCGGACCAGGCGGTGATGAAATCCGTAGTAGTGCATCAGGCGGCCAGCGATAAGAAGGATCCCGCACACGTGTACCATCCAGGTCTCCGCGCCGTTCATTTCCATCAGCAATAACAGGACCAGCGCGACGGGAATGTACTCCACCGCGTTGCCGTGCACGCGAATGGCATTTTGAAGCTCGCTGAATCCGCCGTCACCATAAGAGACGCGATACTGCAGGCGCATGCGAACGACATCGTAAGAAAACTTAATCAGTAGCAAAGCACCCAGCACAGCGTAGAGCGCGCATACCATACTCAATATCCTTTAGAGCCACAGCGTGGCCCTTATGATAGCAGCGCTGAAATTAGCTGTCGCTACCCCTAAAAGAGAGACTCCTGGCCAGGAATGGACGGTTCATCACCGATCTGCGGAAAGGCGCGCTGCAAGCCAGGCCACAGGATATGCACCAGTTCATGCACGTTACCTATATCCGGGGTGTGTAAAAAGAGAAACGGCGTCGATTTTTCCGTCCATTCAGGCAGAGTTTTGAGCCACACCTGAAACATTTGCAGATTTTGCTGCATATCGTCGCTGCCGATAAAACGCACCAGCGGGCTGGCGGCGGTGACCAGGGCATGCACCGGCACCTTCGGTTTTTTGCGCTGCGCTTCACGAATCGCTTCGCTGTGGGGCGTTGCGCTGTGCACCGGGCGGCTGTCCAGAATCGCGCGGTTAACGCCTCGCTCGTGCAGGCCCCGGTTCAGCGCTTGCTCATCGGCGCTTTTATCAAAAAATGATGGATGACGCACTTCCACGCCGTAGGTGAAATCCTTCGGCAATGTATCCAGAAAGTGCCACAGCGCCGGAAGGTCTTTTGGGCCAAAGGTAGCGGGAAGCTGTAACCAATACTGCCCGATACGATTTGCTAATGGAGAAAGCCTGTCAAAAAACTCGGCGGTGAGATCGCCACACTGGCGTAACGCCGCATGGTGGGAAATCGTGGCCGGGAATTTAAAGCAAAAGCGGAAATCGTCGCTGGTCTGTTCGCGCCAGCGCAGTACGATTTCGGCTTTCGGCAGGGCATAGAGCGTGGTGTTGCCCTCCACGCAGTTAAAATGACGGGCGTAATCCTCAAGGGAGGTTATGCCCAGCCGCACCCACTTAGGATGCGACCATTGTGGAAGGCCAATGTACATCATTCTACTCGTCATCCTTCAGGCTGTAGGGGTGTAGGCTGCAGTCCTTCACCCCAGTTAAAGTAAGCTCCCGGGGACTCTTTCCCTTGCCGCCTACCTACAGCTCGAAGGCTATAGGGTAGAAGGCACCCGTTTACAATGCAGCCATTACTTCTTCTGTAGAACGAACGCGGCCAATACGCGGGAAGATGTTGGTCATGCTGCCCTGGTGCTGGGCGGCGTCCGCTGCGGCACAGGCATCCTCAACAACGACCAGATTAAAGCCAAGCTCCCATGCGTTACGCGCGGTGGATTCCACGCCAATGTTGGTGGAGATACCGGTTAGCACGATGGTATCGATGCCGCGACGGCGCAGCTGCAGCTCAAGGTCGGTGCCGTAGAACGCGCCCCACTGGCGTTTGGTGACTTCCAGATCGCTGTCTTTTTTGCCCAGCGCAGCCGGGTATTGCCACCAGTTTTCCGGCAGAGCATGCGCGCCGGCCTGGGCATCAACAGGCTGCTTCAGCGCTTCGGCAAAGTCTTTTGACCAGCCGACGCGCACCATGATCACCGGCGAGCCGTTAGCACGGAATTTGTCAGCCAGTTTTGCGGAGCGAGTCACCACATCCCGGGCGGTATACGGACCACCGGCAAACGGTAAGATCCCTTCCTGTAAATCAATGACGACCAGCGCGGTGCGGGAAGGATTCAGTTCTAAAATATTGCTCTGAGACATGCGGTGACTCCGGTTCAAAATGGGTTTGCGGTGAATACCTTACGCTGTAATCTGCGTTACACAGTTTACAATTTTTGTTAATTTTTGTGAGAATTGGCAATTCCTGACGCTTTCAAACGCACCAGTCGCTCGCTTCGGGCTTATCGCCGGGCATTATTTCCAGTATAATAGCCCCCTTTTTTCATCCATATCAGACAGACAAAATAGCGGCCACCGGGGTGCCAGGCCATGCAGGCAACAACCCGTGTGCGGCTAATTTAAGGGACATCTCATGCGTACAGTATATTGCGGGCAGCTCAATCAATCCCATGTTGGGCAACAGGTCACGCTGTGTGGCTGGGTCAACCGTCGCCGCGACCTCGGTAGCCTTATCTTTATTGATATGCGCGATCGTGAAGGCATCGTGCAGGTGTTTTTCGACCCGGACCGTCAGGACGCGTTCAAGCTGGCATCCGAACTGCGCAATGAGTTCTGCATTCAAATTACCGGTACCGTGCGTCCGCGTGATGAGAAAAACATCAACAAAGATATGGCTACCGGTGCGGTGGAAGTCTTCGCCACCGATTTGACCATCATCAACCGTTCCGAATCGCTGCCGCTTGACTCCAACCACGTCAACACCGAAGAAGCGCGTCTGAAATTCCGCTATCTGGATCTGCGTCGCCCGGAAATGGCTAACCGCCTGAAAACCCGCGCGAAGATCACCAGCTTCGTGCGCCGCTTTATGGACGACCACGGTTTCCTGGATATCGAAACCCCAATGCTGACCAAAGCCACGCCGGAAGGCGCGCGCGACTACCTGGTGCCGAGCCGCGTTCATAAAGGCAAATTCTACGCGCTGCCGCAGTCCCCGCAGCTGTTCAAACAGCTGCTGATGATGTCCGGCTTCGACCGCTACTATCAGATCGTAAAATGTTTCCGTGACGAAGACCTGCGCGCCGACCGCCAGCCTGAATTCACCCAAATCGACGTCGAAACTTCCTTCATGACCGCGCCACAGGTGCGTGAGGTGATGGAAGAGCTGGTGCGTAAACTGTGGCTGGACGTGCAGAACGTTGACCTGGGCGACTTCCCGGTGATGACCTTCGCCGAAGCCGAGCGCCGCTACGGTTCCGACAAGCCGGACCTGCGTAACCCGATGGAGCTGGTGGACGTAGCCGATCTGGTGAAAGACGTTGAGTTCAAAGTCTTCTCCGGCCCGGCGAACGACGCAAAAGGCCGCGTAGCCGCACTGCGAGTGCCGGGTGGCGCGCAGTTAAGCCGTAAACAGATTGACGATTACGGCAAGTTCATTGAGATTTACGGCGCGAAAGGGCTGGCTTACATCAAGGTGAACGAACGCGCTAAGGGCATTGAAGGCATCACCAGCCCGGTAGCCAAGTTCCTGAATGCTTCCATCGTGGAAGAGATTCTGGCCCGCACCGGCGCGCAGGATGGCGATATGATCTTCTTCGGCGCAGACAGCAAGAAAGTGGTTGCTGACGCGCTGGGCGCACTGCGTCTGAAAATTGGTAAAGACCTGAGCATCACCAACGAGAACATGTGGGCGCCGCTGTGGGTTATCGATTTCCCTATGTTTGAAGACAACGGTGAAGGCGGCCTGACCGCGATGCACCATCCGTTCACCGCGCCGAAGGACATGACGCCAGAGCAGCTGGCTGCCGACCCTGAGGCCGCCGTGGCTAACGCCTACGACATGGTTATCAACGGTTACGAAGTGGGTGGCGGCTCGGTGCGTATCCACAACGGCCAGATGCAGCAGACCGTGTTCGGCATCCTGGGTATTAATGAGGAAGACCAACGCGAGAAGTTTGGCTTCCTGCTGGACGCGCTGAAATACGGTACCCCGCCGCACGCGGGCCTGGCGTTTGGCCTGGACCGTCTGACCATGCTGCTGACCGGAACCGACAACATCCGTGATGTTATCGCCTTCCCGAAAACTACCGCTGCGGCGTGTCTGATGACCGAAGCCCCAAGCTTCGCTAACCCAACGGCGCTGGCCGAGCTGGGCGTGGCGGTAATCAAAAAGGCTGAGAAAGAATAAGATGGCCTTTAAGCGTCCCGTCTCGGTACTGGTAGTGATTTTCGCGCAGGATACCGGACGGGTGCTGATGCTACAGCGGCGCGACGACCCTGATTTCTGGCAGTCGGTTACCGGCAGCATAGAAGAGGGGGAAAGCGCGCTGCAGGCTGCACTTCGCGAAGTCAATGAAGAGGTCGCCATCGATGCTGCTCACGAGCAGATCGCCATGGTCGACTGTCAGCGTTGTGTGGAGTTTGAAATTTTTACACATTTGCGTCATCGCTACGCGCCGGGCGTTACGCGCAATACAGAATACTGGTTCTGCCTTGCGCTGCCTCATGAACGCCAGATAACCATTACGGAACATCTGGCCTGGAAGTGGACCGACGCCAAAGCGGCGGCGGCCATGACCAAATCATGGAGCAACCGGCAGGCGATTGAAGAGTTTGTCATTGATGCCGCCTGAAAAAGGCGCTTTTGGAGATTGTTATGGCAGGTCATAGTAAGTGGGCCAACACGAAGCACCGCAAAGCGGCACAGGATGCCAAGCGCGGTAAGATTTTCACCAAAATTATCCGTGAGCTGGTGACAGCGGCCCGTCTGGGCGGCGGGGATGCAGGTTCCAACCCGCGTCTGCGTGCAGCTATCGATAAAGCGTTATCCAACAACATGACGCGCGACACCCTGAACCGTGCCATCGCACGTGGCGTGGGCGGCGATGAAGACGCGAACATGGAAACCATCATTTATGAAGGTTACGGTCCCGGCGGTTCTGCGGTGATGGTGGAATGCCTGAGCGACAACCGCAACCGTACCGTGGCGGAAGTGCGTCACGCGTTCAACAAGTGTGGCGGTAACCTGGGAACTGACGGCTCTGTGGCCTATCTGTTCACCAAAAAAGGCGTCATCTCTTATGCCCCTGGCAAAGATGAAGACACCGTGATGGAAGCCGCGCTGGAAGCCGGTGCCGACGACGTTGTGACCTACGACGACGGCGCAATCGACGTCTTCACCGCCTGGGAAGATATGGGTGCGGTGCGCGACGCGCTGGAAGCCGCTGGCCTGAAAGCCGACGAAGCAGAAATCTCGATGATCCCGTCCACCAAAGCGGACATGGATGCAGAGACTGCGCCTAAGCTGATGCGCCTGATCGACATGCTGGAAGACTGCGATGACGTGCAGGAGGTTTACCACAACGGTGAGATCTCCGACGAGGTGGCGGCAACCCTTTAATGGCGTTGTCCGTGACCGTTAACCTGTTTACGGGAGACGCGTGATGGCGATTATTCTCGGCATTGACCCGGGATCGCGCGTCACCGGTTACGGCGTTATCCGCCAGACCGGCCGTCAGCTGACCTACCTCGGTAGCGGCTGTATTCGTACTCAGGTAACCGACTTACCCTCGCGTCTGAAGCTAATCTACGCGGGGGTGAGCGAAATCATTACCCAGTTTCAGCCGGAATACTTCGCCATTGAATCCGTTTTTATGGCGAAGAACGCCGACTCGGCGCTCAAGTTAGGCCAGGCCCGCGGCGCTGCGATTGTGGCGGCGGTAAATCAGGATCTGCCGGTATTTGAGTATGCCGCCCGCCAGGTGAAACAGACGGTGGTCGGCATCGGTAGCGCAGAGAAGAGCCAGGTGCAGCACATGGTGCGCACGCTGCTGAAACTCTCTGCCAACCCGCAGGCGGATGCGGCGGATGCGCTGGCGATTGCCATCACGCACTGCCACGTGACGCAGAACTCAATGCAGATGAGTGATACGAGGTTGAATCTGTCGCGAGGAAGATTAAAATAACCAGGGCTGGATATTCATCCAGCCTTTCTTATATGATAAGCCTAATTTTTTGCACAACCGCAGGAGCATAACGTGATTGGTCGACTCAGAGGCATCATCCTTGAAAAACAGCCGCCTTTAGTTTTAATGGAAGTCGGTGGCGTAGGGTATGAAGTCCATATGCCGATGACCTGCTTCTATGAGCTGCCGGAAACCGGCAACGAAGCGGTGGTGTTTACCCAGTTCGTGGTGCGTGAAGACGCCCAGTTGCTGTACGGCTTCAACAACAAGCAGGAACGAACCCTGTTCCGCGAGCTGATTAAGGTGAACGGCGTTGGCCCGAAGCTGGCGTTAGCCATCCTGTCCGGCATGTCCGCGCAGCAGTTCGTGAACGCCGTTGAGCGTGAAGAAATTGGCTCGCTGGTCAAGCTGCCTGGCGTGGGTAAGAAAACCGCCGAGCGCCTGATTGTCGAAATGAAAGACCGCTTCAAAGGCATGCACGGCGACCTCTTTACTCCGGCGGCCGATCTGGTGCTGACCTCGCCTGAAAGCGGGGCGACGGACGACGCCGAGCAGGAAGCGGTTGCCGCGCTGGTGTCTCTGGGCTATAAACCTCAGGAAGCAAGCCGTATGGTCAGCAAAGTGGGCCGCGCCGGTGCCGATTGCGAAACCCTGATCCGCGAAGCACTCCGTGCCGCACTGTAGCGCTCCTGAGGTAGATAAAGGATGATTGAAGCAGACCGTCTGGTATCCCCGGACACCATCACCCCGGACGAGCTGATTGACCGGGCGATCCGTCCGCGAATGCTGGCGGATTACGTCGGCCAGCCGCAGGTCACCTCGCAGATGGAAATCTTCATTGAGGCGGCGAAGCTGCGCGGGGATGCGCTCGATCATCTGCTGATATTTGGTCCGCCGGGGCTGGGTAAAACGACCCTGGCCAACATCGTCGCTAACGAAATGGGCGTTAACCTGCGTACCACTTCCGGCCCGGTGCTGGAGAAAGCAGGGGACCTGGCCGCAATGCTCACCAACCTTGAACCGCACGACGTGCTGTTCATCGATGAGATCCACCGTCTTTCGCCGGTCGTAGAGGAAGTGCTCTATCCGGCAATGGAAGACTACCAGCTGGATATCATGATCGGCGAAGGCCCGGCGGCCCGCTCCATCAAAATCGATCTCCCTCCGTTCACGCTGATTGGCGCAACCACGCGCGCAGGCTCCCTGACATCCCCGCTTCGCGACCGCTTCGGCATAGTGCAGCGGCTGGAGTTTTATCAGGTCAAAGATCTCCAGCACATCGTCGGGCGCAGCGCCAGCGTGCTGGGGCTTGAGATGAGCGAAGACGGCGCGTTCGAAGTGGCTAAACGCGCGCGCGGCACGCCGCGTATCGCCAACCGCCTGCTGCGCCGTGTGCGTGACTTTGCGGAAGTCCGTCACGACGGCACCATCAGCGCAGAAATCGCCGCCCAGGCGCTGGATATGCTGAACGTGGATACCGAAGGCTTTGACTATATGGACCGCAAGCTGCTGCTGGCGGTGATCGATAAGTTTCTCGGCGGCCCGGTAGGGCTGGATAACCTGGCGGCAGCCATCGGTGAAGAGCGTGAAACCATCGAGGACGTGCTGGAACCGTTCCTCATCCAGCAGGGCTTTTTACAGCGTACTCCGCGTGGCCGCATGGCAACGCCTCGCGCCTGGAGCCACTTCGGCATTGTGCCGCCGGCGCTGCCCTGAATTCGGCTCACCGGGGAATATTCCCTTGCCCCGGTGGCTAACACTTCAAAATGGCGTTTCGCTGCCAACGTAGCAGCGCAAACCTCTGCCTGAAAACAGCGCGGCTAAGCCTGCCATTTTTTGTTCATCAGGCGCATGCCACTCCCGCACCGGATAGTCTTTCCCCGTCTGCTGCCACTTGGATTCGCCCAGACGGTGGAAGGGCAGCAGATTAATCTCCTGCGCGCCAGCCTGCTTCATAAAAGCCGCCAGTTTTTGCATATTTTCCTCATCGTCGTTAAAACCGGCAATGACGGGGCCACGTAGCACCAGCCTCCCCGACCAGCTGCTGCGGAGAAGCGTCTGGATGTTGTGCAGGATCAGCTCATTTTCAACGCCGGTACACTGATGATGACGCTGGCTATCCATATGCTTAACGTCCACAAAGGCGAAATCGATACACTGCATAACCTGCAAAAAAATGTCCGTACGAATAAACGCCGCTGTCTCGATGGCGGTATGAATTCCGAGTTTCTGGCAGCGCTGAGCCAGCGTTTCGAGAAAGTTATGCTGTGCGAAAGGATCGCCGCCGCTGAAGGTGACGCCGCCGTTTTCTCCCCAGAAGTCCCGGTCATCTTCGAGGCGCTGAAGCAGCTGGCCGACGGTCATCCGTTTTCCGCAGCGTTTCAGCGCTTCCTGATAACAGGAGTCGGTACAGCTGAGTTCTTTGCAAACCCGGCAATGGGCATGCGCCAGCGTTACTTTTCCATCGCTGATAGTGAGTGCCTGATGCGGGCAGCGATCCAGACAGCGCGTGCATCCCCGGTCTGCTTGACAGCGTGTTTCGCTGAACATCAGCTGCTCGTGTGCCTGTCAGCTTTCCGGGTTGGCGCACCAGAGGCAGGCCAGGCGGCAACCCTTCATAAAAATGGTTGTCCGATTACCGGGGCCGTCGTGAATAGAGTGGCTTTGAATATCAAAAATAAGACCAGATGAATGATCCATAAGGACTCCTCCGCGCGTGAAAAAGCCCGCAGGATGAGGCGCGCGGGCTTTAAGATACGCTAACGCCTAGCGGTGTTTAAAGGTTTCGCACAAAGCGGCATTGGTATTGGCATCTACCCAATAAGGTCTTGGGCGACCCGCGCAGTGGCCTGTTGCTGCCTGGACAGAAAAATGGCTACAGTGGGCGCAGCGGGGCTTTTCCGAAAAATCGCTGCATGTTGGCGAGTCCGTCATGACCATTTCGCCACTTAACCGGCAGAGGCCTTTTGCCACATCGACAGGACAAAAATGGTTGCATTGAGCGTGGTTAGATTGTGTCATTTTAGAGCTCCTCATATTCTGTTCTGGCAATAACTTCGTCCTGAATAGGCTTGCCAATTTCGCACCAGTACTGGGTAAATCCGGCAACCCGAACCATCAGCTCGCGATAGTTGTCAGGATGCTGTTGGGCGTCACGCAACGTCCGGGAATCGACCACGTTGTACTGAATGTGGAATCCCCCCTTACGCAGATAATTGCGGGTCAGCTCAAGCAGCTTGCGGGAGCCCGCGTTGCCGCTAACCAGCGTTGGATGAAGCTTGAGGTTCATCTGCGAGTTTTGCGACTGGCTGTGATCCCAGACCGTTGCCGAGCGGAACAGGGCATAAGGGCCGTTGCGGTCTGTGCCCGGATACGAGGACATGGAGCCGTCAGAGTAGGTTGTCCCTGCCAGTCGGCCATCTGCACTAGCCAGCGTACTTGCGCCCTGCGGCCCGTGGGTGGAAACGGATATCTGGCAGCCGTACATTTTTTTGCCGTAAAGCGATTCGAATGTCCGGGCCATAGAGCAGAACCACTCTTCGTACAATTTAAGAATGTCGTCGGCGAAAGCATCGTTATTGCCATACTTTGGCGCGCCGAGACAGGCGGCATAAATGTCCTCGTAGCAGCCGGAAGTATTCGCTTTACGTTGCTCAGCCATTGAGTAACAGCCGCTTTCCTCCGCGGTCTGATAACCGAAGTTGTTGATCAGTGCGTCAGTTAGTTCTTCCAGCGAATAGTTCTGCGCGTCGTAAACGACTTGTTTGATCGCCGCAAGGGAGTTAATCAACGTAATGGTGCCGCAGCTTTCAATGTTGTAGGTCGCGTTGTAGCGATAGCCCATCTGACCAATATGTCTGCCGCTTTGCAGACAGTCGGGCTTCAGGATGGAGTTCACCACCGACATGTTATTTTTCCGCCAGATATCCATCTGGATATTATTGGCTTTCGCTACCACATCGCAGGTTAACTCGTAATAACGGGTGAACTGCTGCCAGAGCTGCTCAAAGGTTTCCAGCTGTTGGTTGTGCGGGGCATAAACCTGGATACCGGTACGTTTATCCAGGCCGTTGGTGAGTACAAGTTCGAGTATTTTCGGGTTGGCAAGGAAGTGAACGCCCGTCGCTGCGGTCTGCCCAGAACCACCGGGGATATCATAAGCTTTGCCGTTTAGCGTCAGTGGCAGGAAAGATCCGGGGGAAGTTTCCAGGCAGCCACCAATGGCAATAGCGCGGGCTTCCTGAAGATCCATGCCTTCCGCGGCATACTGATTTAATAAGAACTGCATCCCAACCTGATTGTTTATCCAGGCGGGGTAGCCGGTCCCGGTTTTGGTGCATTCGATGGCTTGCAGCAGGAAAGATTCGGGGAGTTTTTCATCGTAAAGCACGCTGAGGGTTGGTTGCGGAGTCTGACAGCGTATCCCCGCCTCTATGATTAACTCCTCAAGGCGGTTTACAGCGGAGGACCCATCCTTTTTCAGGCCGCCCAGCACCACGTTATTAAAGGTGTTTCCCGAAAGGACACCGCCTACAACGCCGGTTGAGGCGAAGCAGTCAACGCAGGTAAGCTTAACCCTGTAGAGCTGTAAGAGCTCCAGCGCTTCGTCTTCGTCCAGCCGTCCCGCGGCAATATCCTGTTCATACCACGGCCAGAGGATTTGTCCGAGGCGACCGGGCGACATACCCGATGCCGCATCCTCATTTAACGTTGCCAGATGCAGAATATAGCTAAGCTGCAGGGCTTCACGGAACGTGCGGGGCTGGTGATGGGCAACCCATGCCAGGCAGTCCGCAATTTCCAGATATTCCTGAGACTGGTGCGCGGATTTACTCTGCACCGCCAGTTCGCGCGCATGGTGTTCGTAGTTGTGGATCCAGCTCTGCAATCCTTCGATAAGTATTCGTACGGCGTCGTAATAATAGAGCCGATCCATACCGATAATGCCGTCGCCGTCTGCATTACCGGCGGTCTGGTCATGGCGCTGTCCGGCGATGTCTTTGATACCATCCAGGCCAAACTGCAACGGGTAATAGTAGTTAACGACTTCGTGCCCCTGCGGAATGGTATACCCCGAATCAAACATGCAGATGACGGACTTCATGATGTTTTCTTTGGTCTGGTAATCCGGGAGATGCATTTCGTACTTGTGTCCCAGAGCTTCTATCGAACGGCCTGCCCATGCCTTCGCAAGGGTAATCAGCGATGCCGTTTCCTCTGCCCGAATACCAAACTTGCCGGCGATAGAAATGATATTTCCTTCGCTTTTGGTGACATTGCCGCCGCCACCGCCAAACTGAGAGAGCTTGCCAGCACTGTCCGAACCGTTATCAACGCGAGCGGTTAACGAATCCGAGTTCGCGAGGAAAAAGCTCTCGGAAAGCCAGGGCATTGGGAAAGAGCCGCGATAATAAGCGGTCTTCTGCATGACCAGTTTTTCACCCGGAAAGATATTGGGGGTCAGATGTGAGAAGGCGCATTTCAGCGCTTCCGCCCGCCGAACGATAGTGACGTCATCGGCTAGTTCATCCCACCTGCGGGTGTACCAGTAGGGGAATTCCGTATCTACGGATGACAGGGTTTTAAAATAGATATCGCGCAGTGCCTTCGCACGCGGATGAGGATTGTCTTTATTTGCTGAAGCGTTGTTGCTTAATGGGGGTACAGATAAATCGTGGTCTTCCACCACGTGCAGTTTACTGGCGTCCATGAAATATGCCTTTTTGCTAGATTGGCCTGCGGCCCTCGTCCCTCGTAATAATCCCTCAGTCTATCTGCTGGTAAATTAGATAGCCTGCTAAGCATGTTCCTCCCGTTTGCTGAAAAAGCAAAATTGAATTGTCTATATTTTTGTTTTATATCAATAGGATGAGTTAATGAGAGTTGTTCCGTAGCCGTAAATCATTTGTATTTACATTCTCATTTACAAAGGGTGACTTTATTTTTTATATATAAGTTCCCGACAAATACGCCGGGAACCTTGGGAGAGGGGGAAAGCGATCTAAACTGACCGGTCGCGCAGCCGTTATGCCGCCGTCTTCTTCATCATACTCACCACGAACAATGCCGCAGCGCACAGCACGACCGAAGGACCCGCAGGCGTGTCGTAAAACGCCGAGAAGGTCAGCCCGCCGGTGACTGCCAGCATGCCAACAATGACCGCAATGCCTGCCATTTGCTCCGGCGTACGGGCAAATCTTCTGGCGGCGGCGGCCGGGATGATCAGCAGGGAAGTGATAATTAATGCCCCGACAAACTTCATCGCCACGCCAATGGTCAGCGCCGTGACCAGCATCAGCAGCATTTTTGTCCGCTGCAGGTTTACGCCGTCAACGTGGGCCAGATCCTGGCTGATGGTCATCGACAATAAATTACGCCACTGCCAGAGCAGCACGCCCACCACAACCACCACGCCAAGGCCTATGGAAATCAGATCCGGCATGGTGACCGACAGCAGGTCGCCAAACAGGTACGCCATCAGATCGACACGCACGTTCTTCATCAGGCTAACGACCACCAGACCCAGCGACAGCGCACTGTGCGCCATAATTCCCAGCAGCGTATCAATCGCAAGGTGAGGGCGCTTCTCCAGCCATACCAGTCCGATTGCCAGCAGCAGCGTCACCGCGATGACCGCATAGAAAGGGTTGACGTTCAGCAACAGGCCAAATGCCACGCCGAGCAGCGAGGCATGGGAGAGGGTATCGCCAAAATAGGACATACGACGCCAGACGACGAACGAGCCTAAGGGGCCTGCCGCACAGGCAAGCAGCATGCCGGCAAGCCAGCCGGGTAATAACAGTTCAATCATGGCTGGCCATTCCCTCTGCGCAGAATAATGCGTCCGGTTAGATCGTGACGGTGGTTATGGTGGTGGCGATATATCCCCAGCTGTTCGGCACCGCGCTGGCCAAACATCGAGATAAACTCAGGGTGCATAGAGACAACTTCAGGCGTGCCGGAACAGCAGATATGATGGTTGAGGCACAGCACATCGTCCGTTTTTGCCATCACCAGATGTAAATCGTGCGAGACCATCAGCACGGCGCAGTCCAACTCATGGCGAAGCTGGTCAATCAGGTTATACAACGCCAGCTGGCCGTTGACGTCAACGCCCTGGGTCGGCTCATCCAGCACCAGCAGCTGCGGGCTGTTCAGCAACGCGCGGGCCAGCAGGACGCGCTGGTTTTCACCGCCGGAGAGCTTTTGCATCGGAGCATCAACCAGATGTGCCGCCTGCACGCGTTTCAGCGCGGGCAAAATATCGCTTTTCTTCACGCCCGGACGCAGCCGCATAAAACGGTTGACCGTTAGCGGCAGCGTAGCGTCGAGATGTAGCTTTTGCGGTACGTAGCCGATACGCAGATCGCGGTCCCGCTTGATCACCCCTTCATCAGGAGCTACCAGACCCAGCACCACGCGAACGAGCGTAGATTTCCCTGCGCCGTTAGGGCCCAGCAGGGTGAGGATGCGGCCTGGTTTCAGGTCCAGCGAAATATCAGACAGCACGCGGCGCTGCCCGAACGAAACGGAGATATTTTCCAGTGAGACTAAATTTGTCATGGCAATTTCAGGGGTTGCAGAAGTTAGCGAATGTTATAATATCACACTCCTCGCAACCACTACGATGATAAGTCGCATTATGTTACATAAAAAAATATTTCTTTTCGCTGGACTTTCTGCTGCGCTCTGGGGCATGGCAATCTTACCCGCCCAGGCGGCGGTCGTGGCTTCTATTAAACCACTGGGCTTTATCGCTTCAGCTATTGCTGACGGCGTGACGCCTACCGAGGTTTTGCTTCCTGATGGCGCATCTGAGCATGATTATTCACTGCGTCCTTCGGATGTAAAACGCTTACAGGGCGCGGACTTAGTTGTCTGGGTAGGGCCTGAAATGGAGGCCTTTATGCAAAAGTCTGTCGGCCAGTTACCGGCACAGAAGCAGCTGACGCTGGCCATGCTCAATGGCGTGAAACCGCTGCTCATGAAAGGCAGCGATGAGGATGACCACGACCACGGTGGCCATGACGCTTCGGAGCAAAAACGTGACGACGATCACCATCATGGTGAATACAACATGCATATTTGGCTTAGCCCTGAGATAGCGCGCCTGTCGGCGGTTGCAATCCACGATAAATTAGTGGAACTTATCCCCGCGAAGAAAGCCCAATTAGACGCCAACCTGCAGCATTTCGAGTCCGCTTTATCCCGCACCGACAAGCAGGTTGGTACCGTGCTCGCACCGCTGAAAGGTAAAGGGTATTTCGTTTTTCACGACGCCTATGGCTACTTTGAAAAACATTACGGATTGACGCCGTCAGGCCATTTTACCGTTAACCCTGAAATCCAGCCTGGTGCGCAGCGTTTACATGAGATCAGAACACAGTTGGTTGAGCACAAAGCGGTCTGCGTTTTTGCTGAGCCACAGTTCAGGCCAGCGGTCATCCATGCCGTAGCCAGAGGTACCAGCGTTCGCTCCGGCACGTTAGATCCTCTGGGAATCGAGGTCGCGCCTGGCAAAGACAGCTACATGCAGTTTTTGACCGGCCTTGCGAACCAGTATGCGAGCTGCCTGAAAGGAGATTAACGAGGAAGTGAATACGTGCAACAGATAGCCCGCTCTGTCGCTCTGGCGTTTGATAATCTGTCCCGACCCCATCGCGTTATGCTGGGGTCGCTTACAGTTCTTACTTTAGCGGTCGCCGTCTGGCGGCCCTATGTCTACCACCACGAAGCCAGTCCCGTCATTAAAACCATCGAGCTGAAAAAAAGTGAGATTCATTCACTGCTGCCGGAGGCCAGTGAGCCTATCGATCAGGCCACGCCTGATGGTGACGATGACGCCATCCCACAGGATGAACTGGATGACAAAACCGCCGGTGAAGCTGGCGTGCATGAGTACGTCGTTTCAACGGGCGATACGCTGAGCAGCATTCTGAATCAGTATGGTATCGACATGGGCGAAATCAGCCAGCTTGCAGCGGTTGATAAAGACCTGCGTAACCTGAAAATCGGCCAGCAAATCTCCTGGACATTGACCGACGAAGGCCAGCTACAGCGTCTGACCTGGGAAATGTCACGTCGTGAAACTCGTACCTACGACCGTTCCGGCAATACCTTCAAGTTCAGCAGCGAAATGCAGCAGGGCGACTGGGTGAACAGCGTGCTGAAAGGCACCGTTGGCGGCAGCTTTGTCAGCAGTGCGAAAAATGCGGGCCTGACCAGCGCTGAAATCAGCTCTGTCATTAAAGCCATGCAGTGGCAGATGGATTTCCGCAAGCTGAAAAAAGGCGATGAGTTCTCCGTTCTGATGTCCCGCGAAATGCTGGACGGTAAACGTGAGCAAAGCCAGCTGATGGGTGTACGCCTGCGCAGCAGCGGCAAAGATTATTACGCTATCCGCGCGGAAGACGGTAAATTCTACGACCGCAGCGGCTCAGGGCTTGCGAAAGGCTTTATGCGTTTCCCTACCGTGAAGCAGTTCCGTATCTCCTCTAACTTCAACCCGCGTCGTCTAAACCCGGTAACCGGACGTATAGCGCCGCATAAGGGTGTCGATTTTGCCATGCCGCAGGGTACACCTGTACTGGCCGTGGGCGATGGTGAGGTGGTCGTCGCGAAACGTAGCGGAGCGGCAGGTTATTTCGTAGCAATCCGCCATGGCCGTACTTACACCACTCGCTATATGCACCTCAAAAAGCTGCTGGTGAAACCCGGTCAGAAGGTGAAGCGCGGTGACCGTGTCGCGCTTTCTGGCAACACAGGTCGTTCTACTGGCCCGCATCTGCACTATGAAGTGTGGATCAATAAGCAGGCGGTTAATCCGCTGACGGCGAAGCTGCCACGTACAGAAGGGTTAACGGGTAAAGATCGTCGTGAGTACCTGGCTCAGGTACGCGAAGTGACCCCGCAGCTGCGTTTCGATTAACCCTTCTCGATTTGCATAATATGAAAGCCGGTTCAGCGTAACCGGCTTTTTCTTTTGTCTGGCGGCACTTGCACCGCTAAACTACTTCTACATTCATACATCAATGATTTGATGCGTACTGAGAATCTGCATGGAAAAAGCAAAAAAAAGTCACAGCGAATTCATTCCTGAGTTTCAGAAAGCATTCTGGCACCCGCGCTTCTGGGGAGCCTGGCTTGGCGTCGGTGCTTTTGCAGGGCTTGCGCTGCTGCCTCCTTCGTTGCGTGACCCGTTACTGGGCAAAGCAGGGCGAATTGCCGGCCGCTTTGGTAAAAGCGCGCGCCGCCGCGCACAGATCAATTTGCTTTATTGCTTCCCTGACATGTCGGAAGCGGAACGCGAAGCGCTTATTGACGACATGTTTGCCACCGCCCCTCAGGCGATGGTGATGATGGCCGAGCTGGGGCTGCGCGACCCGAAAAAAGTCATGCAGCGTGTGGACTGGCACGGCAAAGAGATTATCGATGAGCTGAAGGCCAACGGGGAGAATGTGATCTTCCTGGTGCCGCACGGCTGGGGCGTGGATATTCCTGCCATGCTGCTGGCCTCTGAAGGGCAGAAAATGGCGGCAATGTTCCATAATCAGGGCAACCCCCTTTTTGATTATGTGTGGAACACCGTTCGCCGCCGCTTTGGTGGCCGGCTGCACGCCCGTAACGACGGCATCAAACCGTTTATCAGTTCAGTGCGTCAGGGTTACTGGGGCTACTATCTCCCGGACCAGGATCATGGTGCGGAACACAGCGAGTTCGTGGATTTCTTTGCGACCTATAAAGCGACGCTGCCCGCTATTGGCCGCCTGATGAAGGTCTGTCGCGCGCGCGTTGTCCCGCTCTTCCCGGTCTATAACAGCAAAACGCATCGGCTGGATATCTTTATCCGCCCGCCAATGGATGATTTAGCAGACGCTGACGACAACCGTATAGCGCGCCGGATGAACGAGGAGGTGGAAATTTTTGTCCGCCCGAATCCGGAACAGTACACCTGGATACTGAAGCTGCTGAAGACGCGGAAAGAGGGTGAGATTCAACCCTATAAGCGTCAAGAGCTCTACCCTAAGAAATAAGAAACGGGGCCGAAAGCTCTCTAAATGGATGACAAACATCTCTTGTAGATCGGATAAGCGTAGAGTCATCCGACACAGCAGCTATCGATGGTGGATAGCGCTTTCGCTTATCCACCCTACAAAACCAGAAATAAGAAAGGGGCCGGAAGCACCCTAAATGGATGACAAACATCTCTTGTAGGTCGGATAAGCGTAGCGTCATCCGACACGGCAGCTATTAATGGTGGATGGCGCTTCGCTTATCCACCCTACAAAACCAGAAATAAGAAAGGGGCCGAAAGGCCCCTTTTTTTGCGACACAATTCGTTACTCGACGCAAAGAATACGCGTGGTATTGGTGGTGCCGATGGTGCTCATGACGTCACCCTGGGTAACAATAACCAGATCGCCGGACATCAGATAGCCTTTATCACGCAGCAGGTTCACCGCGTCGCTGGCTGCGGCAACGCCGTCGCTTGCGCTGTCAAAATGTACCGGCGTGACGCCACGATACAGCGAAGTCAGGTTCAGCGTGCGCTCATGGCGGGACATAGCGAAAATTGGCAGGCCGGAGCTGATACGGGAGGTCATCAGTGCGGTGCGCCCAGATTCGGTCATTGTGATGATGGCGGTAACCCCTTTAAGGTGGTTTGCCGCGTACATCGCCGACATGGCTATCGCTTCCTCAACGTTGTCGAACTGCACGTCCAGACGGTGTTTGGAAACGTTGATACTTGGGATTTTTTCCGCACCCAGGCAAACGCGAGCCATGGCGGCCACGGTTTCAGCCGGGTACTGGCCCGCAGCGGTTTCCGCTGACAGCATTACCGCATCGGTGCCGTCCAGCACGGCGTTCGCCACGTCCATAACTTCTGCACGGGTTGGCATTGGGTTAGTGATCATCGACTCCATCATCTGGGTCGCGGTGATCACCGCACGGTTGAGCTTACGCGCGCGGCGGATAAGTGTTTTCTGAATGCCAACCAGCTCAGGGTCGCCAATCTCAACGCCCAGATCACCGCGGGCCACCATGACAACGTCAGAGGCCAGAATCACATCGTCCATCGCCGCTTCGTCGCAGACGGCTTCCGCACGCTCTACTTTTGCGACAATTTTTGCATCGCAGCCTGCGTCACGCGCCAGACGACGAGCATAGTTCAGGTCTTCACCACAGCGTGGGAAGGAGACGGCCAGATAGTCGACGCCAATTTTTGCTGCGGTCAGGATATCGGCTTTGTCTTTTTCGGTCAGCGCTTCTGCGGAGAGGCCACCACCGAGTTTGTTGATGCCTTTATTGTTGGAAAGCGGGCCACCGACGGTCACTTCGGTAAACACTTTCATGCCCTGAACTTCCAGCACTTTTAACTGCACGCGGCCATCATCCAGCAGCAGGATGTCACCGGTGACCACGTCGGCGGGCAGACCTTTATAGTCGATGCCAACGCGTTCTTTATCGCCTTCACCTTTACCCAGGTTGGCATCGAGCAGGAACTTGTCGCCAATATTGAGGAAGACTTTGCCTTCTTTGAAGGTGGAGACACGAATTTTTGGACCCTGCAAATCGCCCAGAATAGCGACATGACGACCCAGTTTTGCGGCAATTTCACGAACTTTATCCGCCCGCAGCTGATGATCTTCAGCTGAGCCGTGGGAGAAGTTCATGCGTACCACGTTGGCACCGGCGGCGATAATCTTTTCCAGATTATTGTCGCGGTCTGTTGCTGGGCCTAAGGTGGTAACGATTTTGGTTCTGCGTAGCCGTCTGGACATGTATTACTCCGTTGACTGAAACAACTTTGGTGTTGCGTGAACAAAAAACTCGGTATGTCGGGGGGCGCCAAAAAGCGCGAAAAGACAACTTAACCGAATGACCTGAAAAGTTACAGCTTTGTTATAAAATCTTTATGTCTGCAGATTATCGTCGGGGACGAGAGCCTCTTTATCAAAACGCGATTCCTTGAGCGCTTCTTTGACTCGCTTCAAGTTATCTCTGAATTTTGCGCCACGGCGCAGCGTGAAGCCCGTCGCCAGCACATCAATAACCGTTAGCTGCGCCAGGCGCGACACCATCGGCATATAGACATCCGTATCTTCCGGGACATCAAGTAGGAGGGCCAGCGTCGCCTCATGGGCCAGCGGGGAGCCCTCAGAGGTAATCGCCAGCACCATGGCATCATTTTCACGGGCCAGTCTCGCCAGTTCGACCAGATTTTTCGTCCGTCCGGTGTGGGAGATAAGGACAATCACATCCTCCGCGCTGCAGTTCATGCAGCTCATTCGCTGCATGACAACGTCGTCGGAATAAAACACCGGCACGTTAAAGCGGAAAAATTTATTCATGGCGTCATGAGCGACAGCCGCGGATGCGCCCAGCCCAAAGAACGCGATTTTTTTTGCCTGGGTCAGTAAATCCACCGCGCGATTAACCGCGGCAATATCCAGAGACTGTCTGACCTGGTCCAGACTGGCCATCGCGGATTCGAAGATTTTACCGGTGTAGGAATCAACATTGTCATCCTCGTCAACATTCCGGTTTACATAAGGCGTTCCATTCGCCAGACTTTGTGCCAGATGTAATTTAAAATCCGGGAAGCCCTTGGTTTCCAGGCGACGGCAAAAACGGTTGACCGTGGGTTCGCTGACGTCAGCATGGCGGGCGAGGGTAGCGATGCTTGAATGAATGGCTTCCTGCGGCGTAGCGAGAATCACTTCTGCTACTTTACGCTCTGATTTGCTAAGGTGTTCCAGTTGTGTCTGGATTTTTTCCAGCATATTCATATGACAGGCGCCCATGGATTTTATCGATTTCAGTCAGTGGAGAAATCGCGACAGGTTTTAGCAAGAATATACGCCCGCCTTACCCCTTAAGGGCAGGTAAATCGAATTGAGATTGTTGTTTTTTTTCATTACATGATCGACCTCTAACTTTAGACATGATGAAAATGAACAAATAAGCGTCATAAAATTTCAGTTAAGTCCGCGCTGAGCGGTGTCAGTTGGGGGGATTTCCGCCTGAGCACAATCGGACAACCTGGGATGGTTTAGATAACAATTAAAAAGCGCTACATTGCTTTGTAATTTAATTACAAGAGTGACCTGGTACCAGGTACCCGAAACGAGGAGAACAACATGGCGGTAACGCAGACAGCACAGGCATGCGACCTGGTGATTTTCGGTGCAAAAGGCGACCTTGCGCGTCGAAAACTGCTGCCATCCCTGTATCAGCTGGAAAAAGCTGGTCAGATCCATGCAGATACCCGCATTCTGGGTGTTGGCCGTGCAGACTGGAGCAAAGAGGCGTACACCAAAGTGGTACGTGAAGCGCTCGAAACGTTCATGAAAGAGAAGATCGATGAAAGTCTGTGGGACAAGCTCAGCAGCCGTCTCGATTTCTGCAACCTGGACGTCAATGATACTGCCGCCTTCAGCAAGCTGGGTAAAATGCTCGATCAGCAGAATCGCGTCACGATCAACTATTTTGCCATGCCGCCGAGCACTTTCGGCGCCATCTGTAAGGGGCTGGGCAAAGCGAAGCTGAACGCCAAGCCAGCACGCGTAGTGATGGAAAAACCGCTGGGCACCTCTCTTGCCACCTCTCAGGAAATCAATGACCAGGTTGGCGAGTACTTTGAAGAGTGCCAGGTCTACCGCATCGACCACTATTTAGGTAAAGAGACGGTCCTTAACCTGCTGGCGCTGCGTTTTGCTAACTCCCTGTTTGCCAACAACTGGGATAACAAAACCATCGATCACGTGGAAATCACCGTCGCCGAAGAGGTGGGTATCGAAGGGCGCTGGGGTTACTTTGACCAGGCCGGACAGATGCGCGATATGATCCAGAACCACCTTCTGCAAATCCTGTGCATGATTGCCATGTCTCCCCCTTCTGACCTCACTGCCGATCATATCCGCGATGAGAAAGTGAAGGTCCTGCAGTCCCTGCGTCGCATTGACCGCAGCAACGTGCGTGAAAAAACCGTGCGCGGCCAGTACACGGCAGGCTTTGCTCAGGGCAAAAAAGTGCCGGGCTACCTGGAGGAAGAGGGGGCGAATAAAGCCAGCTGCACAGAGACATTTGTCGCCATCCGTGTGGATATCGACAACTGGCGCTGGGCGGGCGTGCCGTTCTATCTGCGTACCGGTAAGCGTCTGCCGACCAAGTGTTCAGAGGTTGTGGTTTACTTTAAAAACCCTGCGCTGAACCTGTTCAAGGACTCCTGGCAGGATCTGCCGCAGAACAAGCTGACGATTCGTTTACAGCCGGATGAAGGCGTGGATATCCAGATCCTCAATAAAGTTCCGGGTCTGGAGCATAAACACAATCTGCAGACCACCAAACTGGATCTGAGCTATTCAGAAACCTTTAACGAATCGCACCTGGCAGACGCTTACGAGCGCCTGCTGCTGGAAACCATGCGCGGTATCCAGGCGCTGTTCGTCCGCCGCGACGAAGTGGAAGAGGCATGGAAGTGGGTGGACTCCATCACCGAAGCCTGGGCTGCGGATAACGACGCGCCTAAGCCATACCAGGCGGGGACGTGGGGGCCGGTGGCTTCCGTCGCGATGATTACCCGTGACGGTCACTCCTGGAACGAGTTCGAGTAATCAATACGGTAAAAATCGGCCGCAAAGGCGGTTTGTTTTACCGGTAACATGATCTCACTCATACGTGGTCGCGTTTTTTGTAATTAATGGCCCTGACTGGATTCACCAGCAGGGCTTTTTTATTTACACTAGCTGAAGCGATTTTGCCCTAAGAGCACCGGGACTGGCGGTCGGAATATAAAAACCATGGCCATCAAACTCCTCCGTGCATACTGCGACGGCAGCCACTTTATGAGGTACCTCTATGAATCCGAATTTGTTACGCGTAACACAGCGCATCGTTGAACGCTCGACAGCGACCCGTAGCGCTTATCTGGCCCGCATCGAAAAAGCGAAGAGCAATACCGTGCATCGCTCCGAGCTGGCGTGCGGTAACCTGGCCCACGGTTTTGCAGCCTGCCAGCCAGAAGACAAGGCAGCATTGAAAAGCATGTTGCGTAACAATATCGCGATTGTCACCTCCTATAACGACATGCTCTCCGCACATCAGCCGTACGAGGACTACCCTGAGCAGATCCGTAAAGCCCTGCATTCCGTTGGCGCGGTAGGCCAGGTCGCGGGCGGCGTTCCGGCAATGTGCGACGGTGTCACTCAGGGACAGGACGGTATGGAGCTGTCACTGCTGAGCCGCGAAGTTATCGCCATGTCTGCTGCTATCGGCCTGTCCCATAATATGTTCGACGGCGCGTTGTATCTTGGCGTGTGCGACAAAATTGTCCCGGGTTTGACCATGGCGGCATTGTCGTTCGGTCATCTGCCTGCGGTGTTTGTTCCCTCAGGGCCGATGGTGAGCGGCCTGGCCAATAAAGAGAAAGTCCGTATTCGTCAGCTCTATGCGGAGGGCAAACTGGATCGCAACGCGCTGCTGGAATCGGAAGCTGCGTCCTATCATGCACCAGGCACCTGTACTTTCTATGGCACCGCGAATACCAACCAGATGGTTGTCGAGTTTATGGGGATGCAGCTGCCCGGCTCTTCGTTCGTTCATCCTGATGCACCGCTGCGTCAGGAATTGACCGCAGCGGCGGCGCGCCAGGTTACGCGTCTTACCGGCAACGGCAACGAATGGATGCCGTTGGGCAAGATGATTGACGAAAAGGTTGTGGTGAACGGCATCGTTGCACTGCTGGCAACCGGCGGCTCCACCAACCACACGATGCACCTCGTTGCCATGGCTCGCGCCGCGGGCATTATCATCAACTGGAATGACTTCTCCGATCTGTCTGATGTCGTGCCGTTGCTGGCTCGCCTGTATCCAAACGGCCCGGCGGACATCAACCACTTCCAGGCGGCAGGCGGCGTGCCCGTGCTTATCCGCGAGCTGTTGAAAGGTGGTTTGCTGCACGAAGATGTGAATACCGTAGCTGGTTTCGGTCTGCACCACTACACCATGGAACCATGGCTGGATAACGGCCAGCTCGCCTGGCGAGAAGGGGCGCTGAGCGCGCTGGATAATGACGTTATCGCTACCTTCGACAAACCATTCTCGAAACACGGTGGGACAAAAGTGCTTAGCGGTAATCTGGGGCGCGCGGTAATGAAAACTTCAGCCGTACCGGTAGAGAACCAGGTCATCGAGGCTCCGGCGGTTATTTTCGAAAGCCAGCACGACGTGCTGCCCGCTTTCGAAGCCGGACTGCTGGATAGAGACTGCGTAGTGGTGGTGCGCCATCAGGGACCAAAAGCGAACGGTATGCCAGAATTACATAAACTTATGCCGCCACTTGGGGTATTATTGGACCGCTGTTTCAAAATTGCATTGGTCACCGACGGGCGACTTTCTGGCGCATCTGGCAAAGTGCCGTCCGCTATCCATGTTACCCCGGAAGCCTACGACGGCGGCCTGCTGGCGAAGGTTCAGGAAGGCGATATGATCCGCGTGAACGGGCAGACGGGTGAACTGACGCTGCTGGTGAATGAAGCAGAGCTGGCAAAACGTACGGCGTTCCATCCTGATTTGAGCGCTGAACGCGTGGGCACCGGCCGCGAGTTGTTCGGCGCGCTGCGTGAGCAGCTGTCCGGCGCGGAGCAGGGCGCAACCTGCATTAAATTTTAAGGACCGTTGCGGCGGGTGCCGCAGCGGTAACGAAATGATAAAGTTGGCTTAAGAGGCTCTCTGATGAAAAACTGGAAAACAACCGCGGAACAGATCCTGAAAACGGGTCCGGTCGTTCCTGTTATCGTACTGAACAAGCTGGAACACGCTGTGCCAATGGCGAAAGCGCTGGTAGCCGGCGGTGTGCGCGTGCTGGAAGTGACCCTGCGTACGCCGTGCGCGATGGATGCTATCCGCGCGATTGCCAAAGAAGTGCCGGAAGCGATTATCGGTGCGGGCACCGTGCTGAACGCTAAGCAGCTGGCCGAAGTGACCGAAGCTGGGGCGCAGTTCGCTATCAGCCCTGGCCTGACCGAGCCGCTGCTGAAAGCGGCAACCGAAGGCACCATTCCGCTGATCCCCGGTATCAGCACTGTATCCGAGCTGATGCTGGGCATGGATTACGGCCTGAAAGAGTTCAAATTCTTCCCGGCGGAAGCGAACGGCGGCACCAAAGCGCTGCAGGCTATCGCAGGCCCCTTTGCTAATGTGCGTTTCTGCCCGACCGGCGGCATCTCGCCCGCTAACTACCGTGATTACCTGGCGCTGAAAAGCGTGCTGTGTCTCGGTGGTTCATGGCTGGTCCCTGCGGACGCGCTGGAAGCGGGTGATTACGACCGCATCACTAAGCTTGCCCGCGAAGCGGTGGAAGGCGCGAAAGCGTAATCCGAACCCGCTGAAGAATATCCCTCTCCTTGCGGGGAGGGATAGTTTGTTTATCCTTCGACTTTTATCGCTGCCGCAGATGTTATTGCGCGCCCGACCGCATTATCCACGCTGCTGCCCATTGCCAGGGCCACGCCCATCCTGCGTTTACCGTTAATCTCCGGCTTGCCAAACAGGCGAACCTGCAAACCTGCGCCCAGCGCGGCTGCAACGTTGCCGAACTGCACGTTATTGCTGTCCAGCTCCGGGAGAATCACGGCGGAAGCCGCCGGGCCGTACTGGCGGATTTCGCCAATCGGCAGACCGAGGAAAGCGCGAACGTGCAGGGCAAACTCAGAGAGATCCTGCGAGATAAGCGTCACCATGCCGGTATCATGCGGGCGAGGGGAGACTTCGCTGAAAATCACTTCGTCACCACACACAAACAGCTCCACGCCAAACAGGCCATAGCCACCCAGCGAAACGACGACTTTTTCGGCAATTTCCTGCGCGCGGGCAAGTGCGGTATCGCTCATCTGCTGCGGCTGCCAGGATTCGCGATAATCGCCGTCTTCCTGACGATGGCCAATCGGCGCGCAGAAATGGACGCCGTCGACAGCGTTAATGGTCAGCAGGGTGATTTCAAAATCGAAATTCACCACGCCTTCAACGATAACTTTACCTTTTCCGGCTCGACCGCCCTGTTGGGCGTATTCCCAGGCCTTGGCAAGCTGCTCGCGAGTTTTCACAAAGCTCTGGCCTTTGCCGGAGGAACTCATCACCGGTTTGATGATGCACGGCAGGCCAATTTCCTCAACGGCGTGCAGAAAATCTGCTTCGGTATCGGCAAAACGGTAGCGGGAGGTCGGCAGCGCAAGCTCTTCGGCGGCCAGGCGGCGAATGCCTTCGCGGTTCATGGTCAACTTTGTGGCGCGAGCACAGGGCACAACGTGCTGACCCAGTTGCTCAAGTTCAATCAGCATGTCGGTGGCGATGGCTTCAATTTCAGGAACGATAAAATCGGGCTTCTCGGCAAGCACCAGCGCGTTGAGCTGAGCGGCGTCGAGCATATTGATAACGTGACTGCGATGAGCCACCTGCATGGCGGGCGCATCGGCATAGCGGTCGACGGCGATGACTTCCAGCCCTAAACGCTGGCATTCAATCGCCACTTCTTTACCCAGTTCACCAGAACCTAACAGCATAACCCGCGTGGCCGCTGGACGCAGGGCCGTTCCCAACATTGACATAATCTGCTTACCCGTTGTGATAAAATAAACGGCCGCAGTATATACGAAAACGTTTGCGCACGCAGCGCCTTTCCCGCTTGCGGAGTCTGGGTAATACATCTATACTGTATAAATAAACAGTTAAACGGAGCTGCAAAATGGCGGTTGAAATTAAATATGTGGTAGTGCGAGAGGGGCTAGAAAAGATGGCTTTCGCCAGTAAAAAAGATGCCGATGCGTATGACAAAATGCTCGACCTGGCTGAAGTGCTGGGCGACTGGCTGCAGCACAGCCCGGTAAGCTTCGAAGACGGGCAGAGCGACGTGCTGGCCATGTGGTTGGCAGAGAATAAAGACGTGCTTTCCAGCGTGCTGAAAAGCGGCAGGTTGCCGGAAACCGAAGCTGTCGTGTCAGCTGAGGTCGCGGAAGAGACGGAAGAGGCTGAACACAGCGCGGTCGCCCTGGAAGTCGATAACGTCACAGAGCATCCCGTTCGGAAACGGACGAAAGCCGCTTAAGTCATCACACACGCTTGCGCAATAACGGTTTTGTACCAGGCTTTTGCTGTGCAATGTGCATCAGGAGAACGTCATGAATAAAACTGGAATTGCGCTGTGTATGGCTCTTTGCCTGAGCAGCTTTGCCGCTTTGGCCAAAGATCCGCATCAAGTCAACATCGCCCCCTGCGAAGGACTGGACGCCGACGGTATTGCCGCCGTCATCAAAGGTGATTACCAGCAAAACCGGATTGTGAGCTGGCCTGACGATCAAAAAAAGCTTGGTCAGGCCGATCCGGTTATCTGGATCAACAGCAAAGAAATCACCGGCAAAGATGACAGCTGGAAAATTCCGCTCACCGTTCGCGGTATGAATACGGATATTCACTACACGGTGGTGGTTGACTGTAAAAAAGGCACAGCTGACTACCAGTCGTGACCCTCTGCGCCGGGCCTCCCGGCGCGACTATTTTCTCATCTTTAGTCTTATCAGACAGTTCTTGACACCCCTTCGCTTACTCTCAATGGGTTAAGCCACAGATTAAGGGTGCCTCTCATGAGTAATTGGTTACAACAGATTCAGTCAATGCTTGGACAAACCGGCCTGACCGGCCAGGCATCTCCATCCTCTAACGGTGCCGGCGGCAACGAGCAGGGGCTAAGCAAGCTGCTGGTGCCGGGCGCGCTGGGTGGTCTTGCCGGGCTGCTGCTGGCGAGCAAATCCTCCCGTAAGTTACTCACTAAATATGGTACCAGCGCTCTGCTGGTTGGTGGCGGGGCAGTTGCAGGCAGCGTGCTGTGGAACAAATACAAAGATCGCGTGCGCCAGACGCATCAGGACGAGCCGCAGTTTGGCCAGCAACAATCACCGGTGGATGTCCGCACCCGCCGTCTGGTGATGGCGCTGGTGTTTGCCGCCAAAAGCGACGGACACATTGATGACAAAGAGCGGCAGGTCATCGAACAACAGCTGCGGGATGCCAATATCGAAGGGCCGGGGCGTGCGCTCATACAGGAAGCCATCGACCAGCCGCTGGATCCTAAACGTCTGGCCGCGGACGTGAAAAACGAAGAAGAAGCCCTGGAGCTTTATTTCCTGAGCTGTGCGGCAATCGACGTCGATCATTTCATGGAGCGCAGCTATCTCAGCGCGCTAGGCGACGAGCTGAAAATCCCGCAGGACGTGCGTGACGGCATCGAGCAGGACATCAAACAGCAGAAGTTAAGCCTGCCGGGTTAACCCCGGCTTTTTCCTCAAAATCTCTCGTTTCGCTTGCAAGCCTGTCTGAATTTGCCACCCTTACAGGGTGTTAACTCAAAATGAATAATGACATGCCACCTAAAGCGCAAAAGATCCCTCATACCATGCAGCTGCATGGCGACACCCGCATCGACAACTATTATTGGCTGCGCGATGACGACCGCGACAACCCGGACGTGCTTGATTATTTACATCAGGAGAACGATTACGGGCGACGGATTATGACCTCGCAGCAGGCGCTCCAGGAGCGCCTGTTAAAAGAGATGGTCGACCGTATTCCTCAGCATGATGTCTCGGCTCCCTACACCCATAACGGCTACCGCTACCGGCACGTCTATGAGACGGGCAATGAGTATGCCATCTATCAGCGGCAATCGGTCATGCGCGAGGAGTGGGATGAGTGGGAAACCCTGCTCGATGCCAACCGGCGTGCCGCCCACAGCGAATTCTACACCATGGGCGGCATGGCCATTACGCTGGACAATACGATCATGGCGCTGGCGGAAGATTATCTGTCGCGCCGCCAGTACGGCTTACGCTTTCGTAATCTGGAAACCGGGAACTGGTATCCCGAAGTGCTGACCAACGTCACACCGAGTTTTGTCTGGGCCAATGACTCCGCCACGCTTTACTACGTTCGTAAACACCCCAAAACGCTGCTGCCCTATCAGGTCTGGCAGCATACCGTCGGGCACCCGACGACGGATGACCGGCTGGTCTACGAAGAGAAAGACGAGACGTTTTACGTCAGCGTGCACATCACGACCTCCCGCCGCTATATCCTCATCCACCTGGGGAGCGCCACAACGAGCGAAGTGCTGCTGCTGGATGCCGAACTGGTGGATGCGGAGCCGCTGTGCTTCCTGCCTCGCCGTAAAGATCACGAGTATACGCTCGACCATTACCAGCATAACTTCTATTTGCGCTCCAACCGGGAGGGTAAAAACTTTGGGCTTTATCGCAGTAAGGTGCGGGATGAGAAGCAGTGGGAAGGCCTCATTCCGCCGCGTGAGAACATCATGCTGGAAGGCTTCACGCTCTTTACCGACTGGCTGGTGGTGGAGGAGCGTCAGTACGGGTTGACCAGCCTGCGGCAAATTAACCGTAAAACACGGGAAGTCACGGGTATCGCCTTCGACGATCCCGCCTATGTCACCTGGCTTGGCTATAACCCGGAACCGGAGTCTTCGCGGCTGCGCTATGGCTACTCGTCAATGACCACGCCGGACACGCTTTTTGAGCTGGATATGAATACCGGCGAACGTCGCGTCATTAAACAAACGAAAGTGCCGGGCTTTGACGCCGATGACTACCGAAGCGAACACCTATGGATCACCGTGCGGGACGGAGTGCAGGTGCCAGTTTCACTGGTTTATCATCGTCAGCATTTCCAGCACGGTAAAAATCCTCTGCTGGTTTATGGCTATGGCTCCTACGGCAGCAGCATGGATGCTGATTTCAGCGCCAGTCGTCTGAGCCTGCTGGACAGGGGATTTGTCTATGCTATCGCCCACGTTCGCGGCGGGGGAGAACTGGGCCAGCAATGGTATGAAGACGGCAAATACCTCAAAAAGATGAACACCTTCAACGACTACCTGGACGTGTGCGATGCACTTTTGCAAAAAGGTTACGGTGACCCGGCACTCCTGTACGGCATGGGAGGAAGCGCCGGGGGCATGCTGATGGGGGCCGCGATCAATATGCGGCCAGAGCTGTTCCACGGCGTTGTCGCTCAGGTTCCTTTCGTGGATGTGGTGACGACCATGCTGGATGAGTCTATTCCTTTGACCACCGGTGAGTTTGAAGAATGGGGCAATCCGCAGAACGAGGAGTACTACTTCTACATGAAGCAATACAGCCCTTATGATGGGGTCAGAGAGCAGGCGTATCCGCACATGCTGGTCACCACCGGCCTGCATGACTCTCAGGTGCAGTACTGGGAACCTGCGAAATGGGTCGCCAGGCTGCGCGACGTCAAACGCGACGACAACCTTCTGCTGCTCTGCACGGATATGGATTCCGGCCACGGAGGGAAGTCCGGACGCTTCAAGTCTTATGAGGGTGTGGCGCTGGAATATGCCTTTATGATTGCCCTGGCGCAGGGAACATTGCCAGGGCGGGAAGGGGAGTAGCGCCTATTCGGCTTCCAGGAAATGTTTTAGCGTCATGCGCAGATCCGGCGTTAATTCCTTGATGTTGTTTAACATCCAGCGCAGATAACCCGGATCGTCCTGGGCGATTTCTTCGATTTTCCGGCCGCGGTATTTACCAAACATCATGGTGCTGACCAGCGCGGGGCGTCCGGTGATGGTCACCATTTGCTCCGGCGTCCAGCCGGATTCATCCATAATCCGCATCAGCAGCGCGGCAGTGATGTAACAGTCGTACAATGCCCGGTGGTGATGCAGGTCGGGGGGAAGCTCCACCTCGAGTTTCAGTGACTTGTACAAAGCCATATTGCTGTATTTAATCCCGGGCCAAAGACGACGGGCGAGCTTAACGGTACAAATCCAGTCGCCGGGCATATCGGGCAGCATGCGCTGGTCAAAACTGGCGTTGTGCGCAACGTAATAGGGGCTGCCGTGGTAGCGAGGGATCACATCTTCAATCCATGGTTTATCGGCCACCATCGCTTCGGTGATTTTATGAATGGCCATGGCCTGATGGCTGATTGGGCGGTCCGGACGAACTAAATCGCTCATCGGATTAACAATTCTTCCGCCTTCAATATCGACGGACGCGACTTCCACTACGCCTCCCTGCAATCCGCAGGTCTCCGTATCGATAACGCGCAGCATAATGACTCCTTTTGAGCTTACGTTTGCAGTTTAAGCGCTAGCGTAAAGGAATGACCTCGCCATGCCAACCCTTCTCATCACGCCGACCCACAGCCAGCAGCTCACCTTGATCCGCTCGCACAACAAGCTGCCCACGCTCATCCCAGCAGGCGCTGCGTCCGGCGCTGCGATATGGACCTGCTGAAAAAGCATGGTTCGCAAACAGCACCGGCATCGTGTATTTATGCGCCCAGCGCTGCAAATACATCTCATCGTGCTGGCAGTTAGCCTCGTTAACAAAGGTACCTGTTGCGTAGAGATCTGCACCTGATGCGGCTGCCGTGCGCGGCCAGATCTCTTCATTGCTGGCAACGCAATGCCCCATAGCCACGCTACGGTTGTATTTGCCCAGTAAAGGGGTGTTTCGCTCATGGGCATCCTCTTCAGTGCAAGAGCCTGGCTTACAGCAGGAAACTCTTGAACCATCGGGTAAGAAGCCAATGGAACCTACCGATATGCCCTTTTCGCAGACTAATAATATCCCGACGATAATCGTCATTTGATGCGTAACGGATGCGCTATGAAGGGGGGCCAGACGTTCATCGGTAAAGTGAAGGGCGAGGGGAGTGTTTTGAATGGGCTGGAACCCGGTTAGTGATAGCTCCGGGAAAACCAGCAGGTCGATTTTTTCTGTGGCGGCCTGATAAATAAAATCTAAATGGTGAAGAATATTGGCATGTAAATCACCAGGCCGGGTACCGTATTGCGCTGCTGCAACGTTCCATAGTGGCATCGCTTCTTCCTTAATCAATTCACCTCGCCGGCCCATCCGCGGGCCGTGACAGGCGAGCTTTAGCTCCTGGTCAACTGAACGGAAAAAAGCATAGCATTAGTAATGTAAGGAAGTTTAAACAAGTTAATTTTTACTTAACTTTTGGCTCATAGGGTAGCCGCGATAGATGAACGGAGGCTAAACGATGGGCAATCAGCCGTTCCCGGAACCAGGCGCGCAGAGCCTCTGGCTGTTCGCGCTCGACCACCTCGGCAATCACCGGCATGTTATAACGCTCTTTGAAAGCAACGCCTGCAGCAGCGAGATCGACATTCACCTTGTCCATTTCGTCCAGGGGTAAATCCGCGAGATTGTAATTCATGGGCTTCTCCTTCTTGGTCATGGCAGAAGGTACTTGCTGATGAAAGTAATGACAAGTCTTTACACGCATTGATAGCTGTTCTCATCTCGACTTGCCCGGCGCCCAGGGTTATCCTTTTGCGGTCTGGTATAAGAAAAAGGAATAGTTGATATGGCTTTCATCACCCCTCGTGTCACCGCCGCAGCCCTCTTTTTTGCTGTGATTTCCGTATCCCCTGCTGCTATTGCGCATGCGCACCTTAAGCACCAGTATCCCGCTGCGGATGCTGCGGTCACCGCTGCACCTCAGGCTCTAACGCTCGATTTCTCAGAAGGGATTGAACCGAATTTCAGTGGCGTTACCGTTACCGGACCAGAACAGGCTGCGGTAAAAACGGGGGCGGTTAAGCGTAACGAGAAAGACAATAAACAGCTGATCGTTCCGCTGGAAGAGTCTCTGAAGCCGGGGGATTACCAGGTTGACTGGCATGTGGTGTCCGTTGACGGGCACAAAACCAAAGGGAACTACCACTTTTCAGTGAAATAAAGCGCGATGCTTTCGACGCTATTTATCGCGCTGCGGTTCGTGCATTTCGCCTCGTTAATGGTGCTGCTGGGCAGCACCATTTGCAGCGTATTCCTTGCCCCCCAGACGTTTAAACCCGTTCTGGTTGCGCGGCTTGCTAAACAATGGCGCACGGCTATCTGGCTGGCCCTTATTAGCGCGGCGGCCATGCTGTCAGTGCAGGCTGGATTGATGGGCAACGGCTGGGTGGATACCGTTAGCCCTCAGGTTCTGGAAGCGGTATTGGGCACCCGGTTCGGCTCAGTCTGGATATGGCAGATAGTGCTGGGCGTAGTGACCGTCGTTGTCTTCCTCCTCAAACCCCGTGTGCTGCAAAGCGTACTCATGCTGCTTGCCGCATCCCAGCTGATTTTACTGGCGGGCGTAGGTCATGCCGCAATGCATGAAGGGCTGCTGGGTGGGGTACAGCGTATCAACCACGCCATCCATCTGCTAAGCGCGGCATGGTGGGTGGGGGGACTACTCCCGCTGTTGATGTGTATGCACATGGCGCGCAAACCCCGCTGGCGGCATGCGGCCATCACCGCGATGATGCGCTTTTCACGCTACGGGCACCTTGCCGTTGCTGCAGTACTCGTGACGGGGGGCGTGAACGGGGTATTGATCCTCGGCTGGTCGCTACCGCTGGAGAGCCATTATGTGCAATTGTTGCTGGTAAAAGTTGCCCTTGTTGCCGTAATGGTGACAATAGCGCTGGTGAATCGCTATCTCCTGGTGCCACGTATGAATGAGGCGCAGGAAGCAGCACAAATTCGTTTCGTCCAGCTGACCTGGCTGGAAGTCATTATGTCGGTGGCGGTTCTCCTTGCGGTGAGCATCTTCGCCACCTGGGAGCCGTTTTAGCGGCAGCTGGTCTGAGAGAAATTGATGAAAAAGAGCATTTTGACGCTGTTATTACTGGCCGTTAGCGGGACGGCGCTTGCGGCCCCGCAAATCATCACGGTAAGCCGTTTTGAAGTAGGCAAAGACAAGTGGGCGTTTAATCGTGAAGAGGTGATGCTGAGCTGCCGGGGAGACCATGCCTTGTTTGCTATCAATCCGAGCACGCTGATGCAGTACCCGCTGAATGATAAAGCCGAACAAATGGTTAAAAGCGGCAAAACAACCGGGCAGCCGATAAGCGTCATTCAGGTTGACGATCCCAGTGCACCGGGCCAAAAAATGAGCCTGGCACCGTTTATCGACCGCGCAGAGAAGCTGTGTAAATAACCCGCCCCGCGCTAACTCCAAAAAAAACAGCAATAGCCGATGACCGGTTATTGCTGTTTTCATTGCAATAATAACCTGACGAAAGGTTTTTTTCCGAACACTTAAGTGCCGGACTGGCAAACCTGCGTCGGTCATCTATTCTTAATAGGCAAGGCGACTAAGCCTGCATTAATGCCAACTTTTAGCGCACGGCTCTCTCCCAGGAGCCATTTCCCTGGACCGAATATAGGAATCGTATTCGGTCTTTTTTTTGTCTGCATCATAGCGATTTACCGCCATCCTGGCTTCTCGCCGCAGCATTTTTATCATATCGCCGGGAAGGGTGAAGTCCAGCAGTTTTTTAACATTTTTGCTACTTTTTTAAGCCATGCGTTCTCGCTCATACTGTTTGAATAATGATTTGCTATAACCCTCAGCTTTAATCGAATTTGCGCCTGTGCGGGGGTGAGCGGTGTTTATTTATAAAAAAACTTCTTACAAAGACCGTGTTGCTGATAAAAAGTACGTTTTGTAACGTAGCGGGTCTGATAACTCAACGTATAAAAACCTCATGAAATTAAAAGTCGCTTTAACCTCTATTCTCCTTTTTACCGCTGTTGCTGCCCATGCGGATTGTGATGCTCAAAAAGCGGCACGTAATGCTGCGATGAACGCGACAGTAGGTGTGTCCGGGCACTGCACGCCGAAAAATGTCACTAAAGATGCGTTGCGGGACAATACCAATCTCGATGAGAAGAAAAGCAACCTGAACAATAAAACCCAGAACGTGAAAAATACGGCAAACGATGCTCGCAACACCGCGAACGAAGTAAAAAATGTCGTTACAGATTAAACCCTGTTTTATTGCCTGAAAGGCGACAAATTCTGACTGGCAAATTCACGGACTTCTCAGAAAAGGGAGAATGATCATCATGAAAAAAATCGTACTTATCGCGACCAGTTTTCTCATGCTGGCGAGTCATAGCACTCTTGCCGGGACCAAAACCCTTGTCGAGTATGGCGTTGTACAGCAAAGCCATATTATTGCTGGCTCGCAGGGTGTTTACCATCCGCTGCGTAGCGTAGCTGCAGGCGCGCTGGGCGGTGTGGTTGGACACCAGTTTGGTAACGGTAAAGGTAAAACGGCTATGACTGCCGCTGGCGCTATCGCCGGCGCTTCTGCCTCTCGCTATCATCAGGGTCAGCAACGCGGGGTTCAGAAGGTTGATCTGCTTATCAAGACTGATAATGGGCAAACCATTGATGTCGTGCAGACGCTTGATGGCAACCTTGTCTTCAATCCTGGAGATAAGGTGCGTATTTTGACCCAGGGATCTAATACCAGCGTCGATAAATCTGTTTAAGGCCTTGCCGTAAAACGAACTGATGAGCCCTGGCATTCGCCGGGGTTTTTTACATTCATTAGCATCCTCATGATTCTGCCAGTACAATCACGCCCGGCCTGGCCACAACCGCCCTGACGGCGCGGTCATAAAATAATAAACCTGCAAAGACGAATCTATGACAATCACTCAAACACAGATACATGCCAGGGAAAACTCCCTCAGGTATGTCCTACGTTCTCCGCGCCTGCTTGTGCGCGAGACCCTGGCGGGGGTGATTACCGCCCTGGCGCTGATCCCGGAAGTTATCTCTTTTTCCGTTATTGCCGGGGTCGATCCTAAAGTCAGCCTGGTGGCATCCATTGTGCTTTGCCTTGCGATGTCGGTATTAGGCGGCCGCCCGGCCATGGTGACCGCAGCGGCGGGCTCAGTTGCGTTAGTCATCGGGCCGATGGTTCATCAATACGGCGTAGGATATATTTTACCCGCCGTTGTGCTGGCGGGGCTTATCCAGATTCTGTTCGGCGTCACTGGCCTTGCGCGGATGATGCGTTACATTCCGTTGTCGGTGATGACGGGATTTGTCAACGCGCTGGGGATCCTGATTTTCTTTGCCCAGGTACCTCACGTCTGGGGAAATAACCCGCTGGTCTGGGGATTATTTGCGGCGACCCTTGCCATTGTTCTGCTACTTCCACGCGTCCTGAAAACCGTTCCGTCGCCGCTGGTGGCCATTGTGGTCATCACCGTGGCGAGTGTCGCGATGGGCTGGAACACGCCGACCGTTGGCGATACCGGCCCGATGAAAGCAGGTCTGCCTGGGCTGACCGAACTGCTGGTGCCCGCAAATCTGGAGACGTTGCGTATCATCTGGCCCTGCGCGCTGAGCATCGCTTTCGTTGGCCTGATGGAGTCTTTACTGACCGCGAAGCTGGTGGATGAGCTGACCGATACGCCTTCAAGCAAGCGTCGTGAATGCTGGGGCCTGGGCGTGGCTAACATTTTTGCTGGTTTCTACGGTGGGATTGCCGGCTGTGCGATGATTGGGCAGACGATTGTTAACGTTGAACTCGGCAGGGGCCGCACAAGAGTATCGACCCTGGCGGCCGGCCTGGTTCTGCTGCTGCTGGTGACCGGACTAAGCAATATGATGGCGAAAATCCCGATGGTGGTTCTGGCGGGCATTATGATGATTGTGGCGGTGAAAACGCTCAACTGGCATAGCGTCAAGCCTGCGACGCTCAGACGCATGCCTGTTCCGGAGACGCTGGTGATGATTGTCACCGTCGCCGTAACCGTTTACACCGGCAATCTGGCTATGGGCGTGTTAGGCGGCGTGATTTTCGCCATGATGCTTTTTGCCCGCCGTATTGCGCACGTCGTGCGAGCGGATCGTCAGCTTGCCGTTGACGGACAGTCTGTCCGCTATACGGTCACCGGGCCGCTGTTCTTCGCCAGCAGTAACGATCTGTTTGAACATTTCCACTACGCAGATGACCCGCAGAAGGTGGTTATCGATCTGTCCCATGCGCAAATATGGGATGCGTCAACCGTGGCGGTACTGGACGCTATCGAAACGCGTTACCAGCGTTATGATGCCAAAGTTGAGATCGTTGGGCTGGATATTCGCAGCGCGGACTTCCACGAACGGCTCACCGGCAAGCTGTAACTCTCTAACGGCCAGCATTCCGCAATGGGGTGCTGGCATCTCCAGTGTTTATCACCGCCCTTTGGGGTCTGCATCACACTTTTCCCTATAAATCTCTGCCGTCGACAGTGTTCAAATCATAAGCTGGCGAATTAAACATTTCTTTAACATTATCGTTGCGGCTGCGGCGGAATAAACTTATTACTATTTAACCGCTTACTTTTCAGGGCGGCCCCGCATCTTGATGACAATAATGAACAGGACGATGTATGACGACAAAACCCGTCGCCGAGACTTTTGCGCAAGCGAGCTTGTTCCAGACGTTAAAAACCTTCCCGGCAACCGTTCACGCGCTGCTCTTTTTTACGCTTGTCATTCGCTTTAACTATTTCATGGCATGGCCGTTTATCGCCGTGATCATGACGCAAAATTACCATATGTCACCGATTGCTATCGGCCTGGCAATGACCAGCATCGCGGTGCCTATCCTGGTGCCTCTACGCTGACGACGCTTGGCATTGCGATTGGGCCGCTGATTGGCGGCGTGATGCTGGCCTTGACCGGCGCAGGGGTATTTATCTCCACCGCGTTGCTCAGCCTGCTGTTGTGCGCGATTATCTACGCCTGCAGGGTCAGCATGCTGTCACGCTTGCAGGACTCATAATAATAAATGGGGAATGAAAATGATCACCGAAGCACCAGATATAGAAACCCAGCGGCTGACGCTGCGTCAGATAACGCCGGGTGATTTTGATGCACTGGCCGCCTGCTGGGCCGACCCGGAGATGGTGAAGTTTATCGGCAGCGGTATGCCGCAAAGCGCAGAGTTGACATGGGGACGTTTGCTCCGTTATATCGGCCACTGGCACGCATTCGGTTACGGCTACTGGGCCATATTTGAGAAAGCGACGGGGCGCTATATCGGCTCGTTCGGCTTTCAGGACGCCCATCGCGATCTTACTCCCGCGCTGGAATACCCGGAGGCCGGCTGGTCTTTAATTCCTGCCGTACACGGGAAGGGATACGCAAAGGAAGCGCTGGCCGCTATTCTCAAGTGGGCGGACAGCGCGTTTGACGGCCCGGTCTGCTGCATTATTGATGACGATAATCATCGCTCTATCCATCTTGCTGAGAGTTCGGGCTTTCGGTTTCAGCACCTTGTGAGCTACCACGGTAAACAGGTGCGTATGTTTGTCCGCAGGCCTGCCAGATAGCGTTGAACCCTCTGGCCTATACTTGTTAATCAGGTACGGGCTGAAGGAGGCCATATGTATCAGCGTATCGACGGTGACGGATGGCGGCATATCTACATTGTGGGCGACCTGCACGGGTGCCTGTCGAAAATGGTCACGCAGCTGAAGGCCCATCATTTCGACCCCTGGCAGGATCTGATTATCTCTGTGGGCGACGTTATCGATCGCGGCCCGGACAGCCCCGGCTGCCTGGCATTGCTGGACAAGCGCTGGTTCAGAGCTGTACGTGGTAATCACGAAGAGATGGCGGTAGACGCTTTAGAGCAGGGCGACAGAATGCTGTGGGTGATGAACGGAGGAGACTGGTTTCGCGGGCTATCTGAACCATGTCAGGCAAGGGTGAGTGAGAGGCTGCGCCATTGCAGCGAGCTGCCGCTCATTATTGAGCTGCATACCGGGAGGAAAACGCTGGTTGTTGCCCATGCGGATTACCCTTCGTCCCATTACGCATGGAATAAGCAGGTGGATAAGCATCGCCTGGTGTGGAGCCGCGAGCGGCTGAATCGCCATATGCAGGGGAAGGGGGAGAACATCACCGGGGCCGATGAGTTTTATTTCGGACATACACCGCTAAAAGAAGCCGCGCACTACCACAACCAGCACTATATCGATACCGGGGCGGTATTCGGCAACAGGCTGACGCTGGTCCAGGTGCAGTAAGCGTTACAGATCGCTGTACTCCTGCGCCGGACGCCAGAAGCTGTCGATAAACTCTTCCACCGGGTAACACCCTCCGTGACGCATCCGCTGTTCATCCATAGCCGAGAGGCACTGCTGCTCGGTATTAAACACGTCAATCACGATATCGTCACAGCCACCGTCCAGGTAACAAACAAATAAAACCAAAGCAAACATTAGCGCCTCTTAACCGCTCCGTTTAGTTCTATTGTAGGGGATATGGCGGAAAGGGGGAAATAACCCGTCTGCGCGACGGGTTCATCTTGGGTCAGGCAAGACGCATGACCCAGGCATCGGACTGCTGATCGTAACGCTGGCGGTATAGCACGGAGTGTTCGCCGTCGAGAACGGCAGGAATGCTGGTTTCATCATCCCAGGCATCTAGCTGCATGCACAGGTCAGGGTCGGATTTACAGGGAATGGTTAACGTTCGTTCCCCTTGCTGCTCGCCTTGCAGTTCGGCATCGTCGATCTCGAAGATGCCTATTCGTACGTTTGTCTTCGTCATCTCGCTCTCCTTTGTGCACTTAGTGTGGTATGACCAGTTTAATCGCCCAGTCTTGAGCGTAGTCAAACGTGCAAAAAGTGCCAACAAAAAAGCGCTCCTTTTCAGGCAAATTAACGGCTGCCGGCAAACAGCTTGCCATCACGCACCAGCTCGCGCGGATAGCTATTTTTCAGGCGCGATCCTATTTTTTTTGCCAGACCAACAGGTTGGCCCTGATAAGTCACCACAACGTCATCGCTGCCCGGTGAAGACTCCGGATAAACGTCACGTCCGTGATACCACTCGTCTGCTTCCTGCTCCGTCAGAGCGAAGGCCAACGGTGAATCGCCACTGACAAGAGAGATCACCGCTTCGTGCTGCCAGCGGTATCCCTTGTTGTACTGTTCAGCCAGGCGCAGACCAATGCGGGAGAAGCGGACTTTGCCAAACAGCGGAATAATCTCCTCAGGGAACAGCCAGACTTCTTTATCACGCTGCCACAGTTTGAGATTATCGCCCCAGCGGATACCCACCTTCGCGGCGGAGGCGATCACATCGGCGGCCTGGCGGCCATGCAGCGGAGCAAACGGGAACTTGCCCACTTTGTAACCCGGCGCGGGAAGCGGTTCGACAGAAGCCGTTTTACGCAGGCGAGCGACGAAAAATCCTTCGCAGTCATAAATTTGCGGGAAAACATGCAGGAAGCCTTCTGGCGTAATCGCCTTATCGGCCTCCGGGAAGAGATCGTTTAAAGGCTCAATTTCCACCGCCTCCGGCCACTCATCAAGCAGCCACTGGCAGATTTGCTGATTCTCTTCACGGTTCAACGTACAGGTGGAGTAGATCAGCGTGCCGCCTGGTTTGAGGGCGTGAAATGCGCTGGCGATGAGCTCGCGCTGGGTATTGGCGATGCCGGAAGTGCTTTCTGGCGTCCAGTTACGCAGCGCGTCGGGATCTTTACGTACCACGCCTTCGCCAGAGCAGGGAGCATCCAGCAGAATGGCATCAAAGCACTCCGGGAGCGCCGCCCCAAATACCCGGCCATCAAAATGGGTCAGGGCAACATTGCTGATGCCGCAGCGGCTGATATTGGCATGCAGCACTTTCACCCGGCTGGCGGAGTATTCGTTAGCAAGGATCGCCCCCTGGTTACCCATCCGTGCCGCGATTTGTGTGGTCTTAGAGCCAGGGGCTGCGGCAACATCCATAATGCGCTGTGGTTCACGGCCGTCGGCGAACAGGGCCGTCACGGGCAGCATGGAACTCGCCTCCTGAATATAAAACATGCCGCTCAGATGTTCGGCGGTGCTGCCAAGAGGCAGGCTGTCTTCGTCCTCTCGTTCAATCCAGAATCCTTCCGCACACCATGGAATCGGCGTCAGCTGCCAGTTATACGGTTCGACCAGCGCAAGAAAATCGGCAACCGAAATCTTCAGGGTATTGACGCGCAGGCTACGGCGCAGCGGACGCCGGCTGTACTCGATGAAATCTTCAAGCGTGAGATTAGCCGGTAGCGCATCACGTATTACGTCAAGAAAAGCCTGCGGGAGGAAAGCGGAGTGAGATTGAGCCACGAAGGGAGTTCCAGAGAAAAATAAGGCGCGCAGTGTAGCATAAAAATGCGGCTCAGCGGACCGGCCCCGGTATTGACCGGGGCCTCAAACGGATGACAAACCCAAACCGAATGGAATTCGAAAAGATCTCACCGAATAAATAATAAGGAAAATCAATTCATTGATTTTCGCCTGCTTACCACAAAGAAGGAAAAACCACGCTTTTTCCTTCTTTGTCAGTAATCTACGGCCCCGGTCAATACCGGGGCCAGTGATTGCTTAGCGCGGCAGGGCGGTGCCCCATTGACGCCACTCTTTTGGTTCACTTTCCAACAGCAGGAAGTGTTTACCAGTCCCTGCTTTAGGTGCCAGCGGCGTGCCAGGCGGCGTGGCGAAGGCGACGCCGCCGCGGATGAACTGTTTGAAGGTTCCCGTTTTGACTACGCCACCGGTCAGCCCGAAATCGAGGCTGTAGCCCGAAGCCAGCCAGAACACCGAGCTGTCCCGCACAAGATGCTGGAAGCGTTTACTGATTCGCAGACCTACCATGACGCGATCGGATAAGTTACCCAGCGTCAGCCCGGTGACCGTACCGACTTCGACACCACGGAACAGAACCGGCGTGCCGATGCTTAATGAACCTGCTTCAGGCACTTCAAGTACGATGTTCAGGCCGTCGGAATAACGCGAATCGGTAATCGTGGCTTCCTGTAGCTCAAAGTCCCGGCGAGCAGACCCCCGGCCTGGCTCCACGTTGATGTAGGGCTGCAAAATAGTATCCAGATTGTCGATGCCCGCCGCGGAAATCTTCGGCGTGACAACGGAGAACCGGGTGCCACCGCGCGCAAATGTCTTAACATACTCTGGATAGAGAACGGCTTTTGCTTCTACCTCGCTGCGTGACGCGGTGAGGTTAATCGTTTCCAGCTGGCCAATATCAATCCCCAGATAGCGAATTGGCATACCTGCAGAGAGCTTGTTCGCATCGAAGGTGTGTAAGGTTATCTGGCTACCAACCGCACGGGCGGCCGTTTCGGAAGCATAGAGAACGCGTTTATCTGCTTTCGTCAGGCCTGCACCAGCACCGCTAAGATTATCAAAACTGATTGCCCCTTTCAGCGCCCGGGAGAGCGGGGAGGCCTGCACGGTCAACCCGTTACCGTTAAGCTGAACGCGAGCGCCGCCTTCGGCCCAGAAAACGCTGTTGGCGGTCAGCAGATGACGGAACTCAGGTTTAATATGCACGTCGATATCAAAGCTGTTGCTCTTTGGTCGTACGGTGATGATTTCACCCACCTGGAACTTGCGGTAAAGCACTACGGAACCCGTCTGAATATCCGGCAGGCTTGCGGCGGTTAGCGTCAGCGTTGTTGTTGGCAAATCGCTGAGGCTATTTTCAACCGCCTTTTCCAGATTGGCGTAAAGCGGGTAGGTGGATTTCATCGCTCCTTTTTCGCCCGGCAGTACGCGAATGCCGCCGCTTAGCCACTCTCCGGCGCTGGCCCCGAGAAACTCGACGCCGTCCATGCCTAACTTCACGTCAAGACGGCTGTTGACCACAAACTTGCTGTCACCCTGTAGCAGGTGACGATATTGCGGCTCAATGGCCACCGCGAAGCTGACGCCTTTTTTACTCAGCGAGCGTTCCAGCACCTGACCTATCTGGATGCCGTGGAGGATCACGGGCTGGCCCGCGTCAATGCCGTAGCTCTCCGGTGCGGTCAGCGTCAGGGTAAGCACATCAGGCTGCTGCAACGGCGTTTTGTCACTTGGCAGGATCACAAAGTGGTTTTGTGGCTCACCCTCACCGGGCACCAGCTCGAAGGTTTTACCCGTCAGCAGACTGCTGATATTAGGGTTGCTGAGTGACACTTTCGGGCTGCGCAGTTCAATTCGCGTACCAGTTCGCAGTAGGTTAACCACGCCTGGGTCTACGGTCATTTCCCCCGTGACCGCGCCGCCAGGATTCAGATCCAGCCTGGTCAGCGTCCCCACTTCAAGCCCCTGATACATGAGCGGCGTGGAGTCAGCTTTCAGTCCGGCACCGTCGGGCAGATCCAGTTTCACCAGCACGCCTCGCTGGCTGTGCGCCAGGTCTTCGTAGAGGCCAAATTCGTCGTCAGCTTTCGCCTGAGCCGATTTGTCCGGGGAGTCGAACGCAATGGCGCCGTTGACCAGTGCGGCAAGGCTTTCAAGCTGCACGTGCGCCCCGCTGAGGCTGATGTCAGTTTTCACCCCTGAGACATTCCAGAAACGGCTGCCTTTTTTCACCAGGTTTGCGAAGCGGCGGTCAATCAGTACGTCAATGGTCACGCCCTGTTTGTTCTGATTGATGGTGTAGTCATAGACTCGGCCAACCGGAATTTTACGGAAGTAGACCAGCGATCCGCTGTTGAGTGAGCCAAGGTCAGGAGCGTGCAGGTGGATCATCAGCTCGCCGTTGTTCAGGCGGTATTTCGGCTGGGTGTCCAGCGCGGTGAAATGTTTTTTGGGTTCGCCTTTCCCCGGCATCATGCCGATGTAGTTACCGCCGACCAGCGCATCAAGGCCGGAAACGCCGGCCAGTGAAGCTCTAGGGGTAACCAGCCAGAACTGAGTTTGGTCACGCAGCGCATCTTTCATGTCGCTTTTGATGCTGACTTTGACCTCAATTTTATTGAGGTTCTTTCCCAGACTGATGCTTTGCACGGTGCCCACTTCCACACCCTGGAAGCGCACGGGGGTGCGTCCGGCGACGATGCCGTCTGCCGACACAAAATCGATAGTCGCAGTGGTCCCTCGCTCCTGATACGTTGTCCAGATAAGCCAGCTCGCAATCAGCAAGGCGATAATCGGCAATAACCAGAAAGGAGAGATCCGGCGTTTAGTTTTAATTCGCGCTTCAGTCGGCGAAGCGGGCGTTTCCTGACTCATGTGCGTCCCAAAGTAGTCGGCTATCCAGCCATTCGACTGCAAGAATAGTCAAAATGACCGCCGCGCCAAAATAAAACGCGGCCGGTCCCATAGTAAATGCCAGCAGCTGATCGCGATTGACCAATGACATCGTAAGTGCAATGACAAAGAGATCGAGCATTGACCAGCGGCCAATCCAGGTAATAAAGCGCAGCAGAAGAATACGTGTTCGCAGACCCCTCTCGCATTTGAAGTGAATGCTGAGTAACAGCGTAAGCATCACAATCACTTTGGTGAACGGGACGAGAATACTGGCGATGAAAACCACAATGGCAACCGGAATATTACCGCTGGCTAAAGAAATAATCCCGGACAGGATGGTATCTTCCTGACGTGAGCCATTGACGTAAATAATCGAGATTGGCAGCAGGTTTGCAGGCAAAAGAAACACGATGGAAGCAATAAGCGCAGCCCATGATTTTTGCAAACTGTGCCGACGGCGATTGCGTAGGGGCACATGACAGCGCGGACAGCGTCCACGTTTGTCCGGAATACCGGTGAAATCGCAGCCAAGGCAAACGCGAAGCTGAGCGTTACAGACACGGGGAGGGCGCTGGGGATAGAAACGTTCCCAGAGTTGCTCCACATTCAGGTGAATCATCGTCATCAGACTGAGTACCACCAGCGCGACAAATGCGACAAGGCCTACCCCTGGCTGCATAAAGGCATACTCTTTGACCTTGATGGACGCCACGCCAATGCCGACCAGGTAGATATCGAGCATTACCCACTCTTTGAGTTTATCGAGCATCAGCAACACGGGACGCAAGTTCATGCCCAATTTATTGCCGAAATAAAGATAGATAATGGCCGCCACGAGGGTGGCTGGCGCGCCGACGGCGCAAAAGAGCACCATGGCGGCCGTTATCGGGTCGCCCTGGTGCGTCATCTGCCAGATACCCTGGAAGACATTGGCGTCGATCTTTGCGCCCAGTAAATAGATGCGCACCAGCGGCTCGGAAAAGGCCACCGGCATCAGTAGCAGCATGGCAACGGCCATCGCGGCTAAGCGGGTCAGCGACCAGTCCCGCCCGTGATGCACTTTGGCATCGCAGCAAGGGCAGTACGCACTCTGGGTGGATTTAACCTGGGGCAACGAGAAAAGGGTATCGCATTGGGAACAACGCTGATAACGTGCCTGCGGCAAAGCCTGACTAATGGCGTGTATTTTCATGTTTCGTCGTCGGCCAGGAAGAGCAATGCAGCATGTCGCCTCTCAATTAGTTATGAATTATTCATTTAGCCTATAGTAATTCATAAAATGATACACCTTGTGGCGCAACGCATTTAGTGCTTATTTTAGTATGCTATGCAGGCGAGTCAGACAATAAATGGTTATTTAATGAACAAAGAACAATTTTACGCGGATTTAAATCGCGATTTCAGTGCATTAATGGCAGGTGAAACAAGTTTTTTGGCGACGCTGGCCAATACCAGCGCGCTGCTCTTCGAACGGCTGGAGGCGGTGAACTGGGCAGGCTTCTATCTTCTTGAATCCAATACGCTGGTGCTGGGCCCGTTTCAGGGCAAAATCGCTTGCGTGCGCATTCCTGTCGGTAAAGGGGTGTGCGGCACAGCGGTTTCAACCGGTGACGTACAGCGGGTGGAAGATGTGCACGCCTTTGACGGCCACATCGCCTGTGATGCCTCAAGTAATTCCGAAATTGTCTTCCCGCTGGTGGTGAATGACGAGGTCATCGGGGTTCTGGACATCGACAGCACCGACTACGGGCGTTTTACCCCGGAAGACCAACAAGGCCTGTCCAAACTGGTTTTGCAGCTTTCGGAGCTGCTTGCCGCAACGGATTATAAAAAATTCTTCACTCGATAGCATGATAAGCGACGGATAACGTGGCATTTGCCGGTAGCGTCATTATAATGTCGCCTGTTCATGCCCGCGGATTATTGGCTACTCCGTTGTAATCAGGAAATTTCATGGAAAATCAACCCAAGTTGAATAGCAGCAAAGAAGTTATCGCCTTTTTGGCTGAGCGTTTCCCACAGTGTTTTAGTGCTGAAGGTGAAGCTCGCCCCCTGAAGATTGGAATCTTCCAGGATCTGGTCGCGCGTGTTGAAGGCGAAATGAGCCTCAGTAAGACTCAGCTTCGCTCCGCGTTACGTCTTTATACTTCAAGCTGGCGCTACCTGTACGGTATCAAAGTCGGTGCGGTTCGCGTCGACCTCGACGGCAACCCTTGCGGGGAGCTGGACGAGCAACACGTAGAGCATGCCCGTAAGCAGCTCGAAGAAGCAAAAGCTCGCGTTCAGGCTCAGCGCGCTGAACAGCAAGCGAAAAAACGTGAAGCCGCCATTGCCAACGGTGAGACAGTCGAAGACAAACCTCGTCGTGAGCGCAAACCTCGTCCGACTCAGGCTCCACGTCGTAAGGAAACTTCAGAGCGTAAACCACGCGCTGAAAAACCGGCTGCACCTGCGCCGCGTGAAGAGAAACGCACGCCAGTTACGGATATTACGGCTCTGCAGGTTGGCCAGGCAATTAAAGTCAAAGCGGGTAACAACGCGATGGATGCCACCGTACTGGAAATTACCAAAGATGGCGTCCGTGTACAGCTGACTTCTGGTATGGCTATGATTGTACGCGCAGAACATTTGTCGTTCTGAAACGGAGGCCAGACCCGGCATGAACAAACTCTTTAAGCTTACGGCCGTCGCTAGCCTGCTATTTGTTGCAGGCAGCGCGCTTGCCGTTGAGAACATCACGCGTGCCGATCAGATTCCCGTCCTTAAGGAAGAAACTCAGCACGCAACGGTGAGTGAGCGCGTAACCTCGCGCTTTACTCGCTCGCATTACCGCCAGTTCGACCTCGATCAAAACTTCTCGGCAAAAATCTTTGACCGCTACCTCAACTTGCTCGACTACAGCCATAACGTGCTGCTTGCCAGCGACGTAGAGCAGTACGCGGCGAAGAAAGGTCAGATTGGCGATGAGTTCCGTTCCGGTAAGCTGGATGTCTTCTACGATTTGTACAATCTGGGTCAGAAGCGCCGCTTTGAACGTTACCAGTACGCGCTGAAGGTGTTAGAGCGGCCGATGGATTTCACCGGCAACGACACCTTTAATCTCGATCGCAGCAAATCCCCGTGGCCGACCAGCGTCGATGAGTTAAACAAACTCTGGGATGGCAAGGTGAAGTACGATGAACTTAGCCTGAAGCTGACCGGTAAAGACGAGAAGGAAATTCGTGAAACGCTGACCAAGCGTTATCAGTTCGCCATCCGCCGCCTGGCGCAGAGCAACAGCGAAGACGTCTTCTCTCTGGCCATGACCGCCTTTGCCCACGAAATCGACCCGCACACTAACTACCTCTCTCCTCGCAATACCGAGCAGTTCAACACCGAAATGAGCCTTTCTCTGGAAGGGATCGGTGCCGTGCTGCAAATGGATGATGACTACACGGTGATCAACTCCATGGTCGCGGGCGGCCCGGCTGCGAAAAGCAAAGCGATCACCGTGGGCGATCGTATTGTTGGCGTTGGTCAGACAGGTAAAGGCATGGTCGATGTGATCGGCTGGCGTTTAGATGACGTGGTTGCGTTAATCAAAGGGCCGAAGGGCAGCAAAGTGCGCCTTGAGATCCTGCCTGCTGGTAAGGGCACCAAAACCCGGACCATCACGCTAACGCGTGAACGCATTCGCCTTGAAGATCGTGCCGTGAAGCTGACGGTAAAAACCGTAGGCAAAGATAAAGTTGGCGTGCTGGATATTCCTGGTTTCTACGTGGGCCTGACGGATGACGTCAAAGTTCAGCTGCAGAAAATGGAAAAACAGAACGTGAAGAGTGTGATCATCGATCTGCGTTCTAACGGCGGCGGCGCGCTGACTGAAGCGGTCTCCTTGTCGGGTCTGTTTATCCCAAGCGGCCCGGTAGTCCAGGTTCGTGATAACAACGGTAAAGTTCGCGAAGACAGCGATACCGATGGCGTTGTCTATTACAAAGGTCCGCTCGTGGTCATGGTTGATCGCTTCAGCGCTTCAGCATCCGAAATTTTTGCTGCGGCAATGCAGGATTACGGTCGTGCGCTGATCGTTGGCGAACCAACCTTTGGTAAAGGCACCGTGCAGCAGTATCGTTCACTGAATCGTATTTACGATCAGATGCTGCGCCCGGAATGGCCTGCTCTTGGCTCCGTGCAGTACACCATTCAGAAGTTCTACCGCATTAACGGCGGCAGTACCCAACGTAAAGGTGTTACGCCGGATATCATGATGCCAACCGGCACGCAAGAGACTGAAACCGGTGAGAAGTTCGAGGATAACGCGCTTCCGTGGGACAGCGTCAACGCTGCCACGTATGTGAAGTCTGGCGATCTGAAACCGTTCGAACCTCAGCTGTTGAAAATGCACCAGGACCGCATCGCCGTGGATCCTGAATTCCAGTACATCTCAAAGGACATTGCACGATTCAATGCCCTGAAAGAGAAGCGCAACATTGTTTCCCTGAATCTCGCTCAGCGTGAGAAAGAAAACCAGGAAGATGATGCGACGCGGCTGGCACGCATCAACGATCGCTATAAGCGTGAAGGCAAAGCGCCGCTGAAAAAGCTGGACGATTTGCCGAAGGATTATCAGGAACCCGATCCGTATCTTGATGAAACGGTTCACATCGCCCTCGACCTCTCGAAGATGGAAAAGGACAAGCCGGCGGAACAACCGGCAGCGACCAGGTAATCCCCCAATGGGCCCATTAAACCGGGCCCATTTTTCTACCTCTCTCAAGCCACGTCAGCCCTCTCTCTGTATAATGTAAAGTTATGTATTATTAATCACTTGTGAAGCCGCAATGCTTGAAAATGGCGGACTTGCCCCTACGATGTGGGGTAACGCGCAGTGCGTATTTTGCAAACCGAGGTAAAAAGAAAATTATGATGCGTATCGGGCTTTTCCTGCTGACCAACCTTGCGGTTATGGTCGTTTTCGGGCTGGTGCTAAGCCTGACGGGGATCCAGTCAAGCAGCGTTTCCGGACTGATGATCATGGCCGTATTGTTTGGCTTTGGTGGTTCAATCGTCTCACTGCTGATGTCGAAATGGATGGCATTGCGCTCGGTGGGTGGGGAAGTGATTGAACAACCGCGTAACGAAACAGAACGCTGGCTGCTTGAAACCGTTCGCCGCCAGTCGCAGCAAGCGGGTATCGCCATGCCACAGGTGGCGGTTTATCACGCGCCGGACATCAACGCATTTGCGACAGGTGCCCGCCGTGATGCTTCGCTGGTCGCCGTCAGCACCGGGTTATTACAAAACATGAGTCGCGATGAGGCTGAGGCCGTGATCGCTCACGAAATCAGCCACGTCGCCAACGGGGATATGGTCACCATGACGCTGATTCAGGGCGTGGTGAACACTTTCGTTATCTTTATCTCCCGTATTATCGCGCAGGTGGCTTCCGGCTTCCTGTCCGGCAACCGTGACGAAGGCGAGAGCAGCAACGGTAACCCGTTAGTCTATTTTGCTGTCGCAACGGTACTGGAAATTGTGTTCGGCATTCTGGCGAGCATCATTACTATGTGGTTCTCGCGTCATCGCGAATTCCACGCCGATGCGGGCTCTGCAAAATTAGTGGGCCGTGAAAAAATGATTGCTGCGCTGCAGCGTCTGAAAACCAGCTATGAGCCTCAGGAAGCCAGCAGCATGATGGCGTTTTGCATCAACGGTAAGGCGAAGTCGATGAGCGAGCTGTTCATGACCCACCCACCGCTGGACAAACGTATCGAAGCGCTGCGTAACGGCGATTATCTAAAGTAAGCGATGCAGAAGTGAAAAAGCGAGCCGGTTGGCTCGCTTTAGATTGCTGACAAAGAAGGAAAAAGCGTGGTTTTTCCTTCTTTGTGATAAGCAGGCGAAAATCAATGAATTGATTTTCCTTGTTATTTGTTCGGTGAGATCTTTGCGAAGTGCATTCGCTTTAGATTTGTCATTAGTCTGAAGCGAGCCGGATGGCTCGCTTTTTTTATGCCTGAACTCTGGGCTGTGACATCCGCAGGCTGCTGACGATTGCGGCAAGGGTCGCGAAGCTACCGGCCAGAATCAGGGACGCATGGGTGCCGTATTCATGGAACATGTTGAACATTAGCGCCACAAGTGCGGCTCCGGTGCTTTGTCCCAGCAGGCGTGCAGTGCCGAGCATACCGCTGGCACCCCCGCTGCGATGACGTGGCGCAGAAGAGATAATGGTGTGATTATTTGGCGACTGGAAAAGGCCAAAACCAGCACCGCAGAGGATCATTCGCCAGACAATGTCGATATCGCTCGGATTATGCGGCAGCATCGCCAGCGCGAACAATCCCACTGCCATCACCGCAAGACCAATCCCTCCTAATAATCCTGCATGAAAACGTTCAATCATGTAGCCGGCGAGCGGCGCCATGACCATCGTTGCCAGCGGCCACGGCGTCAGCAGCAGCCCGGTTTCCACCTCGCTGCGTCCCAGCGTGGTTTGCAGGAAGAAAGGCAAAGCGACAAAGGCCAGCATCTGCGCGGCAAAAGAACAAACCGATGTGCCAATCGAAAGTGAAAAAATCGGGATGCGTAGCAGGTCGACAGGCAATATTGGGAACGGCAGGGCAAGCTGACGGCGGATAAAGAAATAGCCAATAATCAGCAGCGCAGCCAGTTCGCTCAGGATCAGCGTGCTGGATTGCCCCTGCGAAAAGCCGCTGATGGCCGAAATCAACAGGCCAAAGGTCAAGGCATTCATCACTGCGCTGGGAATATCAAACCGCTGGCCCTGGGATTTCTGCTGATTAGCTGGCAGATAGCGCAGCGCAAAGAACAGCGCCACGATGCCGACAGGCACGTTGATTAAAAAGAGCCACTGCCATGACGCGACGGAGAGGATAGCGGCCGCAACGGTTGGCCCCGCGGCAGAAGAGACCGCGACGATAAATGAGTTAATCCCCATGCCACGGCCAAGGAAGCGCTGCGGATAGATAAGCCGGATAAGCGCGGTGTTAACGCTCATCAATGCAGCCCCTCCAAAGCCCTGCAACACACGTGCAACGGTCAACATCGGCAACGAAGTCGAGGTGGCGCAGAACAGTGAGGTCATACAGAACAGCACCAGGCCGCACTGATAGACCCGCCGGTAGCCAAAAAGATCGCCCAGGAAAGACATGGAGAGCAACGAAACGATAATGGCTATCTGATAGCTGTTAACGACCCAGATCGATTCAGCAGGGCTGGCGCTGAGGTCGCGGGCAATGGTTGGCAATGCAACGTTGGCGATAGCGCCATCCAGCACGGCCATGGTAATACCAAGCGCGATGGCGATGATGGCGCCATAACGCTGGGGCACTGGCAGCCCATCAGAGAAGGGTTTGTCCATAGGGAATGTACAACTTAGTCGATGTCATTTGGCGAGCTGTAATTTTAGCACCATTATTTCCGCGACAGGTCGCAGATTTGTAACGAAATCGGATTGTTACGTTGCGATGGTCCGTTGCGCAATTTATACTAAAAACCAGTTCTGATTTTTATAAAACAAGTGCGATCGAGGTGATTAATGGCAATCGCAGATCTGGATAAACAACCTGATTCTGTCTCATCTGTCCTGAAAGTTTTTGGCATTCTGCAGGCGCTTGGCGAAGAACGCGAAATCGGTATTACTGAGCTGTCGCAGCGCGTCATGATGTCGAAAAGCACCGTCTATCGCTTTTTACAAACGATGAAGTCGTTGGGATATGTTGCCCAGGAAGGGGAGTCGGAGAAATACTCTCTGACGCTGAAACTGTTTGAGCTGGGCGCACGTGCGCTACAAAATGTTGATTTGATTCGCAGCGCAGATATTCAGATGCGTGAGCTGTCACGCCTGACGAAAGAGACTATCCACCTGGGGGCGCTGGATGAAGACAGCATTGTCTACATCCACAAAATCGACTCTATGTACAACCTGCGCATGTATTCGCGCGTAGGTCGCCGTAATCCGCTATACAGCACGGCAATTGGCAAAGTGTTGCTGGCGTGGCGCGACCAGGAGGAAGTGAAAGAGATCCTCTCGGAAGTGGAGTACAAACGCAGTACCGAACGCACCATTATGAGCACCGAAGAGCTGATGCCGATGCTGGATCAGGTTCGCGAGCAGGGATATGGGGAAGATAACGAAGAACAGGAAGAAGGGCTACGCTGTATCGGCGTTCCCGTGTTCGACCGTTTTGGCGTGGTGATCGCCGGGCTGAGCATCTCATTCCCAACGCTGCGCTTCTCTGAAGATCGTCTGCACGAGTATGTCGAGATGCTGCACAATGCAGCACGTACCATTTCGAAGCAAATGGGTTATCACGACTATCCGTTCTGATAGTTAAGTAGTTAAGCAATAAAAAAACGCCGCATTAAGCATAAGCGGCGTTTTTTATTGCTGGAGAGATTACCCGTTATCGACAACTATTTCACTCTTACGCAGAATAGGGCAGTTCGTTAAGCCGATGATGCCGCTGTCAGTGTGAACAAACTGTGCGGTAACGACATCCCGTGCCGTCAAATACTTGCACTGTAAACCCAGACCTGCCGCATTCTCGTTGCTGCCAATCAGCACGCCATAACCCGACAGAAGTAAACCGATCCACAAAAGCGCAATGACTATAATCGCGCGGATCACAAAACGCATAGGAGCCTCATTTTTTTGCTGTGTATTCTGCATCTAAGACTAGTGGATTATGCTTAACAAACAATGACAAGATTCCTAATTATCTAAAACAAGGACGGTTAAGTCAGGTTTAAGTTAACAGTGTTACGCTTGGGGTAAGAAGCTGAATGGGAGAAATGAGTGAAAAAGTACCGGTGGGTTATCATTGCGGGGATTGTCGTCACCTGCCTGCTATTATGGACCCAAATGGTTAACGTGATGTGCGATCAGGATGTGCAATTTTTCAGCGGCATCTGCACGATAAATAAATTTATCCCCTGGTAGCTTTTTTCGGCATCAGAGAGATTTCCTTGTCTGCGGGCAGGTGTAGAATAGCGCGTTTTGTTGAGGTGGTAAGATGAACGAACTGAACGTTGGCGTACTGAATATCGCGTCTCTCGCGATCTCTCTGGTTTTACTGGTTGTGGGGCTGGTATTGTGGTTCTTTGTCAACCGCGCCAGCAGCCGTGCGAATGAGCAGGTGGCGCTGCTTGAAGAACTTCTCGATCAGCAAAAGCGTCAGAATGCGCTGCTGCGCCGTCTGTGTGAAGCTAATGAGCCGGAAGTCGAAAAGAAAGAAACTGTGCTAACAGCTGAAGATGACGAAGAGGATGATTTCGTTCGTCTGGTGGCCGAACGGTAACCCTTTACCTGGCGGTTACTGCGTTGTCGTTAAGGAACCTGTATGCCGTTTAAGAACCCCTGGTTTGACCCACTGCAACCACACCATCAGCCCGATGGTTTTCGAAACCTGCAGCCTCTGGAACGCCACGCTGGCGATGTAAAGCGCTGGCGTGAAGAGCGAAAAGCGCAGGGATTGCCTCTCCCGCCAGACGGAGGGTATGCCGCCTTTACTGAACGCTGGTGGCAAAAAGCCAGCGTCTCGGGGGATGACGACCGCCTCTGGTGGTTGGGACATGCCAGCCTGCTGCTGCGGTTACAGGGCAAATATCTGCTTACCGACCCCGTTTTCTCCCATCGCGCCTCGCCCCTCTCTTTCGCTGGCCCGCGGCGTAAAACGCCGGTGACCCTCAGCATCGCAGAACTGCCCCAGCTTGATGCCGTGTTCATTTCACACAATCACTACGATCATCTCGATGACCGAACGGTGCGGCAAATCATCCGCCGCTTTCCTGCGGTGCATTTTTTTGTCCCGCTGGGCCTTAAGCAATGGTTCATGAAAAGAGGAGCCAGGCAGGTTACCGAACTGGACTGGTGGCAGGCGGTGACCTGGCAAGGCATGGCGTTTACCGCCGTTCCCGCTCAGCACTGGAGCATGCGTTCATTCTGGGATCGCAACCGTTCTTTATGGTGCGGCTGGATTATTGAATGTGCAGATTTTCGCTTCTGGTTTAGCGGTGACACCGGCTATACCAGCGATCTTGCCGATATTGCGTTACGGCTCGGCCCGCTGGACGCGGCGGCAATCCCCATTGGTGCCTATGCACCCCGTTGGTTCATGGGCACCCACCATATGGATCCCCAGCAGGCCGTCGCGCTCTGGCAGCAGATAGGCCGTCCGCTGGCTGTCCCCGTCCATTGGGGGGTCTTTGAGCTGGCGGATGAGTCGTTAGATATGCCACCTCAGGAGCTAAGCGCGGCGTTATCTGCTGCCGGAGAGGGGGAAGCGCGGTTTATGCCGTTACGTATTGGACAAAGTTCATCCTTATTTAAATCACGCCATGAATAACTCGATTGACGAAGGTTGTTTTATTTTTCCTGAAAACCCCTGTTTCGGGAGTGGGCGATATATTATAGCGAAACGTTTTTATTGCCCTGGGATGGCGCACCGTCATTAAACTTTCATTATATTAGTGCAATATAATGGCCTGACTGCTCAAGCTTTATTCTCTTTATCCGGCTGGCCCAAAATGGCAGCCTTTGAAAGGATGAAAATGGCTGTTCTATTGCTCATTTTTTGCATAGATATGCATCATTGTTCATAAGCAAAATGGGGTGGCTGGAGCGTTTTTAAGACTTCGCCTGGACGAAGTGAAGTCTTTGAGCTAATGTAAAAAAGTTATCGAGACAGTGCTGGCAAGGGCGCAGAGGTGAACGTGAGTTTGCTAAGCGTTTTATTCAAAAAGTTTGTATTTGTTTTTTTATCTGCAAATCACTGACTTTTCGGATTTGTGCAGCGGATCGATACATGCTTAAAAATGGCTTGCCATTGTTTACGTTGTATGTGATAACACTTTGGGTCAAACGAGGTACAGTTCTGTTTATGTGTGGCATTTTCAGTAAAGAAGTCCTGAGTAAACACGTTGTCGTTGAATACCGCTTCTCTGCCGAGCCTTATATTAGTGCCTTAAGCAGTAACGTCTCTGTTTTATCTAAGTTATGCCTGCGGGCGAAGAAAACAATCTAAGGAATTTGCAAAATGGCAAAGATTAAAGGTCAAGTTAAGTGGTTCAACGAGTCTAAAGGTTTTGGCTTCATTACTCCTGCTGACGGCAGCAAAGACGTGTTCGTACACTTCTCTGCAATCCAGGGTAACGGCTTCAAAACTCTGGCTGAAGGCCAGAACGTTGAGTTCGAAATCCAGGACGGCCAGAAAGGCCCTGCTGCAGTTAACGTGACTGCCATCTAATTCTGCTGAATTAGGCCGGGCGTGAAACGCCTAATTGAGTTAAAAGCCTCGCTCTGGTAGCGGGGCTTTTTAATGGTTGAAATAAGGTCAACTTCTTTCAAAGTGTGACTAAAAGCCCTTCCGTGTTGCCTCTTGTTGCAATCCTGTGAAGGATGTAGCACTGTTCCCGCACAAAATGCGCGTATATCTGTTTAAATTTTCAATCACTTAAGTTTTGCTAAGGATTGATTGTGAGGAAAGAGAGTGCGCCGCAGCCGGGCAATTTTATTCAGTGGCGATTTGGCCTGCTTTGTCTGGCGATTTTGCTCTGCCTGCTCTTCTTATTAGGGCGTGTGGCCTGGCTGCAGATTATCTCCCCGGACAATCTGGTAAAACAGGAAGATATGCGCTCCCTGCGCGAGAAATCCATTATCGTTCCGCGTGGGATGATCGAAGACCGTGACGGCCGCCCGCTGGCCGTTAGCGTGCCGGTAGAAGCTATCTGGGCCGATCCTAAAACGATTATGGAAAAGGGCGGGGTGCAGGTCGATCGCCGCTGGCAGGCGCTGGCCAACGCGCTTCATACCCCATTAAGTGAAATCGCCGCGCGGATTCATCAAAACGATCGCAGCCGCTTTATTTACCTGGCCCGCCAGCTCGATCCGCAGCAGGCCGCATGGATTGATAAGCTGAACATTCCGGGTATCGCGACCCGGGAAGAGTCCCGCCGCTTTTATCCCGCAGGTCATGTGGCCTCTAATCTGCTTGGTTTTACGAATATCGATGACCAGGGCATTGAAGGCGTTGAAAAAAGCTTTAACCGCCAGCTCACCGGCGTGTCCGGCGAACGTCTGGTGCGTAAAGACCGCCATGGGCACGTCATAGAAAATATTACCGAAACCCCTGCCAGCCCGGCGCACAATATTATCCTCAGCATCGATGAACGCCTCCAGACGGTGACGGAAGACGCATTAAGCAACGCCGTCTCATGGAATAAAGCGGAGGCGGGCGCGGCAGTTATTATCGACGTCAACACCGGCGAGGTGCTGGCTATGGCGAGCTGCCCGACGTACAACCCTAATAATCGGGAAGGCGCGACGCTCGATGATTTCCGTAACCGTGCAATCAGCGACACCTTTGAACCTGGCTCAACTGTGAAGCCAATGGTCATCATGACGGCGTTGAAAAAGGGCATCGTGCGCCCGGACAGCGTGGTGGATACCCATCCTTACACCATCGACGGCCACCGCATCCGCGATGTGGGCTATTATCCGCAATTAACGCTGACCGGCATCCTGCAAAAATCGAGCGATACCGGTGTCTCACATCTGTCGCTGGCAATGCCTATCCAGGCGCTTATCGATACCTACAAAGGCTTCGGCTTTGGTTCACCTACCGGGCTGGGCCTGACGGGGGAGAGCAGCGGGCTGATGCCAAACCGCCAGCGTTGGGGCCAGCTTGACCGCGCAACATTCTCCTTTGGCTACGGTCTGATGGTCACGCCGCTTCAGCTGGCACACGTTTACGCGACTATTGGCAGCTTCGGGATCGCCAGACCCCTTTCTATCACCCGTGTCGATCCACCGGTTGAAGGCAAACGCGTGATGTCCTCGGAGATCACCCACGAAGTTGAACATATGATGGAAAGCGTGGCCCTGCCGGGAGGCGGGGGAATCAAAGCGGCGGTGCATGGTTACCGCGTGGCGATTAAAACCGGAACGGCGAAGAAGATTGGTGATGACGGTAAGTACGTGAATAAATACATCGCCTATACGGCAGGGGTTGCCCCGGCGAGTAATCCTCGTTTTGCACTGGTGGTTGTCCTGAATAATCCTTCCAACGGTGCCTACTATGGCGGTGCGGTAGCGGCTCCTGTATTCAGCCAGATCATGGGGGACGTGCTGCGTCTGGAAAACATTAAGCCGGACGGCCTGGCACCGGGAGATGCCAACCTGATGGTCCTGAGCAAGTAAAAACGCCATCCCTCCCGCGCCTTGAGCGCTTTTCGCGACGGGGCGTAAGCGTTACACTTGCGCCCTTAATCGTGACCCGGAGCCACCATGTCCTACCTTTGCCCACTTTGCCATTCGCCGTTAGCCCTGAAAGAGAAAAGCTTTGTCTGCCCGCAGGGGCATCAGTTTGATAAAGCGAAAGAGGGTTACGTCAATTTGCTGCCCGTACAGCATAAGCGTTCAAAAGATCCGGGTGACAGCAGTGAAATGATGCAGGCGCGCCGGGCATTTCTGGATGCCGGACACTATCAGCCTTTGCGTGACGCGATTTGCCAGCTGCTGGCAGCGGCCGCGCCCGAAGCGTTGCTGGATATTGGCTGTGGGGAAGGGTATTACACCGCTGGTTTTGCCGACGTTATACCGTGCGAGGTGAAGAACATCTGGGGTCTGGACGTGTCGAAAGTCGCCATTCGTTACGCGGCAAAACGCTACCCGCAGGTGCAGTTCTGCGTAGCCTCAAGCCATCGACTACCTTTTGCTGACAACAGCCTTGACGCCGTAGTGCGGATTTTTGCCCCCTGCAAAGCGGAGGAGCTGGCGCGTGTCGTGAAGCCCGGCGGCATTGTGGTTACCGCAACGCCGGGGCCGCGTCATCTTATGCAGCTTAAGGGACTGATTTATGACGAAGTGATGCTGCATTCCGAAGAGGTGGAAGCCCTGCCTGGCTTTGCCGCGGTTCAGACGGAGCAGACCGGCTGGCCAATGACGTTGAAAGGAGAAGAGGCGGTGGCGCTGTTGCAGATGACGCCGTTCGCCTGGCGCGCCCGGCCGGAGATCTGGCAGCAGTTAAAGGCGGAAACGGCATTTGCCTGTGAAACTGATTTTATCGTTCGCGTCTGGCGACGCGAAGATGACGCTTAGGGATGGAAATGGCTGTAGAGGATTTGACAGCCGATACCAATCAACACAAGCCCGCCGAGGATCTCGGCGCGTTTGCCCAGCATCGGGCCGATAAAACGGCCTACCATCATCCCCAGGGTGGACATGATCATGGTTGCGCAGCCGATGGCCAGTGCCGTTTCGATGATATTCACCTTCAGAAAGGCCAGGCCCACCCCAACCGCCATGGCATCCAGGCTTGTGGCAATCGCCGTGGTGACCAGCAGCCAGAAGCCGTGACGCTGTAACTTCGGCGCGTCTTCATCCTCTCCTCCCCGGAAGCCTTCTATCAGCATTCTCCCGCCGAGAAAGACCAGCAGAATAAAGGCTACCCAATGGTTCCACTCCAGGACCACCTGACTTGCCAACAGGCCAAGACACCAGCCAATCAGCGGGGTGATGGTTTCAATGACGCCAAAAATCAGGCCTGTGCGGAGCGCTTCAGAGAACTTAGGTTTGTGCAGCGAGGCACCTTTACCGATTGATGCAGCGAAGGCATCCATCGACATGCCAAATGCGAGGAGAATAGTTGCAGAGAGATTCATGACAGCGCCTCAGTTGGGGATATCCATATACACGCAGCCATCCCCAACTAACGATGGTTACGTGCCTATGGTCTCGCCTACTCATGACTGAGTCGTACATGCCACGTTTAATCCCTTTCTGGACCCTAACGAGTATGTTGACATGTACATTTTCACAACGTGAAAATCGGCTACTCCCCAACGACGGGCGCAACCTTAACATATTTTTTTAAAACAAAACAAGAATTGATATTAAAAAACAATTGCTTGAATGATAACGATTTTCATTTAAAAAATAAAGTAATGGAAATGTTAATAAATAAGAACAAGGAATCGCCAGTAATAGCAGTGGCTATATTTGTAGTATAGCCAGATGCATAAGAGATATAGACAATGCTAAGTTTGTAACTTACTGAGAAGAAACGAGAAGTTTATATATTTTTTCCAGATCATCTATATTTTTCACGCGAATGAGCAGGCGGCGCTGTTCTAATTGCATGACCAGTACACCATCCTCCGATAAATTCATTTCTTTGATTCTTGAATAGAGGATCCACACGCCAGCCAAGAAAAAGCCCTCATTTTTGAACAGTAGCTTTGGCTGACGGATCCATGAGATATATATTGCCAGTAACGCCAGCGCAGATAATAACCAGGTCGTGACAGCGGTGCCGTGGTGGGTGACATTGTTGTAGATAAGGATGCCAACCAGGAAAACGAAGATGGTGCTGTCGATGCGGTTGCGGCGCAGCAGGGGGATAGCGAGCCGGGTTTTTCCCTTGAGCCTGTCCATGACGAATTCGTCGTAAATTGCCCAGCCGAGCAGCAGCACGATAAACACCACCAGTACAACATCCGTTAACGACATCACTTTCCCCCACGCTTAAAAATAAAAAACCGGGGCAGGGCCCCGGCCAGACTGATGAGAAACCTAAAGCGAATGAGTTTCGCAAAGATCTCACTGAATAAATAACAAGGAAAATCAATTCATTGATTTTCGTCTGCTAATCAAAAAGAAGGAAAAACCACGTTTTGTCCTTCTTTTTCTACGGTTAACCGGGGCAAACTGGCCCCGGTTTGTAGTACTGCTTACTTACAGACCCAGCAGGCCGATAGCATAACCGACAATACCGATGACGAAGAAGCCCATGATTATCCACAGCGCGTTAACTTTCTTACGCAGCAGCCACATACAGGCGAAGGTCAACAGCAGCGGCACAAGGCCCGGCATCAGCTGATCGAGGATAGTCTGCACGGTGGTCACTTTAACCGCGCCGGTCTGGTCGGTTATCTTCGACACCACCAGCGGTATGTTAACGTGCGTCCACTTGTTGACCAGCGCCCCCATGACAAAGAGGCCGAGAATAGACGCCCCCTCGGTCAATTTCTGCAGGAAGCCGCCGCCCATATCCTTAACGATATCGATCCCTTTACGGTAGCCGTAAGCCACGCCGTAGTAACGGGTCAGCAAACGCACGGCGTTGAAAAGGATGAAGAACAGCAGAGGACCCAGCAGGCTGCCGCTCATGGCAATCCCCGCACCCAACGCTGCAAATACCGGACGTACGGTACCCCAGAAGATTGGGTCACCTACACCGGCCAGCGGCCCCATCAGACCAACTTTGATACCGTTTATGGCACCATCGTCAATCTCTGCGCCGTTTGCACGCTGCTCTTCCATCGCCAGCGTCACGCCCAGTACTGGCGCCGCTACGTATGGATGGGTGTTGAAGAACTCCAGGTGACGTTTGATCGCCTGTTTACGCGCATCGTTATTCTCTGGATAAAGGCGCTTAATCGCCGGAACCATGGAGAAGCAGAAGCCCAGCGCCTGCATACGTTCGAAGTTCCATGAACCCTGGAAAATATTGGAACGCAGGAAGACGGCGCGAATATCACCCTGGGTGAGTTTCTTCTCGGTAGTCGTAGTTTTGGTGGTATCAACCATTTCGCTCACCTATTAATCTAATTCGTTATCAAGATCGTTAGCACCAGCAGCCGGCGCCGCGGTACCAGCGGAACGGTTGTATTTCGGGCTCAGCTGGATATACAGAATCGCCATCACCGCACCAATCACACCCAGCGCAACCAGGTTGAAGTTGGTGAACGCGGCGGTGACGAAGCCGAGGTAGAAGAACGGCATCAGGTAGCCGGCACGCATCATGTTAATGACCATCGCGTAACCCACAACCACGATCATGCCGCCAGCAATGTTCAGACCGCTGGTGACCACTTCCGGAATGGCATTCAGCATGTTCTGTACTTCGCTGGTGCCAACAGAGATAGCAACGATAACGGCAGGGATAGCGATACGCATCGCCTGCAGGAACAGGGAAGAAACGTGGAGCCAGGACAGGGCAGTCAGGTTGCCATTGTCCGCTGCTTTATCCGCCGCGTGCTGGAAGCCCACGGTGATAGTACGAACGATAATGGTCAGAACCTGGCCTGCTGCTGCCAGCGGGATGGCCAGAGCGATACCAGAGCCGATGCCCTGATGTCCGGCGATAACCAGAATGGTTGAGATAATTGAGGCGAGTGCCGCATCGGGCGCAACTGCCGCACCGATGTTCATCCAGCCCAGGGCGATCATTTCAAGGGTACCACCGATAATAATACCGGTTTTCATGTCACCCAGAACCAGACCGATCAGCGTACAAGCAACAAGCGGGCGGTGAAACTGAAATTCATCAAGGACTGATTCCATACCGGCAATACAGGCTACGATGAACACCAGCACAATTTGAAGAGTGGTAATCTCCATTGTACTTCTCCTATAACGTATGACTTAAGTATAAAAACTGAGCAAAACGTAGCGTTCAGCCAATTACCGTAGCAATTAACTTTTCACCTTCGCGATCAGATCCATCATTTTCAATTTTTGATCGGTAGAAACTTTACGGGCTTCCAGCTCAATGCCGCGCTCGTTCAGTTTCTTAAAGGCTTCGATATCTTTTTCATCAACGGAAATGGCGTTGTTGACCTGGGTTTTCCCCTGGCGGAAAGCCATACCACCGATGTTGACGGAAGTGATCTTCACGCCACCTTCCACGATCCGCTCAACGTCGGTCGGGTTGGTGAACAGCAGCATGACGCGATCGCCGGCATATTTCGGGTTGTTGTAGACGCGAATCATCTTCGCAACGTCCACCACGTGTGCGGTGACGCCTGGAGGTGCGACCTGAGTGAGCAGCGTTTTACGTACGGTATCGGCAGCCACTTCATCGCTGACGACGATAATACGGGTCACGTTGGTCTCTTTTGTCCAGCGGGTTGCAACCTGACCATGAATAAGGCGGTCATCGATACGCGCAAGGCCGATGTTCATGTAATCGTTCGGACCCATTGGTTTCAGCGGTGCGGCAGCTTTTGGCGCGGCTGCAACCGGCGCTGCTTTTTCTACAGGCTGAGCTTTGAGGGCTTTCACCCCTTCGCGGCCTGTTTCTACCGCCAGCGCAACCAGCTCGTCGAAAGAAGGATTGTCATCGCGAGCCATAAACGTCTCGACCAGCATCGGAATGTTAACCCCAGCGACGACTTCGTAATGCTCTTTATCGACGACAATACGGCTGGCCGCATTGAAAGGGCTGCCGCCCCAGGTATCGACGAGAAACAGCACACCGTTGCTGGTGTCCAGATTCGTGAGCTGCGCGTTGTATTTTTCAATGAGCGTTTCGGCGTTTTCGCCGGGAACGAAATCGATCCAGCCAACGTTTTCCTGCTCACCTAATAGCATTTCGGCGGTCTTCAGCAATTGTTCTGCTGCCCAGCCATGCGTGCCTATGACAATAGCAATAGTCACTTGCTACCTCCTGTGTTAGTCATCTCAACATCCTTACGAAAGTCTTAACTATCTGTTCGTCTGGAATGAATCGATTCAGATAAGGGATTATGAAAAGTCGAACCATTTGCGCGAATTATTTTAGTCAGTGAAAAAAATAATTTATGTGATGAAGCTCTGCTATTTAACTTTGTTACGTTTTCAATAAATTGAAGCAAAAATCAGGGGCTTTCAGAGCGCGGTGAAAATGCAAATTCTGGTAAATCTTTGCCAAAGGCATATTTGCTCTGATAATGTTTGCTTCTCGTTTAATGACCAGGAGTAGAGGGCAGTAGCCCACCGTATGGATCGTCACCGACGTCTTTTCATTTCCCGGACGCAATTTGCCGTCCTGCCACGCGACGCTTCCCGTCCGTTTAACCTTTCAATTCAACATGTTGCGCCCGTAAGTCACGGTGTGCCGTTTCGCTATTTAAGCGGTCGGAGTCTGTCATGGAATTCTTAATGGATCCGCAGATTTGGATCGGCTTATTGACGCTGGTGGTGCTGGAAATCGTCCTGGGCATCGATAACCTGGTGTTTATCGCCATCCTTGCCGACAAACTTCCGCCAAAACAGCGGGATAAAGCCCGACTGATCGGTTTATCCCTCGCTTTGTTCATGCGTCTGGGCCTGCTGTCGTTAATTTCATGGATGGTCACGCTCACCCAACCGCTGTTTACCATTATGGACAAAGTTTTCTCCGGCCGTGATTTGATCATGCTGCTCGGGGGGATATTCCTGCTGTTCAAAGCGACAACGGAGCTGCATGAAAGGCTGGAAAACCGTCAGCATGATGATGGACACGGTAAGGGGTACGCCAGCTTCTGGGTCGTGGTGCTGCAAATTGTCATACTGGACGCGGTATTCTCACTCGATGCGGTGATTACTGCGGTAGGGATGGTGAACCATCTGCCGGTGATGATGGCGGCGGTAATTATTGCCATGGGCGTGATGCTGCTGGCTTCAAAGCCGCTGACGAACTTCGTCAATCAGCATCCTACGGTGGTGGTGCTCTGTCTTAGCTTCCTGTTAATGATCGGTCTGAGTCTGGTGGCGGAAGGATTTGGTTTCCATATCCCTAAAGGCTATCTGTACGCCGCCATTGGCTTCTCGATAATCATTGAGCTGTTTAATCAGATCGCGCGTCGTAACTTTATTCGTCACCAGTCCAACGTGCCGCTTCGCGCCCGCACGGCTGATGCGATTCTGCGCCTGATGAACGGGAAACGTCAGGAGCGCGTTGAGCGTGATGAAAGCAAAACCATTACGCCCATTGAAGCCGAGGCTTTTGCTGCCGAAGAGCGATATATGATCAATGGGGTGCTGACGCTGGCCTCTCGTTCACTCCGCAGCATCATGACGCCACGCGGTGAAATCTCCTGGGTAGATGCGCACAAAACTGTGTCAGAAATTCGCGAACAGCTCCTTGAGTCCCCGCACAGCCTTTTTCCTGTCTGTCGTGGCGAGCTGGATGAGATCATCGGTATTGTGCGTGCTAAAGAGCTGCTGGTGGTGCTCGACAAAGGAGGGGATGTGGAAGCCATCGCCGCCAGGACGCCGGCTATCGTTGTGCCGGAAACGCTGGATCCTATCAACCTGCTGGGGGTGCTGCGTCGTGCGCGTGGCAGCTTCGTCATCGTTAACGATGAGTTTGGCGTGGTGCAGGGGCTCGTGACACCGCTGGACGTTCTTGAAGCCATTGCCGGGGAGTTCCCGGATGCAGATGAAACGCCTGAAATCGTGCGCGACGGCGATAGCTGGCTGGTCAAAGGAGGCACGGATCTCCATGCGATCCAGCAGCATCTTGATATCAACACGCTGGTGAACGACGAAGAGGATATTGCCTCCATAGCCGGTCTGGTGATTTCCGTCAGCGGGCGTATCCCGAAGCCTGGAGAGATTATCGAGTTTGCGCCGCTGAGCATCCAGATTGTGGAAGCGAATGACTATCGCGTCGATTTAGTTCGGGTCACGAAAGAACGTCAGCCGCACGAGAACGAAGAAGAGTAATTAGCGCAATGGGATCGCTGGCATAGCGTGACCATTATGGCGAGGGGGCGGCGGTGAGCGGCCCTCAAGCCAGCGCGGAAAATCTTTCAGCGGCATTGGCCGCGCAAACAAAAAGCCTTGCAGTACGTTCACGCCGTGGCGGGACAAATAGTCAGCCTGCTCCTGCGTTTCCACTCCCTCCGCAACAAGATCGATCCCCAGACGCTGCGCCAGCGCAATAATAATATCCGTCACCGTCGAATTCACGGCATCGGTGCCGATAGCGGCGGTAAAGGACTTATCGATTTTCAGCACGTTTGGATTAAGCGTTTCCAGATAAGCCAGCGAACTCTGTCCCGTACCAAAATCATCAATCGCCAGAGCAACCCCCAGCCTGCGCAGGTCGCGCACTATACGATGATCGACCTCGGGCAGGGCATCACGTTCGGTTAACTCAAGCGTCAGCGGCTGAATCGCATGGGCGGGGAACCAGTAGCGTCGCAGGTCATCGATGATCTCCCCGTCACGGAAATGGCTTGCCGCGACGTTTAGCCCAATGTGAAAATCACGAGACGGCGGAAACATATCCAGGTGCTTCACGGCTTCGGTCATGACAAAGCGGGTTAAAGGCGCGATAAGATTTTGCTGTTCGGCGAGGGGAATGAACACCTCCGGTGAGATCCAGCCCTGACGCGGGTTGTTCCAGCGCAACAGCAGCTCGACGCCAACACATTGCTGGTTGCGCGCGTTCAACAGCGGCTGGCAGAACACCTCAAACTCCCGCGACGCCAGGCCAAGGTTGATCTCCCAGGAAAAGCTCATGCGGTTTGCTGTGGCAAGCCAGGTGATGTAGCCAATCAACATGCTGAGTATGAGCGCAAGGGGAAGCTGGGTGGGCAGTTTTTTTAACGCTAAATCACTGGCGGAAGGGCCGATGGTGGTAATCGAAAAAGGGAACTGCCCGGAGACCATTTCATGGCTGGAGAGCCCCTCTTCTACCGTGACTCGAGCCAGCAAACCTTTACCATATTCGAGGTGTGAATCGCCGACGTTAAGGATGGCGCGAAATACCCATGGCCGTTCTGGCTCAAGCAGCAGCCCGGTGAGCATTTCAATGTTGACGACCTCCATCACGCCGTCACGGCTGCCGCTTGCTGACGGATGCCAGTAAACCAGAATTGGGGAGCCTTTCAGCAGGGAGTGGTCGGTCGAGAGCAGCAACAAAGGGGTTGGGGCGGGAAGCCTGGGTTGCAGCAGATTAACAGGGACATTGCGGGCGCCAAAAATACTCGAGCAGTACAAAATACCGTCTTTGATCAGGGCTATCGATCGCACTGTTTGCATGCGCGCCGCATGCTCCCGTAATTTAAATTGCACGGCCTCACAGCTTGCCCCGACAAATTTCAGAACATCATTGCTGACCGCATCAAGGGGAGTAAGAATACTTTCGAGAGTCGTGATGGCTCGGGAGTTAAAATCCAGCAGCCGCTGCTCATTGAGATTGCGTTCGGCGATAAAGCGCAGGCTCAGCGTCAGGATCAGGACCAGCAAAGCTAAAGCCGCGCACACGATGAATCGCCTGCGACGATAACCTTTAATGATACGCTGCGCGGTCTGCATCCCTGGTCACCTTTGTTTCGGAGCTGCGGTCATTGTTGCTGCGCAGAACACTCAAAGTGTAGTGGGGGAATGGACTCACGACGAGGAATTCCTCCCCCTTGCTCTGAAAAGGGGGAGGGCATGAAGACTTACTGAGGTTTGAACAATTTGCTTATCAAGCCAAGATGCATTTTAACGCCCGTCAGCATCGCCTTTTCATCCAGCAGGAAATGCGGGTTATGCACGTTCCACACCGCGCCCATCTCTTCATTGCGTGAACCAACGAACAGGAAGGCTCCCGGTATATGAGCCTGATAAGAGGAGAAATCTTCACCGCCAAACAGCGGCGTGGTGACTTCATGCAGCGTGCCCTGCGGGAAATGCTGATGGATGACATCTCGCGCAATGGTGCAGGCATCGGCATGGTTAATACCAACTTCATATCCCTTTTGCCAGATAACTTCACACTCCGCGCCGTGAGCCTGGGCGATGCCCTGTACCGTCTGCGCCATCAGCTGGGGAACCCGTTCTCTGATGTCTTTGTTATGGGTACGAAGCGTGCCTGACAAACGAACGCTGTCAGGTATGACGTTATAACTTGGTTCACCTGACTGGAAAGAAGCGATGGTCAGCACCGGTACGTGAAGCGGATCCAGCTTGCGGGCCACAATCTGCTGCAAACTTGTCACCACTTCTGCCCCAATGACCACCGGGTCGATACATAGCTGAGGCATGGAACCATGCCCGCCTTTGCCCTTGATGACGATATCAAAGTTATCGCTGGAGGCGCAGAAAACACCTTCTTTCAGCGACAGCGTGCCGGTAGGGCGATCGGGCATCACGTGCAGGCCAAAAATATATTCGACGCCGTCGAGCACGCCAAGTTTAACCAGCTCCTGTGCGCCGCCCGGCGGGACTTCTTCCGCATGCTGGAAAATAAACCGCACCGAACCTTGCAAACGATCCTGAAACTGGCAGAGCAATTTTGCCGCACCCAGCAGCATAGCCGCATGGGCATCGTGGCCGCAGGCGTGCATCACGCCTTTATTGCGTGATGAGAAGGGAACACCGCTGTCTTCCTGAATCGGCAGGGCGTCGATATCTGCACGCAACGCCCATGTCGGGCCCGGATACTTGCCCTGCAGATTAGCCACTACGCTGTTATCGGTTAAACGGACGATCTCAAGGGGGCCAAAATTCGCCAGTTCACTGGCGATATAATCCGCCGTTGGCTGCTCGTGGAAAGAGAGCTGCGGATTAGCATGCATATACTGCCGCCAGCGCAGGACATCCGGCGCAACCTCAGCAATCAGCTCATCAAAATGCATAGACATAAATCACTCCATTATTCCGTCACGGTAAAGTCAGAATGCGTTCTCTTCACCATCAGCGGCACTACGGCCAGTGCGGCGCAGATCATGGCGACAGAGAGAAAAATAAAGGTGCTGTAGTAACCGCCTGAGGAGCCAATCAGATACCCCATCACAATCGGCGACACGAAGCCGCCAAGCGTACCGCCGGTGTTAATAATGCCCATGGCCGCCCCCATGTTATCAACGGGGATACGTTTCATCGGCAGGGTGAAAGTGGTCACAAAAGCGCCCATCAGGAACACCTGGCCCAGGAAGAGGAACAGGCTGGCTGTAACAGGTGAAGGCATGACGTAAACCGTATAAATACACATCGCGCTGAGCAGCGAGCAAATCATGATCACCATCGGCTCTCTGTCCTGGAAATATTTACCGACCAGCCAGCCGGTGCATAAAGACGAGATCCAGATACCAAGACCGCCAATAGCGATGACGTAGCCGGAGGTATCCATCGGCATTCCGCGCTGCTGCACGAGGAATTTAGGCAGCCACGCCATCAGCCCGTAGCTGGGAATGTTGATACAGAAGATGGCGACAAACAGCAGGATAACGGTTGGGCTTTTCAGCAGCTGGCGGTAGCTCAGCGTGGATTTTTGCCGCGCGCCGCTCAGGGCTTTTGGTACCAGAAAAATAATGACGATGGCGATGACGCATGCCATCACGCCCAGCCCGGCAAAAGACCCGCGCCAGCCAAAATTTGCCAGAGCATAGACGGCAACCAAAGGGCCGGCGGTCATCGCCAGACCTGCAGAAGAGAGCAAAATAGACTGGGCGAAGGTTCGCTTCTCCAGCGTGAAATTACTGACTACGGCTTTGGCGCAGGAGCAGGGATACCCCGAGTGCCCCATGCCGGACAGGAAGCGAAACGCGATCAGCAGGCCGAAGCTCAGCCCCAGCACGCCGAAGGAGAATGCAAAGCCGCCCAGCAGGCACAGCGAGATAACCAGCATGGCTTTATAGCCCAGCCGGTCATTTAGCCAGCCTGCCGGGATTTGAAACAGCGAATAGGAGAGAAAGAAAATGCCGGTGATGTAGCCCAGCTCCTCGGTGGAGAGCGAGAACTCTTTTTCAATGGGCAAAAGCGCAAACCCCATCACCGTTTTATCTATATAGACAATGACATAACCCAGAAACAGCAAGAAAATCATCCTTGAATGATTTTTCATAATGTTGATTCCTCTGATGCAGATCCGTTAGGGGATTTTCTTTATGATGGCGCCTGACATTCGTTGAACGCGTTTAGCCAAAGTAATCAGTTTTTGGGATCGCGATAAGATGCGATTTTTTGCCGGGTGATACTTTTATTTGATAGGGGCTGGCGATGAAACATCTGCCGAAAATGCAGCATCTGAATACTTTCCGGCAGGTTGTACGCAGCCGCAGCATACGCGCCGCTGCCCGGGAAATGGGGCTTTCGCAACCCGCGCTGAGCCGCACTTTGCGGGAGCTGGAGCAAACTTTAGGCGTGCAACTATTCCTGCGGGGACAAATCGGCATCACGCTAACTGAGGCAGGGGAGGCTTTTTTACGGCGTACGGAATGGATACTTGAGGAGCTTCAGCGAGCGGCAGATGAAGTCGAGCAGATCAGCCACTATTCACAGGGGAAACTCGCCGTCGGCTTTTCGTCGCTGCTGGCGCTAACCATCTTTCCTGCGCTAATCGATAATTTTAAGGCCCGCTGGCCTCACGCACGTCTTAATCTCAAAGAAGGGCAGCTCGCTACGCTGTTGCCGCTGTTGCGGCAGGGGGAACTGGATCTGGCTATCGGGACCATCAACCCGCGCAAAGTACCCGATGATGTCGTCATCGAACCCCTGTTTGTCGCGCCGTTTTGTATTATTGCCCGCCGTGGACATCCTCTTGAGCAGGCAACATCCTTAAATGACTTGCGGCGCGCAAAATGGCTGTTGCCGGAGACAAACGTTGGCTATTACCAGCAGCTACAGGATGAGCTTAACGAGTTCTATGGTCAGATACACGAGCAGCCGGTCTGGACAGAATCTATCGTCTGCGGGCTGAACATGGTATTGCAATCAGATTATCTGACCGTGGTGGCGAGGGCGATGAGTATGCCGCTGAATTTACAGGATAAAATAAGCGTTCTGCCGATCACGACGCTGCCGTCCGCGCAATACTGCGTGGCGTGGTCGCAAAAATCCGCGCTGACCGAAACGGCCCGTCAGTTTTTGCTCTCGCTGAGGCAGGCGTGCCAGGAGTATAACTGGTAAAAAGCCCTTCCGGGGAAGGGCTTAACTTGTCTTGTAGGTCGGAAAAGCGCAGCGTCTTCCGACATTGATTAGCTGAAACAGGCGGTGGATTGCGGCTGTCGCTTATCCACCCTGCAAAAATCAGTCACACTGAACTTTGATCGCCAGCCCCCCACGGGAGGTTTCGCGGTATTTAGCGTTCATGTCTTTACCCGTTTCGTACATTGTTTCGATAACTTTATCGAGGGAGACGCGCGGCTCGCTGGTGCGGCGCATCGCCATGCGGGTGGCGTTGATTGCCTTAACGGAGGCGATAGCGTTACGTTCAATACAAGGAACCTGTACCTGGCCCGCAACCGGATCGCACGTCAGGCCAAGGTTGTGTTCCATGCCGATTTCCGCCGCCACGCAGACTTGCTCCGGGCTTGCACCCAGAATTTCGGCCAGACCTGCCGCCGCCATTGAGCAGGCCACGCCCACTTCGCCCTGGCAGCCCACTTCAGCCCCGGAAATAGAAGCGTTCATTTTGTAGAGCGCGCCAATGGCACCGGAGGCGAGGAAATAGCGGATATAGGTATCAGGGCTTACCGATTCGATAAAGTGATCGTAGTAGGCCAGTACTGCCGGAACAATGCCGCAGGCACCGTTGGTTGGCGCAGTGACCACGCGTCCGCCAGCGGCGTTCTCTTCATTCACTGCCAGCGCGAACATGTTCACCCAGTCCACGACGTTCATCGGGTCGTTGGATAGCTTGTCGCTGGAAACCAGCATGCGGCGCAGAGCAGAAGCCCGGCGCGGCACGCGCAGTGGCCCAGGCAACACGCCCTCGGTGTTCACTCCGCGATCGATGCAGGCGCGCATGGTGCTCCAGACGTTGGCAAAGTACTCTTCAATCTCTTTGCGGCTGTGCAGCGCCAGCTCGTTTTGCATAATCACGCCGGACAGGGACATGCCCGTATCCTTACAGTGCTGAAGCATCTGCTGGGCGGAATTAAAAGCGTAGGGAACGTCGATTTCGTTGGTCGCTTCTTTACCAAAGTTCTCTTCGTCAACGATAAAGCCGCCGCCGATGGAGTAATAGGTTTTGGTATAGATCGCTTTCTCACCGTTAAAGGCATGGATGGTCATGCCGTTTTCGTGCAGCGACAGGTTGTCGTTGCTGAAATTCATGCCGCCCGCTTTCGGGAAATCCACTTCATGACGACCCTGCGCCAGCCACAGCTTTTCCCGCGTTTCAACGTCGCGAATGAAGCCTGGGATTGAGTCGATGTCCACGTTGTCCGGCTGGTTACCCGCCAGGCCCATGATAATGGCGATATCGGTATGGTGTCCTTTACCGGTCAGGGAGAGCGAGCCGTAAACGTCCACGGCGATGCGCGTGGTGCTCTCAAGCAAGCCTTTTTCGACCAGGTCATCGACAAACAGTTTGCCGGCCTTCATCGGCCCGACGGTATGGGAACTGGAAGGTCCAATGCCGACTTTGAACATGTCGAATATGCTAATCACTTGATAACTCCTTAAAGAACACCGTTTTCATGAAATTTGATGCTGCAAATCGTCCGGACGCTAGTGTAAAAATTTATTGCTACCAGTAGTAAACTATTCACATGAATTAAACTAATGATTAACGATAAAACGCCTAATATCAGTCCTGATGCAGCAAGACACGCTGCTAAATATAGGCTAGCTGGTAGAAAAAAAGGGTGATCAAGCTTCCACACCTATCTGTAAAGCCAGCTCGCGGATGATGCCCGCCGTCATTCCCCAGACAAAATAGTGCTGATACCACGAAAGCCATACGCGATGGGCATTGCCGCGGCGATGAATATCAAGCGGATGATAACGACCCAGGCGTAAAGCCTCCACCAGAGGCATCTCGAAAACGGCAGCAACTTCAGCTTCACATGCCCGGTAGGGCAAATCTGGCGGAATGACCCCAACGACGGGAGTGACCTGGAAACCCGTGACGCTGTCTACCGGCGGCAGGGTGCCGATAATTTCCACCGACTCGGGAGGGATGGCAACCTCTTCCTGCGCTTCTCGTAGCGCGGCGGCAATCAGCGAAGCATCCGTGCTGTCTACCGCGCCACCGGGAAAGGCGACCTGGCCCGGATGTTTGCGCAGCAGCGGAGAGCGCTGGGTCAGCAGCAGGCCAGGCTGAGGGCGGCGCACTATGGGCACCAGTACCGCAGCCTGACGTTTGTTACCGCTCGGATCTCTCGTTGCCGGCTGCAGCATCTGAAAACGGGATAAAAAGTCACTTAACGTCAGGGTCGAGCCAGACATGCATCAGTTCTCCAGTTGGGGGAGGATACGATTCACTTTATCAAAAGTTTCCTGATATTCGGCCGCTTCCGTGCTGTCCGCCACGACACCCCCGCCCGCGGAGCAATACAGTTTGCCCTTCTCGGCGGTGAGCGTGCGGATGGTAATACTGGTATCCATATTGCCGCAGAAGCTGATATAGCCGATGCTGCCGCACCACGCGTTGCGACGGTCCGGCTCCAGCTCTTCAATAATTTCCATGGCCCGTACTTTGGGCGCGCCGGTGATTGAACCGCCGGGGAAACTGGCTCGCAGCAGGTCAGTTGCCTGTAAACTATCAGGAAGTTTAGCGGTAATAGTGCTGACCAGATGGTGCACCGCCGGGAAAGGTTCGACCACAAACAGCTCGGGCACGCGCACGCTGCCCGGCACGGCGACACGGCCAATATCATTGCGCAGCAGATCGACGATCATCAGGTTCTCTGCGCGATCTTTTGCAGAGTTCGCCAGCTTTTCCGCCTGCTTCGCGTCTTCAACGGCATCCTCCATGCGCGGTAAAGTCCCCTTGATGGGCCTGGTCTGAATCTCCTTTCCTTCCAGCAAAATAAACCGTTCCGGCGAGAGGCTAAGAATGGCGCTGTCAGCTAAACGAATAAAGGCGCTGAACGGAGCACGGTTGGCAGCGTTGAGTTTTCTGAACGCCTGCCACTCATCCCCCGTATAAGAGGCGCTGAAACGTTGCGCAAGATTGACCTGGTAACAGTCGCCGCTAAGAAGATATTCCTGTATTTGCCGGAATTTACGTCCATACTGCTCGCGCGTCATGTTGGATTGCCAGCCTGAGGTCAGCCGGAACGGCTCGCGGGCGGGCACGACAAGTGACTCCAGCCAGACCAGACGAGCGGCAACATCGTTCCAGCACAGCAGGGTAAGCTGCTTTTTCTGGTGGTCGGCAATTAACGCCCAGTCATAAATCCCCACCGCCATGTCCGGCGTGTGGACAGAGGCTTGCGCCAGGCGCGGGATTTTTTCAAAATGTCGCCCCAGATCGTAACCAAACAGCCCCAGCGCGCCCCCCACAAAGGGTAAATCCGCCTGTGGCTCTGGCTTCATGCCAAAACTATCCAGCGCCTGTTGCAGTAACGTCAGCGGATCGCCTTCGTGCTCAGCCGCGATGCCATCGACCGTTTGTGTCGTGCGCAGGCCGCGGGTTTCCAGGGTGACGCAGGGGCGGGCGACGAGAATATCAAAACGGTTGTGGGGATGGTCGGCGAACCCCGAATGCAGCAGCATGGCCCATGGCTCATGGGACAGCGCGGAAAAAAAGTGTTGAACAGCGTCTGGCTGCCAGGGAAGGGGATGTATAGCGAGAGTCTTTGACGTCATTACCACAACCTGAAACGAAAGCTGCCGCGCAAGTCGTGCAGCGTGAATATAATTAACGTTAGCAATGTAACAGGAGTTTCCGATGATTTCAGGTTTACCAGCACTCTCTCACGAGCAGCAGCAGAAAGCTGTCGAGCGCATTCAGGAACTGATGGCGCAGGGCATGAGCAGCGGTGAAGCCATTACTGTTGTTGCGGCGGAGATCCGTGCAACGCATACCGGTGAAATGGTGGTTGCCCGTTTCGAAGATGAAGATGAAGAAGAGCAGACGCCGGAAGAGCACACTGACTATGGGCACGGCCCGGACAGCGACCAGGAAGACGATTAAGTTCTGGCGTTCGATTAGCGGTGGATGACGCTGCCGCTTATCCACCGTACCGTAGCCCGGAAAAGCGAAGCGTCATCCGACGAAAAGATTAAACCGCCGCGATAATTTTAATTTCAATCTTATAGCGCGGGTTCATTAGCTGGGCCTGTACGGTGCAGCGTACCGGAGCCTGACCCGCTACAACCCACTCATCCCATGCTTTATTCATGGCCGCGAAGTCATTGCTGTCCGGCAAAAAGATGGTCACATCCAGAATGCGGGTTTTATCGCTGTCCAGCTCGGCCAGCAGGGCATCGATCTGCGCCAGCGTATTGGCGGTCTGCTCGTAAGCGTCTGCATCCAGATTTTCTGGCACGCCAGTGTAGTAAACGGTCTGGTTGTGGATGATTGCATCGGACATACGCGCTTCTGGTTTAATACGCACAAGACTCATGACATTTTCCTTATCGGCTTTCTAAAAGTGCCCAACAGTCTGCCATTAACCCACGCTCGCGGCTACCTGCTTGCTGGATTAACCGCGCTCGGGCTGACATAATCGCGGGCTTATATCCAGGGGGTAATGTGACGGACGATTTTGCAGCAGACGGTCAGCTCGCTTTAGCGATACCAGGCTTTAAACCACGCGAACCGCAGCGCGAGATGGCTCATGCCGTCGCAAAGGCCATTGAAGACGGGCGTGAGCTGGTGGTTGAAGCAGGGACCGGCACGGGGAAAACCTATGCCTACCTTGCTCCCGCGCTGCGTTCGGGTAAAAAAGTTATTATCTCCACCGGGTCGAAAGCGCTCCAGGACCAGCTTTACTCCCGAGATTTGCCAACCGTCGCGAAGGCGCTGGAATTTAAAGGGCGTCTGGCGCTGCTGAAAGGGCGTTCCAACTACCTCTGTATTGAGCGCCTCGAACAGCAGGCGCTGGCCGGAGGCGATCTGCCGGTACAAACCCTGAGCGAGGTCGTCAAGCTGCGCGGCTGGGCCATCGAAGCCGTTGACGGCGACATCAGCACCTGCACCGACGTCGCGGAAGACTCCACCGTCTGGCCGCTGGTCACCAGCACCAACGACAACTGCCTGGGCCAGGACTGCCCGCTGTATAAAGACTGTTTTGTCGTCAAAGCACGTAAAAAAGCGATGGATGCCGACGTGGTGGTCGTTAACCATCACCTGTTCCTGGCCGACATGGTGGTCAAAGAGAGCGGCTTTGCGGAGCTGATCCCCGAGGCTGAAGTGATGATCTTCGATGAAGCCCATCAGATCCCCGACATTGCCAGCCAGTATTTCGGCCAGTCCGTCTCCAGCCGCCAGCTGCTCGATTTAGCCAAAGATATCTCCATCGCCTACCGCACCGAGGTGCGCGATGCCCAGCAGCTGCAAAAAAGCGCCGATCGCCTGGCGCAAAGCACTCAGGACTTCCGCCTCCAGCTTGGCGATCCGGGCTACCGCGGTAACCTGCGCGAACTGCTTGCCCAGCCCGCCATTCAGCGTGCTCTGCTGCTGCTCGACGATGCGCTGGAGCTTTGCTACGACGTCGCCAAACTGTCTTTGGGCAGATCCGCGTTGCTTGACGCTGCGTTTGAGCGGGCGGTTATCTACCGGGGCCGCATCAAGCGCCTGAAAGACGTCAATCAGCCCGGCTACAGCTACTGGTACGAATGCAACTCGCGTAACTTCACGCTGGCGCTCACGCCGCTGTCGGTCGCGGATAAATTTAAAGAGGTGATCGCCCAGAAAAAAGGCACGTGGATATTCACCTCCGCGACGCTTTCGGTGAACGATCAGCTTAGCCACTTCACCGACCGCCTGGGCATTGATAACGCCGAGACGATGCTGCTGGCCAGCCCGTTTGACTACGCCACCCAGGCGCTGCTCTGCGTGCCGCGTGGCCTGCCGACGCCGAACCAGCCCCATGCGGCCCGCCATCTGGCAAAAATGCTCCAGCCGCTCATCGAGGCCAATAATGGCCGCTGCTTTATGCTTTGCACCTCCCACGCCATGATGCGGGAGCTTGCCGAACAGTTCAGAGCAAACATGACCCTGCCGGTGCTGTTACAGGGTGAAACCAGCAAAGGCCAGCTACTTGAGCAGTTTGTCAGCGCCGGAAATGCGCTGCTGGTGGCAACCAGCAGCTTCTGGGAAGGGGTGGACGTGCGCGGCGATGCGCTGTCTCTGGTCATCATCGACAAACTGCCGTTTACCTCACCGGACGATCCGCTGCTCAAAGCACGAATGGAAGACTGCCGTCTGCGGGGCGGGGAACCCTTCGACGACGTGCAGCTCCCGGACGCGGTCATCACCCTTAAGCAGGGCGTGGGCCGCCTGATCCGCGATGTTGACGATCGGGGCGTGCTGGTCATCTGTGACAACCGCCTGGTGATGCGTCCTTATGGTGCCGTCTTCCTGAACAGCCTGCCGCCGACGCCGCGTACGCGGGATATAAATCGGGCAGTCGAGTTCCTTAATACCCCACCGGCGCGGTAATTTGTGCCAGGCTATGGTATGATGCGCGCCGATTTTTGACCTTATTTATTCCCTTAGATTCTCGCCAGAGGTTGGCCAGTCCATGCGAATTTTAGCCATCGATACCGCAACAGAAGCTTGTTCGGTTGCCCTGTACCATGAAGGCACTTCCTGTGCCCATTTCGAGCTGTGCCCACGCGAGCATACCCAACGTATTTTACCCATGGTGCGGGACATCCTGAACCAGAGCGGCCTTTCCTTGTCTGAATTAAACGCGCTGGCCTATGGACGAGGGCCTGGCAGTTTTACCGGCGTGCGAATTGGTATTGGTATTGCGCAGGGTCTGGCGCTTGGCGCTGATCTGCCGATGATCGGCGTTTCAACCCTTGCAACAATGGCCCAGGGCGCCTGGCGTCAGACGGGGGCAACCCGGGTGCTGGCCGCCATCGACGCCCGCATGGGTGAGGTCTATTGGGCTGAATACCAGCGTGACGAGCAGGGCGTCTGGCACGGTGAAGAGACCGAAGCCGTGCTGAAACCAGAAGCGGTTGCCGAACGGTTGAAGCAGCTGGACGGCGAGTGGGCTACAGTCGGTACGGGCTGGCAGGCCTGGCCGGATATGGCCCTGAACAGTCACGTTGTCGTGCGCGACGGTAAGACTTCGCTGCCTGCCGCTGAAGATATGCTGCCGCTGGCGATACAGGCATTGACAGCCGATCGTACGGTTGCCGTTGAGCACGCCGAACCTGTCTATTTGCGAAACGAAGTGACATGGAAGAAACTTCCCGGAAAAGAGTGATACACCGCGTTGCCAGCAGGGTAACGTAGATTAAGGAGATGGGGTATGGCCGGTTATAAAGTCAGGAAGTACGGTGGAGCGCTTGCCGTTGTCGCTACGCTGCTGTTAAGCGGCTGTGTGACGGTGCCGGATGCCATTAAGGGCACCAGCCCCACACCTCAGCAGGATCTTGTACGGGTAATGAATGCGCCGCAGCTCTATGTTGGCCAGGAAGCCCGCTTTGGCGGTCGAGTGGTTAATATTGATAATCGCGAAGGGCGTACTCGTCTGGAAATCGCCACGGTCAGCCTGGATGAAGGCGCACGCCCTCAGCTTGGCGAGCCGTCGAAAGGCAGAATTTATGCGGACGTTAACGGCTTTCTCGACCCGGTCGATTTCCGTGGCCAGCTGGTCACCGTTGTTGGCCCCATCACCGGAACGATAGAGGGCAAAGTCGGAGAGACGCCGTATAAATTTATGGTCATGCAGGCAACGGGTTACAAGCGCTGGCATGTCACCCAGCAGATTGTGATGCCGCCGCAGCCGATGGATCCCTGGTTCTGGGGCGGGCCTTATCCGTATCGCGGACGCTATGGCGCGTGGGGTGGCGCAGGTTGGTATGCGCCAGGACCCGCACAGGTACAAACCATCGTAACCGAGTAACTCACTGTTTTACCGTAATTTATAAACAGCGGCTCTGCCGCTGTTTGTTTTTATCCAGCACGGATGAAAAAAAAGAGTGATGCGCTTCGCAACCTTAAATCAGCTTAATTCTTAAACTGGTACGCTGAGTTAATATTATGTTAACAGCGTGTATCCTGATTGGGGTTGTGATGACGACAAATAATACATTCAGAGGTGAATCCTTGAAGAAGGTTTGGCTTAACCGCTACCCGGCCGACGTTGCGGCCGAGATTAATCCCGATCGTTATCAATCCCTGGTTGATATGTTTGAACAGGCCACGGCGCGCTACGCCGATCAGCCTGCGTTTGTGAACATGGGCGAGGTCATGACCTTCCGCAAGCTCGAAGAACGCAGCCGTGCCTTCGCAGCTTACCTGCAGGAGGGGCTTGGGCTACAAAAGGGCGACCGCGTGGCGCTGATGATGCCCAACCTGCTGCAATACCCGATAGCCTTGTTTGGTATTTTGCGTGCGGGCATGGTGGTGGTAAACGTGAACCCGCTTTATACCCCGCGCGAGCTGGAACATCAGCTTAACGACAGCGGCGCGAGCGCGATTATCATCGTTTCAAACTTTGCCCATACCCTGGAGAAAGTAGTCGATAAGACCCAGGTGAAGCACGTTATTCTTACCCGCATGGGTGACCAGCTTTCGGCCGCGAAAGGCACGGTGGTTAACTTTGTCGTCAAATACATCAAACGCCTGGTGCCGAAATATCACCTGCCGGATGCGATCTCCTTCCGTAGCGCGTTGCACAACGGCTACCGGATGCAGTACGTCAAACCTGAAGTCATCTCAACGGATCTGGCCTTCCTGCAATATACCGGCGGGACAACGGGGGTGGCGAAAGGCGCGATGCTTACCCATCGCAACATGCTTGCTAACCTCGAACAGGTGAGGGCGGCATATAGCCCGCTGCTGTTTGAACGTAAAGAACTGGTGGTCACGGCGCTGCCGCTCTATCACATCTTTGCGTTAACCATGAACTGCCTGCTGTTTATCGAGCTGGGCGGTCAAAACCTGTTAATCACCAACCCGCGCGATATTCCAGGCCTGGTCAAAGAGCTGGCGAAATACCCGTTTACGGCGATGACCGGCGTCAACACGCTGTTCAATGCCCTGCTTAATAATAAAGAGTTCCAGCAGCTCGACTTCTCCAGCCTGCATCTTTCGGCCGGTGGCGGGATGCCGGTACAGCACGCCGTGGCGGAACGCTGGGTGAAACTGACAGGCCGCTATCTGCTGGAGGGCTACGGCCTGACGGAGTGCGCACCACTGGTCAGTGCGAACCCGCACGATATCGACCGTCACACCGGCAGCATTGGACTGCCCGTACCGTCTACGGACGTGAAACTCATTAACGATGACGGTGACGAAGTGCCGCCGGGCGAGCCTGGTGAGCTGTGCGTCAAAGGGCCGCAGGTGATGTTGGGTTACTGGCAGCGCCCGGACGCCACCGATGAAATTATGCACGACGGCTGGCTGCGCACGGGGGATATCGCCACGATGGACGAAGAGGGCTTCATGCGCATCGTCGACCGTAAAAAAGACATGATACTGGTCTCCGGCTTTAACGTTTATCCGAACGAAATCGAAGACGTCGTGATGGAGCATCCCGGCGTGCTGGAAGTGGCTGCAGTTGGCGTACCGGGCGGGGCCGGAGGGGAAACCGTGAAGATCTTCGTGGTGAAAAAAGACCCGTCCCTGAGCGAGGAAGCGCTGACCACCTTCTGCCGCCGTCATCTGACGGCATATAAAGTGCCGAAACTGGTGGAATTCCGCGATGAACTGCCAAAATCTAACGTTGGTAAAATTTTACGACGAGAACTACGTGACGAAGCAGCTAAGGCCGATCAACAATAACGTCTGAGCTCCGTGTCAGCCGCCATAACGCCGGGTTACCGGCGTTTTTTTTGGCGCAAACTAAAGAGAACCGAATTTGACATACCATATGATTACTACTGATGAGCAGCTCGCTGAAGTCTGCCACGCTGCAAGCCAGGTTTCCGCGCTGGCGCTGGACACCGAATTTGTCCGCACGCGAACTTACTATCCTCAGCTTGGCCTCATCCAGCTCTATGACGGCGAAAAAGCGTCGCTTATCGATCCGCTGACCATCACCGACTGGTCGCCGTTCAAAGCGCTGATTACCGATCGCAGCGTCACTAAGTTCCTGCATGCCGGTAGTGAAGACCTGGAAGTCTTTATGAACACATTTGGTGCGCTGCCGGACCCTTTCATCGATACACAGATCCTTGCCGCATTTAGCGGTCGCCCGCTCTCCTGCGGCTTTGCAACTATCGTTGAGTCCTATACCGGCATCGCTCTGGATAAGAGTGAATCCCGCACCGACTGGCTGGCCCGCCCGTTGACCGAACGGCAGTGCGAATATGCGGCGGCTGACGTGCTCTATTTGCTGCCAATTGCTCATAAGCTGATGGCTGAAACGGAAGCGGCAGGGTGGATGAAGGCGGCGCTGGACGAATGTAAACTGATGGCTGGCCGTCGTACAGAGGTACTGGACCCGGAAGAAGCATGGCGCGAAATTGGCAACGCCTGGCAGCTGCGTACCCGCCAGCTAGCCTGTCTGAAAAAGCTGGCGTCATGGCGTCTGCGCACGGCGCGTGAGCGCGACATGGCGGTCAACTTTGTGGTTCGCGAAGAGCACCTCTGGCAGGTAGCGCGTTACATGCCAGGCTCGCTGGCTGAGCTGGATAAGCTTGGGTTGAGCGGCAGCGAAATTCGTTACCATGGCAAAACGCTGGTGGCTCTGGTTGAGGAAGCTCAGGCCATTCCTGAAGAGCTGTGGCCGGCGCCGTTAAGCAATCTGGTCGACATGCCGGGTTACCGCAAAGTCTTCAAGGCGATAAAAGCCCTGGTACAGGAAGTCAGCGAAACCAGCGGATTAAGCGCGGAGCTGTTAGCCTCACGTCGTCAAATTAACCAGTTGCTGAACTGGCACTGGAAATTAAAGACCTCGTCGTCATTACCTGAATTAGTCAGCGGCTGGCGTGGAGAGCTATTAAGCGATAAGTTAAAAACGCTGCTGGCGGATTATTAAATTGCCGTGAAGGCTGTATATAATTACAGGGTGTTTCGTTGCTTTAATAATAGTAAAGATTTGCTAAACAACGGTCAGGAAATAACTATTTTCCTTCTTTGTCAGCAATCAAAACCCCCTGAGCTTAGCAGGGGGTTTTTGTTTTTATCAGGCCGACTTTGGTGCTTCCTGCGCCTCTGGCAACGTGACGTTAAGTTCCAGAACGGAAATATCGTCACCTTTTTGATCCAGCACGACGGTTAACATTTCCGGGTCAATTTGCACATATTTGCAAATGACCTCGAGGATATCGCGCTTCAGCTGCGGCAGATAATGAGGCTCACGGTCACCGCGGCGGCGCTCCGCGACGATGATCTGCAGGCGTTCTTTCGCGATATTCGCGGTGTTCTTTTTCCGTGAGAGAAAAAAGTCTAATAATGCCATAACTTATCCTCCGAACAGGCGTTTGAGGAAACCTTTCTTCTCTTCTTCTATGAAGCGGAAAGGACGTTCTTCTCCGAGAAGGCGTTCAACGGTATCTGCATAGGCCTGGCCCGCGTCTGCTTCCGCATCGAGGATCACTGGCTCACCCTGGTTTGAGGCACGAAGAACAGACTGATCTTCCGGGATCACGCCAACCAGCGGAATACGCAGGATCTCCAGCACGTCTTCCATGCTCAGCATATCACCACGGGTAACACGTCCCGGGTTGTAGCGGGTGAGCAGCAGATGTTCTTTAATCGGATCTTCACCATTTTCAGCGCGGCGAGACTTCGAAGACAGAATGCCGAGGATACGGTCAGAGTCACGGACGGACGAGACTTCCGGGTTGGTGGTAATAATGGCTTCATCGGCAAAATAGAGCGCCATCAGGGCACCCGTTTCAATACCGGCCGGGGAGTCACAAACGATAAACTCGAAGTCCATATTTTTCAGGTCTTCGAGCACTTTTGCCACGCCATCACGTGTTAATGCGTCTTTATCGCGGGTCTGCGAAGCGGGCAGAATATAGAGCTGCTCGGTGCGCTTATCACGAATCAAAGCCTGGTTTAATGTGGCATCGCCCTGAATGACGTTAACGAAATCGTACACCACGCGGCGTTCACAGCCCATGATCAGATCCAGGTTACGCAGGCCGATGTCGAAATCGATAACGACAGTTTTCCTTCCCTTCTGGGCGAGGCCCGTAGCGATGGCCGCGCTGGACGTGGTCTTACCGACGCCCCCTTTACCCGATGTAACAACAATAATGCGTGCCATAAAGGATTTCCTTGTTAAAAGGGCTTAATTCAAAGGTTGAACGGAGAGCGCTCCGCCTGCAAGACTCAGACGCGCCGCTTTCCCATAATAGTCGGCTGGTATTTGATCGCTCAGCCAGTAAACACCGGCTATTGAGACCAGCTCAGCTACCAGGTTTGTGCAAAATATTTGTGCATCACGAGAGCCATCGGCACCCGCCAGTGCACGGCCACGCATCATGCCGTAGATGTGAATATTACCATCGGCGATAAGTTCTGCACCGGCACTGACGTGATTGGTGACAATCAAATCACAGTGTGGTGCATAAATGCGCTGTCCGGAACGAACCGGGGTATCAATCAAACGCGTTTTTGTGACCGGCGTTGCAATTGGCGCTTCAATCACTACCGGTTCAGGGGCAATGACCTTCGCCGAACGAGGGGCTTTCTCTTTCCCTTCAGACAGCAGCGGCAGACCTGCACGTTCAATTTCAGCTTTCAGCGCTTCATCTTTACAGCCGCTGATGCCCACAACGCGTAAACCCGTTGAAATGACCGCCTGCTGGACTTTTTTCCAGTTCACGGACCCATCGAGGCTGGCTACGTTGACGACAACCGGGGCGTTTTTTAAAAAGGCCGGCGCCTGGGCTATTTTATCCTGCAAAGCCTGGCGGATGATTTCGGGTTGTGCATCATGCAAGTGAACCACTGACAAGGTAAAACTGCTGCCTTTTAACTCGATTGGCGTGTTTGACATCCTGGCCTTACTCAATTCAGTTTCAATCCCCACGGCTTGTGGGACGATATTCCGAAGTACATTAAGCATGGTATAGTCAGTGTTATATTCAGGCAAGCCACCATCCGGCGAAAATAGAGTAAAAAAAATGTTTTGTGTGATCTACAGAAGTAGCAAACGTGACCAGACTTATCTTTATGTCGAAAAAAAAGACGATTTCTCCAGGGTGCCCGAAGAATTGATGAAAGGGTTTGGCCTGCCGACTCTTGTGATGGTATTACCCCTTGATGGGAGTAAAAAACTCGCGAATGCAGACTTTGATAAAGTGAAGCTGGCACTTAAAGAAGAGGGCTATTATTTACAGCTGCCTCCGCCGCCGGAAAGTTTGTTAAAAATGCATCTCGAGAAAGATCCGAAAAAATAACTTTCGGATTCGCGGCAAATCTTTTCTATACCTAAAAGGTGAAGATAACAGCAGTAACTTCAGATTCATCCGAGAGGGTAGATGAAAAATTCAGCAATCTGTTTAACCGCCAGTACGTTATTGCTTGCCAGCTGCGCGGCAAAATCCCCCAACGCGGAGGCGGTAGCTCCCGCCGCGCAGACCGTTGCCGCACAGCCGCAGGCTTCCTCAACCAACAGTAGTGCTTCTACACTTGCCGCTCAGGGCCGGGATCCGGCGGAGTTTCCGGGCTATGTAGAACAGCTTAAGCAGCAGGCGAAAGCCCAGGGCATCAGCGATGCGACTATCACTGCCGCCTTTGCCAACGTGCATTTTGTTGACCGGGTCATCAAATCTGACCAGAACCAGCTTGAGAAAAAAGTGACCCTTGATGATTACCTCTCTCGTGTCATTACCCAGGCGAAGATAGATAGGGCAAGAGAGCTGTATAAACAGCACCAGGCGGAACTGGCCTCGGTCAGCGCGCAAACTGGCGTGCAGGCCAACTACATCGTTGCGCTGTGGGCGATGGAGAGTCAGTTTGGCAAAATTCAGGGCAAAGAAGATATTGTCTCCGCGCTTTCTACTCTGGCCTTCGAAGGGCGACGCGAGGCTTTCTTTACTAAAGAGCTGATGGCATCGCTGAAAATTATCGACCAGGGCCATGCCGCCGCCGACCAGCTGAAAGGGTCGTGGGCCGGCGCTATGGGCCAGAACCAGTTCATGCCAAGCTCCTATCTGCGCTACGGCAAAGACGGCGACGGCGATGGCAAGATTGATATCTGGAACAACACCAGCGATGTGTTTGCCTCTACGGCCAACTATCTGGCAAAAGAAGGGTGGCAGGCAGGTGGAACCTGGGGCATGGAAGTGAAACTGCCAGCAGGATTTAATTCAGGCCTTGCCGGAACGAAAACGTCGCAGGGTAAAACCGTGTCGCAATGGCAGAAGCTTGGCGTAACGCTCCCGGATGGTTTATTGCTGCCTGCGTCTACAGAACGCGCATGGATTATCACGCCGGACGACAATCAGGCCCGCTCGTTCCTGGTCTACAACAATTTCCGCACCATCATGCGCTGGAACCGTTCGTACTACTTCGCGATTAGCATCGGCACCATGGCAGACGCCATCGTTAAGTAAACCCCCACACAACAACAAACACTCCCCGGTATGCACCGGGGATTTTTTTATCTAGTATCAGATGCAGTTAACACAACGACGCAGAGGAAAGGCATGTATCAACATCATAACTGGCAGGGTGCGCTGCTGGATTTTCCGGTCAGCAAAGTAGTGTGCGTGGGCAGTAACTACGCGAAGCATATTAAAGAGATGGGCAGCGCAACGCCGGAAGAGCCGGTGCTGTTCATCAAGCCCGAGAGCGCGCTGTGCGATATTCGCCAGCCGCTGGCGCTGCCGCAGGGGCTGGGTTCCGTGCATCACGAAGTCGAGCTGGCAATCCTGATCGGTGCCACCCTCAGGCAGGCAAGCGAGGAGCATGTGGTCAAGGCGATTGCTGGCTACGGTGTGGCGCTCGATCTCACCCTGCGTGACCTGCAGGGCAAGCTCAAGAAAGCAGGGCAGCCGTGGGAAAAAGCAAAAGGCTTTGATAACTCCTGCCCGATTTCAGGTTTTATTCCCGCCGCAGAGTTTACCGCCGATGCGCAAAACACCGAGCTCTCCCTGAAAATCAACGGTGAGATCCGTCAGCAGGGTTCAACCTCTGACATGATCCACAAAATTGCGCCGCTGATTGCTTACATGAGCCGCTTCTTCACCCTGCGAGCTGGCGATGTCATCCTGACCGGTACCCCGGAAGGCGTAGGACCGCTGGCAAGCGGTGATAACCTCGAACTGAGCTTCGACGGCCGGAGTCTCTCCACCCGCGTACTATAATGAAATTTGCCGCCCTAAGGCGGCATTACTTGCATCTTTATCCCACAGCGTTTATAAGGTGCAGCTTATTTTAAATGCGGGCACAATCATGACACAGGTACCTTTCTGGCAGAGTAAAACACTCGATGAAATGAGCGATACAGAGTGGGAATCACTTTGTGATGGCTGTGGCCAGTGCTGCCTGCACAAGCTGATGGACGAAGATACGGATGAAATCTATTTCACCAACGTCGCGTGCAAACAGCTGAATATTAAGACCTGCCAGTGCCGGAATTATGCCCGTCGCTTCGAATATGAACCAGACTGCATCAAGCTCACCCGTGACAACCTGCCGACCTTCGAATGGTTGCCGCACACCTGCGCGTACCGTTTGCTGGCTGAAGGAAAAGACTTGCCGCAGTGGCATCCGCTGCTGACCGGGTCAAAAGCAGCCATGCACGGCGAACGCATTTCGGTGCGACATATCGCGGTAAAAGAGACGGAAGTGCAGGACTGGCAGGATCATATCCTCAACAAACCTGAGTGGGCAGACTAAGCCGCCAGAGTCGTAAAAGAACGCCAAAATAAATAGTACAAAACACAAATTTTGTGATACGGTGTTCTTTCAATAACAAATAAAAGTAGGTCTTTATCCAGTACTTAACATTTAAGTGTCCGTCTTGTGGCGGTTCACAGTATCGCACCTCCCCGTACGACGTCCGAGAAACAAATCCCTATGGCGCTGTTTGTATCTTCTGTAAAACAGGGATGCATCTTCTTCATCGTCCGATGAGTGCGATTCATCAACATAACGTAGCTGCTCGCTAAACGTCCCAAATCCCGCTGGTTTTGCTTTTCCTGCGCCTGCACTGTTAACATCGACCTCCTTAACGGAGGGATGATGAATAAACTAACATTACTGCTCGGAACGCTAATACTCAGCGGCTGCTCGTCGCCTGAACCCTATGCGCCAAAACCCCCTGAGGTTATCGGCAAGCCGAACCCAGCCGCGGTTTACTGCCAGGATCGGGGCGGCAAGCTAATGCGAGTGAAAACAGATACAGGTGAGCGCGCAGATTGTTTGCTGCCGAGCGGTGAACGAATCGACGAATGGATGCTCTATCGTCGCGACCACTAATAATAAAAAACCCGCCGAAGCGGGTTTTTTTATGCCTGCGGTTCAGCCCTTAGCGGCCAAACAGATCGCGACGTTTTGGTTTTAAAGGCTGCGCAATCAGCACCAGCACGGCGATAACCAGGAAGACGGCGAAGATCCCTAACAGCCACTGCACCATATCCAGGGAGAGAAACTCCCACTGGCGAACGGAGCAGTCGCCCGTGGCCACGAAGACCTGCGGCAGCCATTTATTCAGCGGTAGCCACGACGGGAAACGAGCTGCAAAATCACAGGTGACGAACGGGGACGGATGCAGCTGCAGCATCGTATGTTCCCAGGTCAGCTGTACGCCTTTCCCTGCGCTATAAAGCCAGATGGCCAGCGCGCCGTAGCGCAGAGGCGATTTGGGTGCCATCGCGCCTACCAACCCTGCGCCCATAATCCCAAACAGGGCACAGCGCTCGTAAATACACATTACACACGGCTTCAGCATCATGACATGCTGGAACCATAGCGCCACCATCTCCAGAGCAAAAGCGGTGAAAGCCAGCAGCAGCCAGGCACCACGCCCACGGGAGCATTGGTTTAAATATCGCAACATAATCTGTTTTCCCTACAACTTGCGGTGATTCGGCAGTGTAAACCAATTCGATTTTTGCGCCAGTAGAAGCGGAAAAAATATCGGTTATTTAGGATAGTAATCAGGCAACTGAGTGACAGAGGACAATTCACTGTCCTCTCAGATTGCTGACAAAGAAGGAAAAAGCGTGGTTTTTCCTTCTTTGTGATAAGCAGGCGAAAATCAATGAATTGATTTTCCTTGTTATTTATTCGGTGAGATCTTTGCGAAACGCATTCGCTTTAGGTCTGTCATCAGTCTGCAGAGGACAGTTCACTGTCCTCTGCGCGATCTTAGTGTGTCAGCTCGCTAAGCGTGGAAGGGGTAATCCATCCCGCATGCAGCATCCACTCGGTAGCAGGCTGCAAGGTGTACTCAACGCACAGCAGGCCGACCAGCGTCAGCACAATAGTGTAAGGCAGCGCCATTAACACCATACGGCCATAAGAGAGCCTGATAAGCGGTGCCAGCGCGGAGGTCAACAGGAACAGAAACGCGGCCTGACCGTTCGGTGTCGCAACGGAGGGCAGGTTAGTACCGGTATTAATCGCCACCGCCAGCAGCTCAAACTGTTTAAGGTCGATGATGCCGCTTTGCAGTGCATTTCTCGTCTCGTTGATGTACACCGTGCCGACAAAGACATTGTCAGAAATGGACGACAGCACGCCGTTAAACAGATAAAAGAGCGAGAGCTGAGCATGAGGCTCGGCCTGTAATACGAAGTGGATAACAGGAGTGAAGAGATGCTGATCGATAATAACGGCGACCACCGCGAAGAACACGGTCAGCAAGGCCGTGAAAGGCAGGGCTTCGGTAAACGCTTTACCAATAGCATGTTCATCCGTCACCCCACATAACGCGGTGGCGAAAATAATCACTGACAGGCCAATCAGACCCACTTCCGCCAGATGCAATGCCAGCGCAATGACCAGCCAGATGCCGATCAGCGCCTGAATCACCAGCCTGACCGTCTCCTGCTTGCTGCGTTTTTTGGCGCTTTGGGTGTCGTAATCTTTCAGAATGGTGCGTACTTTTTCCGGCAGCTCCGCGCCATATCCCAGAATTTTGGTGTATTCGAGCAGCAGGCAGGTCAGCAGGCCACAAACCAGTACCGGGAGGGTGACCGGAGCCATGCGCAGCAGGAACTCGCCAAAATGCCAGCCAGCGTTCTTGGCGATGATCAAATTCTGCGGCTCTCCCACCATCGTCATAACGCCACCTAAAGCCGTTCCTACCCCCGCGTGCATCATCAGGCTGCGTAAAAAGGCCCGAAATTGTTCAAGGATGGAGCGGCCGTCAGTTTCCAGCTGGCTGTCATCCAGGATATCGCCGTCATCACCGTTATTGGAAGCTACACGGTGATAGATACCGTAAAAGCCGACCGCCACGCTTATCACTACGGCGACAACCGTCAGCGCATCCAGGAAGGCGGAAAGAAAAGCCGCGGCGACACAGAATGCCAGCGAAAGCAGCATTTTTGAGCGAATGCCCAGCAGTAGCTTGGTGAACACCAGCAGCAGGAGCTGTTTCATAAAGTAGATGCCGGCAACCATAAAGATCAGCAGCAGCAGCACCTCAAGATTGTTAGCCACTTCATGGCGGACGTTTTCCGCACTGGTCATGCCGACAAGTACCGCCTCAATAGCGAGCAGGCCGCCGGGCAGCAGTGGATAACACTTCAGCGCCATCGCAAGGGTGAAGATAAACTCGGCAACCAGCATCCATCCGGCAACGAAAGGGCTGACGTACCAGAACACCAGTGGGTTGACGATCAGAAAAGCAACAATTGCCATTTTGTACCAGTCAGGTGACTGGCCAAGAAAGTTCCGATATAGCGCACGACCTGTGGACATTTCCATTGTGATAGGACCTTACTCCTGTGATTATTATCGCGGTTATTAATAGCTTCGAGGGTACTCGCGCAGGGCCGGACTGGCAAGGTGCGACGATTGTTCGCCCCGTAACTATTATGAAAGAAATTAAACATTGATCCCGTAAATGGCCATGCGGCAACCTATCTGGCGTCCGTCGCATCTGGTATGATGAGTCCAAATTGCCAAACCTGTGTAATGGAAATCGTACTATGGTCATTAAGGCGCAGAGCCCTGCGGGTTTCGCGGAAGAATATATTATTGAAAGTATCTGGAATAGCCGTTTCCCTCCTGGTTCTATTTTACCTGCCGAGCGTGAGCTTTCTGAACTTATTGGTGTTACCCGTACCACGCTGCGTGAAGTCTTGCAGCGTCTGGCCCGGGACGGTTGGCTAACCATTCAGCATGGCAAACCGACAAAAGTGAACAATTTCTGGGAAACTTCAGGCCTGAATATCCTGGAAACACTGGCGCGTTTAGATCACGACAGCGTGCCTCAGCTGATAGATAATCTGCTGTCCGTGCGCACCAACATCGCCACCATTTTTATCCGTACGGCGATGCGTCAGCACCCGGACAAAGCGCAGGAAGTTCTGGCCACGGCGGACAGCGTTGAAGACCACGCGGATGCCTTCGCGCACCTGGACTACAGCATTTTCCGCGGCCTGGCGTTTGCCTCCGGCAACCCAATTTACGGGCTGATCCTTAACGGCATGAAAGGGCTGTACACCCGCATCGGGCGTCACTACTTCTCCAATCCTGAAGCGCGTAGCCTGGCGTTAGGTTTCTACCATCGCCTGGCAAAAATCTGCGAGGAAGGTCTGCACGATCAGGTATTCGATACCGTTCGTACCTACGGCCGCGAAAGTGGGGAAATCTGGCACCGTATGCAGAAAAACCTGCCGGGCGATCTGGCAATGCACAGCCGCTGATAGCGCCGCTGTAAAAAAAGGCTTCCATCCGGAAGCCTTTTTTGATCGGTGCAAAATGCTTATCCATCCCACAACAGACCTGTGCAGGTTGGATAAGCGCAAGCTCGGCCAGCGCTTTATAAGCTGTTTATCCTCGGCGGACACCGATCCAGCAGCTCAACGCTGCCGTCCTCGTTCTGCTGCTCCAGCGTCACGTCAAAGCCCCACAGGCGGTGCACATGCTTGAGCACCTCACGACGACCTTTATCCAGCGGCGCGCGGTTCTGCGGGATATAGCGTAGCGTCAGCGAACGGTCGCCGCGTAAATCCACGTTCCATACCTGAATGTTCGGCTCCAGGTTGCTCAGGTTGTACTGGGCGGAAAGCTGGGCGCGAATTTCACGGTAGCCTTCCTCGTTATGAATAGCCGAAATTTCCAGGTAATTATTGTGGTCGTCATCCAGCACGGTAAACAGACGGAAGTCACGCATCAGCTTCGGCGACAGGAACTGGCTGATAAAGCTCTCGTCCTTGAAGTCGCGCATCGCAAAGTGCAGGGTATCCAGCCAGTCTTTCCCGGCGATATCCGGGAACCAGTATTTGTCTTCCTCTGTCGGATTCTGACAGATACGCTTGATGTCCTGGAACATGGCAAAGCCCAGAGCATAAGGGTTGATGCCGTTGTACCACGGGCTGTTATACGGTGGCTGGAACACCACGTTGGTATGGCTGTGCAGGAACTCCAGCATGAAGCGTTCCGTCACTTTTCCTTCATCGTACAGATGGTTAAGGATGGTGTAGTGCCAGAAGGTCGCCCAGCCCTCGTTCATCACCTGGGTCTGCTTTTGCGGATAAAAATACTGGCTCACCTTACGCACGATGCGCAGGATTTCACGCTGCCACGGCTCCAGCAGCGGCGCGTTCTTCTCCATGAAATAGAGCAGGTTTTCCTGCGGCTCGGAAGGGTAGCGACGCGCTTCGGCTACCGTTTTCTCTTCTTCGCGGCGAGGCAGGGTGCGCCAGAGGGTATTTACCTGGCTTTGCAGATACTCTTCGCGGCTTTTCTGCCGCGCTTTCTCTTCCTGCAGCGAAATCTTCTGCGGGCGTTTATAGCGGTCAACGCCGTAGTTCATCAGCGCATGGCACGAGTCGAGCAGTCGCTCCACTTCGTCCACGCCATAACGCTCCTCGCACTCGCTGATGTATTTGCGGGCGAAGATCAGGTAATCGATGATTGAGCTGGCGTCCGTCCAGCTGCGGAACAAGTAGTTATTTTTGAAGAACGAGTTGTGTCCGTAGCAGGCGTGGGCAATCACCAGCGCCTGCATGGTGATGGTATTTTCTTCCATCAAATAGGCGATGCAGGGATTGGAGTTAATCACAATCTCGTAGGCCAGCCCCTGCTGCCCGTGCTTGTACAGCCGCTCGGTCTCGATGAATTTTTTGCCGAACGACCAGTGCGGGTAATTTATGGGCATCCCGACGCTGGAGTAGGCATCCATCATCTGTTCAGAGGTGATGACCTCAATCTGATGCGGATAAGTGTCTAAGCGGTAAAGCTTAGCAACACGGTCGATCTCAGCGAGGTAGACGTCCAACAGTTCGAACGTCCAGTCGGGACCATCACTCAGTCGTCTGGAATCCTTTGTGGCGGAAAGGTCAACAGTAGCCATCAGCGCACCCTCATTGTTGTCGGCCCTCTCTGAATGGAAAGCCTCACCTCAAAGGATAGAACACTCCGCAAACTTAGTGCCCGCCGGCAAACTTTTTTCTGCGCGATTTACGGATTTCAATGACCCGGATTTTGCGTGCTGGCTGGAGTTTTATTCTGTCGATAATATTTTATGTCGCAGGAGATCCTAATTGCGTCACCCCAGCGGACATAGGCCAGGATGTGAGAGGCTTCACCATAATAAAGCCGTATGTTGAATAATATTTTCATCTGGGTTATCAATTTGTAATCAGAAGATTATTCTTTTAGCGGAACGAGGAAGCGTTATGCGTGTTGTGGTGCTGGGAAGTGGCGTGGTCGGTGTCGCGAGCGCCTGGTATTTACGTCAGGCGGGTCACGAGGTGACGGTGATTGACAGGGAAGCCGGGCCTGCGCTTGAAACCAGCGCCGCCAACGCCGGGCAAATCTCTCCGGGCTATGCGGCCCCCTGGGCCGCCCCCGGCGTGCCGCTGAAGGCCATTAAATGGATGTTCCAGCGCCATGCGCCGCTGGCCATCAGTCTCGACGGCACGCGCTTCCAGCTCAAATGGATGATGCAGATGCTGCGCAACTGCGACATGCGGCATTACCAGGAGAACAAAGGGCGCATGGTGCGTCTGGCAGAGTACAGCCGCGACTGCCTCAAAGAGCTGCGCCACAGCACCGGGATCCAGTACGAAGGACGCCAGGGCGGTACGCTCCAGCTCTTCCGCACCGCGCAGCAGTATGAAAATGCGGCAAAAGATATCGCCGTCCTGCAGGATGCGGGCGTGCCTTATGAACTGCTGGAGGCCAGCCAGCTAAACCGCGTGGAGCCCGCGCTTGCGGACGTCGCCCACAAACTCACCGGCGGCCTGCGTTTGCCAAATGATGAAACCGGCGACTGCCAGCTTTTCACCCAGAACCTGGCGCGGATGGCGGCGGAGGCTGGCGTAGAATTTCGCTTCAACACGCCCGTCGATCGCCTGCTTTATGAAGGCCACAGCATCTATGGCGTGCAGTGCGGCAAAGAGGTGATTAAGGCTGACACCTACGTGGTCGCCTTTGGTTCGTACTCGACTGGTTTACTGAAAAATATCGTCGATATTCCGGTCTATCCGCTTAAAGGCTACTCGTTGACAATTCCGATTGCCGACGAGCAGGGCGCGCCGGTTTCAACCATCCTCGATGAAACCTACAAAATCGCCATCACCCGCTTTGACAACCGTATCCGCGTCGGCGGCATGGCGGAAATCGTGGGTTACAATACCGATCTGCTGCAGCCGCGTCGTGAAACGCTGGAGATGGTGGTGCGCGATCTCTATCCACGCGGTGGTCACGTCGAACAGGCAACGTTCTGGACGGGCCTGCGTCCGATGACGCCGGACGGCACGCCCATCGTCGGTAAAACGCCGTTTAAAAACCTCTGGCTCAATACCGGCCACGGCACGCTTGGCTGGACGATGGCCTGCGGATCGGGGCAGATGCTCAGCGACTTAATCTCCGGCAGAACGCCAGCAATTCCGTTTGACGATCTTGCGGTGGCCCGCTATTCACCGGGATTTACACCTTCAGGTTCACAACGCCTGCACAGCGCCCATAATTGACAGACCAATAACGAAAACAAGGAGCGGCTATGTCCCGTCCTGTTACAGCGACGCTCGATTTGAGCGCGCTGCGCAATAATCTGCAAATCGCCCGTCAGGCTGCCCCGAATTCCCGGGTGTGGTCTGTCGTGAAAGCAAACGCCTACGGCCACGGTATCGATCGCGTCTGGTCGGCGCTGGGTGGCACCGACGGTTTCGCCCTGCTCAATGTTGAAGAAGCCATATTGCTGCGTGAGCGCGGCTGGAAAGGGCCGATTCTGATGCTGGAAGGCTTCTTCCACGCCGGCGATCTTGAGCTGTTTGATAAATATCGCCTCACCACGAGCCTGCACAGCAACTGGCAGGTGAAGGCGCTGGCGAACGCGCGTCTTAACGCGCCGCTGGATATTTATCTGAAGGTGAACAGCGGCATGAACCGCCTCGGTTTTACCCCGGAGCGGGTGCATTCTATCTGGCAGCAGCTGCGCGCCATTCCCAACGTCGGGCAGCTGACGCTGATGGCGCACTTTGCCGATGCGGAACAGCCTGAAGGCATCGTCGAGCCGCTGGCGCGCATTGAGCAGGCGGCGGAAGGGCTGGACTGCGCCCGCTCCCTGTCAAACTCGGCGGCCACGATGTGGCACCCGGAAGCCCATTTCGACTGGGTGCGTCCGGGGATTATACTTTACGGCGCTTCGCCGAGCGGCCAGTGGTGCGATATTGCCAACAGCGGCCTGCGCCCGGTGATGACCTTGCGCAGCGAAATTATCGGCATCCAGAATCTTAAGGCAGGGGACGCAGTAGGCTACGGTAGCCGCTACCGGGCGTCCGGCGAACAGCGGATCGGGATAGTGGCCTGTGGCTATGCGGATGGCTATCCCCGCCACGCGCCAACCGGTACGCCGGTTCACGTCGATGGCGTGATGACATCCACTATCGGGGCTATTTCGATGGATATGATTGCGGTGGATCTAACGCCGTGTCCGCATGCGGGGATCGGCAGCCCGGTCGAGCTATGGGGCAACGAAGTGAAGATTGATGATGTTGCCTCGGCGGCGGGTACGGTAGGCTATGAGCTGATGTGCGCACTGGCACCGCGCGTGCCGGTAGTGACGGTTTGATGTGTCGGATGACGCTGCGCTTATCCGACCTACGAATACTAGAACGTAGGGTGGATAAGCGACAGCGTCATCCACCTGTCGTCATCCACCCAATCCGCGCGAATATTATTCTGCCTCTTCCTCAGCGACGCGAACGCCAATCTTGCGTACCTGATTATTCTCTTTCTCTGCCACAGTCCAGATCATCCCGGCGTACTCCACCTGGTCACCTACCACCGGCGCGCCGCCCAGCATGCCGAGCACGAACTCACCCAGCGTCTGCTGCTTGTTGACCTCATCATCCAGATCCAGGCCATAGATGGTCGCCACGTCCGAGAACTGCGCGCTGGCTTCCAGAATAAAGTCGCCGAAGAAACGCTGGTCGAGGGCGACCGGCGGCGACTGGCTGAACAGTTTACCCAGTGCAGGTAAATCCCGCTCCCGGCCAATGACACACAAAACGTCCCCTTCACGCAGGCGAGTACTGCCCGTTGGATGCAACAGTGCATTATCACGGAAGAGGGCGGCAATGCGGGTTTCTGTCGGCATATGCAGGTCACGAAGTGCTGCACCCACGCACCACTTATCTTCGCTCAGCTGATAGACAAACTGCTCCCACGGGTTTTCCGGATGAATATCCAGCCCAACGCGGGAGACCGGCCAGCCCACCGGCGGCACCACAACTTTCGCTTTTTTTGCCGCCCAGCCCAGCGATGAGCCTTGCAGCAGCAGCGAGACCAGCACCACAAAGAAGGCCACGTTGAAGAACAGCCGCGCATTATCCAGGCCCGCCATCATCGGGAAGACCGCGAGGATGATGGGCACCGCGCCGCGCAGGCCAACCCAGCTGATAAAAATACGTTCGCGGCCGTTGAAGCCGCGGAAAGGGATCAGCCCAATCAGCACCGACAGCGGGCGGGCAAAGAAGATCATCCACGCCGACAGCGCCAGCGCCGGGATAGCTATTGCCAGCAAATCTTTCGGATTCACCAGCAGGCCGAGCACCAGGAACATGCCAATTTGCGCCAGCCAGGCCAGACCATCGAAGGTTTGCAGGATGCCAAAGCGGCTGCGAATAGGTTTATTGCCGAGTAAAAAGCCGCACAGGTAGACGGCAAGAATACCGCTGCCTTCGAGCGCGGTGGTGATAGCGAAGACCATGATGCCGCCGCTCAGCGCCAGCAGCGGATAAAGCCCCTGCGGCAGCGTGATGCGGTTAATCATCTGCAGCAGCAGGTAGCCGCCGCCGAGGCCGAACAGGATGCCCAGGCCGAACTGCTGAATGATATGCACGAGGAACATCCAGCTCAGGCCGGTTTGCCCCTGCTGGATCATCTCAATCAGCGTGATGGTCAGGAACACCGCCATCGGGTCGTTGCTGCCGGACTCAATCTCAAGCGTTGCGCCCACGCGTTCGTTCAGGCCCTTGCCGCCGAGCAGTGAGAACACCGCTGCGGCATCCGTGGAGCCAACGATAGCGCCAATCAGCAGGCCCTGAATCAAATCCAGATTAAACAGCCACGCTGCGGCCAGCCCCGTTAATCCCGAGGTGACAAGTACGCCAACGGTGGCCAGTGAAAGGGCGGGGCCCAGCGCAACCCGGAAGGAGCTGGCCTGGGTGCGCATGCCGCCATCGAGCAGGATCACGGCCAGCGCAAGGTTACTGATTAAATAAGCAAGAGGATAATTATCAAACGGGATACCACCGATACCATCCACTCCGGCCAGCATGCCGATAGCGAGGAAGATAACCAGGATGGGAATACCAAGACGGGAGGAAAATGAGCTTAATAAGATGCTACAAGTTACCAGTACGGAACCTAAAATGAACAGACTAATTATCGCACCCGCGTCCAAAATTATCATTCTCCTTTATAAGAGCCGCTGTAGTTATTACTAAATGTTATCACGGATCGGGCCGGCTAACGGCCCGAAATACCGTCTTTTTTACGCAATGACCTGGTGACCGCTGATCGTCAGCACGCTCTGCTGCCCATCGTGCTGCAATTCGCCAAAGGCGCCCAGCGGCAGCGTCACCGTCTGCGGCTCATGACCGAATGGCAAACCCGGCAGAACGGGGATATCAAGACGTGCCGAAAGCATCTGGCACATTTCATTGAAATCGTAGCCGGCGTCGTAATCACTCACCGTTGCGCCATTAAAACTCCCGAGGATAAGCGCCTTCTGACGTTTGAGGATCCCCGCGTGGTGGAGCTGTAACAGCATTCGTTCAACGCGGAAAGGATGCTCGTTGATATCCTCGACCACCAGAATACCGCCGTCAACGGCGGGGAGCCATGGCGAACCCAGCAGCGATACCAGCATGGCGAGGTTGCCGCCCCAGATTGTGCCGCTGGCCGAACAGGCCTCGGCGCTGTTATTCCAGCTGACCGCGTATTCAGCCTGCGTGATGGCTTTCCAGAAGTGCTGCCAGGTATAGTCATCAAGCGTTTCGGCCCCAAAATTTCCGGCCAGCATCGGCCCGCTGAAAGTGATGGTTCCACACTGGGCCAGCAGGGCCAGCTGGATGGCGGTAAAGTCGCTGTGGCCACAAATTACCGGCGTGCGAGAACGGAAAGCGCGTCCGAGCCGTGAGAAATCGATGTGCTCAAGCAGACGCGTTGCGCCGTAGCCGCCGCGCACCGCCAGAACGATGTCGCATTCCGGTGACAGCGTGGTGAGCTGGTTGATTTCCGCCGCTCGCTGCTCGTCGGTGCCTGCAAAACGCTGAAAACGCCGGGTGACTGCCTGCTGGTTCGCGACCTGGTGTCCCACCTGTTCCAGCCGCTCAATACCGCGAGCCGCCGCAGCCTGGTTTACACAGTATCCCGAAGGGGCAATCAAACTAATCAGAGACATGGCATTTCCTTGCGTAAAGTGAATTGGTTATGATGCCGCTATCGCGGGCGGTTGTCACTCTCCCGGCGGCGGCTAACCGCCGTAATAACGAGCAAAGTATCTATAAGGATAGAACGCGTGAATATGAGATGGCTGATTGTTTTGGTCCTGTTCCTTGCTGGCTGTTCCAGCCACACCACGAAACAAGCTGAATGGAACCCGGCTAAACCAGTTCAGGGCGCTCTGACCTGGATGCCGATTACCGAGCAGGCAGCGCAGGAGTGGGGCGTGAGCCCGCGAGTGATTACCGCTATCATCGCAGTAGAAACCGGGGGTAACCCTACGCTGGTCAGTAAATCCAATGCTGTCGGGCTGATGCAGATTAAAGCCTCAACGGCGGGAGCCGAAGTTTATCGCCACCAGGGCCTGAGCGGACAGCCGTCAACCAGCGAACTGAAAGACCCTGCACGGAATATCGACATAGGTACGGCCTATCTCAACATTCTTGAACACGGCCCGCTCGCCGGTATTGAGGATCCCCAGACCATGCAATATGCCCTGTTAGTCTCGTATGCGAACGGAGCGGGCGCGCTGCTCAGGACGTTTTCGTCCAATCGGGCTAAGGCCATTGATGAGATCAACGATCTCAGCCCGCAGGAGTTCTGGGACTATGTCGCAAAGCACCATCCTTCCCCTCAGGCACCGCGTTACCTGTATAAAGTCTCACGCGCGCTGGACGAAATGTAGTTACCGCACGCGGTCGGCCTTCGCTCTGGCTGACCGCTCCAGCGAAAAGATGATCCGTTGCAGCTCCCGTTCAACCGCAGGGTTGATGTTCATGAAACGAAAGCTCAGGCGAGGCGTGCTGACGGTCTGATTTTTGCTGTCCACCACCTTACGCTCTGACAGGGTGACAAGCTGCATGTCGAAGTGGAAGATCCCCCATTCGACCAAATCAATCTCCACCTTTTTAAATACCATCCCGGCGGTCAATCCTTCCGGCAGTGGCCCATCAACCAGCGCGCCCATGCCGCCCAGCGATAAATCGCACAGCCTGAAATCAAACAGCGTACCGTCAGGCAATTTTGTATGACAGAAATAAAAGGGGTTTACCGGTGCGTTGATGCGGAAATATTCGCGACGTTGCACAAACCAAAGCGTTGCGGGCAGGGGAGAGCTGAACGCCGGCAGGTTGAGATACTCCGTAGCCTTGATTTTCGGCAGCGTAAACTCGACCTTCGCCCCCTGGGTTTCGGCGGTGAAAAGTATATTCTCGGCCAGCTGAACGGCCTGGTTTTCCTGCTGTTGGCTGCCAAAATCGATAATCAGTTGCCCTTGCGAGACATCCAGAATCTTACTGATAAATTGTCCCTTGCCCCATGAGAGACAAACGGGTACCTGGCTGCTTTGCAGATCGCGAAGCACACCTGATACCGCCAGCGGACTTTGTTTCAGAAACTGCTCGTTATAGTTATTCAAGGCCCTGGCCCTTGTTGCGTTTGCAAATAGTAGTAAGCCAGATTATCGGCAGAGATATTATAAACTTAAGAATAATCGCAGGATTTCAGATAAATATTTCAGGTAAACTAGTGACGTCGGTCACGTTTTTCAAATGGTTGATTATACTTAGCGTACCGACAGTTCGGGCAATGCATAACGCGGCGCTCAGGGACTGTGTTCCAACACAACTAAGAAGAGGATTTTCGAAAATGGGTATTATTGCCTGGATTATATTTGGTCTGATTGCGGGTATCATCGCGAAATTTATCATGCCTGGTAAAGACGGCGGCGGCTTTTTCCTGACCTGTATTTTAGGGATCATCGGTGCCGTGGTTGGCGGATGGTTAGCAACATTTTTCCACATCGGTGGCAACGTAACGGGCTTTAACCTGCCTAGCTTCCTGGTTGCCGTTGTCGGTGCGATTGTCGTGCTGGCCATCTTCCGTATGGTTCGCCGCTAAGCAGCGTCGCTCTGAATCTAAACGGCCCCTTTTGGGGCCGTTTGTCGTTTAAGGGTGGGTAAGCCTTATCAACCATTGACGATTGCCGTGTCGGATGACGCTTACGCTTATCCGATCTACAAATATGGTTTGTCGTTTAAGGGCGGGTAAAGAAATCGTTGTACAACATGTACAGATGAGCCGCGCTCCACGAGAAGTTCGGCGCGCCCTGCTGATCGCCATTAAGCGGGTTGTAGTTTTCGCGGATTGGCCCGTCGCCTGTCAGGCCGTTCGCATGGGCCAGGAAGCGGTTGGCCATTTCAACGGCGTCGTCCCGGTAGCCGTAGCGCTCCATGCCCTTCAGGCCAAACCAGAACTGATCTACCCAGACGCGGCCTCGCCAGTAAATGTCGGCCCCAAAGGCCGGGTTAGTGAGGGATGCCGTACCCAGCGGCACCCAGGTATTAAATTCTTGCGGATCTTTCATCACTTTCACGACGGCATCGGCGTGCTGCTGGGTTGCCGCGCCGTTAAACAGCGGCGACCAGCCCTCCGGCCCTCTGCCTCTTTCTACTATAGGTTTCCCGGCGCAGCCGTTGGCCAGCGGCTTGTCTGCAATGCGGATGTCGTAGAAGAAGCCTGTTTTATCATCGTACATACAGGTGTTGATGTAGTCAGCCAGATGCTTCGCATGGTCGCGGAATTTCTTCGCATCTTCCTGTTTGCCAAGAAGGTCCGCCATTTGGGCCAGATAGCTGCTGTCGCTGTACATATAGCTCGCCTGGTCCACTGATTCTTGCAGCAGCGAGTACCCCAGCAGCGTACCATCGGCGGCCCGGTTTTCGGCGAACAGCACCTGCCAGTCTTCCCGCTTGCCGCCCTTGTCGATATAGCGCTGGAGCTGATCCGGATCGATAAAACCAAACACCGACGCGTCGTCACGCCCGGACTCCCAGGACGCAGCGACCTGAGCAGGAATATCAATGCTGTCATAGCGTCCGCTGCGCAAAACGCGGCTGTAGTTATCCAGCCCCGTCATTTTCTGCTCTTTGTCGCCGCGCCTGACGGTGAAGATCATTTTGCCATCTGGCGTGTTGTGGGCTTTATCGCGGGTTGCGCCATACTCCGGCACGCCGTTGTGGTTATGGTCGCGGTTGCGCAGCCACCAGTCGTGATAGGCCACCAGAGGCGGATACATCTCTTCAAGCCAGGCCTTGTCGCCCGTTGTTTTATAAACCTCCATTACCGACCAGGCCGCGAGGCTTGGTTTGGTGTTGCGTTCGTTCCAGTTGCTGCCGTCGCCGCCGCGTTCCGGGCTGGTGTTATACGCGAGCAGGTCCGGAACGAAACCTGCGTCCCACGGGCGAACCGGGTCGTCCGGTGGAATTTGCCAGGCAAATACCGCGCGAATGTTATCTTTCGCCACGTTCGGATTGAAGTGCGCCATCGCGTAGGCCTGTTTCCATGTATCCCACGGCCAGGTCTGGTTGCCGGAGAACCAGCGTCCGGTCACCGAAGGGGTTACCGAATCAAACTTCATGGCGCCCGCCGCGCTGCGCCAGTTGCCGCTCAGCGTTTCAATGGCCTTTACGGCCACGCGGGTCTGCACCGGCGTCGCACGTGGGTTGTTCAGCCCTTTCTTCAGGTAGCCTTCCCAGCGCTGCTCCGAGGCCGTCAGGTACGGCTGCGGATGACGCAGAATATCGGCGATTTTACCCTGCTCATTTTGCGCTTCCCGGGAGGTCAGCAGATGAGAATAAGTTGTGTAGATTGTCGTTGAGCCTTGTATATCGGCCTTCGCTACGAAGCGATGACCGTCGATCCGGGTTCTCATCGGCAGCGTTTTATGGATCTGGTACTGAGATTCGCCCGAGGTCATCAGCTCTGAGTCAGCGCGGACTTTGCCAAAGGCTACCGTCAGGCCATCAGGCGTGGCGTTAAGCGTACGGTGATAATCCGGGAAAGCCTGGCCGATGGTTTTATCGGATACGGGTTTTTTTTCCTGCGCGTGATATTTCTCCAGCAGCTCACCGTCCCAGACCAGCTCCAGCGGCGAATCAGTGGTGATTTCTGTTTCCAGCAGCGAGGTGCGGGAGCTGACAAATCGCAGCGTCATCTTCACCGTAATACCTGGCGCTGTCAGCGTCTGGTTCAGCGCTCCGGGTATGCTCCAGGCTTTCATGGTAAACGCGATTTTCTGTCCGTTTTTATAGACGCTCAGGCGGTCAAAATTGTTCGCCATAAAGTTGATGTACTCTTCGGTGAGCAGCGCCGGGCCGGGAAAGCCGCCCATGCCGTCGCTGTTACCGGGCAGCAGGTGCCCGTGCCAGGCACCGTCGTCGAAGAGCGGGTTAAACCGCTGGTGCTCGTCAAAATCGAAATCCTGCATCGCCTGCGGGGCGCCGGTCCTGTCGATGACGTTCTGGAATTCAGCCGCTTTTAACGGCGCGGCGCCGTGATGGCTGGTTTTACATCCGGCCAGCAGAATGAGGGCTGCGAGCGGGGCAAGACGGAAGAGAGGTTTCATGCTGTGTCCTTACCAGTAGAAATATTGCATCAGGAAGACCGAGTTGCTGGCCCCGGTGGTGTCGTTATGCAGATAAAAGCGGCTGTCCAGCGCGGTGGCGAACTTGCCGCCGAAGTATTCATACCAGATGCCGAACTGCGCGAAGGAGGTGGTCTGGTCTTCAGCTTCGTCGAGCAGGTGCCGGGCGTAGCTCCAGGCGGTGGATAAATAAAGCCCCTTAGCGGGTTCGACCATGCCGCTGACCATCATCCCGCTTTCGCTCCCGGGACTGGCTCCGTCGCCTTTCCCCGTGTGGTGCCACACTCGTCCCGCAAGATGCTCGCCTTTCAGGCCCAGCAGATAGAGCTGCCCCGTGCCGTCGGTGATTTCCAGCCCGTTCAGCAGCGTCAGCCCCTGCTGGATATCGTACTGCAGATAGCCGTTGATCATCGCCCGGTAGGTGTATTTGTCGGAGTAGCGGTCGTACTTTCCAAAATGCAGCCAGGCTTTGCTTTCGTCGACGCGGCTTTCCGGCGTGGCCGTGACACTGTAACGCAGGTCGCCGGTCAGGTTCTGGACTTTGGCCGCGTACGTCAGGTCGCGGGTGTTGGGGATAACGTAGCCGTACTCCGGGGTGAAGTCGCCCCACCACTGCAGGTCATCGAGGGAAGAGTCGTTGCGGGCGCTGAGGATCCACTCGGTCCCCTTGTCCGTGCGGTAGCCGCCGTAAAAACGGTTAATGCCGCCTTCGAAGCCGCCCCAGCTATGGTCCGGCACCCAGGCATTTCCCTGATGATCCGCCTGTACCGTCCAGCCTTCGCCGTACACCAGCCCGAACCAGCTGCCGTGTTTGATCTCCAGGCCGCCCTCGATATAGGTGCCGTCGCTGTACTTGTGTTTGTCATCACCGTTCAGGTAAACGCTGCCGCCAAGCCCCAGCTCACCGTAAAAGCGGAAGGCGGTTGCGGAGCTGCTGGCGTTAAGCGGCGGGGGAGCGGGGGTCTGTCGTTCTGCCGGTACAACGGCTTCGGCCGCCAGCAGCGACGCCGCTGGCGCGAACAGTAAAGCCAGAGGTGCCATAGTTATAATGTGTTTCATCGAGTCCCATCCTTGTCGTTTTAAATTTATACAGTCAGCGGAACGGGGCCTATATTAGTTAAAGTTTTACTAAAAAATATACCTCATGTGATAAAGCGATAAGCGGATCACAACTTTGCATCGTCTGTCAGCGGGGTAAACACCGGGGTATACATACACCTGAGATGCCATTAAGCTACTGTTTTCTTCAGATGATTATTAGGATGTTATGGCTACTTTGAAGGAGATCGCCCAGGCGGCTCAGGTATCCGTGGCGACGGTTTCGCGGGTGCTGAATGACGATCCCACGCTGAGCGTGAAGAGCCAGACGCGGCAGAAAATCCTCGAAGCCGCGGAGCGCCTGGAATACAAGGTTCACAGCGCCAGACGGCAGGCCAGCCAGCGTCTTACCTTTGCCGCGCTTTACACCTATGGCCAGGAGCTGGAGATTAACGATCCCTATTATCTGGCGATGCGCTACGGCATTGAAACTCAATGCGAAAAGCTCGGCATTACGCTGATGTCCTGCTATGACTTCAAGGATGAAAGGCCCGTCGCCGCAGACGGTCTGCTGGTTATCGGCAAGCCGCAGCCGCTTGCTCAGGCGTGGCTTGAGCAGCAGGAGCTGCCGCTGGTCTATCTGGACGGCGTTACCGACGACCCCCGCTTCGACTGCGTCAATGTCGACCTGTACAAAATAAGCCAGAAGGTTATCGACTACTTCATTTCGCGCGGCTATCTGCGCATCGGCTTTATTGGCGGCCGTGATGACCCGGCGTGGCCGGACCAGCGGGAGCTGGCGTTTGTGGAATATGGCCGGGGTAAAAAGGTCGTGAAAACGCAGGATATTTTTTACGGGGATTTCACCAGCCAGTCCGGCTATCAGTGCGCAATGAAAATGCTCGCCTCTTCTGAGGATTATCCTCCGGCTTTATTTGTCGCCACGGACTCCATCGCCATTGGCGTGCTGCGCGCTCTGCACGAGCACGGGATAAAAGTACCCGAGCAAATGGCGCTGATCAGCGTCAACGATATCCCAACCGCGCGCTTTGTTTTCCCCGCGCTCTCTACCGTACGCATTCACTCAGAGACGATGGGCGCGCAGGCGGTCAACCTGCTGAGCGATCGTCTGCGTGACGAGCGCACAATCCCGCTCTCCGTCTACGTTCCCAGCTCTTTGCAGCTGCGCGACTCCACAAAGTAATCCCCGCTCCAGCCCTGATTTTTCCCGCCGGACAACGTTTCCGGTGGGCCATCCTCTGCTTTTGCCTCCGGCAGGATTTATGTGATCCCTGCGTCATTTAGTAAAATATAAACTATAAGTTTACTAAACATTTACTTATGGTTGCCCCAGAACACACGTAATGAGGAAGTCGACGTGAAAAACTGGGAAAACATAGACAAGCTGTCAGAGAACCGATTACCGCCCCGCGCGTGGTTCCACGGCTACGACAGCGAAGCGCAGGCGCGCACGCTGGACCGCGCCCAGAGCCAGGGCTTTAAGCTGCTGAGCGGCAGGTGGACATTTAGCTTTTTCGACCATCCGGACAAAGTGCCCGCTGAGTTTTATCGGCAGCCGATGGCGGAGTGGGGCGAGATAACGGTTCCCGGCATGTGGCAGATGGAAGGGCACGGCAGTCTGCAGTACACCGATGAAGGGTTTCCATTCCCCATCGACGTGCCTTTTGTGCCGACGAATAACCCAACGGGGGCCTACCAGCGCCAGTTCTCGCTGCCCGAGGAGTGGCTGCAGCGCCAGGTCATCATCAGGTTCGACGGCGTCGAGACCTACTTCGAGATCTACCTCAACGGCCGGTACGTTGGTTTCAGCAAGGGCAGCCGCCTGAGCGCCGAATTTGATATCAGCCCCTACGTGCAGGCGGGAGATAACCTGCTTTCCGTTCGCGTCATGCAGTGGGCAGATTCTACCTACATCGAAGATCAGGATATGTGGTGGATGGCGGGAATCTTCCGCGACGTTTACCTTCTGGGCCAGCCGCAGGTCCACGTGCAGGATTTTACCGTCGTCACCGAGTTTGATGAAAATTACCGTGATGCTGAGCTAGCCGTTCGCTGCAGTATTTCCGGCGAAAACCAGGATGGCTATCAGCTTCAGGCGCAGCTTTTTGACGGCAGCGAGTGCGTAGCGGAGCAACGGCAGGACGTCCAAAACTGCCATTTTGCAATGCCGATAACACAGCCGAAGCAGTGGAGCGCGGAGCATCCGCACCTGTATCTGCTCCTGCTGACGCTGCGCGACGGCGGCGGAAACACCATTTCCGTCGTACCGCAGCAGGTTGGCTTCCGCGATATTAAAGTTCGCGACGGGTTGTTCTACGTGAACGGCAAGTACCTGAAGCTGCACGGCGTGAACCGTCACGATCACGATCATCACAAGGGCCGCGCTATCGATATGGCCCGCGCCGAGCGCGATATCGTCCTGATGAAGCAGCACAACATCAACTCTGTACGCACGGCGCACTATCCAAACGACCCGCGCTTCTACGCGCTTTGCGACCGGTACGGCCTGTTTGTGATGGCCGAAACGGACCTCGAAAGCCATGGTTTTGCCAACGTGGGCGATCTCAGCCGCATTACGGACGACCCCGCGTGGGAGAAGGCCTACGTAGAACGTATTGAGCGCCACGTTGCGGCGCAGAAAAACCATCCCTCCATTATCATCTGGTCGCTGGGCAACGAGTCCGGCTACGGCTGCAACATCCGCGCGATGGCCGCGCGCTGTAGGGCGATGGACCCGACCCGGCTCATTCACTATGAAGAAGACCGGGATGCGGAAGTGGTGGACGTTATCAGCACCATGTATTCCCGCGTGTCGATGATGAACGCCTTCGGGGAATATCCTCATCCGAAACCCCGCATTATCTGCGAATACGCCCATGCGATGGGGAACGGGCCGGGCGGGCTGAGTGAGTATCAGAACGTGTTCAACCAGCACAAAAGCCTGCAGGGCCATTACGTCTGGGAATGGTGCGACCACGGGCTGCTGGCGCAGGACGAGCAGGGCCGGGATCGCTATCAGTACGGCGGCGACTACGGCGACTATCCGAACAATTACAACTTCTGCATGGACGGGCTGATTTATCCGGACCAGCGCCCGGGGCCGGGGCTGCGCGAATATAAGCAGGTGCTGTGCCCGGTAGCCGTGCGGACGACCGCCCGGGACGACGTGCTGCTGGTGGAAAACCGCTACTGGTTCAGCACGCTGGACGACATTGAGCTGCTGGTTAGCTATCAGCTGGACGGCGAAACGCTGGCCCGGCAAACCCTTGCGCTGCCGGAGATTGAGCCAGGAGAAACGGGTGAACTGCATCTTTGCGCGCCTGAGCTACCGGCGGGTGAAGTCTTTATCAACGTTGAAATCTTCAGGCGCAGCGCCACGGCGTACAGCGATGCCATGCATCCGCTTGGGCACTATCAGTTCCTGCGCCAGTCGGCCTGCGTGCGTGAGCCTTTGCCACAGGCCGCCCGGGCTGCGCTGCGCGGGGAGATCAAATCGCATCAGCTGGTTATCAGCGGCGACGGTTTCGCTTTGACTTTCTGCCAGCTCAGCGGCGAGCTGCTCTCCTGGCTGGCTGACGGGGAGGAAATTGTCGGGCGAGCGCCGCATCTCACCTTCTTTAAGCCGGTTATCGACAACCACAAGCAGGAGTTTGAAGGACTTTGGGAGCCCTTCCATCTGCACCTGATGCAGCATCATTTCCGCGAGCTGCGCCAGCAGCGGCAGGGGGGCGACTGGGTTGTTGAGGTGGATACGGTAATCGCGCCGCCGGTCTTCGATTTCGGTATGCGCTGTACCTACCGCTGGCGAATCACCCCAGCGGGCCTCGTGATGCTGGATTTAAGCGGTGCGCCGTATGGTAACTATCAGGCCATCATCCCGAAAATTGGCCTCGATTTCGGGCTTAGCCAGCGCTTCAGCAAGGTTGAATACTACGGACGGGGGCCGGGGGAAAACTATCCGGACAGCGCTCAGAGCAACCTTATCGGCCATTACGCGCAGCCTGCTGACAGCCTGTTTGAAAATTATCCCTTCCCGCAGGACAACGGTAACCGCCAGCAGGTGCGCTGGCTGGCGCTGACGGACGAGTGGGGCAGGGGAATGTTCATCCAGCCGCGCAGGCCAGTCAACTTTAGCCTCTGGCCCTACGATGCCGACATGATCCAGCAGGCGCAGCACATTAACGAACTCGAGCGCAGCGGCTGCCTGACGCTGAACCTGGACGACCAGATCCTCGGCCTCGGCTCGAACTCATGGGGTTCCGAAGTGCTGGATTCCTGGCGGGTCTATCTCCAGCCGTTCAGCTACGGTTTTGCCATGCTGCCGTTCCGCGAACAGCATATTAAGGCCGTCACGCTTGCGAAATATGACATCCAGCCGCGCGAGTTTGTTAAGGAGGAAGCGCAATGATCGTTCTGCAAACTCTGGAAGAATTCCAGCGCATTTATCACGCCGGAAAAAAATGGCTGCGCTGCATGGAAGCAATTAATAACGTCGGCAATATTCAGCCAGCCGTTTTTTATTCCGTCGGCGATTCGCTGGTTTATCGCCTGAGCGAGGGGGACTCCCCTGGCAACGGGCTATTTGAAGGGAACCGCCGCTATTTCGACGTCCATTATTACCTGGCCGGTGAAGAAACCGTGGAGTACGCCGACAAATGCCGGCTGCTGGCAGAGGTGCCCTACAAAGACGAAAGCGATCGCGAGTTCTTCAGCGGCGCGGGTGAAACCCTGCGGATCAGGGCTGGCAACGTCATCATCTGTGAAAAGCATGAGGCTTACCGCTTCCAGGAAGGCGCTGGCGTCAGAAAGGTGATCCTGAAGGTCACCGTCGAAGAAACCTATTTTCTGAATAAGTAATTACCGAAGCCGGGGGATGCCTCCCGGCTTATTAAAACTATAAAAAACCCTACAAAACGTGGAGTGTGTCCATGGCTTCAGTTAGCAGAAATACAATTGGCAAGTTCGGGTTATTATCCATGACCTTTGCGGCGGTATTCAGCTTCAATAACGTCATCAATAATAATATTCAGCTGGGTATTGCCTCGGCGCCGGTCTTCCTGGTGGCGACGCTGATTTACTTTATCCCGTTCTGCCTGATTATCGCGGAGTTCGTCTCCCTCAACCGTAACTCGGAGGCGGGGGTTTATGCCTGGGTGAAAAGCGCGCTGGGCGGACGCTGGGCCTTTATCACGGCCTACACCTACTGGTTCGTGAATCTGTTTTTCTTCACCGCGCTCCTGCCCAGGGTCATCGCCTACGCTTCTTACGCGTTTCTTGGCTATGACTACATCTTCACGCCGCTTACCACATCGCTAATCAGCATCTGTTTATTTGCATTTTCAACGTGGATTTCCAACCACGGGGCAAAGCTGCTCGGGCCGATGACGTCGGTGACCTCAACGCTGATGCTGCTGCTGACCTTCTCCTACATTATTCTGGCGGGCGCTGCGGTGGTGGGCGGGGTTGAACCCGCCGATCCGATTAACGTGCAGGCTATTACGCCGCAGTTCAGCTGGGCCTTCCTCGGGATTATTGCGTGGATCTTCCAGGCCGCGGGCGGCGCGGAGTCCGTGGCGGTTTACGTTAACGATGTGAAGGGCGGCAGCAAGGCTTTCGTGAAGGTTATTATCCTGTCCGGCCTGTTTATCGGCGGCCTGTACACCGTGTCGTCGCTGCTGATTAACGTCTTCGTGCATAAAACAGATTTGCACTTCACCGGTGGGACGGTGCAGGTGTTTGAAGGGTTAGCCCGCCACTTCGGCCTGCCGACGATTGTCATGAACCGTTTTGTCGGCATCGTATCGTTTACCGCGATGTTTGGCTCGCTGCTGATGTGGACGGCAGCGCCGGTAAAAATCTTCTTTACCGAAATTCCAAAGGGGATTTTTGGCGAGAAAACCGTGCGTCTGAACCAGCACGGCGTACCGACCCGGGCTGCATGGATCCAGTTCCTGATTGTTATTCCGCTGATGCTCATCCCAACGATTGGTTCCGGCAGCGTGCAGGAGCTGATGAATACCCTGATTAATATGACCGCCGCCGCCTCGATGCTGCCGCCGCTGTTTATCATGCTGGCCTACCTGAACCTGCGCCTGAAGTATGACCGGGTCGACCGCGATTTCCGCATGGGGACAAGGATGCAGGGGATTACAATCGTCAGCGTGCTGATAGTGATTTTCACAGTTGGGTTTATCGCCTCCACCTTCCCGACGGGGGCAAGCATTATGACGATTGTGTTCTATAACGTCGGCGGGCTGGTGATTTTCCTTGGCTACGCGTGGTGGAAATACAATAAGTATGAGAAAACGCTGGATGCAGGGGCGCGCTACGAGGCGGATACGCCGCTCGCGCAGATAGCGCTGGAGCGGCAGGATGGGGTGGTTGATGCTGACGCTACTGCATCCTTAAAAAACCCTATGGTGCAGTAGCGCCGTCCGACAGTTTTAGAAATCGTACCCCACGGTGGCAATGACGGAGCGCTCGGCACCCCAGTAGCAGTAGCCGGTGCCGTAGCAGCCCGCAACGTAATCGCGGCCCGTCAGGTTGGTGGCGTTAACCTGCACGAAAGCGCCTTTCAACGCTGGCGTCCACGCGCCCATATCGGCACGTACCATTGCGTCAAACAGCGTGACGGACGGCACGCGCAGGGTGTTTTCGTTATCCGCCCACTGCTTGCCGATGTAGCGCACGCCCGCGCCCATGCTGATGCCCAGGTCTGCTTTGAACAGGCCCCACAGGCTCGCCATCTGGTCTGGCGTGACGTACGGCGTATTGCCGTCGTTGCCGTCGATGGCATCCTTGAAGCGCACCTTGTTGTATGTATAACCCGCGATGGTAGAGAAACGCTCGGTCCAGTTCGAGCGGGCTTCCAGCTCGATACCCTGCGAGTGAACCTTACCGGCTGGCTCGTAGTAGCTGCCCTGAACCACGCGGTTGCCGACATCTTTTTGCGTCAGGTCATACAGCGCGACGGTGTACATATCGGCCGTGCCAACAGGCTGATACTTCACCCCAGCTTCGTACTGCTCGGCGGTAGTTGGCTTAAGAAGCTTGCCCTGAGCATCCGGCAGCACCTGCGGGGTAATGGCCTGGCTGTAGCTGACGTACGGGGAGATCCCATTCTCGAAGGCGTAGAGTAAGGAGGCTCTGCCGCTGAAGTGGTCGTCCGTGCGGTTGTCGGTGACGTCGCTCTCAATGGCCGGTGCGACGATATGGCTTTTCGTCACGATATGGTCATAGCGCCCGGAAAGGGTCATGTGCCACCTGTTCCAGGCCATGTCGTCCTGCAGATAAACGCCGCTTTGTTCATACTGGCGTCTGCCGGATTTGGTCAACAGCCCCTGGTTGATGGTGGCGTAGGTCGGGTCGCGCGGATCGTAATAGTAGAAGCCGCCAGGACCGCCGGACTCGCCCGTCCACGGGTTGAGGTTAGTGGTGTAGGCCGAGTCATCGGTCAGATCGTTGGTGAACTTATGGTATTCAGCGCCCAGTACGACCTTATGATCCAACTCGCCGGTAGCAAAATCTGCCTCCAGCTGGTTATCTATCGCCCACGCGTCAAGCGAGGAGGTTTCTCCGCTGTAATAACGGGACAGTTCATTGTGCGCCGCGTCCGCCCAGCCAATCTGGTAGGCCTGTTTCAGACCAACGTTGGAGTGCGTATAGCTGGCGTTGGAGCGGAAAGCCCAGACGTCGTTGAAGCTGTGGGCGAATTCGTAGCTGTAAATCTGCTCGTGGCGCTTGAACTCATCGTTGCCGGGCTCGACGTCAGACAAGCCGGTGCTGATTTTACGGCCCGTAGTGGAGTAAATGCTGCCGTCCGCAGGAACCGAACCGTGGAAGCCGCCGGAGGGATCTTTCTGCAGATAGGCGCGCAGCAGCAGCGAGGTATTCTCATCGGGCTGCCAAAGCACGGAAGGGGAGATGGCATAGCTCTCTTCCCGGGTATTTTCATACTGGGTGTCGGAATTCTTCGTCATCCCGGTAATGCGGTATGCCCACTCGTTGTTAATGGCGTTGGTGTAATCGAACCCCGTACCGGTGGTAGCGTTGTTGCCGTACATCGCACGCACGTGGCCCTCTTCACTGAACTGCGGGCGTTTGGAGGTTTCCATCACCAGGCCGCCCGGGATGGTTTGCCCGTAAAGCGCCGAGGAGGGGCCCTTAATCACGTCAATACGCTCCAGGAACCACGGATCCACCTGAATCACGTTATAGCTGCCGCCGTCGCTCATCAGGCGCAGGCCGTCGAGGAAGGTATTATTGACATCGCCGCCGTGGAAGCCGCGCAGGGCGACGGTGTCGTAACGGGTTGCGCCACCCGCAAAACCTGTGAAAGCACCCGGGGTGTAGTTCAGCGCGCTGTTCACGGAAAGTGCACCCTGGTCGTCCATCTGCTGGCGCGTGACGACGGAAACGGATTGCCCGGTGGTGATCAGCGGCTCATCGGTTTTGGTTGCGCCACGGCTAACGGTCGCGGTGTAACCCTCAGTCGGGCTGGTGGATGTTTCCGCCGGTTTTGCGGTAACGACGATGGTTTCCTCTGCCATAACGTATGCCGGAGCGGCAAGGGCAAGCGCGCAAAGTAAAGCAGAGCGCTTTACGGTGAATCCCAGTTTCATTGTTTTCGTAGTTCCGAGAAGGTATTGAATTTAAGGAATGCGAATTATTATCGTTATTGTTACGCGAAACAAGTGCGAATTTTGACGGGAAAGGGATGCTGAGAGGGGGGAGCCGGCAGCGTCATCCTTCGGGAAGTATTGGATGACGCTGCGGTTTTTCGAACGCTATCGCTATTGCGTAACTTTCACGGGCGCGGTTTCCGTCACCGGTCCGGCTGTTGCCGAAGGCAGTTTATCCGGCGTGGAATCACACGGTTTTTCCGTCCCGCACAGCATATCCAGCATTTTCAGCGTCACGCCGTTCGTCCAGCCGAAGCCGTCCTGCAGCGGATATTCACCCCCGCCACCGCCTGTCCCGGTGGTTGAGACATCATATTTCTCCACCAGTTTTTGCTCGCGGTTATAGGTGTGCTGAACGTTGGTCAGGAAGCGCCAGGTGACTTCCATGGCCAGGTCTTTGTGGCCGTAGTTTTGCAGCCCTTCGCTGGCCACCCATTGCAGCGGCGCCCATCCATTTGGTGCATCCCATTGTTGACCTGACTTCACGTTGGTGGTGGCAAGACCGCCCGCTTTGAGGAGCTGAGCGCGCGTCGCCGTCGCCATTTTATCGGCGCGCTCTTTCGAGGCCACGTGCACATAGAGCGGGAACAGCGCGGCGGCGGTCAGCTGGCTGCGCACGGCGTTACGTTTAAGATCGTAATCCGCATACCAGCCCTCTCTGGCGTTCCACATATTAGCTTCGATAGCCTTCTGGCGGTCTTCCGCCAGTTTTTGATATTGTGCGGCCCCTGTTTCATCCTTCGCTACCTGGCTGGCATGGGCCAGCGTTTTCTCGAGCTGGTACATCAGAGCATTCAAATCGACCGGCACGATAGACGTGGTGCGAATTGAACCAAGCTGTTCAGGGTTGTCCATCCAGCGCGAGCTGAAGTCCCAGCCGGATGCCGCGCCGGCACGCAGGTCACGGTAGATCTCAGTAGCAGGGCGGTTCGGATTGTTTTTCGCGGTCGTCACATCGTCCAGATACGATTCGGTACGCGGAGTATCCCGATCGTCCCAGTAGCGGTTGAGAATTGCCCCGTCTTTGAGTTTCACCACGCGCTTGTTCGTCTGGCCTGCGCTCAGCGTATCGCTTCCCTCCATCCAGTATGCGTACTCCTGCTTAAGCTGCGGCAGGTATTTACTGTAGACCTCATTGCCATCGTGGCTGGCGAGCAGCTCAACCATAAACGCGAAGAACGGCGGCTGCGAGCGGCTAAGGTAATAACTACGGTTGCCATTAGGAATGTGTCCCCACGTGTCTATTTCGCTGGCAAAGTTATCGGTCATATCCTGCACTTTGTCCCAGTGACCACTTTCCGCCAGGCCCAGCATGGTGAAGTAACTGTCCCAGTAATAGACCTCGCGGAAGCGTCCACCCGGCACGACGTAAGGCTTCGGCAGCGGCAGCAGGGAGTCCCATTTGCCCACGCTGTCGGTGGTACGGGTCAGCACCGGCCATAAGTCGTCTATGTGCTCGCGCAGGGTTTGCCCCTTCGGCGGGACATATTTTTCGGCTTCTTTCGGCAGGATGAAATTCACTTTCACAAAATGCTTCAGGTCGAAGCCAGACTGATTTCTCTGCATGCGATAGTCGGCAAGAATCATCAGCGGGTCGCCATTAGGCACAGCATCGGCGAAAGTTTTCTGATCCGGGAACAGCTTCGCAGTTTGTACGTCGGTAAACAGCGGCCCAAGCAGCACATCGGGCGGCTGAGGCTGTGTGCGAAGCTGAGGCGTCTCGTCGGCAACGGCCGGGAGGGTGAAGGTGATGAAGGCGCAGCCCAGCGCCATCTGTATAGCAAGCAGCAACGTACGAGGACGGCGCAAAACAGGATTTATCATCTATTGTTCTCCTTTGCAGGACCGCGGCGAAAGGTTGTCGCGATCAACCATATGAAAACCTTAGACGAATTTCTGCTTCACCGTATGCTGCCCGCCAGCAAAAATGAAGAAAGCAGAGTATTTACCTTCCATACCTGTTTTAACCCTGAGGATTCAGCAGCCAGGTCCCTGGTTTGTCGACGGTAAGCGACATGGAGCGGTTGCCGCTCTGATTGCGGAGCATAATGTCGTACTTGCCCGCCGGGAGTTGCAGGATGCCGTAGCCGTTGGTTGTTGGGACACTTTTCTGGGGTTTGCCGTTGATTTCCATATCATCGCCTTCCTGAACACGTACGTAAACGCGTGCGAGCAGCTCACCTGCTGCGGGCGCGGCTTTTGCTTTCAGCGTCGTTTTTGCTGGTTCAGCTACGTTTGCTACTGTGGGTTCCGTCCCCGATGGCGTGGAGCGGCCAAACAGCAAAGCGCCAACAATCACGCCGACCACGACGCCTGCGGCTATCTGTAACGGTGCCTGATATTTCTTCCAGACAGGCAGGGTGGCAGAGTCCACCTCTTCGTCCACTGCGACCAGCATCGTCCCGGGCTTTTTTGCGTACGCGAACTCGCCCGGTTCATCTGACGGAATGTCGGCTATGGCGGCAAACTCTTCGATAGATTGCGGGCGATCTTCCGGTTTAAGCGACAGCGCCTGATCTATTGCCTGCAGGAGGCTGGTGGAATAGCCCTGAATCTCACTTTGCACAAGAGGTATGCAGGTATCCTGAATGCTGCGCGCCACGCTCGCCTGCGGCGTATTGCCTGTTATCAGCGTATAGAGAATGGCGCCGAGGGCATAGATATCCGTCCACGGGCCAAGCTGATTCTCAAGGTCTTCGGTGTATTGTTCCAGCGGTGCAAAGCCCGGGTGCAGCAAGGTTTTGCTTTCGTCGCTCATCCCGCTGGCATTGCGCCGGGAGGCGGCAAAGTTGAGCAGCAAAGGCGTGCCGTTATCCTGGATCTGCACGCTTTTTAATGACAGGTCGCGATGGATGTAACCGCCGCTGTGTAGCGCAGCCAGAGCACTGCACAACATGGGCAGCATGCGTCGCAGCCAGCTTTCATCGATGATATCGGGCTGCTGCTGAAGCAGTTCCGCAAGGGAGATGCCGCTGTAAAACAGCGTCGCCGTGTAGGCCGTGTCATTCAGCGACCAGAAGCGCAGCACCTGGAGTAGGTTTGGATGGTTGAAGTGTGCGAGCTGCCGCGCTTCCTGAATAAAGCGGTTCAGGCCGGTGGTGAACTCCACACTGTCCTGTTTGCTGCGCAGCACCAGGCGCATATCGTCGCTGCGCACGGTGAGGGCGCGGGGCATGAATTCGCGAATGGCAATCGCACGTTCCAGCTGATGGTCCCAGGCACGGTAGACAATACCTGTGTTACTCGAGTCGAGGACCTCCTGAATTTCAAAGTCGTCAAAGCGATAACCGGGCGGCAGAGCGTCGGGGATCCCTGGTGTGTAGTCGTTAACTATCATGATGCTTTCTCTGCTCAAAATTAAAAAGTTTTCGGACTATTTCTGGGCGCGCCATGCGCCGACTGCCGGGTCCCGCAGCTGCGGATGCAGGGAGTCAATCAACAAAAGCGTAATGGTGGTGTCCGGTTCAAGCCAGGCAGACCACACTTTACGGATCTCGTTTAGCCGGGTTTGCAGGCGTGACTCATCGAGTGCCATTTCACGCGGAACTTCTACGGCGATGGTGCCGGTCGTTTGCCAGCCGTTCAGCTCGGGCTTATAGGGCAGGATCATCCAGCTAAGCGGCGCGTGCTCGTTGCTCACTACCATGCGCTCGTTGTTCAGGCTGGTGATCAGCAGGGTATCGGCATTGGCGTTATTGCTTAAACCGCTGACCGGGAAGCCATGCACGAAGGTCATCTCAAGGCGTTTTTCACCGTTCTTACCGCTCTGGATAACTTCACTACGGCCGTTAAGCCAGCCGCCTTTTTCACATTTCCCGTCGGGGATAAACAGCGCGGAGGCGTTTTCATTCCCTTCCCAGAAGGTGCGAAGGTGGCAACCATCCTGCAAGGTGAATTCCTGCCATGGCGTCCGATCCGCCGGGGGAGACATCTCTTTAGCCTGCTCGGCGGAGGTCGTGTTTTCTGTAATCACTGGCGCAACGGTGACCGCCCAGTCGCTGTTTTTAGTGGCGGTGCCAAAAGCAAGGGTATCGCCATGCTCATCTTCCATACGCCAGTTAACCAGCTCTATTTTTCCGCACTGGCTTTCCAGCAAAGTCCCCAGGCGGGGCATAAAGTTGTTCAGGATCGAGGGGGTTTTATCACCATGGGCAACAATACGCAGAGGAAGCTCAGTATCGCACCAGCTTTGCGGCGAGTTATTTTTTATGTTGTCGATCCAGACGTCCAGCTTCTGGGAAGGGGACTGCACAAGACGATAATTCCCTGCCCACACGGTGGTTGATGCCAGCAGCAACGCAACGCCTGAAAGCCAGAGTTTCATAGTAATCCTTGAGCCAAAGTGAATGATGAGTAGCGCGCGAACAGGGCAAAAAGGTTGCCGGGCGCGCGCCTATATTCTCATGGTAACTTTTTGTTTTAAATCTTTCTTTTCTGCGAGATGAGCTGGCTAGTCAATGATCCAGGTGCCGCTGTTGGCGTTCTGGCAGGCTTTACTTGCGTCATCTACGGCAACACAGGTCGTTTTTTTAGCCGCTTTGCGAGGGCGAGGGCGATCTTTTTTCAGCGTCTGGGCGTAGAGTTCGCTCTTGACCAGCGCACGCATAGGGACGTAACCCACCATGATCTGCTTATCCTTTTCCGCTACGGCGAGCCACGAGTGTTCAACCTGGCCCAGAACAGTATAGGTCTGGCCATTTTCGAGCTGGCCGATAACCTTGCCGCCGAAATCTGGTTTACTCAGAATCGAACCTGCATACATAGCGCGGTAATCAGCGTTAACAGGCGTAAATTCGCCTGGTGCAGCGACGGCATAGCGGTGTGTGAGCGTCACGCCGTTCACCACGCTAGTTACAATAGTGTCATCCGTCATGGTGGGAGCCGGGGCTTTGCAGCCAACAATGCTGGTGACGACAAGAAGGGCTAACAGATTTCGCAATTTCATCGTGACTTTCCCTGAAAATTTTATCGTCTGGGCAGGGAAGTCCTGACCCGGGATAGAAAATTAAGCCTGTAGAATAAACATAGTAGCGGTGATTTTACATAGCCTGATTAACAATTCAATGGTGAGATAACGTCGCTTCAACATTAAACGAGGCAGTCATCCAACTGAACCGAAATCTGACAAAATGAATGCTGTTTAAATGCTCTGTTTTGTCAGGATTGAAATGTCTGCTATTGGGCGTGTGCAGTTTTTATCTTGTTTAATATCAATTAGATAAAAGGTTTGTTCTCTGCCTGGTCACGGCGATGAAAATTCCATCTATAGTACTTTTAAAAATTTGAGCTGAGGATATTCTTAATTCAGAATTTCGCTGTTTCGAATTTCATAACGGCACCAGATTAAAGCGCCTTAAACTATAAAGGCTGGCTTTATTATCCCCTCGCTAAATAAGTTTAAAATATAGGTTCCGATAACGCCACGTCATCGTCTGATAATTAAATGCAGACTTAAGACATTGCTCACCTTACGCAAGGCAACAGGTTACGTGAAGAAAATTTTACATTTGAAATTAATAGCCACGTAAGGGTCTTATCGCAGCACGAAAGGCCAAAAACAAATTAATCCATTGATCTTTAAGTAATAAATAAATCATTTCGGAGTGAAATTAATGATTGAGCCACGGGCGAAAAGGCTCTATATTGGCCGCGTTTTTCCCATGCTCGTTACTTTTCTATTTCAATTATTCAACTGTGGCGCTACAAATAACCCCAGTTGTAGGAGTGATATGATGACGGATAAAGTCCGTATTGATACTTTAGGTGCAAATTCATTAAATGGTAACAACGAGGCTTATTTAGCAAGACAGGCTGAATATGAATCGAATGTCAGGAGTTATCCGCGTAAGCTGCCGCTGGCTATAGCAAAAGCCGAAGGCGTGTGGATAACCGACGTTGAGAACAATCACTATCTTGACTGTCTGGCCGGCGCGGGAACGCTGGCGCTGGGCCACAATCACCCTGACGTACTGCAAAGCATCCAAAATGTCCTTACCAGCGGCTTGCCGTTACATACACTGGACCTGACTACCCCCCTGAAAGACCAGTTTTCCGCCTACTTACTCTCTTTATTACCCGGCCAGGGGAAAGAGTACTGCCTGCAGTTCACCGGCCCAAGCGGCGCGGATGCGGTAGAAGCGGCTTTAAAACTCGCGAAAAAAGTCACCGGCAGAAGCGGGATTATTAGCTTCTCTGGCGCTTACCACGGCATGACGCACGGCGCGCTGTCCGTCACCGGCAACCTGTCACCAAAAGAAGCTATCAACGGCATGATGCCGGAAGTACAGTTCATGCCCTATCCGCACCAGTACCGTTGTCCGCTGGGCATTGGCGGTGAGGCTGGCGTGAAAGCGCTGACTTACTATTTCGAAAACCTGATAAACGACGTTGAAAGCGGCGTGCGCAAACCTGCGGCGGTGATCCTGGAAGCGGTGCAGGGAGAGGGGGGCGTCAACCCGGCACCGGTCGAATGGTTACAACGCATCCGCAAGGTGACTCAGGAGCACGGCATCCTGTTGATTCTGGATGAGGTGCAGGCTGGCTTCGCGCGTACGGGCAAATTCTTTGCCTTCGAACACGCGGGCATTGAGCCAGATATTATCGTGATGTCCAAGGCCGTGGGGGGAGGTTTGCCGCTGGCGGTACTGGGCATCAAGAAGACGTTCGACGCCTGGGAGCCGGGCCACCACACCGGGACATTCCGCGGCAACCAGCTGGCAATGGCGACCGGGCTTAAAACGCTCCAGCTGCTGAAAGATAACGACGTTGCCAGCAAGGTCGCGGCGCAGGGCGAATGGCTGAAGGGGAAACTTGGTGAACTCCAGCTGCGCTATCCGGTTATCGGGCAGGTACGTGGCCTGGGCTTAATGATTGGTATTGAAATCGTTAAGCCGAATGAGCCGCAGGATCATATGGGCTGTTATCCGGCAGATGGTGAGCTTTCAGCGCTGTTGCAGAAAAAATGCTTTGAAGCCGGGCTGATTCTGGAGCGCGGCGGCCGTCACGGTAGCGTGCTGCGTCTGCTGCCGTCCTTGCTCATTACCCATGAAGAGCTGGGAATTTTCCTCAGCAAATTTGAGCAGGCGCTGGTCGGCGCGGGCGTGAAGTCTGTAAGCATGGAGTACGCGTAATGTCTGAGGGAAACCCAATTCTGTCCTCCTCGCTGCAGAGCATTGAGGCCTATCAGCGGGCTATCGCACAAAGCAGCGAAGCCGTTGTGCAGTGGCTTAAGCAGCCTGAAATGTATCAGGGCAAGAGCGTTGCCGAACTGCGCGAACGTATCCGGCTGGACTTTAACCCGCAGGGCCTGGGCAACCAGGCCGCCATCGAACGCGCCGTTGAATACTTTTTAAAAGACAGCCTGTCGGTGCACCACCCGCAGTGCGTGGCGCATTTGCATTGCCCGAGCCTGGTGATTGGCCAGGCCGCAGAAGTGCTGATTAACGCCACCAACCAGAGCATGGACTCCTGGGATCAAAGCCCGTCGGCCACCATTATTGAGATGAAGCTGGTGGAGTGGTTGCGCACCCTGGTTGGCTATCAGCCGGGCGATGCCGGCGTTTTCACCAGCGGCGGTACCCAAAGTAATCTGATGGGGCTGATGCTGGCGCGCGACGCTTTCTTTGCGCGCCAGGGGCACTCCGTCCAGCAGGACGGACTGACCGGCAACCTGAAAAAGATAAAAGTGTTCTGTTCTGAGCACGCCCACTTCTCCGTGCAGAAGAATATGGCGCTGCTGGGGCTGGGCTACCAGTCCGTCACGCTGGTCAAAACTGACCGCTTCGCGCGCATGGACGTAAGCGACCTTGCCCAGAAGCTGGAGCAGGCGAAGGCCAACGGCGAGCAGGTCATGGCCATTGTGGCGACGGCGGGCACCACGGATGCCGGCGCTATCGATCCCCTGCGCGATATCGCGTGCCTGGCCGCCGAAAACAATATCTGGGTGCATGTGGATGCGGCATGGGGCGGTGCGCTGCTGCTTTCTGAGCAGTATCGCGACTATCTGGACGGCATCGAGCTGGTGGACTCCATCACGCTCGACTTCCACAAGCAGTTCTTCCAGACCATCAGCTGCGGTGCCTTCCTGTTAAAAGAAGCCCGCCACTATGAGCTGATGCGTTATCAGGCGGCGTACCTCAACTCCGAATTTGATGAGGAGCAGGGCGTGCCGAACCTGGTGTCGAAGTCGTTACAAACCACGCGTCGCTTCGATGCGCTAAAGCTGTGGATGGGCCTGGAAGCATTAGGCCAGAAACAGTATGCGGCTATCATCGACCACGGGGTAAGCCTTGCGCAGGACGTAGCGCACTATGTCCATGAGCAGGCCGCCCTTGAACTGGTGATGCAGCCGCAGCTGGCAAGCGTGCTGTTCCGCTATCGCCCGCTTGACCGCGGAGCACAGAAGGATGCAGAGGTGGGATTGCTCAATCAGAAAATTGGCGATGCGCTGCTGGAGTCAGGCCGCGCCAACGTTGGGGTTACCGAGCACGGCGGAGTGACCTGCCTGAAACTGACGCTGCTTAATCCAACCGTCACGTTGGGGGATATTAAAACCCTGCTGGCGCTGGTAGAGAAAACAGCGCAGCAGGTAAGGGTGGCATAGCGTTTATTAAGGTGGATAGCGCAGTCGCTTATCTGCCCTACGAGAACCCTTTTACGTAGGGCAGACAGGCGTAGCGTCATCCGCCATTATTTATTCGCAGCGCCATCCCCCTGTAGCACCGCCATGCTGCCGTACAGATCGAGCAGCTTCTGGTACTCCGTTTCATCGTAGAAAGCAATTTTGCCCCACGTGAACTGCTTAGCGACCTCAACGCTGAATACCGTGGCATCAACCAGTTCGCTTTCGTAGCTCGCGCCTGTATCGCATCCCGGAACAACGGATTTTGCCGTAATCGCCAGGCCGACAACCGGGGCGGTGGTGGCAACGTGCGGCTGCATAATGGAGTTGAAGTGGTAAATGCCGTTGTCGTAAGGCGTGATGTCCTGGGTGGTGACAGGAAAGGTGACCGCCGGATTACCGGTTGCCAGCTCCATCAGGCTCACCAGGTCCGGCGCGACGCGCAGAATGTAACCTTCTTTCGCCGTCGCGGAGAGCGCTATGCCGCGCTTCTTGATGATGCTGTTGCCTTTAGAGGTATCCACGGAAAGAATGGCATCCATGTCGTCATCCACCTCGTATTTGTTCATCGTGGTGGATGACACCGGCATGCCCATAAAGTCCACCGGATCGTGCGGCGTGATGGAAACGTGCGTGGCGATATGGGTCGTAATAATCACATCCCCTTCCAGACGCGCGCCTTTGGCAGACATATCCAGCAGTTTCATCGCGCTGGCCAGCGCAACGATGGAGCCGTCCGCGTCGGAAACAATCCCCATACGATCGGGCTGCGCCTGCTGCGCACCCAGGCGGCCAATGATGCCCATGGTCGGCGAGCTGCCGCCTGACTTCTTGCCCGTTTTCCCTTTGATCACGACTTTAATGAAGTCGCAGATCTGCGTGGTATCTTCCGGCGGTTCGTAGTTTACCGCTGTGGAGGTAATACTGGCATATTCTTCCGCAGCGCCCAGGCTCTCCAGCAGCGCAACGACGGTTGCCCCATTGACCGCCGGATTATCCAGCGCCTCGTATACCATGCTGACAAATTTGGATGACATATTATTTCACTCCTTTGATCGTCTCTAAGGCGAAGCTTTGGTTTGGGGCGATGGTTTCAATCTGGTCGGGCGCGTGGAACCACAGACCCTCTTTCTCACCGAGGATTGTCCCCTTATCACCTTCTACATAGAGGGCGGAGCCTTCATACAGCGCCAGCAGCTCTTCTCCTTTATTGAACGTTAAAAATTCGTTCAGACGCTCTTCGCGACTTTCACCGTTATGGCCTGCTGGCTTGCCGGAGATAAAATGAGGGTTCATCTGGAAGGGGACGAGGCGCAGCGCGTTAAAGCTTGGCGGCTGTACTATAGGCATGTCGTTAGTGGTACGGATGGTCGGCGTGGCGACGTTGCTGCCCGCGCTCCAGCCTACGTACGGCAGCTCACCGCCGTTCACACGCTGTGAAATCAGCTCAACAATTTTGCTGTCATACAGGCGGCTGAGCAGGGCAAAGGTGTTTCCCCCGCCCACGGCAATTGCTTTCGCGTTTTTAACGGCGGCAACCGGGTCGCTGAAATGGTGGATAGATTTCAGGCCGTAACCCAGACGCTGGAACGCCGGTTTTACAATCTCTTCAAACTTATCAAAGCTGTTGGTCACGGCGGCGTACGGGATGAAGAGCACCTCCAGCGGCTGCTGCTGGAACAGGGTATGCAGCTGCTCATCTGCATGTTCGAGATAGCCACGGTTTCCCATGCGGGAGCTGCTCATTAACAATGCTTTTTTCATACTGACTCCTTGATAAATTGCGTAATGCAAAGGGCAAGACGGTCGATTTCAGAGAACTGATTAAAGTAGTGCAGGGAAATACGGCCCATTTTTTCTATCTGATAGTTTTTCAGAATGGCGCTCGCCATAAAGTGACCTGATTCAATAATGATGTGCTGAGCTTCCAGCCATTCGGTCAGTTTGTCGGGTTTAACACCACTGATATTGAACGGAATGATTCCCAGCCTGCCGGAGGCGTCTGCCGGGCCATAGGCTTCAAATCCGGGGATCTGCGCCAGTTTTTCCAGCGCGTAGTGGGTCAGTTCGCGGCAGCGCTGCTCAACGACGTTGATGCCGATAGCGTTAGCGTAATCAAGCGCGCTGTCCATGCTGATAATGGCGGGCACATTCGGGCAGCCGGCTTCAAAACGCTTTGCGGTTTCAGGGAGCACCACGTTTCCCGCTTCATCCATACTGGAGTTCCACCACCCGACCAGCGCAGGAGAGAGGGATGAAATCAGCGATTCGCGAACGTAAAGCAGGCCGGAGCCTTCAATAGCCCGTAGCCCCTTACGCCCGCAGGCAGAGAGAAAATCACATTGCCAGGCCTGCACGTCGACACGCAGCAGTCCCAGAGCCTGTGAGGCGCTAACGTGGCTTAATACACCCTGCTGGCGGGCAATCTGGCAGATCTCCGCGACGGATTGCACCGCGCCCGTGACGTTGGAAAGCGCAACAAAGCTAATCATCCGCGTTTTTGACGTGATGAGATTGCGCACCTGCTGGGGGTCAATCACCCCCTCCGCGCTTGCCTTCAGGGAAACGAGACGGATCTTTTTTTCTTTCGCTAACAGGTGCCAGATGGAGACGTTGCTGAGCATTTCGGTGTCGGGCAGGATGATTTCATCGCCTTCCTGCCAGTCGATACCGCGCGCCGCAAGGCAGATGGCTTCCGTACCGTTACGAGTAAAGGCAATCTCCGTGGGAGAGGCATTTATAAATGCGGCCAGCTTCTGACGCGTGACCTCAATACCCTGGTACACCGCTTTGCGAAAGGCAGGGAGATAGGTCCCCAGCTCGGCCGTTTTATTCAGATAGTCGTTAACCGCCGCAATCACCGGTGCCGGAGGCGGAGCGGCGGCTCCGGTATCAAAATAGGCGTAGCTTTGCGATACGCGGGTGTCCTGATAAATTTTTGCCCAGTCTGTCATGTTCAGTCCTTACTGTTAGTGACCAATGAGTGTCAGAAATTTCGCTTTTACCGCCGGGAACAGTGCCGTGGCCGCCGAGCTGAGCGCATCGCCTGCAATCAGGCCACCGGCCAGCGTGGAGATTCTGTCGCTGCCGACGGCGAAGATTTTCTCCAGCACCAGGCGCACGGCCAGGGCGGCAAGAACCGTCCAGCCAGCGATGGGATAGTGGATCATCAGCCCGGTGGAAAAGAGCACGCCAATCTGGTTACGTGCGCCGCCAATCCATTGCAAAAGCGCACCGGGGACAGCCCAGAGCATCAGCATCATGGCGATATCCGTGGAGCGGCCAGCTTCGATGGTGGCGGCGTAGAGGCGGGAGGCGGGCACGATTTTGTCCTGCGAAAAATAGAACGGATAAACCAGCGCCACGACGATCATCGCGCAGGCAAATCCGGTCATGGCGGCGAAATACTGCTGTTTGCGGCCGTAAATTTCAGCCTGCGGATCTTTGCCGTAGCCACGAACCATAAACCCGGTTTTTAAATCAAAGCCCATGTCTGCAAACGCCGGGCCAGTGGCCGTGCAAAAGCCAACCAGCACGGCAAGGGCCGGTGCGGGGAAGCCGAGCAACAGGCCGATCATCAGAGAAATCAGCGCCGCCGCAGTAGCCGGGAACCAGCCAGAGTGCATGGCGGCCATGCCAACGACCATCTCCTGAACTAGCGCGGCGGCAGTAGCAAAGAGCAGAAAACCAATCAGCATTGGCAGCGACATCTGGGTGAAGATTTGCGTGATAAGCGTCAGCAGAAGGGCGGTGATGAAATAGAACACGGCACCCTTGAGCAACGTGTTTTTCAGGCGGCTTGCGCTTTGCTTTAGCTCTTCGCTTTCGGGGCCGCTCTCTTCGTTAAGGTCGCGTCTTTTGCGAATCACGATCAGCGCAATCTGCACCAGGGCAACAAGCCCGGCACCAATCATAAAGCCGTGTGGGACATAGTGTTCATAGAGGTTATAGGGAATCAGCCCGGACTCGGAAAACCCTCTGACCAGCAGGCCGACGGCGAACATCAGCAGAGCAAAAATGCTGCCGATGAAAGCAATGCCGGCCGACGCCATGGGAATGCCAAAGGCGGCTCCCCCAATGCCAAGGGCGAAGCCGACCAGCAGCAGGCCCAGCCGCTTGCCGCCTTTATTACCTGCCCACAATGTTTCCGCTGTGGCAACTCCCGCAGGCCAGGGTGCATTGGCCGGGAAAGCACGGGTGTTAAATACGCCATACAGGATGGTGCCATCGATAACCAACGCCAGCGACGCACCCGCGAGCATCGGCCAGATAAGTTCATGCATCCCCAGCACCCACGGCACGCCAATTGAGATGAGCAGGCCGTTAGCGGCGGCGAAGGTGGCGGAAGAGATAGCCGTTTGCGCCAGGTTCTGGGCATCAATAAAGCGGAAGCTGGCAAAGATCTCACCGGGGATACGGGAGAGCAATATAGCCAGTACGGCGCCGATAATTGAGGTGTTAGCCGAGATACCCAGGGTGACAATAATCTGGATACCGATAATCGCCCCCAAAAACGACAGGGCGACAATCACCAGAAATATTGCTGGCCGGAAAACAGAAATAGCAGGGGAGTTGCCCGCCGACTCCAGAGAGACATGTGGATGCATAGAATTTACCTGTCTGTTTAGGGATGTTGTGTTGTCTTTATTATGTTTTTTAAAGTACCGGGCTGAGCTTCACTGCCGCCTGAATAAGCAACGGTTTATAAACAATGAGATCGTCACGCAGGGTAGAGGCCGCGATACACAGCGAACCGGCGACCTCTTTTTGCACGTTGAATAACGGTACTGACAGCCCCTGGGTGTGCGGCTGCCAGGCCTCATGGGAGCTGGCGTAGCCCTGCTGCGCAAAGAGCTCCAGCGTTTCAAGTAGCGCAGCGTCCGCCTGCAGCTGGTGGCGGGATAAATAGTCAAGCCGCTCTTCCGGTTTCATAAACGCCAGCGTGACCTGGGTGAACGGAGCCTGATGTAAAAATAAGGACTCGCCGACGGTAGTCGTAAAGCGAATATGCTGGCTGCTTTCCTGGATATAGCTACAGACGGATATATCCTCCCGGCGACGGTAGATAAAAACCGTTTCACCACTCTGTTCAACCAGTGGTTTAAGACACTGCGCAGCAATTTGTGAAAACTGCCGCGTCTCATTGGCCAGATGCCCCAGTTCGATACAGCGAAAGCCAAGCTGGTAAGTTCGGCCTGCCTCCTCCTGGTGGAGATAGCCTTCTGCCTCGAGCAGGGTCAACGCCCGCTGCACGACCGAAGGGCTGCGGCCTATCTCACGCGCCAGCTCCCTTACGCCCCAGCGTGTTTTCTGCAGGGTGAAGTAATTAAGTACCGATAGCACCAGGGCGGCCGACTGCAAATTGTTGCTCATTGATAGCTCTCCGGAAGGGGGCTTTTGTTGTTGTGTTCCATATGGCGGCACAGTGTTTCATTTTAATTTTGCGTCGCGCCATGAATAACAAGAAGTCATCCCGTTGTATAAAATCGCAGCAAAAATTGCGGTTTGAATCACATTTTGAATACAAAAAAATAACAAGGTGATATTTTGCCGACGCCGGTATCACTTTTGATCCGCTTTGGCCGTATTTGCCTTAGGGACAAGGCTGCTTGTATATGTTTCACGCTGGTCTATGCTCAATTCAGTAATAAAGCATCAATCAACATTGTGTGTGTTTGAAAAATAAGACAAAATTATCATTTTTCTGGGTGAGGCTTATGATCGGGAGGCTGCTGTGTTTTCTGACCGTTGGGCTGTGTTTACCGATGGCCGCCGGTGCCAGCGGGATGATCGATAAGTCGGACGGCATGCTGGATATGAGTGAGTATCTCACTGATAACCGCTACGGTTTTCTGCCGATCCCGGTGGTGATAACCGAACCGGCGGTGGGGTATGGCGGCGGGCTGTTTGGCTTGTTCCTGCATGATACCGAGGACAGTGAAAGATCGAAAAATCGCCAGAACGGCAGGCTGATTCCTCCCGCGATGACGGCGTTTGGCGGCGGAGCCACCCAAAACGGCACCTGGTTTGTCGGTGGCGGGCATCGCCACACCTGGAATGACGACAGCATCCGCTATCTGGTGGCGATGGGGTATGCGGACGTCAATCTCGACATTTATTCTGGCGATACGCTGGGGTTCGGCGAGGGAAAAGGCGTCAGCACCCAGACGAAGGGATACGGCGGGCTGCAAAGGCTGTTGTTTCGGGTAGGTGATACCCCGTTCTTTGTGGGTGCTTCACAATTTTATGCCAACATGGAAATTTCTGCCGATAACAAAGTTATCAATCGGGCGCTCCAGCGCGTGCTGGGTGAAAACAGCACGACATCAGCCCTCGGGCTGATGGTGCAGTACGACACGACGGATAACTTTTTTTATCCCCATAGCGGGCTGTCGGTGACGGGGCAATATCAGTTCTACACCAGCTTCCTCGGTGGGGATTACCGTTACAACCAGCTGTCGATTGACGGCAAATATTTCCAGCCGCTCGGTCATGATTTTACGCTGGTGCTGGCAGGGGATTATCAGTCGCTGTCAAACCAGGATGGTCATTTACCGCCGATGGCACGCCCGTATATCAATCTGCGGGGTATCTCGCGCTACCGCTATCAGGGGGATTATGTCAGCACGGTGCAAACGCAGCTGGAATGGCAGATGACGCCGCGCTGGACCCTGCAGGGATTTGTTGGCGCGGGGAGCGCAAGCAAAGAGGCCGATGAGCTATATGATTCAACGGAAGTGGCGTGGGGCGGCGGGTTCCGTTATCTGATTGCCCGCAAGTTTGGTCTGCGCACGGGCGTCGATGTCGCCTTCAGCGACAATGAGCAGGCGGTTTACTTCAACGTTGGGGCGGGGCTGTAAAAGGAATTTCCCGTCTTGACGGCAACACGAATATCAATAAAAACGCATGAGCTGTTGGTCCACACGGGCGCAGTATCGAGAGGGTTTGGATGAAGAGAACAATGAAGGGTAAACAACACAACCGGATGTTTGCGCTGCCGCTACTGTTGTTATCCGGACACGCACTGGCTGCGGCGGACACGGGGACGCCAGCTGACAGCAGCACTTTTCCCATCTGGGGAGACGAAGCCCGGGCGCGGGGTTATTCCATTCCGCTGCCGTTCGGCGTCAACCTCAGCTATATGAATATGCGTCAGAACGTCGACGTTGACAGTATTACATTCTCCGGGCTAAAGCTCGGCACCCACGCCATCCCAACAGATATGTTTGATATTGCCGTCGGCAATACTCGCGAACGCAGCAAGAGTGAAAACCTGCGTCTGGATATGTGGGTCTTTCCCTTCCTGAACGTCTACGGGCTGATGGGCTACACCAAAGGATCGTCCGTTTCAAACGTTTCGGTGGATGCCGACCCGTCCCGCTACACCGGTATCGACCGCGTTATCGCTTCATCCGTGCATAACCTTAACCGCAGCGGTGATTTGCAGGATATTGATTTTAAACTTGATTTCAAAGGGCAAACCTTTGGCGCAGGCTTCACCCTCGCCGGGGGATACCAGAACTGGTTTGGCCTGGTGGATACCAACTACACCCGCACCGATTTCGATATCCTCGACGGTAAAATTTCCGCCCTGACGGTTTCACCTCGCGTGGGCTATCGCTTCGAGCTAAAGGGGATTTCCGGGCCGTCGCATTTGAGCCTGTGGGTTGGCGCAATGTACCAGGACGTTCAGCAGGAGTTCAGGGGCAGCCTGTCTGACCTCAATATGCCCGCACAGCTTCAGCCGCTGATCAACACGGTGAATAAGGACGATCAGGGACGGTTTGATGTTAAACAGCATCTGACGTCGCCATGGAACACGTTGATAGGCGCGCAGTATGAAATTACGCAGAATTTTAACGTGCTGACAGAGATTGGCTTTAACGAGCGAAACAGCTTCTTCATGGCGGGCGAATACCGATTCTGATGAGCAAATATGGCGTATTGTTCCTCGGCTTGCTAAGCGTGCTGTCCGTATCGAAAAATGCCTGCAGCATGACTCGCGATGAGATTGACGGTTTTCTTGGCAAACTGGGGGCGGACAATCAGTACGATCCCAGCAAAGGCATCAACTGGAGCGTGCTGCCCGGACCGTTTTATACCCCTGAGCTGAAGCTCGGTCTGGGAACGGCGATTGCCGGGGTCTATCGCGTCGATCCGAAAGATAAAACTACGCAGAACTCCTCTATCTCTTTCACCGGTTTCGTCAGCACCAGCGGGGCGCTGGGCGTGGGCATGAAGTCCTACACCTTCTTCAGCGGTGACAAATGGCGCATGTTTGTCGATGGATCGTTGTCGAATGTCCCCACAGGATTCTGGGGCATTGGCTATGATGCGGCACAGGGGAATGAACAGAAATACACGGACCAGGCGATTGAAATCCACCCGCAGATAATGCGTCAGGTCATCGATCATCTGTACGTGGGGGTTGGCTGGGACTATTCAACGCTGCATGCCACCGAGATAGAAAACACCCGACCTGACGATAATTTCTCCCGCTATGACGCGGCAAAAGATTCAAAAAGCTCAGGCGTGACCGCAACCCTCAACTATGACTCGCGGGATGTGATTACCCGGCCGCGGCGTGGTCAGTTTTTCAGTGCGGAATTCAGCGACTTTGATCCGGCGTTTGGCTCGGATAATCACTTTACCGTTTTGCAGCTGCAATATAATTATTATCATCCTCTTAACGAGGCGGACGTGCTGGCGTTCGACCTTTGGGGACGCTTTGCCCGTGGGAATGTGCCATGGGATCGGCTGTCTGAATTAGGCGACGACAACCGGATGCGGGGTTACTACCAGGGCCGCTACCGCGATAAAGACGTGATCAGCACCCAGGTGGAATACCGCAAAAAGCTGGACTGGCGAAACGGCTATGTTTTGTGGCTAGGGATGGGGGCCTTAGGCGGTAGCGAAGAGGATCTTTCCGACCATGCGCCGCTGCCAACGGCGGGTGTGGGTTATCGCTTTGAGGTCAAACCAGATATGAATATTCGTCTCGATTTGGGATTTGGGAAAGAGAGCGCCGGATTTTATTTCCAGGTCGCGGAGGCATTTTAATGCGTTTATGGCTTTTAACACTGTTGCTTGGTATGTCATCTGTAAGTTATGGCGCGCAGACGCCAGCGACCGATATTTTACCCATAGAGCAGGCGAAACGCGTCTGGCCCGTTGTGGAGAATCTCACCCCGCCGGAGTCTTTGCGGCCCTGCTGTGCTTTTGGCTACGACCTTCACGTCCGGGCAATCGGCGTCCCCATTCCGGTCTACCAGATAGGTAACGTCCTGACGGCCTCCACCCTTGGCGAACACCACTATAACGACAGTGCGTTCGGGGCGGTGAAAAATATCGTTGGCTTAAGCAAAGAGAAAAGTGGCCTGATATACACCCATCGCGGCGGCTTTATCGATATTGCGCACGTGCGCGACACGGCGGACAACACGCTTTATCTCTTCTCGCACATCTACTCAAGGCTTGGCCAGGACTGGCGGATCTTCTTCAGCGAGGAACTGGGCCTGCGCCGCATTCAGCTCCACGCTTTTACGCCTCCGGCCGCGATGGCGGATCGCTATACTTTAGCCGCCTGGCTGGCGGGCCATCTCGCTTTCCAGATGGCGCAGTGGCATGAAGTTGCCCAATGGTATGGCTTCCAGTCCGTGCCCGGCTTCTCTGAAGAGATATCCGCTTTCTCACCGGAAGATCTGTACTCCAATTTGCTGGGCGCACGTCTGGCAATAAACGTTATTTTGCAGGGCCATGCAGGATCCACGGAGGCCTACAATCACGCAATGGATAAAGCGCTACATTCGGCGCTCATACAGCTAGGGGCCGTCAGCAAAGAAGAAACCGAAAGGGAATTCCGCGACCTGGACGGCGACTGGTGGAACAGCAAGCGCCGGGTACCGGATAAGTTCCTGGTGCTGAACCGCAATTACGATCTGAGTGAAAACCGCCTGCCGACCGAAGTGCCTTTTGAGCGCGCTGAACGCTATCGCATTATGATGCCCGCCGAGGTAGCTGGTGTACCGCTAAACAGCCTCGGAGAGCTGCAAATTCATAAAGGCAATAATATGAAAGGATTGAAAGCGCCGGCAGATTTCTACACGCCGCCGCAGTTTAAAGCGCTGGCGGAGCAGGCGAAACAGGCCGATCAGATCCAGCTGCAAAGAATGAATAAATAATAAACAGCGCCGCTCCGAAGAGCGGCTAGGGTGTATAAGCATAGCGTCATCCACCGCTGATGGTTGCTGTGTCGGATGACACTACGTTTATCCGACCAACGAGACTGGTTTGTCAGATATTTTCCAGGTCGATGCCCCGGGTCTTTGGCCCAAAAATGCCAATCGTGAGCATCACAATCAGCATGCTGATGACGATGAAAGCGATCACGCCAATTGAGCCGCTGTATTGCAGAATAAGGCCAATCAGGATGCTGCTGAACACGGTCGACAAACGGCTGAAGGAGTAGCAGAAACCCACCGCACGCGCGCGAATATAGGTCGGGAAGACTTCCGACTGGTACGAGTGATAGCTGTAGGTTAGCCAGGCGTTAGACCAGGTGATAAAGAAGCCGCACAGAATCAGCCATACGGGATTGTTTTGCAGCGCAAACAGCGAGCCAAAGACCACCGTCGTCAGGCAGGAGAGGACGATTTGCCATTTATTCTCCATCTTGTCCGCAAAGCGGCTGCAAATCAGCGAGCCTAACGGGTAGGCCAGAGTGATGAAAAAGGCGTACAAAAGGCTGTGGGTGACCGAAGCCCCCTTGCCGGAGAGCAGGGCGGGTAACCAGTTACCGAAACCGAAAAAGCCGATCGCCTGGAAGAAGTTCATCACTACCAGCATCATGGTGCGTCCCCGGTAGCGCGGCGACCAGATATCCTTAAAACGTCCCTGCTGCGGTTTCATATCGCTTTCTGAGGCCGCCCGAACGGGAAACTCGGTGCTTGTGGAAAGGCCGCAACGGCGCTCCATATCCCACATCACTTCCCGCGCCTCCTGATAACGCTTCTTTTGCACCAGCCAGCGGGGCGATTCAGGCAGGCCCTGACGAACCATCCAGACCAGAAATGAAGCGACGGCCCCGGCAATCACCACGAAGCGCCAGCCGCTAAGCCCCAATATCGTCTGCGGCACGAGCCACCACGACATAATGGCCACGGCGGGAACGGAAAGAAACTGAATGAAGAACGAGAAGGCGAATGCCCTTGTCCGAAGGTGGGCAGGAACCCATTCAGTCAGATAGGTATCGATGGTCACCAGCTCAATACCTAAGCCAATTCCCACCATAAAACGCAGAAAAATTACCCATTCCGCCTGATGCTGAAAGGCCATAAGCAGCGAAAAGGCGCCGTACCAGGCCAGCGCAAACATGAACGTTGTGCGGCGGCCCAGGCGGTCGGCGTAGGGACTGAGCAGGCTGGCACCGAGAAACAGGCCAAGGAATGTGGCGGAGGCAAATGCAGCCTGATCCGCGAAGCCAAACACGCCCTGTGAACCGGTATGGAAAATCCCCTCCGCGATCAACCCGCCGCTGATGTAACCCGTCTGAAAGAGATCGTATAGTTCGAAAAAGCCCCCCAGCGCCAGCAGTGAGATAAAGAGCCATAGCCCACGAGAGACGGGCAAAGCATCGATTCTGTCTGCCAAATCTTGTTCATGAAGGAAGGGTTGGGCGATCGCCTCGTCATAGGTTGCCGACTGGTTACTCATCATTTACCTTTGTGTAACATTTTTATGATGATCTTATGCTAGAGGCTACGGCGCGGAGTTAAATTTTTATTTGCTGGCCACGGAAAATTAATTAAGCATAAAAAACTATGGCTTAGCTTGTTTAGCTGAGAAAAACATCGGCACCGGGCAGGCGCTGCGGGAGAGGATACCATGCTCACGCGGGAGCGCTTGCATGGCACAGGAGTCTCTAAGGAGAGACGTTACAGGAGAAAAATCGCCTGCATTTTCTATGGGATCAGACCTTTTTGTCTTCGGTACGCAGCTCAAAATCAGAAGCATCATGACGTTCATGCAATTGCTCTGAAGGCTCGCCCCAGGTGCGGTTAACAATACGTCCGCGTTTCACTGCCGGGCGGTTTGCCACTTCCTCTGCCCAGCGCTGGAAGTGCTTATATGATGCGACATCGAGGAATTCAGCCGAGTCGTAAAGCCCGCCTTTTGCCAGCGCGCCGTACCACGGCCAGATTGCCATGTCCGCAATGGAATACTCATCGCCCGCAATAAAACGGTGGTCGGCAAGCTGACGATCCAGCACGTCCAGCTGGCGCTTGGTTTCCATCGCAAAGCGGTTGATGGCGTATTCGATTTTCATCGGCGCATAGTGGAAGAAGTGCCCAAAACCACCGCCCAGATAAGGCGCGGAGCCCTGCAGCCAGAACAACCAGTTCAGCGTTTCGGTACGAGCGGCAACCTCTTTCGGGATGAAGTGCCCGAACTTCTCTGCCAGATAGAGCAGAATCGAGCCGGATTCAAATACGCGAACCGGCGGGTTAGCTGAATTATCGAGCAGCGCCGGAATTTTCGAGTTAGGGTTCACCTCCACGAAGCCGCTGGAGAACTGATCGCCTTCGCCAATGCGTATCAGGTGCGCATCGTACTCCGCCCCGCTTACGCCAAGCGCCAGCAGCTCCTCCAGCAGAATCGTAACCTTCTGACCGTTCGGCGTACCGAGGGAATAGAGCTGTAGCGGATGTTTGCCGGCTGGCAGCGCTTTGTCGTGCGTTGGCCCGGCAACCGGGCGGTTGATATTGGAAAATTGTCCGGCTTCGGATTTGTTCCAGGTCCACACTTTCGGTGGATGATAGTTGTTTTCGGACATGCTGTTGGTCTGCCTTCTGTTGTAGGAATCAACTTGGGCAGATCAGTTTATGTCATCCATCGGCTTGTGGCGAAAATAACTTCAAAGGCCGACGATACCCCGAGGAAGGATCACGCAAAGAGCTTTCACATCCATTACTACCGAATTCCAATGAGCGAAGCGCAGAAAAAATAACCTGTGCAGATAATAGTTCACAAAAATGAAACTATCATGGCTCACGAACGGAAAATTTATGAAGTGGGAAAATATTTGTGGTTTCTAATATTCTTATGGACCTTTGTTGTGCGGTGAGGTTTCTGTTCATTGCAGCATTTTTACACTTAACTTAAATTTGATTTTTGTTATTCATAATTGACTAAAATGTGATTAGAGTTAATTTGTATTTTTTTATTAAATACCATTAATAATCATTATGTTATGCATTTTGTTGTCCAGCTGGTGGTGACTGCTTATAACTTGAGTAATACGTTTTATAAATGTAGGATTGGATTTGTTTGATTAGCTTAATAAAAAGAAAGAATTGCACTTATTTCTTTTTTAACACACAGCCTGATAATTAAAATAAAGTGTCGACATGATGGCTTGATATGTCTGCACGATAAGTATTACATGGAGTCATTAACATGAAGATTCGCCAAAAAACATTCTGGCACCTGGTTGTTGCATTATTCGGAATATTGTCAGTATTTGGCCAGCAAGCAAACGCAGCGGTAACGTGTCGGCCTTCAACAGCATTTCCTCCCCTGACCATTGTTCCCAATGTCACCGTCTCATCATCAACGGCTGGTGAAGACATGGATGTAGGAAGCACTATTTGGGCGACCCAGATGGGGTACTCCTCGCAAACAATAGGCATTTACTGTGATGGTGCATTTAATGTGACAATGGCGATGAAGCCAACTAACCTTCCTTCCGGCTCGCCAACTACGATGACAACACTTTATGGCTCGGTGCCGGTTTTCCCGACGAATGTACCTGGTGTCGGTGTCGTTATCTGGAAAAATGGTAACGAAGGCCGAAAAATTTTCCTCGGGACATCATTAATCTCCACCACCGATCCCATCTCGTTGGATAGGGCAGGAGATAACGGGCTAGGGCCGCATGTTAAATATTTTGGCGTCGCACTGGTCAAGACTGGCGCAATCGCATCCGGAGCCGTTGTTAATGCAAGTTCTTTCCCGCATTGGGCCTGGGTGGTTCCACCTCAGTCAGGTTACGGTGGTTTACCCATTTCGCTGTTAAATGTCAGTTTTACGGGCAGTAGCCGATTTGTGACGCAAACCTGCACCACGCCGGCTAATACGATCGTCAACCTGGGAAAATACAGTATCAACGATGCAACTTTCTCAGGGGTTGGGTCGACGACAAAATGGATTGACTCCTCCATCGTTTTGCAAAACTGTCCTAAATTTAATGGATTTTATGGCTACCATGGTTACCAGACGATAGATGGTTCTAATACACCGACAGGAGGGTTCAGAACAGCGAATACCTTCACCATTTCAGTCGTACCGGCGAATCCTGTTTCCGGTAAGGTTATCGCCATTGATACAGGTGCAGATGCTGCGAAAGGTGTAGGGATCCAGTTAGGCTATACCCCTGACGATATCAATGCAGCGGCAACAGCACCAACAACGGTCTGGAGTGATGGAGATACCTGGAACTTAACGCCGCCAGTGGAAGGGGGGACCGTAAAAATCCCCCTTGCAGCCCGTTACTACCAGACTGAGAAAATCCTCGCTCCCGGTATGGCTAATGCAGAAGCTGTCGTCAACATTTTTTATAAATAACGGCGAGTTAACATAGTGATTAGAGCAAATGCCGGTAGATTTCCGGCATTTTGTTAATGATGTGGACGGCCCGTTTGTGACAGACCAACTATTCCATTTAATTGCAGAAGGGGCTAGCGAACGCTCCGGGTCGAGATCCAGTCCGCCAGCGACTGATTGCCCTGAGCGGCGGCAAGGGAGGCGGCGGTGTTACCCTTTTTATCATTGAGGGCCAGATCGGCACCGTGAGAAAGTAAAAAGGTTAAAAAATCCTTATGTCCAAACAGAGCGGCATACATCGCCGCAGTTTGTCCGACGGGGTTTTGCTGGTTAACATCCGTGCGTGGATTACCTAATAATATCCTGGCCGCACCGATATCGTTTTTAAATGCGGCACCCATCAGCGCGCTTCGTCCATGGTTATCTAACAAGCCCGGATCGGCACCCTGAGCTAAAAGGTAGCGGGCGACACTATATTGGCCATGATAAGTAGCAAGTATCAGCAGGCTATAACCGTTGCTGTCCGTGTCATTCACGTTAGCGCCGGAGCTGATTGATTGTTTTACTACCTCAAGGTTACCGACGCGGGCGGCATCAATAACGGCAGGACTAATCGATGCGACAGAGGGTTGGGATAATAACATCAGTGCGAGAATGACAAATCTGGCGATTATGTTCATTGGCTAATTCTGCCTGCTTGCACAGGCAGACCTCATTAGTTAGTTTTGCAGTTCAGCAGCCATTTTTTCTATCACTGCTACATCGTCTTTTGTGTGTGCTGCCAAACGCTTACCATAGTCAGCGTCAGCCTTATAGAAATAACTCAGCATGGTAGATCGCACCTGCTTGTTCTGGACTTTCAGGAGGTCATCGCCTAAATCCTGGATAAGATCGTTTTGCTGTAAAGGCGTTAAAGAACGATAAAAAATACCTGCCTGCTCGAAATTGTCGGTTTTGGCAATCATCTGTTGCTGCACATTTCCGCTGAGGAGAGGCGTGGAGGCTTTATAAGCGGCATCATCCTTCAGGCCATTATCATTCACCGAAGGCTGATAGTTTACCTCCCCAGAGGTCTGGCCATGATGACCACTCCCTTCCTGGTTATAATTTTTCACAGCGACCTTCGGGCGGTTAACCGGGATCTGCTGGTAATTAGCACCCAGGCGATACATGTGGGTATCTGCGTAAGAGAACAGACGGCCCTGTAACATACGGTCTTCGGAAGCTTCAATGCCGGGAATGAAGTTAGAAGGATCAAAGGCGACCTGCTCGGTCGTTTCGAAGAAGTTTTTGGGAACTTTATTTAATGTCAGCGTGCCAATTTTGGTTTCCGGTACACCGTGCCACTCTTTCGTATCATCTAAGGGGTTATAGCTGAAATCGTTTAACTGTTCGGGCTTGAGCGTCTGAATGTATAAGTCCCACACCGGGAGCTTACCGGCATTTATCGTGCTGTATAAATCATTCGTCAGATTGTTAAAGTCTTTTCCCTGCATCTTTTGTGCTTCGGCCCCGTTGTAGCCCTTAACCCCTTGATGGCTTTTAAAGTGGAACTTCACATAAGTTATTTCACCTTTCTTATTGATGAATTTAAAGGCATGTACGCCAAAGCCATCCATTTCTCTGTATGAGGCGGGTATGCCGTGGAAAGAGAAGATACGAGTCAGCATATGGGTACTTTCAGGCTGGTGGCTGAAAAAATCATAATACCGCTCGGGATTCTGGACGTTGGTCACCGGCGACGGTTTAAGCGAGTGAATCATGTCAGGGAATTTAATCGCATCACGGATGAAAAATACAGGTTCGCTTAGGCCAACTAAATCCCAGTTTCCCTGTGAGGTATAAAATTTTATGGCGAAACCATGTGGATCTCTTAATTCCTCCGGGGAACCCTTAGGGTGTATTACCGTTGAGAAGCGAACAAATACGGGAGTTGTCGTTCCTGGTAAAAATACGTTTGCCTTTGTCAGATCAGAAATATCTTTCTCAGCCTTAAACTCTCCAAAAGCGCCTGTTCCCCGTGCATGCACAACACGCTCAGGTATTCTTTCGCGGTCGAAACGCTGCAGCTTCTGAATTAAATGGCCATCCTGGAGTAACGTGGGCCCATTGGGACCGGCAGTCTGTGAGTTTTGATTATCGCCGACGGGTGCACCGTTGTCCTGAGTCATCAGGCTACTCTCAGAGGCCAGGACTGTTAAAGGTGATACCAACAAAAACATGAAGATTTTGCCGTAATTTTTTTGTCTGCTCATAATGACTCCTGCTTGTATTTAACATTATATTAACCACCTGGCATCATTAAATGCTCTGCGGCTACAATATAGAGTTGCCTTTAATAATTTATATGGCGCATATAAAGACACTCAGGGCATGAGAAGTAACATACTTCATTAAATAAGCAAAATTACGCCTGATACTAACAATGATAATGAGCCATTATCATTTATTAAAATTTACTTTTGGATTATTTTTAATAACAGGCTGAAGCCACGCCATACAAGGGGGTAATAACAAACTGACAATCATGGTGTAAATATTATTAATAATGCTTAATCAGCCTGGCCTATTTATGCGATAGGCTTCATGCAATCAAAAGGGATTAAAATCGATGGTTTGCGTGATATATATCACATTTAATGGAAAATATAGGGTGGTACTAATTATCGAGGTAGAAAATCATCATATCTGACGCTGCTGCAACGATTGGTTGAGGAGGAAATGACTGATTACGAGTCATGTGTTTTGTCACATAAAAAAATCCACGCGGCGGCGTGGATTTAGATTGCTGACAAAGAAGGAAAAAGCGTGGTTTTTCCTTCTTTGTGATAAGCAGGCGAAAATCAACGAATTGATTTTCCTTGTTATTTATTCGGTGAGATCTTTGCGAAACGCATTCGCTTTAGGTTTGTCATCAGTCTGAATCCACGCGGCGGCGTGGATTTTATCAGCGAAGTCCATGTGATTGCGTGAATCGACATGGGGCAACGGAGAGGGAGGACGTATAATCTAGATTGTATTTTGCTGATTATAATAACTTTTTCATGTGCTGGCCTTTAGCGTTTACTCATTTTATACTCGTTTCGAAAACTGCGATTTGCGTTCTTTAGCTGGGCCACATCTAACGAATGTTGAACCAGCCGGTTGTTTCCTCAATTACACGCCAGAGTTTCTGGGGTATAGCAAGTTGTTCAGCATCAGATGCAGCAATATCGAGAGCAATTTTACCTTCAGCTTTGCCCTCTACGAACTTAACCCAGTCTGGGTTCATCACCATTCCCTGACCTACGGCAGTCAAAGATACCCCTGCTTTAACAGCATCCTCGGCTTGCTCTGGCGTTCGCAACTGTCCGGCAACAATCAGAGGTATACGTCCAGCAAGGTGATCGCGCACGATTTCGATGGCTTTGGGTCCATTCGGCGAATCAACTGCTCTGGCTTCAAGGGCATTACCGAGTGATACGTTAAGATAATCAATACCTTTGTCGACAAGGCGATCAACCAATTGAAGAGACTCATCAATGCGCAACCCATCGTCATAATGCTCATCCAGCGTAATACGGTATCCCATCAGAAAGGGATTGGTTGCATGTTTTGCAATTGTGTTACGCACACTGTCGATGACGCCGAGAGGGAAACGCATACGGTTTTCAATAGAGCCGCCCCATTGATCGTCTCTTCGGTTGGAATGAGGTGAGAAAAAGTTCTGAAGTAAAAAGCCATGGGCACCATGTAACTCAACACCATCGAATCCTGCTTCTATGGCACGGCGAGTGGTTTCACCGAAAGCTTGAATAACAGTTTCGACTTCTGCGCAGGTAAGTGTGCGAGGAATAACGGAAGGTGCGAAAGGCCCAGCATCACCGGGAACAGCGCTTGCCGCTACGATATCTGAAACTAGTTCAGGGCTGGTTTTCACACCAGCATGGAAAATTTGTAAGATTGCCGGTGCTCCACCGCTTTTTGCCGCCGCCGCAAGACGCTTTAAACCGGGAATAAATTTGTCGTCATATGAAGCAAATTCCCCCGTAAATCCGATGCCATTTTCCTGAACATGAGTACAGCCGGTAATCACCAGCCCAATGTCCTGAACACGTCGACGATAATAAGCTTCTTCCTCATGCGATACTGTGCCGTCATCATTACCCGCCCATGTTGTCATGGGTGCCATCACAATACGGTTGCGCAGAGTCACACCTTTACCGAGCGTAAATTTTTCAAGAAGTGGATTTTTTTTCATGGATAGCTATACCTAAACGAGATTCTTTTTGAAGAAAGGAGCCAGCTCACTCGCGGCAACCGTTGCACCCTGACCATCATAGAGATCCATGTGCGTCGCACCTGGGATGATATGCAGCGTTTTTTGAACAGAAGCAGCAGCTTTGTGTAATTCCTGGCTGTGCCAGAGCGAACCAGCTTTGCTACCGGCTACAATCAGAAGCGGCTGCGTTAAATAGACATCTGCCCCTTCAAACCCGGTGAATGACGCCAGCGTACTGATACTTGTCATCAGCATTTGGTTGGTGGAAGTCGGATATTTTCCGCGTTCGGTCAGATAGTAGTCCGCAGCTTCCTGAAGATCTTTTGGGGCACTGGTGTCACCCAATTTGGGCACATAGTTGACATAAGCCGGTGCGTCGCCCGCTGCTTCTGCTGTGCGCTGTTTAGCAACAGCATCCAGAGTCGCAATGAGTTCAGATTCAGATGTTGTTCCAGCCCAGCCTTTACGGGTCGCCGCTCCGACATCCACGGCACTGACTGTTGCCAGCGCTTTGATTCGGCGTTCCGTCATCGACGCTTTAACCGTGATACCACTTCCTGCACAAACGCCTAATGCGCCAATGCGATTATTATCGACATAAGGGAGAGTCGTCAGGTAATCGACTGCGCTATAGAAATCGGCGACTCGCTTCACAGGATCATCAACAAAGCGCGGTAATCCGCCACTGGCCCCCTGATGGGAGGCATCAAACGCCAGAGTGACAAATCCTTCTTTAGCCAGCTTGAGGGCGTAAAGGCCAGCTGTCTGTTCCTTAACACCACCACCAGGGTGGACAACGACAATAGCAGCGTATTGACGGTTTTGGCTGAAATCCGGGGGCACGTAGACGTTTCCGGACATCATTATCTCATTGTTGCGGAACAGGACGCTGCTGACTGTGATTCCATCTACGTGTGTCGTGGTACCTGATGTTCGAGGGGTAGGTGAGAGCAGGGCTGAAGCATGACCCGCCATCGGAAATCCTGCGGAGGCCACTGAACTTGTCAATATAAAATTTCGGCGGCTTAATCCACCTGTTTTATTACTCATTGCAAGACTCCTTCATTTACATGATGACGGCCCTGGCCGCTGAAAGAACACAGATTGTTTCAGTGGCCATCTTAATCTCTTCAGTATTCAGAAATTAGAGGCTTAATTTCGCATGGGCTTAGAAGGAGATTTTCTTAATGGGGTTATAAGCAACAGAGTACGATATGGACCAGGACAAACAGCGTTCAAAGGTTATTGGATGCGGAGTGCTTCGAGCACAAGTGCAAATGCCGGAGAATGCTGTAGACGGCTGGGGTAGTAAAGATGGTAGGGGGGACGCGGTGGGCACCAGTCAGTAAGCACCTGGACTAACAACCCGTTTTCAAGATAATTCTCCACGGTATCTAGCGGCAGATAAGCAAGCCCCAGCCCATCAAGGGCGGCCTGTCTCATCATATTTATAGTGCTGAAAGTCGCTTGTCCATCGATGCGAACCTTAATTTCAGTTTTATCCTTCCGAAACTCCCAGGTATAGAATCCGCCATGAGTAGGCAGGCGTAATCTGATACAGCTGTGCTCGTTTAAATCACGAGGCGTTCCCGGATATGTCTTCCCCTTAAAATACGAGGGGGCCCCGACCACTGCAAAACAGAAGTCCCTGGCAAGGGGCAAAGAAACCATATCCATATCGACCTGTTCTCCCAACCGAACACCGGCATCATAACGCTCAGCGACGATATCTTTGAGTCCGTACTCGCTGATAATTTCAATGTTGATATCAGGATACTCAAGCATCACCGGGGCGAGTTTAGGCCAGAGAATTGTATCGGCTGCATGTTCAACGGCAGTAATTCGCACAGTACCGGCTGGTTTATCCCGTAATCCGCTGAGCGCGGCGATCTCACTTTCAATTTCGTCGAAATGTGGCCCTATACGGGAAAGTAGCCGCTCGCCAGCTTCCGTCACAGAAACGCTACGTGTGGTTCGAGTAAGAAGACGAAGACCAAGGTCTGCTTCAAGAGTCCTCACCGTGTAGCTCAGCGCCGACTGTGAGACACCTAACTGAGCGGCCGCTTTGGTGAAGCTTTTTTCTCGAGCCACGGCGATAAAAGCTTGATAATCGTTCACATTTTTACGGCGCATTTATTAACCTGGGCTCTTGTGGATTAACATACAGACTTAATAAAATAATTCTTGCCGAGGGGAGTTGTCTATTGCTAACTATTCACCACCTCTCTACCCGATAAGTGACCATTCTCTGCACGCTCTGGCCAGCCTTTTATCTGCAACGTGCTTACTCGCGTTTCAACCGTGCCCGAGAGCGTGAATATGGAAGTGATTTTACGCACAGGCGTACTTAATTTTAGCTGCGCTTCGTCGCTATTATTATTTGAGACATTGTGAAATGAAAAATCCACGCAATTGCGTGGATTTTATAGTTTTCTACGGCTCTTATGAGATTCAGCGGAACCTCATGAGACGGCAAATTTTATTTAGACGTTGAACAGGAAGTTCATCACGTCGCCATCTTTCACGATGTAGTCTTTACCTTCCGCACGCATCTTGCCTGCTTCCTTCGCGCCTTGCTCACCTTTGTAGGTGATAAAGTCTTCGTACGCGATGGTCTGTGCGCGAATAAAGCCTTTTTCGAAGTCGGTGTGGATTTTACCTGCAGCCTGCGGCGCGGTGGCCCCGACTGGGATTGTCCATGCGCGAACTTCTTTTACGCCAGCGGTGAAATAGGTTTGCAGGTTCAGCAGTTCGTAACCGGCGCGGATTACGCGGTTCAGGCCTGGCTCTTCCAGACCCATTTCGGCCATGAACTCGTCACGGTCGGCGTCGTCCAGCTCGGCGATATCAGACTCAACCGCTGCGCAAACCGCCACCACCACGGAGCCTTCGGCTGCCGCGATTTCACGGACTTTGTCCAGGTATGGGTTGTTTTCGTAGCCGTCTTCATTGACGTTAGCGATGTACATGGTTGGCTTCAGCGTCAGGAAGCTCAGGTATTTGATTGCCGCTTTGTCTTCTTCGCTCAGGTTCAGCGCGCGCAGCATACCGGCGTTTTCCAGCTGTGGCAGGCATTTTTCCAGTGCGGCCAGCTCGGCTTTTGCGTCTTTGTCGCCGCCCTTAGCTTTCTTCTGTATGCGGTGCATCGCGCGTTCACAGGTATCCAGATCGGAGAGGGCCAGCTCGGTGTTGATCACCTCGATGTCGTCAGCCGGGTCAACCTTGTTGTTCACGTGAATGATGTTGTCATTCTCGAAGCAGCGCACCACGTGGCCGATAGCTTCGGTTTCGCGGATGTTGGTCAGGAACTGGTTGCCCAGGCCTTCACCTTTAGACGCGCCTTTCACCAGGCCGGCGATATCCACGAATTCCATGGTGGTAGGCAGGATACGCTGAGGTTTTACGATTTCGGCCAGCTTGTCCAGGCGTGGGTCCGGCATCGGCACCACGCCGGTGTTCGGCTCAATGGTACAGAACGGGAAGTTTGCTGCTTCAATTCCCGCCTTGGTGAGCGCGTTGAACAGGGTGGATTTACCGACGTTCGGCAAGCCGACGATACCGCATTTGAATCCCATGGTTTAAATCACCTTAATAGCTTTGATATCAATGAGTTAATGTTAACTCAATGAAAAAATGGAAATAACTTTGCCTATTATACACCTAAACTGTTTTAAAGGTGTGTGGAAATGGCGCGGGCCGGGGCGCGCAGCCTTACTGAGCTTTAAAAGCGTGCAGGCGGTTGGTCGCCTTCGTCAGGCCTTCTTTCAGCCAGACTTCCGTGCAGCGTGCCGCTTCGTCTACCGCGTCATCGATAAGCTTCTGCTCGCTGATCGGCGGCTTGCCCAGCACAAAGCCAACAACTTTGTTTTTATCGCCCGGATGACCAATTCCCAGCCGTAAGCGGTGAAAGTTCGGGTTATTGCCCAGTTTGTTAATGATGTCTTTCAGGCCGTTATGGCCGCCGTGCCCGCCACCGAGCTTAAATTTTGCCACGCCAGGCGGCAGATCCAGTTCGTCGTGGGCAACGAGGATTTCGTCCGGCGCGATGCGGAAGAAGGTCGCCATAGCGCTTACGGCTTTACCGCTCAGGTTCATAAACGTGGTCGGCACCAGCAGGCGAACGTCCTCACCGGCCAGGTTAATTCGCGCGGTATAACCAAAAAACTTTGCCTCTTCCTTCAGCGACTGGTTGTGGCGTTCGGCCAGCAGGTCAACGTACCAGGCCCCGGCGTTGTGGCGAGTTGCCGCATATTCCGCGCCTGGGTTTGCCAGGCCGACAATCAATTTAATACTCACGTTTTCCATCCTGAAAGCAGATTCAAGCCGCGTAGTTTACTGCGCCGTAGTCGTGATGACAAAGCGCTTTGCATGTGGAACGGATATTCCGAATAGTTCAAATACGGAACCATTAGAATTTCATGTGATTCAGCAGCTTATTTGTAAACTTTTGTCATACTTTCATTCGTAATTGCGATCGCTATCGCAAATGCTAAGCGGCAGTGTTGTCTATACTTTACACACAAGGAAAGGGGATATTCCCCGCCGACCCAGGAACCATCCGGAGGTGACAGATGAAACGCAGAAACGCTTCGTTGCTCGGTAATATTCTCATGGGGTTGGGGTTGTTTGTCATGGTGGGTGGCGTTGGTTACTCCATTCTGAACCAGTTGCCTCAGTTCAATTTCCCACAAATCTTTGCCCATGGAGCAGTGCTTAGTATCTTTGTAGGTGCAGTGCTCTGGCTGGCCGGTGCGCGAGCCGGTGGTCGTGAACAAGTGTGCGACCGCTACTGGTGGATACGCCATTATGATAAACGCTGCCGCCGCGATGAGCAGCATCGCCACAGTTAAGTATTAAGCGGAATTAAAAAAAGCTCAGCCAAACCGCTGAGCTTTTTTATGTCATTTTGCCAGCGCGGCCTGCACGTCGGCGAAGAAATCCAGCCTGCCGGGAATGGGTTTGACGCCCGCGCGAGCCAGCGTTTTCAGCGGCTGGAATTCAAGATTCGTGACCCGCAATTCACAGCCCTCCGGCAGCTTTGCCACAAAACGCATAAACGCATCCAGTCCGCCCGCGTCCAGCACCGGCACGGCATCCCACTGCAGAATAATGAGATGGTGTTGCTCAACCCGCTGGGCCAGCTGGTTAAACAGCCCTTCGGCAGCGGCAAAGAACAGTGGCCCGGTCACGCGCAGGGCCAGCACACCGTCCGGCGTGGCGATTTTTAACTGTGCCAGTTTAGTTAAGCGGGCAATGCGACGCATAAACAGCAGAGAAGCCAGGACGATCCCCACGCTGATGGCGATGACCATATCAAACAGGACGGTCAGCGACATGCACATTAGCATGACGATGATATCGTCCTTCGGCGCACGCCTCAGCAGCTCCACGACCTTGTGCGCCTCGCTCATGTTCCATGCCACCATCAGCAGCAGCGCGGCCATAGCCGACAGCGGAAGCCATGACAGCAGCGGGGCAAGCACCAGCAGCGCCATGATCACCAGCAGCGAATGGATGATGGCGGCAACGGGAGACGTCGCGCCCGCGCGAACGTTAGCCGCAGAACGCGCAATAGCAGCAGTGGCGGTGATCCCACCAAAGAACGGGGCGATCAGGTTACCCAGCCCCTGGCCGATAAGCTCGCCGTTAGTGTTATGCCTGGTATCCGTCATCCCGTCCAGCACGACGGCACACAGCAGGGACTCAATGGCCCCGAGCATCGCCATTGAAAAGGCGGCGGGAAGCAGGGCGGTCAGTGAATCCCAGCTCAGCGTAAAGCTGGAGTGCGGGATATTCCATGGCAGCATCAGCTGCGGCAGCAGCTGCGGAATGCCGTTGCCCTGGGTGCCGTCTGCCTGCAGGTAATGGAAGCGGGAGCCGATAGTCGCCACGTCCCATCCGGCAAGATGCATCACGCCCATCACGGCACAACCCGCCAGCAGCGCGGGAAGGTGGCCCGGCAGGCGAATGCCCAGGCGCGGCCAGAGGATCAAAACGGCAAGCGTCACGATGCCAGTCACGGCGTCGGCAACATTCAGGCCTGGCATTGCCATCGCCAGCGCGGCGACTTTATTCAGGTAGTGTTCCGGCACGTGCTCAAGCTGCAGACCGAAGAAATCCTTGATCTGCATCGTGGCAATGGTGATGCCAATTCCCGACGTGAAGCCGAGCGTCACCGGCAGCGGAATGTATTCAATCAGGCGGCCAAACCGCGCCAGCCCGAACAGGATCAGGAAAACCCCGGACATGAGCGTGGCGACAAGCAGGCCCGCTACACCAAACTGTTGGGCGACGGGATAAAGGATAACGACAAAGGCGGCGGTTGGCCCTGACACGCTGAAGCGAGAGCCACCGCTTAACGCAATGACAATACCCGCGACGGCGGCCGTATAAAGGCCATACTGCGGAGCGACGCCGCTACCTATAGCCAACGCCATAGCCAGAGGAATGGCGATGATCCCAACGGTAATACCAGCAATGGCATCGCGGCTAAAACGGGACACGGTGTATTTTTCACGCCAGCAGGCGTCGATAAAAGCGCGGAAAGGCAAAACTCGAGAAGATACGTTTTTCACTTGATTCATCCGTGAGCGCATCATCTGTCATAGAGGCAGGTGAAGGAGGCTGTGCTAAAACAGGGAACGTTAAAACGAAAAAACCCGCCGCAGCGGGTTTTAAAAGCGGGCTCGATTAATGTTCGAACATCGCAGAGATTGACTCTTCGTTACTGATACGGCGAATGGCTTCGGCCAGCATACCGGACAGGGTCAGGGTGCGGACGTTAGGCAAGGCTTTGATTTCATCAGACAGTGGAATGGTATCGCAGACAATCACTTCATCAATCACGGAGTTACGCAGGTTATGAACCGCGTTGCCGGAGAAGATTGGGTGAGTGGCGTAAGCGAATACACGTTTTGCACCACGCTCTTTCAGCGCTTCTGCAGCTTTGCACAGGGTACCGCCGGTATCGATCATATCGTCAACCAGCACACAGTCACGGCCGCTCACATCACCAATGATGTGCATAACCTGAGAGACGTTAGCGCGAGGACGACGTTTGTCGATGATAGCCATGTCGGTATCGTTAAGCAGCTTAGCGATAGCTCGAGCACGGACGACACCGCCGATGTCCGGGGAAACCACGATTGGGTTTTCCAGGCCGATCTGCAGCATATCTTCCAGCAGGATTGGGCTACCGAAGACGTTGTCTACCGGCACATCGAAGAAGCCCTGAATCTGTTCTGCGTGCAGGTCCACGGTAAGAACACGGTCAACCCCAACGCTTGAAAGGAAGTCAGCGACAACCTTTGCCGTGATTGGCACACGAGCAGAACGCACGCGGCGGTCCTGACGAGCGTAACCAAAGTAAGGGATAACAGCGGTGATACGACCTGCAGAGGCGCGGCGCAGGGCGTCGACCATAACAACGAGTTCCATCAGGTTGTCATTGGTGGGAGCACAGGTGGACTGGATGATGAAAATATCACCACCGCGTACATTTTCGTTGATTTGTACGCTTACTTCACCGTCGCTAAAACGACCGACGGCGGCGTCACCAAGAGAGGTGTACAGGCGGTTGGCAATACGTTGTGCTAGTTCCGGGGTGGCGTTACCAGCAAAAAGCTTCATATCAGGCACGAGAAAAACCTCAGGCATGCGTCCAGTGGCGGATGGATGCTACCGCAACAATGCGGCAGGTAAGGGTGGGGCAACACCCATCCAGGCGGTGTATAAAGAGCTTGATGCAACGTCTGAAACGAGGTGACGTTGTCACCAATACTCAGCTTGCCCGGATATGGCCTGGTGCAGCGGGGAGAGATTGATGCCTCGCGCAACAAAACCGTGCAGCCATTCCGGGGCTTGCTCAAGCACCTGGCGGGCTGCGGACTCGGTGTTAAATTCAGCAAACACACAAGCGCCGGTGCCAGTCAGGCGCGACGGCGCGTATTCTAACAGCCAGGAAAGCAGCTCATCAACCTTACGAAATCGTTTTCTTGCGATAAGCTCACAATCGTTACTAAATTCACAATTCAGTAACGTTTCAACGGAGCGTTTCGGCGTGTCCCTCGGCAGCTCAGGATCGTTGAAGATAACGGGAGTCGGAATGCTCACGCCGGGGTGGGCAACCAGATACCATTTTTCTTCGGGGTCGACAGGAGTGAGATTCTCGCCAACGCCCTCCGCAAAGGCCGCATGGCCGCGCACAAACACCGGGACGTCCGCTCCTAGCGAAACGCCCAACTCTGCCAGCTGGTCTTCGCTCAACCCGGTTTGCCACAAATGGTTCAGTGCAACCAGCACCGTCGCCGCATTGGAAGAGCCTCCGCCCAGCCCTCCACCCATTGGCAGGCGTTTTTCAACGTCTAAATTTGCTCCGGCTCCGGCTGGCAGCTTGCCCAAACGGCGGGCCTCGTCCTGTAGCAGCAGAGCTGCGCGCACAATCAGATTATCTTCGTCCGCCACGCCATCTATCGGCGTTAGCAGGTTTATTACCCCGTCATGACGCGGCTCGATAGTGATAGTGTCGCCATAGTCCAGAAACTGAAACAGCGTCTGCAGAGTATGGTAGCCGTCTTCTCGACGGCCAGTGATATACAGGAAAAGATTCAGTTTTGCCGGAGACGGCCAGCGGGTCAGCATTAGTTAACGGTCCAGTTATCCATTTTCAGCTTGATGCGCTGGTCGCCTTCGCGCAGTTCCATATTCGACGGCAGGGAGGGCTGCACGTTGTCGTCGTAGTCGTTATAAACCACTTTCCAGGTTTTGCCGTCCTGGGTGTAGTTCACTTCGCTCAGGCGATACTGGCTGTCCAGCTTATAGTCTGTCGCTTCGCCCGGCAGGCCAAGCATCCACTGGCGCAGGCTGTTAAGCGGGATAGGCATCCCGGTCAGCTTGCCAACCATCTCTTCGGCGTCGTCGGCAACGTAATGCTTGCCGTTGCGGTCGGTTAACTGCACCTCGCCCGGTTTGGCATTCAGCTCAAGTTCGGTGCTGCCCAGCGGGTTGGTGAGCAGCAGGCGGTATCTGTCCGCCGCGGTTTGCTGCCAGTTAAAGCGCGCGTAAACTTTTTGGCTATCAGAAAGCCAGGCGAAAGCGCCACGGGTCTGATACTGGGTGATTTTTTGCACTTGTTGCTGGTGTTGCAACCACTGCGGCGAGTCCGGGCTTTTGCCAGGACCGGTAGGTTGGTTGATTGCACACCCTGCCAGAACCAGGCTGGCGAGGGGCAGAAGGCGCATCAGACGGGCTTTTGGCATTAACATAGCGCAACTTATCCTTTTAATTCGTTATTGTAGTCAACCGTTCATGCTAGCGGCGCACAGCCGGGGCGTCTATGGTCAAGTTATCCTAAATCAAAAATTGACCTGCTACCCCACAAAGGGTGGCTCTCTTTTATTGACCGCCCGCATCCTGTATGATGCGCCCAGAAATCCTTATCAACATCGGTATTACTCAGACCGCTCAATGACCCTGTTAGCGCTAGGCATCAACCACAAAACTGCACCTATATCGCTGCGAGAACGCGTTACGTTTTCGCCGGACACGCTCGACCAGGCTTTAGGTAGCCTGCTTGAACAGCCGAGCGTACAGGGCGGGGTAGTGCTGTCTACGTGCAACCGCACCGAACTTTATCTGAGCGTGGAAGAGCAGGAAAACCTTCAAGAACAGCTGGTGCGCTGGCTGTGCAATTACCACAACCTCAACGAAGAGGATGTGCGTAAAAGCCTCTACTGGCACCATGATAATCACGCCGTCAGCCATTTGATGCGCGTGGCCAGCGGGCTGGATTCTCTGGTTCTCGGCGAGCCGCAGATTTTAGGCCAGGTGAAAAAGGCGTTTGCCGATTCGCAAAAAGGCCACTCGCTCTCCAGCGAGCTGGAGCGCATGTTCCAGAAATCCTTCTCCGTTGCTAAACGCGTGCGTACCGAAACCGAAATCGGCGCCAGCGCCGTATCCGTGGCGTTTGCCGCCTGTACGCTTGCCCGGCAAATCTTCGAATCGCTCTCAACGGTTACCGTGCTGCTGGTCGGCGCGGGCGAAACCATTGAGCTGGTTGCCCGGCATCTGCGCGAGCACAACGTGAAGAAGATGGTTATCGCTAACCGTACCCGCGAGCGTGCCCAGGTCCTTGCCGATGAGGTTGGTGCAGAGGTTATCGGCCTGAGCGACATTGATGAGCGCCTGCGTGACGCCGATATTATTATCAGCTCCACCGCCAGCCCGCTGCCGATCATTGGTAAAGGGATGGTCGAGCGCGCCCTGAAAGCGCGTCGTAACCAGCCGATGCTGCTGGTGGATATTGCCGTACCGCGCGATGTCGAGCCGGAGGTGGGTAAGCTTGCCAACGCCTACTTATATAGCGTTGATGATTTGCAGGCGATTATTCAGAGCAACCTCGCCCAGCGCAAAGCTGCCGCTGTGGAAGCAGAAACCATCGTCGAGCAGGAGTGCAGTGAATTTATGGCCTGGCTGCGCGCGCAGAGCGCAACCGAGACCATCCGCGATTACCGCAGCCAGGCGGAGCTGATTCGCGACGACCTGGCCGGCAAGGCGCTTGCCGCACTCTCTCAGGGTGCCGACGCCGAAACTGTTCTACAGGATCTGGCCTGGAAGTTAACCAACCGCCTGATCCACGCACCAACCAAATCACTTGCGCAGGCTGCCCGTGACGGGGATGACGAACGCCTGCAGATCCTTCGTAACAGCCTCGGGCTGGATTAGCACAACAACTCTTATTACAAGGTGATACACCGCCCATGAAGCCTTCTATTGTTGCCAAACTGGAAGCCTTGCAGGAGCGCCATGAAGAAGTTCAGGCCCTGCTAGGAGACGCAACCACCATCGCCGATCAGGACCGCTTTCGCGCGCTTTCCCGTGAATATGCCCAGCTGAGCGATGTCTCGCGTTGTTTCCTGCAATGGCGCCAGGTTCAGGAAGATATTGAAACCGCCCAGAGCATGCTCGACGACCCGGAAATGCGCGAAATGGCGCAGGAAGAGCTCAACGAGGCGAAAAGCGCCAGCGAAGCGTTAGAGCAGCAGTTGCAGGTCCTGCTGCTGCCAAAAGATCCTGATGATGAGCGTAATGCTTTCGTGGAAGTTCGCGCCGGGACCGGCGGTGACGAAGCGGCGCTGTTCGCAGGCGATCTTTTCCGTATGTACAGCCGCTACGCGGAATCCCGCCGCTGGAAAGTGGAAATCATGAGCGCCAACGAAGGTGAACACGGTGGCTTTAAAGAAGTTATCGCTAAAATCAGCGGCGAGGGCGTCTACGGCCGTCTGAAGTTTGAATCTGGCGGCCACCGCGTGCAGCGTGTTCCGGCTACGGAATCGCAGGGGCGTATTCACACCTCCGCGTGTACCGTTGCCGTGATGCCGGAAATCCCGGAAGCAGAGCTGCCGGATATCAACCCGGGCGATTTGCGAATCGATACCTTCCGCTCGTCAGGCGCAGGCGGTCAGCACGTTAACACCACCGACTCCGCTATTCGTATTACTCACCTGCCAACTGGTATCGTCGTTGAGTGCCAGGACGAGCGTTCTCAGCACAAAAACAAAGCGAAGGCGCTTTCCGTTCTCGGCTCGCGTATTCGTGCGGCAGAAATGGCTAAGCGCCAGCAGGAAGAAGCCTCAACGCGCCGTAATCTGCTGGGCAGCGGCGACCGTTCCGACCGTAACCGTACCTACAACTTCCCGCAGGGCCGCGTGACCGATCACCGCATCAATATTACGCTCTACCGTCTCGATGAAGTGATGGAAGGCAAAATCGACGGGCTGATTGAGCCTATCGTGCAGGAATACCAGGCCGACCAGCTGGCGGCGCTTTCCGAGCAGGATTAATGGATTTTCAGCAGTGGCTTAAGCAGGGGATAGCCCAACTAGTTGAGAGCGAAAGTCCGCGTCGCGACGCGGAAATTCTGCTTGGGTTTGTCACGGGTAAGGCCCGCACGTTCATTCTGGCCTTTGGTGAGACGGTGCTTACGGCAGCGCAGGAACAGCAGCTCGATGAACTGCTGTCACGTCGTGTACGCGGCGAGCCTGTCGCGCATCTGGTCGGGGAGCGAGAGTTCTGGTCGCTACCCCTGCGCGTTTCCCCCGTCACGCTTATTCCCCGCCCGGATACCGAATGCCTGGTTGAGCAGGCCCTGGCCCGCATGCCCGATGAGCCTTGTGCCGTGCTCGATCTCGGTACGGGGACGGGGGCGATTGCCCTTGCCCTCGCCAGCGAACGCCCTGACTGTTCCGTTACCGCTCTGGATCTCATTCCCGAAGCCGTAGAGCTTGCCCGCGAGAATGCCGTTCGGCTTGGCATTACCAATGTCAGGGTCTTGCAAAGCAATTGGTTTAGTGCGCTCAATACGCAGCGTTTTTCGATTATTGTCAGCAATCCGCCTTATATCGACGGCAACGATCCGCATCTTGCCCAGGGCGATGTGCGTTTTGAGCCGCTGAGCGCGCTGGTTGCTGAGAACCAGGGCCTGGCAGATTTACACACGCTGGTTGAGTCATCCCGACAGTATCTTGAATCCGGCGGCTGGCTGCTGCTGGAGCACGGCTGGCAACAGGCGAAGCAGGTACAGCACCTGTTTAGCGCCGCTGGTTTTGTTGACGTGCAGACCTGTCAGGACTATGGCGGCAACGATCGTCTGACTCTGGGACGTTATAACTAAGATAAGGAACGCTTTTGATGGCAACTTACTTTGCGCTCAAGCACTTGCATATTTTGACAGCCATCATTTCGGTGAGCCTGTTTGTACTACGCTACTGGTGGCAGTATCGCGAAAGCACCCTGTCCAACAAGCGCTGGGTGCGCATTGTGCCGCATATCAACGACACGCTGTTGCTGGGCAGCGGTATTGCACTGGTGATGATGACGCATTTCTATCCGTTCACTCCGCAAGGGACGTGGCTGACTGAGAAACTGTTTGGCGTTATCATCTACATCGTTTTGGGTTTTATTGTGCTGGGCCGACGTCCGCGCAGCCAACAGGTTCGTCTGTTTGCCTTCCTGCTGGCGCTGGTGGTGCTCTACATCATCGTTAAACTCGCCACCACAAAAATACCGTTATTGGGGTTTGTATGAGTCCGTTAGCCGATTTTGAATTCAATCAGGCGCCGTTATGTGAGGGGATGATTTTAGTTTCGCAGGTGATCCGGGAAGATTTTCCCGTTGCGGAAGTCCGCACGCAGCTGGAACAGTTAGTCCGTCAGGCGCGGGAAGATATCTGCGAGGCAGATGATGCCGACCAGCAGCTTGAAAAGCTGCTTGAACTGTTTTACGGCGAATGGGGTTTCAAAGATGCAGGCGGTGTTTACCGTCTTTCAGACGCATTGTGGCTGGATCAGGTATTGAAAAATCGCCGTGGCAGCGCGGTGTCACTGGGTGCCATCCTGTTGTGGGTGGCGGAAAGCCTGGATATCCCGCTGATGCCGGTTATCTTCCCGACGCAGCTTATTCTGCGCGGTGACTGGCTCGACGGTGAAATGTGGCTAATTAACCCGTTCAACGGCGACACGCTTGACGAACACACGCTGGAAGTGTGGCTGAAGGGTAACATCAACCCAAGCGCTGAACTGTTTGAAGAAGATCTTGATGAGGCCGATAACGCCGAGGTGATCCGCAAACTGCTCGACACGCTGAAATCTTCACTGATGGAAGAGCGGCAGATGGAGCTGGCATTGCGGGCGAGTGAAGCCCTGCTGCAGTTCAACCCGGAAGATCCGTACGAAATCCGCGACCGCGGCCTGATTTACGCCCAACTCGACTGCGAGCACGTGGCGCTCAGCGATCTCAGCTATTTCGTTGAGCAGTGCCCTGAAGACCCGGTCAGCGAAATGATCAAGGCGCAAATTAACTCGATTTCGCATAAGCAGATTACCCTGCACTGATGCTAAATTTTTACATGTTTCCCAATAAGGCGAGATAAAGATGGAACAAAAAGTGGTTAAGATTGGCGATATCAAGGTCGCAAACGACCTGCCATTTGTGCTGTTCGGCGGCATGAACGTGCTGGAGTCGCGCGATCTCGCGATGCGTATCTGCGAACACTACGTGACCGTAACCCAGAAGCTGGGTATCCCTTACGTGTTCAAAGCCTCGTTCGACAAAGCTAACCGTTCATCTATTCACTCTTACCGTGGCCCAGGTCTGGAAGAGGGGATGAAGATTTTCCAGGAGCTGAAGCAAACCTTCGGCGTGAAGATCATCACCGACGTGCATGAAGCAAGCCAGGCGCAGCCTGTTGCTGACGTGGTCGACGTTATCCAGCTGCCAGCGTTCCTGGCTCGCCAGACCGACCTGGTTGAAGCGATGGCGAAAACCGGTGCGGTTATCAACGTTAAGAAACCTCAGTTTGTCAGCCCGGGCCAGATGGGTAACATCGTTGATAAATTCCAGGAAGGCGGCAACGACCAGATCATCCTGTGTGACCGCGGTGCGAACTTCGGCTATGACAACCTTGTCGTTGACATGCTGGGCTTCAGCGTAATGAAGCAAGTTTCCAACGGTTCCCCGGTTATCTTCGACGTGACCCACGCGCTGCAGTGCCGTGACCCGTTTGGCTCAGCATCCAGCGGTCGTCGCGCTCAGGTTACCGAGCTGGCACGTGCCGGTATGGCAACCGGTCTGGCTGGCCTGTTCATCGAAGCCCACCCGGACCCGGAAAACGCACGCTGCGACGGCCCGTCCGCGCTGCCGCTGGCGAAGCTTGAGCCGTTCCTCAAGCAGATCAAAGCGATTGACGATCTGGTGAAGGGATTCGAGCCGCTGGATACCAGCCACTAAGTCAGCTTTCGTAGGTTGGATAAGCGGCGCGTCATCCGACAACGCCAAAGTAAAAAGCCCTTATCTCGCGATAAGGGCTTTTTTATGTCCGGGGCAAAATCAGGCAAATATCGTCATCAGATAAGCGGCGAACAGCGCAAGGTGAGCCGTCCCGTTCAGCACGTTGGTGCGGCCCGTCGAAAATGAAATCTGGCACAACACCAGCGAGGTCAGCATCACCACCATTTCCGGTTTGCCGAGGCCGAAGATCAGGTCGTTATCTGTCAGCATCGCAATCAGCGTTACCGCAGGCACGGTCAGTGAAATCGTTGCCAGCACGGAGCCAAAGAACAGGTTCATGGCGCGCTGCACCTGATTGTTCAGCACCGCCCTCAGCGCCCCCAGTCCTTCCGGGGAGAGGATCAACAACGCAACCAGGAAGCCGGTGAACTGCGCCGGGGCATTGAGCGTGCCCAGCAGCGACTCCAGCGGGCCAGCGTTCATTTTGGTGACGGCGATAACCGCCACCAGATGGACAATCAGCCAGGCTGCATGCCAGGTGCTGCTGTGCGCCGACGGCTTGCCGTGGTGCGGGTCATCGTCGTCGGCCTCATCTTCATGCTCGTAGACAAACAGGCTCTGGTGCGTTTTGGTCTGGATAAGCAGAAACACGCCGTACATGGCCGCAGAGATTGCCGCCGCCATCAGCGCCTGCCCGGTGCTGAAATTGCCTTCCGGCAGGGCCGTCGGGAGCACCAGCACAATCACCGCCAGCGGGAACAGCGCTATCAGGTACTGTTTGATGCCGAACAGATTCATGTACTGGGTAGCGAATTTTCGACCGCCCAGCAGCAGGGAGAAGCCCACCAGGCCGCCGGTAACAATCATAATGATGGAGTAGAGCGTGTCGCGCATCAGCGTCGGCGCGGCGTCACCCGTTGCCATTAAAGCGGAGATGAGGCTGACTTCAAGAATAACGACGGAAAGGCTGAGAATTAATGAGCCGTAAGGTTCACCCAGGCGGTGGGCGAGAACGTCAGCGTGGCGTACTACACTAAAGGCGCTGCTTAAGATACCGACCAGGGCAAGAATGTTGATGCCCACCACCACCGGCAGCGACTGACCCGATCCCCACACGGCCAGTACCGCCAGCGCCAGAATCGGGAAAATGAGAGAACTCTCCTTATGGCGGGTTTTCACCGCCTCATGTGTTGTTTTTGTCATTCAGATACTCCATCTCCACAGGTGATAAGCAATTTCTTTATTATAGTCATAGTTTTTTACGGTATTAATATAGCAATAAATAGCAACACCTCGGGAAAATTTACCTATTTTTACGGCTTTAATATGGTTCTTGCTTAAGTTGGTCATAATAAATGATTACTGTTAAATAACCATTTAAAAACAGCGTGATAAAATTATATTTTTTTTAAAATTTATCAAAAGTTGGCGGTAACACTCTGCATGTTTCACACTTAACGTTTACCCACGCAGGAGAGAATGCTATGCCATACAAAAGCAAAAGTGACCTTCCAGACAGCGTACAAAACTTTCTGCCCGCCCACGCGCAGGATATCTATAAAGAGGCGTTTAACAGCGCATGGGATGAATACAAGGACAAAGAGGATCGCAAGGGGGATGCCAGCCGGGAAGAAACCTCCCATAAGGTCGCCTGGGCCGCCGTGAAGCATCAGTATGAAAAGGGCGACGACGACAAATGGCACAGGAAAAAGTAGCGCTGCATAATTGAATGTATTTGCTTCACTTTCCCCATTCCCTCCCTCAGCCTGGCAGGTTTTGATGACATTTTTATTATTTTGTGATCGCCATCAAACTTGCCAGCGACCCGCTAATTGCTTATCGTCAGCAAAATGCTGCTCTATAAGTGAGCAGTAAATAAAGCCGGGAAGGCGCATCTGACGTAGTCACAGGGAAGTATGCAGTGGCGGAGGTGTATGGTGTTAACGCGTGATTTCTTGTTGAAAGCGGATTGCAAAACGGCATTTGGTTCCATTGAGGAGTCGTTGCTGTGGTCCCCGGAACAGCGTTCGGCTTCTCTTGCGGCAACGCTTGCCTGTCGTCCCGACCAGAGCCCGGTATGGATTTTTGGCTACGGCTCCTTAATGTGGAACCCGGCGTTCGAATTCGAAGAGTCAGCACCCGGCACGCTGGTCGGCTGGCATCGCGCCTTCTGCCTGCGCCTGACGGCCGGGCGAGGCACCGCCTGCCAGCCGGGTAGAATGCTGGCGCTGAAAGAGGGGGGCCGCACCACCGGCCTGGCGTACCGTCTGCCGGAAGCGATTCTGGAAGAGGAGCTGACGCTGGTCTGGAAGCGCGAAATGATCACCGGCTGCTACCTGCCGACCTGGTGCCGGCTTGAGCTGGACGATGGCCGCACCGTCAACGCGCTGGTTTTTATTATGGATCCCCGCCACCCGCTGTATGAAGCCGATACCCGCGCACAAATCATCGCGCCGCTTATCGCCGCCGCCAGCGGCCCGCTGGGCACCAATGCCCAGTATCTGTTCTCCCTTGAACAGGAGCTTAAAAATCGCGGCATGCACGACGACTGCCTGGACGAGCTGGTCAATCAGGTTCGCGACTGGCTCCGGAAACCGGAGCAGGAAGGCGGCAGCTTTGAGCCGGGGTTTGCCGCCCCCTGATTTAAAAGGTCAGGACTTTATCGGCCTGCAGCGTCCATTCGGCCAGCTCCACCAGCGTGCCGATAGCCACGCCGTCCGCCAGCGGGAGGCTGGAGATACCCCGCCCGTCGGCACAGGTTTTACAGAGTTTCACCGGCACGTCCTGCGCGGTAAGGATCTCCAGCATCTGCTGGATGTTATACCCCTCGACGGGCCTCTGGCCCTGCAGCCCGGCGGTGACGGCATCCGACATTAAAAACAGCTTAAGCTCGGGTGCCTCCGGCTGGTCGCGCAGGGCAATAGCCAGCCGCAGGCTGTTGAACAAAGACTCGCTGCCGTAGGCGGCCCCGTTGGCGATAATCACTATTTTCTGCATTTTTCTCTCCTTTTCTCCTTAAGGCACGACTTTTGCTTCGCTAAAGGATATCAGCGGCAAGAGCCTTTCAGGAGCGTTTATGAATCCCACTGCCCACAACTTTCTGCTTATTGCTAAGGCACGGGAGCGCGCACAGCTCCAGGATCTGCTGCAAATAGGGCAGCTTACCGGGCGGATCGCGAAGCTGGCCCATATGCTACAGCGCGAACGCGGAGCCTCCAATATCTGGCTGTGTTCCGGGGGCCGCCAGTTTGGCGAAGTACGTCTCGATTATGCGCAGGAAGTTGACCAGCAAATCGCCTGCTTTCAGCAGAGCCTGCTGCAGCCGGATTACCTTCCCGGCAGCGGGCTGGTCGCCAGCCTTGCCTGCGCCTTGTACTCCCTTGAACAGCTTGCGGCGCTGCGCGAGCGAATCGCCAGCCGGCAAATTGACCCTGTCGAAGCCATGGAGCAGTTCAACACCACGCTGAGGCACTTACTGTGCATCGTCCCGCAAACCAGCAGCGCGGTGGACGAACCGGGCGTGGCGCGGGCGCTGGCCACCTTATTCAGCTTTATGCAGGGCAAGGAGCTGGCGGGGCAGGAACGGGCAATTGGCGCGCTCGGCTTCACCCGAGGCGAATTTGACGAAGCGCTGCGCCAGCAGCTGGTGGACAGAATAGACGGCCAGCAGCACTGTTTTGAGACCTTCTACAGCATGGCGGACGAGCCGCTGCGCGAACGGTATCGCAGCTGCGCCGAACCCTGCCGGGAAATGGAGCAGCTCAGGCGACAGGCCTGCACCAGGCTTAACCGGGCGGAAGATGCATCAGCGCTTGTTTCGCGCTGGTTCACCCTGCTGACAGCCCGCATTGATGCGCTGAGGGACATAGAAGAAACGCTGATCCATAACGTTCTGGCTCAGGCACAGCGCGCGCTGGGGCAGGCGCTGAACGAGCCGGATGCCAGCGACGACGAGATGGCGAATTTGATCGCGGGAGCCAAAGAGGCCCGGCCAGGCGACCATTATCTCGACCGCCATCTGCTGGTGCTTGTCCGCCAGCAGGCGCAGCAGCTGGAGTCTATGGCCCGCAGGCTCGCCTCGCTGGAGACCACGCTCGCTGACCGCAAGGTTATTGAAAAGGCGAAAGGGCTGCTGATCCGCCATCAGGGCTACAGCGAAGAGCAGGCCTGGCAGGCGCTGCGTAAAATGGCGATGAACCAGAATAAGCGCATGGTTGAAGTGGCTGGGGCGATGGTGGCCGTGGCAGATATCTGGACGCTACCCCCAAAGGAGTAGCTGCACAGAGAATGGGCATTTCATGCATTTTCCTGGTGCGTATTTACCCGCATTAAGCATAAAAATGCCGGAATCATCGGGTTTATAAGCTGGCACGCAGGTTGCATTACTCCTTTAACAATATGGTTTTCTCAGGCTTCCCCAACGGCGGGGCGGGCCTGGCCGGACAAAGGCGTCCTTCAGTGTATTCCCACACTGACGGGCGCTTTTTTTTTTACTTTTTTTCAGGAGCAGGCCGATGGGTGACAACGCAACAACGCTTTCCCGCCGACGATTCTTACAGGCAGGCGCCGCGCTGGGCGGGGCTTATTTACTGCCTGGCCTGATGAATGCCGCATGGGCGGCGGGCAGCGACGGGCCGGAGCAGGAAACTGTGAAGGTGGGTTTTATCCCGCTAACCGACTGCGCCTCCATCGTGATGGCCTCGGTGAAGGGCTTCGACAAAAAACACGGCATAACGATTGTGCCGAGCAAAGAGGCGAGCTGGGCGGCGGTGCGCGACAAGCTGGTCTCCGGCGAGCTGGATGCGGCCCACGTTCTGTACGGCCTGATCTACGGCCTTGAGCTGGGCATCGCGGGCAAACAGCAGGCGATGGCAAACCTGATGACGCTCAACAATAACGGCCAGGCCATTACGGTGGCCATGGAGCTGACGAAGCAGGGCGTCACCGATGCCGCGAGCCTGAAAAAGCTGATCGCCGCCAGCGCGCCCGGTACGTTCACCTTCGCCCACACGTTCCCGTCGGGGACCCACGCCATGTGGCTCTATTACTGGCTGGCCGCCGCCGGGATCCATCCGTTCAACGACGTCCGCACCGTGGTCGTCCCGCCGCCGCAGATGGTGATGAACATGCGTATCGGCAATATGAGCGGCTACTGCGTGGGGGAACCCTGGAACCAGCGGGCCATCAACGACGGCATCGGCTTTACGGCGGCAACCTCCCAGTCCATCTGGGCCGATCATCCCGAAAAGATTCTGGGCACGCGCAGCGCATGGGTTGACCAGAATCCTAATACCGCCCGCGCGCTGGTGGCATCCGTGCTTGAGGCTTCCCGCTGGATAGATGCCAGTGAGGCAAACCGCCGCGAAACCGCCAGCGTGCTTGCCGGGCGAGCTTACCTGAATACTAAAGTCGGCTACCTCACCCCGCGCATGCTCGGCGAATACGACAACGGGCTGGGTAAAAAATGGCACGACGACCACGGCATGCAGTTTTTCCGCGACGGAGAGGTGAACTACCCGTGGCTCTCGGACGGCATGTGGTTCCTGACCCAGCACCGCCGCTGGGGCCTGCTGGATAGCGATCCTGATTATTTAGCCGTCGCCACGCGCATCAACCGTCTTGATATTTACCGGCAGGCCGCCGCGGCCGCAGGCAACGTAGCCGTGCCTGCCAGCACGATGCGCGCCAGCACGCTCATGGACGGCAGCCAATGGGACGGCAGCAACCCTGCCGCCTACGCAGCAAGCTTCGCCATAAAACGTTGAGGGAAAATATGATGAATCCACAGGCCCATAAAACAGCAGAACAAGACGCAGCGCCGCCGGTGGCAGAAGTGATTATCCTGCCGCCGGTAACGGTTCGCCGACGTAAACCGTGGTGGCGGCAGGCCAGCCGGAGCCTGCTGGAACGGCTGATCCCGGCAGGGCTGGGCATGGCGCTGCTGCTGGTTGGCTGGCAAATTGCCGCCGTCACCAGCAAAGGTTTCCCCACGCCGCTCAGCACGCTCGACTCCGCCATGTCCCTGTTCGCCGACCCGTTTTATAACGCCGGGCCAAACGATATGGGCATCGGCTGGAACGTGCTCGCTTCCCTGCAGCGCGTGGCGGTGGGCTTTGGCCTGGCGGCGCTGGTCGGGATCCCGGCAGGCTTTCTGATTGGCCGTTTCACCTTTATGGGCAGAATGTTCAATCCGGTTATCGCCCTGCTGCGGCCGGTCAGCCCGCTGGCCTGGCTGCCTATCGGCCTGCTGCTGTTCCAGAAGGCCGAACCGGCCTCGGGCTGGACCATTTTTATCTGTTCTATCTGGCCGATGATCATCAATACCGCCGAAGGGGTGAAGCGCATCCCGGAGGATTATCACAACGTGGCGCGCGTGCTGCAGCTCTCCGAGTGGACGGTGATGCGCCGCATCTTATTCCCTGCGGTCCTGCCCGCCGTGCTGACCGGCGTCCGGCTCTCTATCGGCATCGCCTGGCTGGTGATCGTCGCGGCGGAAATGCTCACCGGCGGGCTGGGGATCGGCTTCTGGATCTGGAACGAGTGGAACAACCTCAACGTCGAAAACATCCTGATCGCGATTGTCATCATCGGCGTTGTGGGGCTGCTGCTTGAGCAGGGGCTGATGTGGCTCGCCCGCCGCTTCAGCTGGCAGGAAAAATAAGGGGATAACCATGAAAAAAATCATTCAGCTGCAAAACGTCAGCCAGCGCTTCTCCACCGCCAGCGGTGAGTTCCTGGCCTTAAGCAACGTCAGTTTCGATATCCATGAGGGGGAAACCATCAGCCTGATCGGCCACTCCGGCTGCGGCAAGTCCACGCTGCTTAATCTGATTGCGGGCATCACGCTGCCTTCCGAAGGCGGGCTGCTGTGCGACAACCGGGAGATAGCAGGCCCGGGCCCGGATCGCGCAGTGGTCTTTCAGAACCACTCTCTGCTGCCGTGGATGACCTGCTTTGAGAACGTTGCGCTGGCGGTGGACAAGGTTTTCAGCCGCACCATGAGCCGTGCCGAACGCCGGGAGTGGATCGTTCACAACCTGGAGCGCGTGCAGATGGGCCACGCGATAAACAAACATCCCGGGGAGATTTCCGGCGGCATGAAGCAGCGGGTGGGCATCGCGCGGGCGCTGGCCATGAAGCCGAAGGTTCTGCTGATGGATGAGCCTTTCGGCGCGCTGGACGCGCTGACCCGGGCGCACCTGCAGGACACGGTGATGCACATCCAGCAGGAGCTGCAAACGACCATCGTACTGATAACGCACGATGTGGACGAAGCCGTGCTGCTCTCCGACCGCGTGCTGATGATGACCAACGGCCCGGCGGCTACGGTTGGCGAGACGCTGCAGGTTGACCTGCCTCGACCACGCAGCCGGGTTGCCCTTGCGGAGGACGGACGCTACCACCATCTGCGCCAGCAGGTGCTGCGTTTCCTCTATGAAAAGCAGCCTAAGGCCGCCTGAGGAGCCGACCATGAAGCAACGCCTGCTTGTCATCGGTAACGGCATGGCGGCTGTCCGCCTGGTGGAACAGCTCACCTCGCTGGCGGCCGGACGGCTGGACATCACGGTATTTGGCGAGGAGCCAGCGCTGAGCTACAACCGCATCCTGCTGTCGCCGGTTCTGGCAGGGGAGAAGCCAGCCGCCGCGACGCAGCTGCATGACCAGGCCTGGTATCAGGAGAGGGGCATTAATTTGTTGACCGGTGAGGCCGTTCTGTCGGTGTCTACCGCCGACAAAACTGTCCGCACTTCCCGTCGCAGCATGGAGTACGACGAGCTGGTATTTGCCACGGGCTCGCTGCCCTTTATCCCGCCGATCCCCGGCCATACCCTGCCTCACGTCCACTGTTTCCGCACCCTGGCGGACGTCGAGGCGATATTGCGCGGGGCGGGGAACGTGGCGGTGCTGGGCGGAGGCCTGCTTGGGGTGGAAGCCGCCGCGGCCTTAAACGCGCGGGGTATCCCCGTCACGCTTATTCACCGTCAGCCGTGGCTGATGGATCTTCAGCTTAACCAGCAGGCGGGGCTGCTGCTGGAAGAGTCTTTAACGGCCCGCGGCATTGCGTGCGAGCTGAACTGCGGCATTAAAAGCATCGGCAATGACCGCGTACTGCTCAGCAATGGCCGCGAGCTGGCTGCCGGACGGGTCGTTATCGCCACCGGCGTCAGGCCGAATATCTCCCTTGCGCAGAAAAGCGGCGTGCCCTGTGAACGGGGGATTCGCGTTGACGCCCAGCTGCGCAGCCAGATCCCGCACGTCAGCGCGCTGGGGGAATGCTGTGAGATTGACGGGCAAACCTGGGGGCTGGTGGCTCCCTGTCTGCAGCAGGCCGACGTGCTCGCCGCAAGGCTGGCGGGATCGCCTGCCGCTGATTTCAGCTATCAGGATCGCGGCACGCGGCTCAAGGTCAGCGGCATTCCATTATTTTCAGCGGGCGACTTAAGCGAGCGGCCCGGCACCCGCGTTCTGACGGCCTTCGACCCACTTTCCCGACACTACCGCTGCCTGCATCTGCGCGATGACAGGCTCACCGGCGCGCTGCTGATGGGTGACATTCAGTCCGCCAGCGCACTGACAGACGTGCTTCTGAACGCGGCTCCCGTGACTCCGGGTGCCCTGTTTGACGACTTTACCCCCCAGATGCAGCCGCAGGCTGCCGGAGATGACGACATGACAAAATCAACGCTGGTAGCGATCGGGCACGGCATGGTCGGGCATCACTTCCTCGAACGGTGCGTCGCGCTGAATTTACATAAAACGCACCACATCGTGGTATTCGGAGAAGAACGCCATCCGGCCTACGACCGCGTGCATCTTTCTGAATACTTCTCCGGGCGCAGCGCGGAGTCGCTGTCTATGGTGCAGGGGGATTTCTTTGCCGAACACGGTATTGAACTGCGCAGCCACACCCGCATCGTGGAGATCGACCGCCAGCAGCGCCTGGTACGCGACAGCGAAGGGCATGAAACGTGGTGGGACAAGCTGGTGCTGGCAACCGGCTCCTGGCCATTCGTGCCGCCGGTACCCGGCAATGATTTACCCGGCTGCTTTGTCTACCGCACGCTCGACGATCTGGATGCCATTGCGGAACGCGCGCGCGGCGCCACGCGTGGCGTGGTCATCGGCGGAGGACTGCTGGGGCTGGAAGCCGCCAACGCCCTTAAACAGCTCGGTCTGGAGACTTACGTCGTGGAGTTCGCGCCAAACCTGATGGCCGTCCAGCTCGACAACGACGGGGCCGCCATGCTGCGCGCGAAAATTTCCGACCTTGGCGTCAGGGTGCTGACCGGCAAGGCGACGACGGCGATTACCGAAGCCGAAGGCCTGCGTCTCAGTTTTGCCGACGGAGAGAGTCTGGATACCGATCTGATCGTTTTCTCCGCTGGTATTCGCCCGCAGGACAAGCTGGCTGGCGGCTGCGGGCTGGCGCTGGGTGAGCGAGGCGGCATTGTCATTAACGACAACTGCCAGACCAGCGACGACTCGATTTACGCCATCGGCGAATGCGCGCTGTGGGAGGGCAAAATCTTTGGCCTGGTTGCGCCGGGCTATCAGATGGCGCGGGTGGCGACGGCGACGCTTGCCGGGGAAAGCACGGCGTTTCGCGGCGCCGACATGAGCACCAAACTGAAACTGCTCGGCGTGGAGGTCGCCTCCTTCGGCGACGCCCACGGGCGCACGCCGGGCAGCCAGAGCTATCGGTGGACCAACGGCCCACGGCAGATCTACAAGAAAATCGTCGTTTCGGCGGACGGCAAAACCCTGCTTGGCGGCGTGCTGGTGGGCGACAGCGGCGAATACAGCCAGCTGCTGCAGATGATGCTCAACGGCATGGCGCTGCCCGCGCAGCCCGAAACGCTGATCCTGCCCGCTTCGCCGGGGGCGGCATCAAAAACGCCTGGCGTCGGCGCTTTGCCTGACGCGGCGCAACTCTGTTCCTGCCACAACGTCAGCAAGGCGGCTGTCTGCGCGGCGGTAAACGGCGGCGCGGGTGATATGGCGGCGATAAAAGCCTGCACCAAAGCCGCGACGGGCTGCGGCGGCTGCTCCGCGCTGGTGAAGCAGGTAATGGAGTACCAGCTCCAGCAGCAGGGCGTAGAGGTCAAAAAAGACATCTGCGAACACTTCGCGTATTCCCGCCAGGAGATCTACCACCTGGTGCGCGTCAACCATCTGCATACTTTTGACCAGCTCATCAGCCGCTACGGGCAGGGGCACGGCTGTGAAATCTGCAAGCCGCTGGCGGCCTCGGTGCTGGCATCCTGCTGGAACGAATACCTGCTTAAGCCGGCTCATCTGCCGCTGCAGGATACCAACGATCGCTATTTCGCCAATATTCAGAAAGACGGCACCTATTCCATCGTGCCGCGCGTGCCCGCCGGGGAGATCACGCCGGACGGGCTGATCGCCATAGGCCTGGTAGCAAAACGCTATCGGCTCTACAGCAAAATCACCGGCGGACAGCGCATCGACCTTTTTGGCGCGCGTCTCGAAGAGCTACCTGCTATCTGGGAGGAGCTGGTGGCGGCTGGTTTTGAGACCGGCCACGCCTACGGCAAGTCGCTGCGCACGGTGAAATCCTGCGTGGGATCGACCTGGTGCCGCTACGGGGTGCAGGACTCCACCGGGCTGGCGATTGAGCTGGAGAACCGCTACAAGGGGCTGCGCTCGCCGCACAAAATCAAAATGGCCGTTTCGGGCTGCACCCGCGAATGCGCGGAGGCGCAAAGCAAGGACATCGGCGTCATCGCCACGGAGAAGGGCTGGAACCTCTATGTCTGCGGCAACGGCGGCATGAAGCCGCGCCACGCGGATCTGTTCGCCAGCGATCTGGACCGAGAAACCCTGATCCGCACCGTCGACCGTCTGCTGATGTTCTACATCCGCACCGCCGACCGCCTCCAGCGGACCAGCACCTGGATGGATAACCTCGAAGGCGGGCTGGAATACCTGCGCGACGTGGTGCTCAACGACAGCCTGGGCCTGGGCGAAGAGCTGGAGAAAGAGATGGCGGGCGTGGTGGCCACTTATCAGTGCGAGTGGCAGACCACGCTGAACAGCCCGGACCGCCTCGCGCTGTTCCGCTCTTCCGTTAACAGCGACAAACCGGACGAAGCCGTGCAGCGGCAGATGCTGCGTGGGCAGCTGCAGCCAGCGGATGCTGAGCCGCAGCAACAGATTATACCGCCGGTGAAACCGTGGCAGGCCGTCTGCGACATCAGCGCGATACCGGCGCAGGCAGGCATTGGCGCCCGGCTGGGGGATCTGCAGATTGCGCTGTTCCGCTTCGGCGAGGCGATTTACGCCCTTGATAACCACGAGCCGGGCAGCGTGGCGAATGTGCTCTCGCGCGGGATCGTAGGGGATGTGGCGGGCGAACCGGTGGTTATCTCTCCGCTTTATAAACACCGGTTCCGCCTGCGTGACGGCCGAAGCCCGGACGGCGAGCTGGCGGTTCGCGCCTGGCCGGTGAAGGTAGAGCAGGGCATGGTCTGGGTAGGGAGCCATGCCCTGATTGCGCGCGCGGAGGCATCATGAGCGCCCCGGTGCGTTCAACCTGCCCCTATTGCGGGGTAGGCTGCGGCGTAACTGCCCTGACCGATGAGAACGGCGGTGTGAAAATAGCCGGGGACGTACAGCACCCGGCCAATTTCGGGCGGCTGTGCGTAAAGGGAGCTTCGCTTGGCGAAACTCTCGGTCTGGAAAAGCGTCTGCTGTTCCCGGAGGTTAACGGCGAGCGCGTTGCCTGGGAGGCGGCGCTGGATCATGCCGCGCAAAAATTGCAGGACATCATTCGGGAGTTCGGCCCAAAGGCGGTGGCGTTCTATGCATCCGGCCAGCTGCTCACCGAGGATTACTATGTTGCCAATAAGCTGATGAAGGGGTTCATCGGCGCGGCGAATATCGACACGAATTCACGGCTCTGCATGGCTTCGGCGGTGGTTGGCTACAAACGCGCGTTCGGCGCGGATTTTGTGCCGTGCAGCTATGAGGATCTTGATCAGACGGATCTGGTGGTGCTGGCAGGTTCAAACGCGGCCTGGACGCACCCGGTGCTCTATCAGCGGCTGGCGGAGGCCAAACGGCAGCGCCCGGAGATGAAAGTCGTGGTGATAGATCCGCGCCGTACCCCGACCTGCGACATCGCCGATCTGCACCTGGCGCTGCGGCCCGGCAGCGACGCCGGGCTGTTTGTCGGCCTGCTTCATTATCTGACGCGGCACGGGCCGCCGGGCCAGACGTTCGACGGCGAGGCCGAAGCGCTGGCGCTGGCAGCCGGGTGGCCGCTGGAGAAATGCGCCGACTTTTGCAGGCTGGATGCGCAGGCTATCCGCACCTTCTGGCAGTGGTTTGCCGACAGCCCGCGCGCCATGACGCTCTACACCATGGGCATTAACCAGTCCTCAAGCGGCAGCGACAAGTGCAGCGCCATCATCAACGTGCATCTGGCCAGCGGCAAGCTCGGGCGCGCGGGCTGCGGGCCATTTTCGCTGACCGGACAGCCAAACGCCATGGGCGGTCGGGAGGTCGGGGGGCTGGCAAACCAGCTGGCCTGCCACCTCAATTTTGAACCTGCCGACATCGCCCGGCTCGGGCGCTTCTGGGGCAGCGAGCGAATCGCCGAAACGCCGGGCCTGATGGCGGTGGAGCTGTTTGACGCCATAGGACGGGGGGAAATAAAAGCCGTGTGGATCATGGGCACCAATCCGGTGGTTTCGCTGCCGGATGCCTCCGGCGTGGAGCGGGCGCTGGCGAAATGCCCGCTGGTCATTGTCTCCGACGTGGTGGATAAAACGGACACCGGGCGCTACGCCCACGTGCGCTTTCCGGCGCTGGCCTGGGGAGAAAAAAACGGCACGGTCACTAACTCAGAGCGCAGGATTTCAAGGCAGCGCGCCTTTCTGCCGCCGCCGGGGGAGGCCCGCGCCGACTGGTGGATTTTGTCGCAGATTGCCCGGCGGCTCGGCTATGAAAAAATGTTCGCCTGGCAGCATCCACAGGACATTTTTTGCGAACATGCGGCGCTGTCGGGCTATGAGAATAACGGCTCACGCGCCTTTGATATCGGCGGGCTGGCAACGCTGACCCGCCAGCAGTACGACGAGCTGGATCCGGTGCGCTGGCCCGTTGCCGCAGCCCACCACGGCCCGGTGAAAAGCTGGCGCAAAAGCGGCAGGTTTCAGATGGCGGGGGTCGATCCCCGGCTGCCAGCGGCCCTGACCGACCGTAATTATCCCTTACTGCTTAACACCGGGCGAATTCGCGATCAGTGGCACAGCATGACGCGAACCGGGTACGTGCCGGGCCTGATGCAGCATACCGGGATGCCGTACCTGGAGATTAATCCGCTGGACGCACAGCGCTATGGCATAACGGACGCAGGGCTGGTGCGCATTGCATCCCCGCTGGGCGGTATGGTCGCCCGAGCGCAGCTGAGCGGCCATCAGCAGCCGGGAAGCGTATTTTCACCGATGCACTGGAGCCAGCAGTTTGCCCGTAGGGGGCAGATAAACAGCCTGGTGGCGAAAGTATGCGATGCCGATTCCGGCCAGCCGGAAAGCAAACAGACGGCGGTTCGCCTTCAGCGCTGGAAGCCTGCGTGGCACGGCGAGATCTTTGCCGCCGGTGACATTGCCTTTGCGGAGGATATTCAGTGGTGGCGGCAGGCGTCGCCGGGCGCGGCGCATTTTCTTTGCGCGGCGGACAGCGATCCGCGGGCCTGGGCAGCAACCCTGACCGCCGGTCGAGGCTGGCAGCTGCAGTACGCGAGCGGCGACGGGGAGCTGTATCATCTGCTGGCGTGGCACGACGGCAGGTTAATGCTGGCCTTCTATGCCGCAAAAGCCTGGCCGGACATTGACCGGCAGGCCGTGTTGTCGGCTTTTGAAAATGCGCCGCATGGGCGGCATTCGCTGCTGGCGGGCCGGGCGCCCGGAGGAGTACCGGCCCCAGGCAGAACGGTTTGCAGCTGCTTTGGCGTGGGCGAGAAGACAATACTGGGGGCCATCGCGTCGGGCTGTCACACCGTCGCGATGCTGGGGGAGAAGCTGCGGTGCGGCACCAACTGCGGCTCCTGCATCCCGGAGCTGAAGGCGTTACTGCCCAAAGCGGCTGATTAGCCCCGCCGCGGCCAGGGCGTGTCCCTTGAGCTTAGCGAAAAGCTCTTCCCGGGTCAGGCCTGCCGGAAGCGCATCGGCACGTAAATCCGTTGCAATCAGCGTCCAGGTATAGTGATGCGCGCCGCTGCCGGGTGGCGGGCAGGGACCGTGCCAGGCCTGCGAGCCGGGCGTATTTTTTCCGCCAGTAAAGCCTTTACCGTCCCGCAGTTCATTGGCGGTGAAGCCGGTAGCGCTGGCCGGGATGTTATAGGCCACCAGATGGGTGACTCCCAGCCCCTTAGCCCCTTCGGGATCGTGAACAAGCAGCGCAAAGCTTTGCGTATTGGTTGGGGGATTGCTCCAGACAACAGGGGGAGAAAGATTTTTCCCGGTGCAGTTAGGATTATCTTTCGCATTTCCGGCGTATTGCTTATCAAGCATAGCGTTATCGGTAAATGCGGGTGACTGCAGGATAAAAAGCCCTTCTGCCTGAGCTGTAAAACAACTGGATAACAGAAGGGCGGATAAACCGATTAACGGTGTTTTCATGTAGGAATACTCATCTGGCTGGATATCTAAGCGTAGCGCTAAATTAGGATTAAGCTTGGCATTAACCCCGGACTTTAGACGTGTACTGGATGCTCAGGATGTTATAATTTCCTGATGTTTAAAAAAGCTGTACCACTTTTGACCCTGACATACACACTCCTCAGCGCTGGAGGGGTTGCGAGTACCCGCCAGACCTTTATCGGGAAGGATGAGGGTGCACTTCCTCCGGCCTCTGCAGAACTCCCCGATTTGGGCATGGCTCCTGAAACTGACGCCGCTGCAAAGCATATTGCGGAGATGGCGAAGAAGTTCGGTGAGGCCAGCATGATCGACGATGGCCTGGACGCCGGCGATCAGGCACGACTTCTGGCCTTCACCAGCATCAGAGACGCCCTGACTGACAAAGTCGCGGATGAAGCCGAGTCGTTGCTGTCTCCATGGGGAAAAGCGAACCTTAATCTGCTGGTGGATCAGCACGGGAGCTGGAACGGCAGCAGCGGTTCATTCTTTAGTCCCTGGGAAGATAACAACCGTTATCTGACCTGGAGCCAGATCGGCTTTACCCAGCAGGAAGACGGCATGACTGGCAATATCGGCGTTGGTCAGCGTTGGGTGGCTGGGAACTGGCTGCTGGGGTACAACACGTTTTACGATAGCCAGCTGTCGAACCATCTGCGGCGGGCAGGCGTCGGTGCCGAGGCGTGGGGGGAATACCTGCGGTTGTCCGCCAACTATTACCATCCGCTGAACGGCTGGCAGGACGATACCGAAACGCTGGAGCAACGCCTGGCGCGAGGCTACGACATCACGGCGCAGGCGTGGCTGCCGTTTTACCGCCACATCAATACCAGCCTTAGCCTCGAGCAGTATTTTGGCGACAGCGTGGATTTGTTCAACAGCGGCACGGGTTATCGAAACCCCTTAGCGGTCACGATGGGACTGAGTTATACGCCGGTGCCGCTGGTGACTTTTACCGCGCAGCATAAGCAGGGTGAGAACGGCGTAGGGCAGGATAATCTTGGCCTGAAGCTGAATTACCGCATGGGCGTTCCGCTGGCTAAGCAACTCTCCTCCGCCGAGGTGGCAACAACCAGCTCGTTACGCGGCAGCCGCTATGACAGCGTGGAACGCAGTCATTTGCCGGTGATGGAATATCGCCAGCGTAAAACCCTGTCAGTCTTCCTGGCAACACCACCGTGGGAGCTGCACCCGGGCGAGACCGTGGAGCTTAAACTCCAGGTTCGGGCGCACAACGCGATCCGCAATATCAGCTGGCAGGGGGATACCCAGGTGCTCAGCCTGACGCCGCCTGCAAACAATCACAGTACCGATGGCTGGAGCGTCATCATGCCTGCGTCGCAGGACGGCGAGGCCGGAGAGTATCACCTGTCAGTGACGCTTGAGGATGATAAAGGACAGAAGGTAACGTCGAACTGGATAACGCTCAAACAGGTTGAACCGCTGGTGGCCGCACCGACAGAAGATCCTCGTTATAACCTTCTGCCGGAAGAGGGAACGAACCCTTAGAAAATACGTTCCTGATGCACCCAGACCGCCGCTTCGACGCGGGATTTCAGCTTCATTTTTTTCAGCAGGTGCTTGACGTGAACTTTCACCGTACTCTCGGTGATATCCAGACGGCGGGCAATCATTTTGTTCGGCAGCCCCTGGGCGATCAGCTTGAGAATGTCGCGCTCGCGCGGGGTTAGCTGATTCACGTCACGGTCTGAGGTTGCGCGGTTCGCCCGCAGGCTTGCCGCCAGCACCGGCGTTAACGCTTCGCTGAGGACCATCTCACCTGCGGCCGCCTGCTGCAGGGCTTTCAGTAAATCCTCAGGCTCCATGTCTTTAAGCAGATAGCCATCGGCGCCGCGTTTCAGTGCGGTCACGACATCTTCTTCGTGATTGGAGACGCTGAACACCACGATACGGCCCGACAGCGGTTTTTCGCGCAGGCAGTCCAGGGTTTCCAGTCCGTTCATGCCGGGCATGTTCAGATCCAGCAGAATCAGGTCGGGGTCGAGCGCTTCGGCAAGCTCAACGCCCTGAGCCCCGTTCCCGGCTTCGCCGACAACGGCCAGCTCAGGCGCCATGCTGATTAGCTGTTTGACGCCTGTTCTTAGCATCGGGTGATCATCAATCAGCAAGATAGTTGCTGCTTCCGGGTTACTCATCGCTTACTCCTGTGGCAGAAGACAAATGTGCTTCGGGCATAAAACTGACGACCACTTCGGTGCCGCCACCAGCGCGAGCCCGTATCTGGCAATCGCCTTGCAGGCTTTGCGCACGGTCTCGCATAATAATAAGTCCGTAATGGTTTCTGCGTTCTCCGTTCTCTGGTATTCCGCAGCCGTTATCCCATACGGTTAATTTTACCTGCTTGTTGAGGTGTTCGACGCAGACGCCACAGGCCGTTGCCTGTGCGTGTTTGTAACTGTTGTTCAGCGCTTCGCGCGCTATCTGCACCAGGTGAATGGCCTGGTGAGAGGGCACAAAACGAGGTGGCAGCTGATAGTTCAGCTCAACGTTAAAGCCGAGTTTTTCGCTGAACTCCTGACAGCTTGCCTCGAGGGCAGGCCGCAGGCCAGGCTCAATGAGCTGCAGGCGGAACGTGGTCAGCAGTTCGCGCAGCTGGCGCCACGATGTATTCAGTTCGTTACGCATCTGACTTAACAGCTCACGCATCTCGTCCGGCAGCGCAGCTCCCTGCATTTGTAGACAGCTGACCTGCATTTTCAGGCAGGAGAGCGACTGGGCGATGGAGTCATGTAATTCTCGTGCAATGGTGGCGCGTTCTTCCATCACCACCAGCTGCTGCTGATGTTCGTGCTGTCGTTCTACGGCAAGCGTAGCGGTCAGCTGCTCGATGAGCGTTTCGATAAGCTGTTGCTGATCGGCGGTCAGACTGCTGCCCTGGGGGAGCTGAGCGAGCACCAGACCGTACTGAATATGGTTATCGGTAAGCCGCCATTTGACCGCATTCGTTTCGGCAGGTTCCGCCGCAGGGGCCCGAGGACAAAGGTGGCAACCCTGCTCCTCACAGCTGCTGTCCGGCTGGTAGGTGTATTCGTCGTAGTTTTCTTCGTCTTCGTATTCGTACACGCGCAGCTCAATATTCCGCAGCGGCGTAAGGTGCTGCAGCTCGCTTAAAACAGGGGAAAGCCGCTGGCAAAGGGGAGCCTGGGAGTGCAGGCGGCGGTTCGCCTGGTATAAAAACGACAGGATGCGATTTTTCTGCTCCAGCCCGGCGGTTTTCTCACGTACGCGCTGCTCCAGCACGGAGTAGCTTTCCGCCAGTTCGGCAGACATGCTGTTCAGCGCTATGCCGAGGGTCGCCATTTCGTTACGGCCCGAGACGCTGACCCGGTGGGTAAAGTCTCGTTTGCCGATGGCGGATGCCATCGCCAGCAGCTGCCGCCACGGACGTAACAGGCGTTTGCGCAGCCAGATAACGGTGAAGACCAGCAGTAAGCCCATCAGCGCAGCCATGCCTTGCTGCAGCAGGATCACCCGGTGGAGCCGCAGCTCTGTTGTTTTGTCGAACGAGCTGACCAGCTGATCGATACGACCAACGAACTGGGCAACATGAGGTGTCACCTGGCCTGCGTTCTGCGCACGGCTGATGGCGGGTTCAAGGGTGCTGCGCCAGTAATCCTGCAGCTGCATGAGCTGCGCCTGCTGGCCGTCACGGCGCGCTGCATCCTGCAAGTCATTGCTCCAGGCGGTTTGCTCCATTTCGGTCAGCAGCGGGGCGTCTTTAGCGGTTAACGGAATTGCCGTCAGCAGACGGTAGCTCTGCATCCGCAACGACCCGGCTTTGTTGATGGCGTGGGCGTTGCCCTGGATCCCTTGCGCGAGCCAGCTGGCAAGGCTCATTCCCGCCACGCCGAGCGTTGCCAGCAGCAGCACAATCAGCGCTAACTGGTTAACCAGAGTGAGAGGGGAAAGCAGGCGCTTCAACATTTATCGGGTATCCTTCATGCTTGAGTGGGCATATTTTCAGCCATCACCCGGAGTATACCCATACCCCCTAATGATTACCCCTTAATTGCCACTGGTGGCATGACGGTGGTTATAACCCTGCTGTACCCCTTCCAGGGCAGTGAAAACCCACAGTTTTTTTGTGATTTTGGCTTACTCACAAAGAATCATGGTTAAAATATAAGCGCCATTCTGTCCGATTATCCCTTGATATACATCAATTTAGATTCACCAATACTCCCTAATGTGGCGGCAATTACTCTTACACATTTGAGGTGTTTATGTCTGCGTCGTCCAATAAAGAGCAGAAATCCGCGGGGCTGGTCACGGACTGGCGTCCGGAAGATGTCGAGTTCTGGCAAACAAAAGGTCATCGTATTGCCAGCCGCAACCTGTGGATTTCCGTGCCGAGCCTGCTGCTCGCCTTCTGCGTCTGGATGCTGTTCAGCGCCGTTGCGGTGAACCTGAACAAGGTGGGCTTTAGCTTTACAACCGACCAGCTGTTCATGCTGACCGCGCTGCCTTCCGTCTCCGGCGCGCTGCTTCGTGTTCCGTACTCCTTTATGGTGCCTATCTTCGGTGGACGTCGCTGGACAGCGTTCAGTACCGGCATCCTGATTATCCCTTGCGTCTGGCTTGGTTTTGCCGTGCAGGATACCACCACGCCATTCAGCGTCTTTATCATCATCGCGCTGCTTTGTGGCTTCGCGGGTGCCAACTTCGCCTCGAGCATGGCGAACATCAGCTTCTTCTTCCCGAAAGCCAAACAGGGCGGGGCGCTGGGTATTAACGGCGGCCTGGGTAACCTGGGCGTGAGCGTGATGCAGCTGGTTGCACCACTGGCCATTTCCCTTTCTATGTTCGCCATCTTCGGCGGCACGGGCGTGGAGCAGGCTGACGGTTCAATGCTGTTCCTCGAAAATGCTGCATGGATCTGGGTGCCTTTCCTGGCTATCTTCACCATCGCAGCCTGGTTTGGCATGAACGATCTGTCCGCCTCTAAGGCCTCGCTGCGCGAACAGCTGCCGGTTCTGAAGCGTGCGCATCTGTGGATCATGGGCGTGCTGTACCTGGCGACGTTCGGCTCGTTTATCGGCTTCTCCGCCGGTTTCGCGATGCTGGCCAAAACCCAGTTCCCGGATATCAATATTCTGCACTTCGCGTTCTTTGGCCCGCTGTTCGGCGCGCTGGCCCGCTCTGCTGGCGGTGCGATTTCTGACCGTTTCGGCGGCACCCGAGTCTCGCTGATTAACTTCATCTTCATGGCCGTATTCAGCGCGCTGTTGTTCACCACGCTGCCGCATAACGGCGTGGGCGGCAACTTTATTGCCTTCTTCGGCGTGTTCCTGATGCTGTTCCTGACGGCCGGGCTGGGCAGTGGTTCCACCTTCCAGATGATCTCCGTTATCTTCCGCAAGCTGACTATGGATCGCGTAAAAGCGGCCGGCGGTACTGAAGAACACGCCATGCGCGAAGCGGCAACCGACACCGCGGCGGCGCTTGGCTTTATCTCGGCGATTGGTGCCGTAGGCGGGTTCTTCATCCCTAAAGCTTTCGGGACCTCGCTGGCGCTGACCGGTTCCCCGGCAGGAGCAATGAAAATTTTCCTGGTGTTCTACATCGTCTGTGTGGTCATCACCTGGGCCGTGTACGGCCGTAAATCTGCCAAATAAGTTTTAAAAAATTGACCATTTTGGTTATCCCTGCGCGGCTTCGGTCGCGCTTTTTTTATGAGTAACATGACTTAGTTACAACATACTAATATCTCCCTCTGAACATCAATTGCGGCTCCGGAGCTGGGTGAGTCTGGTAGTACCTACCCCTTAATACCTCCTGCAGCCTGAACTGTACCTCTGCAAAATCAAATATCAAAAATAACCATTACTTATCAATGAATTATAAAATATTTCCGCATGCTACTTTGGTGGTATTCGCGTTTTTCAGGCAGTAAGACAACGCCTGGTGTGTTGATCGTTATCAATTCTGCCTCCTTATCCGCGCGATACCGTGCCAGCAAATCTGCAATGTCGATTTCACAGAAGAGCCTCCAGGCTCCACATCAGGAGAATCCCGATGAGTAAGTTTCTTGACCGGTTTCGCTACTTCAAACAGAAGGGTGATACCTTTGCCGACGGACATGGCCAGCTGCTCGATACCAACCGCGATTGGGAAGAAGGCTACCGCCAGCGCTGGCAGCACGACAAAGTTGTGCGTTCTACCCACGGTGTAAACTGCACCGGCTCCTGCAGCTGGAAAATTTACGTCAAAAGCGGCCTCGTCACCTGGGAAACCCAGCAGACCGACTACCCGCGCACCCGCCCGGATATGCCAAACCATGAGCCACGCGGCTGCCCTCGCGGCGCCAGCTACTCCTGGTATCTCTACAGCGCTAACCGCCTGAAATACCCGCTGATGCGTAAGCGTCTGATTAAACTGTGGCGCGAAGCGAAAACCGTGCACGCCGACCCGGTAGACGCGTGGGCTTCCATCATCAACGACCCGGAAAAAGCAAAAAGCTATAAACAAGCCCGTGGTCGCGGTGGTTTTGTCCGCTCAAGCTGGCAGGAAGTGAACGAGCTGATTGCGGCGTCCAACGTCTTTACCGCGAAAACTTACGGTCCTGACCGTATCGCGGGCTTCTCGCCAATCCCGGCGATGTCGATGGTTTCCTACGCCGCCGGCGCTCGCTATATCTCCCTGATTGGCGGGACCTGTCTGAGCTTCTACGACTGGTACTGCGATTTACCACCTGCGTCACCAATGACCTGGGGCGAGCAGACCGACGTGCCTGAGTCCGCCGACTGGTACAACTCCAGTTACATCATGGCCTGGGGCTCTAACGTGCCGCAGACCCGTACCCCGGACGCCCACTTCTTTACCGAAGTGCGTTACAAAGGGACCAAAACGGTCGCCGTCACGCCGGACTACGCGGAAATCGCCAAGCTTTGCGACCAGTGGCTGGCGCCGAAGCAGGGTACCGATGCCGCGATGGCGCTGGCGATGGGCCACGTCATGCTGCGTGAGTTCCACCTGGATAACCCAAGCCAGTACTTCACCGACTACGTGCGTCGCTACACCGACATGCCGATGCTGGTGATGCTCGAAGAGCGTGACGGGTTCTATGCCGCGGGCCGCATGCTGCGTGCATCTGACCTGGTCGATGGCCTGGGCCAGGAGAACAACCCGCAGTGGAAAACCGTTGCTCTGGATAACCAGAACGGCGAGCTGCTGGCACCGAACGGCTCCATCGGCTACCGCTGGGGCGAGAAGGGCAAGTGGAACCTCGAGCAGCGCGACGGCACCAGCGGCGAAGAGGCCGAGCTGCGCCTGAGCCTGCTGGGCAGCCACGACGAAGTGGCCGAAGTGGGCTTCCCTTACTTCGGCGGCGAAAGCTCCGAGCACTTCAGCAACGTCAAGCTCGACAACGTGCTGATGCACAAGCTGCCGGTTAAGCGTATTCAGCTGGCAGACGGCAGCAGCGCGCTGGTGACCACCGTTTACGACCTGACCCTGGCGAACTACGGCCTGGAACGCGGTCTGAACGATGAAAACTGCGCTTCCAGCTATGACGAAGTGAAAGCTTATACCCCTGCGTGGGCCGAGCAGATCACCGGCGTTTCCCGTCAGAACATCGTACGCATCGCTCGTGAGTTCGCCGATAATGCCGATAAAACGCATGGTCGTTCGATGATCATCGTCGGTGCCGGGATGAACCACTGGTTCCACATGGACATGAACTACCGCGGCCTGATCAACATGCTGATCTTCTGCGGCTGCGTCGGCCAGAGCGGCGGCGGCTGGGCACACTACGTGGGCCAGGAAAAGCTGCGTCCGCAAACCGGCTGGACTCCGCTGGCGTTTGCCCTTGACTGGCAGCGCCCGCCACGCCACATGAACAGCACCTCGTTCTTCTATAACCATTCCAGCCAGTGGCGCTACGAGTCGCTGACTGCGGAAGAACTGCTCTCCCCGCTGGCGGACAAATCCCGCTACAGCGGCCACTTGATTGACTTTAACGTCCGCGCGGAACGCATGGGCTGGCTGCCTTCCTCACCGCAGCTGAATACCAACCCGCTGAACATCGCGGCGCAGGCGAAAGCGGCTGGCATGAGCGCGGCTGACTTTACGGCTCAGCAGCTGAAAAGCGGCGACATTCGCTTTGCGGCGGAGCAGCCGGATGCGGGCAACAACCACCCGCGCAACCTGTTCGTCTGGCGTTCTAACCTGCTGGGTTCCTCCGGTAAGGGCCACGAGTACATGCTTAAGTATCTGCTCGGTACCGAAAACGGTATTCAGGGCAAGGACCTGGGCATAGAAGGCGGCGTGATGCCGGAAGAAGTGGAGTGGGTGGATAACGGCCTCGACGGCAAGCTGGATCTGGTGGTGACGCTGGACTTCCGCCTGTCGAGCACCTGCCTGTACTCGGATATCGTGCTGCCAACGGCGACCTGGTATGAGAAAGACGACATGAATACTTCGGATATGCATCCGTTTATTCATCCGCTTTCCGCCGCCGTTGACCCGGCATGGGACTCAAAAAGCGACTGGGATATCTACAAAGATATCGCGAAGAAATTCTCCGAAGTGTGCGTTGGCCACTTAGGGAAAGAAACCGATGTTGTGACGCTGCCAATCCAGCACGACTCCGCCGCAGAGCTGGCTCAGCCGTTCGGCGTGATGGACTGGAAAAAGGGCGAATGCGATCTGATCCCTGGTAAAACGGCTCCGCACCTGGTGACGGTTGAACGTGACTACCCGGCAACCTACGAGCGCTTTACCTCCATCGGCCCGCTGATGGAAACCATCGGTAACGGCGGGAAGGGCATCGCCTGGAATACCCAGACCGAAATGGATCTGCTGCGCAAGCTCAACTACACCAAGGCAGACGGCCCGGCGAAAGGCCAGCCGATGATCAACACGGCGATCGATGCCGCAGAGATGATCCTGACCCTGGCACCGGAAACCAACGGCCACGTAGCGGTGAAAGCCTGGGCCGCGCTCAGCGAGTTTACCGGCCGCGACCACACGCACCTGGCGACCAACAAAGAAGAGGAGAAAATCCGCTTCCGCGATATCCAGGCGCAGCCGCGCAAAATCATCTCCAGCCCGACCTGGTCCGGCCTTGAAGATGAGCACGTTTCCTATAACGCCGGTTACACCAACGTCCACGAGCTGATCCCATGGCGCACCCTGTCCGGCCGCCAGCAGCTGTATCAGGATCACCAGTGGATGCGTGATTTTGGCGAAAGCCTGCTGGTTTACCGTCCGCCGATTGATACCCGCTCGGTAAAAGGCGTGATGGGTAAAAAATCCAACGGTAACCCGGAAAAGGCGCTGAACTTCCTGACGCCGCACCAGAAATGGGGCATTCACTCCACCTACAGCGACAACCTGCTGATGCTGACCCTGTCACGCGGCGGCCCGATTGTCTGGATGAGTGAAATCGATGCCAAAGATCTGGGCATTGAGGACAACGACTGGATCGAAGTGTTCAACAAAAACGGTGCGCTGACCGCGCGTGCGGTAGTGAGCCAGCGCGTGCCGGAAGGCATGACGATGATGTACCACGCCCAGGAACGTATCGTGAACCTGCCGGGTTCTGAAATCACCGGCCAGCGCGGCGGTATCCATAACTCGGTGACCCGCATCAGCCCGAAACCAACCCATATGATTGGTGGCTATGCGCAGCTGGCTTACGGCTTCAACTACTACGGCACCGTGGGCTCCAACCGTGATGAGTTCGTGGTGGTCCGCAAGATGAAAGACATTAACTGGTTAGACGGTGAAGGCAACGACCAGAAACAGGAGAGCGTAAAATGAAAATTCGTTCACAAGTCGGCATGGTGCTGAATCTTGATAAATGCATCGGCTGTCACACCTGTTCTGTGACCTGTAAAAACGTCTGGACCAGCCGTGAAGGCATGGAGTACGCGTGGTTCAACAACGTGGAAACCAAGCCGGGCATTGGCTACCCGAACGACTGGGAAAACCAGGAGAAATGGAAAGGCGGCTGGATCCGTAAAATCAACGGTAAGCTGCAGCCGCGCATGGGTAACCGTGCTCTGCTGCTGGGTAAAATCTTTGCTAACCCGCACCTGCCAGGCATCGACGATTACTACGAGCCGTTTGACTACGACTACCAGCACCTGCACAACGCGCCGGAAGGCAAGCATCAGCCGATCGCCCGTCCGCGCTCGCTGATCACCGGCCAGCGCATGAACAAAATCGAAGCGGGCCCGAACTGGGAAGAGATCCTCGGCGGCGAATTTGAAAAGCGCGCCAAAGATCAGAACTTCGAAAACATGCAGAAGGCGATGTACGGCCAGTTCGAAAACACCTTCATGGCCTATCTGCCGCGTCTGTGCGAGCACTGTCTGAACCCAGCGTGCGTGGCGACCTGCCCGAGCGGCGCCATCTACAAGCGTGAAGAAGACGGCATCGTGCTGATCGACCAGGACAAGTGCCGCGGCTGGCGTATGTGCATCACCGGCTGCCCGTACAAGAAAATCTACTTTAACTGGAAGAGCGGCAAGTCAGAGAAGTGCATCTTCTGCTACCCGCGTATCGAAGCCGGTCAGCCGACCGTTTGCTCCGAAACCTGCGTAGGCCGTATCCGCTACCTGGGCGTGCTGCTTTATGATGCGGACGCCATTGAGCAGGCAGCAAGCACCGAGAACGAAAAGGATCTTTACGAGCGTCAGCTGGGTATCTTCCTTGACCCTAACGACCCGAAAATTATCGAGCAGGCTCTGAAAGACGGCATTCCGCACAGCGTCATCACCGCCGCCCAGCAGTCGCCGGTCTATAAAATGGCGATGGACTGGAAGCTGGCGCTGCCGCTGCACCCGGAATACCGCACGCTGCCGATGGTCTGGTACGTGCCGCCGCTGTCGCCAATTCAGTCTGCGGCCGATGCGGGTGAGCTGCCGCATACCGGCATTCTGCCTGACGTGGAAAGCCTGCGTATTCCGGTTGAATACCTGGCGAACCTGCTGACCGCCGGGGATACCGCGCCGGTGCTGCGCGCCCTGAAACGTATGATGGCGATGCGCCATTATAAGCGTGCTGAAACCGTGGAAGGCGTTACAGATACCCGCGCGCTGGAAGAGGTCGGCCTGACCGAAGCCCAGGCGCAGGAAATGTATCGCTACCTGGCGATTGCCAACTACGAAGACCGTTTCGTGGTGCCGTCCAGCCACCGCGAGCTGGCGGCAGAAGCCTTCCCGGAAAGCAAAGGGTGCGGCTTCAGCTTCGGCGACGGCTGCCACGGGTCGGACTCTAAGTTCAACCTGTTCAACAGCCGCCGCATCGACGCCATTGACGTTTCCAGCAAAACGGAGCCGCAAGCATGATTGAACTTCTGGTAATTTCACGCCTGCTCGAATACCCGGACGCTGCCCTGTGGCAGCACCAGCAGGAGCTTCGCGATGCTTTAGCCGATGGTGTTGCGCTGGATCTGCAGCAAGCCGCACAGCTCAATGAGTTTATCTCCACGCTTTGCGGTGGAGATTTGCTGGACGCCCAGGCGAGCTACAGCGAACTGTTCGACCGCGGCCGCGCAACGTCGCTGCTGCTGTTCGAACACGTACACGGTGAGTCCCGGGATCGCGGCCAGGCGATGGTTAATCTGATGGGCCAGTACGAACAGGCCGGTATGGAAATCGACAGCCGCGAGCTGCCGGACCATCTGCCGCTTTATCTTGAATACCTCTCCCAGCGCTCAGAATCTGAAGCGCGGGGTGGCTTGCAGGATATCGCGCCGATTCTGGCTCTGCTGGGCGCGCGTCTCAAGCAGCGTGAAAGCAAATATGCGGTGCTGTTCGACGTGATGATCGGTCTGTCACAAAGCGATGTGGTTGTGGAGAGCGTTAGCCAGCAGATTGCCGATGAAGCCCGTGACGATACCCCACAGGCGCTGGACGCGGTGTGGGAAGAAGAACAGGTGAAATTTATTGCCGACCAGGGCTGCGGCGAATCTGAAATCAGCAGCCACCAGCGTCGTTTTGCCGGGGCCGTCGCTCCGCAGTATCTGAATATCGGAGGACAGTGATAATGCATTTTCTGAATGTGTTCTTCTTTGACATCTATCCATACCTTTGCGGTACGGTATTTCTGGTAGGCAGCTGGCTGCGTTACGACTACGGCCAGTACTCCTGGAAAGCGGGTTCAAGCCAGATGCTGGACAGAAAAGGCATGAATCTGGCGTCGAACCTGTTCCATATCGGGATCCTGGGGATTTTTGCCGGGCACTTCCTGGGGATGCTGACGCCGCACTGGATGTACGAGTCTTTCCTGCCTATCGACGTGAAGCAGAAGATGGCCATGCTTGCCGGTGGCGCGTGTGGCGTGATGACGCTGGTTGGCGGCATCCTGCTGCTAAAACGTCGCCTGTTCAACCCGCGTGTTCGTGCAACTTCTACCGCAGCAGATATCCTGATTCTGACGCTGTTGGTCGTACAGTGCGCGCTGGGCCTGCTGACCATTCCGTTCTCGGCGCAGCATATGGACGGCAGTGAAATGATGAAGCTGGTGGGTTGGGCGCAATCCGTTGTGACCTTCCAGGGCGGTGCATCTGAGCATCTGGACGGCGTGGCCTTTGTTTTCCGCGTGCACCTGGTGCTGGGCATGACCATGTTCCTGCTGTTCCCGTTCACCCGTCTGGTGCACGTCTGGAGTGCGCCGGTCGAGTATCTGACCCGCAAGTATCAGGTCGTTCGCGCTCGTCGCTAGTGCTTATTGATTGATGGTAAATACCTGGCTTCGGCCGGGTATTTTTTTGTCTGTTATTTAGGGGGGCGATGTCGGATGGCGCTTCGCTTATCCGACCTTGTATTATTCCCCCTGTTCAGAGTAAACCGGCCAGTTTATTCTGAACGCAGTCCGGACGTCGTATCCGACCTTAGGCTCTCAAGTCTGTGGTGTAGATTTTAACG